>NZ_CAUTAP010000028.1:0-3181 GCF_963536705.1 uncultured Streptococcus sp. | reverse complement strand
AGATCTACACCTATTAAGTCGTCGGCAGCGTCAGATGTGTATAAGAGACAGTGGCTAGCCTGATTCCAGCAAAATCAGTCCATATTGATGATGTCTGCGGACAGATCAAGGAAGGCTACGATGCTGACTTTATCGTCTTAGATAAAGATTTAGAGCTAGTAGCTACTTATCTTGATGGTCAAGAACGATTCCATGTATGAGAACCGCAGGTATTTTAATTAGTCTCCTTATATTTTTCAGAAAGAGCAGGGCAACCTGTTCTTTTTGTTTGGCAGACGACTTGATAGTCTTCGCCTAGATTTGAATTGCTTTCTTAGGCGTGATATAATGAGACTATAATGTAAACAGGAGTAGGCTATGAAACGAATTGATGCTAAATTTCTGATAATGGGACTTGTTTTACTGCTGGCGGGACTGATCTTTGGACGAATCTTGATCCTTGTCGCAGGAGTAGCTTTCATTATCTATAGCTTTTTCAGTAAAGGTATGGAGCCGACTAAGGAAAATATCTTTAAACCCAAGCCAATACTGAAGAAAAAGGAAAAAAAGTGAGCAGTTCTGCTCTTGTGAACACTATAGCAGCTGCCTTGCTGAAGGCAGTAGATGGAACTTATAAAGGAGATGTGAGATGAGAGAATATCTTTTGAACAATGGTGTAGGCATTCCGGTGCTGGGCTTTGGTACTTGGAAGGCTCAGGATGGCGAAGAAGCCTATCAGGCAACATTAGCCGCTCTCAAGGCAGGCTATCGGCATATTGACACGGCGGCTATCTATAAGAACGAAGAGAGTGTCGGACGGGCAATCAAGGACAGCGGAATCCCTCGGGAGGAGCTCTTCATCACGACCAAGCTTTGGAATGACATTCATACTTATGAGGAGGCTCAAGAGGCCTTTGCGGCCTCAATGGAGCGGTTGGGACTGGACTATCTGGACCTCTACCTCATCCACTGGCCTAATCCCAAACCCCTGAGGGAAAACGATGCTTGGAAAAAGCGCAATGCCGAAGTCTGGCGGGCTATGGAAGACCTTTATAATCTTGGCAAGATTCGAGCGATTGGCGTCAGCAATTTCCTGCCTCATCACTTAGAAGCCTTGCTTGAAACAGCGCGCATGACTCCTGCTGTCAATCAAATCCGTCTGGCTCCAGGTGTCTATCAGACAGAGGCGGTGAACTTCTGCCGTGAGCATGAGATTTTACTGGAAGCTTGGGGACCATTTGGCCAAGGAGAGCTCTTCCAAAATCCAGCCGTACAAGCTGTGGCAGACAAGTATGGCAAGACTATTGCCCAAATCGCTCTAGCTTGGAGCTTGCAGGAAGGCTTCCTGCCCCTGCCTAAGTCGGTTACTCCGAGCCGGATTGCCAGCAATCTGGACTGCTTTGGCATTGCGCTAGATGATGCGGACTTGGAAGTGCTCAAAAATGTCAGCGGTTTGGCCGGTGGCGCACCAAATCCGGATGGGATGGATTTTTAGATGAAAATCCGATTCTATCGAAGTTCAGATAGAAAAACCTTGCAGTCCTACCATTTAACCGACTTGAGATTTACCTGCCATCCTAGCCAGGCTGTCGCAGACTTAGAAAATCGCTATGCCATCGTAGGTCTCGTAGAACATCAAATCGTAACCTTTCTGATCTTGGATGCTGGAGAAAAGAAGTTTACTTATGGCGGTCAGCCAGAGAGCCTGCTCCTTCGTAGCTTTTCAACGGATGAAGACTTTCGGATGCGAGGGTACGGTAGTCAGACGCTGAAGCTCTTGCCTGATTTCATAAGAGAATATTTGCCTATGTATAAAAGCATCATGCTAGGCGTCAATGAGAGAAATCAAGTTGCTTCCTACCTCTACCGAGAGACTGGTTTTAGCAAACAGCCCCAGCGTATATTAGGACCAGCCGGCTGGCAGGAAGTATATGAATTAAAAATATAAAAGTATCCCCAGTTTGAAAAGAACTGGGGATTTTTATCTCTACCGCCAGAAGAAACTATAAAAGAAGATGTTTCAGTGCAATAATGAAAGGTGTAAAATGAGACCAATATCCAACGAAACACTAAGATGGGGGAGTTAGATGAAGAAGACCCAAGAATTGGAAATTACACCCAACTGATTGAAGAAGGTATCGAGCCCTTGAGAGTGGGGAGATAGGAGAAAAAGGTAATCATTAAAAACTCAAAGAGTCATCTCTGGCTAGATATCCAATCAATCTAAAGGCCGAATACGAGTATTTACTAAATTATTTAGATAATCTAGGTTTCGAATAGTCCTATTTGTTAAAAAATCCGCGCTTTCTATCTGTCGTATGTTGTAGTTTGCTATAATTTCCAAATGTTCTAAAGTTCGAATATTAGCGTTTGTTAAAATTTTAAAGCATTCTAAGCGTGAAATACTCTGATAATCCATTTTTTAAGAGAAATAATTCCCATCTGAAGTTAAAGAAATCGTCGGGTGGGAATATTTTATGTCTTTGATTTTGAAAAAGTGTTATTCAGGGATAAAAAATGACATTTCAGGGCAGCCTTGTAAAAGTTTTATTGCCACGTGCTATACTTAGTTTATCAAATTATTGGAGAGGTTTTATTATGACTACTAACTATACCATTCGTCCCCTGACCTATAGCAACTTTACTCACCGTGAGTTTGAAAGTTTGATGACGGATTCTCGTCAAATCATCTCGGACTTTGTCAAGGCAAATAAAAACGAAGATATGTATAGCACGCACTTGGAGCCCTTTGCGAACAAGCTAGAAGAGTTCCAGAAACAGCTAGCCAGCGTGGAAAAGAAACAGACTACAAGTCTGGCTGAGGTAGATAAGGAGCGGGACAGCGCTCTGGTCGGACTCTTTACCCTGCATAGGGGATTTGCCAAGATAAAGGAAGCAAAGTTTAAGGAAGCCCACGAGACACTGGCTCCAGTCCTGACTAAGTACAAGGATATCACCAAGCATAATAACGATGTCGCAACTGCTGAGATTAAGAGTCTCCTCAAAACTCTCAAGGAAGAGCCCTACAATGCGGCAGTGACTACGCTGGGACTCTCACCAGTGATTAGCGCAGTGACGACTGCTCAGGAAGACTATGATAAGGCCGAAGCCCTAGCGCGTGTAGCCAAGTCCAGCAAGGAAGTCGGTAAGACCAAGCAGCTGCGCACGGAAATCTCCCGCACTTATGACCTCTTTATGCGCT
>NZ_CAUTAP010000027.1:0-5199 GCF_963536705.1 uncultured Streptococcus sp. | reverse complement strand
ACTCTTTCTATTATACCTACTTTTTGACGCTTGTCAACTGGTTTTTCTGATTTTTTGTAAAATTTTTGTTTTTATCTTTTCCTGCATATTAACTACCGTCTAATAAACTTACTCTTTATATAAGATAAAACACTATTAACTTTTTATTGTAAAATAGGAGAGATCTTGATTTAAAGTGTAAAACAAAAAGCCCACTGTTGTAGGCTTTTCGTAAGATATTTCTTAAAATTAAAGCATTTTGTTGTAGAATTCAACGATAAGTGCTTCGTTGATTTCTGGGTTGATTTCATCACGTTCTGGCAAACGAGTCAATGAACCTTCCAATTTGTCAGCGTCGAATGATACGAATGCTGGACGTCCAAGAGTAGCTTCAACAGCTTCAAGGATTGCTGGAACTTTTAATGATTTTTCGCGAACTGAGATCACTTGACCTGGAGTTACACGGTATGAAGGGATATCAACGCGTTTTCCGTCAACAAGAATGTGACCGTGGTTTACGAATTGACGTGCTTGACGACGAGTAGTCGCAAGGCCAAGACGGTAAACAACGTTATCCAAGCGACGTTCCAAAAGAAGCATGAAGTTGAAACCAAGGATTCCGCCTTTGATTTTTGTAGCTTCTACGAACAAGTTACGGAATTGTTTTTCACCAACACCGTATGTGAAACGAAGTTTTTGTTTTTCAGCCAATTGCAAACCGTATTCTGACAATTTTGAACGGTTGTTTGGTCCGTGTTGACCTGGTACGTAGTTACGACGTGCCAATTCTTTACCTGTACCTGTAAGTGAAAGGCCAAGGCGACGAGCTTGTTTCCAAGATGGTCCTGTATAACGTGACATATGTATGTCCTCCTGATATAAATAATATTCGGTGGAAATAGTCACTTAGAAAGCCCTGATTCGTGCAGATGCCCTTCGCCTAAACAGCCAAGGTTACTTATCATAAGACACCTGTTGACGAGCTTCATGCTTCCCTGCTGCTATTTCACACAAAGGTTATTGTATCATGAATCCGTCGATTTGTAAAGAGATTTTACGCCTTTATTTCAAATTAAGGCAGAATGTGAACTTGCTTCCTAAGCCATATTGACTTTCTGCTGTGATTTCACCACCAAGCTGATGGGCCAATTCTTGTGCAATCGCAAGACCTAATCCATGCCCACCTGTCTTCATATTTCGTGAAGTTTCTACACGATACAATCGGTTAAAAATTTTTCCCAAATCTTCAGGAAGGATCCCCTGCCCCTCGTCTTTCACACTGATCGTCAGCTCTTGTTCTGTTAATTGGGCAAGAACCTCGATTCTGGTTCCTGGTTCTGAATATTTAAAGGCATTGTTTAACAAATTGACCAGAATACGAGAAAGTTTGTCAGAATGGCTCTTGATTTTCGCCGACTCAGGTGATACTTGAATGTAAACATCCCGCTCCTCTTGTTCAATCTGGAGTTGAAATTCACTCATTGACTCAATCAACAGCTGATCTAAAAAGACCTCTTCGACTTCTTCATCAGCAGTATCTTGAGGTTGTCTGTTAAGAGTCAAAACATCCAATTCCTCCACTAGCTTGTTTAGACGCTCAGTTTGCCGACCAATCGTGGTTAAATAGTGGAACCGCTCCTCTTCTTTAATCACTCCATCTAGAATTCCCTCCACAGTAACCTGAATAGAGGTAATGGGAGTTTTAATATCGTGAGAGAGCTGCGCAATCATCATTCTCTTTTCTTGCTCGCTCTCATCAAGTGATTGAAAGGTAGCCTGCAAATTGTGGGACATGTCATTAAAAGCCTGGCCTAGCTCTTGAAATTCTAATGGGCCTTTGGTTTCGATTTCTGTACTGAAATCCTTGCTTGCTATATCCTGAGCTTGTTTTTTCAAATGTTTCAGAGAAGAGAAAACGGGCGACAAAAGAAAGATGCTCACTGCAGCGCCAATGAAACTAGCAATCAAGGTCATTCCAACTAGAAAGTAAACTTCACTTTTATCAATCAACATTCGTTGGATTGCCCAGAAAACAACCAAAATCGTTAGTAGAGTCGAAACTAGATACCCCACTAAAATATAGCTTTTTAATTTCATTTTTTTCCTCTCGGTCTTTCCATCTTATAGCCCAATCCCCAAACAGTTTTGATAGCAGGAGTGTTTAAATTCGTATACTTACTCAACTCTTGTCTCAAAGCATGAATATGAACATTGAGTGTATTGGTATCATCCACATAGTCCTCTTGCCATACCTTCTCATAAAGTTCAGTCTTTGAAAAGACTCTCTCAGGATTGCTAGCTAATATCCATAGAAGTTCAAAAGATTTCACTGTCAATTCCAAAGGCTGTTCCCCAATGCGAACCTCATGAGTCACATGGTTGATCACTAAGTCACCAAACTCAATTTGCTCGGTCTCTCCGCCACGACTAAGGCGGCGCAAGATATTATTCACTCTCAAAACCAATTCCCGTGGGCTAAACGGTTTAGCTATAAAATCATCTGCCCCCAAACTTAATCCATAAATCTTATCTTGTTCGCTTGTCTTAGCAGTTGTAAAGAGAAAGGGTTGATCAGGAGCAATATACTGAACTTCACTGATGAAATCATAACCGTCCATATTAGGCATCATGATATCTGTGATAATGAGGTCGATAGTTTTTTTTCTAAAAAGTTCCAATCCTTCCTTACCATCATGGGCGACTAAAACATCGTAGCCTGCCTGTAAAAGATAACGATTTTGAATATCTAGAATATCTATCTCATCATCAACCAACAAAATTGTCTTTTTCATCTGACACTCCTTTGACAAAAACAGTGTTATACTTGCTTTAGTATAACACTATTTTCCGTAATGTTTAAATGATTTGAACCTTAATCTTCTCTTTTGGTTTTCCAACCCAAAAATCCAACAAGACCGGCCAAGGCGAGTCCAAAGAATCCAAGAGTAGCCATTGCGGTTTGGGCTTCACCGGTATATGGAAGCATGTCTTTTTGGTCTTTCATTTGATCAACCATCATTGGACTTGACACCTTGTTATTAGATGCCATCTTGCCTTCATCAGACGCTTTGCTTGAGGCTGCTAGAGCTTGGTCTTGTTTCATGCTTGGTGTTGCCATTGGCTGGCTAGCGTTCATGGTTTTGTCCTGCTCTTTGCTAGGCATCATCTTATCCTGGCTAGCAGCTGGCATTTGAGATTTCATATTAGACGCATCTTGATGACTATTTATCATTGGAGTCGGCATAGCTGAACCATTAGAAGATGGAGCAAAGCCTGACTGCATCGGAATAGAGGACTGTTGTCCGTTCAAGTTCACTGTCAAATCCTTAGTCGCTACGAGGTTGCTCAAATCTGCCTTACCATCTTTAGCACCATACACTTTAATAGTAGCTTTATAGCTTTGAGTACCATTTTGTTTCAAGAGGTCTAGAAGCTCTTTGTCAGATTTACCTTGAGTACCGGCCAAATCCACTTCGTAGAAATAGAGGCCTTTGCCCAATTTCTCTACTGGTGGAAGAGCGGGGTTTTTAGCTGAACCGTTGTCTGACCATGGGGCCTTATCGGATGCTTTCAAGATAAGGCGAGTTAACATACCGTCACCAGCGAAGAATTCATATGGAATGACTTGGTTGACGCCGGCTGTGAATGGGCCTGGGAAGTTCGCTTTATCCAAGTAAGTGGCTGGAACATCTACTGTGTCTTTGGTATTATCAGCTACACCTTTTTGAACTTCAGCTGGAGTAGTTAAGCCGTTCAAGTTGACATCCAAATCTTTAGTCGCTACGAGGTTGCTCAAATCTGCTTTGCCATCTTTCGCACCGTACACCTTAATTGTAGCTTTATAACTTTGAGTGCCGTTTTGTTTCAAGAGGTCAAGAAGCTCTTTATCTGATTTTCCTTGAGTACCTGCCAAATCCACTTCATAGAAGTAGAGACCTTTGCCCAATTTTTCTACTGGTGGGAGGGCAGGATTTTTTGCTGAACCGTTGTCTGACCATGGAGCCTTGTCAGAAGCTTTCAAGATAAGGCGAGTCAACATGCCGTCGCCGCCGAAGAATTCGTATGGGATAACTTGGTTGACGCCGGCTGTGAATGGGCCTGGGTAATTGGCCTTGTCCAAGTAAGAAGCTGGGACATCTACTGTATCTTTGGTATTGTCGGCCACACCTTTTTGCACTTCAGCTGGGGTAGTCAAGCCATTCAAATTGACATCCAAATCCTTAGTCGCTACGAGGTTGCTCAAATCTACTTTGCCATCTTTCGCACCATACACTTTAATAGTAGCTTTATAGCTTTGAGTGCCGTTTTGTTTCAAGAGGTCAAGTAAGTCTTTGTCTGATTTGCCTTGAGTACCTGCCAAATCCACTTCATAGAAGTAGAGACCTTTGCCTAATTTTTCTACTGGTGGGAGGGCAGGATTTTTTGCTGAGCCATTGTCTGACCATGGAGCCTTGTCTGATGCCTTCAGAATCAAACGAGTCAACATACCGTCACCGGCGAAGAATTCATATGGGATAACTTGGTTAACACCGGCTGTGAATGGGCCTGGGTAATTGGCCTTGTCCAAGTAAGTGGCTGGGACATCTACTGTGTCTTTGGTATTGTCAGCCACACCTTTTTGCACTTCAGCTGGAGTGGTTGCTGGTTGAGCTTCACTTGCCTCACGGTCTTGTCCAGAGACTACAGGAGCAGAATTTGTTGCAGGTTTAACCGTATCGTCTGTTTGTTTCTTAGATTCTGGTTTTGCTTGCACTTCTTCTTTGGGAACTACTACTTGGTCTTTATCAGCTACATCCGCTTTTTCTGGAGAGCTTGTAGAATCCAAGCTTACTTTAGGTACTGAATCTGCCTGTTCTGAAGGAAGAGCTACATCGACTGCTTTTTTTAGAGCCTCTGCTGGTAAGTCGCTCTTTTCACTCACCGAATCTGCATCTGGCACGACTTGAGCAGTGGTCGGATTGACCACATCAGCACGCGCAGAACTTGGTTGTCCGACCAGGACAAAGAAGCCACTAGCTACAACAACTGAAGCAACACCGACACTGAGACGGCGAATAGACCAACGAGTATATCTCTGATTTGGATTGAATTTCATAGGATTCTCCTTAGAGTTTTCTTTTTTTGATGACTCTAGTATAATCTCCTAAAATTAAAAAGGATTAAGAAAAAGTTAAAATTTTTCTTAAATCCCTCTTATAAAATACTTATATTGACTCAATA
>NZ_CAUTAP010000026.1:0-10582 GCF_963536705.1 uncultured Streptococcus sp. | reverse complement strand
GATAATCTTCATGATGCGCCATTCCGCATTGGAAATTTGCATGACCTCTCCTTTCTAAATCTACATTTGTAAATCTTATAATCCTATTTTACCTCTAAGATTTACATTTGTAAACCAAAAGTTTTAAAAAAAAATCTTCCTTTGAAGATTTGTCTGGTTGGGCTTTTTTCGCTCCCTATTTTTATCTCTATAACGTCTCCTGCAAAGCCTTGGACAGGGCTGCATAGCCAGCAATGGTCAGATGGAGGCCGTCCCTTGTGTAGTCTGGGCGCAGCTGGCCTCCCTCGTCCAGAAAAGCATCGTAGAGATCAATAAACTGGACATTCATGTAGGCGCTAGCCAGCTGGCGATAGGCCTGATTGAGGGCCTGAATCTTTTCATTGCTGCGGACATAGACTGTGCTCTTGTAGGCTGGAGCTTCATTGACCGGCAGGACCGACAGCAATCGGATCTGAGTCAAAGGATAGTCACGAGAAATCTCCTGAATGACGGCTTCCAAATTGGCCAGCGTTTCTGTCTGAGGCATCTCCTTGCCAATGTCATTGGTACCTATCAGGATAAAGACCTTATCCAGTGCCTGCCCAAAGAGATGGGCATCTAGGTTTTCTAAAAGCAAATCAGTCTTATAGCCCCGAATGCCGCGGTTGACCAGTCTTTTATCCGTCTGCAGGAGCTCATAGAGAGGATAGTATTCCACAATGGAGTCTCCGATAAAGATGATGTCTGGCTCCTTGACGGAGACTTGATTGAGTTCTCTGTAGTTTTGCTGCAATTTTGCCTGCTCCTTGAGAAGCCATTCTTCTAATAATTGTACTGCCATTATTCTTTTTCCTCTTCTAAGTATTGCTCAATCACCTGTAGAACACCGGCTTCTGTATTGGCCGGCGCTAGGTAATCTGCTACCTTTTTGACCCGCTCATCGCCATTCTCCATAGCGTAAGAAATACCAGCTAATTCAAGCATTTCTACATCATTTTCACTATCGCCAAAAGCCATGATTTCCGAGCTTTGAATCTGCCACTTAGCCATCAGCTGCTGCAAGCCCCAAGCCTTGTGCATCCCATCTTGGAGGATGTCAATGGCTCCATAACCGCTGGCCACAGCGCTCAATCGGCCTGCAAAATGCTGATTAATCAGACGAGCATGCTCTGCTGCTGCAGCCTCTTCTACCATCATACTCATTTTCAAGACCTTGTCAAAGGGATAATCCTGAAGTCTTGGCACAAAGTTCATCCGCTTATGAAAAAGCTGAGCCATTTCCTTGGTCATAACCAGCTGAAGCTCCCTTTCACGCCCAGCAAAGTAAGCCAGTGCATCCCTAATCAATCCGGCTTCCCAGAAGCTGCTCATGCTTAGCTGGTTCTTTTCAAAAATCCTCGCTCCGTTGGCGACTACCAAGGTCATTCGTTCTACCAAATCTCCCAATAGCAGACGCATTCGTGGAATTTCATTACCAGTAGCCACCACAAAGCGAATGTCTCTCTTCTCCAATTCATCTAAAATAGTTGTCAGACGAGGCAAATCCAGCTGTCCCTGTCCGTCCAGTAAGGTTCCATCCATGTCTGTCGCTACCATCTTTACAGTCATCTTTTTATCCATTTCTATCTTTATCATCTGGTTTTTACTGTTCCTTTTCCAGAAGACCTCTAACTTTTAGACATATTATACTACTTAAAAAAGTAAAAAGAAAGGCAAGAAGAGGCGGTTAAGACGGTCGATTTTACAAAGGGCACTTTTCAATCTTCCAGTTTTATATTATAATCATAGCTATATTCCTGTCGTAAAATTGGAGGTCCTCATGAGCAAAAAAGAAGTCGCATTCCCACGCTACCAGCAGATTGCCGTCGCCATTGCCGAGCGAATCGTTGACGGCAAATATCCCATCGGAAGCAAGATCTATGCCCGCTCTACCCTAGCCAGCAACTTCAATGTCTCCCCTGAGACAGCCCGCAAGGCTATTAATGTGCTGGTAGACCTGGAAATCATGGAAGTCCGCCACGGCAGTGGAGCCTTCATTTCTTCCAAGGAAAAAGCCCAGCAGTTCCTCGAGACCTATAAAGATGTCAACTCTCTGCAGGACCTCAAAAGCAAGCTCCACCAGAGCATCCAGCGCCAAGAGGAAGAATTTGCCAACTTTTCCCAGCTACTCAATCAGCTTCTCAGTCGTACCAAGGATGTCCAGCAGCGCTTCCCTTTCAATCCCTACGAGCTCCAGCTCTCAGCAGACGCCATCAACCTAGGAAAATCTATCAATGAACTCAATATCTGGCACTCGACTGGCGCTACCATTGTCGCAGTCCAGCAGGGAGACCAACTCCTAATCTCGCCTGGTCCTTATACCAAGCTGGAAGCCGGCAATACCATCTATTTTGTTGGCAACGAATTATCAGTCGCTTTGATGCATAATTTATTTTTTAATGAAATTGAAACAAACAAGTGAAACAGCACTTGTTTTTTCTTTGTCAAAAAAACAGAATAGACAGGCGAATCCGCTGTCTGACAAGGTTTTTATGACTTTCAGAAATATTCTAGAAAATCAACCTCCTTTTTTATAATAGCCGAAAAAGGCCGGTCTGACGGTCTTTTGGGTTTGACAAAGTGACCACACGATGTTATACTGTGATGGTCTTTTAAGTGACAACTCATCAAAATAAATATGTAGTCACTTGTGTAAAAGGAGAAATACGTTGAATAAACTAGAAGTAAAACATTTGACTAAAATTTTCGGAAAAAGGCAAAAGCAGGCACTGGAAATGGTGCAGCAAGCCAAAAGCAAGACGGAAATTTTAGAAAAAACAGGTGCTACTGTCGGAGTTTACGATGTAAACTTTGAGGTTCAGACCGGAGAAATTTTTGTCATCATGGGACTGTCCGGTAGTGGGAAGTCTACCCTTATCCGCCTGCTCAACCGATTGATTGACCCAACATCAGGCGACATTTACATTGACGGCCAAGATGTGGCCAAGATGAACGAAGAGGAGCTGCGTGACGTTCGCCGCCACAAGCTCAATATGGTCTTCCAGAACTTCGGCCTCTTCCCACATCGGACCATTCTGGAAAATACTGAGTTCGGTCTGGAAGTTCGAGGTGTTGATAAGGAAGAGCGCACGCGCCTAGCTGAACAAGCTCTGGACAATGCTGGTCTCCTGTCCTTCAAGGACCAATACCCCGATCAGCTCTCTGGTGGGATGCAGCAGCGGGTTGGTCTGGCTCGAGCTTTGGCCAACAATCCTGATATTCTGCTCATGGACGAAGCCTTCTCAGCTTTAGACCCCCTCATCCGCCGAGAAATGCAGGATGAACTGCTGGATCTGCAGGCAGAGCATGAGCGTACCATTATCTTTATCACGCACGATCTCAATGAGGCCCTGCGTATCGGTGATCGTATTGCTATTATGGCTGACGGTCAGATTATGCAGATTGGCACCGGTGAGGAAATCCTGACCAATCCAGCCAATGACTTCGTTCGAGAGTTCGTTGAAGATGTGGACCGCTCCAAGGTCTTGACTGCCCAGAATATCATGACAACGCCACTGACCACCAACATTGACATCGACGGACCAACCGTGGCCCTTAATCGCATGAAAAAAGAAGAGGTCAGTATGCTGCTGGCTGTGGATAGGAAGCGGCATCTCAAGGGCAGTCTGACTGCCGAAGCCGCCCGCGATGCCCGCAAGGAGCATCAAGCACTGGCTGAAGTGATTGATAAGAACGTCCGCAAGGTCACTCAGGAAACCCTGATTACCGATATTTTCCCGCTGATTTACGATTCACCAGCGCCTCTGGCCGTTGTAGATGATAAGGACAAGTTGGTCGGCGTTATTATCAAAGGTCGAGTCATCGAAGCCTTGGCCAATACTACTGAATCTGAAGAATAAGGGAGGTTCGCATTTTGAATATTTTACAACAGCCAATCCCCGTTTCTCAATGGGTTGAGTCCTTTACTAACTGGGTAACTGATACCTTCTCCGGGCTTTTCTCAGTCCTTCAGGCTATCGGAAACGCCATCATGAATGGAATGACAGACACCCTGCTCTTCATTCCGCCCCTGCTCTTTATCGCAGTCATCACTATTTTTACCTATTTGATTTCCAAGCGTAAGCTGGGGCTGCCCCTGCTCACCTTCCTAGGCCTGCTCTTTGTTTACAACCAAGGCCTCTGGGAAAATCTTATGAACACTGTGACCTTGGTCATCGTCTCCAGTGCCATTTCCATTATCATCGGTATTCCACTGGGGATTTGGATGGCTAAGAGCAATCGTGTCGAAGCAGTTATCAAGCCCTTGCTAGACTTTATGCAGACCATGCCGGCCTTTGTCTACCTGATACCGGCCGTGGCCTTCTTCGGTATTGGTATGGTGCCTGGGGTCTTTGCCTCTGTCATCTTTGCCCTGCCACCGACTGTCCGCTTTACCAATCTAGCCATTCGTCAGATTCCGACTGAGCTGATTGAAGCGTCAGACTCCTTCGGGGGCACTGGCAAGCAGAAGCTCTTCAAAGTTGAGCTGCCTCTGGCAAAAAATACTATCCTAGCTGGGGTCAATCAGACCATCATGCTGGCTCTGTCTATGGTCGTTACCGCCTCTATGATTGGAGCGCCAGGACTGGGCCGCGGCGTTCTCTCTGCCTTGCAGCATGCCGACATCGGTTCCGGCTTTGTCAATGGGGTATCTCTGGTTATCCTAGCTATTATTATTGACCGCCTGACCCAGAAGCTCAACCAGCCTCTGGCTAAAAAATCACCGGTCACTGCTAAGGAAAAACGTAACAAGATTATGCTCTGGTCTGCTCTGGCTGCTATCATCCTGACAGCCTTTGTCGGAAATCAAGTGACCAAGCTTCAGCAAAGCAAAAAAGAAAAAGTCAACCTTGCCTATGTTGAATGGGACTCCGAAGTTGCCTCAACCAATGTCGTAGCGGAAGCTCTCAAGGAAATGGGCTACGATGTCACCATCACACCGCTGGACAATGCCGTTATGTGGAAGTCCGTTGCTAATGACGAAGCCGATGCCATGGTTTCTGCCTGGTTGCCGACTACCCATGCTGCTCTCTATGAGGAGTACAAGGATAAGCTAGTGGACTTGGGGCCAAACCTTGAGGGCGTTAAGACAGGGCTAGTCGTACCAAGTTATATGGATGCTGACTCCATCGAAGACCTGTCAGACCAAGCCAAGAAAACCATCACAGGTATTGAGCCCGGCGCTGGTATCATGACCGCGACTGAGAAGACTATGCAAGAATACAGCAATCTCAGTGGCTGGAATCTTTCTTCTTCCTCAACAGGAGCCATGACCACTGCTCTGGATCAAGCTATTAAGAATAAAGAAGATATCATCGTAACCGGCTGGTCACCACACTGGATGTTCTCCAAATACGACCTCAAATACCTCAAGGATCCTAAGGGAACCATGGGTGGCAAGGAAGCTATCCACACTATCACTCGAAAAAATCTAGACAAGGACTTACCAGAAGTCAACAAGGTCCTAGACAACTTCAACTGGACTCAAAAGGACATGGAAGAAGTCATGCTTAAGATTAACGAAGGCAGCTCACCAGAAGCCGCAGCCAAAGAGTGGATCAAAAACCACCAGAAAGAAGTCGAAAGTTGGAAGAAATAAAAGCATAGAAAAACCCTGAGATACTGTTATCTCAGGGTTTTTGATTGGCTTCTTCCTTGCCTTACAAGACTTAGGCATCTTTTAAAGATTGCTTCTATTTGGATCATCATTCTTTAATAGCATCTTCGTATCTGTCAAAGGCATAGTGGCTCTGTGCGTAGAGTGGATTATCCATGGCCAATAGCAAGTATTCATTTTCTGTTTTATTGCTGTCTCCGTCAGAGTCATTCCAGGTAACATCTAAAGCCAGCCACTGACCATCTACTTTTGCGAAGTTCCAAGCATGCGGGTCAAAATCATCTGTATTTCCACTCACATACATGGTTTCGAGACCAGCTTCCTGAGCAAGAGCCTGGAAGGTTACAGCATAAGCTTGACAGACTCCCTTACCCTCAAATAGCGGACCAGTAATATCAAAACTAGATTCATACTTGCGAATACCGTCTTGCATATCCTTAAACGCTTTTGAAATAGCTTCTTCTGATTCTTTATTCTCAATAGATGTTTTGTAATTCAAAAAGCCTTGGTAAGCAGCCTTATCATAGCTAATATGCTCAATCATATACTGATTAATTGCCTCAATCTTTTCTCGGTCGCTCATCTGATCTTTGATGATGTCTTTAACAATCTCTTTGACTTTTTTTCTGGCCTTCTTATATTTGGCTGTTTCATCAGCATCATATTTAAAACTTACCACATGTTGCTTAGCATCAATGGCAGGAACTACTCCCTGCTGAATCACTGGATTTTGCTCTAAAACATCGTGAAGCAATTCACTGACATCTCCTTCACTCAGCTCCGGAAACTCACTGTAATCAACATATTCAGCATCTGACAGAAGAGCCTTGGCAAAATATTCCTGCGCTGCACTTCTGGCTGCCACTCTTTCCTCAATATCACTAACATCATGAACGACTGTTTTACCCTTGAGATCCAAGTCAGCCTGCTCTACGCTGATATATTTCTCTGAAACACCAGACTTGCTTTCCTCTTTATTGACCTTTTCGTTATGCCTATCTACAACAGGCTGCACTTCTTCGACACTGGCCTGTTCAATGAAAAAGTCCGTTTTGACAGTAGGCATGCCCTTGATAGAGACCAGACATCTGACATCCCGGCCTTCTTTTTCGATTTTTTCATAGACAATTGGAAAGTTCTGAATCTGGCCATCCATCATCTGCAGCGGTGCTTCTTCAGGAATATTTCCTTTCTGCCGCAGAGCGGAAACCTGGTCAGAAAAAGTCCGAAAATCGATTTGATTCGGCATCAGTTTCGCAAAGCTATCAGATGAGATAGGATTGCTGATAGTTCCTAAAGCTTCTTTGTCTTTAAGGGGAACAACAAGGAGTTCATAAGGCTTTTTCTCAACCGTTTTCTTACTGTAATCCTGGTCGTAAGCCTGCAGCAACCGTTGTCTGGCAAGAATTGGATCATCACCAGAACGGTCTCCGTTGCGGCTATCATAGTGGGTAGGCAAATCTGTCCGATAGACTGTCGAAGTGACCCGATCGACCTCTTTATAGTTGTAAAGACCTGTCTTCGTATCACTGCCAGGCATGGTCACATACTCTCTTTTTATAATGGAATAAGAGTCCGCTCCCGATACTTCGGTCCATTCCAGCTGCAAGCGACCATCTCCGAGCAGGCTGCTCTTAGTTTTCAGAGCTAGCTTGTCACGCCCTTTCTTATCTATCTTAACGATCCAAAGTTTTGGCTTTTTAAGTTTTTTACCTGTTCGCTCATCATCCCGTTGCAGCAAATAGAGCGTATCAAAAACACCCCAGCTCTCACCTTGCTTGGCTAGACCATATTCCGTATGCTCTCCATTTGCCTCCACTCTAGTCGCAGAGAAATGATAAGCTGGCTCAATCACTATCTGCCGCTTATCATTCATCTTAAAGTCACCCCCTAAAATAGCTCGTAAGTTGCTGTCCCCATAAATTTCAAAGGAAGAAATTAACTCAGTCTGTCCTGCATGTGGCAGTGTCTCAAAATCGTTAGGCTTTTGTACCTCTGTCGGAAATGTAATAGGCTCATTTTCCTTGATCTGAATGACCTTTTCTTGGACATCATAAGGAGTATTTTTGCTGTATTTTTCTCTCAGCTTACGAACACTTTCCGAAAATTGGCTGCCTTGCTCTCCCGGACCTCCACCGTTCTTTTGAAAAAGACTGCAGCCCATCAGAAAACAAATCAACAGAGTAAGCAGAGAAATGAAACGGATTTTCCTACTCATGATTTCCCCTCCTGAAGTAAAAATTCTTAATATATTATACCATATTTTATTTGAGGTGTCTTTGTTTTTTTGTAAACGGATTCAAATATCTGCAATTTTGCGAATAAACTCTTAATTTTTTTATAGAGACAGCTTCCCTCAAACTACTGCATTTTCTCCTCTTGCTTTTAAAATCAAGAGGCTTCAGCCAATTCCCATCTTAAAATATAGAAAAACCAAGCCGGATAGGACTTGGTATATTTTATAGGAGCCATTCTATTTTGTTTAAGTCATTCAATCCTGATAGAGACTGTCTCCATTCGTCGCAATGACTTCTTTGTACCAATCAAAAGATTTTTTCTTATAACGGGCTAGGGTTCCGCTACCGTCATCGTTGCGGTCAACGTAGATAAAGCCGTAACGCTTGCTGAGTTCTGCCGTGCTGGCTGAGACCAGGTCAATACAGCCCCAAGTTGTGTAACCTAGCAGTTCTACGCCATCTTCCAGCGCTTCTCCTACCTGCTGTAAATGCTGTTTGAGATAATCAATGCGGTAGTCATCTTCAACCGTTGGGCCAGTTAGACCATCCACCAAGACATCCTTGGCACCGAGACCATTTTCCACGATGAAGAGAGGGAGCTGATAGCGGTCATAAAAGCTATTTAACACCAAGCGCAGGCCGACTGGGTCAATCTGCCAACCCCATTCTGAGCTAGCCAGATGAGGATTTAGGATGCCACCTAGAAGATTGCCTCGGCCGGAAGAATAATTTTCCGGATCATGAGCCGCAACCACACTCATGTAGTAGGAGAAGGAAATAAAGTCTACAGTATTTTCAGCTAAAAGCTCTTTGTCGCCCGGCGTAAACTGAATCTCAATCCCATTCTTCTTGAAGAAACGATTGATATAGGCTGGATATTTTCCACGCGCATGGATATCAGAGAAGAGGTAGTTTTGATTTTCAAATTCCCGAGCTGCCAACACATCTTCTGGCTTAGGTGTCATAGGATAGGCTGGCATAGCCAGGACCATACAGCCAATCTTAAAATCAGGATTGATCTCATGACCAATCTTCGTTGCTAAGGAAGAAGCCACTAGCTCATGGTGGACCGCTTGATAGAGGTCCTGCTTGGATAGTTCTTCAGCTGGCGTGGCAATGCCCCCACTCATAAAGGGAGCATGGAGAACAGAGTTGATTTCATTAAAAGTCAGCCAATACTTGATCTTGTCCTTGTAGCGGGTAAAGACCGTTCGGACGTAGCGCTCATAGAAGCCAATCAAATCACGGTTGGCCCAGCCATTGTACTGACGCGCTAAATGCAGGGGAGTTTCATAGTGAGACAGGGTAATCAGCGGCTCAATGCCATATTTGGCCAGTTCGTCAAAAAGATTGTCATAGAATTGCAGACCAGCTTCATTGGGCTCCAGCTCGTCCCCATTTGGGAAAATCCGAGACCAGGCAATGGAAGTCCGGTAGACCTTGAAGCCCATCTCTGCAAAGAGAACAACGTCCTCCTTATAACGATGGTAGAAATCAATTCCTTCCAGTTTGAGATTATCTGGTGTCGGTCCCTCGGTAATCAAAGGATTGCGGTCACCTGGCTTGGTTGGCACTCCGCCTTTTGGAGTCACATCCTGAACAGACAGGCCTTTTCCATCCAGATTATAGGCACCTTCATACTGGTTGGCTGCAGTTGCACCGCCCCAGAGGAAATTCTGCGGAAATTTACCCATTTGCATTTTCTCGCTTTCGTTTTTTTTGTATTTATATTATAATAGTTGTCAAACATATTTTCTAACACAATTATCTTAACAAATTGTACTATTCTATGAAAGAGTGTCCCCATGATTGATTTAGGCCAACTACATAAAAATACCGTTTTTAAAAACCAAGGAACCCCTTATTCTCTGACCCGCACCATCACTGAGAATGGTCATCCAGATATTCTTTTCCACTGGCATACCGATGTTGAAATGATTTATGTCCACGAAGGAAAAGCACAATTTCATATTGACGACGACTACTTTAACAGCGAAAAAGGTGATATTATCCTGATTCGTCCCAATGCCCTGCACTCCATCCACCCCATCAACGACGAGCGCCATTATATGGACGCCATTAATTTTCATCTAGATTTGATGGGCTACTCTGCCATGGACCAAGCCAGCATCAACTATCTGCAGCCCCTCTACAATGGTCAGCTGGATTTGACTCATGTTATCAAGTCCAATGATAGAGCCTATGCGGAGATTCGTCAGTGCCTCTTAGCAGCTATGGAAACAGGCTATTTCCGCAAATCTCACTACGAGTTTCAGCTCAAAGCCCAACTCAACCAACTCTTCTACCTGCTCTTTGAGAACGGCTATGTCATTTCCAAAGACCTGTCACCCGAAGGCTATCGCAAGGAAGAAAAAATTCGCTCCATCATCGACTACATCAATGCCCACTACCAAGAAGACCTAAATATTGACCAATTGGCTGGCATCTGTGGCTATAGTTCGACCCATTTCATGAACTTCTTCAAGAAGCATCTGGGCGTTTCCTGCATTGAGTACCTGATCCAATTCCGCCTGCGCAAGGCGGCCGAACTCCTGCAGCACTCCAATCTCTCTGTACTGGAAATCTCCAGCCAAGCAGGCTTTAATAACCTGTCCAACTTCAACCGCCAGTTTAAAAAATACTACCAAATGACACCAAGCCAGTATCGGAAGAAATGAAGCGCTAAAATAGACAATAAAAACGAATACCT
>NZ_CAUTAP010000025.1:0-15250 GCF_963536705.1 uncultured Streptococcus sp. | reverse complement strand
CCCTTCCCCAAGGGGCGCATCTACGAAGACCTCTATGTTATCAGTGAGCATCTCAACCAAGTCCAATCTGTGGCCTTGTACCATCTTCCGATTTACCATTATTACCATAGACCTGGTAGCATTACTGCCTCAGCTTTCACGCCAAAACAATACGAGTTTTACGAAGCAATTGATCATTTAAAAGAGGTTGTGAATGCAACCTATCCTGAGAGTTCAGAACTCCAAGAAGCCATCATTTCACGCTTCTTTACAGGAAGTCTTCTTATTTTTACGATGATTCAGGATGGCAATTCAGCAGAGTTCAAGCGTCTTCAGGAGAAGACGAGCCCCTATTTGCCTCTTGTCTTGAAGAATGCTAGAGTTAGTAAGAAACGTAAGATTCTATATATTTTGATTAGTAGGTATCCACACCTCTATTTTTACTTTAAAAAGTGGAAGCAATAAACGACTGAATGATTCAGAGATTAGAAAAGGAAAAAGAAAATGTTAAGGATAGAACGAGATAAATTACTGATAGGAGCGGTTTTAATTCTTATTATTTCGCTTGATATGTTTAATACATCTATGTTGACAACTATTCTACCAAGGATTTCAAATTCAGCTCCTTTTTTTGCAATTTTTTTATTGCTCCTTCGTTTTCGCTATATCTACCACTATTCTTTAAGTTACTTACTGATAGCAACTATTTTGTTTTCATCTGGATTGTTGGTTTATTTTAATGCAGGGAATCTCAATTTTCTTATGTATATGCTTTTAGTCGTCCTTCTTTACAAGGCGGATATGGAAAGTGTTTTAAGGATTTACGTTGGAGTAAGTAGCTTTTTTATAGTCATGGCTGTTTTGCTGTCCTTGTTAGATGTGATTCCTAATCTCCAGTTTGCACAGTACCGTTCAACAGGAATAGTGGTTCGAAACTCTTTTGGATTTATTTATCCGACAGATTTTGCCTCTCACTGTTTTTATCTTTATACTGCTGTCTCCTATCTGTTAAGAAAAAAATTTATTTTTTTGCGTACTGTATCTGGTTTAGGGTTAGCTTTTTTCATTATTAAATATTGTGATGCTCGTTTAAATGCGGCCTCTATTGCGTTAATGTCTCTTGTTTTTCTGTATTTTTATTATAGAAAAGACTTGAAGTCTTGGCTAATGGCTTTCTTGCCGTTATCATCTGGTTTGGCATCTTCGCTAATGATTTATCTCTCTCAAAATTTTAGCTGGTCGAATCCAACATATGTTGCCTTGAATAATTTTACCAATATGCGGTTGCACTTGGGGCATGAAGCGTTTAAGAAGTATGGCTTAGAGTGGTTTGGTATTCGGGGGATTTCCTTTATTGGCTACGGCGGAAAGACGGAAACTGTTTTGAGTTATGACTATGTTGATTCTTCTTATGTCCAGATGCTGTTTACTTATGGGATGATTCCAGTCATTATCTTGGTTTTACTCTATATATTTCAGTCTTGGAAACTCTATCAAAAGAGAGAGTATTTGCTCTTAACAGCTTTGTCCTTGATTGCAGTCAACTGTATGTTTGAAGCCTTCTGGGTTCGTCCGTCTTACAATATTTTTATGTTTATTTTATTTGCAGCATTGCCAGCAGCCGACCTTGTATCAAAGAAATCTAAAACGAGGAACTCCGTGTGAGAGTATTAAAAAATTATTTATATAATCTATCTTATCAGTTGCTAGTAATCGTTTTGCCAGTCATTACTACACCTTATATCACTCGAGTTTTCTCGTCCAATGACTTAGGTTCCTACGGATACTACAACTCAATAGTGACCTATTTTATACTTTTAGCGACACTTGGAGTGGCCAATTATGGGACTAAGGAGATTTCAGGGCATCGCAAAAATGTTCAGAAAACCTTCTGGGGGATCTATAGTTTGCAAGTCTTGGCGACTTGTTTAGCGCTTGTTCTTTACATAGCTACATGCCTACTCATTCCGTCCATGAATAATCTGATAGCCTATATTTTGGGCTTCAGTTTACTTTCTAGAGGCCTAGATATTTCCTGGCTTTTTCAAGGGATGGAAGATTTTAAAAAAATCACGGTTCGGAATACAGCTGTTAAACTCCTAGGCGTTACTTCCGTTTTTATCTTTGTAAAAAAGCCATCGGATTTATATCTGTATATTATCCTGCTGGTTGTTTATGACTTGCTAGGACAGTTAAGCATGTGGCTTCCGGCTAGAGAACATATTGGCAGACCTCATCTAGATATAGTTTATGCTAAGCGGCATATTAAACCAGTTATTTTATTGTTTTTACCCCAGATTGCCATTTCACTCTATATCACCTTGGATCGGACCATGTTAGGTGCCTTGTCTTCAACAACTGATGTAGGGATTTATGATCAGGCTCTCAAGCTTTTAAATATTTTGTTGACGATTGTGACTTCCCTAGGAAGTGTTATGCTACCGAGGGTATCTAATCTGTTGTCATTGGGGAATCAAAAAGCAGTTAATAAACTACATGAAATGTCCTTCTTGGTATATAATTTAGTGATATTTCCGATGATTGCTGGTATTTTGATTGTAAACAAAGATTTTGTCAATTTTTTCTTGGGAAAAGACTTCCAAGAAGCGCGGCATGCCATTGCCATTATGGTCTTTAGAATGTTCTTTATTGGCTGGACCAATATCATGGGGATTCAAATCCTGATTCCTCACAATAAGAATCGTGAGTTCATGTTATCTACGACCATTCCGGCTTTCTTTAGTGTAGGATTGAATATCTTATTGATTCCACCTTTAGGTTATGTAGGAGCATCTATCGTTTCGGTGGCTACTGAAGGTTTGGTCTGGTTGATTCAGCTTTATTTCACTAGTTCTTATTTGAAGGAGATAAAGATTCTTCCATCCATGTTGAAAATACTAGCTGCTTCGCTGGTCATGTATGGGATTTTGTATATCATCCAGCCCTTGCTTCACTTTCCATCCGTCGTCAATGTATTGATTAGTGCATTATTGGGAGTGTTAATCTATGCTGGATTAGTGTTAATGTTACGTGTATTGGATTTTCAAGAATTGAAAAGCGTATTTAAGAAATAAGGATATGTTATGTATGATTATTTAATTGTTGGTGCGGGACTTTCAGGAGCTATTTTTGCTCATGAAGCTATGAAGCGCGGCAAAACTGTTAAGGTGATTGATAAAAGAGACCATATTGGCGGGAATATCTACTGTGAAAATGTTGAGGGAATCAATGTCCATAAATATGGAGCCCATATTTTCCATACATCTAACAAGGAAGTTTGGGATTATGTGAATCAATTTGCTGAATTTAACAACTATATCAATTCACCTCTAGCCAATTATCAAGGTCAACTTTATAATCTTCCCTTCAATATGAATACCTTTTATGGCTTGTGGGGGACTAAAACGCCACAAGAAGTCAAGGATAAGATTGCAGAGCAGACAACCCATATGCAAGATGTTGAACCCAAAAATTTGGAAGAACAAGCTATTAAGCTGATTGGAACGGATGTATATGAGAAGCTAATCAAAGGCTACACAGAAAAACAATGGGGGCGTTCAGCGACGGATTTACCACCTTTTATTATCAAGCGTCTACCTGTGCGTCTGACTTATGACAACAATTATTTTAATGACCGTTATCAAGGGATTCCAATTGGCGGGTATAATGTAATAGTTGAAAAATTATTAGTGGGTATTGAACTGGAGCTTGGTACTGATTTCTTTGAAAATCGTGAGAGATGGGAAGCGTCAGCTCAAAAGATTGTCTTTACTGGAATGATTGATCAGTATTTTGATTACAAATTTGGTGAGTTAGAGTATCGTAGTTTGCGTTTTGAGCATGAAGTTTTAGACGAAGAGAACTATCAAGGAAATGCTGTCATCAACTACACTGAGCGTCCTATTCCTTATACACGCATCATTGAGCACAAGCATTTTGAGTTTGGGGCTCAGGAGAAGACAGTTATCACTCGGGAATATCCAGCTGATTGGAAAAGGGGAGACGAGCCTTATTACCCAATAAATGATCAGAAAAATAACGAAGTCTATGCGCAATATTTGGCAGAATCTAAGAAGAACGATAGAGTTATCTTTTGTGGGCGCTTGGCAGATTATAAATACTACGATATGCACGTAACCATAGAGCGTGCACTGGATGTTGTTAAAGAGGAATTGGGAAATTTTTAGGAATAATGGGAGATGAAGAGGACAAATGGTCAAGTATTATCTGAAAGATTCATTTCTGCATAATGCACATGAAAAAAATGCGGGAAATAAGGCGCGAGACGATGCAGAAGCAATCTTTATTTCTGCAGGCTATAAGGGACTAGAGCCTCGAGTAGAGAATTGGTACGAGATGAATTTTTTCAAAGCTCAAGCACACAAGTATGCTGCGACAAAAGCCGTTTTCGACCAATTGAGTGCTGGGGATGAATTAGTCATTCAGTTTCCTATTATTCACCATACATTTTTTCATGCTCATTTGATAAAGCAGGCGCAAAGACGGGGAGCCAAAGTATTTTTCCTGATTCATGATTTAGCCATTTTGCGGGATAGCAACCATTCCAGCGTCAGATTCCGTCAGAAAGTCAGAACCTTATTGCAGGAGAAACAAGTCTTGCGGGCAGCGGATGGTCTGATTGTGCATAATGATAAGATGAAAGAGTTTTTGAGCAATCATGGAATCCAACAGTCTAATATGGTTAGTTTAGAAATTTTTGATTATCTCATACCTGATTTTCAAGAAAAAGAAGAACCAAGTAAGGACAGCCCGATGATTGTCGCTGGCAACTTAATGCCAGATAAGACGGGCTATCTTTATTGCCTGCCTCAAGAACCTGACTACAATCTTTATGGACTAGGTTTTGAAAGCGATAGAGCACTAAAAAATCAAACTTATTTCGGTTCTTTTATGCCAGACCAACTGCTGGCTGTACTCAGCGGCAGCTTTGGCTTGATCTGGGATGGAGACAGCGCGGAAACCTGTAGTGGAGTATATGGAAATTATCTGCGTTTTAATAATTCTCATAAAGCTTCTCTTTATTTAGCAGCAGGATTTCCTGTAGTAGTTTGGAAAGAGTCGGCTCTGGCTCATTTTATATTAGAAAAGAAATGCGGTTTGGCAGTTGCTTCTCTATATGATTTAAAAACTGAGTTGGATACGTTGACAGAGGAAGAATATAAGGAAATGCTGCAAAGTGCCAGACAGATTGGCAGCCAACTTCGAGAAGGCCGCTATTTAAGTACTGCATTAGCAAAATTAAAGAGAGTTTAAGGGTTTACTAGAGGGGAAATATTATGAAAAAAATATTAGTTACAGGAGGAGCAGGTTATATAGGTAGTCATACAGTGGTTGAATTAGTTGCAGAAGGCTACGAAGCTATTATCGTGGATGACTTTTCGAATAGCTCCGCCCAAGTACTAGCTAGATTGAAGTCTATCATATGCAGAGAAATTTCCTTTTATCAAGGTTCCGTTTCGGATAAAGAGTTTATGAATCGGGTTTTCGAAGAGAATCATATTGATGCGGTCATCCATTTCGCAGCTTATAAAGCAGTAGGAGAGTCTGTTCAAGAGCCGCTCAAATATTATGAAAATAATGTCGGTGGCACTATCGCTCTTCTTGAAGTTATGAAAGAGAATAAAGTAGACCATATTATCTTTAGTTCTAGTGCCACTGTCTATGGTATGAATAATATTTCACCACTGACAGAAGATTTATCTACTTCAGCGATCAATCCATATGGTTATACCAAGCTGATGATGGAGCAGATTTTGACGGATCTTGCTCTTGCACATTCAGATTGGTCTGTGACTAATCTTCGTTATTTTAATCCGATTGGTGCTCACGAGTCTGGTCTGATTGGTGAGGCCCCAAATGGAATTCCTAATAACCTCATGCCTTATATAACTCAGGTTGCGGTCGGTAAATTGCAAGAGCTTAGCGTTTTCGGAAACGATTATGATACGCATGATGGTACAGGGGTGCGGGATTATATTCATGTAGTCGATTTAGCCAAGGGCCATGTTTTGGCTTTGAAACATAATTTAGAAAACAAGGGCGTCGCTGTTTTCAATCTTGGTACAGGAATCGGTTATAGTGTACTGGATATGGTTAAGGCCTTTGAAAATGTCAATGGTGTGAAAATTCCTTATGCTATCAAGGATAGACGACCTGGAGATGTGGCGACTTGCTATGCTGATGCAAGCAAAGCGAATGACATTTTGGGCTGGAAAGCTGAGAAAACTCTCCAAGATATGATGCGAGATTCTTGGAGATGGCAAAGTTCAAATCCTAATGGCTATGAAGGCTAATGTAGAATTATCAGTCAGGTAAATAAAACTCTTCTGTAATAGTGCAGAAGAGTTTTTCTATATAAGAGCTGTCTTCACCTACAGATGCAAAACTTTTTAAAGAATGTCATCAATTGATATGTTTTTTAATGGGCGTGTAATCTGGTCTTGATGAGCTGTAATAATAAACATGCTATAATGTCTGCATGAAGACTGAAAACACAACTTTGCACGCTTTTAAGGCCCTAGCTTGCTTTAGTATTGTTTCCTTACACTTTCTGCTGCCGGGGCAATTTGGCGTTTTTTATCAAATTGTGGCCCGCTTTGCAGTTCCATTTTTCATGATGCTGTCGGGCTATTTTTCCTTTAATATTTCCAGAGATAAGGTCAAGTATCGTCTCAAGCAGATGCTCCTTTTGACAGCTGCCAGTCTCCTATTTTACACGATTGTGCATTTTGTCAACCTAGTGCTGACCAGAGAATTAACAGAAAAGATGGCAGCTATAAACCTGTCTGATTTTGCGGACTTTTTCCTCTTTAACAGTCCCAGGGACTTGATTGGCTCGGCTGCTACACCGACTTGGTATTTGCTGGCTATTTCCTATATCTACACGCTTTATCTGGTTTTTTATAAGCATTTTCACCGCTTAACTAGCTTTGGTGTGTCCTTATTCTTGTTGGTCCTGGCCTTTTGTATTGAGTTCAATACAGATAGCGAATTTTACTATCGCAACTTCCTGTTTATGGGTCTTCCCTTTTTCATTCTAGGGATGCAGTTTGCCAAGCATCGGGATCGGATTTTAGCCTACGACTTGTCGTCTGTCAGGAAATGGGCGATTGGCCTGGGAATAGCGGGTTTGATTTTGCTCGAGTACTGTTTCATGGGTACGGAGTACGACCTCTATCCTAGTACCCTTTTGTCTTCCAGTGCAATTTTCCTCTATGCGGTCAGAAATGGGACCAATATTGATATTCCGATTTTGAATAATATTGCCAAAAAGTACGCCACCATGATTTATATTATCCATCCTTTTATTATCTTCATTTTCAGGTCGATAATGCCTCGGAATACTATTTATAGTTTTGGCTTTTTTATCATTTTCTTACTGTCTTACTTGCTGAGCATAGCTTTTCAGAAAACCATCAGGCCCAGACTTATCAGTGCACTTCCGGCTCAGTGATGTAAGCTGTCATAGCTTATCCTCGCTTTGACTCCAAACTAAAAGCAACAGAGAATACTGTTGCTTTTCTTGGTCTATCTTGGGTTCAGACTGCTCAATACTTTTTCAAAACTGTCAGAGCGGGCTTCGACTGTTATTTTTTCTAGCGTAAAAGGGTGGGTGAAGGTCAGCCGATGGGCGTGGAGCATAAGCCGCCCTTTGGGCTGTGGATGATAAAGGGGATCGCCGACCAGTGGATGTCCGTGGTGAGCTAGATGAACACGGATCTGATGGGTGCGGCCAGTCTTGAGTTGGCATTTGACCAAGGCAGCCTGTCCAAATTGCTTGATCCGAGTCACATGGGTCTCTGCATAGAGTCCCTTTCGGGGGTCAACCAGCCGTTTCCTGCGGTCATGGCGGTCGCGGCCAATCTTTTCTTTATAGATAAGCTTTTTAGCTAGGAACTTGCCTTGGACCAGAGCCCAATATTCGCGGCTGATTTCTCGCTTTTCCAGCAGTCGATTGAGGATGGGCAGGACAAAGGGATTCTTGGCAAAGAGGACAGCACCGCTGGTTTCTTTATCCAGCCGGTGAACGACATAGCAGGTCTCGCCGACATAGGCAGAAACATGATTAAGCAGGGCTAGCTCTGTTGGTTCATTAGCATGGGTTTTCATACCCTCAGGTTTATTGACGATGATGAGGTGTTGGTCTTGGTAGAGCTCTTCTACGAGTTCGCCATTTCCAAATAAGATTGTCTTTTGAGGATAATCCTCCTCGTCAAATATCAGGCAGATATCATCTCCAGGTTTGACTACAGTCTGCCAGTTGATAGCTAGACCGTTGACGGACACATGTTTTTTGGTCCGCAGAAAATGACGGATTTTTCGTGGAATGAGAAATTGTTCTTCCAGCAGCTCTTTGACTGTCATAGCGGGCAGTCCATCTGGGATAGTGAGTGTAAATTTCATACATTTATTGTAGCAGAAAGCCAGAACTTTGAAAATAGGCAGTGTCGGATAAGACTTGCTGCAGAGGCTTTTAAACGGCTATTTAATATACCCTTTTTCTTAAAAATAACTAAAAATCAGACAGGAAATAGGGTACTTTCTTGTCTGCACCTAAATAAGGTGATAAAATAAGGTTTATGAAGAATTTAAAAGATTTGTTTGAAAAGTTAGTAGATTATTTTACTATACAGAAACCTCAAAAAGAAGCAGCAGAGGAGGTAGAGCTGACAGAAGAGCAGGCTAAGTCTGGTCTCAGCCGTTCGGGCAAGACCAAGAAGAAACCTCTCTCTCAGCACCCTATCCGCCGTTTTTGGCGCAGGTTTCATCTGACCAAGATATTCCTGATTCTCGGCTTGACCTTTGGTCTGGTGGTCGGCGGCTATCTCTTTTATGTGGCTAAGACAACCAATGTCAAGGATTTGCAGAATGCCCTCAAAGCTACCACGCTCATCTTTGACAAGGATGGCAATGAAGCGGGAAGCTTGTCTGGTCAGAAAGGAACTTATGTTGAGCTGACCGAGATTAGTCAAGACTTGCAGAATGCTGTCATCGCGACAGAGGACCGGACTTTCTATGAGAATGGCGGGATTAACTACAGTCGTTTTATCTTGGCTATTTTGACAGCTGGTCGCTCGGGTGGGGGTTCTACCATCACCCAGCAGCTGGCCAAGAATGCCTATCTGTCTCAGGACCAGACCATTGAGCGGAAGGCCAAGGAATTTTTCCTGGCTCTGGAAATCAATAAGAAATACAGCAAGCAGGAAATCCTGACCATGTACCTCAATAATTCCTACTTTGGGAATGGGGTCTGGGGTGTGGAGGATGCCTCTAAGAAATATTTCGGAGTTTCGGCTAGTCAGCTTAGTCTGGACCAGTCGGCTGTTCTGGCTGGTATGCTCAAGGGACCGGAGATTTATAATCCGCTGTATTCAGTTGAAAATGCGACCAATCGTCGTAATACGGTGCTGCAAAATATGGTTGCTGCAGGCTTTATCGATCAGGGGACGGCCGATCAGGCTGCCGCTGTAGGAATCGGTGGCCAGCTGGTTGATGCTTATGCCGGTAAGTCAGAAGACTATCGCTATCCATCCTATTTCGATGCGGTCATCAATGAAGCTGTCAATGACTACGGCTTGACTGAAGAAGAGATTGTTAATAATGGCTACCGCATTTATACTGAACTGGATCAGAACTACCAAGCCAGCATGCAGGTTATTTACAGCAATGTCTCTCTCTTTCCTGTAGCAGAAGATGGCACTATGGCTGAGTCGGGCAGTGTTGCCTTGGATCCAAAAACCGGCGGTGTGCGAGCACTAGTCGGGCGAGTCAATAGTGCAGAAGGCTCGACCTTCAGAAGCTTTAACTATGCAACCCAGTCTTCTCGCAGCCCCGGCTCTACTATCAAGCCCTTGGTTGCTTACAGTCCAGCCGTCGCTGCTGGTTGGCCGACAGATAAGGAGCTGGATAATACCAGAACCACCTTTGGCGACTATACTATCAACAACTACGGCAATATCCAAAGCTCCCCTAAAGTTCCAATGTATCAAGCCTTGGCAGAATCTTTGAACATTCCAGCTGTTTCAACTGTAGATGAGTTAGGCATTAACAAAGCCTTTGAGTACGGGAAAAAGTTTGGTCTGAATATGGACAAGGTTGATAAGACCTTGGGCGTGGCTCTAGGAAGCGGAGTTACAACCAATCCAATGCAGATGGCGCAGGCATATTCAGTCTTTGCCAATGGCGGTGTGATGAATGATGCCCATCTCATTACAAAAATTGAAAATGCCAGCGGTCAGGTTGTCAAGACCCATCGTCAAACCTCTACCCGGGTCCTCAATAGCTCAACGACTGACAAGATGAACAGCATGATGCTGGGGACTTTCTCGAACGGTACAGGTATCTATGCGGCTCCGTATGGCTATACTATGGCTGGTAAGACCGGTACGACTGAAACGGACTTTAACCCAGATCTATCTGGTGACCAATGGGTTATTGGTTATACGCCGGATGTGGTTATCAGCCAGTGGCTAGGCTTTCCAAAAACTGATGAAACCCACTATCTGACTGGAACCAGTGCGAATGAAGCCTCGGCGGTTTTCCGAAATGTTGCCAATAGTATTCTGCCATATACAGAAGGAACTTCCTTTGAAGGGCAGAAGAATGCCTATGCTGCCAACGGCATTGCCCCTGTGGACACCTATGGTACGGAGGAAACGGGTACTACAACTGAAAACAAAGACTTCCTGCAGGACGTTCAGGACCGAGCTCAAAATCTGGTGGATGAAGCCAAGAAAGCCATTGATGACACTGGTATTCCTGAGAAAGCTAAGAATCTCTGGGATACTGTTACCAGCTGGTTTCAATAGGATTTAAAAGAGCTGAACGACTTGTCAAAAGCATAGAATCCTGCTATAATAAGAAAGATGGAGGCGTTATGGCATTAAAAAAAGCGAGTCTAGCGTGTACAGTCTGTGGTTCTAGGAACTACTCGGTTAAGCTCAGTAGCACTCCAAAACCAACGCGTTTAGAAGTTAATAAATTTTGTAAGCATTGCAGTAAATACACCCTGCATAAAGAAACTAGATAGGAGATTGTTGTGAAATTTTTTAAAGATGTTTTTAAATTATTGAAAGATACAACTTGGCCTACACGAAAAGAAAGATGGACAGATTTTATTTCTGTCATGGAATACACTGCATTCTTTGTAGTAATCATCTATATCTTTGACAAAGTAGTGGCAAGCGGTCTTTTCCAGATTCTGAATATTTTCTCTTAATAACTGAAGTAGAAATAGAAAAGAATACTGCGACAGGTATATCATTCAAAGTCCCACCTATTGTGAGTAGGTGGGACTTTTGACGTATGTCCTTATTTACTAGCGGATAATTTTAGTCAGCTTCAAAAAAATTAAATCTATCTATAATTCATCGATTGAAATAAAAATTTCTCATACTAGACAACACTGATTCAAGAATTTTTGGGCAGAATTAAAAGGCTTTGATTTGTCAGGAAAATAGTTATTAAATTCCTTTGCATTTGGGGAAATTATGGTATAATAGGGCTAGAAAGAAGCAGAAGCCCGCAGGCTTTTTTATTTAGGAAAGGATGAACTCATGGACAGTTTTGACAAAGGTTGGTTTGTACTGCAGACCTATTCAGGCTATGAAAACAAAGTAAAAGAAAATCTTTTGCAGCGCGCTCAGACTTATAATATGCTGGAAAATATCTTGCGCGTGGAAATCCCTACTCAGACCGTGCAAGTCGAGAAAAATGGCAAGACCAAGGAAATCGAAGAAAATCGCTTCCCTGGTTATGTTTTGGTGGAAATGGTAATGACAGACGAAGCCTGGTTTGTCGTGCGGAATACTCCGAATGTAACAGGATTTGTCGGATCGCACGGAAACCGCTCTAAACCAACGCCACTTTTGGAAGAAGAGATTCGCAACATTCTCATCTCCATGGGCCAAACAGTGCAGGAATTTGACTTGGATGTCAAGGTTGGTGATACTGTTCGTATCATTGATGGTGCCTTTACTGACTATACAGGTAAGATTACTGAGATTGATAATAACAAGGTCAAGATGATTATTTCCATGTTTGGCAATGACACTGTGGCCGAAGTTAATCTTAGCCAGATTGCAGAGCTTTAATTGACGAAGCAGGGGGGTGACTCTTCGCTGCCCTCGTCAAAAATAAAATCCAAGACTGAAAAAGATCTTGGATTTTTATGTTTTTGGAACTGATTAGAAGATTACTTATCCTTAATGACGGAGTCAATAATGTCTTTGGTTTGTTTCATTTGATAGGTAGACATTACCCCAACGATTTGATTGTTCTGAGTAGAGAAACTAAACTGTTCGTCATTGGAATTTTTATAGACAAAGGTTGTATCGCGCTCTGAACGCATAATCATTTCCGGACGACCAAGCTTGTCGAAAGCTGTCTTGGGAGTGTCGGATGTGGTGATGCTAGAATAGCTGCTTTTGGCTGGTTGAGCGTCTTTTAACCTAAAACTCAAATTTGTTAGGACATTATTGGTAAAGTAGCACATAATGTCTCCGTTGTCTGTGTGCCAGATGTTGACAGAGTTGCCAGGGTCATTCTCATCAGTGCTGAATGTAGGTTGGCCTAGCGCTGCTGTTACTTCATCGTAAGACGTTTTAGGTTTGTCACCATTGATATCCTCTCCGTTTACCTGAATGACAAAGCCAGTGGAAATATGAAAATTTCTTATTTTTTCTAATTCAGGGATAGAAGCTGCATCTGGTACATCCTGCAGCGAAGAAGCATCATCTGGATCAAAGGTAGCACGTTTTCGAAACACCTCATCTTTACTTTCATAGGTGCTAGATGACTTGCTGGATGTTTCCTTAGAAGATGAACTTTTCGAAGCTTTGAGGGAGCTAGGTGTCTTTTTTCTTTGCTGCGTCTGCTTGGCAGGCATGCAGGCTGAGAGAGCTAGCAGAGAGAGAAGGCTGAGGGCATAGAAGCTGACTTTTTTCATAATTAATCTTTTTTCCTTTCGCTGATGATGAATGATATTTTTACAATCAACATTATATCAGCAAAATTTGCTAGAAACAATAGGAGATGAAATTAAAAAAGCCCTTTGGTGGGCTTCTAGAAATATATTTATGAAGGCGGTAGACGGATTTGAACCGACGATCAAGCTTTTGCAGAGCCGTGCCTTACCACTTGGCTATACCGCCACAACTCTTATTATTCTATCGTAAATACTTGCTTTCGTCAAGAGTCTTTCATAGTCAAAACAGAAAATGTTAGACGCTGCCATTCTGAACGCTTCGGGAACAAATGTTCAGCTGAGAAGTAGAATTCATACTTAGTGGCAGAAAATCTGGCAAACACCTTGTCAAAGAGCTGCGCTTTTGTTATAATAGTGGGTGCCGTGTAAATGGCGAAATACTCATTTTAGATGAATTGTGGGACTGTTGCCCTCGGGTGGTCCTGCGAGCTGAAATCTAAAAGAGGAAAAAACAAAAAAGGAGAATTTACTCATGGCAGTAATTTCAATGAAACAACTTCTTGAGGCTGGTGTTCACTTTGGTCACCAAACTCGTCGCTGGAATCCTAAGATGGCTAAGTACATCTTCACTGAGCGTAACGGTATCCACGTAATCGACTTGCAGCAAACTGTAAAGTATGCTGACCAAGCTTACGATTTTATGCGTGATGCTGCTGCTAACGATGCAGTTATCCTCTTCGTTGGTACTAAGAAGCAAGCTGCTGACGCTGTCAAAGAAGAAGCAGAACGTTCAGGTCAATACTTCATCAACCACCGTTGGTTGGGTGGAACTCTTACAAACTGGTCTACTATCCAAAAACGTGTGGCTCGTTTGAAAGAAATCAAACGTATGGAAGAAGACGGAACTTTCGAAGTTCTTCCTAAGAAAGAAGTCGCTCTTCTCAACAAACAACGCGCTCGTCTTGAAAAATTCTTGGGTGGTATCGAAGATATGCCTCGTATCCCAGATGTGATGTACGTAGTTGACCCTCATAAAGAGCAAATCGCTGTTAAGGAAGCTAAGAAATTAGGTATCCCAGTGGTTGCTATGGTTGATACTAACACTGATCCTGATGATATCGATGTGATTATCCCAGCTAACGACGATGCAATCCGTGCGGTTAAATTAATCACTGCGAAAATGGCTGATGCAGTTATCGAAGGCCGTCAAGGTGAAGATAGCGTTGAATCAGTAGAAGCAGAATTGGCTGCAACTGAGACTCAAGCAGATTCTATCGAAGAAATCGTTGAAGTTGTTGAAGGTTCAAACGAATAATCAGTAAACTAACCTAAAGGGGCAGGGCTCAGCCCAGCTCCTTTATTTACATTAAAAAATAGGAGAAGAAAAATGGCAGAAATTACAGCTAAGCTTGTCAAAGAATTGCGTGAAAAATCTGGTGCTGGTGTCATGGACGCTAAGAAAGCACTTGTTGAAACTGATGGTGACATCGAAAAAGCGATTGAATTGCTTCGCGAAAAAGGTATGGCAAAAGCAGCTAAGAAAGCTGACCGTGTTGCCGCTGAAGGTCTGACAGGTGTTTACGTAAACGGTAATGTTGCCGCTGTTGTTGAAGTAAATGCTGAAACTGACTTTGTTGCGAAAAATGCTCAATTTGTTGACTTGGTAAATGCTACTGCGAAAGTAATCGCTGAAGGCAAACCAGCTAACAACGAAGAAGCACTTGCTTTGACAATGCCTTCAGGTGAAACTCTTGAAGCTGCATACGTATCTGCAACTGCAACTATCGGAGAAAAGATCTCTTTCCGTCGCTTTGCTTTGATTGAAAAGACAGATGCTCAACACTTTGGTGCTTACCAACACAACGGTGGCCGTATCGGAGTTATCTCAGTTATTGACGGTGGAGACGATGCTCTTGCTAAGCAAATCTCTATGCACATCGCTGCGATGAAACCAACTGTTCTTTCATACAAAGAATTGGATGAGCAATTTGTCAAAGATGAATTGGCTCAATTGAACCATGTCATCGATCAAGATAACGAAAGCCGTGCAATGGTTGGTAAACCAGCTCTTCCACACTTGAAATACGGTTCAAAAGCACAATTGACTGACGAAGTGGTTGCTCAAGCTGAAGAAGATATCAAGGCTGAATTGGCAGCTGAAGGTAAACCAGAAAAAATCTGGGATAAAATCATCCCAGGTAAAATGGATCGCTTCATGCTTGACAACACTAAAGTTGACCAAGCATACACACTTCTTGCACAAGTCTACATCATGGATGACAGCAAGACAGTTGAAGCTTACCTTGAATCAGTAAATGCTTCAGT
>NZ_CAUTAP010000024.1:0-20744 GCF_963536705.1 uncultured Streptococcus sp. | reverse complement strand
TAGCAGGGCTTAACTTCAATATCCAGATGATATATTTATCTAAAAAAGGTAGAGAAAAAGGTAGAGTTTGAATTGAAATACAGTGCAATATATCGCATTTGGCAAAAAGAAAAAACGCTTGAAATCAGCGTTTTTCTTCTGTATTGATTCGTATTGAATGCTTACTTCACTTCTGTAAACACAACGTGCTTGCGAAGTTTTGGTGAGTATTTCTTCAATTGAAGACGGTCTGGTGTGTTGCGTTTGTTTTTAGAAGTAAGGTACAAGCGTTCACCAGATTCTTTGTGTTCAAGTGTGATATTTACGCGCATGGTAGCTCCCTTCTATTATTCTTCTGCAGCAGCTTTGGCAATCTTACGGCCCTTGTAGTATCCTTTAAGGGATACACGGTGAGAGCGTGAGTAATCACCAGTAGTTTCGTCAAAAGTTACAGTTGGAGCTGTCACTTTGTAGTGAGTGCGGCGTTTGTTTTTCTTCGCTTTGGAAGTGCGACGTGCAGGTACTGCCATTGTTTGTTTCTCCTTTTAGATTGTGAATTCGATTCAATTTGATGATTTTCATCAACTTTAACAGTATAACAAAACTTTTTTGTAAAGTAAAGTTACTTGACAGATTTTTTTCTTCTTTTTGAAACACCCCTGAGCTTCTAGTTGTCTTCTTTTTGCTTGATAGGCAAAAGTTTCAAATCCACCTCTATATTTTCCCAATCTTCTGAAAATTTAAAAATTTTCCTCTGTAAAATGCAGCCTAAGTGTGGTATAATAAAGCACAAAGATTACAGCAATGAAAGGGAAAGATATGACAGATAAGGACATTCGTCACAGAAGTAAGATTTATGACAGTATGGTTAAATCTCCTAACCGTGCCATGCTTCGCGCGACGGGGATGACTGATAAAGATTTTGAAACGCCTATTGTTGGGGTGATTTCCACTTGGGCGGAAAATACACCTTGTAACATCCATTTGCATGACTTGGGCAAGCTGGCCAAGGAAGGCATTAAAGCAGAGGGCGCTTGGCCTGTTCAGTACGGGACTATTACGGTTGCGGACGGGATTGCCATGGGGACGCCAGGGATGCGCTTCTCTCTGACCTCACGCGACATCATCGCAGACTCCATCGAGGCTGCAATGGGTGGGCATAACGTGGATGCCTTTGTAGCTATCGGGGGCTGTGATAAAAATATGCCAGGCTCCATGATTGCCATTGCTAATATGGATATTCCTGCTGTCTTTGCCTACGGCGGAACAATTGCACCGGGGAATCTGGACGGCAAGGATATTGACTTGGTTTCAGTCTTTGAAGGAATCGGAAAATGGAATCATGGTGACTTGACAGCTGAGGAAGTGCGGCGCATTGAGTGTAATGCCTGCCCTGGCCCTGGTGGCTGTGGCGGTATGTATACGGCCAATACTATGGCGACGGCTATTGAAGTTCTGGGCATGAGCCTGCCAGGTTCTTCTTCTCACCCTGCTGAGTCTAAAGACAAGCAAGAGGATATCGAAGCAGCTGGCCGTGCCGTCGTGAAAATGCTGAAAATGGGGCTGAAGCCGTCTGATATCTTGACACGTGAAGCCTTTGAAGATGCAATCACAGTGACCATGGCTCTAGGCGGTTCTACCAATGCTACTCTGCACTTGCTGGCCATGGCGCATGCGGCCAATGTTGAGCTGACGCTTGATGACTTTAATGTCATTCAAGAGAAGGTACCGCATTTGGCTGACTTGAAACCGTCCGGTCAGTATGTCTTCCAAGACCTTTATGAGGTTGGTGGAGTGCCGGCTGTGATGAAGTATCTATTGGCGAACGGCTTCCTGCATGGTGACCGCATTACTTGTACAGGTAAGACGGTAGCGGAAAACCTGGAGGAATTTGCTGATCTGACACCAGGTCAAAAGGTCATTATGCCGCTTGAAAATCCAAAACGTGCAGACGGTCCGCTTATCATCTTGCATGGTAATCTGGCTCCAGATGGTGCTGTTGCTAAGGTTTCTGGTGTTAAAGTACGCCGTCACGTGGGACCGGCTAAGGTCTTTGACTCAGAAGAAGCTGCTATTGATGCGGTACTGGCCGATGAAGTAGTCGATGGCGATGTGGTTGTAGTTCGTTACGTTGGACCAAAGGGTGGCCCTGGTATGCCAGAAATGCTGTCACTTTCTTCTATCATCGTAGGGAAAGGTCAAGGAGACAAGGTAGCCCTTCTAACAGACGGTCGCTTCTCAGGTGGTACTTACGGCTTGGTTGTCGGACACATTGCTCCAGAAGCCCAGGATGGTGGCCCGATTGCCTATCTCCGTACAGGCGATATGGTCACGGTTGACCAAGATACCAAGGAAATTACCATGGCTGTCTCTGACCAAGAGCTGGCGAAACGTCAGGCAGAAACGACTATTCCACCGCTTTATAGTCGCGGGGTACTTGGTAAATATGCTCACATGGTATCCTCTGCCGCTAAAGGTGCTGTTACTGACTTCTGGAAACCAGAAGAAACCGGCAAGAAATAGCCTATATATGAAAAAAAAGAACCCGCTAGTTTTTCTAGCGGGTTTGGTGTTTTTGTTTTAAATGCTGATAAACGAATCATCTTCTTATCTAGGACTGATTCCCAAGGCAATGCGACCGAAGCGGCTGATACGGGTGATTTTCCAAGCAGGAGACCAAGTAACCTCGACAGAGGCACTTTCAATCTCATCTATTTTTTTAAGAGAGTCCATAATGGCGATGGGCAGACTCTCAGCACAGTCACAGGCTGTATCAGTAAAGGTCATAACAACCTTGCAGTGGGCATTTTCGTCTAAGTTAATTTCATAAATCAGCCCTAAGTTATAGACATCCAGCTCTACATCCGGATCGTAAATACGCTCGAGCTTCTCCACCAATTTATCCTGAATTGCAGCTGCTCGGTCATTGATTTTGATATCGTCTCTCATGGCTATCCCCTTCTATCTGACTTGAATTGTTTTTATTTTCTCACAATTCAGACTTTTTTTCAAGCTATTTTGGAACATGAAAACGGATTTAGTTCTGCCAAACGAAAAATCCCTTTCGGACTCCTCAAAATGGGGGACTTATGATAGAATATAAGTACTAAAGAAGGCGGAGGTCAGAAGATGAAATTACAAAAACCTAAAGGAACTCAGGACATTCTTCCTCAAGAATCAGCCAAGTGGCAGTATGTAGAAGACTTTGCCCGCAAGACATTTAAAAAATACAATTACGGCGAAATCCGCACGCCGATTTTTGAGCACTATGAGGTCATCAGCCGCTCGGTCGGGGATACGACAGACATTGTGACCAAGGAAATGTATGACTTCTATGACAAGGGCGACCGCCATATTACTCTGCGTCCAGAGGGAACAGCACCCGTGGTGCGTTCTTATGTGGAGAATAAGCTTTTTGCTCCTGAAGTGCAAAAGCCTGTCAAAGTCTACTATATGGGCTCTATGTTCCGCTATGAGCGGCCTCAGGCTGGCCGTCTGCGGGAATTTCACCAGATTGGAGCAGAGTGTTTTGGCTCTAGCAACCCTGCTACAGATGTGGAAATGATTGCTATGGCAGCTCAATTTTTCAAGGATATCGGCATTACCAATGTCAGCTTGGAGCTTAACTCGCTGGGGAATCCTGAGAGCAGAGCTGCTTACCGTCAGGCCTTGATTGATTATCTGACTCCACTGAAGGCTAGTCTCTCAGCAGATAGCCAACGTCGCTTGGAGGAGAATCCGCTGCGTGTGCTGGATTCTAAGGAACCCGAAGACAAGGCGGCAGTAGAAGGTGCACCGTCTATTCTGGACTATCTGGATGAGGAGAGTAGTACTTACTTTGCGGCCGTTCGCTCCATGCTGGAGACCTTGCAGATTCCTTATATTATCAATACCAACATGGTCCGTGGCTTGGACTACTACAATCACACAATTTTCGAATTTACGACAGAGGTGGCTGGCAGTCAGCTGACTATTTGTGCTGGCGGCCGTTATGATGGGCTGGTGGCTTACTTTGGTGGCCCTGAAACGCCAGGTGTTGGCTTTGGTATGGGCTTAGAACGCCTACTTCTCGTACTTGACAAGCAAGGAGTAGAGCTGCCGATTGAAACCGCTCTGGATGTTTATGTAGCTGTTTTAGGAGCTGGTGCCAATGGCAGAGCTTTGGAGTTAGTGCAGGCTCTCCGCGCACAAGGATTTGCGGCAGAAAGAGATTATCTAGACCGCAAGCTCAAGGCTCAGTTTAAGTCGGCTGATATCTTTAAAGCCAAAACTCTTATCACCTTGGGTGAAAGCGAAGTGGAGAGCGGTCAGGTGACTGTTAAGAACAATTATAATCGTGAGGAGATTACTGTTAGCCTAGACCAAATCCAAGAAAACTATCAGCGTATTTTTGAAAAATTGGGGTTTTAAGCAAAGTATATAATTTTGTTTTACAAAGAGAATGTTACAGTTTTGTCACAGGGATATGATATAAAGCAACAAGTGGATAATATTTTGGTATAATAGTCATATTCTATTAATTTAAAAGGAGAAACAATGAGAAAAATCCTTAAATTTGGTGTATTGCCTGCCTGTGTTCTTTTGCTTGGAGCTTGCTCAATGCTACCAAAGTCAGAGAAGAAAAAATCAGAAGATATGAAGACAGAGCAATCATCTTCATCCTCATCTGAGAAAGAAACGAATGAAAAGCGAATTGAGAAAGATGCCGATATCATTCTGCGAGCAGTCTTTACAGATCATTCTTCAGGTTTTACAACCTTAATGGGGACTTCTGTTGACAAATGGAAGAAAGGAATTTCTCAAGCCTACGTAGACGAAAACATATCCAAATATACGCCAGAAGAAGATTATACTATTGATTTAAAGACTGAATCATTTACTCCATCAAAAACATTAGAGTTGTTTGATCAGGCTCGCTTTAAAGTCTTGGCAACTATTGGGGATGACTTCGAGATTACTGGTGTTGAGGATGATGAAGAGACTGCAACAGTAACATTTAAGTCTCGTGCTATTGCAACTCGTGATTTGGCAAATGTGATTAATCTTGCTAAAGCGAGTCTCTTTGAAAATGGAATTGAAGATGTAAAAGAGTTGGAAGATTCGACTAATCCAGATCTTGAAAAACGTCTAGCTCTACTTAATAACTTCCTTTTCTACTATGCCTTTGATCGTATGAATGAGGACTTTGGTTACATTGAACCTCGTGAGTTTACAATGGAGTTAACTAAAACAAAGGAAGGTCGCTACATTCTTACTGATGAGAGCTTCCTTGAATTACGGAAATCTATTTTTGTGAATGAGTATTCGTCTAATGATGCTGAAACACGTAAAGGTAATAAAACAACTGATTCTGGGTCAAAATCTGACTCAAGTTCATCTTCATCATCTGATAAATCAAAGATTTAATTTATTTAGCTAAGGATTCTCCTTAGCTTTTTGAATCCAGCTCTGATGTTAGATCTATTTTTAGGTTTCTATAAACAAATTTGTTTATAGAAACCCAGATGGCTTATGCTATAATAGTCTATAGAAAGTTGAGGGAATGATGAAGAAAATATTATTGGTGGTTGTGGTACAGGGCTTGGCTATCTTTGTGATTACAGGGCTGCTTTGTTATTTTATGCGGGGGGATTTTTTCTTCCGTGCTTTGGCGCCGATTTTTGGTCTGGCAGCGGGAGTTTTTCGCTTCGTGACGGCCATGGTGACAAAAGCATTTGCGCCTAGTCTCTATGAGGATCGCAAGAAAAAGGAATAATCTATAGAGTAGACAGTGGGTCTGGGGTCTTTGCCTCAGGCCTTTTGTCACAACTGTCAGCATTAGTCATGTGAAGCTTTAATATTTTTCAGAAAAAGAATGGATAGAAGGGCTTTCTTAGGCGCTTTGTGGTAAAATAGTAACAGAATTAAAAATTTGGAGAGTAAAGATGAAACGTTCTATGTATGCTGGGCGTGTTCGCAAGGAGCATGTTGGTCAGGAAATCACTTTAAAGGGCTGGGTAGCCCGCCGTCGGGATTTGGGCGGTCTGATTTTCATTGATTTGCGCGACCGCGAAGGCATTATGCAGCTAGTCATCAATCCTGAGACAGTGGCTGCAGAGATCATGACGACAGCAGAAAGCCTGCGCAGTGAGTATGTGCTGGAAGTGACAGGTAAGGTGGCTGCGCGTGAGCAGGCCAATGACAAGCTGGCGACAGGAAGCGTGGAGCTACATGTGGAAAGCCTGACTGTCTTAAATACAGCCAAGACGACGCCTTTTGAAATCAAAGACGGCATCGAGGTGAATGACGATACGCGGTTGCGCTACCGTTATCTGGACTTGCGCCGGCCAGAGATGCTGGAAAACTTCAAGCTCCGTGCCAAGGTCACTCACTCTATCCGCAATTATCTAGATGAGTTGGAGTTTCTTGATGTGGAAACACCTTTCCTATCTAAGTCAACGCCGGAAGGAGCGCGTGATTACTTAGTGCCTAGCCGGGTTCATCAGGGGCATTTTTACGCTCTGCCACAAAGTCCGCAGATTACCAAGCAGCTCTTGATGAACGCTGGTTTTGACCGTTATTACCAGATTGTTAAATGCTTCCGTGACGAGGACTTGCGTGGTGACCGTCAGCCAGAGTTTACTCAGGTGGACTTGGAGACTTCTTTCTTGTCTGATCAGGAGATTCAGGACATTACAGAGGGCTTGATTGCTCGTGTTATGAAGGAGACCAAAGGTATTGAGGTTTCTCTGCCTTTCCCTCGTATGAAGTATGATGATGCCATGGCTCTTTATGGGGTTGATAAGCCTGATACTCGTTTTGAGATGTTGTTGCAGGACTTGACAGAGCTTGTCAAGGGAGTTGACTTCAAGGTCTTTTCAGAAGCTCCAGCTGTCAAGGCAATCGTGGTGAAAAATGCTGCAGATAAATACTCTCGTAAGGATATCGATAAGCTGACAGAGCAAGCGAAACAGCATGGTGCTAAGGGTCTTGCTTGGGTGAAAGTGGCTGATGGTGAGCTGACTGGTCCAGTTGCTAAGTTCTTGACAGACTTGACAAGTCAATTGACAGAGGCTTTACAGCTTGAAAATAATGACCTAATTCTCTTTGTGGCTGATACTTTGGAAGTGGCAAACGCTGCTTTGGGAGCTCTTCGTGTACGCTTGGCCAAAGAGCTGGACTTGATTGACCAAGATACATTTAACTACCTTTGGGTGGTGGACTGGCCCATGTTTGAATGGTCAGAAGAAGAGGGGCGCTACATGAGTGCCCACCATCCTTTTACCCTGCCTCAGAAAGATTCTGAGCAAGAGCTGGAAGGCGACCTGAGCAAGGTGCGGGCTGTGGCCTATGATATCGTCCTCAATGGCTATGAACTGGGCGGCGGCAGTCTTCGGATCAACCAGAAAGACTTGCAGGAGCGGATGTTCAAGGCACTTGGCTTCTCAGCTCAAGAAGCTGCTGAGCAGTTTGGCTTCCTTTTGGAGGCTATGGACTATGGTTTTCCACCGCATGGTGGCTTGGCTCTGGGCTTGGACCGCTTTGTGATGCTCTTGGCTGGTGAAGAAAATATCCGCGAAGTCATCGCCTTTCCGAAAAATAATAAGGCTTCTGATCCAATGACACAGGCACCTAGTCCAGTGTCGGTAGCTCAACTAGAGGAATTAAGTTTACAAGTGGAAGCACATGAAGAAGACTAATTTTTACAAACTCTTTCGCTATTATGTCCGCAGGTTTGCTTATAATTTTAAGATTTTGCGGTCTTTAAAGAGTATCTCACGTGAGAAGTACGATGAGAAGATTTCCGCCTCGCTTGTCTATGGCTTTTTGTCAGCTGTCGCAGTTAATTTCTTCTTTCAGCCGGGGCATGTTTATTCCAGCGGGGCGACTGGTCTGGCGCAGGTCATTACTGCCCTCAGTACTCGTTTCTTAGGTTTTACCATTCCGGTTTCTGTGACTTTTTACGCCATCAATATTCCGCTGATGATCCTGGCCTGGTACCAGATTGGGCATAAGTTTACCATTTTCACCTTTATCACGGTTACCATGAGCTCACTTTTTATCCAGTTTGTGCCAGAAGTGACCTTGACTGATAATCCTATTATCAACGCCCTTTTCGGCGGTGTGGTCATGGGAACGGGGATTGGCTTTGCCCTTAAGTCCAGCATTTCGAGCGGTGGAACTGATATTGTCAGTCTGACTGTTCGAAAAAAAACGGGCAGGAATGTCGGGAATATTTCCTTGATTGTTAATGGAATTATTATGCTGATTGCGGGTCTGACCTTTGGCTGGGAGTATGCGCTGTACTCCATGATTACTATTTTTGTGTCTAGCCGAGTGACGGATGCGGTCTTTACCAAGCAGAAACGCATGCAGGCTATGATTATCACCAGCCATCCGGACAAGGTGATTGATAAGATTCACAACAAGCTGCATCGTGGGGCGACAGTAATCCATGGCGCTGAGGGAACTTATAATCATGAGAAAAAAGCTGTTCTGGTGACGGTTATCACCCGAGCTGAGTTTAATGAATTCAAGCAAATCATGAAACATACAGATCCAGCTGCCTTCGTTTCCGTCGCAGATAATGTCCATATCTTGGGACTCTTTGTTGAGGAGTGAAGATATTCATTAAGCTTGGGAATGCGAAGTAGTATAGTGTGGGAGTTTGTGCTTAAAACGAGCTTTTGTGATAGGAGATTCATATGCGGTAGGACAATAGTCCCACCGCTTTCTATTCTCTATGATGGAGGGTGGAAATCTTAAGTAAGAAAGGATATACAAATGCAGGAGATTTTCAGACAATGACGACTTATAAAAAAATCATGAATATCGCCTTGCCGGCTATGGCGGAGAATTTTTTGCAGATGCTCATGGGAATGGTCGACAGCTATCTGGTGGCCAGTCTTGGGCTGATTGCAATCTCTGGTGTCTCGGTGGCCGGCAACATCATTACGATTTATCAGGCGATCTTTATCGCGCTGGGGGCTGCTATTTCCAGTCTCATCTCCAAGACTCTGGCTCAGGGGGACAAGGAGCGTCTGGCCTATCATACAGCTGAGGCTATCAAGCTGACGCTGCTTCTGAGTCTTCTGCTAGGCCTCGTTTCCCTACTCTTTGGCAGGCAGATGCTGGACCTTCTGGGGACGGAAAAGGCGGTGGCTGAAGCAGGCGGTCTATATCTGGCTCTGGTTGGTGGGACTATTGTTCTGCTTGGCTTGATGACTTCCTTTGGGGCTCTAGTGCGGGTTACGCGCAATCCTAGATTTCCCATGTATGTCAGTCTTCTGACCAATGTCCTCAATGCTCTCTTTTCCGGTCTGGGGATTTACGTCTTTCGGCTTGGTATTATCGGTGTAGCGTTGGGGACGGTGCTGGCTCGTTTGGTCGGTGTGCTGATTCTCTGGCGGGAGCTGGATTTGTCCACAATTCGCTGGCGCTGGGGCTTAGATGGAGAGCTCTTGCGCCTGTCTCTGCCAGCTGCTGGAGAGCGGCTCATGATGCGGGCAGGTGATGTAGTTATTATCGCCATTGTGGTCGTCTTTGGGACAGACGCAGTAGCGGGGAATGCCATCGGTGAAGTCCTGACTCAGTTTAACTATATGCCAATCTTTGGGGTCGCAACAGCAACAGTCATGCTGGTAGGCCATGCAGTAGGTGAGGGAGATATGAAAGAGGTCGGTCTGATTCGTCAGCGGACCTTCTGGCTGTCTTTTGCTTGCATGCTGCCCGTGGCTCTAGGAATTTTCGTTTTTGGTCGGCCACTGACCTTGCTCTATACGGACAATAGCGGAGCTATCACAGCCAGTCTTTCAGTCATGCTTTTCTCCCTGCTGGGAACTCCCATGGCAGTCGGAACCGTGATTTACACAGCTATCTGGCAGGGTCTGGGCAATTCCAGACTGCCCTTTTATGCCACGACTGTTGGCATGTGGCTGATTCGCATTATTGCCGGTTACTTGCTGGGTGTGACCTTTGGCTTGGGTCTGCCAGGGGTCTGGACTGGGATGCTCTTGGACAATGGCTTCCGCTGGCTATTTTTAAAGGTTTTATTTGACAGAAAAATGAGGGAATTCACATGACAAAAGCGTTTATTTGGGATTTGGACGGCACCTTGCTGGACTCCTACGATGCTATTTTGGCAGGAATTGAAGAAACCTATGCTCACTATGGTCTAGACTTCGACAGGGCGAGTATTCACAGCTATATCCTAAAGCACTCTGTCCAGAAACTCTTGGAAAAAGTGGCATCTGAGAAAGGGCTGGACGCTGCTGAGATGAATGCCTTCCGTGGGGCAAGCCTAAAGGAGAAAAATGCTCAGGTCCATCTGATGGAAGGAGCTGCGGAGATACTGGCCTGGGCTGAAGAGCAGGGCATTGCCCAGTTCGTCTATACCCATAAAGGAATCAATGCCCATCAAATTTTGCAAGACTTGGACATTCATGACTATTTTACAGAAATCATCACAACAGCCAACGGCTTTGAGCGCAAGCCCCACCCAGAAGGGGTTGACTATCTGCTCGAGAAATATGGTCTGGATAAGCAGAAGACCTACTATATCGGCGATCGGACGCTGGACGTGGATGTTGCAGTCAACAGTGGCATCCAGAGCATTAACTTCTGTGACTACCGACCGGAAATCAATCAGAAAATAGAGAAGTTGGTGGATATCAAGCAACTATTTACAAGATAAAAAGCAGACTAGAACTGATCTACTGTCAGTCTAGCCTGCTTTTTCTTTTACATATGCTCAATGTGAAGTTCTAGCAAGAACTCAAGAGCCTCGGGAGAACAGTTTTCTTTTTCAATTGCGAAACCAGTGCTCTCCCCTATTAAGATATAAAAATCTTGCTTTGTCATAATGATCTTGACAATATCATCATAGGTATAGCGAAATTCTCCGCGTTTACTCTGAGCTACAAAAGCCTCTCTGTCAAATATCAGAGTGACCTCCATGTTCTGAAATAAAGGATTTTTTTGATAAGCCCTCTTTATCTTATAATTCATGCCAAAATAGTACATAGAGGCGAAAATGGGGGGAGCCAATATGATAGATATTATCTTTTCCTCTAATGGGCCGAGCATTACGTAGGTGAACAGCCCGATTATCAGTATGATTATGTATAATACAAATCCTTTTCGTCGCACGAGAATAGCCCATGAAAATCTTTTATAAACTTCTTCAGTCATAAGAGTTGTAATACGGATTGGAAACATCTTTTACCTCCAGTTTTTATTATTATAACACATAAGAGCGATAAGATTTAGCCGAGCCTTGCTAGGCGATACCATCTTTTATGGGAGGTGAGTGATTTTTTCGTTTTTACCTAAAACTAGCACATTTGGCATGCTTAGGTTGCGCCAGAAGTTATAATCAATGTTGGAGTCAAACGTACTTAGTAAAATGCAGATAAGGTTACCATGAGAGCTAATAATAATCTCTTCGTCTTGATGCTTGCTTTCCAGTTCATGAAGCAGAGCTAAGGCTCGCTGTTGAGCTTGTTGATTAGACTCGCCACCGACAAGTGAAAATGTCGACTGTGACCAAAGTTGCATGAGGCATTGTTCAAAATCTTGGTCAGCAATTGCTTGACTGCTTAGCTTTCGCTCTATTAGTCGTTTGTCGGTTTGAATAGCGAGCTTCAGACTCTGAGCCAAAGGCTCAACCGTTTGGATGGCTCTTCGGTAAGGACTGGAATAAATGGCGGTAATGGGTTTGTCTGCTAAAAATTCAAGCTGTGCCAAGGATTCTCGCCCTTTGTCTGATAATGGTCGGTTGATTTCATCAGGTGTATAGTTAGAATGCGCATGACGGATAAAATAGTAGGTGTTGTTCATAAAATGATTATAGCAAAATTTAAATCTCAATTCATTTTCTACCTATTTTCCACGCCGCCTTTTCTGTCTTTGTCCGCCTTTCGTGTTATAATAAACCTATGGAAAATAAGAATAAGTTATTATTAATCGACGGTTCGTCCGTTGCTTTTCGCGCTTTTTTTGCGCTTTATAATCAAATTGACCGTTTCAAGAGTCCATCGGGCCTGCATACCAATGCCATTTATGGCTTCCACCTCATGCTCAATCATCTCTTGGAGCGCGTGCAGCCGACTCATGTCCTAGTAGCTTTTGATGCTGGCAAGACGACCTTCCGGACCGAGATGTACGCCGACTATAAGGCAGGTCGGGCCAAGACACCGGATGAATTTCGTGAACAGCTGCCCTTTATCCGAGAAATGCTGAAGCACCTAGGCATTCACTTCTATGACTTAGCTCAGTATGAGGCGGATGACATTATCGGGACCTTGGACAAGATGGCTGAAAAGACAGCTGTGCCTTACGATGTGACCATTGTCAGCGGCGATAAAGACTTGATTCAGCTGACGGATGATAATACTGTGGTGGAGATTTCCAAGAAAGGCGTGGCTGAGTTTGAGGAATTTACCCCAGCCTACCTCATGGAAAAGATGGGCATCACGCCAGAGCAGTTCATTGACCTTAAGGCGCTGATGGGCGATCAGTCGGATAATATCCCCGGCGTGACCAAGATTGGTGAGAAGACTGGTCTCAAGCTCCTCTTGGAGTATGGTTCTTTGGAAAATCTCTATGAAAACATTGACCAGCTCAAGGCTTCCAAGATGAAGGAAAATCTGATCAATGACAAGGACAAGGCCTTTTTATCTAAAACTCTAGCTACTATCAATACTCAGGCTCCGATTGAAATCGGACTGGATGATTTGGTTTATAAGGGTCCTCAGATAGAGACCCTGAGCAAGTTCTATGACGAGATGGGCTTCAAGCAGCTCAAGGCTCAGCTAGGAACTGGTCAAGATCCGGTAGAAGTCAAACCAATTGAATTTACCAAAGTGACTGAGGTGACAGCAGATATGCTGGCACCAGAGCAGTTCTTCTATTTTGAAATCTTGGGTGACAACTACCACAAGGAAGAGATTGTCGGCCTTGCCTGGGGCGATAGCCGTCAGATTTATGTCGGCTCCAGCGATTTACTACAGCAACCTCTCTTTCAGGAGTTTTTGACAAAAACAGCTCTGAAAACCTACGACCTCAAGCGGGCCAAGGTATTGCTCAGTCATTATGGTATCGAACTGCCAGTAGCAGCCTTTGATGCGCGCCTAGCCAAGTATCTGCTTTCGACGGTAGAGGATAATGAGCTGGCGACTATTGCCCGGCTCTACGGCCAAACAATCCTGCCGACGGATGATGAGGTTTATGGCAAGGGGGCCAAGCGTGCTCTGCCGGAGCAAGAGCAGCTCTTTGAGCATCTAGCTCGTAAGGTTCAGGTACTGCTGGAAACAGAAGAGCCAATGCAAGAACAGCTTCGCGCCCACGATCAGCTGGATTTGTTGCTTGAAATGGAGCAGCCGCTGGCCTTTGTCCTAGCCAAGATGGAGATTGCGGGGATCAAGGTTGAGCGGGAAACCCTGCAGGGCATGCAGGCGGAAAATGAAAAGACGCTGGGAAGTCTGACTCAGGAGATTTATGATCTGGCTGGTCAGGAGTTTAATATTAACTCACCGAAACAGCTGGGAACTATTCTCTTTGAGGATATGGGGCTGCCGCTGGAGTACACCAAAAAGACCAAGACGGGCTACTCGACAGCGGTGGATGTACTGGAGCGTTTAGCACCGATAGCACCGATTGTGTCTAAGATTCTGGAATATCGTCAAATCAGCAAGCTTCAGTCCACTTATATCATCGGCCTGCAGGAGGCGATAGCGGCTGACGGTAAGATTCACACTCGCTATGTTCAGGATTTGACTCAGACTGGCCGCCTGTCCTCGGTTGACCCAAACCTGCAGAATATCCCCGTTCGTTTGGAGCAGGGGCGCCTCATTCGCAAGGCCTTTGTGCCAGAGTGGGCAGACAGTGTGCTTCTCAGTTCGGATTATTCCCAGATTGAGCTGCGGGTGCTGGCTCATATTTCGCAGGACGAGCATCTGATTGCTGCCTTTCAGCATGGAGAAGATATTCACACGGCTACAGCCATGCGGGTCTTTGGTATTGAAAAGGCAGAGGATGTGACACCTAATGACCGTCGCAATGCCAAGGCTGTCAACTTCGGAGTAGTTTATGGAATTTCCGACTTCGGACTGGCCAATAATTTGGGAATTTCCCGCAAGGCTGCCAAGGACTACATTGAGACCTATTTTGAGCGTTTCCCTGGTATCAAGAATTATATGGAAACCATCGTTCGCGAAGCGCGTGATAAAGGCTATGTAGAGACCATTTATCATCGCCGCCGCTCCTTGCCGGACATCAATTCCCGCAACTTTAACATCCGAAATTTTGCGGAGCGCACAGCTATTAACAGCCCGATCCAGGGCTCCGCCGCAGACATTCTCAAAGTCGCTATGATTAATCTGGATCGAGCTCTGACAGAGAAAAATTTCAAGTCTCGCATGCTCTTGCAGGTTCACGATGAAATCGTGCTAGAAGTGCCAGCTGACGAGCTAACAGCCGTCCGCCAGCTAGTCAAAGAAACCATGGAGGCTGCGATTAAGCTGGCCGTTCCACTAGTGGCTGATGAAAATGCCGGCCAAACTTGGTACGAGGCGAAGTAAGATAAGATACAAAGAGCGCCAAAACCGACTGAAAATTAGGAATCCGGACGAAGGAGTCATGATCCTAGAACGGATTATCTATTTTCCAAGGTTTTAGCTCGTGTTCAGTTTAAGATATCAAGGGCGTAAAACACAAAGTGAAAATAGAAAGCTGACACAGCGTTCGATGACTGCGAGGAAGCTTGTCTTTTTCACACGGTACTTAGACTAGATTCTGTTAAAACATGAATACTACAAAACTATCCAACTTTATTATGAATGAGGAGGAAGCCTATGACATATCATTTTCAAAATCCCAGTGATGCAATCGTCAAGCATTATTTGAACAACAGCAAGGTGATTGCTGTTGTCGGACTGTCTGACCGCGAAGAAACGACCAGCAACCGTGTGTCCAAGGAGATGCAGGAGCGAGGCTATCGCATTATCCCTGTCAATCCGCGGGCAGCAGGCAGTCAGATTTTTGGTGAGACTGTTTATGCCAGTCTCAAAGATATTCCTTTCCCGGTGGATATTGTCGATGTATACCGTCGCAGTGAGTTTTTGCCAGATGTGGCACTGGATTTTCTGCAGTCGGATGCCAAGATTTTCTGGGTTCAGTTGGGCTTGGAGAGTGAGGAGGCTGAGCAGATTTTGCGGGCAGCCGGTCGGGATGATATTGTCATGGACCGCTGTATTAAACGCGAGCATACTCGCTTGATTCTGGGCGAATAATAGTCATCATTCGTGGAAATTCCGGCTCTGGAAAGTCTAGTCTCGCCGGGAAACTGCAGACTCACTACGGCCGAGGGACTCTCTTGATTGCGCAGGATACTGTTAGACGAGACATGCTCAAGGAAAAAGTCGAGCCTGGAAATTTGTCTATTGACCTGACGGAGACACTGGCTCGTTTTGGTTATGACCACGATTTACTGGTCTTGGTAGAAGGGTTTTATGAGACAGACATTTACGGACAGATGCTAGAGCGGTTGAAAAAACTCTTCGCTCCGCAGGTCTTTGCTTACTACTATGACCTATCCTTTGAAGAAACAGTCCGCCGCCATCAGACTAGAGCTAAACAAGAAGAATTTACCCCAGCCGACATGAAGCGCTGGTGGAAAGACAGAGACTTCTTGGGTTGGGAAGAGGAAGCCTTTTTCACAGATGAGGATTCACTAGAGGCAGCCTTTGACAAAATCTGCTCTGCCCTTGACAAGACAGAAATATAATAGTAAATAAAAAAACAACTCACAAGCTTAGGACAAGGAGTTCAAATAAAACTATTTATAATAGAGCATAATAGAAGAAAAATAAGAACATATAAAAAGTTCAATGTACAGTATACCAGAAAGTGACTTAAATGAATAATTCTAATAAGGAAATGCAATTATTAAAAGCTTTAGCAGGGGAAAATGAGTATTTAGAACAGCTTATTGTCCTTGGCAATGGATTTGATCTTGCTTGCGGATTGAAATCATCTTATTCAGATTTTTTTGATTATATTTTTAGCAAAAAATCTCTTCAAAAAAATTATTGGTATAAAGTTTTTAATTATTCTAATAGAGACAATAGCAATAAGGATAATAATTGGACCGATATAGAATCGAGAATTCTTATGGAACTTCAGATTCTAGAGTTTTTATTTGATTTTAACATACTTCAAGATGTAAAGAAAGAAATTGAAAATGATGAATCCATATTAGCTGATTTTCATATGATAAGACACAAGGATAGTAATGATATAGATCAATTAGTAAGTGAAGTTTCTAGAGCGACTGATTTACATAATAAAATTTATAATCCACTCAGCACAAATTTAAAATACGAAAATTTAAATTTTCATTCCATTGTTTTTACTGCTTCTATTCTTTTATTAGATGCATATGATTTTATCTCTTCTATTGAGGATGTACATCAATTTGTAAAAAATGAACTTACAAAATTAGAAGCAGACTTTAAAAATTTTCTTGAAGAACAAATTAATTCTGCATATCGCGATTGTTATTTGGAAATTGACTCGAATTCACAAGTTAAGCACCGACTTCAAAACTATTTTTGGAAAACAAGTTGTTTAATTTCGTACCTCATAAACAGTTCAGTACCGGTATCTTCTCAATTTAAACCACTAATTTTAAATCAAGAAGCAGACGACGAGGAAGAGGATCATATCCCAGATTTAGAAGTTTTCTATAATTTTTGGAAGCGTACTTACTCAAATTTTCAAACGAAAATTAACTTGGATTTTATAAAAGATACCAAATCTAGTTTTTTTATTTCCAATTATATCCTTTCATTCAACTATACTAACCCTTTTCACGATAATTATGATATTTCTCATAGCTCATATATAAGAAATATTCATGGTGACTTAGATTCTAATAATTTGATTTTCGGCATTGACTATGACAAATTGAATAGTCATTTCGATACACCACCTATCAAATTTTCAAAATCTTATCGTATTCTAGAAAACGATACAACTTCTTCTTTTAATATTACTCCTAGGATTAAGATTGTTAAATTTTATGGCCACGGATTAGGTGCTGCAGATTATGCGTATTTTCAGTCTATTTTCGATACAGTAGATTTATATCACGGGACCACAAAATTAATTTTCTTCTGGTCTACATATAAAGGAGCAGATAAAGATTTCCTTTACAAAGAGCAAGTAAAGAAAGTTGTTAACTTAATCGAAGAATATGGTTCAACTTTTACCAACCAAAATCATGGCAGAAATTTATTAACAAAATTACAGCTTGAAGATCGATTGGTTATAAAAGAGATAAAATCTATTGAGAATCTATAAAGTCACAAATTATTACTAGATTATAATAGTAGCACCTATTGTGTATTAGGTGCTTTTTGTATCTATCCCTAAATAATCGAAATATGTAGAATATCTTCAATCTGAATCAATCTACAACCGTCAGTTGTCCTATCAGATATTGCTTTTGTCAATAAGTTTTTAATTTCGCCAATTACAGTGATTTTTCGAGTCCTATGCCTGTGGGTTATTTTCTTTTGAGATTGCTTTTTCTTTTTTCAATTCCTCGTAAAAGAGAATGTAAGCAGTCGCTGTATAAGGGAGAACTATAAAATTCAGCAAGCCGTAAGTTAATCTGGCCAATAAATTCCAGCCGATGAAGCTCAGATTAAGCATAAAAAGCTTTCCTTTATAGCCTTTCATTAGCTTCCGGCTTTGACGGATAGCATAGAAAGCTCCCTGGTAACTCCCAGCCTCAAGCTGGTCATAGAGGATGAACTCTGCTTGAGCATAGGCATAGTACTGAGGGATGGCAATACCTAAGCCAGTGAATATCAAGAGGGTTCCCAGTAACATACCAGGGGTGTATTGAAGAATCTGCTGGCCTGCAGCACTTTGAGCCGTCACCACCGTATTGGCTGGGATTTTTTCCGAAATAGAGAGGATTTTATAAGCATTAAATATTGCTAGAAGACTCCCGCAGAACATAGGAATATTCCAAAGAAAAATCAGCAGCTGTTTGAGCAAAACCGTCTTAAAGACAGGTGTGAAAGTCTTGCTGGTAAAAAGCTGGCCAATATCTGAAAAGTTGACATCATCCTTTGTCTTACGAAGAACCTTCATCATGGTGTAGCTGGCAGAGAGCAGTAGCAAAGTCAAGATAAACTGGATGGTTGTTGGGAAAAGATTTTTGCTAATGAGAAGATAGATGGACTGGCTAAAAGTTAGGCTGGGAATGGAATCTCTTAGATTGTCATTAAGGGAAAGTAAGATGCTGAGGATGCTGACAAGAGTTGGGGCCGCAAACAAAAGAAAAATCCCTCTCGTTTGGCTGCGGACGGTACGAGCCTGAGCTCTGATGTGACTTAGATTCATAATTCCTCCATTTGGATTTGTCTGTTACATTATATCATACCCCGTGACAGATAGAAGTTTTTTTGGTAAAATCATACGGTATCTTGTGAGCTATTGTTGCTCATCATATAGAAGAAAAATCGCTGGGACTGTTTTTCCCAGCAGGAGGAAACATGTCAACATCACCGATTCAGTATCGTTTGATTAAAAAAGAAAAGCACACAGGTGCTCGTTTGGGAGAGATTATCACGCCTCACGGGACTTTCCCGACGCCTATGTTTATGCCGGTTGGCACTCAAGCGACGGTCAAGACCCAGTCACCAGAAGAGCTCAAGCAAATGGGTTCAGGGATTATCTTGTCCAATACTTACCACCTCTGGCTGCGGCCAGGCGATGAGCTGATTGCCCGTGCAGGTGGCCTGCACAAGTTCATGAACTGGAACCAACCTATTCTGACGGATAGTGGAGGTTTTCAGGTCTATTCTCTAGCTGACAGCCGTAATATCACAGAAGAAGGGGTAACTTTCAAGAACCACCTCAATGGTTCCAAGATGTTCCTGTCGCCAGAAAAGGCCATCTCCATCCAGAACAATCTAGGCAGTGACATTATGATGTCCTTTGATGAATGCCCGCAGTTCTACCAGCCCTATGATTATGTTAAGAAGTCCATTGAGCGGACTAGCCGTTGGGCAGAGCGTGGACTCAAGGCCCACAGCCGTCCACACGACCAAGGTCTCTTTGGTATTGTTCAGGGTGCTGGATTTGAAGATTTGCGCCGCCAGTCTGCTCAAGACTTGGTCAGCATGGATTTCCCAGGCTACTCAATCGGAGGACTGGCAGTTGGTGAGTCTCACGAAGAGATGAATGCCGTGCTGGACTTCACAACTCCTATGCTGCCTGAAAACAAGCCTCGCTATCTCATGGGAGTTGGAGCGCCAGATAGCTTGATTGACGGGGTTATCCGTGGTGTGGATATGTTTGACTGCGTCCTGCCGACCCGGATTGCCCGAAACGGTACCTGTATGACCAGCGAAGGACGTCTGGTTGTTAAAAATGCCCAGTTTGAGGAAGATTCCACGCCGCTGGACCATGACTGTGACTGCTACACTTGCAGCAACTATACGAGGGCCTATATCCGCCACTTGCTTAAAGCGGACGAGACCTTTGGCATCCGCCTGACCAGCTATCATAATCTCTACTTCTTGGTAAACCTTATGAAGAAAGTCCGCCAAGCTATCATGGATGACAACCTGCTGGAATTCCGCGAAGACTTTATTGAGCGCTACGGCTACAATAAATCCAGCCGAAATTTCTAAGAATCTCCATTTGAAAGGAGAAGCCATGTCTGATGAAGAGAAATTGCTGAAAAGATTGACAGCGTATCTGTCAGGCGACCAAAACCATACCCTGCGTATTTACGGTCACGGTGCTTCGGGGAAGTCAACTTTTGCTCGAAAACTCCAGCTAGCCTTGGGTGAGGACCGAGCCAATCTGTTGGAAACAGATCCTTATGTAATTACTGGAGAGTATCGAGATTTGCTCAGTTCCAAAGATTTTCCTCATCAAAAAGTCACAGCCTGCCTCCCAGCCGTTCATGAACTCGGGAGTCTGGAGCGAGATATTTGTGCCTTGCAGTCTGGTCTGGATATTCTGACCATTGGCACAGCTTGGTCGCCTAGCTTGCGATTATCAGCCCAAAAGCCTATTCTGATAGTAGAAGGTATGTCGGCTGCCTTTTTGCCTGAAAGTTTGTTTGATTTGTCGCTTTGCTTTTACACGGACGATCAGACTGAGTTAGAACGACGCTTGGCAAGAGATGTGGCTGTGCGAGAGCGCAGGCCAGAGTGGATAGAGCAGACGCATCTGGCTCGACGAGAGCAATATAGGCACTTTTATCAGCCCTATCTAGCGGCTGCAGACCTTGTCATCTGCCAGTTGGGCAACAGCTTTCTCATCGAGAAGGACAGCCCTTTGCTATAAAACAAAGTAGCTAAGAGTAAATTTTCGTTTCTAATCTCACTGATGTGCGTCAGTGAGATTTTGTATTTTCTGAATACAAACTCGAATAAATAGGTTAAAAGTCTAAATTTTCTTCTCTATAATGATTTACAAGACTTATAAATTGTTTAGAAAACACATTCATAAAAAAATATCCTAAAAATCTTTAAAAAATTACTCAAATCCCTTGCAATGACTGGTTCTTTGTGTTAAGATACTATGGTGCTGTAAAAATACAGTGTGTAGCTTTGATGCAAGAGGTTGCGACACGCTCGGTTGCATTGCCACGCAATCACCTGTCGGTTTTCTTGTGGAGCTAGCCTATTATCTTAAATAGACGAAAAGGAGAAAAAGATGGCAAACAAAAAAATCCGCATCCGTTTGAAAGCTTACGA
>NZ_CAUTAP010000023.1:0-34012 GCF_963536705.1 uncultured Streptococcus sp. | reverse complement strand
GGCTTGGCTGAGTCTATCCTGACAACTGTCGTTCTGCCTCATGTTCAGACTGCCCGTCAGGGTGTGGAGCTGATGGCGCAGATTGTCAGAGAGCAGGGAGCAGCAGAGGGTAATATTATCACCATTGCTGACAAGACCGGTGTCTGGTATATGGAAATTCTATCTGGCCACCAATATGTTGCTATTAAATTCCCAGATGACAAGTATGCAGTCTTTCCTAATACTTTCTTCTTGGGCAGTGTTGACTTTGACGATACAGAAAACGTCATTGCCTCAAAAGGTGTTCAGGATGTAGCTAAGCAAGCTAACTCTTATAAAGAAATTGACGGCAAATTCCACATTTCTCAGTCCTATAATCCACCGATGGCAGAGGCAGATCGTTCTCGTGCCTGGGCAGGTATCACTAGTCTAGATCAAAATGCGGCCGTGTCTTATAACGACTCTTATTTTGACCTCATGCACTCCACAGACAGAAAGATCAGTGTAGCAGATGTAATGGCTATGCAGCGCAATCGCTTTGAGGGTACTCAGTTCAAACCGCTGGACCAAATGGAGCTAGATGGTAAGGGGCTGCCACAACGCGGTACGACTGATCCTGTTTACAAATATCCGCTGGGCAACCCAAATGTCATGGAAGCTCATATCTTCCAGCTCAAAGACGGCGTTCCAGCCAATATGGGCGGAGGCACTATGTGGCTGGCGGTAGGCAGTCCGCGCTTCTCACCTTACCTGCCTTATAATGGGAATATCACGGATACTTACGATGCTTATAAGGTCAACACAACTAGCTACAGTCCAGACTCTTGGTACTGGGTGGCATCTCATATCTACGATATGGCGGCCAAGCATCAGGACCTATTTGGTACTTCTGTCCAAGACAAGTGGAAGGCTTTGGAAGCCCGCTTTATTGAGGAGCAAAATGCTCTGGATGCAGCCAATGCAGCTCTGCCAGACTCTTCAGCAAAAGTTACTGAGGAAACACAAGCTCGAGCAGCGCAAGTCTTTAAGGAAATGAAAGAGCTAGAAGCTGAAATGGAAGCTAAAATCAAGGAAGCAACAAAAACAACTCCATCTAGCTCCAGCAAAGATTCTAGCGGCTCTTCGTCATCTCAAAGTTCGTCAAGTTCTTCCTCTTCGGCAACCTCTAGCAGTTCTGATACACGGACGGAAGTCAATGTAGAAGATGACAACTTGGTGGATCTCGCAACTGGCATTCGCTTGAAAAACGCTGACTTGGTCAAGGCCGGTCTTCAGCTGTCTGTGAAAAAACTGGAAAGCAAGATTCAGCCGACTGATACTTATGACATTAGCTTGACCGATCCGAATGGTCAGCCGGTGCATCAGGTCAGTCCAACTCTTGTGACGATCCCACTTCGCAAAGATCTGCCAGTAGATGCCGTCTATGCTTTGGATGAAAATGGTAAGCAGGTTGAGAAATTTGATGTAACGGTTAATCAAAACCAGACCATCAGCTTCACGACCAATCATTTCTCTGTTTACCAAGTGCAGTATCGAAATGAGCAGTCCGTCAAGGCCAAGAAAAAAGACCTGCCATCAACAGGTGAGCAAGTGACCATCATGGGCCTTGCAGGATTGATTATCCTAGCAGGAGTCGTCTTCCTTTTGAAGAAAACAAAGAAAAACTAATCTAAAATAAAAAGAAGGCCGAGCAATATGTTCGGCCTTTCTTGGTGAAAAAACGATTTTTATTTAGGCTATCCTTTAAGCTAGAGCCTTTATCTTAAATAATCATAGTTATAAGTAGTCAAAATGATGTCAGTGAGTTCTTCAGGTTCTTCTTGAGCTCCGCCGGCTATCCAAAGAGAAATAATCCCCTCAACACTGGATAGGAAGATTTCCAAGGCGTATTTCTGAGGGATGTGAAAGTTCTCCTCTAAAAAACGCTGGGTAGCAGCCTTTTGCTTATCACTCAGAATGATACTGGTTATGTACTCCCGAATAGCCTCCCGAAAGTCAATATAATGGCTTCTGGTCAGGGCATTGATAAGACGTTCATTAGCTCGCAGTATATGAAATTTTGCTATCATTAACTTTTTGGGATATTCATTCTCCGCTTCAAACATGCTATAACTAGAAAGTTGGGAAATAATGTCGTTTTTGAGACTATCAACCATCTGATATTTATCTTGGTAGTGGAGGTAGAAGGTGCCGCGATTAATCCCTGCCCGTTTGCAGAGTTTGCTGATGGAGATAGTATCAAACCTTTCCTCTAATAGTAGTTGAATCAAGGCTTCCTTGATGTCTTCCTTAGTGCTAGTTTTTCGTTTCTGGACCATTTTTCTTCCTTTTTGCTTAAATCAACACTTTGTTGATTTTTGGTTATTGATTTTTGTCTAAGCTCATTATATAATATCTGTGATTTAGAATCAACACCTTGTTGATTTAAGAGGACGAGCTTTGAAAAGGAGAGATGATGTCATGGCTTATATTGAAATGAAACATAGTTTTAAACGTTATCAGATAGGTGAGACAGAAATTGTTGCCAATCATGATATTTCTTTTGAGATTGAAAAGGGGGAACTGGTGATTATCCTAGGCGCTTCTGGTGCTGGTAAGTCTACGGTGCTCAATATCCTTGGAGGTATGGATACCAATGATGAGGGAGATATCCTGATAGACGGCCAGAATATTGCTGACTACAATTCCCACCAGCTGACGGACTATCGTCGCAATGATGTGGGCTTCGTCTTTCAGTTTTACAATTTGGTGCCCAACCTGACGGCCAAGGAAAATGTCGAATTGGCTTCTGAGATTGTCAAGGATGCTCAAGATCCAGTGGCCGTTCTAACTGCGGTCGGTATGGAAAATCGCCTCAATAATTTTCCTGCGCAGTTATCAGGCGGGGAGCAGCAGCGGGTCTCTATCGCTAGGGCTGTGGCAAAAAATCCCAAGATTTTGCTCTGCGATGAGCCGACAGGGGCTCTGGACTACAATACTGGCAAGCAAGTGCTGCAAATCTTACAGGATATGTGCCGCAATCAAGGGGCGACGGTGATTATCGTGACCCACAATGCTGCCTTAGCTCCCATTGCTGATCGGGTCATCCGTATGCACGATGCGAGGATTAAGAGTGTTACAGTCAATGAACAACCACAGGATATAAGTACATTGGAGTATTGATATGAAGAGAAAGATTTATTGGAAAGATATTCTGCGCTCCTTCACTAGCTCTAAAGGACGTTTCCTATCTATTTTAATCCTTATGATGCTAGGCTCTTTAGCTCTCGTGGGGCTCAAGGTCGCTCCACCCAATATGCGCAGAACAGCAACAGATTACTTGAAAGAGCAGCGAACCATGGACTTGGCCGTTATGGCGGATTATGGATTGGATGCGGAGGATCAGAAAGAGCTGGAAGCTATCAAGGGAACTGATGTCGAGTTTGGCTATCTGACAGATGTCACCGTGGACGAGGAGGCTCTCCGAGTATTCTCAGATACCAAGGATATTTCAAACTTTCAAGTGACCTCTGGTCGTCTTCCCAAGAATGCGCAAGAAATTGCCCTGGCTAGCTTTTGGTCTAGAAAATATAAACTTGGTCAGGTGATTGATCTGACCGAGAAAGCAGGCAGTCGGTCAGTTCTGAAAAACAAGACTTATAAGATTGTGGGTTTTGTCAACTCAGCAGAGCTCTGGTCTGATAGAAATCTGGGCAATGCGACTAGTGGCAGCGGGGCTTTATCAGCCTATGCTGTAGTCAGCCCCAAGGCCTTTGATACAGATGTTTACAGTATTGCCCGCCTGCGCTATCATGATTTAGAAAAGCTGGCTCCCTTCTCTGCAAGTTATCAGGAGCATTTGGAGGAGCACCAGACTGCTTTGGACAAGAGCCTTGAAGATAATGGAGCGACCCGGTTTAAGCGATTAGAGACGGATGCCAAAAGCACCATTCAGAAGGGTGAAGACAAGATTGCTCAGGCTGAGAGTGAGCTGACCCAAGGTAAAAAACAGTTAGAGCAAGCTCAGAGTCAGCTAGACCAGCAAAAAAGCCAGCTAGCGGCAGCTCAATCCGCCTCTATCCTAGCTCCCGATCAGCTTAGCCAAAGCCGGCAGCAGATTCAGGAAGCTGAGTCCCAGCTCAATCAGAAAAAAGCAGGCCTCGCACAGGCAGAGAAAGACTTATCAGCTAGCAAAGACAAGCTAGCTGAGGCTAAGGCAGACCTGAGTCGTTTGAAAGAGCCGGACTATCATAGCTATGACCGTAAGTCGCTGCCAGGTGGGAATGGCTATTATATGTATAAAAACTCTATGAATAGTATTGCGTCGATTGGCAATATCTTCCCGGTGGTTCTCTATTTGGTGGCAGCTATGGTGACCTTTACCACCATGACTCGCTTTGTCGATGAGGAGCGAACAAATGCAGGTGTCTTTAAGGCTCTAGGCTATCATAGCCGAGATATCATTCGCAAGTTTGCGCTTTATGGTTTGGCGGCGGGGAGTCTCGGTACCCTCATAGGAATTCTGTTGGGACATTATTTCTTGTCAGGAGTGATTTCTTCTATTATTACCAGAGGGATGGTGCTTTCTGCCCCTCATGCTTATTTTTATATTTCCTATAGTTTACTGGCTCTGGGACTTTCCCTTCTATCCAGTGTTCTCCCTGCCTATTTGGTGGCGAGGCGGGAGTTGACAGAAGAAGCAGCTCACTTGCTTTTGCCCAAGCCACCGGTCAAAGGCTCTAAGATCTTTTTGGAAAGACTGCCCCTTATCTGGCGGCGTCTTAGCTTTACTCAGAAAGTCACAGCTCGCAATATCTTTCGCTATAAGCAGCGAATGCTCATGACCATCTTTGGTGTAGCGGGTTCCGTTGCCCTGCTCTTTGCCGGTCTAGGACTCCAATCTTCTATTGGTGGTATTCCAAAACGTCAGTTTGAGGAGATTTTACGATACGACTTGATTGTCGCTGTCAATCCTGGGGAAAATCAGGCTGAGCAGGACAAGCTGAAAAAGATGCTGGCAAATGACTCGATTGCTGACTATCAGGAAATCCATAGTGAAACCCTAACAGAGAAATACAAAGGAAAAAAAGAGACAGAATCAGTCACTTTAATGGTTACGGACAAGGAAAATTTTGAACCTTTTATTTCTATGGAAAGTCCTGACAACCAGCAAAAGCTGACTCTCAAGGACGGTGCAGTGGTTTCGGATAAATTGGCCCGCATAGCTGGAGTTAGCCCCGGTGGCAGTATAGAGCTGGGTGGCAAGTCTGTCAAGCTCGCAGCAGTCAATGAGAATCATTTTGGCCATTTTGCCTTTATGAAGGCGACTGACTACCAGAAAATTTACGGGAAAAAGCCCGATAAAAATGCTTATCTAGTGCGGCTCAAGGACTCTTCCAGCGAAAATATTGTCGATAAGGCCAATGAATTTATGAGCCTCAAATCTGTCAAGAGTGTTTCCCAAAACGCAAGCATGGTGAAGCAGTTCAACGTCCTAGCAGATTCTCTTAATAATACAATGCTGGTTTTGGTCCTGATTTCTATTCTTTTAGCAGTCGTCATTCTCTACAATCTGACCAATATCAATGTAGCCGAGCGGATTCGCGAACTGTCTACCATCAAGGTTCTGGGCTTCCACAATAAGGAAGTGACCCTCTATATCTATCGAGAGACCATTATTCTGTCAGTGATTGGGATGGCAGTTGGGCTTCTAGGCGGTTTCTTCCTGCATCGTTTTTTGATTGAGAAGGTTGCGCCTAGTATTATCAGCTTAAACCCTCAAGTAAGTCCCTCAGTCTATCTGTTCCCTCTAACTGCAGTGACTCTTATTCTGACCTTACTTGGCTTCTTTGTCAACTACCGCCTCAGACGGGTGGATATGCTGGAAGCACTCAAGTCTGTTGATTGATAAAAAGACTTCAAAACTTTCACTCACTTGATGGGTGGAAGTTTTTTTGAACTTTGATATAATATTCTTTGTAAAGAAAGAGAAAGACACATGATGACACGAAAAATTGCCTTATTATCAGATGTGCATGGGAATAGCACAGCCTTGGAAGCAGTACTGGCGGATGCGGAAAGCCAGCAGGTGACAGACTATTGGTTTTTGGGGGATTTGCTCCTGCCAGGAACCGGTCGCAGGAATATCCTAGACAGGATGGAGCAGCTGCACATCAGCCTCCAGGTCAGAGGGAATTGGGAAGATAGTCTCTGGCATGCCCTGCATCAAAAGTTAGACTTGACACGTCCCAGCCATCTCTACCTGACTCGGCTCTGCCATTTTGTCCTAGAGGAAATCAGTCCTGAAGAGATTGACCGTATGCAGGAACTTCCTCTGCAAATCTTGACAGAAGTAGAAGGATTGAAGATTGCAGTCAGCCACCATCTGCCTGATAAGAACTGGGGGCGGGAGTTGATTCATATTGGCGAGCAGAGTGATTTCGACCGCCTTTTTGAAGGAAATGATTGTGCTGTTGCTGTTTATGGTCATATTCACCAGCAGTTTCTTCGTTATGGGACTCAGGGACAGCTGATCATCAATCCCGGCTCTATTGGTCAGCCGTTCTTTCTTGATTCAGCTTTGCGTCAGGACTTGCGAGCCCAGTATGCCATTTTAGAGATTGATGAGAAGGGTCTGGCTGATGTCGACCTGCGGCGCGTGGCCTACGATGTGGAGCAGGAACTGCGATTGGCTCGGGAGCTCCACTTGCCTTACTATGAGATTTATCGGGAGAGTTTAGTCAATGGTATCCACCATACCCATAACCACGACCTGCTGCGGGAAATCAGTGAGCGGGAAGGCTATGCAGACGATATTGAAGCTTTCTTAAAGTCCGGTCGTAACTCTTGAAGTTACACCATTTTTGAGATATAATAGTGAGAGAAAATGATAAGGGAGGAGAAAAAATGCAGATTTCTAGTCGTTTTACCATTGCCACTCATATGCTGATTGTCCTGGCTTTGGAGGGAAAAAAACAAAAACTGACAAGTGATATCCTTGCTGGCAGTGTTGGCGTCAATCCAGTTATTATTCGCAAGACCCTGTCCCAGCTCAAGAATGCCGGCATGATTACCGTTGCTCGTGGGACTGGAGGAGCAGAGATTGCTAAAGATTTGAAAGACATTAGCCTGTTGGACGTCTATAGCGCAGTTGAATGTCTGGGCAAGAGCGGCCAGCTCTTTAGTTTTCATGATAAGCCCAATCCAGACTGTCCTATCGGCAAGAACATTCACAATGTCTTAGATGACCGATTGGCGGCTATTCAGGCAGCCATGGAAGCTGAATTGGCTCAGACCAGCCTTGACGAGGTCGTCGCAGCAACCGAAAAAGAAATTAAAGAACAATCTGTTTCCCAGTGAGCAGATTGTTTTTTTGGTGAATAATATCCCGAGATGTAATCATTGACATTACATTAAGATGTGCTATACTAGTAGATATAATATAAATGATTACAATTTAAAATAATCTTTCGGAGCAAATAGAAAGGCAGGCATCCGCATCAAGGAACCTATCTCATTTTTGAGAAAATAAAAAAAGATTGAGCAGGAGCACTGCTGAAATTTTAAATTTAAGAGAGGAGAAAAACATGACTTTTGAATATGAAAGCAAGATTTATCTAGGAGAGGTGGCACTTTATGTGGCCGATTTAGCAAGACAAAAGGACTTTTATCAGCGCGTTTTAGGGCTGGAGCTTTTGGAAGAGCAGGATGGACAGGTGGCTTTGGGCCAGGACGGGCAAGTGCTGGTGAGACTCTTAGCGACCAGTGACCGGCAGTCAGTCAAGTCGGCTTATGGTCTTTATCATCTGGCGCTTTTGCTTCCAAGCCGTCAAGCCTTGGCAGATATCCTGAAGCATTTATCAGAAAGTAAAGTTCCTATGGTTGGAGGGGCGGATCACGGTTATAGTGAAGCCATTTATCTGGAGGACCCAGAAGGCAATGGCATTGAGCTTTATCGGGACAAGCCTCAGACTGATTGGGATATTCGGGAAGATGGCCGCATTATCGGAGTGACGGAAGCTCTAGCGGCTCAAGAAATCTATGAACTAGGTCAGGAAGTCCAAACGTTTAGTATTGCAGAAGGAACTCGTATGGGCCATGTCCACCTGTCTGTGAAAAATAGCAGAGCAGCAAGTCATTTTTACCAAAAGCTTCTAGGCTTAGAGGACAAATTTTCTGTACCTTCTGCTAGCTGGCTGGCATCCGGGAAATATCATCATCATTTAGCAGTCAATGAATGGGGAGGTTCTCACTTGAATCATCGTCAACCGATGCAACTGGGACTAGCCTATTTTGAGGCGCAAGTTCAAGGAAAAGAAGACCTAGTAGCAATTTATGAAAATGCTCTGGACTTGCAGGCGCCAGTCCGATGGATTAGCTCCCAAGAGCTAGAAGTCACAGACCCAGATGGGATTGTGGCAAAGCTCCAAGTCACCTAGTTAAATACGATATCATCCCCCATCTGTTAAAGATAGGGGGATTTTGTTTTTCTGATGAGAAAGCCAGATTGTTATATTTCCGCTTCCAAAATGATGGTATAATAACTAAAAGAAAGGTGGAGATATGTTAGCTAAAAATATAATCTATTTAGAAACGTCATCTATCTTTGACTGGGGACAAATCATTTCCTACTTATCAAGAGAGGAAAAGGAAGTGATGTACCAAGTTGCAAATGACAGAATTAAGCGCTTGTTTAAAGTTGAAAATGAATTTTATCTTTGTACGATTTTTTACAATGAGCATGTTCAAGAGATATGTATCCAGGCGGAAAATCAGACTATTTTTTCTGCTGAGGCTAGAAAAGTTATTAGCAATTTTGTCAGAGATTGGTTGGATTTAGATCAGTCGTTAGATAACTTTTATCAGTTTGCACAAGAAGATGATATTTTATCTCCTTTGGTTCAGAAATTTTACGGACTTCGTTTGATTGGTGTCCCAGATTTTTATGAGGCTATTACTTGGGGAATTTTAGGACAGCAGGTAAATCTTGCTTATGCTTATACCCTAAAAGAACGTTTTGTCAAGAAATATGGCGAAGCTTTTCACTATAACCATGAAACTTACTGGCTTTATCCAAAGCCAAAGATGGTTGCGAATAGTATGGCTGAGGAGTTATTGGAGTTGCAAATGACTCGTAAAAAAGCAGAATATTTGCAAACAATATCAAAGCTCTTGTATCAGGGCACCATTTCAAGAAGTTATTATCAAAAGTTAGATACAGCTGAGCAAATTGAAAAAGAGCTGCTTAAACTTTATGGTGTCGGTCCGTGGACGGCTCATTATGTGATGATGCGATGTTTTCGTATCCAATCGGCTTTTCCGATGGCTGACATTGGATTGCAGAATGGCATATCTTATATACTTGGTTTAGATGAGAAACCGTCTAAGGAATTGCTGTTAAAGTTAAAAAATGAGTGGGGAACATGGTGTTCATATGCAGTTTTTTATATTTGGCGTTTGCTTTATTAGTTGATTATCATCGAAAAGGAGAAGAAATGTACATAACTTATTACAAATCCCCAATCGGCCGTATTCTCATTATGACGGACGAAACTGCCCTGCTGGGGCTGTGGCTGGAAGGACAGAAATATTATGGTGCAGGCTATGATTTGGAGCAAGCACAGCAGGAGGAGACAGAAGTAAGCCAACGCGTTGTTGCATGGCTAGATGCTTATTTTAAGGGGGAAAATCCCCCAACAGATGAAATTCCATTGGCACCTCAAGTGACTGAGTTTAGAAGCAAGGTTCTGGCAGTGTTGCAGAAGATTTCCTACGGTCAGACGGCTACCTATTCAGATATTCTACGAGAATTACAAGCCGAGTATGGTAAGATTGGTTCGGCCAGAGCAGTCGGAGGTGCGATTGGGCATAATCCTATTTCTATTTTAATTCCCTGTCATCGGATCGTTGGAAGCGATGGCGAGCTGACGGGTTATGCCGGCGGACTTGATAAAAAAGCTTACCTGCTGAAGCTGGAGGCGAGGAAATGATGGCGTTAGGACATATGGCTGAAGATTGGGAGTGGGAGGCTATTAAAAGTAATAACAGTGATTATGATACGTTTTTTTGGTATGGTGTTAGAAGTACCGGAATTTTCTGTCGTCCCTCATGTGCCTCTCGTCTTCCCAAAAAAGAAAATGTAACGATTTTTCAAAAAGCAGAGCAGGCAGTTGAAGCAGGATATAGACCATGTAAACGATGCCGTCCACTAGGAAAGCCGGTTAGCAAAGAGGAGTGGGTAGAAGAAATTGATCATATTTTAAAAGAATATTTCCAGCAAAGTTTAACTTTGAAAGATTTAGCTTTTATGGCAAAAGGCTCTGAGTCTTATCTTCGGCATGTCTATAAGAGTGTGACTGGAAAAACACCACAAGAACGTTTACGCGAACTTCGATTAGAATACTCTAAAGAAATACTAATCAACACTAATCTCTCAATACAAGAAGTTGCAGAGCATTCAGGTGGCCTGCATGCAGCCTATTTCGCAAAATTATTTCGGAAGACTTACGGAGTGAGTCCGATGGAGTATAGAAAACGACATTATAAATAAGAGTATAATGAATTCTCATTATGTTACAGCATAGATTTTAATAGCGAATACCTGTTGGTAATAAATACTTATTGAAAAACATATATATAATTGTTGGAGAAGAAAGGAGATTTTTACTATGTCTAAACAAATTATAGACCCGATTCAATTGCGTCACGGTGCCAAATTAACCAACCGTTTGGTGCTGTCCCCCTATGTATACTTTCAGTGGCTTAGAAGGAGGATTTGTGTCTGATGATACTTTGCGATACTACGGAGCACGCTCTCAGGCAGCCAGTCTTTTGATTACTGAATTTCATTATGTCAGTCCATCAGGAGGGCCTTGTTACCAGACTGGCTATCCAGTTCAATTAGGTATTTACTCTGATGACCACATCGAAGGGGAGAGAAAATTAGCTGCTGCCCTTCAAAAAGATGGCAATAAAGCGATTTTGCAGCTTCATCATGGTGGGATAGCAGCTTCAGGCCGTGCTTTGAAGGGTGAGGAAGTATTGGCTCCCAGTGCCTTAGATTTTTCTTTCCTGCCATATCCAGTGAGAGAAATGACTGATGAAGAAATCCTTGAAATTATCAAGGATTTTGGTCGGGCAGTCAAACGTGCAGTTCAAGCTGGTTTTTCAGGAGTAGAAATCCATGGTGCCAACCACTATCTGCTGCAGCAATTCTTTTCTAGCACATCCAATGTTCGTCAGGACAGATGGGGCGGAACTTTGGAAAAACGTATGGCCTTTCCTTTGGCAGTAGTCGAGGAAGTGAAGCGTGCTGCGGCCAAGTACGCGCCGGAAGATTTTATTATTGGCTATCGAATTAGTCCAGATGAAATCCATGAAGATCAAGTGGGCTATACTTATGAAGAAGCCAAGCTTTTGGTCAAGGAGCTGGTCAAGCACGAACTAGACTACATCCATTTGTCGCTTTTGGCTGGCTATGATTCAAAACCTGCAGGATCAGACAAGAGCTATGCAGATCATTTTAAGGAAGTGATGGATGAGCAAACCAAACTGATTACAATCGGTGGTGTCTTTGGTCAGGAAGATGCAGAAGCTGCTATTGAGGATACGGCTGCGGATTTAGTTGCAATCGGCCGTGGTACCTTGATTGACCCGCTGTTTGGCTATAAGGTACAGACGGGGCGAGGAGCAGAAATTGTCCATGAGATTAGCCCTGAGCAGTTGAAAAACTCTCAATTGACACCAGGCTTGCTTGAAGTGTTCAGCCGTAAGGATTCTGGCGGGCTGCCCGTTCTACCTGGTCATGATAGTATTATCCACCTTCATACTGGTAAATTTGGGGATGAGGGACAGTAATAATTTTGGTGTAATTTTTTCCAAGACTTTTACCATTTTACTGGTGAGAGTCTTTTTTTCGTACAGTAATAAACTAAAAACCCCCTTTGTCAGCTGCTGTAAGTGACAAAGGGGATTTTCATTAGTCAATATGCCATTGTGTGGCCAGCCAGTCGACAAAGGCAGCATAGCGCTCTTTGAGGGCTTCATGATGACCGTAAGGATCAAAGACGGAGCAAGTGGTAAGAATTTTTTTCTGAATCAAGCGATGAATTTTTGCAGCATAAAAAGGAGCTTTGGAAAGTCGGTTTGAATGATTCGCACCTTCTGTCTTTCCATTCTGCAAATAGACTAGACAGTCCTTGTTTTTCAACTCCCGTGTCCGGCAATAGTCGGTAAAACCTGGGTACCAAAAGGAACCGCAGATAGAAAAAACACAGAGAACTTCGCAGACACTATAGAGACTGTAAACAGCCGCTAGTCCACCGAGAGAGTAACCACCATAGGCAATTCTCTTGTCATCCAGTAGGTAGTGCTGTCTGATTTCCGCTAATATACCGTTGAATAGTTTCTGATGGTAGCTATCTGCTCTGCCGCCAAAATCTGGATTGCCAAACTTTAGAGCATTGGCTTTCCAGGGTGTATAATCGTCCAGCCTGTTATTTGATATCAGTCCGATCAAGATTACCGATGAAGAAAGCCTGCTCAGGTAGTTTGTCTGTCCATCATTTAGCAAGATTGCTGGATAAGGTCGTGATCCGTCATAATCTTGGGGCAGGGCAATATTGACAGTGATACCCTCCCAGACAAAGGTCTTATTTATTGACAAAGTCATTGATTTTCTCGAGTGAGTCGATTACAGCAGGTCCATAATCCATGAACTCATCATAGGAGATGGTCATGATTTTCTGATTTTTGACCGCTAGGACATCTTCCAGAACTGGATTGGCTTTCATTAGATCAACTGCTTGCTCATCCATGGCCTTGTTGCGGTCGCTGGTTACGTAGATGATGACTTCTGGATCCATAGAGACCAGATTTTCCAAGGTTAGGTCAGAGGTTCCAGTCGCTACATTGGTATAGCCGAGCTGGTTGAGCAGACTCTCCTGCAGGGCAGATTTATAGGCACCGAAAGTCTCATCGTTGTAGGCACACATGATGAGCGCTTTTTTCTTTTCCCCTTGACTAGCCTTATTGGTTTTCTTGACACTGTCAATTCTTGCCTGCAGCTGGTCAGCATACTGGTTGGCCTTGTCTTGAACGTTAAAGATGGTTCCTATATTCTTGACATCTTCAACGATATTGCCTAGGTCTTGCTTGGTATTGGACAGGGAAGCCTTCTGTGTATAGACAGGGATTTTGTTTTCATTCCAGGCACTGACTGTACCCAGAGACTTCTCGGAAAACATCATGTTTCGACCAAGAAGAGCATCTGGCTCATAGGATAGCACAGTTTCCTGTGATACGGTTTTCTTGTCGCCGACTTGCGGAATGGTGGCAATATCAGCCTTGTATTTATCTGTGACATCGTTGTCTGGATTGAGCATACCGGCGATCTTGTCTTTCAATCCTAGTTCAATCAAGATTTCGGTCGTCGAAAGGTTGTTGGTGATGACCTTTTCCGGTGCCTTTTCAAAGACCTGTTCAATCTCCTTACCTTCGGCATCGTAAGTCTTGATTGTCACTGGATATTTTGTCTCTGCTGTGCTCTTTTTCGCGCTTTCTGTTTTGGAGGAAGATTGTGAAGTTGAGCTTTCTTTCGTACTTTCTTTAGATGAAGAATTGCAGGCTGCCATTGTCAGTGCAGCAGTTGCGACGAGTAAGATACTGAGTGTTTTTTTCATATTGCCTTCCTTTCTTGGGCTTGGAGCTTGTATAGATAAAGCTGAGAGCAGGCTCTTATAGATACTGAATCATGGCCTGTCGATCCTTGGTCCAGATCACTTTGCTCTGAATACCGTAAACGGCTTGCAGTGAATCATGGGTGATGGCCTCCTTTGGAGCACCTTGGTATGCAATCTCACCTCCTTTCATGAGGTACAAATAGTCTGAATACCGACAAGCCAGTTGGATATCGTGTAAAACAGCCAAAACATTGATGTTCAGGTCTTTGACGATACGCAGCATATCCAGCTGGTATTTGATATCCAGATGATTGGTCGGCTCGTCTAGGAGCAGTAGGCTTGGCTGCTGAGCCAAAGCACGTGCCAGCAAGACTCTCTGCTTCTCACCACCAGATAGGGAGAGATAGGTTCGCTCTCCCTTGTCTAGCATGTCCACCTGCCTCAAGGCATGACGGACAAGGGCATAGTCTTTTTCGCTCTCTTTTTGAAAAAGGGACAGATGTGGCGTCCTGCCCAGCATGACGATTTCTTGGACGGTGCAGTCAAACTGAAGATGGTTAAACTGAGTTACAACGGCTATTTTCTGGGCTGCTTTTTTTATGCTGACCTGTTCGAGTGGCCTACCGTTTAGATAAATGTCCCCGCTGTCAGGTTTGATTTGGCGGTAGATGGTTTTGAGAAGACTAGTTTTGCCGCTTCCGTTGGGCCCTAAAATGGTATGAAACTGATTTCCCTTGACCGTGAGTGAAATCCCTCTTAAGATTTCTTTTTGGCCGACAGCATAGTGGATATTTTGGCAAGTTAGATCCATATCAGCTGCTTACCTCCTTTCGGCTTTTGGCTACAATATAGATAAAGAAGGGTGCACCGACCAAAGCAGTGAAGATTCCAATAGGCAGCTCGGCATTTTTGACCAAAATTCGAGCCAAAACATCTGCCCAGACCAGAAAGAGAGAGCCGAGCAGGGTAGCGATAGGAAAGAGCCTTTTGTAGTTGGTACCGACTAATCTTCGAGCAATGTGCGGAGTGATTAGTCCGACGAAGCCGATAATGCCGCAGCAGGCAACCAGCACCGCAGTCATGACTGCGACAACTGTGATATAAAGGAACCAGTAAAAACGCAGAGGAACTCCCAGTGTCAAAGCTGCTTCGTCCCCCATCATCATAGTATTGAAAATCCGATACTGGGAACAGAAAAACAAAAAGGAGAAACCAACAACAAGAGCTGGCAAGGCAAGGCCTGACCAAGAAGTTCCGGCTAGCGAGCCCATGGTCCAGAACTTGATCGTCATAACACTATCAGCGTTGGCACCGACAGAAATGATAAAGTTGGAAAAGGCGATAAAGAGGGCATTTACAACTGTTCCTGATAAAATCAGACTGCTTGTCGTCATTTTTCCCTGCATGGATGCGATAAAAAGGACCACAGCTGATGCCAGAATGGCTCCTATAAAGGCACCTGTGCCAGTAATGGATTTGAGTCCTAAGATAATGCTTAGTGTAGCTCCGAATGTTGCACCCGCTGAAATTCCTAGGATATAAGGCTCTGCGATGGGATTATTGACAGTAGATTGCATGACGCTGCCACAGACAGACAGCCCAGCACCAACTAGGATTCCTAAGAGCACTCTTGGAACCCGCATGTTCCAAACAATAGCGATTGTAGACGGCGATAGTTTGCCTGTGCCGAGGGAAAAACCGAGCTTGCTGAAAATAATCTGGTAAGTATCCTGTATATCAATAGTGACCGATCCCAAAGATACAGCTAAAAAGAGGGAGAAAGCCAGAAAAATGATGAGAAGCAAGATTAGGCAGAGATAGCGAGAAAATCCGTGATTTTCTGACCTTTTGAAGAGCATCCAGACCTCCTTAACAGCAAAGATTAGAATTTTTAGACAATTTTTCATAAAAAATTATAACATTTTTAAATCAGAAGGGCAAGAAGGGATAAAAACCTCTGATATGACAAGATTTAATGACGCTTTATCCTTTCAGTGATGAAATCATCTTGCTAGTGTAAAAACTGGTTAGTGCGGAGTAATTGAGTTCTTCGGAAAGTCTCGAGAGACGACTTCATTGGAGAAAAAGTGGGTGAATCTAAATGACTTAGTATAATTACTAGAAAACAAGAAAAAACGACAGAAACTTTTCTATCGTTTTTTGAAATTATAAATGCTTAAGGACTAAGAGAGCTATAACGATGTACAACAATGATAGCTCAAAGAATCAGAATTCCTTTGCCAAACCTAATAATCATTCAAGACACAATATAGGCTTATAAAATTCTATTCAAAATACAGCAAGTCCTTGCTAGTTTCGGTGAAGAGTTCAAAACCATTCTTAGTGACATGGCCGCAGTCTTCGATGCGGACACCGACTTTGCCAGGGATATAGATACCAGGCTCAACAGAGAAGCACATGCCTTCTTCGATGACCATGTCGTTGCCCTCCATGATAGATGGAAATTCGTGAACATCCATACCGATACCATGGCCGAGACGATGGTTGAAATACTCACCATAGCCCGCTTTTTCAATGACTTGCCGAGCGGCACGGTCTACTTCATGAGCTGTGACACCTGGCTTGATAAAGTCAAGAGCAGCTTGTTGGGCTTCCAATGTCAGATGGTAGATATCTTTTTTGAACTGGTCCGGCTGACCAACAGCAACAGTCCGCGTCATATCGCTGGCATAGCCATTGACCATGCAGCCAAGGTCAAAGAGCAGGAGGGCGTTATTTTCAACCTTATTTGCTCCGGGAATGCCATGCGGATTAGCTGCATTATTTCCCGTCAGCACCATAGTTTCAAAGCTCATCTCATAGCCTTCTCGCTTGATGGCAAAGTCAATCTGAGCGATGATATCCGTTTCAGTATTGTCCAGTGAGATATTGTCAAAACCGATATTGACAGCCTTGTCAGCATATTGTCCAGCTACCAGCATTTTCTGGATTTCATCGGCAGACTTAATCAGGCGCAAGCGGTTGACGTAAGGTGTCAGGTTGGTAAATTCTGCACTATCAAAGACAGTTTTCAATCCATGATATTTGGTCAAAATCAAGTTATCAAACTCAAGAGCGACAGTCTTGAAGGAGTGAGCCGGCAGGGCAGCTTTAATCTTCTGCCAAGGATTTTCAGAGTCCATATAGCCAAGGACTGAAAAGGAAACAGAACCTGAAGCACGCTCAACTTCTAAAGCTGGCACGAAGAGCAGGGGCTCATGGTCAGGATAGACAAACAAAAACATCTGCCGCTCATGCGGGTCGCTGTAGAAACCAGTCAGATAATTGATAGTGACTGGATCAGACAGAACAGCAGCATCTAGCTTCTCATTCTCGAGATAGTGGGTGATTTGTTGGATTTTTGTCATGGTCACAACCTTCTTTCTATGCCTCTATTTTGGCAAAAAATGTCAAAAAAAGCAAGACTTTTCAAAAACTTATCAAAATACTTGAAAGTGTTTACAAGAAGTGATAAAATGGTGAATGTAGGAAAGTGAAAACGATATTTTCAATAGAAGAAAGGAAACTATATGAACACAGACGACACAGTAACCATTTATGATGTCGCCCGTGAAGCGGGAGTTTCGATGGCGACAGTCAGTCGGGTAGTGAATGGAAACAAGAACGTCAAAGAAAACACACGTAAAAAAGTTTTAGAGGTCATTGATCGTCTTGACTATCGTCCAAATGCAGTGGCACGTGGACTAGCCAGCAAGAAGACTACAACCGTCGGCGTTGTCATTCCAAATATTACCAATAGCTATTTCTCAACCTTGGCAAAAGGGATTGACGATATTGCTGAAATGTATAAATACAATATTGTCTTGGCTAACAGTGATGAAGATGATGATAAGGAAGTATCCGTTGTCAATACCCTCTTTTCTAAACAGGTGGATGGCATTATTTTCATGGGCTATCATCTGACAGAGAAAATTCGCTCAGAGTTTTCACGTTCGCGTACACCGGTCGTTTTGGCGGGTACTGTCGATGTGGAGCATCAGCTTCCGAGTGTTAATATTGATTACAAGCAAGCAACGGTTGATGCTGTAGAATTACTGGCTAAGCGCAATAAGAAAATTGCCTTTGTCAGCGGACCGCTTGTAGATGATATCAACGGGAAAATCCGTCTATCAGGCTATAAAGATGGCTTGAAGAATAAGAAGCTTTCATACAGCGAAGGCTTGGTTTTTGAATCGAAATATTCTTATGATGATGGCTACCACTTGGCAGAGCGTGTCATTGCTTCCAAAGCAACTGCAGCTTTTGTCACAGGAGATGAACTGGCAGCAGGCCTCTTAAATGGTCTGTCTGATCAAGGCATCAAGGTTCCAGAAGATTTTGAAATCATTACCAGTGATGATTCGCAAGTAGCTCGTTTCACTCGTCCTAACCTTTCCACAATCGGTCAGCCTCTCTATGACATCGGCGCTATCAGTATGCGCATGCTGACTAAGATTATGCATAAGGAAGAATTGGAAGAACGCGAAGTTCTCCTGGCTCACAGCATTAGCGAGCGTAAATCAACTCGGAAATAAGCGGTGATCTGCAAGTCTGCTTAGGAACTTCTCTGAGCTTGAAAAGCGACAAAAGAGACCGAGCAAATTACTGCTTTAAGAGAGTTTTGTGATTATGAAGCGAGGCTGAGGTGTAGTACCTCAGCTTTTTTGTGTTTCCATTCAGTTAGAGCAGTTTTCTAAGCTTTATCAGGCTTTGGATGGATTTTTTACCCCATTTGCCCTTGTGGATTTCCTTTTTATTTTATTTTAGGTATAATAGGAAGTATGAAAGTATTACTGTATCTTGAAGGAAAGTCCGTTTTGGAGAAATCAGGAATCGGCCGAGCCCTCCAGCATCAGATGCATGCCTTGGATTTGGCTGGGATTCCTTATACGACGGACGTTTTAGGAGATTATGATGTGGTCCACATCAATACCTATGGTCCCCGTAGCTTGCTTCTCCTGCATGCTGCCAAGAGGGGCAATAAAAAAGTGATTATGCATGGGCATTCGACCAAGGAGGACTTTGAAAATTCCTTTATTGGATCCAATCTCTTTGCTCCGCTTTTTGGTAAATATCTGACGCACATGTATAAAAAGGCGGATTTCATTATCACGCCATCGGAGTATTCCAAGCAGCTGATCCAGTCTTATGGGGTCACTACGCCTATGGTGGCTGTGTCAAACGGTATTGACCTGCCTAAGTATAAGAAAGATGCTCGCAAGGAAGAAGTTTTTAAAAAGTATTTTAAGATTGAAGAAGGGCAGAAGGTGGTCGTCTGTGCTGGCCTTTATTTCCGCCGCAAGGGGATTGAGGATTTTGTAGAGGTTGCCCGCAGGATGCCTGATGTGCGCTTTATCTGGCTGGGCTCTATCAATCTCTGGCTGATTCCGCGCAAGATTCGTCGTCTGGTTCTCTTTGACCACCCTGATAATGTTGAATTTCCCGGCTATTTTAAGGGAGCGGTATTTCAGGGAGCCATGTCTGGAGCAGATGCCTTCTTTTTCCCGTCCTATGAGGAAACTGAAGGAATTGTTGTCCTGGAAGCCTTGGCCAGTGAGCAGAATGTTGTGCTGCGTGATATCCCGGTCTATCATGGCTGGGTGGATGAGCATTCAGCCGAGCTCTGTCATAACGTAGACGAGTTTGTCCAGTCTCTGAGAAATATCTTAGATAAAAAGGTGGACAAGCGCGAAGCAGGCTATCAGGTGGCTAAAAGTCGCTCTATTGACGATGTTGCAGATCAGTTAGTTAAGGCTTATCAAACAGTTTTGGAGATGTAAGATGCGTATTGGTCTTTTTACAGATACCTATTTTCCTCAGGTCTCTGGGGTTGCTACCAGTATTCGGACTTTGAAGACGGAGCTGGAAAAATTAGGTCACACGGTATTTATTTTTACGACGACGGACAAGGATGTCAATCGCTATGAAGATTGGCAGATTATTCGGATTCCCAGCGTACCTTTCTTTGCCTTTAAGGACCGAAGAGTGGCTTACCGAGGCTTTTCTCATGCCTTAGAAATTGCCCGGCAGTACCAGCTGGATATTATCCATACCCAGACTGAGTTTTCACTAGGTCTGCTGGGGATTTGGATTGCCAAAGAGCTGCGGATTCCGGTAGTACATACCTATCATACCCAGTATGAGGATTATGTGCACTATATTGCTAAGGGAATGGTCATCCGTCCTAGTATGGTCAAGTACATCGTCCGTGGCTTCATGAGTGACTTGGATGGGGTTATCTGCCCTAGCGAGATTGTTTATGACCTTTTGGTTAATTATAAAATCGAAGCAGAAAAACGGGTAATTCCGACAGGGATTGAGTTAGCGAAGTTTGAGCGGCCGGAAATTTCGCGTGAGGATATCAAGAAGCTTCGTTTCAAGCTAGGACTGGCTGAAGATGAGATTATGCTGCTCAGTCTGTCCCGTATTTCTTATGAAAAGAATATCCAGGCTATCGTTGAGGCGATGGCTGCTGTCCTTGAAGAAAATGACAAAGTCAAGCTAGTCATTGTCGGCGACGGTCCCTATGCGGAAGACTTGAAAGAACTGGTTGCCAAGCTTCAGATTGAAGAAGCTGTCATCTTTACGGGGATGATTGCTCCAAGTGATACGGCCCTTTACTATAAAGCTGCGGATTTCTTTATCTCTGCCTCAACCAGTGAGACTCAAGGTCTGACTTATCTAGAAAGCTTAGCCAGCGGCACACCGATTATTGCCCATGGAAATCCTTATCTGGATAATGTTATCAGTGACAAGATTTTTGGAACCCTTTATTACCAAGAGCGGGATTTATCAGGCGCTATTTTAGAGGCAATTATTGCGACGCCTGACATGGATGAGCAGAAGCTGGCAGACAAGCTCTACGAGATTTCAGCGGAGAACTTTGGTCGCAGAGTCTATGAGTTTTATCTGGATTTAACCATTTCCAAGGACTTCCATAACGAGCTTAGCCCAGAGGAAAGTGCTGCCAAGCGTCTGGCCAAGACAGTGGCCTATCTGCCTGGAAAAGTCATTTCTCTACCAATCAATGGCTCCGTTCGTATCCTCAAAGCTTCGAGTAAGCAAGTGAAAAAAATCAGGAATATTACTAAGTTATTAGAATAGAAACATGCCTTGCATCATTGTGGCAATAGCTATTTATGCAAGGTTTTGTTTAGAAATAGAGGAGAAATCTTATGAAAAAATATCTCAAACAGTTGCTTTGGCTGCTTTTGTTCTATGGCATTTTCATTGCTTCAGATTGGATTTGGCAAGAGCTTTGGAGATATCTTATAGACAATACAGAAAGTGTAGAAGGTGTTTTGAGCTGGCTTTCTAATCTTAATTTATTTTATTATGCTTTGTTGATTCCTTTGTTTGGTGCAGTGATTGTTTATATAAATACTCGGATGCAAGGCTTTTCACTGCCCTTTCTTCTTTTGATTCCAGGGGTTCAGTATTATTATCTATTCAAAAACTTTTTTGACGGACTTTTTTACTCAGGAGACAAGATTTATAATCCAATCACTTCCACGCTTTATAATGCTAGGGATATTCATGTCTTGTTATTCCTTTCTTTGGGAGGAATGCTGTTGGCAGAGCAATACCGTAAAAAACGTCAAGCTGCCACTTTGAGTCAAGAGGCTCTAAATCATTTTTCTGGTTTTGATGGACAATAGCTCTTGCAAATTTTTCCAATCGTGCTATAATGTTTTCTAGAGACATATCACCTGCAGGAAATCTTTTAGAGAGCGCGTGGAGCTGGAAATCGCGTAGAGGATGTAGTTGGGACTACTCTATTAGCTTTTATGCAAACATAAAACGGTGGCTACGTTAGAGCCGATTCGAGGTGTAAGTCTTTTAACTTACATAAATGAAGGTGGAACCACGTTGCGACGTCCTTTTATGGATGTCGTTTTTCTTTTGTCAGAAGGAGGAAGAATGGTGCTTTATATGATTGGCGGATCGCCTTGTAGTGGGAAGTCAGCAATTTCTTCACTTCTTGCTAGACAGTATCAGCTGCTTCATATCAAGCTGGATGATTTGGTAGAAGAGATGATGAGTCAAGCAAGTGTAGACTCACAGCCGATTTGCCTTCTTAGACAGGACAGAAATCCGGAACAAATCTGGATGAGAAATCCAGAAGAGATGGCAGATGAAGAATGGCGCTTTTATGAAGAGATTTTTCCTTACGTAAAATCTTACTTGATAAAAAATCAAGATAGACCACTCTTGGTGGAGGGGGCAGGACTTTTGCCTCACTTGGTAAAGGAGCTTGAATGGCCAGCGACCTCCTATCTATGCGTGACTCCGACAGCTGATTTTCAGAAAAAGCATTATAGACAGAGAGAATGGGTTCCTTATGTCTTAGAGGGAACAACCAATCCTGAGCAAGCTTTTGAAAACTGGATGCAGCGAGACATTCTTTTTGCCCAAATGGTTCGGAAGGAAGCAATGAAATTAGGCTATCCTAGCCTCATAACAGATGGTAGTCAGTCAGAAAAGCAGACTGTGGAAGAGATTGCTCGAATCTTTAAATTGCTTAACAGAAACAATATAATATTAAAGGAGAAAACACATGATTAAGATTACTTTCCCAGATGGCGCTGTTCGTGAATTCGAATCTGGCGTTACAACTTTTGAAATTGCTCAATCTATCAGCAATTCCCTAGCTAAAAAAGCCTTGGCTGGTAAATTCAACGGCAAACTGATTGATACGACTCGTGCCATTACTGAAGATGGTGCTATTGAAATCGTGACACCTGACCACGAAGATGCTTTAGATATCTTGCGTCACTCTGCAGCCCACTTGTTTGCGCAAGCAGCTCGCCGTCTTTTCCCAGATATTCACTTGGGCGTTGGTCCTGCCATTCAGGATGGTTTCTACTACGATACAGATAATGAAGCAGGGCAAATTTCAAATGAAGACCTGCCTCGTATCGAAGAAGAAATGAAGAAAATCGTCAAAGAAAACTTCCCGTCCATCCGTGAGGAAGTGACCAAGGATGAGGCGCGTGAAATTTTCAAAAACGATCCTTACAAGTTGGAATTGATTGAAGAGCACTCTGAAGATGAGGGCGGTTTGACCATCTACCGTCAGGGCGAATATGTGGATCTCTGCCGTGGGCCTCACGTTCCATCCACAGGTCGAATCCAAATCTTCCACCTCTTGAACGTGGCTGGAGCATACTGGCGCGGGAACAGCGACAATGCTATGATGCAGCGGGTCTATGGTACTGCTTGGTTTGACAAGAAAGACCTGAAGAAATATCTGCAAATGCGGGAAGAAGCTAAAGAACGCGACCACCGTAAGTTAGGTAAAGAGCTGGATCTCTTCATGATTTCTCAAGAAGTGGGGCAAGGTTTGCCATTCTGGCTGCCAAACGGTGCCACTGTTCGTCGTGAGTTGGAGCGCTACATCGTTGACAAAGAGTTGGCTTCAGGCTACCAACACGTCTACACTCCGCCTTTGGCTTCTGTGGAGCTTTATAAGACTTCTGGCCACTGGGAGCACTACCAAGAGGATATGTTCCCAACCATGGATATGGGTGATGGAGAAGAGTTTGTTCTTCGTCCTATGAACTGCCCTCACCACATCCAAGTCTACAAACACCATGTTCACTCTTACCGTGAGTTGCCAATCCGTATCGCTGAGATTGGCATGATGCACCGCTACGAAAAATCTGGTGCCCTGACTGGTCTTCAACGTGTACGTGAAATGTCCTTGAATGATGGACACCTCTTTGTAACGCCAGAGCAAATCCAGGAAGAATTCCAACGTGCGCTGCAGTTGATTATCGATGTTTACGCTGACTTCAACTTGACAGAATATCGTTTCCGTCTCTCTCTTCGTGACCCTCAGGATACGCATAAGTATTTTGATAACGATGAGATGTGGGAAAATGCCCAAACCATGCTGCGAGCAGCCTTGGACGAAATGGGTGTGGACTACTTTGAAGCAGAAGGAGAAGCAGCCTTCTACGGTCCGAAACTTGATATCCAGGTTAAAACAGCCCTAGGAAATGAGGAAACTCTGTCAACTATCCAGCTGGACTTCCTTTTGCCAGAGCGTTTTGACCTCAAGTATGTCGGAGCTGACGGTGAAGAGCATCGCCCAGTTATGATTCACCGTGGAGTTATCTCAACCATGGAGCGCTTCACAGCCATCTTGATTGAAAATTACAAGGGTGCCTTCCCGACTTGGCTGGCTCCGCATCAAGTGACTTTGATTCCTGTTTCTAACGAAGCCCATATTGACTATGCTTGGCAAGTAGCTAAAAAGCTGCGTGACAAGGGGGTTCGTGCTGATGTGGATGAGCGCAATGAAAAGATGCAGTACAAGATTCGTGCCTCACAAACTAGCAAGATTCCTTATCAGCTCATCGTTGGTGACAAGGAAGTAGAAGACGGTACTGTTAATGTCCGCCGCTACGGTCAAAAAGAAACACATACAATACCAGTAGACGAATTTGTAGAGCAAATCTTAGCAGACATTGCCAGCAAATCCCGCGTTGAAAAGTAGAATTCATTGGATAACGATTTAACCCGAGCAATTAGCTCGGGTTTAATTTTCTATCTGTAAGTAAAAATTTCTTTACTAATTATGTTAGCAAATTTGAACTTAATTCAAGTATTTATCCACATAATCATCAAAATCAGGATACTCGTTTCGGTTCATGGCATAGAGCATTTCCCCATAGAGAGGGTCACTTGATGGGTCATCAGGTTCTAGAAGAGTAGCTATTTTCATATCATCATCTGGGAAAAGGATGGTGTAGTGATAGGTGTCGCTGACAGTGATACTGTAATATTTGGTATTATCTTGATAGCCTGACTTATCTATCTTATAGTGAAATTCTTTATCACCTAGCTTGCCGGTCTTGTCATTGAAGATAATGTCAATGTCCTCTCCGTTTGCTTTCTGAGCCTTCCATTTTCCCTGGAAGCTAGTGTGCTGACCGCAGGCGCTGAGAAAGATTAGTGTTAAGACAGTGATAAAAAGCCATGTTAGTTTTTTCATATTGTTCTCCTTGTCTATCCTTTTATATTATTCTACCACAAATATTAAAAATAAAAAAGCTGAGTTGGTAAACTCAACTTTTGCACAGTAGGTCTGTATTTGAGCTATCTATTCTGCAGCTTGAGCCCAGCGTTGAGATAGTTTGCGCGAGAAGCTGGAAATAGCGAAGTTAATCAGGAAATAGATGGCTGCTACTAGTAGGTAGAGTGCAAAGACCTGTTCCGCTTCAAAATAGCGTCCCATTAGAATTTGAGCAGAACCAAAGAGTTCCTGGAGCGCAATAACAGAATAGAGCAGGCTGGTATCCTTTATCACTGTTACAAACTGAGAAATGATGGCTGGCAGCATTTTTCGAATAGCCTGAGGTAGGATGATATAACGCAAAATCTGAAACTGAGTAAATCCTTGAGATAAGCCAGCTTCAGTCTGACCTGGATCAATGGCATTGAGGCCGCCCCGGATAATTTCTGCCAAAGCAGCAGAAGTAAAGACAGTGAAGCTGATGATACCGGCTGGCGTTGACTTAATCTGAAAGACTAAAAAGATGGTGAAAATCCAGAGCAGATTGGGTACATTACGGACAAATTCGATATAAATGCTGGCAATCAGCTTGAGCAGTTTATTTTTTCCGTTTCTCATGACTGCTAGAATGGTTCCAAAAACCGTTGATAGAACAATGGAAATGAAAGAAATTTGCAGTGTCAGCCAGAGTCCCTTAAGGATAAAGAGGAGGTTGTTTGCGGTTAAGACTTTTAAAATATTTTCCATAGAGACCTCCTTAGATGCTGTAAGCTTGTTTATTGGCTTCCTCTACCCTACGTCCCCAGCTAGCGATTGGGAAGCAAAGGAGGAAGTAGAGCAGAGCTGCTCCGGCAAAGGCTGGGATGTAGTTGGAGTTCAGAGCAGACCAGGACTTGGTCACGAACATCAGATCCATACCAGAGATAATAGCGACGGTAGATGTATTTTTTATCAGATTGACGACCTGATTGATTAGCGGTGGCAGGATAATCCGAAAAGCTTGGGGCAGGATGATGTATCGCATGGTTTCTACATAGGTAAAGCCCTGAGATAGTGCAGCTTCGGTCTGCCCGCGAGGAATGGACTGGATACCTGAGCGGATGACTTCGGCGATATAAGCACCGTGGTAGAGGCCTACACAGAGAACCGCAGTCCAATAGATTGAGGGCATGATGGTGTAATTGCTGACTAGCGGAAGACCGTAAAAGACAATCACAAATTGCACTAAGAGTGGTGTATTCTGATAAAACTCAACAAAAACACGAGCTAGACCACGTAGAACTTTATGCTTACCTGTGCTGATAGCTCCGAAGAAAATCCCTAGTAGAAGAGCCAAGGTCAGAGCACCGATAGAAATGGCTAAGGTAAAGAGAAATCCTTGGAAAAACTTGCCAAAGTCCGCAAAGTAGGCCTGCCAAGAAGAAATACTAAAACTCATGTGGTCTCCTTTCTAATCATCTGTTGAAGCAGATGGTTTTAAATCATATTTGTCATAAAGTTTCTGCAGACTGCCGTTTTCCTTCCATTTAGAGATTAGGCCATCTACATAGTCATTCAATTGAGTGTTAGATTTTTTTGTTACCACACCATAATCAGCTTTTTTGAAGCTGTAATCCAGAATGTTTGACTTGGAACTTACATAGCCGGTCAGGATGGACTTGTCAACAGAAATGGCATCAATACGGTGAGCTCGCAAGGAAACAGCTAGTTCAGGGTAGGAGCCTAACTCCACATATTTGAAGTTGAGCTTTTTCTCTTGGGCGATTTCTTCCAGCAAGGTTTGAGTAATAGAACCTTGGACGACACCGATAGTCTTATTATTCAAGTCCTTGACGTCTGTAATTTTGCTGGATTTATTAACTAGAAAACCAGAAGCATCGGTGTAGTAAGGGGTTGTGAAATTATAGATTTCCTTACGTTCATCTGTGATGGTAAAGGTCGCAATTACCATGTCAACTTGTCCGTTGTCCAGAAGTGGTCCGCGGGTTTGTGCGGTAACTGGAACGTAGTTGATTTTGACGCCTAGTTCCTTGGCAATCTTTTTTGCAATATCGATTTCTAGACCGCTGTAAGTATTGCTATCAGGATTGAGATAACCAAAGTTAGGTACATCCTGCTTGACACCGACATTGAGGACTCCGCGTTTCTGGATGGCCTTGACCTGTTGGCTGGTACTGGAATCAGCTTGTGCAGGAGCGGCGTGAATCAAGCCTAGAGTCAGAAGGAGTAAGACTAGGCTGATGAGTATTTTTTGTAGTTTCATAGGTCTTCTCCTTTTTAAGAAAGCACGTTATCACTCTCATGGTTGATAATTTTACTGAGAAACTGCTTAGCGCGAGGTTCGGTAGGATTGTCAAAGAAAGCATCAACATCAGTAGTATCCACCAGCACCTCACCGTCTGCCATGAAGATAATGCGGTCAGCTACCTCACGGGCAAAGCCCATTTCGTGTGTAACCACAATCATGTTCATGCCGTCTTTGGCTAATTTTTGCATAACAGCCAGAACATCCCCGATTGTTTCAGGGTCCAGGGCAGAAGTCGGTTCATCAAAGAGCAGGAGCTCAGGATGCATAGCTAAACCGCGGGCAATGGCAATCCTTTGCTTTTGTCCACCGGACAGCATGCCTGGGTAAGAGTCTTTCTTGTCCCACATGTTGACAAATTCTAGATATTTTTGAGCGATTTTTTTAGCTTCTTGTTTATCCATTCCTAGAACTTTAATAGGTGCCAAGGTAACATTTTCTAACACCGTTTTGTGGGGGTAAAGATTAAAATGTTGAAAGACCATTCCGACTTCTTTACGTAAATTGACCAGATCTTTGGCAGCAGCGTTCACGACCTCGTGGCCGTTGACAATCAGACTTCCCTGGTCAATACCTTCTAAAGCGTTGATTGTACGGATAAGAGTAGATTTTCCTGAGCCAGATGGTCCCAGCAGTACGACTACTTGTCCTTTTTCAAAACTGAGATTGATATTGCGCAGAGCATGGTAGTCTCCGTAATACTTTTCGACATTTTTAAATTCAACTAAAGCCATATCTTTCTCCTTTGTGTTAGATAATATGACATAGATTTTACCATAGAATAAATAAACTGTCAAATTGAATAAAAATGAGTATTTCCATTTAGGAAAAAAATTTTTTAGATGAGAATTGTCCATTTTCTACAAATGTGGAATAAAAATGGCTTGAATTAGTGTTTTTTAAGAAAACTTTGGTATAATAAGACTAGATAAATAAATAAAATTGGATTGGGAGTCTAGCTAGGCAAACTAGATTGCCTTTTGCACGTTTTGATGCAGGACGACTTAGCTGACTATGTCACAACTTTTCTATCATGGAGTTGATTCAATCCCAATCTTATGTTAAGGTGAACATATGAAGAAAATATTAGTTGTAGATGATGAGAAACCAATCTCAGATATTATTAAGTTTAATATGGCCAAGGAAGGCTATGAGGTTTTGACTGCCTTTGATGGTAAGGAAGCCTTGGAAATGTTTGAAGCAGAACAGCCAGACATCTTGATTCTGGACTTGATGCTGCCAGAAGTGGACGGACTGGAAGTTGCTAGGACTATTCGTAAGACTAGTAATGTGCCGATTATTGTATTGTCTGCTAAGGACAGTGAGTTTGACAAGGTTATCGGTCTTGAAATCGGTGCAGATGACTATGTGACCAAGCCTTTCTCAAATCGTGAGCTGCAGGCGCGTGTCAAGGCACTTCTTCGTCGGGCAGACCTTGTGGTGGAAAACCAAGTAGAAGAAAGTGGTCCGAACGAGCTGACCATTGGGGAACTGCAGATTTTGCCAGATGCTTTTGTAGCTAAGAAGCATGGTAAGGAGCTGGAGCTGACCCACCGTGAGTTTGAGTTGCTTCACCATTTGGCGACACATATCGGTCAGGTGATGACACGTGAGCACTTGCTGGAAACAGTATGGGGCTATGACTATTTTGGTGATGTCCGTACAGTGGATGTGACTATCCGCCGCCTGCGTGAAAAGATTGAAGATACGCCAAGCCGACCTGAGTATATCTTGACTCGACGCGGAGTTGGCTACTATATGAGAAATAATGATTGAAGCAATTAAACAATTTGTGGTTTCTGCGGATTTTGTCTTTGCAATCATTATTATTGGCTTCATTGTAGTTGTAGCCTTGCTTTTATTGGAAAATCGCCGTGATAACCAAAAGCTTGTACAGCTTAATCAAAAGGTTAAAGATTTGATTGCAGGTGATTATTCTGAAGTGCTGGACATGCAGGGAAGTCCAGAAATCACGGATATGACCAACAGTATCAATGATCTTTCAGAGGTTATTCGACTGACACATGAAAACCTTGAGCAAGAAACAAAACGCCTTTCCAGTATCCTGTCCTATATGACAGATGGCGTGCTTGCGACCAACCGCCGGGGGCAGATTATCACTATCAACGATATGGCAACTAAGCAGTTGGGAGTTAAGAGAGATGAGGTCCAAAATATGAGTATTTTGGATCTGCTTTCGATTTCAGACGAGTATGATTTGCGGGACCTGATTACCAATGTTCCTGAGCTGACGATAGATTCTCAGGATGAAAATGGTGAGTATTTGAGCTTGCGGGTTCGCTTTGCCTTGGTAAGGCGGGAGTCGGGCTTCATTTCTGGTTTGGTAGCTGTCTTGCATGATACAACAGAGCAGGACAAGGAAGAGCGGGAGCGTCGCCTCTTTGTCTCCAACGTCAGCCATGAGTTGCGGACTCCGCTGACCAGTGTTAAGTCCTATCTGGAAGCCCTGGATGAGGGAGCCTTGTCTGAGCCAGTAGCACCGGACTTTGTCAAGGTATCGCTCAATGAAACCAACCGCATGATGCGGATGGTGACGGACCTGCTTAGTCTGTCTCGTATTGACAATGAGACCAGTCATCTGGAAGTGGAGCTGACGAATTTCACGGCCTTTATCACCTTTATCCTCAATCGCTTTGACAAGATAAAAAATCAAGACGAGACCAAGAAATATGAGATTATCCGTGATTATCCGATAACACCGATTTGGGTAGAGATTGATACAGATAAGCTGACCCAGGTGATTGATAATATCATGAACAATGCCATCAAGTATTCGCCGGATGGTGGAACCATTACTGTTTCCATCAAGACAACGGATGAGCAGTTGATTCTCTCGATTGCGGATGAAGGTCTGGGGATTCCCAAGCAGGACCTGCCTAAGATTTTTGATCGCTTTTATCGAGTGGACAAGGCACGCAGCCGCGCACAGGGCGGAACGGGTCTGGGGTTGGCCATTGCTAAGGAAATTATCAAGCAGCATCAGGGCTTTATCTGGGCTAAGAGTGAGTATGGTGTGGGCTCGACCTTTACCATTGTCTTGCCTTATGAGAATGATGGCGTCCGGGATGACGACTGGGATAATGAAGATGATATATAGAAAGTAAACATGACTAAAGGATTTCAATACAGTATTTTGGCGTCAGGATCAAGCGGTAATTGTTTCTATCTGGAAACAGACCAAAAGCGGATTCTGGTTGACGCTGGCTTATCAGGCAAGAAAATTACGAGCTTGCTGAGCGAAATTGGCCGCAAGCCTGAGGATTTGGATGCCATTTTAGTGACTCATGAGCACAAGGACCACATTCATGGCGTTGGAGTGTTGGCCCGCAAGTATCATCTGGATATTTATGCTAATGAGGCCACTTGGAAGGCTATGGAAAAGGACCTGGGCAAGCTGAATGCTAGTCAAAAGCATATCTTTGAATTGGGCAAGACCAAGACCTTTGGAGACTTGGATGTGGAGAGCTTTGGTGTCAGTCATGACGCAGCCTGTCCACAATTTTACCGCTTCATGAAGGATGACAAAAGCTTTGTCATGCTGACGGATACGGGCTATGTCAGTGACCGGATGGCTGGGATTATCGAAAATGCTGACGGGTACTTGATTGAGAGCAACCATGATATTGAAATTCTTCGCAGCGGTGCCTATCCTTGGAGTCTCAAGCAGCGGATTCTGTCGGATATGGGCCATCTGTCTAATGAAGATGGAGCAGAGACCATGATTCGGACTCTGGGCAATCGCACCAAACGAATCTATCTAGGGCATCTCAGTAAGGAAAATAATATCAAAGAATTGGCCCACATGACCATGGTCAATCAACTGGCTCAAGCTGATATGGCGGTTGGTCACGATTTCCAGGTCTATGATACCTCACCTGATACCGCAACGCCTTTGACGAGTATTTAAACACCAGACCGAAAGGTTTGGTTTTATTGCTCTAGTGCGGTATCCATTATATATTTAAAAAGTAACGGTTTTATTTTGCAAAGGAGCTTGTATGCGACCAATTTACTTTGTGGTAGGTCTATTATCTTTAGGGTTAGGAGTTTTGGGGATTTTTCTGCCTCTCCTGCCGACGACACCATTTCTTCTCTTGTCCATTGCCTGCTTTTCGCGCAGTTCCAAGCGTTTTGAGAATTGGCTCTATCATACCAAGATGTACCAAATTTATGTGGCAGATTTTCGAGAGACGGGAACGATTGCCAAGGAGCGTAAGAAAAAGATTATTGTTTCCATCTATATCTTGATGGGGATTTCCATTTTCCTGGCGCCTATTATTTGGGTTAAGATTGGTCTGTTAGGTCTGACCGTTTTTATCACCTATTATTTGTTTAAAGTAATTCCGGATAAGGAATAGAAATCACTGTCATCAGGTGCGTTTGCGCCTGTTTTTTGTTATAATAGAGACTGTATATCTTTGGAAAGGAAAAGGTATCATGCTGCTTATCTGACTGAAGTCAGCATGATGTAAAATAGTAATGGAAAATTTGAAAAAAGCATTGCTGGAGCAGTTTGACTTGGTTTTCGCTGATGAGACCTTGTTGGAAACGGCTTTTACCCATACGAGCTATGCCAATGAGCACCGCCTCTTAAAAATTTCACACAATGAACGCTTGGAATTTTTAGGAGACGCTGTTCTGCAACTGATTATTTCGGAGTATCTTTATACCAAGTATCCTAAGAGACCAGAGGGCGACTTGTCCAAGCTGCGTTCCATGATTGTTCGGGAAGAGAGCCTGGCAGGCTTTGCCCGTGATTGTCAGTTTGATCATTTTATCAAGCTGGGACGCGGTGAGGAGAAGTCTGGCGGCCGGAATCGTGATACGATTTTAGGAGATTTGTTTGAGGCCTTTTTAGGCGCCTTGCTCTTAGATAAGGGTGTGGAAGCAGTCAAAAGCTTTCTCTATCAAGTCATGATTCCCAAGGTGGAAGCGGGAGATTTTGAGCGGGTGACGGACTATAAGACTAAGCTGCAGGAGTTGCTGCAGATTAATGGTGATGTGGAAATTGCCTATCAGGTCGTCTCTGAGACAGGGCCGGCTCATGCCAAAAATTTCGAAGTGGCTGTTCTCATCAATGGCCGCAAGTCCGGTCAAGGCCAGGGGCGTTCTAAAAAGCTGGCCGAGCAGGAAGCTGCTAAAAACGCATTTGAAAAGGAAAGTTCTTCATGTTTTTAAAGGAAATTGAAATTCAGGGCTTCAAGTCATTTGCTGATAAGACTAAGGTTGTCTTTGATCAGGGAGTGACAGCGGTTGTTGGGCCAAATGGTTCCGGCAAGTCCAATATTACGGAGAGCCTGCGCTGGGCCTTGGGAGAGTCCAGTGTGAAAAGTCTGCGGGGCGGCAAGATGCCCGATGTGATTTTTGCGGGAACAGAAACCCGCAAGCCCCTTAATTACGCATCAGTGGTAGTGGTTCTGGATAACAGTGACCAATTTATCAAGGATGCTGCCAATGAGATTCGGGTGGAGCGTCACATTTACCGCAGCGGTGACAGTGAGTATAAGATTGACGGTAAAAAAGTCCGTCTGCGCGATGTCCATGATCTCTTCATGGATACTGGGCTGGGACGAGATTCCTTCTCCATCATTTCCCAAGGGAAAGTTGAAGAAATCTTTAACAGCAAGCCGGAGGAACGCCGGGCAATTTTTGAGGAAGCAGCTGGAGTGCTTAAGTATAAGACACGCCGCAAAGAAACGGAAAGCAAGCTTAGTCAAACCCAGGATAATCTGGATCGACTTGAAGACATTATCTACGAGCTGGAGAGCCAGATCAAGCCCTTGGAGAAGCAGGCTGAAACTGCTAAGCGCTTCTTGAGTCTGGATGGCCAGCGCCGAGAGCTTTACTTGGATGTTTTGGTCGCTCAGTTGACAGCTAATAAGGAAAGACTGACCCAGGCTGAAGAAGATTTAAGGAATATCCAGCAGGAGCTAGCAGCCTACTACAGCAAGCGCGATGAGCTGGAAGTTGAAAATCAAACCTTGAAGGCCAAGCGCCATGAGCTCAATCAAACTTTGTCTGATGATCAAGCTAGTTTGCTGGAATTGACCCGCTTAATCAGTGATTTGGAGCGTCAGATTGACCTTTCTAAGCTGGAGTCCAGCCAAGCAGCGACGAGCCGTCGGGAAAATGAAGAACGTTTGGCCGCTTTGTCAGAAAAACTGGCTCAGATAGAAAGCAACATAGAAGACAAGCAGGCTGAATTGAGCCAAATAGCTGCCAAACTGACTGACAATGAGCAGTCTATCGCTGCTTTGGAAGCAGAATTAGCAGACTTTTCAGATGATCCAGACCAGCTGATTGAACATCTACGTGAGCAGTATGTCAAGCTCATGCAGGAAGAGGCAAATCTTTCTAATGACTTGACCTATCTGGAGAGCCAGCTGGCTAGCGAGCTTAAATTGGCTGAGAGCAAGAAAGCAGACTATGCTAAATTGCAAGCTGATTTGGAGGCTAGTCAGACTCAGGAGCAGGCTGGTTTGGAGGAGTTGGAAATTGCTCGCCAAGCCCTCAAGACTCTACTAGCAGAGTACCAGAGTCAGGTTCAGTTGGTAGAGAAGCTAGAGGCTGACTATAAGCATCAGCAGACTAAGATGTTTGAGCTTTTGGACGACCTCAAAAACAAGCAGGCGCGTTCCAATAGCTTGGAAGCCATTCTCAAAAATCACAGTAATTTCTATGCTGGAGTCAAGAGTGTGCTGCAGGAGGCTGACCGCCTGGGAGGTATTGTAGGAGCAGTTAGCGAAAAGCTTAGCTTCGACCCCCACTATCAGACTGCGCTGGAAATTGCGTTGGGAGCCAGCAGTCAGAATATCATCGTGGAAGATGAGGCGGCTGCGACTCGGGCTATCGAATTTCTGAAGAAAAATCGGGCTGGCCGGGCAACCTTCCTGCCTTTAACAACCATCAAGCCGCGTCAGCTGCCTGACCATAACCGTGCTACGATTGAAAAAAGTGCTGGTTTTCTGGGACTGGCTTCTTCCTTGGTCAGCTATGAGTCATCGTTAGACAGCATTTTTCAAAATCTGC
>NZ_CAUTAP010000022.1:0-36781 GCF_963536705.1 uncultured Streptococcus sp. | reverse complement strand
GTGCAAGTACTTCAGCGTCGACGAGTGCCTCAGTTTCAGCAAGCACATCTGCGTCTACCAGCGCATCTGTATCCGCAAGTACTTCAGCGTCGACAAGTGCGTCAGTAAGTGCCAGCACGTCCGCATCCATGAGTGCATCCGTATCTGCAAGTACCTCAGCTTCCACGAGTGCATCCGTGAGCGCAAGTACGTCTGCATCGACGAGCGCATCAGTAAGTGCAAGTACTTCAGCGTCGACAAGTGCGTCAGTGAGTGCAAGCACCTCAGCGTCAACGAGCGCATCTGTATCAGCAAGTACGTCCGCGTCTACTAGCGCGTCTGTGTCCGCAAGTACATCGGCGTCAACAAGTGCGTCAGTAAGTGCAAGTACGTCCGCCTCAACGAGTGCATCTGTGAGTGCAAGTACCTCAGCCTCAACCAGTGCATCCATATCTGCAAGCACGTCTGCGTCAACCAGTGCATCTGTATCCGCAAGTACGTCCGCATCGACAAGTGCGTCAGTGAGCGCAAGTACATCCGCATCGACGAGTGCATCAGTTTCAGCAAGTACGTCAGCCTCAACGAGTGCGTCAGTAAGTGCAAGTACCTCAGCGTCCACGAGTGCGTCAGTGAGTGCAAGTGAGTCTGCTTCAACGAGCGCGTCGGTATCAGCAAGTACATCCGCATCGACGAGCGCATCAGTGAGCGCAAGTACGTCCGCGTCTACCAGCGCATCAGTAAGTGCAAGTACGTCTGTAAGTGCAAGTACGTCGGCTTCAACAAGCGCATCAGTAAGTGCAAGCACGTCCGTTTCAACGAGTGCTTCAGTCAGCGCAAGTACATCCGCATCGACGAGCGCTTCAGTAAGTGCAAGCACCTCAGCGTCAACGAGCGCATCTGTATCTGCAAGTACGTCAGCCTCAACGAGTGTGTCAGTGAGTGCAAGTGAATCTGCTTCAACTAGCTCATCTGCGAAAGCGAGTGAATCTGCTTCCACGAGTGCATCCGTAAGCGCAAGTGCTTCAGCATCGACAAGTGCGTCTGTATCTGCCAGCACGTCCGCATCGACTAGCGCGTCAGTGAGTGCAAGCACCTCGGCCTCAACCAGTGCATCTGTATCTGCAAGTGAATCGGCTTCAACGAGTGCGTCAGTAAGCGCAAGTATGTCCACTTCGACCAGTGCGTCAGTGAGTGCAAGTGAGTCAGCGTCAACGAGTGCATCCGTATCTGCGAGCGAATCCGCTTCAGTAAGTGCATCTGCTTTAGCGTTGGCAAGTATATCCGCTTCAGTAAGTGCTTCAGAATCCGCAAGTACTTCGGCTAGCCTGTCTGGTTCGGAAAGTGCTTCGATTAGCGATTCTCAGTCAATCAGCGAGTCTACCTCACTGAGCACCAGCACCTCAGTCTTGCATAGTCAGCTGGATCTGGTTCATGAGAAGGAATTCTATTCACTTAGCCTTTCTACAAGTGAGTCACTGTCAGCAGCAGTCAGTCTCAGCGAGCTTGCCCGTGTCAGTCAGTCTGTATCGGAAAGCCTGTCTACGAGCCTCTCAGCTAGTCAGAGCACATCCGAAAGTCTGTCCGCTTCAGCAAGACAGTCTGAGCTGGATCTGATTTCCAGAGGTCGTCTGCCTCAGACAGGGGAAACGGAGAGCAAGGCTTCCATCCTGGCTCTGGGCTTAGGAGTATTGGGCTTGGCCTTCAAGCGACGTAAAAAGAAAAGCGACTCTGAGGAGTAGCAGTAAATAGAGCCAATCGGTTTATCTTTTAGTCCGTCGAAAGTTCACTCAATTAGTGAGATGTGGAAGTGATGGACAGAGCAAGTCGTAAGGGAATTAATTTGATGATTTCTGGTGCTTGCTTCCTAAAATCCTAGACTAGGAATTAGTAAAAAGAAACCGAGAGGCAATAGAAACAGGAAGTTTTGACAACTTCCTGTTTTTTTGACAATTTAGTAGAAAAAAAGTGTTCTTTATTCTGCAGGAAAATCCTTGAGAATATAGATTTTTTGGACAATATTTTATATAATATCAAGTATAGAAATGATGTTTTAGAGTTTATGAAATGAAAGAGTAAGGGAAGAAATGAAAACGATTGTTTTGGTTGGGGATCAGGCCTATCAGGAGCAAGTTTCGACTACGATTAAGTCGATTTTATATTACAATAAAAATGTAAAAATCTATGTTTTCAATCAGGGATTGAGTGACGAATGGTTCCGTGATTTTAATGAGCTGGCCGAGCAGCTGGACAGTGAATTAGTCAATATCAGCTTGGACCAAGTGACGATCAGTCCAGAGTGGCTGACTCAGGACCATATCAGCTCAGCTACCTATGCTCGCTATTTTATTCCACAGTTTGTTGCTGAGGGGCGAGTCCTTTATCTGGATAGCGATCTGGTGGTTAATAGAGATTTGCAGCCTTTATTTGATATTTCTCTAGAAGGCAAGCTTGTGGCTGCGGTTGGAGATGCCGGAGGTTATGGCTTTAATGCTGGCGTTCTGCTAATTGATAATCAAGCTTGGAAAGAGAGGCAACTGCAGGAGACCTTTATCAAGGAAACGGACCGCATCATGAGCTTGGTCCAGTCTGGCCAAATGGAGGATTTCAACGGAGATCAGACGGTTTTAAATCATGTGCTGGCTCAGGACTGGCTGCCCTTGGATAAGATTTACAATCTGCAGGTAGGCCATGACTTGGTGGCCTTTTACAGTGGCTGGAATGGTCATTTTGAGCTGGATCAGGAACCTCTGATTATCCACTATACGACCTTTCGCAAGCCTTGGAACTCGGAAGTTAGCTATCGCTACCGCCAGCTTTGGTGGGACTTTCAGGCCTTGAGTCTGGAGGAGATTTTAGCTCATCATCGGGGAGAGTTTGAGATGCCGGACCGTTGGGAGCAGGCCGCTCTGAACTGCATGCTCCTGACAGATGTACAGGAATTAGAGCAGATAAAGTTTTTAGCCCAGTCCCTGCCTAGGGTTGATTTTCACATCGCCTGCTACACAGAGATGGGAGCTTATCTGCGTTCTTTGGATCGCTATGAAAATATCCATCTCTATCCACAGGTTATCCATGCAGTGCTGGATGAGCTCATTGATAAGTGCCAGGTCTATTTGGATATTCACCATGGAAGCGAGCACTATCAGCTGAGCCGTCGTTTCAAGGCGCTTGACAAGCCAGTTCTGGCTTTTGACAATACTAAGAAAAATGAAAACGAAGAGCTGGTCTATCCGCATGAAAATCCACAGGAGATGGTGGAAAAGCTGCGCAGTCTGATGAAAAAAGAGAAGCCTCAAGCCTTTCGAGCTGTGGTGCTGGCGGCTAATGCTGCCTATAGTGAGCAGGTCTTAACCACCATTAAGTCCATCGTCTGCCACAATCGCTTTATCAAGTTTTATGTCATCAACAGTGATTTTCCGACAGAGTGGTTTGTCAGCATACAAAAAAAGCTGGTCAAGCTGGACTGCCAAATTGTCAATGCTCGGGTGTCTGCTTCACTGGTATCAAATTTTAAAACAGATATTAGTTATACTGTTTTCCTGCGCTATTTTGTAGCGGATTTTGTTGAGGAAGACAAGGCTTTGTATTTGGATTGCGATATCGTTGTCACGCGGGATTTAAGCTCCCTATTTGAAACAGAACTTAGAGATGCACCACTTGCTGCTGTCAAGGATCTGGGTGGGCAAGTGTATTTTCATCAGCATATCTTTAATGCTGGGTTCTTATTAATCAATAATGCCCTTTGGAAGCGAGAAAATATTCGCCAACGTTTGATTGAACTGACCAATGAATGGCATGACAAGGTACCGTCTGGTGACCAAAGCATTCTCAATATGCTTTTTGAAAATCGCTGGATGGAGCTGCCTTTTGCTTATAACTGTATTACGCTGCACACGACCTTTTCGGACTATGAACCTGAAAAAGGTCTCTATCCGCCTGTGATTCACTATCTGACCGAGCGAAAGCCTTGGAAAGAGTACACCCAGTCCATCTATCGTGAGGTCTGGTGGTTCTATCAGGGACTGGATTGGTCGGATATGCAGGAGCCAGTCGGAGCCCTGACTCAAAAGATGGTGGAAGGTGAAGATGGCTCAAGCCTGTCCTGCCTAGTCTACACCTACTCTTGTGACCTGATGCATATCAACTATCTGATTCAAGCCCTGCCTGCCTGTCATTTCTACATCGCTGCACCGGTAGTGGTAGCAGAGCCAATCACGCGTCTGCTCCAGTATCCTAATGTCAACGTCAGCTCAGATATTGCTGGTATTCCGGCTCTCTTGGAGTCGCTGGAAGCCAAGTCTCAGCTGCTGCTGGATATCAATGCTGGTGATGAGGTCGGGGATATTATCTCTCGCTTCAAGTCAGCCGGTAAGCCAGTCTTTGCCTTTGACAATACAGCCCATGGCCAGCAGGGGCAGGAAGTCTTTCCAGCCGATAATCCTGAAGTCATGGTGCAGGCTATTGAGAAGCTAAGATTGGCCGAGCCTGAAGAGCGGCAGATTTCTGTCCTTTCTATCGACCAATCACTGAACTATCTCTTGGAGAAGGGGGCTTCAGTGGTTCGCTTTGGAGATGGGGAGATGGATTTGATTGCGGGTCGTGGTATCGTCTATCAGGAATACGATCCAGAGCTGTCAGCACGCTTGAGAGAGATCATGTCTATGGAGAGCGATGAGCGTTTGATGGTCTGTCTGTCTGATGTCTTTACAGGGCTGGAGCGCTATTCCATCGATGCCCAGAATTTTTGGAAAGTTCACTTGTATTATCACTTAGCAGATTATCAAGAGATTTGCCGGGCGCCTTGGTACGGCTCGACCTTTATTTCCCGTCCTTATATCGACTTGGAAGATAAGACGCCGTCTGCAGGCTATTTTGCCAAGCTCAAGCAGTTATGGCAGGACAAGGACCTCTTGATCGTAGAGGGTTTGACTTCTCGCTCTGGTGTGGGCAATGACCTATTTGCCGGAGCTCGGTCTATCAAGCGGATTATCTGTCCTTCGCGCAACGCCTACAGCAAGCTGGAGGCCATCAAGCAGGCTGTCCGAGAGCATGCGGACAATCGTTTGATTTTGACTATGCTGGGTCCGACGGCCAAGGTCTTGGTCTATGATCTGGTTCAGGAAGGTTATCGGGCGCTGGATATTGGACATATTGACTCGGAGTATGAGTGGTTCCAGATGGGGGCTAGCCACAAAGTCAAGCTGTCGCACAAGCATACGGCTGAGCACAACTTTGATCAGGATATTGAGTTTAGAGATGACCAAGCTTATGACAGTCAGATTGTTGCCAATCTGGCTCAGGAATGAAGATTAGAAAAAGAATATGAAAGTTAATATTACCAATCTATACGGTATGTCTGGCCAGAGTACGGCCTTGATTGCCCAGAATGATGTGACCAAGCTAGCCAAGCAGCTGGGCTTCAATGAACTGAGTTTTTATTTTTACGATATATACAGCGACAGCCAGTCTGAGCTCAGTCGGCGTCTGGACGGTATCATGGCTAGTGTGGGCTATGGCGATGTGGTTATCTATCAGTCGCCGACTTGGAACGGTCGGGAGTTTGACAAGGCCTTTATCAGCAAGCTGAAGATTTTGCAGGCCAAGCTGATTACCTTTATCCATGATGTACCGCCACTGATGTTTCCGTCAAACTATTATCTGATGCCGGAGTATATCGATATGTACAATCAGTCAGATGCGGTCATCGTGCCTTCTGAGCAGATGCGGGACAAGCTTCAGGCAGAGGGGCTGACTGTGGACAAGATTTTGATCCAACGCATGTGGGATCATCCCTATGATTTGCCCTTGCACCAGCCTCAGTTTGCGCCTAAGCTGTATTTCGCGGGAAGTGTGGAGCGTTTTCCGCATCTGAGCAACTGGTCTTATGCAACGCCGCTGGAGATTTTTTCGCCTGAGGAAGAATCAAATCCAGATGCCAATGTCAGCTATCGCGGCTGGGTCAGCCGGCCAGAGTTGCTTTTGGAGCTGTCCAAGGGAGGTCTAGGTCTGGTCTGGGGTGTTGAGGAAAATCCAGCAGACGAGCCGGAATACTACGGTCTCAATATCTCTCATAAGTCTGCCACCTATCTGGCAGCTGGGATTCCGGTTATCGTCCCTTCTTACCTGTCCAATGCAGAGCTGATTCGCGAGCGCGGTCTGGGCTTTGTCGTAGACAGTCTGGAAGAGGCCAGTCGGATTGTTGAAAATCTGACTGCAGAGGAATATCAGGCTCTGGTCGAGCGGGTTAGAAAGTTCTCTTTCCTGCTCAAGGAAGGTTATTTTAGCAAAAAAGTCTTAGTAGATGCGGTGATGGAAGTCTTATCTTAGAGCCTTTCCAGTCATCGTCATGAGGAGTCAGTGTGAAGTCATTTTTTAAACCGGTCATTATCAAGAAGTTTCTGTGGACCTTATTTTTCTTATTTATCTATGTCTTGGGAACCAAGCTGACCCTGCCCTTCGTCGATATGAGTAAGGCAGTTGCCATGGACGGAACCTCTACGACCTTGAACTATGCGACAGCCCTGATGGGTGGGAATCTACGCAGTATGTCGCTCTTTTCTGTCGGCCTGTCTCCTTGGATGTCCTCTATGCTGATCTGGCAGATGTTTGCTGTGTCCAAGCGCCTAGGCTTGAGTAAGCTCCCTCTGGAAGTGCAGGAAAGGCGGCGGATGCTGCTGACTTTGGTCATTGCCTTGATACAGTCTGTGGCACTGGTCCTAAACCTGCCTCTGCAAGAAGCAGGTGGGGTGGACATGACTACGATTATCGTCTTAGATACCTTGGTCTTGATGGCTGGGACCTACTTTCTCATTTGGCTGACGGATTTGAATGCTGCCATGGGACTTGGCGGCTCCATCATGATTGTCATGGCCAGCATGATTGCCTACATTCCACAGGATATTTGGAACTCCATCAAGGAGCTGAAGATTTCTTCACTTTGGCTAGCCTTGATGCTGGTTTTCAGTCTAGTCTTTCTCTATCTGGCTGTTACAGTTGAGCGGTCTAAGTACCGAATTCCAGTCAATAAGATCAATATCCATAACCGTTTCAAGAAATACTCTTATCTGGATATTCGTCTGAATCCTGCTGGTGGGATGCCGATTATGTACGCTATGACCTTGGTCAGCATTCCCCAGTATTTCCTTTTGATTATCCACTTTCTCCAGCCGGAAAACCAGTTGATTGAGCAGTGGATAGAAGCGCTGTCTATGGGAAGTCCAGCTTGGTTTATCCTCTATTTGCTGACTATTTTCATCTTGGCACTGGCCTTCGCCTTTATCAATATCAGTGGCGACCAGATTGCTGAGCGGATGCAAAAGAGTGGAGAGTATATTGAAAATGTTTATCCGGGAGGAGCAACCCGCCGGTATATCAATGGTTTGGTAACCTATTTTGCACTAGTGGGAGCTTTCTATCTTATCCTGATTTCTGGCCTGCCTATGATGGTGGTGTTAGTAGATATTAGGTATCTGCGGCTCAGTATGATTCCGGGGATTTTTATGATTTTTATCGGAATGGTCTTTTCTATTAAGGACGAGGTGGAGGCCTTGACGCTGAATGACCGTTATCGTTCATTGTTGTAGGAGAAACTATGTATTACTTTATTCCTTCATGGAGTGGCAGTGGGGATCGGGTTTGGCACCGGGATATTGTCCCTTGGTACCGCTCTATGCAGCGATTGGAGTTTGATGACTCGATTCATCAGATTCGGATTTTTCAAAGTGAAAATTTGCCAGTCCAGCTGCTTTTGCCAGCCTATATGCCGCATGCCCGTTACCTCTTGCATCGGCAGGATATTTTTGAGACGGACTATTACTCGGTCTTTGATGAGATTCAGGGAATCCAGTCTAAAGAAATGCAAGTACTGCAAATCAAGGATCTGGACTGGGAACCAGACTGTGAGTTTGTCTATACGCCCTTTCTAATCATGGTCCGCAGGCAGGGACAGCTCTATGCCCATGTCGAGTTTGGAGTAGAAGGCTTTATCAGCTTCATCAAGTTTTTCAAGGATGACCAGCTGGAGAAGTTTTATATCTTTGATGACCGGGGCTTTGTCTCCAGTATCACCTATTATGAAGATGGTCAGCCCCTTTATCAGGACTACCTGCAGCCGGATGGTGACTGGCGGATTCGTGAGCATCTCAAGCCTGACGACAGTCGGATAGAGGTCAATCCTGCTTACTTACTGGACTTTGATAAGCTGGAGTATGAGCGGATGCCTGACTTGATTTTGGAGAAATTGGGCCACTATATCGAGCGCAATGCAGGAGTAGACAGCCGTTTTGTCCTAGCAACGCATCCCTTATACACTCAAGCCATTTTGCGCTTATTGCCCAAGAATGTTCAAATCATTCTCAGCTTTTTCCACGAGCGCAATCATACAATAGATTGGCCGGCTTTAGAAGCAGATTTGCAGCAGGCGGATTTAGTCTTGACTGATCGTATGGACTTCAAGAAGGCTATTCAGCGCTACCTGCCTAGGCAGGCTCAGAAGGTGCATTACCTATCGCCTTTTGATACTCGTCTGCAGCTGGGAAAGAGCCAACGCCGCCGCGAATCCAAGATTTTTTATCAGATTAATCTGGAAGAGGGGCTTAATGACTATGCCGTTTTCAAGGTTCTCCACTATGTGGCCAAGCATCCGGATACGGAGCTGACTATCGGTGTTTACAATGCTTGGCAGGAAGGAATCCAAAAGGTGGAGACCAAGGTGCAGGAGGTTATTGATGAGTATCTGAATCGCTATGAATTTGTCAAGAACTACCGCCGCAGTGAGCAGGCTGAGAATGCCCTGCTGGAAAATCAGGAGCAGGATCTCCGTTTCACCATTAAGAATATCACGGACGAGCTCAGCTTGATTCAGGAGCTGGATGATACACGGTTAATCATTGACCTGAGTGAGCAGCCCAATCTCTATACACAGATTGCTGGGATTTCTGCTGGGATTCCGCAGATCAATCTGGTGGGCTCAGACTATGTGACCCATCTGCAAAATGGCTACATCTTGGACTCTATCTCTGATCTGCCGACTGCTGCAGACTATTACTTGGAAGGTTTGAAAAATTGGAACCAGGCCCTGATTTATTCTATTGAAAAAATCCATCATAATACTGGTCTGGAGCTGATTGGCCGGTGGGAGCAGTGGCTCAAGGAGGCTGAGAATGCAAAATAAGCTGAAAATATTACAGATTGGCTCAAGCGACTGGAGCAAGGAGCTTGCCATTCCGGACAATATGGCCTGGTATTATTTCTTTCCTAACTCCAATCTAGCTATCAAAAAGGTCATGGAGATGGATAAGATTGGCAAGTTTGATGCGATTCTGGTAGACGATTTGCGTCGGATTCCAGATTTGTTTATGATTGAGGCCAAGATTATCCCTTATACAGTTTTCTATGATCAGGAACAGGAAACCCAGGAAGCGGATATTGAGTACTTCCTCAAGCGTCACTGCGCTCAGCCAACGGATATGAGCGATCGAGCTGACCTGCTCCGCAAGCTGTCCAAGGCTCTCTTTTCCGGTCAGTATGGGGACAAGATGACCCCGCTTGATATGGTGGTTAGCCCCGGATTTCGGGGCAAGATTTGCTACAATGGCTATGAAAATCTAGAGCTGGAAGGGGACTTTGGTCAGGACTTTCAGCCAATGCTGTCTTGGAAGTACAATATTATTGCCAATAAGTTCAATCCAGTTGAACTCTGGCTTGAATATGAAAAGTCAGGCAGCTGTGAGCTGCGGCTGCGCCTCTATAATATTCAGGAAGGCTCGACTGCAGATATTGCTCGCGAGACTGTTTTCGCAGAAGAGGATATGCGGGAATCCATGGTTCTGGACAATGACTTTACTTCCTATCTGGGCGTTAGTTTGGAGGCTAGAGGAGAGGGACAGATTCAGGTCGGCGCTCTGCATCAGCGCTTGACCCGCTATGAGTTTGGTAAGTATGTTCTGGGTGGAAAGATTTTTCGTGATAGTCACCGTCAGGAGATTAATTACTTCTTTTATCCGGGAGATTTGAAGCCGCCTTTGGCTGTTTATTTCTCTGGTTACCGTCGGGCGGAAGGCTTCGAGGGCTTCGGTATGATGCGCAGTTTGGGCTGTCCTTTTCTCTTGTTTTCAGATCCGCGCGTGGATGGTGGTATGTTTTATCTGGGTAGCCAAGAGCTGGAGAGCAGTATTCATAAGATTATCCAAGAGCATTTGGACTTTCTGGGCTTTACCGAGCGGGATTTGATCCTATCGGGCATGTCTATGGGGACTTACGGTGCGGTTTATTACGGTTCAGAGTTTCGTCCGCGGGCTATCGTTTTGTCCAAGCCCTTGGGAAATCTAGGCACTATTGCCCAACGTGGTCGTTTACGCCTGCCTAAGGTCTTTCCGACGGCGTTAGATGTCCTTCACCGTCACACAGGTGGCAAAGATCTGGAGCATGTAGAGGAGCTGAATCGCCGCTACTGGCGTAAGTTTGAGAAGGCTGATTTCAGCCGAACGACCTTTGGTATCGCCTACATGAAGGAAGAAGACTATGATCCGACGGCCTATGAGGACCTGGTAGCGGCTCTTCATCTAACCGAAGCTAAGCTGATTAGCAGAGGTGTCCCTGGTCGGCATAATGATGACTCTACTATAGCTATATCTTGGTTTATGAATTATTATCGAATGATATTGGAAAAGGAATTTGGGAGAAAGAAATGAAGATTCAAAAAAGAAAGGGTATATACTGGGGAGAGCTGAGAGGGGTTTCGGCAGCTGGTAAAATGACTGACTTTACCTATCTTTATGGCACTACCCTTATTATTCATTCCCCTTCACATATATTTTTTGAAAATAAACTAATGGCCTCCGGCCAGACCATCCATGAATGGTCTTCCAAATGGAATTATCAGCGAGACCGGCAGGTGCCTGCTCTCCCCTTGCTCAAAAAGGGAGCTCGCTATTGCCTGTCTAGAGATATGACCACCTATCCTGAATCCAGCGTCTTTCTGAAAATCATCTTCTTTGACCGCTATGAGAAAGAAATCAGCAATCAAGTGGAGCGCTCGGAGAGTATGATCTTTACCTATCCAAACGAAGCCTATAGCTATAAGGTTCAACTGCTGAGTGCAGGAGTTGAGTCCTTAGAGTTTCATTGCCTAAACATTGACCAAATCATAGAGGAGTCTGATGATTAAAAATCATTTTCAAATTCAGCGCTTAAAGAAAATCTTAGCCAAAGTCAAGAGCTTTGAGTCAGAAATGGCTGGTCTGACAGACGCTGAGCTGCGGAAGAAAACTCAGGAATTTAAGGAGAGACTGGCCGCAGGTGAGACTTTAGACGACTTGCTGCCGGAGGCTTATGCTGTGGTGCGGGAAGCGGACAAGCGGGTGCTGGGCATGTTTCCCTACGATGTGCAGGTCATGGGGGCGATTGTTCTCCATGAAGGCAATGTCGCTGAGATGGCTACGGGAGAGGGCAAGACTCTGACGGCTACCATGCCGCTCTATCTCAATGCCCTGTCTGGACAAGGAGCTATGCTGGTGACCACCAATACCTATCTGGCTCTGCGGGATGCTCAGGAAATGGGGCAGGTCTATCGTTTTCTTGGGTTGACTATTGAGGCAGCGGTGGTAGCTGATGGGTCTGGAAATTTGACGCCCAAGCAGAAGTGGCTGATTTACCAGGCGGATATTGTCTATACGACCAATAGTGCCTTGGGCTTTGACTATCTGATTGAGAATCTCGCAGAGAATAAGGATAGCCAATACCTTAGTCCTTTCAACTATGTCATCATAGACGAGATTGACTCCATTCTCTTGGATAGCGCTCAGGTACCTTTGGTTATCTCTGGTGCTCCTCGAGTTCAGTCAAACTTCTATGGTATCATGGATACCTTCATTACGACTTTGAAAGAAGACGAGGATTATCACTACGATGACGAGAAAAATGAAGTCTGGCTGACCTCGAAAGGTATTTTAGCAGCGGAGTCTTTTCTTGATTTGGAGCATCTTTTTTCCAAGGAAAATCAAGAGTTGGTCCGCCACCTCAATCTAGCTCTGCGGGCCCACAAGCTCTACAAGAAGGACAAGGACTATGTTGTCCACCAGGGTGACAAAGAAGCTGAAGTCGTACTTTTAGACCGTTCAACGGGCCGTCTACTGGAAATGACCCGGCTTCAGGGAGGCCAGCACCAGGCCATTGAGGCCAAGGAGCATGTCAAGCTGACGGAGGAAACGCGGGCCATGGCTTCCATTACCTATCAGAATCTCTTCCGGCTCTTCCGGAAAATCTCTGGTATGACCGGGACCGGCAAGGTGGTGGAGAGCGAGTTTATGGAAACTTACTCCATGTCTGTCATCAAGATTCCGACCAACCAGCCAGTTATTCGACAGGATTTGCCAGACCAGCTTTATCAGACGCTGCCAGAAAAAGTCTTTGCTTCATTGGACGAGGTCAAGCACTACCATGCCCAGGGCAATCCGCTATTAATTTTTACCGGCTCAGTGGAGATGTCAGAGATTTACTCTTCTCTACTGCTGAGAGAAGGCATCGCCCACAACCTGCTCAATGCTAACAATGCGGCCCGTGAGGCGCAGATTATCGCAGAGTCTGGGCAGAAAGGTGCGGTGACAGTGGCTACATCCATGGCCGGCCGCGGTACGGATATAAAGTTGGGACCAGGTGTCGCAGATTTGGGCGGTCTCGTAGTGATTGGTACTGAGCGGATGGAGAACCAGCGGATTGACCTACAGATTCGCGGCCGTTCAGGCCGCCAAGGTGACCCGGGGATTAGTAAGTTTTTCATCTCGCTAGAGGATGATCTGCTCAGGAAGTGGGGGCCAGACTGGCTCAAAAAGTTCTATAAGGACTACTCTACCGAAGAAGTTCAGGAGCATCCAGTCCAGCTGGGACAGCGCCGTTTCAGACGCTTAGTAGCTAAGGCCCAGAGAGCCAGCGAAAGCAGTGCCAAGATGTCCCGTCGGATGACGCTGGAATATGCCCAGTGTATGAAGATTCAGCGGGAGATTACCTATGCTGAGCGCAATCGTCTGATTCAAGCTGAAGAGCAGATTGATGAAGAAATCAGCCGTGTCCTCAGTCAGGTCATTCATCAGGCGGCCTATGAGCAGTCCTATGAGACGCGGGCAGACCTCTATCGCTTTATTTTAGACCATTTCAGCTATCATGCTGAGCGTATTCCTTATGATTTCGATATTTATTCGCCGGAGAAAATTGCAGAGCTCTTGCAGGATATTGCCGAGCAGGAATTGCAGGCAAAGAAAGCCTATCTCAAGTCTGACAAGCTCTTTACCCATTTTCAGCGGGTGTCCGTTCTCAAGGCTATTGATGAGAACTGGGTCGAGCAGGTGGACTATCTGCAGCAGCTCAAGACAGCCTTGAGCGGTCAGCATTTCTCTATGAAAAATCCTCTGGTAGAATACTACCAAGAGGCTTACGATGGCTTTGAATATATGAAGGAGCGCATGAAACAGCAGATTGTCAAGAATCTTTTGATGAGTGAATTGGCACTCAACCCTAAAGGAGAAGTCATCATGTACTTCCCGTAAGACGAGGAGAATATGACAGTATATAACATCAACTTAGGCATTGGCTGGGCCAGCAGCGGTGTAGAATACGCCCAAGCTTATCGGGCCCAGCTTCTGCGCAGGATCCAGCAGCCGGCTAAGTTTATCTTTATGGATATGATTTTAGCGGATAATATTCAGCATCTGACGGAAAATATTGGTTTTCTGGATGAGGAAGTTATCTGGCTTTATAATTACTTTACTGATATCAAGATTGCACCGACGACGGTGACGCTGGATCAGGTGTTGGCTCAAGTCGCAGGTCAGCCGGAGCGCTCGGAGAGAGAGGGCAAGATTGTCCGTTATTTCTATCCGCAGGATGATCAGTTTATCACTTGCTATCTGCGGCAGGAAGACCAGGACTTTGTGGAGCATGTGGAGTATGTCTCGCGGGGGAGATTGATTCGCAAGGATTATTTCTCCTATGTCCGCTATGCCAGCGAGTACTTTGCACCCCATAATGACGCTGCAACCCTCTACCAGCGCCGCTTCTACAATGAAGACGGTAGTGTCGCTTATGATATGCTGATTGATGATGGTCAGGAAGTGCTCTATCGTTTTCCAGACCGGATTTTCTATTCCAAGGCTGAGCTGGTTCGTTATTTTCTCCAGTGTTTGCAGCTGCAGGCAGATGATGTGGTCATCTTGGATAGGGAGACAGGGATTGGTCAGGTTGTCTTTGAAGAGAGCCAGAAGGCTAAGCTAGGAGTAGTGGTCCATGCGGAGCATTTTAGTGAAAATGCCAGCAGCGATGACTACATTCTCTGGAACAATTTCTATGACTACCAGTTTACTAATGCAGATAAGGTGGACTTTTTCATCGTGGCAACAGAGGCTCAGAAAACGATTCTAGAGCAGCAGTTCCAGCATTACTCGAACAAGCAGCCTAAGATTGTCACCATACCGGTAGGGAGTCTGGACCAATTGACTTATCTCAAAGAGCCTCGCAAGCCTTTCTCTATGATTACGGCTTCGCGTCTTGCTACAGAAAAGCATATTGATTGGCTAGTGGCAGCGACTGTCCAAGCCCATGCCCAGCTGCCTGAGCTGACTCTGGATATTTACGGTAAGGGGGGCGAAGAGGAGAAGCTGCGCCGCAGGATTGAGGAAGCAGGAGCTCAGGACTACATTCGACTCAAAGGGCATTCAGATTTAAGTCAGATTTATGCAGGCTATGAGCTTTATCTGACGGCTTCAACCAGCGAAGGCTTTGGTTTGACTCTTATGGAAGCAGTTGGCTCCGGTCTGCCCCTCATCGGATTTGATGTCCGCTATGGCAATCAGACTTTTATCGATGATGGTAAAAATGGTTATCTGCTGCCGGTCAGTTCCAATCAGGTCGAGGACCAGATTATTGCTGCTTTTGTGGAGAAAATAATAGCTCTCTTTAGTCAAGGACGCCAGCAGGAGATGAGCCAACACTCTTATCAAGTGGCAGAGAATTATTTGACCAGCCGAGTTGAAGCGGCTTGGTCCCAGCTTTTAAAGGAGGTCAGAGATGATTCAGCTCTTTGATTATTACAATCAGGAAACCCAGGATCTGCATGATTCCCTCCTTGCAGCTGGCTATGACTGTCCGACCATTGTCATTGAGGCCAATGGCTTTCTGCCGGATGACATGATCTCCCCCTATACTTACTTTCTGGGGGATGAAGAGGGAGCAGACCACCCTCTCTTTTTCAATCAAGTGCCAGTGCCACCTTTCTGGGAAATCACAGGTGACCATCAGTCGGCGCGTGTCAGTGACATGGGAGAAGAAAGGGCACGGATTCATTATGCCAGTCAAGCCAAGGGCCGGCTGGTCAAGCAGGTGGATTGGCTGGATAAAAAAGGCCAGCTGCGACTGAGTGAGCGCTATAATAAGCAAGGCCGCTGCTTTGCCAAAACAGCCTATAAATCAGGACAGGAAGCTTTCAACACAACCTATTACAGCACTGATGGTCAGGAGCGTATCGTGGAAAATCATGCTACCGGTGACATCATCCTGACTCTGGACCAAGAGCCCTTGCGAATTTTTAAAAGCCGAGTGGATTTTATCCGTTTCTTCTTGGAACGGCTAGACTTTGACTTGGATCACATTCTCTTTAATTCGCTGGCCTATTCTTTCCTAGTTTCTCACAGCTTGACGGGTCGAGCTGGACAGGACATTCTCTTTTGGCAGGAGCCCCTGTATGACGAGCTTCCGGGCAATATGCAGTTGATTCTGGACAATAGTCAGCTGCGGGCGCAGACCATTGTCATTCCAGACTTGGCGACCTATGAAAAGGCCATGAGTTTGGCTGTAGCTGACCAGCAGCAGAAGTTCCTGCATCTAGGCTATCATTATGATTTCAAGCGGGACAACTTCCTACGAAAAGATGCTTTAATCCTGACCCACTCGGATCAGATTGAAGGCTTAGAGACCTTGGTTCAGGCCTTGCCGCAGGTGGTCTTTCGCATTGCTGCCCTTACGGAAATGTCGCCCAAGCTCTTGTCTATGCTGTCCTATAAGAATGTCGTTCTTTATCAAAATGCCAGTCTCAAGCAGATTGAGCAGCTCTACTTGGAATCAGACATCTATCTGGATATCAATCACGGCGGTCAGGTCCTGCAGGCAGTGCGCAAGGCTTTTGAGAATAATCTCTTAATTCTAGGCTTTGAGCAGACCCTGCATGACAGACACTACATTGCCCAGCAGCATATTTTCGACAGCAGCCAGCCTGCTCAACTGGCATCAAGTTTGGAAGAAGCCTTATCTGGTGTCGAGCAGATGCGGTCAGCCTTGCAAGCACAAGGCCGACATGCCAACGATGTGCCAGTCAGTCTTTATCAGGAGACTCTCCAAGGCGTACTAGGAGGTCAGCATGGCTAAAAAAGATTTATTTCATAAGGATATTGAGGGGCGGTTAGATGAGCTCAAGCATGGCAAGCCCAAGAAAGAAAAGGCCAGCTTGGGTGAAAATCTCAACAAGGCCTTTGTCATCGCCTTGGGCTTGATGATCTTGATTGGTTTGATTTTTACATTGATTGGAGCCTTGAGGAAATAAAATGCAAACAATATTGATTACACTTACCATTGTAGCAGCTCTTGTCTTGATTTTGCTGGTTGGTCTTCTTCCCAGAGAGAGCCAGCAATTTTACAGAGACACCAATACATCAATCGGCAAGTCAGGCTACTGGGAAACTCACTTCGCAAAGAAAATTCTAGTTCTTTTGGCAAGCCTTGCTCTGATTGTGCTTATGATTTTCTTTATGATTCAATCCCTTTAGTATCTGTTTAGGTAGCGAAGCTGTTCTGACGACTGCTAAAAAAGAAAGACCCTCTATTGCAGACAATGGAGGGAATTTTTATAGGCTGATTTTTTATGTAAAGGTTTTAATTTCTGAAAGCACCTTGATATTTTTCTGAAAAGGAGTAAACTGGATATACTAGTGATGGAGGTTTGGTATGAAATTATACGTTCAGTTGATGATTATTTTTATGATTTCCCTCGTTGGAGAAGGGATTTCAAGTGTTTTCCACCTACCTGTCCCGGGTAGTATCATTGGTCTGGTCTTGCTGTTTTTGGCTCTGCAGTTCAAGCTCCTGCGCCTGCGTCATATCAGCATGGTTGGCAATTTTCTTTTGGCAAATATGACCATTCTTTTTCTGCCTCCAGCAGTTGGTATCATGGATAAATTTCAGGTCATTGCACCTTATCTACTGCCGATTATTTTGATTGTTTTAGGAGCGATTGTGCTCAATGTCTGCGTGATTGCAGTTGTGGTGCAGCTGATTAAGACTCGTTTTGAAGGAGATTATGAGGAAGGAGACGCCAGCAATGTCTGAATTATGGAGCAACCCTCTCTTTGGCCTTGCCTTGTCTATCTTGGCCTATCTGTTCGGCCTATTGATTTTTCGGAGATTTCCTCATCCCTTGACAACTCCTTTGCTGATTGCAGCAGTTTTGGTTATTGCTTTTTTAAAATTAACCGGTATTTCCTACAATGATTACTATGTCGGCGGCTCCTATTTAAACAACCTAATTGTGCCATCTACGGTTGCTTTGGGGATTCCGCTTTACAAGACTTTTCATTTGATGAAGCACCATGCACGCAGTATTTTGATTGGGACCTTTGCGGCGGTTGTAGTCAATACTAGCTTTACTGCTCTGTTGGCTAAGTTTTTCGGCATGGATTTCTTTCTGGCTGTATCTCTTTTTCCGAAATCTGTCACAACGGCCATGGCTGTCGGTATTACAGACAAGCTGCAAGGGCTTGCTACAGTGACATTAGTGGTGGTGGTTGCGACGGGAATTCTGACCAGTGTCTTGGGGCCAACGCTTCTTAAGCTCTTAAGAATCACAGATCCAGTAGCTATCGGTCTAGCTTTAGGGGGAACCGGCCATGCAGTAGGAACGGGAACTGCCTTTAAATACGGCCAGGTCGCAGGAGCTATGGCAGGACTTGCGATTGGCGTGACTGGACTCATGTACGTACTGGTCAGCCCCATCGTGGCAGCCATTATTCTGAAGTAAAAATAAACGAGGTTGAAACGTTTTGTTTCAACCTTGTTTTGTTTATTGGAGATTTAGTTTGTTTTTTACAATGACATAGATTGTAAAATAGAAACCAAAAATTTTGACCAGTTCAAAGACGATTCGGATAATAAGAAAGACATCTAGCATCTGTTCAAAGTCCATAGTGGAGTAACTATAATTGTATAAACCAAATAGTCCATATGGGTCAAAGGAATTAGGTAAGAAGATTGACAGGACCGCTAGAACACTCCAAATCAAAAATCCGAAAAGCACAGCCATCATAATCCGATTCTTCTTAAATAGCTGTCCGACTGAGATTGCTAGATAAAAGAAGAGGATACCAGAAAGGATTTGAAGGAGATTAAGGAAGCCGTATTTGACAATCCAAAGCCACAGATTTGGGATTTCGCCAATATATTTAAAAAACTCATTAAATGAATAGCCTGTAATAGGGAGGGCAATGCCAAAAATGACAAGGCCGCTAATAAACATGATCAGCATACACAAGAGGGTCCAAACAAAGGCGGAAAGAAGCTTGGACAGAAGAATCTGGTGCGGCGTAACCGGCAAGGTCCAGGTCAGGTAGCCCTCTCGCCCAAAGACATTTTTATAAAACCGACGGATAATAATGATGGTATTGGACAAAAAGACAGCGCAGGATGCAGAAAAAAGCAAGAGGAAGAGTAGGTATAAAGTGACAATAACACCACTAGTAGCCATTGGGTAGTCACTATAGCGTTCCATGACCTCCGGTCTCAAGCTGCTGCCAGTTATGAATCCCATCAAGATAGATAGAGTGAGAAGAATGGCAAAGGTGATACAATACCATTTGTAATTAGACTTAAAGTCGTATTTAAACAGTTTTCCAAACATATAATGAAGACCTCCTAATAAAAGCGAAACTGGCTGCGGAAGAGATTATCAATGGATTGATTGTACTGTTGACGCAGCTGATTAGCATTTTCATGCAAAAAGATCTGACCTTGGTTAATCAGGATTACTTCATCCAAGATTGGCTCAATATCCGCAATCAAGTGGGTGGAAATGATAACAGAAGACTGAGGCGTGCGATTTTGGATGATGGTCTGCAGGATATAGTCACGAGCAGCCGGATCGACACCACCGATAGGCTCGTCTAGGATATACAGTTCCGCATGGCGGCTCATGACCAAAATGAGCTGCATTTTTTCCTTGTTTCCTTTTGAAAGGCTTCCGATGCGCGCTTGAGGATCGATATGAAGATCCTTTAGAAGCTGCATGGCTTTCGCGCTGTCAAAATTATCATAAAAATCTTGGAAATATTTTACAGCTTCGATTACTTTGGAGCTGTCGCTTAGATAAGTCGTATCTGGTAGATAGGAAACGATTCTTTTGGTATCAGGAGAAGGTTTGACGCCTTTGAGATAAATATGGCCAGAGGTAGGCTGCAAGAGACCATTGATAAGCTTGATAATAGTTGTCTTGCCGCTGCCATTAGGACCTAGAAGTCCGATGATTCTGCCAGGTTGGATGTTTAAACTCACATCATACAGGGCGGGTGCGTCGCCATAATTTTTATGGACATGGTCAAGATAGACCAGAGGATACTGATTCATACATGTCTCCTTTATTTTCTTCAATTTACAATTATTATACCTTTTCCTTAGGAAAATGGCAAAGAAAGCCGGAAAGGGTGAATGGAATCTCTCTGTTCAGTCAAACTCCTATTTCCCTCATTCAGTGAATTGAGGTATAATAGTTATAAGAAGAAGCAAAGCATGTTCAAGGAGAAAAATGTGGTGATACAACTTGATACCAAGACTGTTTACAGTTTTATGGATAGCTTGATCCCGATAAAGAAATATGTGCAAAAAGCCAAGGAGTTAGGATACAGTCATCTGGGCATGATGGATGTGGACAATCTCTATGGAGCCTATCATTTCTTAGAGGAAGCCGAATCTGCGGGTCTGCAGCCGCTTTTAGGCTTGGATCTGAGTCTGATCAAGGCAGAGAAGGAGCTTCATCTCCGTCTGCTGGCCTTAGACAGTCAGGGCTATCGCAATCTGATGAAAGTCTCGACTCTCAAGATGATGGGACAAAAAAACTGGGAAGATTTCCAGCATCTCTTTAAGGGATTGGCTGTGATTGTTCCTGCTTTTGACGGAGTAGCAGATCTGGATTTGGGGTTGGATTTTTATGTTGGTGTCTTTCCAGCAACGCCCAAGCAGGAGTTCGGTCGGCCAACCCTGCCCCTGCATACTGTCCGATATTTTGATAGGGGGGATTTGGAGACCTTGCAGATGCTCCGAGCTATTCGAGAAAATGCCAGCCTGCGGGAGATTGGCAGCCTTCCCAATCATGAGTTTTTGCTGGCACCAGATGCTCTGGCAGGAGCTTTTAAGGAAACTTTCCCAGAGAGTTTGGCTAATCTTGAGAAGCTAGTCCGTCATGTTCACTATGATATCAATAGGGAGTTGAAACTGCCCCGCTTTAATCGGGAACGTCCTGCCGTGGAAGAGCTGCGGGAGCGCTCCGAAGCTGGCTTGCAAAAACACGCTTTAACGGGTAAACTTTATCAGGAACGGCTGGACCAGGAGCTGGATGTCATTCATCAGATGGGCTTTGATGATTATTTTCTCATTGTCTGGGATTTGCTGCGCTTTGGTCGCAGTCAGGGCTATTATATGGGCATGGGCCGAGGATCTGCTGTTGGCAGTCTGGTGGCATATGCCTTGGAGATTACTGGGATTGACCCAGTCAAGAATAACCTGCTCTTTGAGCGCTTTCTAAATCTAGAGCGCTATACCATGCCCGACATTGATATCGATATTCCTGATGTTTACCGGCCAGAGTTTATCCGCTATGTTCGTGACCGCTATGGCAGTATGCATGCGGCTCAGATTGTGACCTATTCTACCTTCGGAGCCAAGCAGGCCATTCGCGATGTTTTCAAGCGTTTTGGTCTGCAAGAGTATGAGCTGACCAATATTACCAAGAAAATCCGCTTCGGGGATAGTCTGATATCTGCTTATGAGAAAAATATGGCCTTTCGTCAGATTATCAACAGTAAGCTAGAATATCAAAAGGCCTTTGATATTGCTAAAAAAATTGAAGGTCATCCCCGTCAGACTTCTATCCATGCAGCCGGCGTTGTGATGAGCGACAATGACCTGACAGACCAGATACCGCTCAAATACGGTGAGGACATGTATATCACCCAATATGATGCCCACGGTGTGGAGAGCAACGGTCTGCTCAAGATGGACTTTCTGGGCTTGCGCAATCTGACCTTTGTCCAGCGGATGAAAGAAGCAACCCTGAAAAAATATGAGGTAGATATTGAGATTGCAGACATTGACTTGGAGGATGCAGGCACTCTGAAACTCTTTGCGGCGGGCCAGACAAAGGGGATTTTCCAGTTTGAGCAGCCGGGCGCTATCAGTCTGCTCAAGCGGGTTCAGCCAGTTTGCTTTGAGGAAGTAGTGGCCACAACCTCTCTCAACCGTCCCGGAGCCAGTGATTATATCGACAATTTTGTCAAAAGAAAGCATGGACTGGAGCAGGTGGAGCTGATTGATGACAGTTTGGCTGATATTTTAGCTCCGACTTATGGTATCATGCTCTACCAAGAGCAGGTTATGCAGGTAGCCCAGCGCTTTGGTGGCTTTAGTCTGGGGAAAGCCGATATTTTACGGCGGGCAATGGGAAAGAAGAGTGCTGCTGAAATGCACCGCATGCAGGAGGACTTTGTCGCAGGTGCTCTCAAACTTGGTCACTCGGAAACCAAAGCCAAGGAAGTCTTTGCTATTATGGAGAAATTTGCTGGCTATGGCTTTAACCGCAGCCACGCCTATGCCTACTCAGCTCTGGCTTTTCAGCTTGCTTACTTCAAGGCTCACTATCCAGATGTTTTCTTTGATGTCATGCTCAATTACTCTAGCAGTGACTATATCACTGATGCCCTGAGTTTTGACTTTGAAACAGCGCCCCTCAGTATCAATAATATTCCCTACCATGATAAGTTTCAGGATAAGAAGATATTTTTAGGCATGAAAAATATCAAAGGCCTGCCTAGGGATTTGGCTTACTGGATTATCGAAGAGCGACAAAATGCTGCCTTTACTGGGGTGGAAGACTTTATTCTGCGCCTGCCTCAGAATTACCATAAGATTCCGCTGCTGACTCCTCTGATTCAGCTGGGGCTCTTTGACAGTTTTGAGAAAAATCGCCAAAAAATTCTAGCCAATCTGCCTAATTTATTTGTATTTGCGGATGAGCTGGGCAGCCTCTTTGCCGATACGACTTATTCTTGGACAGAGGCTCAGGATTTCAGCGATGCTGAAAAGTTTGAGCTGGAACAGAGCATTATCGGTGTGGGGCTTAGCGATCACCCCTTGGTTAAACTGGCCAAAGAAGCGGACCAGCCCTTTAGCTGGATTAGTGATTTGACGGAAAATAGCAGAGCTAGGATTCTGGCTGAAGTCCAGTCTATTAAGACTATCCGGACCAAAAAGGGCGAGAATATGGCTTTCTTGCAGGTTTCAGATACGAAGAAAAAACTGGATGTTACCCTTTTTCCTGATACCTATCGTCAGTTGGCCGAACGTATTAAGGAGAAGGGGATTTACTACTTGACCGGCAAGGTGCAGGAACGGGATGGACGCTTACAGTTGGTCTTGTCAGATATCGAAGAAACCACTACAGAACGCTTCTGGATAAAGCTTGCGGGCCATGAACATGATCGGGAAATATCTCAGATTTTGCAGAAATACCCCGGTAATATTCCGGTTGTCCTGCGTTATGAAGATGAGAAGCGAACCATGTATGCACCGCATTTTCGAGTGGAGAAATCGGAGCAGCTGCAAGAGGAATTAAAGAATTATACTATGAAAACGATTTTTCGTTAAAAAATATGGAAAATAAGAGAATTTTCATGATGATTGTGGTATAATCTATAAGAATGTTAAAAAGAAAAAGGAGCAAAAAGCGAAATGAAACGTATTGCTGTTTTGACTAGTGGTGGTGATGCCCCTGGTATGAATGCTGCCATCCGTGCGGTTGTTCGTAAAGCAATTTCCGAAGGAATGGAAGTTTACGGTATTTATGATGGTTACGCTGGAATGGTAGCTGGCGAGATTTACCCACTTGATGCAACATCAGTTGGTGACATTATTTCTCGCGGTGGAACTTTCCTTCACTCTGCTCGTTACCCTGAGTTTGCCCAAGTTGAAGGGCAGCTGAAAGGAATTGAGCAGCTTAAAAAACATGGAATCGAAGGTGTCGTTGTTATCGGTGGAGATGGATCTTATCACGGTGCTATGCGCTTGACAGAGCACGGCTTCCCAGCTGTCGGTGTTCCAGGAACCATTGACAATGATATCGTCGGAACAGACTTCACTATCGGTTTTGATACTGCTGTTACTACAGCTATGGATGCGATTGACAAGATTCGGGATACCTCATCCAGTCACCGCCGTACTTTCGTTATCGAAGTAATGGGTCGTAATGCTGGTGATATTGCTCTTTGGGCAGGTATTGCATCTGGTGCGGACGAAATCATCGTTCCTGAAGAAGGTTTCAAGATCGAAGAAGTTGTTGAAAGCATTAAGAATGGCTATGCCAAGGGTAAGAAGCACAACATCATCGTCTTGGCTGAGGGTGTTATGTCAGCGGATGAATTTGCTGAGAAGCTGAAAGAAGCTGGTGATATGAGCGACTTGCGTGTCACAGAGCTCGGACATATCCAGCGTGGAGGCTCACCGACTGCGCGTGACCGTGTCCTTGCATCTCGTATGGGAGCACATGCTGTTAAACTGCTTAAAGAAGGTATCGGCGGAGTTGCTGTTGGAATCCGCAATGAGCAGATGGTTGAAAGCCCAATTTTGGGAACTGCTGAAGAAGGAGCACTCTTTAGCTTGACTGCTGAAGGTAAGATTGTTGTCAATAATCCGCACAAGGCTGATCTGGACTTGGCTGATCTGAACCGCAGCATCAATATTTAATTATTATTTGTTATTCAGGCCAAGAGGCCAAATAGAAGAAGGAGTTTCATACAATCATGAATAAACGTGTAAAAATCGTTGCAACATTAGGTCCTGCGGTAGAAATCCGCGGTGGTAAAAAATTCGGTGATGACGGATATTGGGGAGAAAAGCTGGATGTTGAAGCATCAGCTCAGAACATTGCTAAGCTGATTGAAGCTGGCGCAAACACATTCCGTTTCAACTTCTCACACGGTGACCATGCTGAGCAAGGAGAGCGCATGGCAACTGTTAAGCGTGCAGAAGAAATTGCTGGTCAAAAAGTTGGTTTCCTTCTTGATACAAAAGGACCAGAAATTCGTACAGAATTGTTCGAAGGCGATGCAAAAGAGTATTCATACAAAACTGGTGAAAAAATCCGTGTTGCTACTAAGCAAGGTATCAAATCTACTCGTGAAGTAATTGCTTTGAACGTTGCTGGTGGATTGGACATCTATGATGATGTTGAAGTTGGCCGTCAAGTATTGGTTGACGATGGTAAACTTGGTCTTCGTGTTGTCGCAAAAGACGATGCTACTCGTGAATTTGAAGTAGAAGTTGAAAATGACGGTATCATTGCTAAGCAAAAAGGTGTGAACATCCCTAACACTAAGATTCCTTTCCCAGCACTTGCTGAGCGTGACAATGACGATATCCGCTTTGGTCTTGAGCAAGGAATCAACTTCATCGCGATTTCATTTGTACGTACTGCAAAAGACGTCAACGAAGTTCGTGCAATCTGTGAAGAAACTGGTAATGGACACGTTCAACTGTTCGCGAAAATCGAAAACCAACAAGGTATCGATAACTTGGACGAAATCATTGAAGCTGCTGACGGTATCATGATTGCCCGTGGTGACATGGGTATCGAAGTGCCATTCGAAATGGTTCCAGTTTACCAAAAGATGATTATCACTAAGGTCAATGCAGCTGGTAAAGTGGTTATCACAGCAACTAACATGCTTGAAACCATGACAGAAAAACCACGTGCAACTCGTTCAGAAGTATCAGACGTGTTTAACGCTGTTATCGACGGAACTGACGCAACTATGCTTTCAGGTGAGTCTGCAAATGGTAAATACCCACTTGAGTCAGTAACAACAATGGCGACTATCGATAAGAACGCTCAAACCCTTCTTAACGAATATGGTCGTTTGACAACTGATAACTTTGAGCGCAACTCTAAGACTGAAGTTATGGCTTCAGCAGTTAAAGATGCTACAAACTCAATGGATATCAAGCTGGTAGTTACCCTTACTAAGACAGGTCACACAGCTCGCTTGATTTCTAAGTACCGTCCAAACGCTGATATCTTGGCTATCACTTTTGACGAATTGACTCAACGCGGTCTTATGCTGAACTGGGGTGTTATTCCAGTGACTACTGAAACTCCATCTAATACAGACGATATGTTTGAAATCGCTGAAAAGATTGCAGTTGAGCAAGGCTTGGTTGAATCAGGCGATGATATCGTTATCGTTGCTGGTGTGCCGCTTGGTGAAGCAGTTCGTACCAACACAATGCGCATCCGTACAGTACGTTAATCTAAGACAACAAAAAAGAACCGTTGATTGAAAAATCATCGGTTTTTTCTCTTGTCGAAGTGATGACTATTATCTTGTGTGGGAAGAAGGACACGTCAGCGTTTTGATTTTTGAAATAAAATTGTACCTTTGTCTATTTTGTCTAAAAATGATATAATGGTATAAAAGAGATGGGGGAGACGAATGTTAAAGAGAGATTTATTAAGAAATATCATTATTTTTTCAGTACTGGCAGCTATTATTATAGGGCTGAGAGTTTTTATTTATACGCCTTATCGGGTGACGGAGCAAGACAGCAATGCTTATTTGGCAAAGAATGACTTGGTCTTGGCGACGAGAAAGCAAGACATCAAGCGTGGAGACTTTGTTCTCTATGAAGTGGACGGCAAAGACTATGTCGGCCGGGTCATTGCCCTGGAAAAGGATCAAGTAACCTATATGGATGACCTCCTTTACCTGAACGGTCAGGTCATGTCGGAAGAATACATTGAGAAAATGCGCGAGAAGTATCTGGCTTCAGCAGGAAGTTCAGGATATTATACTCATGATTTCTCTATTATGGATTTGAAGGGCTCAAAGTCAGATAAAATTACTAAAGATACTTATCTGATTCTTAATGACCGACGGGAAAATACTAAAGATAGTCGAGAATTTGGGCTCATCAAAGCCAGTCAAATCAAGGGAGTGGTGGAGTTTCGACTTTCACCGCTTAATGAATTTGGTTTTATTAAGAATAAATAAATTGAAGTCTATTTTAAACCAAGGCAGGGCAAACCTTGGTTTTTTTCTTTGAAAATCAACTTTAAAGTTACAAGTAAACATAAAGATACTTGTTCTGATGTGGTATACTAATATCAAAAGACCGCTAAAGGAGACTGCTCTTGAAGTCAAGAAAGAAAAAATTATTATTTTTGGCTATACTTGCATTGAGTTTTCTGACTGCATGTAGCAGCATAATAAATAGAGATGGTGAAAAAATATGGATGTCAGATACAGAAATGACTGAGCTTCATAAGAAAGAGCAAAAGCTTGCACTTTATATCATTAATCATTATGAAGATGTTCAAAAAATTGAATTTGATGAATTTTCCAAGGGAAATTTATGGAAAGGGGATTCAGTTAGTCTCATAGTAAATGACACCAGTTATATCCCACATGTTTCTTTGGACTCAAAAGATGAAAACTATAATATAAATGATAGTTCTCACACTGATTCGACAGAATTGACTTTTCGTCTGAAAAAGAAAGAGAAGGTCACAAATTTTAAAGATACGGGTGAGACGGATGTTATTTACTCTGGAGAAAATGCTTGGCTGACGACTGAGGAAAAAGTAAAGGTGCGCAATCAGGAAGAGGGGCTGGCTTTATTTTTACTGAATCACTATGAAAATGTTGAAAAAATTGAATTTACAAAGATTTCAAGAAAGCCTTTTGGACAGGCAAGATATGCTGCTTTACTTGTTAATGATAAGATAAAGATTTATACCGACCTAGATGATAGCTATGACAACTATTATTTGTCTGACAATCCTGAAAAAGACGGCCTGAAAGCTAAAGAGAAACCAACAAATTTGCAAAGTCTAGATAGTATTACTGTTATTTATTATACAGGGAAATGAAGGATGTGTTGCAATGAAAAAGCCAGACTGACTTAATCATCAGACTGGTTTTTTCGTGTCTCTTGGTGAAAGATATTTTGCCATACTTCGTGGCGGCGCCAGAGGCTGGTATGGATAACACCGTCCATTTCATAGCGGATGAGCTTGGTTTTCTGGCTGACAGAGAGCAGTTCAAAGTTTTTGATAGGTGTTTTTGAGGCTCTTTCTGCCAGAAATTCAGCCTTGTTCAGCTGTCGGCCATCTTGGGAAATGTAGAGAAATTCGGCGGACAGAAGTGTATCCAGTTGGCTGCCTTGCTCCACGAGCTGTTCACGCATGAGCAGGTTTGGGTAAAGATTGTCCAGCGTCTCATCCTCGGGAATGGGAGCGGGCTCAATATGAATATCAATGTCAAAGACTCCGAAGCGCTCCATAAGCATATCCTCAACTTGGTCCGCAATCTCATGGCTTTCAAAAACAGATAAATCTGGATTCATTTCCAAGATAATATCTAGATAGATATTACTGCCATAGGTCCGGCCGCGCTGTGACTTGACCTGAGTGATTTTAGGAATTTCCAGGATAGCTTGCTTATAGTCTTGGAGCAGGCTTTCATCAAATCCGTCGGACAGGCTGAAGGAAGATTCCATAAAGATATCATAGGCCGTCTTGAGAATGAAGAAGGTAATGATAATGGCTGCTAGCTTATCAACGATTGGGAAATTAAAGGCGCTGGCAATGATAGCAACTGAAGTGCCGATAGAAGTGACAGCGTCTGATAGGTTATCCTTGGCTGCGGCATCCAGAGCCTTGGAGTGAGCTTTTTTAGCCAGTGTTTTATTGTAAAAATAAACACCTAACATAATGATTGCCGAGATGATTCCGACCACGGCACCAACTGGGTCAATCTTAGTCTCTTGGTTGGAGATGATTTTCTGAATGGTCTCAATCAGGACATCAAATCCAACGAAAAACATGATAAAAGATGTGATGAGACTGGCCAAATCTTCTATCTTCCAATGGCCGAAGCGATGGTCACGGTCGGCTGGTTTTCTAGCCATACGCAGGCCAATTAAAACGGCGATATTAGCCACGATATCAGAGACGTTGTTAAAGCCGTCGGCCGTCAGACTGGAGGACTGGAGGGTCGAGCCTGCGATAATCTTGACCGCGGAGAGAATCAGATAGGTAGCGATGGACAGGATGGCTCCTCTCTCCGCTAGTTTCAGATTGTTACTAGGATTTTTCATGACAGCCTTTCTTTCTGAGTGGGACAGCAGAATGGAAAAGAGACTTGCGAAAAAATGTCATTTATGGACAGATGCTCTAAGTCTCATATGGGCATATTATAGCAAAAATAGGATTGATTTTCAATTTGAGTTGGGCTTGGGGTGCCTTAAATGACTTTGTCGAAAATCTAACCTAAAATCAGAAATTCCTCTTCTTTCTGGTTTAGCTTCATCAGGATTTTTGTTATAATAGTAGCATTGACTTTGAAAGAGGAAGAAAAATGCATCCTTTATTAAACGGTATGAATGACCGTCAGGCTGAGGCGGTTCAGACAACAGAAGGGCCTTTGCTGATTATGGCGGGAGCTGGATCGGGTAAGACCCGTGTCCTGACCCACCGCATTGCCTATTTGATTGATGAGAAGATGGTCAATCCTTGGAATATCCTTGCCATTACCTTTACCAATAAGGCGGCGCGGGAGATGAGAGAACGGGCTGAAAAACTTAAAACGGAAGCTCAAGATTGCTTAATCGCTACCTTCCACTCCATGTGTGTACGCATTCTGCGGCGAGAAGCAGATCATATTGGCTACAACCGCAACTTTACTATCGTTGATCCAGGTGAGCAGCGGACTCTGATGAAACGGATTCTCAAAAATCTCAATCTGGATCCTAAAAAGTGGAATGAGCGCGCCATTCTTGGGTCTATTTCCAATGCTAAGAACGACCTGATTGATGAGGTGGCCTATGCAAATCTAGCTGATGATATGTATACAGAAATTGTGGCCAAGTGCTACACAGCCTATCAAAAGGAATTGCGCCAGTCTGAGGCTATGGACTTTGACGATTTGATTATGCTGACCCTGCGGCTTTTTGATCAAAATCCTGATGTTCTGACCTACTACCAGCAACGTTACCAGTATATCCATGTGGATGAGTACCAGGATACCAACCATGCTCAGTATCAGCTGGTCAAGCTCTTGGCTTCCCGCTTTAAGAATATTTGCGTAGTCGGAGATGCTGACCAGTCTATCTATGGCTGGCGGGGAGCCGATATGCAGAATATCCTGGACTTTGAAAAGGATTATCCAGAAGCTAAGGTAGTCCTGCTTGAGGAAAATTATCGCTCTACTAAGACCATCCTTCAAGCTGCTAATGAAGTCATCCGAAACAACCGCAACCGCCGTCCCAAAAATCTCTGGACTCAAAATGAAGACGGTGAGGAAATTGTCTACTATCGGGCTAATGACGAGCAGGACGAAGCTCTCTTTGTCGCCCGAACTATTGATCAGCTGAGCCGAGAAGGTTACAGTCATAAGGATTTTGCAGTTCTTTACCGGACCAATGCCCAGTCACGGACGGTGGAAGAAGCCCTGCTCAAGTCCAATATTCCCTATACCATGGTCGGTGGAACCAAGTTCTACAGCCGTAAGGAAATCCGCGATGTTATTTCTTATCTCAATCTCATCGCCAATCCTAGCGACAATATCAGCTATGAGCGCGTGGCCAATGAGCCTAAGCGTGGTGTTGGACCAGGAACGGTGGAGAAAATTCGAGATTTTGCGTCCAGTCAGGAAATGTCTTTACTGGATGCGTCGGCCAATATCCTGCTGTCGCCAGTCAAGGGCAAGGCGGCTCAGGCGGTCTATGAATTTGCCAATATACTTCTGGATTTGCGGGAGTGCTTGGACGACTATACAGTGACGGAGCTGGTAGAGGCTGTATTGGAAAAGACAGGATATGCTGCGGTCTTAGCCGCGCAAGCAACTTTGGAAAGCCAGGCTCGGATTGAAAATATCGAAGAATTCCTGTCTGTAACCAAGAACTTTGATGAAAGTCCAGATAATCCTGCTGATGAATCTGGTCTTGATAAGCTCAGCCGTTTTCTCAATGACTTAGCCTTGATTGCAGACACAGATGACGGAGATACGGAGAGTTCCGAAGTGACTCTGATGACCCTCCACGCGGCCAAGGGATTGGAATTTCCGGTCGTCTTTCTGGTTGGTATGGAGGAAAATGTCTTCCCTCTAAGTCGGGCGTCTGAAGATGAGGATGAGTTGGAAGAGGAACGGCGTCTAGCTTACGTTGGCATCACCCGAGCAGAGAAGATTCTCTATCTGACCAACGCCAATTCCCGTATGCTTTATGGTAAAACCAACTATAATCAGCCGACCCGATTCCTGAGAGAAATCAGCTCAGACTTGCTAGACTATCAGGGACTGGCTCGACCGTCAAATAGCTCCTTTAAGGTTAGTTATACCAATAGTGATACCAGTCAATTCGGTCAAGGCATGAGTCTGGCCCAGGCTCTACAAGAGCGGAAACGTCAGGCGGCTCCTAGTTCTATTTCTACAGGCACTCTGCCTTTTGGAAAGAGCAGTCAGAGCCAGCCTTCTAAGCCGGAAGTTGCTTGGGCTATCGGAGATATTGCCCACCATAAGAAATGGGGCGATGGGACAGTTCTAGCAGTCTCTGGCAGCGGCAACAGCCAAGAGCTCAAGATTAATTTCCCAGAAGTCGGTCTGAAGAAAGTGCTGGCCAGCATAGCACCGATTGAGAAAAAATCATGATGAGGCAGTCGATTGAAGCCTGGATCTATCATCCAGAGGAGCGAGAAATCCTGCTCTTGAAAGTGGAAGCTGAGAAAGTTTCCTTTTGGCAGCCCATTACTGGTGGGATTGAGAGTGGTGAGAGTCCAGAAGAGGCCTGCCTTCGTGAAATAAAAGAAGAGACCGGCTTGCTCTTAGCTTATTCAAATCTGACTAGTCTTGGAGATTTTATGGTAAAGATTGATGAAAATCTGACTATCCACAAAGATCTCTTTCTAGTTCTGACAGAGCAGAAGTACATCCTGGTTTCTGATGAGCATGTAGGAGCTCAGTGGGTAGCTTTAGAAAAAGTTTCGTCGCAGTTGTACTGGCCCAGCAATCAGGCGACTTTTGAGATTATAAAAGAGAAGCTATAAGATATAGCTTCTCTTTATTTCTTTTGATAAGGAAATTCTATTAGTCAAGCGAGCCGTTTAGTGGTAGACTTATCACATAACTATAGTGAGGTAAACTTATGACACGTGAATTTAAATTTGAAACCCTGCAACTTCATTCTGGACAGACAGTTGACCCGACAACCAAGTCCCGGGCTCTGCCTATTTATCAGACAACTTCCTATGTGTTTGACGATACTCAGGAGGGTGAAGATCTTTTTGCCCTACGCAAACCGGGCAATATCTACACTCGGATTACCAATCCGACCCTGTCTGCTTTTGAGGAGCGGATTGCGGCTTTGGAGGGTGGAATCGGAGCACTAGCGACAGCTTCTGGTATGGCGGCCCTTACCTATACCGTTCTAGCTTTGGCGCATGCTGGCGACCATGTAGTAGCAGCCTCTACCATCTACGGCGGTACCTTTAATCTGCTCAAGGAAACCCTGCCTCGCTATGGCATTACCACGACTTTTGTCGATATTGAAAATCTGGCTGAAGTAGAGGCAGCCATTCAGGACAATACCAAGCTGGTTCTGATTGAAAGTTTGGGCAATCCTCTGATTAATATTCCTGACTTTGAAGCTTTGGCAGAGCTGGTTCATGCTCACAAGATTCCGTTGATTTCCGACAATACCTTTGCTACTCCTTATCTGATCAATGTCTTTTCTCATGGAGTGGACATTGCGGTTCATTCTGCGACCAAGTTTATCGGCGGTCACGGAACCAGTATCGGAGGTGTAATTGTGGACAGCGGTCGCTTCGACTGGGAAGCTTCTGGCAAGTTTCCGCAGTTTGTGGATCCAGACCCGAGCTATCATGACATCAGTTATACGCGCGATGTCGGAGCAGCAGCTTTTGTCACTGCTGTCCGGACCCAGCTCTTGCGCGATACGGGCGCAGCCATGTCCCCCTTCAATGCCTTTCTCTTCCTGCAGGGGTTGGAAACTCTCTCTTTGCGTGTAGAGCGCCATGTGTCCAATGCCGAGAAGATTGTAGATTTCCTAGCAGAGCATCCTAAGGTTGAGCAGGTCAATTATCCCAAGCTCGCTGGCAGTCCTTACCATGCTTTGGCAGAAAAATATTTCCCTAAAGGTGTGGGCTCTATTTTCACCTTTAATGTCAAAGGTGGAGAGAAAGAAGCTCGTAAGGTTATTGACAGCTTAGAGATTTTCTCTGACTTGGCCAATGTAGCAGATGCTAAGTCCCTGGTCGTCCATCCAGCTACGACGACTCACGGTCAGATGTCACCAGAAGCTCAGCTGGCAGCAGGCATTACACCAAATCAAATTCGTCTCTCTATCGGCTTGGAAAATGTGGATGACTTGATAGAGGATCTAAAGCTAGCCTTGGAATCTATCTAATTTTCAATGCCTCTAGACTGAGCAAATAAGAATAAAACTAGGTTGGAAATAAGCTGCACCCCAAAAGCTAGATTTTTTGTGTCTAACTTTTAGGGTGCAGTGCATTTCGCCTAGTTTTTTGTTATAATAGGATGAAATATATAAAAATAGTAGGAGATTAAAATGACAATTTCGGTGATTGTTCCGTGTTTCAATGAAGAAGAGTCTATTCCTCTGTTTCATGAAGCCATGGAAGCGGTCAAATATCAAATCCGTGACCAGTTTGAATATATTTTTGTCAATGACGGATCGACGGATCGGACCTTGGCTGTTTTACGTGAGCTCAGCAGTCGCTGTCCAGATGTGCACTATCTGTCCTTTTCTCGCAATTTCGGAAAAGAAGGAGCTCTATATGCTGGTTTGCAAGAGGCGAGTGGGGATTTTGTGACGGTAATGGATGTGGACTTGCAGGATCCGCCAGAGCTCCTGATTGAGATGAAGGCTATGCTGGACTCGAATCCTGAGCTGGACTGTGTGGGGACCCGTCGTACTACCCGAGAGGGAGAGCCGCCTATCCGAAGCTTTTTTGCCAATTTGTTTTACAAGTTGATAAACAAGATTAGTCAGGTAGAGATGGTGGATGGTGCGCGTGACTTTCGACTGATGCGCTGCCAGATGGTAGAAGCTATTCTGGAAGTTTCAGAGTACAATCGCTTCTCCAAGGGAATTTTTGCCTGGGTTGGCTTCAATACCGAGTACTTAGAATACAAAAATGTTGAACGAGTAGCTGGTAAGACCTCTTGGAATTTCTGGTCCCTATTCAACTATTCTTTGGAAGGCATCGTTAATTTCTCTGATGCGCCGCTCAACATCGCCTTTTTAGGAGGTATCCTGTCTTGGATTTTAGCCTTCATCCTGATGGCAGTGATTATTATTCGCACCTTGGTTTTTGGTGACCCGACATCGGGTTGGCCGTCTCTTATGACTGTCATTCTCCTTATCGGCGGCTTCCAGCTGCTGACCATCGGCATACTGGGTAAATACATTGGTAAAATATTTATGGAAACCAAGCATCGGCCGATTTATGTGATTAAGGAGAAGAGTAAATGATTTTCCAGAAACGTTTTTCTGATTTTAAAAACTATCTTCTTTTAAATAAATCGTCTGCCCTAGTTATTTTTATTATTTATTCAGTAGTCAATATTAATATCGGTTTAGCTGAGTATCTCTATATTGATGATATTGGAAGACAATTACAAGGCTATTCAAAATTCTCTGAACATTATTCAAGATATTTAAGTGAGTATTCCGCTCGTTTAATACAAGGTGGGGATCATCTGACAGAACTAGGCTTGACTTCAAATATTCTGTCAGCTTGTTTTTTAACTTTAGCGAGTTTAATTTTATTATTTGTCTTATATCCCAATAAGAAAATTTCTTTTATAACAGCATCTGTTTCAACTATTATAGGGATTAATCCGTGGTTTTTAGAGCCATTAAGTTTTAGATTTGACAATCCTTTTATGACTTTAAGTATATTAGTTTCTATCATTCCATTTATTTTCTGGGATAATAAAAAAATATTTGGAGTTATGTCAGTTGTTGGTATATTCTTAATGTGCAATTCATACCAAGCTTCTTCTGGAGTGTACATTATTGTAACCATGACGCTAATATTTTTAGAATTATTGCAAGGAAGTTGTTTTAAAGAAAAAATTCCTAAAATTTTCATCTCAATGTTGTCATATGTAATTGGTTTGCTTTTATATCGTATACAAATTTTTATAAAGCCACCGATTTTTGCTGATCAAGCTGATATTCCAAAGGGATTAGAGATGATTAAAATAATTGGGGTGAATGCTACAGGATATGTGAACAATATATTTTTTCAAAGTTCAACTATCTGGGTTTTATTAACTATAATTGCTATATTTCTCTTAACTATCAGTGTGATTCGCCTATCTAGTACTAAATTCCTTTTAAACTTTATTTATATGCTGATTTGGCTAAGTTTAGGAAGTGTGTTTAGCTATGGAACCTATTTGATTTTGTCTAATCCTTATTATCTTATGAGACCAAGATATGAATATGGTTTCGGAATTTTTTTAGCGATTATCTTAATTGTTAGCTTAGAGTGCGTTGAAAAGAGTAAAATTCTACGTAGAGGAAAGTCCTTCGTCTCGGGATTATTAGTTTTTTATTTCTTATCTTTCTCTTTTACTTATGTGAGCAGTTTAAAACAACAAAATGAAATGTTCAAAGCGCAGAGCATATTGCTAGCTTCCTCTCTAAACAAGTATATTACACCCGAAAAAACAGTTATTAATGTGAATCGCTTTCTTTCTGATTCGCCAGTATTTAGCAATACAGCTTCTGTTTATCCAATGTTAAAAAGTTTGATTATGCCAAATACGAATGTTTCTTGGGATATGACATTGAGATTTAATAGCATAACGAACTTAAACGTCGATTTCAAATTAATCGATATTGCTAATATAGATTTTAGTAGTGAAAATTACACATTACTTGAAGAAACAAAGTTATATAATATTTATCTTGAAAATAATGAATTATTTGTTATCATGAAGTAGAATCTTCCTAAGAGAGAAATAAAGAAAAGATTCATTTTAATATGATTATGCATTGTTAAAGTTTATACTGTCAATTTGAAATGATGCTAAGTTTTCTGATTATCACTTGCATAATGTTGCATCATTTATATATGGAGTGTAAAAAGTATGAGATTTTTTTCCTAAAAATGACTAGAGGTATGATTCGACCAAGCAGATTTTTTCTGCTTTTTTTGTTATAATAAACTCATTAAATGTTTATGATGTGAAAGGAAAGACAAATGATTTTAATTACAGGTGCGAATGGACAGCTGGGTACAGAGCTTCGCTATCTTTTGGATGAGCGCAATGAGGAGTATGTGGCTGTTGATGTGGCGGAAATGGATATTACCAATGCCCAAATGGTGGACAAGGTCTTTGCGGAAGTTAAGCCAAGCTTGGTTTATCACTGCGCAGCTTATACTGCAGTTGATGCGGCTGAGGACGAAGGAAAAGAGCTGGACTATGCCATCAATGTTACCGGTACCGAAAATGTGGCAAAAGCTGCAGAAGCACACGGAGCGACCTTGGTCTACATCTCAACAGACTATGTCTTTGACGGACAAAAGCCTGTCGGAGAGGAATGGGAAGTAGATGACCGGCCGGATCCACAGACAGAGTATGGCCGTACCAAGCGCATGGGTGAGGAGCTGGTTGAGAAATATTCCAGCCGTTTCTATATTATCCGTACTGCCTGGGTCTTTGGTAACTACGGTAAAAACTTTGTCTTTACCATGCAAAATCTTGCTAAGACGCACAAAACTCTGACTGTAGTCAATGACCAGCATGGCCGTCCGACTTGGACTCGTACGCTGGCTGAATTTATGACTCATCTGGCTGAGAATCAAAAGGAATTTGGTTATTACCATCTGTCTAATGATGCGGCAGAGGACACAACTTGGTATGACTTTGCAGTGGAAATTCTCAAAGATACAGATGTGGAAGTCCAGCCGGTTGATTCCAGCAAGTTCCCGGTCAAGGCTAAGCGGCCTTTCAACTCAACTATGAGCCTGACCAAGGCTAAGGCGACAGGCTTTGTCATTCCGACTTGGCAGGATGCCTTAAAAGAGTTTTACAAGCAAGAGAAGAAACAGTGATTTTCTTTGAAGTTAATAATAGCGACAGAACTTAGTCTCAAACTAGGTTCTGTTTTTTTCTAGCAGACTAAAGAAACGATTTTCAGGCGCGTGCTCTGCTGGAGAAAGATTTGGCTTGAAGATGCGGGTGGGAAATGATAATGAGAAGAATTTTCCACAGATGTTATCCCCTTAAAATAAAGATGTTTCAATTTGATGAAATTCTGTGGATAACCTTTATTATTTCATTCAACTATGTTACAATGTTACTATAAATAAAATAGAAGAGGTGTGTGAATATGTCACGTAAACCACTGTCTCTTATACACATCTGACGCTGCCGACGACTTAATAGGTGTAGATCTC
>NZ_CAUTAP010000021.1:0-41243 GCF_963536705.1 uncultured Streptococcus sp. | reverse complement strand
TACACATCTGACGCTGCCGACGACTTAATAGGTGTAGATCTCGGTGGTCGCCGTGTCATTAAAAAAGAGGATAGAGCCAGCTAGATTGCCCGTTGACTTGAGCCGAGCGGTTCCTTCGGTCACAACCACTGGAAATTCTCCCAGCATGTAGTCACCATCTTCAAGGCCTCCTGCGGTCATACAGTCAGTAATGAGAGCAATATTTTCATGTCCCTTTTGCTTGAGCAAGATGTCACAGGCCTTAGGGTCCACATGGTGGCCGTCACAAATCAGTTCCGCATAAGTGTGGGGCAACTCGTACATGGCACCAACCATGCCCAGCTCCCGGTGGGTCAAGCCCCGCATACCATTGTATGCATGCACCCAGACACTAGCACCTGCTTCGACCGCAGTTTTGGCTTCATCATAGGTTGCGTTAGAATGCCCCAGAGCAACGGTCACGCCTTCATCAGTCAACGTGCGGACAAATTCCTCCACACCTTCACGCTCTGGCGCGAGAGCTATCTTATTGAGCAAGCCATTTGCGGCCTTCTGCCAAGCACGAAACTCATCCATGCTAGGATCTTTCATATAGGCAGGGTTTTGGGCACCCTTATACTTCTCGGTGAAGTAAGGCCCTTCAAAATAGAGACCGCGAATCTTGGCCCCGCTGGCTTCTTGATAGCGAGCACCGATATTTTCAGTGACTGCTAAGAGGCGCTCATAGGATGAAGTCAGGGTTGTTGGTAAAAAGCTGGTCACACCGGTAGTCAAGAGACCCTCACTCATGGTATGAAGAGTTCCTTCGATGTTATTGTCCATGACATCAACACCGCCGAAGCCGTGAATATGAGTATCCACCAGACCTGGTGCAATTGAGTAGCCGCTGTAGTCTATGACTTCTGCATCCTGCGGAACAGACTGCACCAACTTGCCAAACTTGCCGTCAATCAGCTCTAAATAACCGCCCTGACGGATTCCTTGAGGATAGAAAAAATGATCTGCTTTGATATATGTAGGCATAAGACTGCCTCCCTTGTTCTTGACTTCTGTATTCTCTGCCATTCAAAACGGAATTCTGTGATAGAGCTAGCATCTTTCTATAGCTACTTTCTAACTCCCGCTTTTGAATCTCTGAGTTTTCTTGACTATATTATAACTCTTTCTTTTTTATTTGTAAATGGTATATACCTATTTTTGCAAAAATTGTTATATTAAATTAAAAAATAAGAAAACCCAGCCATAACAGCTGAGTTTCTGCTTTATTTTTTCTCTAAATCGCGCAGCATCTGGTCGATTTTATTGCCATACTCGATGGATTCGTCCTTGACAAAGGTCAAATCTGGAATCTTGTACATCTTCAGATTATGACCCAGCTCTCGCTTGATGGTACCGGTCGCTTTTTCCAGACCGGTCTGAGCTTTTTGATTATCAGAGGCCAGATTGCTCATAATCGTGTAGTAGACCTTGGCCATGGACAGGTCGCCCAGCATCTGGACATCGGTAATGGTCACTCCCTGCACCCTCGGGTCCCGAACTTTCTTCTGCAAGATTTCATTGACTTCGCGCTTAATTTCCATGCCCACACGGTCTGTACGAAAATTATTTGCCATGAGATTTCCTTTCTAATTTTTCTCTTCTGCAATATAAGCTAGGCTAGGCCTAGCTTATATTTTAGTTTTAATGAATGAAATTCGATCTAAACTCTTTGTGAAAAAGATGCGAGATTAAAAATATAGACTTTCACCAAAAATGATTTCACTGCGAGTTTTTAACCTACTTCGTATCTTATTTCTTAATTTCTTCCATGATGTAGGCTTCGATCGTATCATCTACTTGGATGTCATTGTAGCCATCAATCATGAGTCCACCTTCACGGCCGTTGGTAACTTCCTTAACATCATCCTTGAAGTGCTTGAGGCTGACAAGCTCCCCATCGTAAATCACGACGCCGTCACGGATAACACGAACCTTGGAATCACGGGTCACTTTACCGTTGATAACCATAAATCCACCGATAGTACCAACCTTGGAAACCTTGAAGGTCTCGCGGATAAGAGCTTCCCCGATGATTTTTTCTTCGTATTCCGGATCCAGCATTCCCTTCATGGCATCTTCCATTTCTTCGATAACCTTGTAGATAATGCTGTGAAGACGGATTTCGACATCATCAGCTTCTGCTTGTTGGCGAGCTTGAGATGTAGGACGAACGTTAAATCCGATGATGAAGGCATTTGAGGCTTCTGCCAGTGTCACGTCAGATTCATTGATAGCACCAACCGCTGAGTGGACGATGGTAATCTTAACGCCTTCCACTTCAATCTTTTGCAGGGAAGCAGACAGAGCTTCTACTGAACCTTGCACATCAGCCTTGATGATAACATTGACAGACTTAACTTCACCAGCTTTGAGGGTATCAAAGAGATTTTCCAGACTGACGCGGTGAGTAGCTTGACGCTGTTTGAGAAGGGCACGTTTGGCACGTTCTTCACCGGCTGCACGCGCAGCTTTTTCATCTTCATAGACCGCAAAGTGGTCACCAGCCATCGGAGTTTCATTGAGACCAGTGATAGACACCGGTGTAGATGGTCCGGCCACCTTAACGCGACGGCCCAGGTCATTGGTCATAGCCCGAACCCGACCGAAGGTATTTCCAACAACGATTGGATCCTGCACATTCAGAGTTCCCTGCTGAACCAGAAGGGTTGCGACAGCACCTTTTCCTTTATCCAGACGAGCTTCAATCACTGTACCAATCGCTCGAACAGTAGGATCTGCCTTGAGCTCTTGAATTTCAGCCACCAAGAGGACTGTTTCCAGCAAGCTGTCGATATTTTGATTGAATTTCGCAGAGATTTCGACAAATTCAGAATCTCCGCCCCAAGCTGTTGACATGACACCATGTTCAGCCAATTCACCAATCACGCGCTCAGGATTCGCTCCTGGCTTATCAATCTTGTTGATGGCTACAATGATTGGGACATCAGCCGCCTTGGAGTGGTTGATAGCTTCGATCGTTTGCGGCATAACACCGTCATCAGCCGCTACCACCAGGATAGTGATATCCGTAACAGAGGCACCGCGGGCCCGCATAGAAGTAAAGGCCGCGTGTCCAGGCGTATCCAAGAAAGTAATCTTCTTGCCGCTTTCCTCGATCTGGTAAGCACCGATGTGCTGAGTGATACCACCTGCTTCACCTGTTGCTACACGAGAGTTACGCAGGGTATCCAAGAGGGTTGTTTTACCATGGTCAACGTGTCCCATGATGGTTACAACTGGCGGACGCTCTACCAAGGCATCTTGGTTGATATAACCTTCTTCTACGAAGAAGCGCTCAATGTCAGCTGTGTCAACTTCCACCTTCTTCTTAGCTTCAATACCGTAGTCCACCATGAGGAGCTCAATAGTATCGCCGTCAAGAGATTGGTTTTGCGTTGCCATCACGCCCATCATAAAGAGCTTCTTAACAATTTCAGCTGGCTCGCGCTTGATCCGTTTTGCAATTTCTGCAACGGTCATTCCGTCTGTATATTCAAATTCAGTTGGCAACTCATGGAACTTACGTTCTGTAACAGGTTTTGGTGCCTGGTTATTGTTGCCCTTTCCTTTTTTATTTTTCTTGTTTTTATTCCAATTACTATTTCTTTGATTTCTCACTTGATTTTGACTGCTTCGATTCTTTTGTTGTTTTCTTGGACCTTCTTCTTCGCGATCAAAATCATCGCGCTTCTTATCTGGTCGAGCTTGCTTCTTACGACGCGTATCCACAGCGGCTGGCGCTGGGCTTGGATTCGCTGCTGGAGCAGACGGAGCTGGTGCAGGCTGAACTGGTGCACTTGCTTCTGCCTTAGGCTGCTCCTTACGGCGATTTTGCCGTTCCATAACTTCTTTTGCTTCCTGAGCTTGCTTAAAGCGTTCCTCGCTGGAGCGAGCGTATTCAGCATTCTGCTCTGCTTTCAAAGCTGCTGCCCGAGCCTTAAAGTCAATCTTTGGTCCTTGAGGCTGTTGGCGGTTTTGACCGTTAAATCCTTGATGATTCTGACCATTGCGGCGGCCATCTTGACTACGATTATCGCGACGGTCATTTGGACGATTGCCCCTATCTCGGTCGTTGCGATTTCCGCGATTCTTATTTCGACTATCACGGTCCTCACGTTTGCCTTGCTCTTTGTTTTGTGGTTTGCGGTTGCCTTGCTGCTTCCGACGTTCTGCCTCTTCTTTGGCTCTCGCTTCACGTTCTGCCTTAAAGTTCCGGCTTTGTGGGCGCTTGACTGGCGCTACCGTTTCTGCTTTCGCTTCTGGCTTAGCAGTTACTTTTGCTTCTGTCTGTTCTGCCTTGACTGGTGCCGCCTCTTTGGCAGGAGCTTTTTGCGGTGATGGCTGAGCTGCTGCAGGCTTTTCTGCAGTAGCTTGAGGTGCGGCTGCTTTCTTGAAGCTGGATTTGATTCGCTCACCAGCGTCAGCTTCTACGCTGGACGAATGACTTTTGACATCCAGACCCAGCTCCTTCGCACGAGCCACTACCTCCTTGCTTTCTTTTCCCAGTTCTTTGGCGATTTCATACAATCTTACTTTAGACAAATCTTGTCCTCCTCTTCTATTACATAAGAGACCTCATTTTCTTTGTAAAACCAGCATCTGTCACGGCGAGCACTTTTCTAGCCTTGCCAATGGCAGAGCTTAATTCCAGTGTTGAAAACACGGTTGATACTTCTACTTGGTAGTAACGACTTTTATCAGTGATTTTCTTGCTGAGATTAGGAGATGCATCCTGGGCCAAAAAGACCAGATGTGCTTTTCCCTCCTGGATAGCTTTGACGGTCAGCTCCTCACCAGAAATGATGCGGCCAGCCCGCTGAGCCAGACCCAGCAAATTTGCAAGTTTCTCTTTATTCAAGACCTAACTCTCTTCTTTTGACCTTATGATCGACATAAGCAATTAACTCATCATAGAAAGCCTCATCCACTTCCATACTAAAGCTGCGGTTAAAGACCCGCTTCTTCTTAGCCTGAAGGGCTTCTTGATTGTCCAGCTTGATATAGGCTCCACGGCCGTTGGCCTTTCCTGTCGGATCGATAAAGACTTGACCTTCCTTGTTCTTGACAATCCGCAGCAAATCACGCTTGTCAATCACTTCGTTGGACACCACTGATTTTCTTAAAGGGATTTTTCTTGTTTTTGCCATTCCAGCCCCCTTAATCTAGTTCTTCAGCTTCGCTTTCTATACCAGCTGTTTCTAGTACAGTTTCCTCTGCAGCTGCGTCAAAGTCTGTTGCTTCTGCTGCTGAAACTTCTGTCTCTAGAACAGCTGCATCCGCAAGAATTTCTTCTGCTTCCTGAGCAAATCCGCCCAATTCATTGGCTGCTTCCATTTCTTCAAACTCTGTGGCAGACTTGATATCGATTCTAAAGCCTGTCAAATGAGCTGCCAAGCGTACATTCTGTCCGCGACGGCCGATAGCCAGAGAAAGCTTGTTGTCCGGTACGACAACCAAGGCCCGCTTGTTATCTTCTTGGTTAAAGATAACTTGGTCAACCTCTGCAGGAGCAATAGCGTTGTAGATAAATTCAGCTGGATCTGCTACCCACTCGATGACATCGATATTTTCTTCAGTCGGTACCATACGTCCGCTCTTTGGATCGTATTTGGCAGGATGGAACTTGCTCGTAATTTTCTTGATATTGGCTCCACCACGTCCGACGATTGTTCCGATGGCATCCACATTAGGGTTGTGGCTGCGAACCGCCACCTTGGTCCGATCGCCTGCTTCCCGTGATACGCTCATGATTTCTACAGTTCCGTCATAGACTTCAGGGATTTCCTGCTCCATCAAGCGCTTGATCATTTCTGGATGGCTGCGGCTGACAAAGACATTGACACCACGAGGATTATCTTCTACCTTGTAGACAAAGACTTCGATGCGGTCATGAGAGGCAAATACCTCGCCAGGAATCTGGTCTTGCTTCGATAATTGTGCTTCAATGCTACCAAGATTGACATAGATAAAGCGATTGTCAAAACGCTCTACCGTTCCTGACATGATTTCATTTTCATGTTCTTTGTAGGTATTGTAAGTGATAGCACGGGTTTGCTTGCGCATCTTTTCCATGATGGTCTGCTTAGCAGACTGAGCTGCTACGCGGCCAAATTCAGCTGGCGCTTCTTCAAACTTGATCTTATCTCCTAATTCATAGGCTGAACTAATAGCCAAGGCATCTTTGAGACTGATTTCCAAACGGCTGTCAAAGACCTCGTCCACGACTTCACGAACAGTATAGACACGGAAATCTCCTGACTTTTCGTCAAACTCAATGGCTGCACTGTCTGCCTGACCATAACGACGACGATAGGCTGAGCGGAGTGACTCGGTCACCGCGTCAATGATATCTTCTTTCTTGATTCCTTTGTCTTCTTCCAAAATGCGGAAGGCCTCTAGCATTTCTTTACTCATTTTCATGTAACTTTTGCCGAAACAAAAGTGTTCCTTTCTTTTCTATATTGCTTCTGCGGCTAAAACTTAACGGCTAATCTGGCTTTGGAAACCAGACTGTAGGGAATTTCGACTTCTTTTCTGCGAGTCTTGTCCAGATATTCCATGTGCAGAACATCCTCTTCAAAGCTCAGCAAGGTGCCTTCAAAGACTTTCTGCTTGTCAACAGCCTTATAGAGACTGACATGGATATAACTGCCGACTGCATCAGCTAGCTGTTCCTTGGTCTTGAGCGGACGCTCCAAGCCCGGACTGGTCACTTCCAGAAAATACTGTTCCGGGAAGGGATCTGGCTTGATTTGATCCAAGATCGGACTGATAATATCCGTCAAATCCGCTGTGTCATTGACCGTAATGCCCTCAGGCTTATCTACAAAGACACTGAGAACGTAGTCTCCGCCCATCTTTCCGTACTCAATATCGACTAATTCATAGGGGGGCAGAATGGCTGGTTCAATAACCTCCCTCACCAATTCAACAATCGTTGCGATATGACGACACCTCCTCACAGATAAGAGGCGAAGATACTTCCTCGCCTCTCTTTCCTTATTCATTACTAGTATTATAGCACGACAAGTCCCAGAATGCAAGGGAAATGTGCCATGCAAGCTTGTTAAGACAGAATTCCACTTAAAACACTCTTATTTTTAAGTAAAATTCTTTCCTAATAATAAAGTCTTCAAGGAGTATTTCCTCGAAGACTCTTTCTTATTCAAACACTGCTTCCACGCGGTAGATGACTTGTCCCTTGTTAGCAAATTTCTGCTCATACTCAGTCAGGACATTGTCTTCAAAGTCGCTGGCATGCAAATCTAACCACACGCCCTTTAACTTCATACCATACTGTGAAAAGCTTACTAGGCTATATTCAAAAAGACCGCGGTTGTCCGTTTTGAAGTGGATTTCTCCATTTTCCGGCAAAATCTGCTGATAGGTCGCCAGAAAGGACTGATAGGTCAGACGGCGCTTTTCATGACGTTTCTTGGGCCAAGGATCCGAGAAGTTCAGATAGAGGCGGTCAATCTCGCCCTCTTCAAAATAATCAGTCAGATCCGAACCGTCCACCCAGAGAAGCTTGATATTGGGCACATCCGTTGCTAGCACCTTGTCCAAGGCATAGCTGAGGACCGATTTCTGGATATCAATCCCAATGTAGTTGATATCCGGATTGGCCTTGGCCATACCGGACACAAAAGCTCCTTTGCCGCTACCAACCTCTACATGAATGGGGTGATCATTGCCAAAAATCTCCTGCCATCTGCCCTTGGCATCTGCCGGATTCAAAATCACATACTGGGGATGCGCCTCTAGCAGTTCCGTCGCTCCCTTACGATTCCTTACTCTCATTGTCCTCTTCCGTATTTGGAACGGAAGTTTCGTAATGCGTAAATCTCCCGGTTCACATTTTCTAAATCATTGTTTTCATAGTATTTGGCAATCTGCATCAGATAAGAATACTGACCAAACCAGTATAGCTTATTGAAAACAGTCTGATTATACTTATAGCCATAAGCGCTCAGCCACTCTTGCCAACCTGAATCAGGCACATAATGGCTTAAAATATGAGCTACATCCATCATCCTGTCTGTCAGACGCACAGAATCCCAATCCACTAAGTAAATAAGCCCGCTGTCGGTCTCTACCCAATTGCTGTGACGCACATCTCCGTGAACGATGGTTGCATAATCCTCACGAAAGGCCGGCACAGTCTGTCGCAGGTCTCGGATAACTGATTGCAGATATTGATTATTTCTCAAAGCAAGCGGCACTTGATTGAGCCAAGCATTCAGCAAATCAGTCGGCGTTTCCAAAGTATAGCCCAGCTTGGTCAGCTGCGTCATCAATGGGCGCGAGCGATGCAGCCGAGTCAAAATATTGATTACTTGCTTTTTGGACATATCATTTGGGGTCAGAATAGTGCCTGAAAGCCATTCCTGCCCGCTCATTACGTTTCCGTCCGGCATCCGGCGGCTCCACAAAAGCTGCGGTGCGATTTGTTCTCGAGCTAAGCCTGCTAAGATAGGGGTTGTATTCATCTTGACGAAAACGCGCCCCCCGTCCGGATAAGTCCCCATATAGGCCTTTCCGCTCTTACCAGCTATCGGTGTCAGGGTCAGCTCGTTATCAACCAAGTCCATGTTTCCCCTCCGTAAAAAGTTTCTTTATCATTTTACTAGTTTTACCTCTTTTAGTCAACCAATCTCCGTAACTTAAACGGCAGATAGAACAGATAGAGTAGGGCAGTTGCTCCCAGCATGGCCAGCACTGCTGTCTTGTCTTGGAAAAAGATCAGAGAAGTCAGCACTTCAGCCAAGAGAACACTGCTGCCAATAGATGTGATAATTTGTCTTGCTCCCTTCAGCTTTTCCCCTCCTTCTATCGGAAAAAGCTGGGTCAAAAACTGATAGTCAAAAGCTTCATACAAGGCCGTCAGCTGGAAGACTAAGAGGTAATTGAACAAGACCGCAAAAGCCGCAGCAATCCAAGCTTGACTGACAAAAATCAAGGCCAAAAGAGCTAGAAAGAGCAGTCTTAAGGTTAGAGCAAAGAAGTCTCCATTTCGCAAGTAAGAACGCAAAAAGAGATTCTGCCAGGTCTTGCTATGCTGCTTGCCCACAAGTCTCGTCAAACCATCAAGATAGGCCCTGCGCTTGACACTGTTTGAAATACCTTTAACATTGGTAAAGAGAGCAAAGAAGCGCAGAATCATCTGCTTTCGGGCTGCTTCATAAGCCACCAGAGACTGCCAATCTAGGCCATTTTCAGTAAAGAACTTCTTGGCCTTAGCCTGAAACAAAAACCATTTCAAGACTAGCATAAGGAGGCAGTAAAGCCCAAAGCCCCAAACAGGCAATCCCAGAGCCAGAAAAAGCGGAGCCAGTAACAGTAAGATTCCAGTCTGTAAGACTGCGTACAAGAGATAGGAACGCAGAATCTGAGCCTTGATAAAAGCCCTGACTTCTGCTTCTCTGACCAAGAGAAAGAGAACATCCGGCTTTTCCAGATAGGTCGCAATCCGTCCAAAAGGCAGTATAAAGAGCGATAGAATAACTAGACTGGCAATAATGGGGAGGTGATTGGTCGGGAAATGCCGCAAAAGCTGACTGTACTGAACACCTAAAAATCCCATAAAAATCAGAAGAAAGAGCACGAAATGATCATTAAAAACATAACGCAGGTATTTCAAACATTGCTGACGAAAATCCTGCTTTCGTTTGGCAAATAATTCTTTCATAGCGCCGCCTCTTCTGTCAGGGCTAGATAGATGTCATTCAGACTAGCATCCGGCATTTGAAATTGAGCCCGCAACTCAGTCAAGCTGCCCTTGGCCCGTACTTGACCCTTGTGCAAGATTACAAAACTATCGCACATCTTCTCAGCAGAGTCCAGAACATGGGTGCTCATCAGAATGGACTTGCCCTTCTTCTTTTCCTCATCTAAGAGTTGGATAAGGTCTGCAATAGCTACCGGATCCAGACCCAGAAAAGGCTCATCTACGATAAAAAGGCTGGGATCAACTACAAAAGCACAGATAATCATCACTTTTTGCTTCATCCCTTTTGAAAAGTGAACAGGGAACCAATCTAATTTTTCCTTGAGTCGGAACATTTCCAGCAACTTATCCACACGCTCAAAAGCTGTCTCCTGCTCAATGTCGTAAGCCATAGCTACCGTCTCAATGTGCTCGCGCAGGGTTAATTCTTCATAGAGACTAGGCGTTTCTGGAATAAAACCGATTTTCTTGCGGTAATCGCTGGGATTGGTACGCAGCTCCAGTCCATCAATTTGAATCTGCCCCTTATAAGGCGTCAAAAGACCGATAATCTCATTGATGGTCGTGGATTTGCCCGCGCCGTTGAGACCGATCAGACCAACCAGCTGGCCATTGCCCACTTCAAAGCTGACATCCTTTAAAACTGGGATATTAACATAGCCGCCCGTAAGCTCTTTGATTTCTAACATATTTTCTCCGAATTCTGGTATAATGGTTCTTATATTATAACAAAATCTAGCGAATAGAGGTACCATTTATGGCTGATTGTATTTTTTGTAAAATTATTGCCGGAGAAATCCCTTCTTCTAAAGTCTACGAAGACGAGAAAGTCCTTGCTTTTTTGGATATTTCCCAGGTAACACCAGGTCATACCTTGGTTGTCCCTAAAGAGCATTTCCGAAATGTGCTGGATATGGATGCTGAAAGCACCAGTCAGCTCTTTGCTCGCGTACCTGACATTGCTCGAAAGGTGATGAAAGCCACAGGTTCAGCTGGTATGAATATCATCAACAACAACGAAGAAATTGCTGGACAGACTGTCTTTCATACCCATGTGCATTTGGCACCGCGCTATAGTGATGCAGATGACCTCAAGATTACTTTCGCAGCCCACGAACCAGACTTTCCGGCTCTGGCTGAATTAGCTGAGAAGATTGCACAAGCTTAAGGAGGGACTATGAAACTTTCAAATATTTTCCTATTTATCGGTGCCGCAGCAGCCAGCTACAAACTGGTTGAAAACCGACAAAAAATTCAAGAAGAAATCATTGAAACAACAGATAGCCTAGACAAAGTAAAGGACAGTCTAGCCAATATCCAACGAAATATTGCCATCATTCAAGAGCAAAAAGAGCAGGTCAAAGACATTGCTCAAGATCTTACTTATAAATATAAAGTCCTTGAAAACCAAGCTCAAGTGCAGATCCAGCAAGTCAAAGACATCTGGGAAAAGTACGAGTCTTGATAGAGAAAAGGTGGGTGATAGGGAAACAAAAACTCCAATCCACTACCGCGTCAAGAACTTTCCGCCATAACCAAAAGAGACCGAGACATTTTGTCCCAGCCTCTTTTTATATTTAACTTTTTACTCTGTAGTCGCATTGACTACTGGCTGACTTTGTGGGGTGCTGACACTGACATCTGCAGCTGGGGCAGAGGACGCCGCTGGAGCAACCGGAGTCGTATTCGTAGTTCCAACTGTTGTATCTGTCGTCGGATAAGAATAATTCTCATAACCATTATTATAAGTAGGCTGACTATAAGAATTCTGGTAACTGCTATAGCTTTCTGTGCTGCTAGATGTACTGCTGCTATTGCTGCTTCTTAGACTGTTGCCGCCCATAATATCTTCATAGAGAACAGCATTGGTCTTCAGACTCTTAACTGTGTCCAAGCCCAGAGACTTGCGGATTAGATTCTGCATGCTCAGCAGATGCTCTGACGTCACTAGCTGATAGCTTCCACCGTCAGGCAAGGTCGCGTCTTCTCCACGTAGCTGCTCAGACTTGATGTTTTTAAAGGCATCCTGATAGCCTAGCAGTTGAGGAATGCTTTTTGAATCAAGCGCAATATTGGTCTGCATATTGCTGCTGACAGCTTTTAAAATGGCCTGATAATGGCTGACACTGTTGAGACTGAGAACTTTTTCAACCACTTTCTTAATTACTTCACGTTGACGCTTTTGGCGGCCATAGTCACCCTCAGGATCCTGATAACGCATGCGAGCATAGACCAGTGCCTGATCACCATTGATGGTTTGCTTGCCTGGCTCAACCTTGGCAGTATACTCAGGCTCATTATCCTCAATAGAAATTGGGAAGTCAAAGGTATTATTGACCTCAATACCGCCTACTGCGTCTACTAGCTGAACCAAGCCCTGCATATTGATCATCACATAGCGGTCGATGTGGATATTCATCAAGCCCTCAATAGTCGAAATGGCTAACTCTGCTCCGCCATTCGCATAGGCTGCATTCAGTTTGGCTTCAACTGTCTGACCGTTTTCGTCAATCTGAGTCAGAATATCACGTTCCAAACTCATCATGACTGTTTTCTTGGTCTTGGGATTGACACTCAGGAGAATCATGGTATCGCTGTTCCCGACCCAAGTATCCTCGCGGGATCCGCTCCCTGTATCTACACCCATCAGCAAGATAGTCATGGGCTTAGTTGCAGAAATAACATCTGTCTCATTTCCCAAACCCTTATAAGTCTTGGACAGTTCATCTGTTGACTGACCATAAATCGTCCAAGCATAAGTACCGATACCAGCTGTCGTTACGACAAGGAGGCTGAGAAACATCATTATAATCTTTTTAAACATATCTTTTTTAGTCTATCAGTTTACCCATCAGGTAAACATCAAGAAATTTCCCTTCTTTTAAATAGGCTCCTCTTTTTTGTAAGCCTTCAATTTCAAATCCTAAATCTTTATAAAGGTGAACCGCTCGTTCATTTCTAACCTGAACGCTCAATTCCAAACGTCGAATAACTTGAGAATCCTCTGCCCAAGTCAGTGCCTCTTCCAGCAGTATGCGTCCCAGTCCTTGGTTCCAGAATGCTTTCTTCACCACGACAAAGACTTGACCAATATGGCGAATTCGCTCATGGAAATCAGCTGTGATGCTGACAAGACCGGCAATCTCACCATCTAAAAGTGCCAACAGATAAAGCTGATTACTAGAAGCAGCCTGATGCTCAATGAATGAAGCCATCTCCTCTTGATTCATCAAAATTCCAGCTTCATCCAGCGTCATATAATCTGACTCAGACCCGACCTGATTGAGGAAGGCAATCAGCTCAGCAGCATCTGTTTTTTCCGCTTCTCGCAAGCACAATTCATATTCAGTCATTCTGCAGTCCCTCAAGCAGCTCTTGGGCTCGCTTTCCTTTGGCTTCAAAAACCAATTCACGCCCATCTTCCTTTTTCAAGAGGCTTAATTTTAAATAGTTATCAGGCAGATTTTCTCCCAGCAGCTCCCCCCATTCAATGACCGTCACACCCTCCCCGAAGAGAAAGTCATCCAAATCAATGGAATCCGGATCGTCTCCGATGCGGTAGACATCCAGATGGTAGAGTGGCAAGCGCCCCTCGTATTCCCGAACAATGGTATAGGTTGGACTTTTAATCATCTGACTGATGCCCAAACCTAGAGCCAGACCCTTAGTAAAGGTTGTCTTCCCTGCTCCTAAATCTCCCGTTAAAACCAGTACGTCCCCTGCCTGAAGCAATTTGCCCAGACGCTGACCCTGCTGGATTAATTCTTCCTCATTATGACTAAACATTCTCTTATTATACCAAAAAAAATTTTTTTCTGCTTAATTTTGCAAAAGAAAAATCAGCCAGGAAAAGCTGATTTTTTATACTGAAAATATAAGCTATCCAAACTTTACTAGACACAAGGAAATCCAGCAATGTTTAGACCTAATTTAAAGCCAAATTTACGAAATTCAAAATAAAGAGAAGATCCAAAATCCAAATCATAGAATGCACATCCTTGGCTTGACCTTTGAAGATTTTGACCAAGGTATAGGTGATAAATCCAGCTGCTATCCCGTGAGTGATAGAGTAGGCAAATCCCATAAAAATAGAAGTAAAGAAAGCTGGAATGGCTTCTGTCATATCATCCCAATGGATATTTTTCAGACTAGCCAACATCATAATCCCAACAATAATCAGAATCGGTGCAGTTGCAGCATTAGGAACGATAGCCAAGAGCGGGCTAAAGAAGCTTGACACCGCAAAGCAGATGGCTACGACCAAGGCGGTCAGACCTGTTCGGCCTCCAGCTCCGATACCAGCTGCAGACTCCACATAAGTCGTCACGTTAGAGGTTCCAGCAATGGCGCCAATAGAAGTTCCGATGAGGTCCGAGTAAAGCGCCTTATCTAAACCTTCTGATTCATGGTTTTCCCCAGAAGTCGCCACAATCCCGACCTTTTCACCAGTCCCAATCAAAGTACCAATAGTATCAAAAATATCTGTCAATGAGAAAGCCAGAATGGCCATACATGTCTGGGGCCAGCGAGCTGAATCTGCTAAAAGGGCACCAAGACCTTTCGGACCTACTGCCACCCCAAAAATCTGTCCCAGTTCATTAACAGCAGTAGCAATGTTATTCTGCCCAAAGTCAATGGCTGACAAATCAACCAAGCCAACCAGAATAGCCACAACTGTCGTGACTAGGATGGATAGGATAACACCACCCTTGATGTTTTTCACAATAAAGAAGATTGTGATGGCCAAACCGACCAAGGCTACGAGGACCGCTGGATTGTTAAAGTCTACCAGGCCTGGAGTTGCTGCTGAATTAGCCGTAATAGCCGCTGCAGCTTTATCTGCTCCCTTGCCAGCTACTGTATAGTTTCCCGGATCGATTGAAAACTTGAGCAAGCCAGCATTTTTAATACCTACATAAGCCAGAAAGACTCCGATCCCTGCCGAGATAGCTGCTCGCAAGGAGCCTGGAATTGACTCGATGATCATCTTACGCACCTTGGTCAAAGTGATAATAAGCGAAATAATTCCGCAGATAAAGACCATAGCCAAGGCTTCCTGCCAAGTGTAGCCCAAGGCAAAGACGACCGTAAAAGTGAAAAAGGCATTCAACCCCATGCCCGGCGCCTGCGCATAAGGCAGGTTGGCAAAGAAGGCCATCATCAAGGTGCCGGCAACAGCCCCGATAATCGTAGCTAGGAAAACACCCTGCTTAGGCATACCAGTCTGAGCCAGCATAGCTGGATTGACGAATAAAATGTAGGACATGGCAAAGAAAGTCGTCAGACCAGCCAAAACTTCTGTCCGGACATCTGTCCCTTTTTCGGTCAGTTTGAAAAATTTATCCATTTTTCAATAAATCTCCTTTTGAGTAAAATTTCTAATATCTAGTTCAAAAAACAAATAAAAACAGATTTAAATCTGTTTATTTGCGAACGATATTTTAAATTATAATAAAAAACATTCACTTTTTCAAGATGAATGTCTCGCTATTCTTATTTTTTATTATCTCTCATCAGAAATACCAAACTCATAAACTGTAAAAAAGTAAAACCAAGAATGAAAGGCAGTCGATCAGGCTGCAAAGTTTGCAAGAGTTTCTGTAGAACCAGCTGAGGATGAAGCAATAAATCCCAGCTATTAAGGCGATCATAACGTCCTATATAGATAGCCAGACTGGACACAACAGACAGAGCTGCCGTCAGCAATAGATCCAAATACCAGTTAAGCTTCCAGCCTTCCTTGATGACATACCAGCTCTCCATCCCACAGAAAATCCCGAATAAAATACTGGAAACAAAAGCTAAAAAGAGCAGAAAAACACTTGGCTTACTCAGAACATCTGCCACCCAAATCATATGAATCAAATCTGTAATCATATAGAAAGTGTTAGGGAAGAAAAGCAACCACAGCAGGAAAAGAAAAGGATAAGCCCACTTCTGCTTCTTGAATAAAAGTGTCAATACAGCCGCATCATAGCTGATTAAGGCCAAGGTCATATTCCAGATGAGATAGGTCGGACCGCCATTTAGAGATTGGATATAGATAAAAAAAGCAATCATCAGAAAAAGAGCATGAATCATGATCGGTTTACGCATACGAAAAGCTCCTCCTTGGTGTGTCATAATTGTGACTGATTAGAGCACCATTATAACATAAGTCGTGTTATTTACACTGAATTCTGTTATAATAGTCTGTATTATCACTGAAAAGAGACTCACATGACAAAAAAAGTAATCGCTGTGGACTTAGACGGAACCTTGCTGGATTCTAACAGCAATCTGTCTGACTTCACCAAAGAAACCATCAAAAAAATTTCCCAAAAGGGCCACAAGGTCATTATCACAACAGGCCGGCCCTACCGTATGGCTTTGAAATATTATAAAGAATTAGAGCTCAATACGCCCATGATCAATTTCAACGGCTCTTTGACTCACATTCCAGAAAAGAAATGGGATTTTGAAAAATCGCTGACGCTGGATAAATCCTTTCTGCTGGATATGGTTAAGCGCAGGGATGAGATTGAAGCGGATTTCATTGCTGGCGAATACCGCAATAAGTTCTACATCACAAATCCCAATGAAGAAATCGCTGATCCCAAGCTCTTTGGCATCGATGCTTTCAAACCAGAAAACCAGTTTCAAGCCAATCTGGTAACGGAGAATCCTAACGCCATTCTCCTGCAGACCCGAGCAGCTGACAAATATGCTCTGGCAGAGGAAATGAATGCTTTTTACCAGCATGAACTTTCTATTAACTCATGGGGCGGGCCACTCAACATCCTAGAGTGTGCTCCCAAGGGTGTCAATAAGGCCTTTGCCCTTCAGTACCTACTTAATATTCTCAATGTAGACCGTAAAAATCTGATTGCCTTTGGCGATGAACAAAATGATACTGAGATGCTGTCCTTTGCTGGCACTGGCTATGCCATGAAAAATGCTAATGCCGCCCTACTGCCCTACGCTGACCAGCAGTTATCTTTGACCAATGACCAAGATGGCGTCGCCCACGAGCTCAACAAACTCTTTTTATAAAAGTAGACAATTAGGCAAACTCTGTTCGAGAGTTTGTCTTTTATTTTTTTCTTCTCTCAAACTCCGTTAGTTGCAAAAAGCTTTAAAAATAGGAGTTTATCAGCTATGTCAGAATATTAGAGTGAATCCACGCTTAATTTTGTAAGCGTTTGCCGTTTGTTTGAGTTTGTGATATAATTAACATAATCAAAAACTAAATAACAGGAAGAAACTACTTATGAAAGCAGTTGTTGTAAATCCAGAGGGAACTAATGTCCAACTCGTTGAAAATAAAGAAATGCGTCTGCTTGAAACAGGGGAAGCTCTCGTTGACATCGAATATTGCGGTGTCTGCCATACGGACCTGCACGTCGCACATGGTGACTTTGGCAAAGTGCCAGGTCGCGTTCTTGGGCATGAAGGTATCGGTATTGTCAAAGAAATCGCTCCAGATGTAAAAAGTCTCAAAGTCGGAGACCGCGTCAGTGTCGCTTGGTTCTTTGAAGGCTGCGGCGCTTGTGAATACTGTACAACTGGCCGCGAAACCCTTTGCCGTACAGTAAAAAATGCTGGTTATTCCGTTGATGGTGGGATGGCAGAGCAATGTATCGTAACAGCTGACTACGCTGTCAAAGTCCCTGAAGGACTCGATCCTGCCCAAGCTTCTTCTATCACTTGTGCCGGTGTAACTACCTACAAGGCTATCAAAGAAGCCCAGCTGCAACCAGGCCAATGGACAGTTATCTTTGGAGCAGGTGGATTGGGTAACCTAGCGGTTCAATATGCTAAGAAGGTCTTTAATGCCCATGTTGTCGCTGTTGATATCAACAATGATAAGTTAGCTTTGGCCAAAGAAGTTGGTGCTGATATCGTTATCAACGGCCATGAAGTTGAAGATGTCGCTGCTCTTATCCAAGAAAAAACTGGCGGTGCGCATTCTACCGTAGTAACAGCTGTTTCTAAAGTTGCCTTCAACCAAGCGGTGGACTCTGTTCGTGCTGGCGGTCGGGTAGTTGCCGTTGGATTGCCATCTGAAATGATGGACCTCAGCATTGTCAAAACCGTTTTAGATGGTATCCAAGTCATCGGTTCCCTCGTTGGTACTCGCAAGGACTTGGAAGAAGCCTTCCAGTTTGGCGCTGAAGGATTAGTGGTTCCTGTCGTTCAAAAGCGCCCTGTTTCAGATGCAGTGGATGTCTTTGACGAAATGGAAGCGGGTACCATTCAGGGACGTATGGTACTTGACTTCACACACTAATGTTTTAAAGCATTTCAGTCCCAACATTTACCAAACTCTTGGAAACTTATGATGGACAGACTTGATATTATTTAGAAACTTTTGCCATTATAGAGGGAGACTAAAGACATAAGATGCGATTTTTTGTCTTTGGTCCTCCTCTTTCTTTTTTGATAAATAAACACTTTCTCAAACAAAATTCTCTTCTGTCATTTCAAAAGTCTCTTTCATATTATTTCAACGTTTTTTCATATATTAACCTATTGTATTTTCTGTTTTCCTAATTTATTAAAACATTTCTATAGCTATGGTTTGCTTATACCTATATTTATCAGGGTTTCAGGAAATACTGACATTTTTGAAAGAAAAAGTCGTTTTTAGGAACAAACGCTTGCATTTTTCATGAAAACGTTTTATAATAAACTTGCCTTAAAGTTTTCTTAAAACTTAAGTCAAACATTTTATAAGGAGGAATGTCAATAATGAGTATCGGAATCATTATTGCTAGCCACGGTGAATTTGCTGCTGGTATTCATCAATCAGGTTCTATGATTTTCGGTGAGCAGGAAAAAGTACAAGTTGTTACTTTTATGCCCAACGAAGGACCAGATGATCTCTATGCAAAGTTCAATGACGCTGTGGCTTCGTTTGATGCGGACGATGAAGTGTTGGTCTTGGCTGACCTTTGGAGTGGCTCTCCATTCAACCAAGCTAGCCGTGTCATGGGTGAAAATCCTGACCGCAAGTTCGCTATCATTACAGGCTTGAACCTGCCTATGCTGATTCAAGCTTATACAGAAAGGATGATGGATGCCAACGCCGGCGTTGAAGCTGTGGTTGCTAACATTATCAAAGAAGCCAAGGAAGGAGTCAAAGCCCTGCCTGAAGAGCTAAATCCTGCTGCTGAAGAAGCAAATGCTCCTGCTGCAGCTGCTCCAGTTGCCCAAGCAGCGATCCCTGAAGGAACTGTAATCGGTGACGGCAAGCTCAAAATCAACCTTGCTCGGATCGACACACGCTTGCTGCACGGTCAGGTAGCAACAGCTTGGACGCCAGATTCAAAAGCAGATCGTATTATCGTTGCCTCTGACTCAGTAGCTCAAGATGAACTTCGTAAAGAATTGATCAAGCAAGCTGCACCAGGTAATGTCAAAGCCAATGTTGTCCCAATCGACAAATTGATTGCTGTTTCAAAAGATCCTCGCTTTGGCAACACACATGCCTTGATTCTGTTTGAAACTCCTCAAGATGCCCTTCGTGCTGTTGAAGGCGGTGTGCCAATCAAGACCCTTAACGTTGGTTCCATGGCTCACTCAACTGGTAAAACGATGGTCAACAACGTACTGTCAATGGACAAGGAAGACGTTGCCACATATGAAAAACTGCGCGACCTTGGCGTTGAATTCGACGTACGTAAAGTACCAAATGACTCTAAAAAAGATTTGTTTGATTTGATTAAGAAAGCCAACGTGCAGTAGAATCAAACGTTTTGCTTCTATTAATTTATGAAAGGATTTAGAACATGTCTATTATTTCTATGGTTTTAGTAGTCTTTGTTGCCTTCTTAGCCGGTCTAGAAGGTATCTTGGACCAATTCCAATTCCACCAACCGCTGGTTGCTTGTACCTTGATTGGACTGGTAACTGGTAATTTGGCTGCCGGTGTTATGCTGGGTGGCTCTCTCCAGCTGATCGCTCTTGGCTGGGCTAATATCGGAGCTGCTGTAGCACCTGATGCCGCCCTCGCTTCTGTTGCCGCTGCCATCATCATGGTACTGGGTGGAGACTTCTCAAGCAAAGGAATCGCTGTAGCACAAGGTGTTGCTATTCCACTTGCTGTTGCTGGTCTCTTCTTGACTATGATTGTCCGCACTTTGTCAGTCGGTTTGGTTCACGGTGCAGATGCTGCTGCGAAAAAAGGAGACATTAAAGGAGTTGAACGCGCTCACTTTATCGCTCTCTTCATGCAAGGAGCACGTATTGCTATCCCTGCAGCACTTCTTTTGATGATTCCTGCTGAGTCTGTTAAATCTGCTCTTGAAGCTATGCCAGCTTGGCTATCAGAAGGTATGCAAATCGGTGGTGGTATGGTCGTAGCCGTTGGTTATGCCATGGTTATCAACATGATGGCAACTCGTGAAGTATGGCCATTCTTCGCTATTGGTTTCGCTTTGGCTGCTGTCAGCGAACTCACTCTGATTGCCCTCGGTGCAATTGGTGTCGCTATTGCCCTCATCTACCTCGCTCTGTCTAAAAAAGGCGGAAATGGCGGTGGCGGAGCAACAGCTTCATCTAACGATCCAATCGGCGACATCCTAGAAGACTACTAAGAAAGGAGACACACTATCATGACAGAATTAAATACTGTAAAACCTGATGAGTCAGGAAAATTGACTCTTTCAAAGGCTGACCGTCAAAAAGTTTGGTGGCGTTCTACTTTCTTGCAAGGCTCTTGGAACTACGAACGTATGCAAAACTTGGGCTGGGCTTATTCACTGATTCCAGCTATTAAGAAGCTTTATACTAAAAAAGAAGATCAAGCTGCTGCTCTTGAGCGTCACTTGGAGTTCTTCAACACTCACCCATATGTTGCAGCTCCAATCATCGGAGTTACACTTGCGCTTGAAGAAGAAAAAGCAAATGGTGCAGCAATTGACGATGCGGCTATCCAAGGGGTTAAAATCGGTATGATGGGACCTCTGGCTGGTATCGGAGACCCTGTCTTCTGGTTCACAGTTCGTCCTATCCTTGGAGCACTTGGAGCATCTCTTGCTTTGACCGGAAATATCATTGGTCCACTTATCTTCTTCTTAGCTTGGAATGCTATCCGGATGGCTTTCCTCTGGTACACACAAGAATTGGGCTACAAGGCTGGTTCTGAAATCACTAAAGACATGTCTGGTGGTATCCTCCAAGACATTACCAAAGGTGCTTCAATCCTAGGTATGTTTATCTTGGCTGTTCTGGTTGAGCGCTGGGTATCTATTAAGTTTGTCTTTAACGTATCATCTGTTAAGCTAGATGATAAAGCATATATCCATTGGGACAAATTATCTAGTGGCTATAAGGGTATCCAAGAAGCCTTTGCTCAAGTAGGTCAAGGACTATCTCAAACCCCTGAAAAAGTTACAACTTTCCAACAAAACTTGGATTCCTTGATTCCTGGTTTGATGGGACTGCTTCTAACTTTCGCTTGTATGTGGTTGCTTAAGAAGAAAGTGTCCCCTATCACAATCATCATCGCCCTCTTCGTAGTTGGTGTACTAGCTCACGTTGCTGGTTTGATGTAATCAAAAAGAAGGTTTCGACCTTCTTTTTATTGTGGTATAATAGCTATATTATTTAAAAGGGAGTTACTCTATGGCACAGTCACAAAACAAAACAGTTGAGTTTAATACCACTGGCGTATCCTATCTTGGATTAGGCGGAAAGGTTGGGAAATTTCTAATCGGCGAGACAGCTCTGGAGTTTTATGCTGATGCCAATGTAGAAGATTATATTCAGCTGCCTTGGACTAGCATCACTACTATCGGTGCTAATGTTTCTGGCAAAAAAGTCAGCCGCCATTTTGAAATCTGGACTGACAAAGGAAAGTTTCTCTTTGCCTCCAAAGACTCTGGTAAGATTCTCAAAATTGCACGAGAACATATTGGCAACGACAAAGTCGTTAGATTGCCGACTCTGTTACAAAAAATTGCTGGAATCTTTAAGAAGAAAAAATAGGGTTGAAAAAGTTTCAACCTTATTTTTTATATTTTCGACTAAGACAAAAGCTGCTTGTATCAGCAAAATGGAGCTAGCACAAAAAATTGAAAAGTGAAACAGGTTTGAGAATGCACTATTTCAGTCCCTTGAAATGATTGGGTGGGGTAAGCTGATATTATCAATGCAAGACCGCATCATTAGATCTTCAAAAAGTATAAACATCAGCTAATTTTTTCTCGAAAGTCCATGTCTTGACACCTTCAACATCACGGACATCTAACTGCTTAAATCCGTTCTTTTTGTAAAAACGACAGTTGCTTTCTGTATGAGTAATCAAAGTAAGCCGCTGGCATTTCTCTTCTTTTGCAAGCAACTCAAGTCCTTTTGAGATAAAAAGACCGCCAACTCCCTGCCCTTGATAATCAGGCAGCACACCCAGTAGTTCAAGATAAAGAGTTGAAACACTCCTTTTCTTAGCTTCTTTACTGCCCTCCCCAAAGACTTTTTGAAAAGCTAAAAGCTGAGGAATATATTGCCACATCCTCCATGCTCCTGCCCGCAAAAAGGAAAGTATACCGACAGGATGGCTACCGAGCTTATGAATAGTAGCGACTGCCATAAGACGCCCGTCCACTTCAGCAAGCAGACAAATATGATGACGCATCGCTGCCTTAACCATAACTGCATGCAATCTATTTAGAAAATCAATATAAGACTGGCTACTGCCAAAGAGAGGGCGGAATTTTTCTCTGTAGATCTCATGCTCAGCAAAAGCAGCAGTTAAAACTGAGACCACAGCAGCAAGCTCCCTTTCATCTGCTCTTCTAAAACGAATCATGATAGCTACCTCTTCAAATCTTTTCTGCTAATTTTTCTAAAAAAGCTTGACGTTTTTCAGCTGTAGACTGAGAAATATTCCCGAAATTCAACCAACGGCGCTGTCTAGCGCCGATAGACTTAAAGGTATGGCCCAACATGGCTTTCTTGACGACATCACCACAGAAATACTTAAGATAGAAGGTCGGTGCTGCAGAGGTAGTAATAGCCAATACCTCTTTAATATTGGTCAGACGACCAACTAACTGGCGAGTCTTCGTCTCCTCGTAAATCTTATTTTTCAAAAATACCTTATCTTCAAAGCCCTTGACAATAGCTGGCATATCCGCCCACCAGATAGGAAAAATCATGATAAGGCGGTCACAGGACGCAAGAGCTTCCTGATATTTTAAAACCAGCGGGTCTAGTGCCTGCCCTTTATTAAAAATCGCTAGCTCTTCCTTGGTATAGACAGGATTAAAACCATCCTCATAGAGATCGACCAGTTCATAGGTCTGACCTTTCTTCTCCAACAAGTCCTGAACCTGCTCTAAAATAGCATGGTTAAAGCTTTTATCATAGGGATGTGCATAAACAATGAGATTTTTAATCATGTTTGTAACCTCCTAGTAAATCATTGAACATTGAGCGATAGACTTCCTCATCAAAAGGCTCTAAGCCTTTGGCAATAAAATGACCATAGCCTGTGATGAAGGTGTCCAGTTTGAGCAAGAGAATCTTTTTCTCTTTCTGACTCTCAATAGGCAGCCGATCCAGATAATCTACTGTCTTATTCCCAATTTCCAGAAGCTCACCTTTCCGGTAAGCCTCTATCGCCACAGGACTGAAAAAGAGAAAATCCATCATCCGACTGTTAGTTTCATATTCCGATAAAAGAAAGAGTCCTATCTGCCAAATGCAATCCAGAGGATCAGAGACTCCATCTAGATACTGCCCCTCTAAACGCTTAAGCTGCTTCTGGTTTTCCAAAAGACAGACCTGATAGTAAAGTTCCTCCTTATTCTCAAAAGCCTTGTAAAAAGCACCAGTTGTAACCCCCAGCAGAGATGCCAGTTTCCTCAGGGGGATATTCTGATAGCCATACTCTCTGATAAGCTGGCTTGCCTTTTCAATCATACGGTCGCGTGTTGTTTGTTTTACCATAAGAACTCCTTCAGATAACTACGTTACCTTTATTTAAAGATAACACAGTTATCTTTTTCTGTCAAGATTTTTCCTATCCTGGGATTTACATTTTCCGGAAAATCCTGTATAATAGTTGAAACGGATAAGTACTATTGGGCACTTTTCAGAAAGTCTGCGGTGGCTGTGAGCAGATAAGGAGAAAATAGGAAATTCTACCGTTAGTTTAAAAATGAATAATTAAGCAAGTGCACTTTTGTGAAGTTGGATGGAACCGCGGCTATGCCGCTCCAACAGTTTCATAAAGTGCTTTTATTTTTGGAGATACCTATGTTAGATTTAAAACGTATCCGTACAGATTTTGATTCTGTAGCTGAAAAATTAGCTACGCGAGGTGTTGACGCAGCTACCCTTAGCCAAATGAAAACCATAGACAAAGAACGCCGGGATTTATTGGTCAAGGTCGAAGAACTCAAGGCTGAGCGCAATACTGTTTCTGCTGAAATTGCCCAAGCTAAACGCAACAAAGAAAATGCAGATGACAAGATTGCTGCCATGCAAAAACTCTCTGCTGAAGTCAAGAACTTAGACGCAACCTTGGCTGAGCTAGACGCTAAGTTGACCGAGTTCACCACCACGTTGCCTAATATTCCGCACGAAAGTGTTCCTGTCGGAGCAGATGAGGACGAAAATGTCGAAGTTCGTCGCTGGGGTACGCCGCGCCAATTTGACTTTGAAGCTAAAGCTCACTGGGATTTGGGTGAAGATTTGGACATCCTAGACTGGGAACGTGGGGCAAAAGTTACTGGTGCTCGCTTCCTCTTCTATAAGGGATTGGGAGCAAGACTTGAGCGTGCTATCTACAACTTCATGCTGGATGAGCATGGCAAAGAAGGCTACACCGAAGTCATCACTCCTTATATGGTAAACCACGATTCCATGTTTGGGACTGGGCAATATCCTAAGTTCAAAGAAGATACGTTTGAGCTAAGCGATACCAACTTCGTTCTGATTCCGACTGCTGAAGTTCCGCTGACCAACTATTACCGAGGCGAGATTCTTGACGGAAAAGAATTGCCAATCTACTTCACAGCTATGAGTCCATCATTCCGCTCTGAAGCTGGCTCTGCTGGTCGTGACACGCGCGGTCTCATTCGTCTGCACCAATTCCACAAGGTTGAAATGGTGAAATTTGCCAAGCCAGAAGAATCTTATCAAGAGCTAGAAAAGATGACTGCCAACGCTGAAAACATCCTGCAAAAGCTGAATCTGCCTTACCGCGTTGTAGCACTCTGTACTGGAGATATGGGCTTCTCGGCCGCTAAGACCTACGACTTGGAGGTTTGGATTCCGGCTCAGAACACCTACCGTGAAATCTCTAGTTGCTCTAACACAGAAGATTTCCAAGCTCGTCGAGCTCAAATCCGCTACCGTGACGAAACAGATGGCAAGGTCAAACTCCTTCATACTCTCAACGGTTCTGGACTGGCCGTCGGACGCACAGTGGCAGCTATCTTAGAAAATTACCAAAACGAAGATGGCTCTGTGACTATCCCAGAAGTTCTGCGTCCGTACATGGGTGGATTAGAAGTTATCGCACCAAAATAAAAAGCAGATCATACTGATAATTTGCCTGTATCATTAGGTCTAAGTTCAGACTTATTTTGCTAAAATTAAAAAAATCCGAGATCAACTCAGAGAAAATCAAAAAATGATTTTCAAAGAGTATCATCTCGGATTTTTTGTTATCCTTCTGGTTCGGAATGAGACTATATAGTAAAAACAAACATAGAGGACGATTACGAAAGCTAGCAGAGCTTCAGCATGACTTAGCCAAACAAGCCAGGTCCAACCTAGATAATCAAGTCCTAGTTTCAGGGCAAAAGCTGTATTGACAAGAGGAAAGGTCAAGGCTGACCAGCTAAGCTGAGGCCCCAGTCGGAAAATGCGGGGTAAAAGACATAAAACCAACAGATAAAAGACCTGCGATAAGAGGAGCAGCAAGGCGACAAACCAACCTTCAGCATCAGAACCAGCCAGACGGATATAACTTCCCAGTAGGAGCGAAAAAGGTGCACAGTAAATGGCCCACTGCGGCTTTAAAACATCAGGCAGCCTTTGTGACCGCCTAGCCCTGTAAAATAAGGGATATAGAATCAAACTCAGTAGCAGAGCAAAAAACCAAGCTACATAGCCCAAAAATGGCTGATGAACTACACCCTGAGTCAAGCTTGCCATGGCCAATCCAACATATAGGACCGTCCAGCTCGGGGTCAAAGATAATCCCTCGGCCTTAAGGACATACTTCCAAGTAAAGATAGCTATTAGAAAAATATGCAGCAGCAAGGCTATATACCAAAGAAACTGGCTCACCAAAAATAAGCCAAGCTTGCTTAGGTAAGCAGCTAAGAGCATACTAGCCATAGGATAAGTCGCAAAGCTCGATAAGAAAGGGGCCTTTTGCAAATCTTGCCGATAGTCCGAAAATGACAGCACTAAAGCCAGTGTCAGATAAAGCCAAAGTATCAAAGCTAGACCATTCAAGAAGTGGAAAAAGATAGAATGGTAGTTCAGTAACAGATTACCTAGGCCAAATAGGCCAAGAATCAACCCAGATAAAAGAATGGGCGGTCGTTTGCTGTTCACGAAGCAACTCCTTTATAGTAATGTTTTGAAGTTCCTTTTCAATGACAGTCAAACATTTATTTGCCATCATTTCTATGAAACTTCTAAAATATGCCGCAGCTGGACTGCACTCGGTGAGACAATGGGAAGAAATGCTCCTTCGTTCCAACGACGGATAAAGCCAGAAGTCGAATTACTCAAATATCCTCTGCCTCCACTAGCCTGCAGCTCCAAGAGCAGACTTTGAGCTACCACATCAACTATATCAATTCGCAGCTGGAAGAGCTCCTTAGGACGCTCAACAAAATAGCCAGGCTGGAGAAGTCCTCTATAGAGCTGATCCTGGATTTCAGTCAGAGCAGCCACTTGCTCCTCCCACTCCTCTCTCAAAATGGAGCGAACTGACAGATTGGCCTCGACCTCCGCCAGAGACTTCTCTGCTAAGCCAAGAGCCAAACCAAACTGATAACCTAGAAAAGCTGGGCGATTTTCTGCCAAAAAGTCCTGGGCATCTTGAGCAAGAATCCATTCCTCTTGCAAAGGCACATGGTTAAAGGTCAGGGCAGCTGTATTTCCCCCTTGCAAAGATACAAACTCTAAATCCGCTGAACGGGAGAAATTCTCTGCGTCAGACGGCACAGCCAGAACCAGCGGCTGGCGACTCCCATCTTCGAAACCAGCAACAAATATGCTGAGGAAGCGATCCGCGCGAGCATTGGTTACCCAAGGCAGACGTCCCTTGAGATAAAACTTCCCGTCTTCTTCCACGATAGAGACATTTAACTCTTCTAAGTCCGACAAGAATTTAACAGCATTGGACAGGGCTGTCGCACCTGCATATTTCCCTGACAAGAGCCCTTCCAAATAGTGATCTCTAAAGTAGGGATTAGGAGATTTTAAAATGTTATCAATAAAGGTCCTTTGCCCCCAAGAGATAAAGGAAGCAGTCAAAGAATGGTGAGCCAGCTCCTTGAGCACTTCAATCACATCGGTATCATTGCCACCTCGGCCTCCCAGCTCTTCTGGAACGCCAACCCTAAAGGCTCCTTCAGCGGCGATACGCTCAATCAGTTGGTTACCCGCTGCACAGGATTCTTTGTCAATTTGGTCAGCGTGATCATCCAACCAGTTGATAAACTCTTCTGAAAAAAATGTCATTTGCCACCTCCTCAAAGACTAGGCATAAGGCTGTAATTCCGGATTAATTGGCGTGTTGGCCAGATTATTGGCATAATTACAGAGGGTCGCAAGGCTAACACCTAGAACTACATCCAGTGCATTCTCATGCGTATAGCCTGCTTCTAGGAAGTCTGACAAAGCCTCATCTCCGACCCGTCCCTTAGTATTAATGACAGCAATAGTAAATTTAGCAAGCGTATCTAACTTCGGATCTGTATCAATCGGAGTACGATTGCGCAGAGCCTCCAAAAGATCATCATTCATTTGAATCTGCTTGATTGAAAAAGCTGTATGACCCGCTACACAGAAAGCACAGCCATTAGTAACTGCAGCCGTTATCTGCACTACTTCACGCTCAGTTGGTGTCAGGCTGTTACGGCGATTGATGGCTCCAACCGTCCGATAAGTTTCCAAAGCCGTTGGCGCATTGGCCAAAAGACCGATAAGATTAGGAATATAACCACCGTTATCTTTTTGAACAGTTTCCAGGACTTCTTTTACCTCGGCTGGTGCGGACTCAATCGTGTGGATAGTAAATTCTGACATATGAAACCTCATTTCTTTTAATTAGAAACTATCTTAACATAGGACCAATAGCTTGTATAATATATATTTTATATAAGTCCTATAAAGAGAATATAATGCGATTTTTCAAACTAAAATATATTTCCCTCGTAAGGTAGCTCCACATCAATTTCAAACAAGAATACGAAACGAGAAAAAGAAGCCTTTTGGCTTCGATTTTTTAATATTTCCTGAATCTCTGATAGCGATTTTCCAGTAATTGCTCCAAGGGAAGCTGAGACAGACTATCCAACTCAGCAGCAATTTCTTCTTTCACTGCAGCCAGTAATTCATGATTGTTAAAGCCTCTTTCAGGAATAACCTTATCCACCACTTCCATCTGCAAGAGCTCATGTGAAGTAATTTTCATCAGTTCTGCCGCTTCCATAGCGCGGCTGCCGTCTTTCCAGAGGATAGAAGCAAAACCTTCTGGACTGAGAACTGCATACATAGAGTTTTCCAGCATCCAGACCTTATCCGCTACAGCCAAAGCCAAGGCTCCGCCAGAGCCACCTTCACCAATAATAATGGCAATAATCGGTACTTTGAGATTGCTCATTTCCATCAAGTTACGGGCAATAGCTTCCCCTTGGCCACGCTCCTCAGCACCGACACCAGGATAAGCACCTGCCGTATTAATAAAGGTTACCACAGGACGGCCAAATTTTTCCGCCTGCTTCATGAGACGCAGTGCCTTGCGGTAGCCTTCCGGATGCGGCTGTCCAAAGTTTCGGCGCAAATTATCCTGCAAATTGCGTCCCTTTTGAATACCGACCACCGTTACAGGCTGACCCTTTAGCGTCCCAATACCGCCAATCACTGCACCGTCATCTCGAAAAGAGCGATCCCCATGCAGCTCGACGAAGTTATCAAAAATTCCTTGTGCAAAATCCAGCGCAGTCAAACGAGCCTGATCACGCGCTTCTTTAATAATCCGAGTGATTTTTGTCATGCTTGACCTCCATGGAATGCTAATAAGGTAGCAAGTGTATCTCTCATATCACCACGCTTGACAATGGTATCCACAAAACCATGCTCCATGAGAAATTCAGCCTTTTGAAAATCATCTGGCAGCTTCTCACGAACCGTGGACTCAATAACTCGACGCCCGGCAAATCCAACCAGAGCCTGTGTTTCAGCCAGAATAATATCACCTTCCATAGCGAAAGAGGCTGTGACACCGCCAGTTGTCGGGTCCGTCAAGACGGTCAGATAGAAGAGGCCTGCTGCAGAGTGCCGCTGAACAGCCGCTGAGACCTTAGCCATCTGCATCAAGCTCATAATGCCCTCCTGCATGCGGGCACCACCAGAAGCCGTAAACAGAACGACTGGTAATTTATGTTCTGTCGCATACTCAAAGAGACGGGTAATCTTTTCACCCACAACTGTCCCCATAGAAGCCATGATAAAGTTTGAATCCATGATACCAAGAGCCGTTTTATGCCCCTTAATACTAGCTGTTCCAGTCAGAACCGCCTCATCAAGTCCCGTCTTCTCACGGGTAAGTGCTAATTTCTCCTGATAGTTAGGGAAGTTCAGAGGATCCTTGGTTTCAATTCCAGTGAACATCTCCTCAAAACTATTCTCATCCACAGTTAGATTTAAGCGCTCATGAGCAGAAATACGGAAATTATAGCCACAGTTAGGACACACACTGTCATTTCCAAGATCTTTTTGGTAAATGGTATGCTTACAACCTGGGCATTTCGAAAAGAGTTCGTCTGGTACCTCAGGCTTTGCTTGAGGCTTTTCCCGACTCGCTCGATTAGGATTGATACGGATATATTTATCCTTCTTTGAAAACAAAGCCATCGTTTACGTCTTCTCCTTTTCAAGATTTTATACTCAGGCACATCAAACTGCAAGAGTCACTGTCTTTCGAGTTTGCAGAGCAGCTCTTACATGTCTCATCTATTGTTTCTCTTGATAAGCCGGAAGGAACTTCTCCATGAGAAAAGCTGTGTCATAATCACCAGCAATTACATTGGGATCTGAGATTAAGTCCAATTGGAAGCCGCTATTGGTCACAACACCGTCAATTTCTAATTCATAGAGTGCACGTTGCATCTTCATGAGAGCATCAAAGCGATTTTCCCCGTGAACAATTATCTTCGCAATCATGCTATCGTAATAAGGCGGGATGGTATAGCCAGGATAGACGGCTGAATCCACGCGCAGACCCACTCCACCGCTTGGCAGATAAACATTTGAAATCTTACCAGGACTCGGTGCAAAGTTAAAGGCTGGATTTTCAGCATTAATCCGACACTCAATCGCATGCCCTCGGATTTCAACATCATCCTGACTGAAGGACAGCTCCTGACCGTTTGCTATCTTAATCTGCTCTTTTACAATATCCACACCGGTAACAAACTCGGTGACTGGATGCTCAACCTGCACCCGAGTGTTCATCTCCATAAAGTAGAATTCGCCCTTGGCTTCATCAAGCAGAAACTCAATCGTTCCAGCATTTTCATAGCCGACGGACTGAGCAGCCCGAACAGCTGCTTCACCAATCTGCTGACGCAGGGTTTTCCCAATTGCCACAGATGGACTTTCTTCAAGCACCTTCTGATTATTACGTTGCAAAGAGCAATCCCGCTCGCCCAAGTGAACCACATGCCCCTGCTGATCTGCCAAGATCTGCACTTCAATATGGCGCGCTGGATAGATGACTCGCTCCATATACATGGCACCATTCCCAAAGGCCGCTTTGGCTTCGCTAGAAGCAGACTCAAAGGCAGCTACTAAATCCTCAGCCTTTTCAACCTTACGAATGCCCTTGCCGCCGCCGCCAGCAGAAGCTTTAAGCATGACTGGATAACCAATCTTTTCTGCGACTTCCAAGGCTTCTTCAGAGGTATGAACTTCTCCATCAGAACCTGGGATAACCGGCACTTTCGCCTTAATCATCTGAGCCCGAGCATTAATCTTGTCCCCCATCATGTCCATAACAGCACCTGAAGGCCCAATAAACTTAATGCCGACTTCTTCGCACATGGTCGCAAATTTAGAGTTTTCACTCAAAAAACCAAACCCAGGATGAATGGCTTCTGCACCTGTCAGAACAGCAGCAGACAAAACTGCATTCATATTTAGATAAGAATCAGTGGACTTGGCTGGGCCGATGCAGACGGCCTCATCAGCCAGTAAGGTATGGAGTGCTTCCTTGTCAGCCGTTGAATAAACAGCTACCGTATCAATTCCCAACTCGCGAGCTGCACGAATAATTCTGACCGCAATTTCCCCACGGTTAGCAATTAAAATTTTACGAAACATGGTGAAAGCTCCTTTTATCTACTGGCCAATCGCAAAGGTCAAGGTACCGCTGGCTGCAAGTTTTCCATCAACTTCTGCTTTCGCCTCTACAACCGCAATGGTTCCGCGGCGCTTGACAAACTTAGCTGTCATAATCAGCTGGTCACCTGGTACAACTTGCTTTTTGAACTTGACCTTGTCCATGCCAGCATAGAAGACCAGTTTGCCCTTATTTTCTTCTTTGGACAATTCCAACACGCCGGCTGTTTGAGCCAGAGCTTCCATGATTAAGACACCTGGCATAACAGGATATTGAGGAAAATGTCCGTTAAAGAAAGGCTCATTGACTGTCACATTTTTCAGAGCGACAATCTCATCTTCGCTAACTTCCAAAACACGATCCACTAAAAGCATTGGGTAACGGTGCGGAAGTGCTTCTTTTATTGCATTGATATCAATCATTTGATGCGTACCAGCCCTTTCCCAAATTCAACCATTTCTTCATTCTGAACTAGAATTTCTGTAACCAGGCCATCTTTAGGTGCTGGAACTTCATTCATGACCTTCATTGCTTCAATAATCATAAGGGTTTGACCTTTTTTAACTTGGTCTCCAACAGATACAAACGGCGGCTTGTCTGGACCAGCTGCTAAGTAAGCCACACCAACCAAAGGGCTTTCCAAAACATCACCTTCAGCAGCAGGTGCCGGAGCTTCTGAAGCTGTTTCTGGCTCTGCAGACGGAGCTGCTTGAGGAGTTGGCTCAATCACAGGCGCACTCGCAGCCTGCAAAGGTGCAGCAATTGGAGCTGAACTTGCTGTTGGAACTGCAGCCTGACCTTCATTCTTACTAAAAGTCAGCTCATCGCTCTGATTTTTGTAAGAAAACTCACGCAGACTAGACTGGTCAAACTGCGCCATTAAATCTTTAATTTCGTTGATATTCATAGGTTTTTAAGCCTCCCAGCGTTTAAAGGCAAGAACTGCATTGTGGCCGCCAAAGCCAAATGTATTGGAAATCGCATAAGGGATTTCCTGTTCCTTACCTTGACCGTAAATAACGTTGGCTTCAATATAGTCTGGCAGCTCTGTTGTACCAGCTGTTTTTGGCACATAGCTATGACGCATTGCTTCAATCGTCGCAATAGCCTCAACCGCGCCCGCTGCACCGAGCAGATGTCCTGTAAAGGATTTAGTAGAGGACACCGCTACATCTTTACCAAAGACAGAAACAATGGCTCCGCTTTCGCCTTTTTCGTTAGCGGGGGTTGATGTGCCGTGAGCATTAACATAAGCTACATCTTTCGGCTCAATTTCAGCTTCTTCAACTGCCTGTTTGATCGCCTTGATAGCACCCAAACCTTCTGGATGCGGAGAAGTCATATGGTAAGCGTCACAAGTGTGGCCGTATCCTACCACCTCAGCCAGGATAGTAGCTCCGCGTTTCTCAGCATGTTCCAAACTTTCCAGAACCAGCATACCAGAACCTTCACCCATGACAAAACCATTGCGATCCTTGTCAAAAGGAATAGAAGCACGCTTAGGATCTTCTGTCGTAGAAAGAGCAGTCAGAGCTTGGAAACCAGCAATCGCAAATGGTGTAATAGAAGCTTCTGAACCACCAACCAGCATCACATCTTGATAACCGAATTTAATCGAGCGGAAAGCTTCACCAATCGCATCGTTAGCTGAGGCACAAGCTGTATTGACAGACTTACAGATACCATTGGCTCCAAAGCGCATCGCTACATTTCCTGCCCCCATATTTGGCAGAGCTTTTGGCAAAGTCAAAGGTTTGATACGTTTAGGACCTTTTTCATGCAAGCGAACAACCTGCTCTTCAATTTCCTGAATCCCACCGATACCTGAAGCCACAATGACACCAAAGCGATCCTTATCCAACGCATCTACATCTAAGTGAGCATTGTTGACCGCTTCCTGAGAGGCATAAAGCGCATAAAGAGTGTAATTATCATAACGGTTGGTATCCTTTTTGACAAAATACTTATCAAATGGAAAATCCTGAATTTCCGCCGCATTGTGAACACTGTATTCACTATGATCAAATTTAGTAATTGGACCGATTCCAATATTGCCTTCTTTTAAATTATTCCAGAATTCTTCTGGAGTATTCCCGATAGGTGAAGTTAAACCGTATCCTGTTACAACAACTCGATTAAGTTTCATATTGAGCTCCTTTATTTAGATGAATCAACTGATTTTCTACTCGTTAATATTCAAAAACTGTGACTTACTGCATAGTAAAGCCGCCATCAATCGTGATGACTTGACCCGTCAGATATTCTTGACCCGCCAAGAAGAGAGCAACATCTGCTACTTCTTCCGGAGTACCAAAACGCTTCATCGGAATGAGCGCCAGAGACGCCGCCTTTACTTTTTCTGGGAGCACATCTGTCATATCAGATGCGATAAAGCCAGGGGCAATGCAGTTCACACGGATATTACGCGCTGCCACTTCACGGGCTACTGACTTAGAAAAACCAATCAGACCGGCCTTGGAAGCTGCATAGTTTGCCTGACCGATATTTCCAGCTAAACCAACGACACTCGATAGGTTGATAATAGCACCCTGACGAGCTTTTGTCATCGGTTTCAGGACTGATTGTGTCATATTGAATGTTCCAGTCAAGTTCACTTTCAGCACCTGCTCAAAATCTTCTTCCGTCATTTTCAGCATGAGCTTATCACGGGTAATACCAGCATTATTGACCAATACATCAACAGACCCCAGAGCCGCAACAGCTTCTTCCACTATCCGCTGAGCATCCGCAGATTTAGACACATCCCCAATAACAGCTACGACTTTACCAGAATAGCCGGCAAATTCAGTCAAAATATCATCAGAAATCCCGCTTAGTCCGTTTAAGATAACATTGGCTCCGACACTGGCAAATTTATGCGCAATTGCCAGCCCAATCCCACGAGCGGACCCTGTAATTAACACATTCTTGTTTTGTAATTCCATGATGATTCCTCATTATTTTTCTAGAAGAGCATTCAAACTTTCTACATCTTCAACTTGGCGTACATCCGCAGATTTATCAATTTTCTTAATAAAGCCAGATAGGACTTTGCCAGGACCGATTTCGATAAATTCAGTCACACCAACTTCCTGCATTATAGCAATGCTGTCATAAAAGCGCACTGGCTCCATTACCTGACGAGTCAAAAGCTCTTTGACTCGTTCTTTTTCCATCACAGTTGCTTCAGTATTTCCGACTAATGGCCGTACAAAATCTGAAAACTCAACTGTTTCCAAGACTTCTGCCAATCGTTCGCTGGCTGGCTTTAAAAGCGCCGTATGGAAAGGTCCGGATACATTGAGCGGGATTAAGCGCTTGACACCAGCATCTTTCAAAAGCTCTACAGCCTTATCTACCGCTGCGACTTCACCGCCAATAACAATCTGACTAGGCGTATTATAGTTAGCTGGTGAGACTACACCAATAGCGCTTGCTTCTTGACAGACCTCTTCAATAAGAGAAACCTCAGCATTTAAAACAGCGACCATTTTCCCAGAGCCAGCTGGAGCAGCCTCTTCCATGAAGCTACCGCGCTTAGCAACTAAGGCCACTGCAGTCTTAAAATCAAGGGCGCCCGCAGCCACCAAAGCAGAATATTCTCCAAGCGAGAGACCTGCTACCATATCAGGCTCGATTCCCTTATCAGCCAAGAGGCGATAAATAGCTACTGAAGTTGTTAAAATAGCCGGTTGCGTGTAGCGAGTTTGATTGAGCTTTTCTTCATCTTGATCGATCAAAGCTCGGACATCATAGCCTAGAACTTGGCTAGCTTCATCAAAAGTTGACCGCACAAGCTCATACTGATCATAAAGCTCACGCCCCATTCCAAGGTACTGCGCTCCCTGACCGGCGAAGAGAAAGGCTCTTTTAGTCATTTCTAGTTACTCCTGTCCAACGTTTAGCTTCCTGCTGAATTTTCTCAGCAGCACCATAGTAGATATCTTTGAGGATTTCTTCGACTGTCTCTTCCTTACTGATTAAACCAGCAATTTGACCAGACATAACGGAACCATTTTCCACATCTCCGCGAACAACCGCATTGGCCAAAGCACCAGCTCCAAGATTTTCAAAAACAGTCAAATCTGGATTTTCTTGCTTGAAGGCTTCTTTTTCTGCCTTTTCGAAATCACGCGTCAGCTTATTCTTGATAGCACGAACCGCATGACCGAAATGCTGGGCAGAGATAGTCGTATCAATATCGCGAGCCTTCAAAATCATGTTCTTATAGTTCTGATGAGCATTGGATTCCTTAGCAACGACAAAGCGAGTTCCGACCTGAACGGCCTCCGCTCCCAGCATAAAGCCAGCTGCAGCACCAGAACCATCTGCAATACCACCTGCAGCAATCACCGGAATGCTGACTGCTTCTGCAACCTGACGAACCAAGGACATGGTAGTCAATTTCCCGATGTGGCCACCGGCTTCCATACCTTCTGCAATGACTGCATCCGCACCGATTTTTTCCATCCGCTTAGCCAAGGCCACACTTGGCACAACAGGGATAACTGTAATTCCCGCTTCATGGAAACGAGCCATGTGCTTGCTTGGGTTCCCCGCACCAGTTGTTACTACTTTTACTCCCTCTTCAATGACGAGATCAACAATGTCGTCCGCAAAAGGAGACAGCAGCATGATATTAACACCGAAAGGACGGTCCGTCAAAGACTTAATCTTGTCAATATTTGCCTTTACCACTTCCTTGGGTGCATTTCCGCCACCGATGATACCAAGACCGCCAGCTTTTGAAACTGCCCCAGCCAAGTCGCCGTCAGCAACCCAGGCCATCCCGCCTTGGAAAATAGGATAATCAATGTTCAATAATTCTGTAATACGTGTTTGCATAATACCTTCCTTTTATCATTGCTTAAGTAATAGCTTGATTTCAAACTACCACACGCTAGATGTATTTTCTTTACTTTGACAGTCAAACTATTACCTAAACAAGAGAGAATATCTTTCGATACTCTCAGTTACTTGCTTATTTAGTTTTTTCTTCTACATAAGCAACCAAATCACCAACTGTGTTCAAGCCTTCTTCAGTTTCGATTTGGATGTCAAATGCATCTTCAATTTCTGAAATCACTTGGAATAAGTCCAATGAATCTGCTTCAAGATCATCAAAAGTTGACTCAAGAGTAACTTCTGATGGCTCTTTGCCAAGTTCTTCAACGATAATTTCTTGTACTTTTTCAAATACTGCCATGGATAGACTCCTTTAAAAATAAAATATTTTTTATCATGTGTTTCCACTTGATTAACTAAATTGTAACAATAAGCGTGCCCCATGTCAAACCTCCACCAAAACCTGACATCAAAATTGTCTGATTTCCGTTCAGTTTGATTAGTCCTTGCTCCACACACTCAGATAATAAAATCGGGATGCTAGCAGCGCTAGTATTGCCATATTCCATCATATTGGCTGGAAGTTTCTCCCGCGCAACACCAAGCTTCTTAGCCATTTTATCCAAAATACGGATATTGGCCTGATGTAGCAACAGAAAATCCAAATCTTCCGCTGAAAGCTGACTGCTTTCAATGGTTTCCCTGATAGAACGAGCAACATCACGAATAGCAAAGTCGAAAATAGCTCTACCGTCCATTGTCAGATAAGGCTGATTCTCACCCTTTTCAGAAAAAGGTGAAGACAAACCGATTTTTCCGCAGGTCAGACTATCTCCGCGAGATCCGTCCGTAAACTGACTTTCTGCCAAAAAATGCTGTTCTGAAGCACTTTCCAACAGGACACCGCCAGCTCCATCTCCAAAGAGAACCGCTGTTGAACGATCCGACCAATCTACCGTCTTAGAAAGGGTCTCACTACCTATGATTAGACCTTTTTGATAACGGCCAGAAGAAATTAATTTTTCTCCAGTTGATAAGGCGAAGATAAAGCCACTGCAGGCCGCCGTCAGATCAAAGGCAAATGCATTCTTGGCTCCAATATTGGCCTGTACTCTCGCAGCCGTTGAAGGCATTAAAGAATCCGGCGTAATGGTAGCAACAATGATAAAATCTAGGTCTTGAGCAGAAATTCCCGACTTTTGCAGCAAATTCTCTGCTACTTTTGTCGCTAAATCACTGGTCGTTTCATCTGACGATAAATGGCGTTTTTTAATCCCAGTTCGACTTGAAATCCACTCATCACTGGTATCCATAATCTCTGCTAGATCATCATTACTGACAACCTGACGGGGAGCATAATGAGCCGCTTGGCTAATCTTAGCATAGTTCATTATTTCAAATCCTCTAGGAAACTATATAAATTTTGCAGGCCCTTTTGCATCACTTGTCTCTCATCTGGACTCATCCCATCCACTACCTGCATGACCATGCGGTTGTGGAATCGCTTGTGAAGACGATACAAAAGCCGCCCATTCTTTGTCAAATTCAGATGCACCACACGACGGTCAACTTCCGACCGACGCCGCTCAATATAACCCTTACGTTCCAGATTATTCAAACTAGTCGTAACAGTCCCCAAGGTAACCATCAATTCTCGTGATATATCACTTGGAGTAGCATTTGGGGTTGTGCCGATGACATCTATCGTATGCATTTCCTTAATGGAGACGTCGTTGAAACGACTGCTTCTTAGGCTCGATTCTTCAATAACCAAGACATTATTGAAAATAGACGTTAAGTAATCATTTACTAACTGAAAATTCAAAACCAACCCTCCTTAAGAAAATACTTTGACAATCAAATTTTATCAGATAGAAAAGTAATTTGCAAGCTTTTTTGAAAATCAATTTGATTTTCAAATATTTTTGTAAACAACTCACAAATTAAGCAAACTTGAACCACTACATTATTTACCAGTAAAGTTTGGACGACGTTTCTCAGAGTAAGCCCGAACCCCTTCTTTAAAATCTTCTGTAAAAGCCAGCGATTTCTGTAGTTCCAACTCTAGCTCAGCATACTCAGACCAGCCGCTGAACAGACTCTTCCAGATCATTTCTTTCATAGCTCTGTAAGAATTTAGAGAGCCACGTTTCAGCTTCTTCAGCAACTGTTCCGTTGTTTTTTCCAATTTCTCTGCTTCACAGACTTTATAAAGCAAGCCGTAATCCAGAGCTTTCTCTGCAGTCAGAGCTTCCCCAGTCATAACAAGATGGGTAGCACGAGTCACCCCGATAGCACGAGTCAGTAAGAATAGACCACCAGCATCTGGCGCCAGACCAACACCGACAAAGGCCTGAATGAAACGGGATTTTTCAGTGGCAATACAGAAATCTGCTGCAACGACCATGTTAGCAGCCGCACCAGCAACAGGGCCATCGACACTCATGATAACTGGCTTAGGAAGACGTTTCATAGCAAAGGAAATATCATTCACCAGTTCGGCAATTTTCACCAAGGATTGGACATCATCATCACTGACGGCTCTCTGCATCTCAGCCAAATCCCCACCCACTGAAAAAACCTTACCATTCGCATTGATAACCAAAAATTTGACAGAGTCATCCTTAGCAGCAAGTTCAATAGCCTCTAAAATTTCCTCGCACATAGGAATATTAAAGCCATTTGAAACTTCAGGACGATTGAAAGTAATCGTTGCTAGCTCATCTGCTACATGATAGAGAATTCCATTAAATGTCATTTCAGCTCCATTCCCGACCCGATTTCAAATCAGCCGTTTTGTTTTATTATTAAATAATTTGATATTCAAATTATACACAACTTATATTTTATCATAAAATATAAAAGAAAGGAAATAAAAAATGGGAAAAATTAGATGGTCTTCAAATTTGAAGTGTAAAAGTAGTAATTTGGATAAAAATAGTATAAAAACCGCGTTTGAATAATTTTCAGAATTTTGTTATAATTTTTAAAATAAGATAGGAGAACCTATGAAAGTTGTAAAATTTGGCGGAAGTTCACTGGCTTCTGCGACTCAATTAGAAAAAGTTTTGAATATCGTCAAATCTGATCCTGAACGTCGATTTGTTGTAGTATCAGCGCCAGGAAAACGCCATGATGACGATATCAAAGTAACCGATGCCCTGATTAAATATTACCGAGAGTATATTGCAGGAAATGATGTCACACCAAACCAACAGTGGATTATCAATCGCTATGCAGATATGGTGGCAGAACTTGGTTTGAAACCAAAAGTTCTGGAGAAAATTTCCAAAAGCATCACAAGCCTTGCTACTTTGCCAATTGAAGATAATGCATTTCTTTATGATACTTTTCTTGCTGCAGGAGAAAACAACAATGCCAAATTAATTGCAGCTTATTTCAGTCAAAATGGCGTTCCAGCTAGCTACGTACATCCAAGAGAAGCAGGACTCGTCGTTTCCAGTGAACCTGGCAATGCAAGAATTCTTCCTTCCAGCTATGATAAGATTGAAGAACTCAACAATTCTGATGAAGTTCTAGTTATTCCTGGTTTCTTTGGTGTAACTCAAGATGGACAAATCTGCACTTTCTCTCGCGGGGGTTCTGATATTACGGGCTCTATCATTGCTGCGGGAGTCAAAGCAGATGTTTATGAAAACTTTACTGATGTTGACGGAATCTTTGCTGCCCATCCCGGCATTGTACACAAACCGCATTCCATTCCCGAGCTAACCTATCGGGAAATGCGTGAATTGGCCTACGCTGGCTTTACCGTTCTCCATGATGAAGCTCTGCTTCCAGCATACCGCGGCAAAATCCCGCTGGTTATTAAAAATACCAACAATCCAGAACATCCAGGTACTCAAATTGTCCATAAACACAGTAAGGACCACCTCCCGGTCGTTGGAATTGCTGGAGATGCTGGCTTTGTCAGCATTAACATGTCCAAGTACCTGATGAATAGAGAAATCGGCTTTGGTAGACGCGTCCTTCAAATTCTCGAAGACCTGAATATTGGTTGGGAGCACATGCCTACAGGAATTGATGACCTTTCCATTATCTTGCGCGAGCGCGAATTAACTCCTATCAAAGAGGAAGAGATCCTTCGCCAGCTTGTTCAAAAAGCAGAGGTTGATCATGCAGAAATCGAACACGACCTTTCCATTATTATGATTGTTGGCGAAAAAATGAAGAGTCATATCGGGGTTACAGCCACTGCAACCAAAGCTCTTTCGGAAAACAACATCAACATTCAAATGATGTCCCAAGGCTCAAGCGAAGTATCCATCATGTTTGTTGTTGAAAAAAATCAAGAAAAAGCTGCCATTCGCGCGCTTTACCGAGCTTTCTTTGAACCCCAAACTCTGGAGTAAGACCAGACCTAGAAACCATTTTTATCAAACAAACTCTAATCAAAAAAGCAGAAACTAGTCTCAGACTAACTTCTGCTTTTTTCATTCAACTATAAAGAATACAAAGTCAAACTTTAGAATACACTAAGTACTAATAGAAGTTTCATAGCTCATCAATAAGATTATAGAATACCTTGTCTCCAGTATATCCTATCACTAAAAATAAAAAGAGGTAAAAACCTCTTTGAAACTCCGCCAGTAGGACTCGAACCTACGACATCATGATTAACAGTCATGCGCTACTACCAACTGAGCTATGGCGGATAACTGCTAAGCGACTACCATATCTCACAGGGGGCAACCCCCAACTACTTCCGGCGTTCTAGGGCTTAACTGCTGTGTTCGGCATGGGTACAGGTGTATCTCCTAGGCTATCGTCACTTAACTATTGAATTAACTGTCCTGTCCTCTCAGACAAGCCTTGTCAACTCAAAATTGAATACAATATCAAATCTAACATTTCTCTAAACCATTCGCTGCACTCTGATGAATTTCTTATTCTAGGATAAGTCCTCGAGCGATTAGTATTAGTCCGCTCCATGTGTCACCACACTTCCACTTCTAACCTATCAACCTGATCTTCTCTCAGGGCTCTTACTAACTTGCGTTATGGGAAATCTCATCTTGAGGTGGGTTTCACACTTAGATGCTTTCAGCGTTTATC
>NZ_CAUTAP010000020.1:0-42811 GCF_963536705.1 uncultured Streptococcus sp. | reverse complement strand
AAGTGTGATAAGTCCAGTTTTTATGCGGATAACTAGATTTTTATGCTATTTTTATGGTAAAAATAGTCTAAATCACTCGTCTAATCGAATAAACATCATTGCGTTAAGTAAGGAGATGAGTGCGACCGTATTAATATTATTGGAATAGATCAGTCTCTTGTTCTCAATGGGAGGAATAACAAAATTAGAAATGATGATATCGTAAGGTGATTCTTTTAAAGAATCGATTGATAATTCTAATTTATTCCAAACTTCAAGTTCAAAATTATTACTGCAATAATAAGAAAGTGTCTCTGCTACCGATCTTGCATGATACTGATCAAAATTACTCATGACTAAAACCTTTAATTTAGGCTGATTTTGTAAAAGATTCAGCACTAAATGTTTGCTGTGAGTGATAAGAGTATAGGATAGATGGTTGACTTTCATTGGTGTGCTATAGATATCCAAAGTCTCTAGGTAATGTTCAATCCCTTTTTTAATATCTGAAACAAATTGAGGGAAAATATTTTGAAAGTTCTTGATTGTATTCCCTTTTTGATCAAATAGAATAAACTCTGTAGATAGTTCCTGACGGTGCAGATGTGCTGTATTATGCAAATGCCAAATAAGATTGTCATTATTGTCTATTTTTAGATTATATTTGCTTTCTATCTGATCAATTAAATCACTTAATAATTGATACGAATTTTTTACATAGCTGTCTGTTTTTGCGCAGCTCATAAATAGATTTTCATCAATGAAAAACATTTTTTGAAAATAGGAGACAAATAATTGACCTATCACTTCTTTATTCAAAGAGATATGATATTCAGAATCAAAGCTCGCTACAATGTCTTCGATTCCTTCTGCCTGCATGAAAGATTCTAACAATTGATTATTAAAAGAATCTTTCTCAACTTCCAAGAAATGACCAAACTTTATTCGATATAAATTTGTAACCAGGAGCAATTTTAACATTCTTTGAGTTGCGAAATTGACAGGAAATGCAGTTTCTTTATAGACCAGTTCTAACAGCTTACACAAAGGTTCTACTGAAAAATCTGTAAAGGGCCATTCAAGAAAATAATATTTTTCCGAAAAATATTGTGCAAAAAAATAACGGATATCAATCTCATCTCCAATAATCCGAGCTGGATTGAGACTAATTTTAAAATTATATTGTTTTTTTATAATTTTGTTAATGTGACTGATTATACGATAGAGTGATGAAGAACTTATATAAAACTCTTTACAAATACCCTCAGTTTCATATCCTTCGTTAAAGAAGATGAATTCTAAAATTGAAAAATGGGTTGAATGCTTAAAAAAATGGTGATAGACCATCTCAATATCACTATCATCGGTATTAATGATACGTATGCCATTAGTGGACGAGTGAAAAATCAATTGAGGAAACGCAGACTTGACATGGGATAAATCATCCTTTACTGAACGTTCTGTACGATTCAATAGTTCAGCCAGTTCAGAAATATGAAACCAGCGTTTGTTTTTAAATAGTAGTTCTAATAGTTCTAATTGCCTGTGGCTCTTTTTAGACAGTAATTCTCGCATTAAAATATTATCTTTCTTTATATAGTGTTTTTATTATCAGGCAATTATACCATATTTTATGCATTTAACCTCGTTTAACAACTCTAAAATATATCTAAAAATGCTGATAAAAGCCTATAGAACAAGGAATTCTTATCTTTGCGTATCTATAGTACATATAAACGGAAAGAAAACTAAGTTGAATTATTATGTTTCCAAGTTGGAAAATTATATAATTATGTTAATCAAAAAATAATAGTAAAAAATATTATTAAACAATTTTGATTTAGAAAAAATTAGAAAGGAGAATCAATATGCTTTGGTCTATTATTGTTGGAGGTGTTATTGGTCTTATTGCTGGATCAATCACTAAAAAAGGCGGCTCAATGGGTGTTATTGCAAACGTTGTTGCAGGTTTAGTTGGTTCTGCTGTCGGTCAGTCACTTTTGGGAACTTGGGGTCCTAGTTTGGCTGGTATGGCCTTGCTTCCTTCTATCATTGGTGCAGTTATTGTAGTAGCTGTTGTATCATTTTTTGTAGGTAAAAAGGCATAAATTGTCTTTTTACTTTCAAAATACAATTTAAAATTTAATGATGTGAGGATTCAATATGTCAAAATCAAGAAAAATACTTTCCCTTATTTTCTGTATTTTAATCTTGACAATTTTGATTCCTGTTTTGCTAGACTTTCATAAAGTCAGCGGTCTGGGGCTCCAGTTATTTAGCTGGAAGTTATTCACTTGGAAGCAGATTCCTTTTGTGGGTTACTATCTTTCTAGGTATGTTTTCTGGGGCACTGTGGTTTTAGCAAGCTTAATCTTATTACTGATGTTAGTGATAGTTTTTTATCCTAAGAGACGTTTGGAAATTCAGCTAGCTGATGCGGATGGAAAACTGATGCTGAAAAATTCAGCCATTGAAGGGTTTGTTCGTAGTCTGTTAACAGAACACGGTTTAATTAAAGATCCTACAGTTTCAGTAAATAGCCGTAAAAACAAATGTATGGTTTCTGTTAAAGGGGCAATTGTTCCTTCGGAAAACATCATCAAGAGAAGTCAGTTGATTCAAGAAGAAATTGCGTCTGGATTGACAGAATTCTTCGGAATCAATCATAATGTCAAGCTTAAAATCTCTGTCTCAGACTTCAAGCCAAAAGAAGCGGCTAAAAAAACTACTAGTCGTGTAAAGTAAGGAAGTAAAAAATGGAATGGTTTAAAAAATATCAATATCCAATCTTGTCTGGATTAGCAGGCATTATTCTAGCGTGTTTTATCCTATCCTTTGGCTTCTTTAAGACTCTATTTGTCTTGATTTGCGCTACTCTAGGGGCAGGAATTGGATATTATATTCAAAACAAAAATATATTTAAATAAGAATAAAGGAGTTTAACATGTCAAATAAAGATGTTAAAGATGTTGCAAAAAAAGAAGTTGCTCAAGCAGCTCATGAAGTAAAAGGTGAATTGACTTACGATGATAAGGTCATTCAAAAAATTATCGGTCTCTCTTTAGAGAAAGTTTCAGGTTTGCTGGCTGTTGACGGCGGCTTCTTCTCTAACATAAAAGATAAATTGGTCAACTCTGACAATGTCACTCATGGTGTCAATGTTGAAGTTGGTAAAGAACAAGTAGCTGTTGACTTGAATGTTGTTGCAGAATATCAAAAGAATGTTCCTGCTTTATACAAAGAAATCAAGAAAGTTGTTGTAGAAGAAGTTTCTAAGATGACTGATTTGGAAGTTGTTGAAGTAAATGTCAATGTTGTTGATATTAAAACGAAAGAACAACACGAAGCGGATTCAGTAAGCCTTCAAGACCGAGTGACAGATGTTGCTGAATCAACAGGTGAATTTGCTTCAGAGCAATTCGAAAAAGCAAAATCTGGCATTAGCGGTGGCTTCTCAGCTGTTCAAGAAAAAGTTGGCGATGGTGTAGAGGCTGTTAAAGATGCTGCATCAAATGAAAAAGCTCGCGTTCGTTAATTCTCTAACCAAGATTAGGAATTCTTATATTCTTTCATTGCTTTAAAAATGGAAACTAACAACGGAGGTATCAAATATGTCTACAGAAGAAAAATTCAACCAAGCTAAAGGTTCTGTTAAAGAAGGCCTTGGCAAATTAACTGGTGATAAAAAAACAGAAAAAGAAGGAGCTGCTGAAAAAGTAGTTTCTAAAGTTAAAGAAGTTGCAGTAGATGCCAAAGATGCTGTTGAAGGCGCAATCGAAGGCGTTAAAAATATGGTTAAAAAAGACGAAAAATAAAACCAATAGTTGATTTTCCTTATAAAAAGTCTTTGTTAACTATAGTAACTAAAAAGAGAGAACATTTAATCCTGTTCTCTCTTTTTTGTGTATTTGGCTAGGAAAATTGTTCCTATTCCTTGTTTTTAGTTGGAGTTTCTTTCTTCTCCTTCTCCTTATCAATTTTTTGAAGTTCATGGTCATTTTTATATTGAATAATATACTCGACTATGTCTTTTTCGGTCAAGCGATCATTGGATAATTGAGAAATTTGAATTGAAAGATTTTTCAAGCCATAATCGTTTTGTTTACTAAGAATTTCTTTCAATTCCTCATCTGAAAGATAGTTTCCTGAAATAGTTAACTTTAAAGTATTATTTTCTTTATCATAGTTCTTTTTTAGGATTGTGTTGTCTTTAAACTGATCAGATAAGTATTTATTTATTTATAGATTCATTGATTAAGGTCTCTCTCACTAAGGTAGTCGCTGAAACCAAACTTGGAATAATAAGAATAAGCGAAACTAGAATTAATATTTTTCGCATTTTATAGGCTTCTTGATTGTGTTTAATGTAATGATTTTTCACCATAGTTAAGCTCGTCCCTATGTATGTAGCAAGCATAATAAAACTACAGTTAATGAAAAATAAGTAGGATGCTCCTAACATAAACTCAAAGTTTCCTGTTGCTATAGCATAGCCGACAGTACATACTGGGGGCATAAGAGCTGTTGCGATAGCAACTCCAGGTACAATGTTATTTGCTTCTTTTTTTCGTGCTCCAATAACTCCAGCTACCCCACCCACAAAAGCTATAACTACATCCCAAATTGTTGGTGAAGTTCTGGCAATAATTTCTGAACTTGCATAAGAAATTGGAGAAATAAAAAAATAAATCGTAGATGCTAAGAGGCTTAACAAAACTTGAATAGAAAGAATTTTAAACGACTTTCTGAGCAGTTTCATATCTAGTATTGCTAATGAAAAACCAATTCCAATAATAGGTGTCATTAATGGAGAAATCAACATTGCCCCAATGATAACTGGAGTGGAATCCATGTTTAAGCCAATAGATGCAATCAACATTGCACATAACAAGGTAGCTAAATCGCTTCTTGATAAATCTAAATCATCGTAGAGCCTATCTCTAAATTCAACTAAAGAATAAAGTTTATCCTCTTTTAAAATTTTTCTCATAATAGTATTCCCCTTATTAAAGTCCTCTAAATTATAAATTCATGCAAAGCAATGAATGAAATAAGTAATATTCCAAATAAAATACCGTAAGAGGTATATAACCGCTATTTATTTTAACATAAAAATATTACGATTAGAATCTAATTTCTGAGAAGAGGTTTCTTAACATTCTTGCTGGATTAAAAAAGCAACATATACTGAATTATTAACCAAATAACAAAACAGCATTAGTTTGTCACGGCCTTTTTTCTTTGTGTAACTACTTTTTCAAAAAACTTAAAATATTTTTGTATTTTTAATGTGTAAACGCTTGCAAAAATCTAAATAGAGTACTATAATAGAGTTAAGGAAATAGAAAGAAAGGAAGCCAAATTCATTCGCTTTTAAGTTTACTTTGTTGGTATAGTTGTTTGTAATACATAAGTAGTTGCTTTACTTGACATATTGGTTGAATTGTCAGACAGGCCTGCTTAGCTTGCCTGATTGTAACGATAGTATAGAAAGTAGAAGCTTTTAGATGGTTTTCAAACTTCGAGAATTCAATCAATAGTGCTTTATTATGTTATAGAGATTTCCAATGCTAAGATAAAAAGAAAATCATTAGCGGTTGAAGGAATTAAAAGTTTATAAAAAATAATAAAAACAATAAATAAAAAATTGTTATTCAGTTACACCTTGGATGAACTGATTGCTCTCATACCAGCGAAGTAAACCAGACCTCTAGCCGAGTAAAGCTAGAGGTCGTTTTTTGCTACGATTGGCATGCCGTGTATCTGGGGTGAGAGCCCTCTGGGGCCTTTTTTCTTGCACTTTGCAAGTATAAGATACCGTTGACGGGAAAGGGTTTTCATTGTATATTTATATTAGGGATGATGATTGGAAAACAATTAGCAGTTAGGAGGGTATGATTATGCCGATTATAAGAAAAGTTCAAGTGTATCTTTTGCTTCTGTTTTTCTCCTTGAACAGTGTCTTGCCAAGTCAGATTGTCTTTGCGGAATAGTGGCAGAATGGTGTCTAAAGATTTGATTGACAAATACCGCTGGATTTCGCTGATTCAGTACAATGGCATGCGGGTCAGCAAGCGGATGCTCCGATACTATGGTGTTGACTGGTGATAAGCAATTTGCAAGACCATGTGAGCCAATAAAAGGTGAGAAACCCGAATATCATACAGCTTGATATTCGGGTTTTTGGAAAGGTAAAGAGAAAATGAAGCTGAAAAAAGAAAAATGTCGGCACCAGCTGTTTGACTATGAGGCCGACTATGTCATCTGCCCGGCCTGCGGTGAGCCTATTGCGGAGAATATACCGAATAATCCCAATTTCAAGCTGCAGATGATTCGGCGGAGTCGGAAGTATAAAAGATTTTTAAGGTGGAAAAAAGGTTATTTCTTTTTCTTGTTTTTAATATTATTTTTAATGTTATTCATTATCTTCAATTATCAATTCTTGGATAGTTTAGTGATTAAAAGCTACGGGATTACAGGTATTGATTCTTTTGAGCCTATTCTCAAACGGAGCTTCTACCCCTTCAAAGATGTTGTAGAGACAGCGGCCGTCCTCACTTTTATTCTTGCAGGACCTCAGCTTGATAGACGAGAATGGCTGAGACGCTGGCATCTTCAAAAGCATGCACATTACTATTTGGCATCATATCTGTATCCAGTAATCAGAGTAGCAAATTATATTCTGTTAATTTATCTAGGCAGTGAATTTTGGAGTAAGCTTATTTATTTAGAAGAGATGGACTTGTTGAATTATCACTTAGGTGGTCAGGAACTGATTTACGCTAGCGCGGTCTATGCTAAGGAAAATCTTCGCGGCCTCTACATTGTGCTGGGCCTTAATTTTCTTGCAGACTGCTGGCTCTTTTTCTACCAGCGCTTGGCTATATGGGTGAATCGTTTTTAGGATTTATGAAAGAGTATGAATATGAAAAAAGAAAAATGCCGCCACCAACTGTTTGACTATGAATCCGACTATGTCATTTGTACGGCCTGCCTCTTTCTGCCTCTGATCTTTCCTTGCCATATCGGTCTTTGGGTAGCAGTGATTGGAATTTTGACGACCTAAATCCTGCCCGGCTTTCTCAGTAATCCCAATCACAGTTTTGTCTCGGTTGATCTCAGCCCTATCGATTTTCCTCATTTGATTGAGCGGCTGTTTCTTTTGGACATTATCACTTTTGGGTAGAAGTTGATTGGGCTTTCCGAGCATTTCGGTAATGAAAATTTCTCCCCCCTGTCTGTCCTACACTACTTGTAATAAGCTAGAACGTAGATTTTCAATGAGGTTTCTGCTTATAGAGGTAGCGCTTCCGATTCTAAGCTTGATAGCTAGCCTGCTGTTCTTTTCTGCTCATGCTCTGGCAACGGTCGGGCTGGCTTTCTTGGTTACAGCTGCGATAATGGTTTATTTTGTCCGTTTTAATCTGACTGGCAAAGCCTAACCCTAAAAAGGGACAGTTTGCGGCTGTTTCTTTTTTGCTGTCGGTGTGTTTTTTCGTGGTTAGAAAAATAGCTTCATTCTAAGTGACAATGGAAAAACAATTTTTCTTTGTTTTGAAAAAACATGAAAAAATGCTATAATAGGTTAGATATGCAAACCATAGGTTTGCAAGACTGTAATTCGACTTGGCTAGCCAAGGACCGTTAGTAATAAAATAAAGAATCTTTGATAAAAGTGAGGTTCTGAAAATTGAATAGGAGAAAAAATGAGCAAGAGCAATATTAAACTGATTGCTTTAGGCGGCGTACGTGAAAATGGTAAAAACCTCTACGTTGCCGAAGTGGATGATTCCATTTTTGTATTGGATGTTGGGCTGAAGTACCCAGAAAATGAGCAGTTGGGCGTGGATTATGTTGTTCCCAACATGGACTATTTGTTTGAAAACAAGAAGCGAATTGCGGGTGTCTTTCTGACACACGGGCACGCGGATGCGATTGGTGCTCTACCTAATCTTTTGGCAGATGCTAAGGTGCCGGTTTTTGGATCAGAGTTGACGATTGAGCTGGCTAAGCTCTTTGTCAAGAATAACGATGCAGTTAAGAAGTTCAATGATTTCCATGTGATTGATGAAAATACCGAGATTGAATTTGGCAAAACCGTGGTTTCTTTCTTCCGGACGACTCACTCGATTCCTGAGAGTTTGGGAATTGTCATCAAGACCAGAAAAGGCAGCATCGTTTATACAGGTGACTTCAAGTTTGATCAGTCTGCCAACCCGTCCTACGCGACAGACTTTGGCCGTCTGGCTGAGATTGGCCGTGAGGGCGTTCTGGCCTTGCTCAGTGATTCAGCCAATGCGGACAGTAGCGTTCAAGTGGCTAGTGAGAGCGAGGTTGGCAAGGAAATCGAAGATACGATTGCTGACTGGGATGGCCGCGTGATTGTTGCGGCGGTTGCCAGCAACTTGTCTCGTATCCAGCAGGTCTTTGATGCAGCTGCTGAGACTGGCCGCCGAGTGGTTTTGACAGGTTTTGACATTGAAAATATCGTCCGTACAGCGATCCGGCTCAAGAAGCTGTCCTTGGTGGACGAACGCCTCTTGATCAAGCCTAAGGAAATGTCCAAGTTTGAAGATCATGAGCTGATTATCTTAGAGACTGGCCGGATGGGTGAGCCTATCAATGGCTTGCGTAAGATGTCAATCGGCCGCCACCGCTATGTGGAAATCAAGGAAGGCGATTTGATTTACATCGTCACGACGCCGTCAATTGCCAAGGAAGCGGTCGTGGCTCGCGTGGAAAATATGATTTATCAGGCGGGGGGCATTGTCAAGCTGATTACCCAAAACCTGCGGGTTTCAGGTCACGCAAATGCGCGTGATTTGCAGCTCATGATTAACCTGCTGCAGCCTAAGTACCTCTTCCCGATTCAGGGTGAGTACCGCGGCTTGGATGCTCATGCCAAGGCTGCCATGGAAGTCGGCATGCTGCCGGAAAATATCTTTATTCCTAAGCGTGGCAGCATCATGGAATACGACCATGGTGATTTTGTGCCGGCTGGTGCAGTATCAGCTGGAGATGTCATGATTGATGGAAATGCGATTGGTGATGTAGGCAATATCGTCCTGCGCGACCGCAAGGTCTTGTCTGAAGATGGTATTTTCATCGTGGCACTCACGGTTAACCGGAAGGAAAAGAAAATCATTTCCAAGGCTAAAGTACACACCCGTGGATTTGTCTATGTCAAGAAGAGCAGAGATATTTTGCGTGAAAGCTCTGACATTATCAATAAAACAGTGGAAGATTATCTGGCGCAGGATAGCTTTGACTGGGGTGAGCTGAAGGGTGCTGTCCGTGACAGTCTGGCCAAATATCTCTTTGACCAAACCAAGCGTCGTCCAGCTATTTTGCCGGTTGTTATGGAAGTGCGGTAAAAATCTGAACACAAATACAAGAAAAGTCGGGCTTCGGCTTTTTCTTGTCAGGAAGATACGAAGGAGAAATGCGAATGGCAGTGATGAAAATAGAGTATTATTCTGAGGCTTTGGAGATGGAATGGGGCGTCAATGTCCTCTATCCGGACGCAGCTCGTGTGGACAAGCCGGATGATAAGGACATTCCTGTTTTGTACCTGCTTCATGGTATGAACGGGAATCACAATAGCTGGCTCAAACGCTCAAATATTGAGCGTCTGGTTCGCTCGACTAATCTGATTGTTGTCATGCCTAATACCAGCAATGGCTGGTACACCGATACTCAGTACGGCTTTAACTATTACGAAGCCATCGCTGAGGAGCTGCCTCGGGTGCTCAAGCGCTTTTTCCCAAATATGTCAGATAAGCGGGAGAAGAATTTTATCGCTGGTCTTTCCATGGGCGGATACGGAGCCTTTAAGCTGGCTCTCAAGTCTAACCGTTTTTCATACGCAGCTAGTCTTTCTGGCGCTTTGAGTTTTCTTGATGCTCGTCCGGATAATGCTGAAATGGCAACGCCAGCCTATTGGCGAGGAGTTTTTGGAGACTATAAAGACTGGACTAGCAGCCCTCACTCGCTGGAAAGTATAGCCAAGCAATCTGATAAAAAGACCAAGCTTTGGGCTTGGTGTGGCGAAGAGGATTTTCTCTACAAGGCCAATCAGGAGGCAGTGAAAAACCTGCAAGACTTGGGCTTGGAGATTACTTACAGCCACAGTCCAGGTAAGCATGAGTGGTATTACTGGGAAAAGCAGTTGGAGAATGTGCTGGCCTGGCTTCCTATCGACTTCCAGCTGGAAGAGCGCCTGTCGTAAAAATAGACTGAAAAGTCGTATTCTGCCCTCAGAGTATGATATAATGTTTACGTTTGAAAATCGGAGTGGGAATGATTCCCCGAAATACAAATAGGAGAATGGAACTTTGACAAAAGCGATTCGAGTGCGTTATGCACCAAGTCCGACTGGACTTTTACACATCGGAAATGCGCGGACTGCGCTCTTTAACTACCTCTATGCTCGTCATCATGGTGGAACCTTCATTATCCGTATCGAGGATACTGACCGCAAGCGCCATGTAGAAGACGGGGAACGCTCTCAGCTAGAAAACCTGCGCTGGCTGGGTATTGACTGGGATGAAAGTCCTGAGACTCACGAAAACTACCGTCAGTCTGAGCGCTTGGATATTTACCAAAAATACGTCAATGAACTCTTGGACAAAGGATTAGCTTACAAGTCCTATGTAACTGAGGAAGAATTAGCGGCTGAACGCGAACGTCAGGAGGCAGCTGGTGAAACACCGCGTTATATCAATGAGTTTCTAGGTATGTCAGAGGACGAGAAGGCAGCCTACATCGCTGAGCGCGAAGCAGCGGGCATCATTCCAACGGTTCGTCTGGCTGTCAATGAAGCTGGTGTCTACAAGTGGAGTGACATGGTTAAGGGCGAAATTGAGTTCGAGGGTGGCAATATCGGTGGCGACTGGGTTATCCAGAAGAAAGACGGCTACCCAACCTACAACTTTGCTGTGGTTATTGATGACCATCTGATGGAAATTTCGCACGTTATTCGGGGGGATGATCACATTGCCAACACACCTAAGCAACTCATGGTTTATGAAGCTCTGGGCTGGGAAGCTCCAGAATTTGGCCACATGACCCTGATTATTAACTCTGAAACAGGTAAGAAACTGTCCAAGCGCGATACCAATACCTTGCAGTTTATCGAGGATTATCGCAAGAAGGGCTACCTAGCAGAAGCAGTCTTTAACTTTATTGCACTGCTGGGCTGGAATCCTGGTGGCGAGCATGAGATTTTCTCTCGCCAAGAGTTGATTGAGCTCTTTGATGAAAAACGTCTCAGTAAGTCCCCTGCTGCTTTTGACCAGAAGAAGCTGGACTGGATGAACAACGAATACATCAAGAATGCAGATTTTGAAAGGATCTTTGAACTGGCTAAGCCTTTCCTTGAAAAAGCAGGACGTCTTTATGAAGAGCCAGAAACTTTGCCACAAACTAAAAATAGAGGACTGCGTCAAGCTAATAACAATTCTGGATTCGGAACGCTTGGTTTTATGTCGGTCAATCAATTGTTTAATTATGAACTGCCTGATTCAGATTCAATTCTTACTGATATGACTAAGACTACTAAGAAAGCAAGAAAGCTTGTAGAGCTCTACAAACCACAAATGAAGTCTGTAGACGAAATCGTGCCGCTGACAGACCTCTTCTTTGCGGACTTTCCAGAGTTGACAGATGCGGAGCGTGAGGTCATGGCTGGTGAAACGGTACCGACCGTGTTGACAGCCTTCAAAGAAAAGCTAGAAGCGATGTCTGATGCAGATTTTGTGACGGAGAATATCTTCCCACAAATCAAGGCTGTCCAAAAAGAGACAGGGATCAAGGGCAAAAACCTCTTTATGCCGATTCGGATTGCCGTTTCTGGTGAAATGCATGGACCAGAGCTGCCAGATACCATTTATCTATTAGGCCGCGAAAAATCTATCCAGCATATCGAAAACATGCTGAATCAAATTCAATAAGATAAACCAGCTTTCAAGCTGGTTTTTACTTTGCAAATTTTTATTTTTATGTCACAATTGTAATAAGAAAATACCTTAAGGAGAGAAAAATGAAAAAATGGATCATCATCTTGATTGGAGGGCTGGTAGCCTTACTCGTACTAGTAACCTGTAACCAAAAGAAAGAGCAGACGAATCCTGCTTCCAACAATTCTAAAGTAAGTTCGACTAGCTCTGAATCTTCTAAAAAGTCTGAAAGAGGGGCCGATTCGAGCGAACTTGATGGTCAAGCGTACAATCAGGAAACTTCTGATACAGGCTCTCAGCAGAATTCGGAAACTGAAGCTGAAAAGTCTGCCAAGGAAACTAGCAAAGGAGAGAAAGAGACGGCATCAACTTCTAGTTTGGATATGAAGGCTATTGCTTCTGGGGATTTTTCCAGCATGATTGGTACTTGGCAGGATGCCAAAGGGAACAGTTATACATTCGATGCATCAGGTATCGAGTCGGAAGTTGCCAAGCTTGAGACAGGAGATTACTCTGGGCCAGATGAAAATGGGATTTACCGAGCAGGGATTCGTTGGAAAAACCAAACCGGTGCTGCCTTTCTTATAATTCCAGCAGGAAAGAGTCTGCCAGCTGGGGAGACTGTCAATGGGACGGATCCGACTGATATCAGTCAAGATCGTTTCATCATCACCCAGAGTGTTTCCGAACATCCCGATGTTTTTTACCGCGTAAAATAAGGAGTCTTGACAGACTCTTTTTTTTCTTATTTTGAGTCCAGTATATAATATATTGATTTTGAATAAAAATTGATAAAACGCTTTTATTTTAATAAATATTAAATTTCCTCTTGACATTCGCATTTTCATACAGTAGAATGTTTAAAAATAAAATGTAGAAGGATAGAGGTAATCGCATGGTTAAAGAGAAAGTCATTTTAGCGTATTCCGGCGGCTTGGACACTTCGGTGGCTATTACTTGGCTGGACAAGGATTATGATGTAATCGCGGTCTGCATGGACGTAGGTGAAGGAAATGATCTGGATTTCATTCATGACAAGGCGCTGAAAGTTGGCGCTATCGAATCACATGTTATTGATGTTAAAGACGAGTTTGCGGAAGACTACGTCTTGGTTGCTCTGCAAGGACACACCTTCTACGAACGAAAATATCCTCTAGTGTCCGCTCTGAGCCGACCTTTGATTTCTAAGAAATTGGTTGAAATTGCTCACAAGACGGGGGCGACAACCATTGCCCATGGCTGTACCGGAAAAGGAAATGATCAGGTTCGTTTTGAAGTCGCTATCGCATCCTTAGATCCCAGTCTCAAGGTCATCGCTCCAGTTCGGGAGTGGAAATGGTCTCGGGAAGAAGAAATCAATTACGCTAAAGCTAATGGTGTGCCAATTCCTGCAGATCTGGATAGCCCCTACTCAGTCGATCAAAACCTTTGGGGACGAGCCAATGAGTGTGGTGTCTTGGAAAACCCTTGGAATGAAGCCCCGGAAGATGCCTATGATTTGACAGTTGCGCCAGAAGCAGCGCCAGACAGCCCAGTCTATGTAAATATTGACTTTGAGGCTGGCGTGCCAGTTGCTTTAGATGGCAAAAAGATGAAGCTGGCGGACTTGATTCTTGAGCTGAATGACTTGGCAGGACAGAACGGAGTCGGGCGGATTGACCATGTGGAAAATCGTCTGGTAGGGATTAAGTCTCGGGAAATCTATGAATGCCCTGGGGCAGTGACTCTCTTGGCTGCCCACAAGGAAATCGAGGATCTGACTCTAGTCAGAGAACTGGCCCATTTCAAGCCGATTATCGAAAACGAGCTGTCTAATCTCATCTACAATGGCCTCTGGTTTAATCCAGCGACAGAAGCTCTGATTGCCTATCTCAAGTCCACCCAGCAGGTGGTCAATGGCACAGCTAGGGTGAAGCTTTATAAGGGGTCTGCGACAGTCGTAGCGCGTAAGTCTGACAATTCTCTCTATGATGAAAGTCTGGCTACCTATACCAGTGCAGATACCTTTGACCAGGATGCCGCGATTGGCTTTATCAAGCTATGGGGGCTTCCATCTAAGGTTCACGCAGAGGTTCAGGCTCACAAGGACAAATAGAAAGGGGATTTCCTATGGCGAATCATAAACTGTGGGGCGGACGTTTTGAAGCCTCTCTGGAAGGCTGGGTAGAGGAATTTGGCGCCAGCATTGGCTTTGACTATCGTCTGGCTCCCTATGATCTGCAGGGTAGCCTAGCCCATGTCAAAATGCTGGGTCAGACAGGAATCATTGCTCTAGAGGAAGCAGCTGCTATTCAGGCAGGCTTGGAAAAGCTGTTGGCGCGTTATGAATCTGGAGAGCTTGAGTTTGATGTGCGGAATGAAGATATTCATATGAATATGGAGGCTCTTCTGACCGAGGAGATTGGGCCAGTGGCTGGTAAGCTTCATACGGCTCGCTCCCGTAATGACCAGGTGGCGACAGACATGCACCTCTATCTCAAGGATCAGCTCGGCCAGATTGCGGATAAACTCTTGAATTTGCGCCAGGTGCTGCTGGACTTGGCTGAGGAGCATGTAGAGACTATCATGCCAGGCTATACCCATCTGCAGCATGCCCAGCCGATTAGCTTTGCCCATCATCTGCTGGCCTATTATCAGATGTTCAGCCGTGATAGTCAGCGCTTTGCCTTTAATCTGGAGCATACGGATTTGTCTCCTTTGGGAGCAGCAGCTCTAGCGGGGACGACGTTTGCAATTGACCGGGAGCTGACGGCTGAATTATTGGGCTTCAAAGGCATTTACCACAATTCCTTGGATGCGGTCAGTGATCGAGACTTTATTCTGGAGTTTCTATCTAACAGCAGCATTCTCATCATGCATCTGTCTCGTCTCTGTGAGGAGCTGATTAACTGGTGCAGCTATGAATACGGCTTTGTCAGTCTGTCAGACACCTTTAGTACTGGGTCTTCTATCATGCCGCAAAAGAAAAATCCGGACATGGCGGAGCTGATTCGGGGGAAGAGCGGCCGGGTCTATGGCCATCTCTTCAGCCTTCTGACGGTTATGAAATCCCTGCCCTTGGCCTATAATAAGGACCTGCAGGAAGATAAGGAAGGCATGTTCGATACAGTAGATACCATCCAAAAATCGCTGGATATTATGGCGGGTATGCTGTCTAGTATGACAGTAAACAAAGAAAAAATGCTGGTTTCAACTCAGCAGGATTTCTCCAATGCGACAGAATTAGCTGACTATCTGGCCAAGAAAGGACTGCCTTTCCGGGAAGCCCATGAGATTGTCGGGAAGTTGGTGCTAGAATGTAGCAAGGTAGGCTATTATCTACAGGATATTCCGCTGAGTCGCTATCAGGAAGTATCGTCGCTGATTGAGGAGGATATTTATCAAGCGCTTGAATCACAAACGGCTGTACAAAAGCGGAATTCCCTTGGCGGGACAGGATTTGCACAGATTCGTCAGGAGTTGGAAAGAGCTAAGAAACAGCTGGAAAAGAAATAAGATATAGGGAACACCGCAAGGGAATTGCGGTGTTTTTTAAGTGAATTGACCTTTTAAATATTTGCAAAAACAGCGTCATAGCAGGACTTATTGGCATTTTCGAAAAATATGGTATAATAGATATAATTTTGGTGGATGGAGTTGAGTTTTGAGAAAAAACTATCGCGTCAAGAGCGAAAAAGATTTTAATGCGATTTTTAAAAGAGGACAGAGTTTTGCTAATCGAAAATTTGTCGTTTACATGTTAGAAAAAGAGCAAAAGCATTTTCGAGTAGGAATTTCTGTCAGTAAAAAGCTGGGGAATGCAGTGGTTCGCAATCGTATTAAAAGAAAAATTCGCCATGTCTTGATGCAGCATCAGAAACAGTTAGTCCAGGCAGACTTCGTCGTTATCGCTCGTAAAGGAGTGGAAGAGTTGGACTACCACCAAGTTGAACAAAATTTATTGCATGTATTAAAAATTGCTAAACTTTATCAGGAAGGATTCATTTGTGAAACAGAAAAGTAAATTAGGGATTTTGCTGGTTGTCTCGCTGCTCTTTCTCACAGCCTGCGGAACCAGTCAAGTAACGGCCGATTCACATGGCTTTTGGGAGAAGCTGGTCTATTTCTTTGCGGACACCATTCGGTTTCTATCCTTTGGTGGAAGCAAGGGAATTGGGATTATTCTCTTTACCTTGATTATCCGGACAGTTCTCCTGCCTGTCTTCCAATTCCAGACCACTTCTTCGCGCAAGCTGCAGGAAGTACAGCCCCATATCAAGCAGCTGCAGGAAAAGTATCCTGGTAAGGATATGGAGAGCAGAACAGCCTTGGCTGAGGAAACTCAAAAGCTCTACAAAGAAAAGGGTGTCAATCCTTATGCCTCATTCATTCCGCTCTTTATCCAGATGCCAGTGCTTTTGGCTCTGTTTCAAGCCTTGACTCGGGTTGATTTTATGAAAACAGGTCACTTCCTCTGGCTCAATCTAGGAGCGACAGATCCGACCTTTATTCTTCCGCTGTTGGCGGCTCTCTTCACTTTCTTCAGTACGTGGCTTTCAAATAAAGCCTTGCCTGAGAGAAATGGGGGGATGACAGTCATGATGTACCTAATGCCAGTGATGATTTTCTTTTTTGCCCTTTATGCGGCGAGCGGGGTAGCCCTCTACTGGGCGGTCTCCAATGCTTATCAGGTGGTTCAGACTTTGCTGTTGAGCAATCCTTTTAAAATCATTGCTGAGCGGGAAGCCAAGGAACGGTCAGAGCGTCAATTGGAACAGAAAAAGAAACGTGCCCTGAAAAAAGCACAGAAAAAGAAAAAGTAAGTAAGAAGGAGGACTCTTGCAATGGTTATTTTTACAGGAGCAAGTGTTGAAGAAGCCATTCAAAATGGTTTAAAAACGTTGGATATTCCACGGATGAGAGCGCATATTACTGTTATTTCTCGTGAGAAAAAAGGCTTTTTAGGCTTGTTTGGCAAGAAGCCAGCTCAGGTGGATGTCGAGCCTATTGCTGAGACGACAGTTGTCAAGGCCAATCAAAAGGCTGTAAAAGGTGTTCCCGAAGAGATTAACGCTCAGAATGAACCTGTGCAGTCTGTCAGTGAAGCGACGGTTGATTTGGGCCGTGTGGTGGCTGCTATCAAGAAGGTCGAAGGAGAAGGCGAAGTTATCTCAGACGAGGTCAAGGCTGAAATTCTTAAAAATGACAAGCAAGCTAATACGATTTTAGAAGAGACGGGCACCATTGATCTTCTCAAGACCAATCAAGCTATTGATGAGTCAATTGCTCAAGCAGAAGCGGACGATAGCAAGGTTATCTCTTTTGACCAAGCAGCTAAAGACAAGGCTGAGCCGACAGAAACAGAAGAAAGCTCTTTTGCTGACTTAGGCATCCAAGTCGAAGCAGACTATGATATTGAAGAAGTAGTTGAGAATGTAACGAACTATGTTCAGAAAATCGTTGATGAGATGGATGTTGAAGCGGGCATTTCTAGCAGCCACAACCGCCGTACCATTAACATGCAGATTGATACCAATGAACCGGGGCGCGTGATCGGATACCACGGAAAAGTCTTGAAAGCTCTGCAGCTATTGGCACAAAACTATCTTTATAACCAATATTCTAAGAGCTTCTATATTTCCATTAATGTCAATGACTATGTTGAGCATCGGGCTGAAGTGCTGCAAAGTTATGCGCAGAAACTGGCTCAGCGAGCTTTGGAAGATAGACGCGGTCAGCACACTGACCCTATGTCTAACAGCGAGCGCAAAATTATCCACCGCATCATCTCTCGCATTGATGGCGTGACTAGCTATTCCGAAGGCGACGAGCCAAACCGCTATGTCGTTGTGGATATTGACAGCGAATAAAAAGAAAGCCAGCAGAGATGCTGGTTTTTGCATATAGAAAGGATTTTTTATGTCACTTTTTCCAGCTATTGAAAGTTATCTGCCTCATCAAGGGGCTAAGTATATATCTCCAGACAAGGCAGGGCAGCTGCGTGAGTCTATGTTGAAGTTGAGAGCTAAGGGTCAGGCAGCACGCAAAGAGTTTGCTGACTTGGTCAAGGATTTTCAGAGCCTCTATCCTAAGCTGACCTTGGAGCGAACCAGCCAGTGGATGAATCAAGCGCAGATACTGCGGCCCCATTTTTGGAATTATCTTAAAGGCTATGGGGAAATCACAGAACCAATGTTTGCTCTGCGCTTGTATGGAAGTGCAGAAGATTTCGGAGTGTCGCTGGAGGTGAGCTTCATGGAGCGCAAGAAAGATGAGCACAGCCTCAGCAAGCAAAATCGGGTCTTGGAGCCACCTATTCAGCCGCCAGCTTACTATTTTGCTCAGATAGATGGTGTGAGTCAGCGCTTTGAAGGCACTGAGGAAAATCGTCAGCTTCTTACTCAGCAGCTGACGGTTGGTCAAGTTCGTAAGGTCTTAGTCAAATACGATGTTCCCCTTTCTCTGGCTGCTTCAAGAGAGCAGGTGCTGTCCCAGCTGCAGGCGGCCATGACAGCCTTAATTCCCTTTTATGAAGCGACTCGGACTTTATGATTACGTTTACAAAGAGAAAGTTATTTAAGTAAGTATTGACAAAAGCCTCGGAATCATATAGAATAGTAAAGTATGTTTAGTAACTGATCACAACTAGCCGGCTAAACGAATACAAGAATCTAAGAGGAGGTATTCATCGTGAAACGTACTTATCAACCAAGTAAAATCCGTCGTGCGCGTAAACATGGTTTCCGCCACCGTATGTCAACTAAAAACGGTCGTCGTGTATTGGCAGCTCGCCGTCGTAAAGGACGCAAAGTTTTGGCTGCTTAATCCAAACGATTTATCAAGAAACCGGCGGAGACTCGAGACCGCTGGTTTTTTTGCCTTAAATTTATTGACTAAAGTTGATAGACTGGCAGGAAAGCTCCTCTTTTTGGCCAGTGTCTTTATTTATGACTTCTACATACCAGTCTCCTTTGTAGCTAAATAGTTTGATAAATTGAACCTGAAGAGACTGCTGTTCATACTTAATTGGAAAAAATTCTTCCTGCCTATGTAATAAAATATCGAGAATTATTCGCAACTGAGAGTTGTTGATTGTTTTCCTGACTTCTGGTTGAAGGATTTTCTCAATTTTTGTGATCTTGCTTAACTGCTGTTCTGAAATCGAGTTTTCAAATTTTTCTTTTAATTTTTGCAGGTCTATATCAAAAGGACACATATTGTAGTTTTCCAGAGTCAGCATGGAAAAATATAAGGCAGAAATTTCATCTATGGAGAAAATAATAGGAGATAACAAGTCGTTGCTAAGAATTTTATAACTGCCATTCCGGCCTAAGTCAGAATAAATTGGAATGCCTAACGTTTCAAGGCTGGCAATATCACGAAGGGCAGTGCTTTTTGAAATATGATATCGATTCATAATATCTTTTAGATTGAATTGTCTTTTCTTATTGAGAAAAATAAGCATATCGTTAATTCTTTGAGATTTATTCATGAGAAACTCCATATTTTATTAAATGGTTTCAAAAAATGATACCTTTTTATATTATACTAGTTTTAGAGAAAATAATAAAGGAGTCAAATATGAATCAATATTTTAAGGCCTTATTGGCAGAACAGACAGAAATGGCTCTAGCTACTTCTGTAAAGGATATCCCAAATGTAAGAATTGTCAATTTTTACTATGATGAGGAGACAAAGAAATTGTTCTTTATATCATTTAAAAATAGTCATAAAATCCAAGAGCTGGCAATCAATAATCGTATTGCTCTTACAACAATCCCGAAAGGTGATGGGAGGTATATCCGGATTCAAGGGAGAGTCAAAGAAAGCCAGCTTTCTATTGAGGATATAAAAAGCGTTTTTATTCAGAAGTATCCTTATTATCAAGCTATTATTGAGCAACACAGCAACTCCTTGCAACTTTTTGAGGTATCTTTTTCTGATGCCTTCTTGGTCTTAGATAATAATCAAGTTGAGAAAATCAAACTATAAGGAGAAAATAGATGGTTGAGATAAAAAGGTGCGATTGGGCTGAAAATAGTGAGCTTGAGAGAAATTATCATGACCATGACTGGGGGCGACCTGTGCATGACGAGCATAAACTCTTTAAAATGTTGATTTTGGAAGGTCAGCAGGCGGGCTTGAGCTGGCAAACTATTTTGTCAAAAATGGATGCTATGACAGAGGCTTATGAAAACTTCGATCCTGAAATAGTCTCCAACTATGACGAGCAGAAGATTGAAGAATTGCTTAGTGATCAAAGAGTGATACGAAATAGGCTGAAAATAAAGGCAGTTATAAAAAATGCTAAAGTCTATTTAAAACTAAAAGAAGAATATGGTAGTTTGGATTCTTATATTTGGTCTTTTGTAAATAATGAACCGATTCTTAATTCATGGTCCAGTATTGAAGAGGTGCCCGCTCGAACAGATCTATCCGATAAAATTAGTAAAGAACTCAAAAAGAAAGGTTTTTCTTTTGTTGGTTCTACGACTGTATATGCCTTTATGCAGTCCATTGGCATGGTCAATGATCATTTGCTGACCTGTGATTTTAGGATATAATCATTTTTCTTTGAATTGGAAAGGTGAGCGGTCTATTATTGAATGCTGGTAAATGATGTAAAAAAGGAGAATAAAACCAGAAAGAAACTGTTTTTCTTTCTGGTTTTTTGTGTATAGTTAAGTACAGTTGCTTATTTTGCCACTGGTAAAAGCATTGGATACAGATAGCAGAGCAAGGTAAAGCTAATCAAGGCGTAAAAGATGCCGATGCGGATAGCTTGGATAGGTTTGTAGAAGCGAATCAGAGTCAGTATGCACCAGACTAAGAGAACTAGGATGAACCAAGCTGAAATCAAGCGCAGTGGTGTTGGTCCGTAGAGATAGATGTAGATTCCAAATAATTTCCAGCCAGCTAGTAAAGCTAGCAGACCGGTAAAGATAAAGAGAATAGTAGCTGCGAATCGCGTCCCTTTCTGATCCCAGAGCGGTTTTTTGGCAATCAGATAGAAGACACCTAGGACTGCAAAGTTAAGGATAGACACCCGAACCAGCTGCCAGAAGCCAGCTACGGCAACAGTTGAGGCATTCTGGGGAGAAATAGCCTGAGCTACTGTTCCGGCGCTTAGGAGCTGACCGAGTTCCCCCAGACCCGTCAGGAAAAAGAGCGCATAGGTCAGGCAGAGGCTGCCGATGATAATGTAGGCTGCGAAAGCGGGTGCTACTCGCAAAGGGCGGATGCTTGCTTGGAATTTTTTGTAGCTAAGTTTAGTATCTTTTTTGCCTAACAGACTGCCGGCTAGGAGGCCGTACAAGTACAGACTGACAGGAACAGCCAGGCAGGCCTTGAAGAGAATCATGCTGCTATCAAGACTTGAAAAGAGGGAGTCAAGGAGGTTCTCAATGAAATCAGCGGTATTGCTGAAGAAAGAGGCAAAGCTGTCTGAAACCTGACTCAGTTGGGACCAGACAAAGTAGACCAAGATTCCTGCGACAAAGAAGCTGCTGACGATAATCGCGAGCTGTTGGGCTTTCTTTGAAGACAGACTGTCAGAGCTTTCGGAAGAGTCCTGCTGCTTGCCTTCTATAAAGACTAGAATGGCAGCAATGAAATTTTTAAAGGGCAGGATGCAGAAGGCTTGAATGGCATCAAACCAGACCAGGATCCCCAAACGCCCCTGGCTTAACCAGCCGGTGCGAGACAGAATATAGAAGGCGAATGAGATGTGGATGGCTAGAAATTGGAAAAATTCTAGCTGACGATAAAGCCCCCAGAGACTTAAAGCCAGAGCTTGAGCTAGCGTCATGATCAGAAAGCTTCTAGCCTCTAATCTGCTGTCAAGATTTTTTATCTGCAGAGATGGATAGGCTAATTTCCTGATTAAGGCCTCGCTTAATAATATAAGGCCGATTGCAAAAGGGAAAAAGGATGCAGTTTGATAATTAAAAAATACTGCAGAGTAAAAGTAGGTTAAAAGATAGAGGATTAGATAGCTGATTTTAAAGAATCGCAGTTGCTTGTCCTCTAGGCCAGTGAAGATGGTCTGTCTTTCCTCCTCTGCGGGCAGACAAGGCTGGACATTCATCTGATCTGGTGCTGGATATTCCATAATTATTTCTCCTCCTCATCGTCAGGGATATACTCCAAAATATCGCCAGGCTGGCAGTCTAATTCACGGCAGAGAGCGTTGAGTGTTGAAAAGCGGACAGCCTTGGCTCGATTATTTTTTAGGATAGATAGATTGGCTGGTGTTAGGTCAATTAACTCTGCTAAACGGCCAGCGCTGATGCGCTTTTGCGCCATGACAAGGTCTAAATTTATCTGAATCATAAGACCTCCTAAATAGTGTAGTCCACTTGATCCTGCAGCTCAATGGCCTTGCCAAAGGCGTTGCGGATGACACGGATAATCAGGGTCAAGATACTGCAAGAAACAGTGACTAAGAGCATAGGGAAATAAGCTGTCAGTCCCATAAAGAGGGAGATAAGAGCCACAGTACCCACTTCCCAGCCAAGGTAGCGCATGTACTGAACATTTTGTGTGATAAAGACCTGATTTTTACCGATGCGGCTCAGGAGTCGATAGAGATGGACAATGCAGGCCAGTGCTAGGCAGCCGAGGACATAGCCAAACAGCAGCAAGATCCAAAAGCGTGTCTCTCCTTGAAAGAAAGGAGAGGGAAATTCAATAACTAGGTTGACGACCCAAGGTCCTAGGGCTATCAGGATAATGGAAGCAATAAATAAAAGGCTGATACTGATTTTTGTAAGAGTAATGCTCATATCTTCAGCAGTCTTTTTCATTTTGTCTGTCATAATTTCCTCCGACTAACGTTTCATTTCTTAGTAACTATAACACGAATATTATCGATAATCAATAAGAAAATATCGAAAAAAGATAAAATCGGTCTTAAGGACTAGATGAAAGTTTCTAAAAAAGTTCTTATTTTATAGAGATGGATTTCTTGTCTGGAGATGAACAGAGTAGAAGACGATGAATATTTCGCCTGATTTTTGGTATAATGAAAAACAGGAATTGTATACTATTTCTGGTCAGAAGCGGAGTATGTGTAAGGAGGGAAGAGTCTGTGGGTGTAAAGCTTGTTCATTATCGTAGTAAGTTATATGAATTTCTCATGGTGCCTGCCATCGTTTCAAGGGATGATAAACATATGTGGAAGGATTTACGGCAGAATCAAAAGGAGCTGCTTCTTGATGTACAGCCGCACTATGATAAGCTCTATCAGGCTTTACTTCCTTTGAAAAGCGAGCTTGTTGCGGTTAGTTTGTTTGAAGGAGCTACGGTGGGACTGGCTCCGCTCTTCTACCTCTACTTACTAGAAAAAGGAGAAGATCCGGCCAATCCGCATGACTTGTTAGAATGTCTGAAAAAACTAGATGCGGAGCAAATCATCTATTGCTTATCACTTAAGCTTTCTAAAGGGGAAGTTACCAAGGGATATCCTGAAGATCTGCTGGATTTTATAGAGAATAGTGACAAGTCTCCGGAAAACAAATGGTACTGGTACCAAGCTATTCAGCATCCAGAGAAGCTTCGGGACAAATTGGTTTCCTTGCTGGAACGAGTGTTCGAGCTCTATCAGCCTATTTATGAGCAGTTTGAGCAGGAAGTACTAGCTTTTGAACAAGAATTTAACCTATCTTATGTGATGGATGATGAAGAGCAGAATGCCAAGCTCCTTGAAAAGGGCACACAAGTATTTGTTCTGTCACCCATGTTTATTGACTCTTTTCTCGAAAAGGTTCCTGGTTTCACCTCCTATTCCTTAGTCCTTTCGACGAGAAGTTCCCAGTTATCAAAGGCGGAATCGGAGCTTAACGATGAAACATTGGCTCTGACCTTCAAAACTCTTGGAGATGAAACCCGCTATAAAGTCTTGATTGAATTGATTCAGCCGCATGCCAAGAATAAAGATATAGCTAAAAAACTGGGGCTTACAAGAGCCTCTATCTCATTCCATACGCAAAAGCTCCTAAATTCTGGCTTGCTGGAGCTTGTGGTGGATGATGATTCGGTTAAATACACGGTCAATAAAGAACTGATTCAAAAAATTATAGAGAAGTTCAAACAGGACCTAACATAGTTTCAGAAGACCTGGATTCATTCTAGGTCTTCTTTTTGTAAAATAATAATCTAATAAAAATTTGACAATCGACTAATTAATTGTTATGATTTGTTAAACAAAAATCTAACAAGAGTAAAGGAGATGTCGTATGATTGTTTTTGCAAAAAACAAAAATTTTCGCCAGTTACTCATCAATCAATGGATTTCAGGTTTTGGAGACATTGTTTTTTATTTGGCTTTGATGGACTATGTTTCCGCCTATTCCTTTGCTCCACTTGCGGTTTTATTGATTTCCCTTTCTGAAACGCTGCCCCAGTTAATTCAGGTTTTTACTGGAGTTGCGGCGGACTTTCAGAAGAATCGTATTCATAAATACCTGCTTATACAGTTTAGTAAGGTGCTTTTATATAGCTTGGTAACGTTTTTGCTGCTTGGACAAGAATTCTCTTTCTTGATTCTGCTTTTGATTTGCTTGATTAACTTTCTGTCGGATAGTCTGAGTTATTTTTCAGGTGCCATGCTGACCCCAGTTTATGTAAAGGTGATTGAGCAAGATATGACCTCTGCTATGGGCTTTCGGCAGGCTAGTATGAGTCTGGTTCATATTTTGGGGAATCTAGCTGGCGGTTTTCTCATTGCTTGGATGAGTATTGGAGCTTTGGCAGGTCTGAATGCTCTGACATTCTTGCTAGCTTACCTTGGCTTTTGGCATATTAGTAAAAATTTACAGGAATTAGAACCAGAGCTAGGTAATGCAAAGAAGCTAAATAGAGAGAATTATTGGCAGCATTTATTGGATTCTCTTAAAGTCTTGCTGGGATTGAAAAACGTTGTGAGGTTGTTATTGGTTTCAACCTTTGGGCAGGTCACTCTGAATATTCTGACGCCAGTGGCGACTCTTTTATTGCTGAAAAGGCCTTTTTGGAATCTGCAGATTGGTCAGTCCATTGCCGTGTTAATTGTTCTAAGTTCCGCTGGTCTGATCTTAGGGAATATTTTGAGTGGCAGTTTGCTGAAAAAACTTTCGACTAAGCTTGCTATGTATAGTAGCCAAGTATGTGAAGGTTTTATTCTTTGCGGTTTTTTCTGGCAAAACTTTTTACTTGTCCTGATAGCAAGCTTTGCTTGCTCTGTTACAGTCGGTCTGCTGAGTCCTAGATTGCAGAAATCTGTATTCAGTATGATTCCAGAAAAAGCAATGGGAGCTATCCAGTCGGCTATTAATCTATTTAGCATGGCTGTTCCGAGTGTTTTATCTATGCTGTTGATAGCTCTTGCTAGCAGTTTGGGGGTTATTTATATTCTCCTCCCGCTTGTGTTAATGCTGGCACTGTCTTTCTACTTAATTATTCCAATGGAGAACTTGAAGGCAGATTCGGATAGCTGTTGAATGGCAGCTATCTTATTTTTCTGCTTTGAAGAGACTTCTGATTTTTTAGGTCATTTTTGGTATAATAAAGGACAGGAAATACAAGGAAGTAAACCATGAAGATTTTTGATACACACACGCATTTAAATGTGGAAGAATTTGCTGGTCGAGAGGCAGAGGAGCTCCAGCTGGCTGCAGAAATGGGCGTCAGCAAAATAAATATTGTCGGTTTTGACCGACCGACCATTAAGCGCGCCTTGGAGTTGGCCGACAGCTATGATCAGCTTTATGCTACGATTGGCTGGCATCCGACTGAGGCTGGGACGTATGATGAGGCGGTGGAAGCCTATCTGCTGGACAAGCTTCGTCACCCCAAGGTGGTGGCTCTGGGCGAGATTGGGCTGGACTATCACTGGATGACTGCGCCCAAGGATGTTCAGGAGCGGGTGTTTCGACGCCAAATCCAGCTCTCTAAAGAGCTGAACCTGCCCTTTGTCGTTCACACACGTGATGCTTTAGAAGACACTTATGAGATTATCAAGAGTGAGGGTGTGGGACCAAGAGGTGGCATTATGCACTCTTATTCGGGTTCTTTGGAAATGGCAGAGCGCTTTATCGAGCTAGGAATGATGATTTCTTTTTCTGGAGTTGTGACCTTTAAGAAAGCGACGGATATTCAGGAGGCTGCGCAGAGCCTGCCTTTGGACAAAATCCTCGTTGAGACGGATGCACCTTATCTGGCGCCCGTTCCCAAGCGTGGACGAGAAAACAAAACAGCCTATACCCGCTATGTGGTAGAGAAAATTGCTGAGCTTCGTGAGTTGACTGTCGAAGAAGTAGCGCAGGCGACTTATGCCAATGCAAAGAAGGTGTTTGGGCTTGACTGAGAAGATAAAAATCCCCCAGGTAATCGTCGTTGAGGGCAAGGATGATACAGCCAATCTGCAACGATTTTACCAAGTTGACACTTACGAGACGAGAGGTTCCGCTATCAATGAAGAAGACCTAGAGCGGATTGAGAAACTGCACCAGCTGCGTGGGGTTATTGTCTTTACTGATCCAGACTACAATGGCGAGCGTATCCGTCGAATGATTATGGAAGCCGTGCCAACTGCTCAACATGCCTTTCTCCGTCGAGATGAGGCGGCTCCCAAGTCTAAAAACAAGGGTAAATCGCTCGGAGTGGAACACGCTTCATTTGAGGATTTACAGCAGGCGTTAGCTGGGCTGGTCGGATATTTCGATGATGAGGATAATTTTGATATCACCAAAAGCGATCTTGTGCGACTAGGTCTGCTTATGGGAAGCGACAGCCGTCAGCGCCGAGAGTATCTGGGAGAGCAACTCCGTATCGGCTATTCTAACGGCAAGCAACTGCTAAAACGTTTGGAACTGTTTGGCGTGACCTTGGCGGAAGTGGAAACTTTAATAAAAGATTATGAAAGGAAACAACATGGCAAATAGAAGCTATATTTATTTAAAAAACGGCGATGAGGCACGTATTCTAACGGAGGGAGTTTACACAATTCCTTGTTTTTGGCAATTATTTTGGGATGAAGAAGATTTGCAATCAGTTATTCCTATATGGGAAAAAGCGGAACAGCTCGAAGAAGAAGATGATGATGAGGCAGAAAGATTTTACCAAGAGCAGAATGTGGATATCTTAATTCCTATTGAAAAATTCCAGAAAAATGCTCTCCAAAATCGGTCTTTTTTAGAACAGTATGCTCCTCAGACCCTGCAACTGTATGATGACTTTGTTCGCTATATTCTTGTAAATGCTAAAGATGGTGATATGCTAGGATTCTATGTTTTAGAAGTTGTTTTTATGGACGAGTTGTCTATAGCTTCTGATAAACTTTTAAAAAATATCCGAGCTATTCAGGAAAGTGAAGCAAAAGATTTGGATTTTTCTTTAACAGGTAAGGACTTAATTGCTCTTGCTATGGGGTTTCCTGATTATTATGCCTCAGAATTATTGCCAGAAGACAATATTCTCGACTCGGTTGCATATCAAAATGAGTTGAAGAAAATGCAAGGCCAAGAAGCTAAACAAGAGCAAAGGCAAGAAGAGCTGGTACAAGTCCAAGAAGATGATCAAGGGCTTGATGAGACTGGGGTCGATGCAAAAGAGAACAAGCGAGTTAATGGCGTCATATATTTGCTTTTATTGGCACTAGTAATTAGGTTGATTTTTTATATGATGGTTAAGAGATAGAAAAGAGAGAAGATGAGAATTGCAGACCATAGTGTGACCCGTGCCATTCTGGAGCGTCACGGTTTCACTTTTAAAAAATCTTTCGGTCAGAATTTCCTGACTGATACCAACATCCTCCAGAAGATTGTGGATACAGCCGAGATTGATAAAAAGGTCAATGTCATCGAAATTGGTCCTGGTATTGGGGCATTGACAGAATTTTTGGCCGAAAGTGCCGCGGAGGTCATGGCCTTTGAGATTGATGATCGTCTGGTGCCCATTTTGGCGGATACTCTGCGCGATTTTGATAATTTGACAGTGGTCAATCAGGATATTCTCAAGGTTGATTTGGCCCAGTACATAGCAGAGTTTAAGAATCCAGACCTGCCTATCAAGGTAGTGGCAAACTTGCCCTACTACATCACGACGCCGATTCTTATGCATTTGATTGAGAGCGGGATTCCTTTTAGTGAGTTTGTCGTGATGATGCAGAGAGAAGTAGCGGATCGGATTTCGGCTCAGCCGAATACCAAGGCCTATGGTAGTTTGTCGATTGCGGTCCAGTATTACATGACGGCCAAGGTTGCCTTTATCGTGCCGCGGACAGTCTTTGTGCCAGCGCCAAATGTGGATTCAGCTATTCTCAAGATGGTTCGCAGAGACCAGCCTGCAGTTGCGGTACAGGACGAGAAATTCTTTTTCAAGGTCTCCAAGGCCAGCTTTGTCCACCGCCGGAAGACTCTCTGGAATAACCTAACCAGTTATTTTGGGAAGTCAGAGGAGACTAAAGGCAAACTGACAGCAGCTTTAGAACGAGCTGAATTATCTCCAAGTGTTCGGGGAGAAGCTCTTAGTTTAGAAGAATTTGCTCGCTTGGCAGACGCTTTGAAGTCTGAGGGATTATAAAAAAATAGAAGATCTGCTCTATATAGCTGGTCTTCTATTTTGCTAATGAGGTAAATATGAAAGTGAAACGTCAATTTCTATTTTCATAATAACAAAAAATCCTATCAATCATGATAGGATTACTTTTTATGCGGAGGAAGGGATTTGAACCCTCACACCCGTACGGGCACATGCGCCTGAAGCATGCGTGTCTGCCGTTCCACCACCTCCGCTTGAGATTCTATTATAACTTATTTTTGTGAAAATGCCAATAGAGAATGTGAAATTTTTTCATACTACGAAAAAGCTTCTATTTTTTCTTTACTAAAATAGTTCTATAATATTGCCATTATAGTAAGTATTTGTTACAATAAGATTAATTACTTATTTAGGTAACAAAATAAAAAAGGAGAATGTTATGAAACTGAAAAAATGGCTGCTATTTTTGATGCTGCCCCTTCTGTTTTTGCTGGATTTAAAGCTCTTTACAGCAACGGCTCAAGCAGATGTTTTGAAGAATGCCATCACGGATATTAAAATCTGGGATCATTCTAATGGCCGCGAAGCAACCAAGGTTAACGGTGCTTATAATTTGGTTCAAGGGGGAAATTATCGTTATGAGCTAGTTTTTGATTTGTCAGCTTACGATAGCCAGCTCAAGGATGGGGACACCTTTACCTTTACAGTACCAAACGGTGCAACCATTGCTAATGGTACAACCTTTACCCTGACGGATAATGAAACGCAGGTCCAGCTTGGATCAGCCAAGATGACTTCAAATGGATCAGCCAAGGGTGGCCTTATTACAGTCACTATTCAAAATTTAGCAGATTACAAGGCTAAAACAACTGCTACTGGCGTAAGAGGAAGCTTCTTCTTTGACTTTCAGGCGACGACAGTAGGCGCTGATCAGGACTGGAATTATAATCCCGAGGAAACTCAAGGCGCGATGAGCCATAAGGTAACCATTAACGAGCGCAAACAAAGCAGTTTTTCAACAGCCGGTGAAAACTACGCTAAGATTGGAGGGGTCATTGCTAAGAAGCCATATAATTCGGCTATTCTTGGCAAGAGCGGAGACTACTCCCATAACTGGACTGTTCGTATCAATACTCAGCAAAAGACTTATAATTCTCCGATTGTTATCAAGGATGTAATTCCAGATAGCAGTGCGCCAATGCAATTCGTTCCGGAGCAATTTGTCCTTCGCCAAGGGGAGTACACACAGAGTTTATCAAGTATTGCGAATTCTGTTATCTTGAAAGAAGGTCAAGATTACACGGTTATTTATAATGAGACCTATACAGAGTTTACTCTGACCATTCTTAATCCAGACAACCATGCCTTTATGTTGAACTATATGACAACTTCACCAGCTGATGGTTCTTTAGTATCCAATACGGCTGAGATGGAAGTTAATAATGAAAAACTGCCATTCAGAGATGACCGTCCTGGTCAGACGAGTTCTACAGTAGAGCGTAGCAGCCGGATTACAGAAGGCGGTGTCATTACAGCGGATATCAGCAACAGTCTGGTTCTCTACAAGCAAGATTCTAAGACTGGCAAAATGCTGGAAGGTGCTGTCTTTAAGGTGACAACTCCTAGCGGTGAAGAGATTACTCTGCCGCCGACAGATGCTAACGGTCGGGTTTCTACACAGCCTTTCTCAAGTGAAGAAATCAAGAAAGGTCAATTCACAGTAGAAGAAGTAACAGCTCCGGAAGGCTATGTACTGGACAGCAATCCGATGAAGGTGACTATCAAGGCTGATGGAGCGGTTAAGACAGTCAAGAATACGGTGGATCCAAATGCCAGCAAAAAGCTGACAGTCAAGAAAGTTTGGAAAGATGAAAGCAATCAGGATGGCAAGCGTCCAGCTTCTATTGCTGTAGATGTCTACGCTAACGGTCAAAAACTGGCTGATAAGACAGTGACCGTAACTGGTGGCAGTACTGATGCGGAGTGGACAGCTCAGACAAGTGATTTACCAATCTTTGATACAAATGGTCAAAAAATCACCTATACAATCGGTGAAGATCAGCTTGATGGCTACGATGCTCCAGAAGTAGATCAGGAAAATCTCACTGTTACCAATAGTCGTACGCCAGAGAAAATCGCTATCAAAGCTAGCAAAAAATGGGATGACGCTGAAAATCAAGACGGCAAACGTCCTGCCAATGTTGTTGTAAAACTTTATAAAGAAGTTGGTGGTCAGAAATCAGAAGTTGCGAATCGAACTCTGACCGAAGCTGACCAGTGGGCAACCGAGTTCACCAACTTGAACAAATATGAAAAGGGACAAGAAGTTGTTTATTCTATTGAAGAAGATGCGGTCCCTCACTATCAATCTCAGGTAACTGGCAATGCTGCTGACGGCTTTGTAGTGACCAACACTTACAAGCCAGAAACCATCAAGATTTCCGGTCAGAAGAAGTGGGATGATGCGGAAAACCAAGACGGCAAGCGTCCAAATGCTGTTAGAGTCAAGATCTTGAAAGGCCAAGATATTGTCGATATACAGGAAGTGACTGCTGCTAACGGTTGGAAATATGAATCTAATCCTCTTCCTAAATATGCAGCAGGCCAAGAAATTGCTTATACTGTTGCAGAAGAAGCTGTCTCAGGCTACACGAGCAAGGTGGACGGCTACAACATCACCAACTCTTACACTCCAGAAACGGTCAAGATTTCTGGTCAGAAGAGATGGGATGATGTGGACAACCAAGACGGTAAGCGTCCAGCTTCTGTTAAGGTTAAAATTCTGAATGGTGATACGGTTGTTGATGAGCAAAATGTGACTTCCGCTAACGAATGGAAGTATGAGTCTAAGGCTTTACCTAAATATGCAGCAGGCCAAGAAATCACTTATACCGTAAGTGAGGAAGCTGTACCAGGTTATACTAGCAAGGTAGAGGGTTACAACATCACTAATTCTTACACTCCAGAGACAACGACTGTGTCTGGAAGCAAGACTTGGGAGGATGGCGATAACCAAGATGGCAAACGTCCAGCTTCTATCACAGTTAATCTGCTAGCTGACGGTCAAAAAGTCAATACCCAAACAGTCAGTGAGGCAGAAGGTTGGTCTTACAACTTTACTGGCTTGCCAGTCTATAAGGATGGCCAACGGATCACCTATACAGTGACAGAAGAAGCTGTACCGGGTTATTCAACCAATCTCAACGGCTACAATATCACTAACTCTTATACACCAGAAAAGACAGAAATCACTGCCAGAAAGACCTGGAATGACAGCGACAATCAAGACGGCAAGCGTCCAACTAAGATTAGCATTAAGCTGATGAAGACAGTCGGCGGTGTCAAGACAGAAGTCGCTAGCAAGGAAGTGACGGCTGCTGATCAATGGCAAACCAAATTTGAAAATCTGCCAGTCTATGAAAATGGTCAGAAGATTGATTACTCTATCGAGGAAGATGATGTAGCTGGCTACACTAAAGAAATCAAAGATTTCACTGTTACCAACTCTTATACACCAGAGATGATCAAGATTTCCGGTCAAAAAGTCTGGGATGACGCTGATAACCAAGACGGCAAGCGTCCAGCTTCTGTTAAGGTTAAAGTGAAAAATGGCGATACTATCGTAGATGAGCTGGAAGTAACAGCTGCTAACGATTGGAAGTTTGAGTCTAAAGCTCTTCCTAAGTATGCAGCAGGTCAAGAGATTGCCTACACTGTTACTGAAGAAGCAGTTGCGGAATATCAAACGAAGATTGATAAGTTCACCATTACTAATTCTTACACTCCTCAAAGTACGGAGTATGCTGTTACGAAGGTCTGGGATGATGCTGATAACCAAGACGGCAAGCGTCCAGCTTCTATCACAGTGCAACTGTATAGCTCAGTAAATGGTGAAGAGCCAGTTGCTGTCGCAGGTAAGACATTAACATTGACAGTTGCTGATAAGGCAGATGCCAACACATGGAAAGCAAGTTTCACTAATCTGCCTCAGTTTGACAAGGGACAGAAGATCACCTACTCCGTCAAAGAGGATGATGCAACAGTAGTCGCTTTGAAAGAAAAAGGTTACAGTCCGAAAGTAGAAGGTCAGACAATCACTAACTCTCATACTCCAGAGCAGGTTAAAGTTTCTGGTCAGAAAGTCTGGGATGATGCAGACGATCAAGACGGCAAACGCCCAACATCTATTACAGTTAAGGTAATGGATGGAAGCACTATTGTTGATACACTTGAAGTAACAGCTGCTAATGGATGGAAGTTTGAATCTAAAGACCTGCCTAAATATAGAAATGGTCAAGAGATTGTTTACACGCTTTCTGAAGTGTCAGTTGCTCAATATGAAACTAAGATTGATAAGTTCACCATTACCAACTCCTATACTCCAGAAACCGTTAAAGTCTCTGGTCAAAAGGTTTGGGATGATGCTAATAATCAAGATGGCAAGCGCCCGGCATCTATCAAGGTCAAGATTTTGGACGGAGATAAGGTGGTAGATGAGCTGGAAGTGACAGCTGCTACTGACTGGAAGTTTGAGTCCAAAGATCTGCCTAAGAATAAGAAGGGCAAGAAAATCAACTATACAGTCCTTGAAGAAGTGACGGTTGAGGGTTATAGCAGCAGCCAAGAACAAACAACAGATGGCAGCTTCACTTTGACTAACAGCTATAAACCAACACAGATTGCTGTTAAGGGAACTGCGGTATGGTCAGATGCTGAAAATCAAGATAAGGTACGACCTTCCAAAATTACTGTTCGCCTCTTGGCAGATGGCAAACCAATTAAAGAAGAGGTTGTGTCAGAAGAAAATGGTTGGCAGTATAACTTTAGCGACCTTCCTAAGTACAAGGACGGTAAGGAAATTGTCTATAGTGTTGCGGCTGATCCAGTTGATGGCTACAAGCTTGAGATCAACGGTACTCAGCTGACCTTCAGTCATATCCCTGCTAAGAAAGATGCTGTTGAAGGAGCGGTAAATAATAAGCCAGGCGTTCAAGCTCCGAAAGTCGGAGGGAAAACTCTTCCTCGTACTGGACAGGAAGAAAGTCTTCTTGTTACTATTCTTGGCTTCTTAACAGCTCTTCTCGCAGGAGGAATGCTGATGGCTAAGGCGAAACGCAGCTAATTTGTTTTGATACTTACTGAAAATTACAGTGGGCATCTCATTCGATATAAAAAAGCGAACAGGTTCTTTTGGACTTGTTCGCTTTTATCATGTTAGTTTCATCCCAAGTATTTTAAAGCAGCTACTTTCTATGAAAAAAGAAGCCAATCTTAAGAAATGCCTTCTATGCAAAACAAGCAAGCTAAATCTCGCATTTTTTGTTATAATGAGTGTATTAACTTTTAAGGAGCAATCTTGCAAGGAAAAATCATTAAGGCTCTGGCTGGTTTCTATTATGTAGAGTCGGACGGACAGGTTTATCAAACCAGAGCGCGGGGTAATTTTCGCAAAAAAGGGCAGACACCTTATGTCGGTGATGAAGTCGAATTTTCAGCTGAAAAAGACTCGGAAGGTTATATTTTAAAAATAGCAGAGCGAAAGAACAGTCTTGTACGCCCTCCGATTGTCAATATTGACCAAGCTGTTGTTATCATGAGTGCTAGGGAGCCGGATTTCAATGCCAATCTGTTAGATCGTTTTCTGGTGCTTTTAGAGCATAAACAGATTCATCCTATTATCTACATCAGCAAGTTAGACCTACTTGAAGATGAGCAGAGCTTGGATGTCTATGTACAGACCTATCAGGCCATCGGTTATGAGGTCCTTAAGGCTACTGAAGAGTTGCTGCCGCTGCTGACAGGGAAAATCACTGTTTTTATGGGACAGACCGGGGTTGGAAAGTCCACTCTGCTCAATAAAATCGCTCCAGACCTGCAATTGGAAACAGGAGAGATTTCCGAAAGTTTGGGTCGTGGCCGCCATACGACACGGGTCGTCAGCTTTTACAATCTAAACGGCGGTAAGATTGCCGATACGCCAGGATTTTCGTCTTTGGATTACGAGGTGAGTACAGCTGAAGATCTCAATCAAGCTTTTCCTGAGATTGCTGAGTTCAGCCAATTCTGTAAATTTCGTACTTGTACCCATACTCACGAGCCAGCTTGTGCAGTCAAGCCAGCTGTTGAGACCGGCAAGATAGCGTCCTTCCGCTTTGACAATTATCTGCAGTTTCTCAGCGAGATTGAGAATCGTCGGGAAACTTATAAAAAAGTTGCCAAAAAAAATTCTAAATAAGGAGAAGAACTATGACATCGTTCAAAATCGCCCCTTCAATCTTAAGTGCGGACTATGCTAATTTTGAAGCAGAATTGAAGAAATTAGAAGCGACAGGTGCTGAGTATGCCCATATCGATATTATGGATGGTCATTTTGTACCAAATATCAGCTTTGGAGCTGGGGTTGTTGCCAGTATGCGTCCTCACAGCAAGCTAGTCTTTGACTGCCATCTGATGGTTTCCAATCCTGAGCACCATATCGAAGAATTCGCTCGTGCCGGTGCAGATATTATCAGCATCCATGCCGAAGCGACACCTCATATCCACGGAGCACTGCAGAAGATTCGGGCAGCAGGAGTTAAGCCTAGTGTTGTGATTAATCCGGGAACACCAGTCGAAGCAGTCAAAAATGTTTTAAATCTGGTTGACCAAGTCCTTGTGATGACAGTTAATCCAGGCTTTGGCGGCCAGGCCTTTCTGCCAGAAACCATGGATAAGATTCGTGAACTGGTCGTTCTGCGCGAAGTCAATCAGCTGAATTTTGATATTGAAGTGGATGGCGGTATTGACGATAAGACCATTGGTATTGCTAAAGAAGCCGGTGCCAATGTCTTCGTAGCAGGCAGCTATGTCTTCAAAGGTGATGTCAATCATCAAGTCCAAACCTTACGGGATGCCCTACATGACTAAGGTTGCGCTGTTTGCTGGCGGAAACTTGGAGCATTTTAGCTTAGATTTTGATGTGTTGGTCGGAGTAGACCGTGGGAGCCTTTTTCTGCTTGAGCAAGGAGTTTGTCCTGATTTGGCTGTCGGGGATTTTGACTCTGTGACCAAGGAGGAGTTGCTGCGTATAAAAGATAGTGCCAAGGAAGTCGTTCAGGCCCATCCTGAAAAGGATGATACAGACCTGGAGTTAGCTGTTCTGGCTTGTTTTGAACGGTATCCAGATGCCCGTTTGACCATTTTCGGCGCCTTTGGCGGCCGTCTGGATCATGCCTTGGCTAATGTCTTCCTGCCCAGTAATGAAAAAATTGCACCATATATGGAGAAGATTTTTCTGGAAGACGAACAGAATCTGCTGACCTATGTTCCCAAGGGTCGCCATGAAATCAAACCGGTAGCTGGTATGCGCTATCTAGCCTTTCTGCCGTCGGATGATGCTGCCTTAACGATTGAGGGCGCCAAATATCCGCTCAATAAAGATAACTTTTTTTTCAAAAAAGTGTATGCTTCTAACGAATTTATAGATAAGCCCATTTATTTGGACTTTGATAGCGGCTATACAGTCGTCATTTACAGCAAAGACAGGAGCTGATATGGAGTTTATAATTATCCTCATTCTTTTGGGAAACCTAGTGCTGACTTTTCTCCTATGGCAAAAGCTCAGTCAGCAGACCGAGACGCTAAAGCAAGTCTTGGAAAATCAGGCAGATCATCTATCGGATCAGTTGGACTATCGCTTGGAGCAAGAAAGCCAGAAAAAGCAAACGGCTCAGAAAGAGCTGGAATTAGCTCTGGGAGATCGCTTAAGCGAGGTCAGGACAGACTTGCACCGCAACTTGACAGAGCTGCGCTTGGAAATCAGTGACAACCTGACCAAGAATCGGGATAAAACTGACGAGCGTATGCGGCAGATTCAAGAGTCCAATGAAACCCGTCTAGAGCAGATGCGACAGACTGTTGAAGAAAAACTGGAAAAGACACTTCAGACTCGTCTTCAGACTTCTTTTGAAACGGTCTCTAAGCAGTTGGAGTCTGTCAATCGCGGTCTGGGAGAAATGCAGAGTGTTGCTCGAGATGTCGGCACCTTGAACAAGGTCCTTTCCAACACCAAGACCCGAGGGATTCTAGGCGAGTTGCAACTAGGCCAGATTATCGAGGACATCATGACGGCTAGTCAGTATGAGCGAGAGTTTGTGACGGTGGCCGGCTCCAGTGAGCGGGTCGAATATGCCATTAAACTGCCGGGACAGACAGAGCATGAATATGTCTATCTGCCCATTGATTCTAAGTTCCCTCTGGCTGATTACTACCGTTTGGAAGATGCTTATGAATCTGGCAGCAAGGAAGAGATTGAGCTCTATCGCAAGTCTCTCTTAGCAAGTGTTAAACGCTTTGCCAAGGATATTAAGAGTAAATATCTGGCACCACCAGCTACGACCAATTTTGGAATTATGTTTCTGCCAACGGAAGGTCTCTATTCGGAAGTTGTCCGCAATCCAGCCTTTTTTGATAGTTTGCGCCGAGAGGAGCAGATTGTGGTGGCAGGTCCATCGACCTTGTCTGCCTTGCTCAACTCGCTCTCTGTCGGCTTTAAAACGCTCAATATCCAAAAAAGTGCCGACGACATCAGCAAGGTTCTGGGTTCTGTCAAATCCGAGTTTAACAAGTTCGGTGGCATTCTGACCAAGGCACAAAAACACTTGCAGCATGCTTCGGGCAATATTGATGAACTCTTAACCCGTAGGACAGGAGCTATCGAAAGAACCTTACGCCATATTGAGCTGTCTGACCAAGACCTCGATTTAAACTTACTTGATTTTTCAGAAGAAAGGGAAAACAATGAAGATTAATCAAATGAAAAAAGATGAACTGTTTGAAGGTTTCTATCTGATCAAGTCAGCAGAAGTCCGTCAGACAAGGGCTGGAAAAAATTATCTGGCCTTTACGTTCCAAGATGATACAGGGGTAATTGAAGGCAAACTCTGGGATGCTCAGCCACATAATGTTGAAGAATTCACTGCTGGCAAGGTCGTGCACATGCAAGGCCGACGAGAAGTCTACAATAACACACCCCAGGTAAATCAACTGACCCTGCGTCTTCCTAAGGCTGGAGAGCCCAATGATCCAGCGGATTTCAAGGAAAAACCGCCAGTTGACCAGAAAGAAATTCGAGACTATTTATCTCAGATGATTTTTAAGATTGAGAATTCGGTCTGGCAGCGCGTGGTGCGTTCGCTTTATAGCAAGTATGACAAAGAGTTTTATTCTTATCCAGCAGCTAAGACCAATCACCATGCTTTTGAGTCTGGTCTAGCTTTTCATACAGCTACTATGGTCAAGCTGGCAGATGCTATCGGAGACATTTATCCTCAGCTTAATAAAAGCTTGTTATTCGCAGGGATTATGCTTCATGACTTGGCCAAGGTTATTGAGCTCAGCGGTCCGGAAAATACCGAGTATACTGTGCGAGGCAATCTGATTGGGCACATCGCTTTGATTGATGAGGAACTGACCAAGACCTTGATGGAGCTGAAAATTGATGACAGCAAAGAAGAAGTAATCGTCCTGCGGCATGTCCTTCTCAGCCACCACGGTCTCATGGAATACGGTAGTCCTGTCCGGCCTAAGATTATGGAGGCAGAAATTCTGCACATGATTGATAATCTGGATGCGGAAATGATGATGATGACTGCTGCCTTGGGACTTGTTGATCCAGGTCAAATGAGCAATAAAATATTCGCTCTTGAAGGCCGTTCCTTCTACAAACCAAAACTTGAACAGTAAAATACGAAAAATGGACATTACTTGGAAAAGAATGTTCGTTTTTTTGTTTCTGTTATGGTATAATGAATAAAATAACTTTAATTGGTGAAAAAATGAAATTAAGAAGAAGTGAGCGTATGGTGGTTATTTCTAATTATTTGATTAACCATCCTTATGAATTAACGAGCTTAAATACATTTGCAGAAAAATACGAATCTGCCAAATCTTCTATTTCAGAAGATATTGTCATTATTAAGCGAGCCTTTGAAGAGATTGAAATTGGGACCATCGAAACGATTACGGGTGCCGGTGGAGGAGTGATTTTCAGCCCGTCCATCTCCGATGCAGAAGCTAAGACCATTGTGCAAGGTCTTTGTGATCAGCTATCTGAAAGCAATCGGATTCTTCCGGGGGGCTACATTTACCTATCTGATCTGCTCAGCACTCCATCCATTTTGAATAATATCGGACGGATCATTGCCAAAAGCTTTAAAGGTCAACAGATTGATGCTGTCATGACGGTTGCGACTAAGGGAGTACCTTTGGCTAATGCAGTAGCCAATGTTCTCAATGTGCCTTTTGTCATCGTTCGTCGGGATTTAAAGATTACAGAAGGATCAACGGTCAGTGTCAACTACGTATCGGGCTCCAGCGGAGATCGTATTGAAAAGATGTTCTTGTCTAAGCGCAGTCTCAAGGCTGGCAGTCGCGTCTTGATTGTGGATGACTTCCTCAAAGGTGGGGGGACTATTACAGGGATGATTAGTCTCTTATCTGAGTTCGACTCTGAGTTGGCAGGTGTAGCTGTCTTTGCGGACAACGCGCAGGCCAATCGCGATTATCTGGACTATAAATCGCTCTTGAAAGTAACCAATATTGATGTCAAGGCGAATACCATTGATGTGGAAATTGGAAATATTTTTGATTAGGGAAAAGGGCGGAGATTATAGATGAAAATAGTTTTAGAAAAGTTTGACCACAGTCCGCTGTGGATTCGTTTAGGAGTATTGTCGATTTTATTTGGAATTCTGATTACCGGCATGGTTTTTGTACAAGGTCAGTCTAATTCCACCAGAAATTCAGTTAGTTCAGCTGCCAGCATCGCATCAAGCAGCTCTTCCTTACAGCTATCTTCTGCTCAAAAAGAAGCACAGGAAAAAGAAATTCAGGAAGAGGAGCAAGCAGTTCAGGCCGCAGAAGAAGCAGTCAAACAGCTTGAAACCATGCAAACTTTGGAAGATTTGCAGCTGGCTAAGACTACAGTAGAGAAGGTCAAGGATGCAGCGACGAAGGCTAGATTCCAAAGCCGTATTCAGGCGATAGCAGTCTTGATTGATCCGGAAGCAGCTCAGGTAGCTGTTTCTGAAAATTCAGCTGCTGTATCAGAAGAAGCAGTGGCTCAGCCGCAGCAATAAGTTAGCAGCAATCTAATAAACAGAGATAGGCTTAAAATAGAAAAAATGTATTGACAGAAAAGTATCGTCGTGCTATAATGATAGACGGTACTTTTTACTTTTGGTCTCTCAAAAGTGTACAGAGACGTGCTGACAAATGTTGCAAAAGTACACGCAGATGATAGCTGTCACCAAGTGTATCATCACCAAAATTAAAAAAATACAGGAGAATGTAGATGCCTACAATTAACCAATTGGTTCGCAAACCGCGTAAATCAAAAGTAGAAAAATCTAAATCACCAGCTTTGAACGTTGGTTACAACAGTCATAAAAAAGTTCAAACAAACGTTTCTTCACCACAAAAACGTGGTGTAGCAACTCGTGTTGGAACTATGACACCTAAAAAACCTAACTCTGCCCTTCGTAAATTTGCTCGTGTACGTTTGAGCAACCTTATCGAAGTTACTGCTTACATCCCAGGTATCGGACACAACTTGCAAGAGCACAGCGTGGTGCTTCTTCGTGGTGGACGTGTAAAAGACCTTCCAGGGGTACGTTACCATATCGTCCGCGGTGCACTTGATACAGCAGGTGTTACTGATCGTAAACAAGGCCGTTCTAAATACGGTACTAAAAAACCAAAAGCATAAGGAAAGGGGAGAAAGATAAATGAGTCGTAAAAACCAAGCGCCTAAGCGCGAAGTATTGCCAGATCCGCTTTACAATTCAAAATTAGTTACTCGTCTTATCAACCGCGTTATGCTTGATGGTAAGCGTGGTACAGCGGCTTCTATCGTTTACGGAGCTTTTGATCAAATCAAAGAAGCAACTGGGAACGATGCGCTGGAAGTATTTGAAACAGCTATGGAAAATATCATGCCTGTACTTGAAGTTCGTGCTCGCCGTGTCGGTGGTTCAAACTACCAAGTTCCGGTTGAAGTTCGTCCAGAACGCCGTACAACACTTGGACTTCGCTGGTTGGTAACGATTGCTCGTCAACGTGGTGAGCACACAATGGTTGACCGCCTTGCAAAAGAAATCTTGGATGCATCTAACAACACTGGTGCAGCTGTTAAGAAACGTGAAGACACTCACCGTATGGCAGAAGCTAACCGTGCCTTCGCACACTTCCGTTGGTAAGAATAAGATACTAAGGGCGTTAAAAAAGCGACTGAAAATTAGGAAACTTGACGCAGAATCAAAGATTCTAGAAAAGCTTATCTATTTTCCGAGCTTTTAGCCCGAGTTCAATTCAACTCATCTACAAGTTGAGACCAACAAAAACAAGATAAACATTGAGAACGGGTAGGTCCTGCCTATCCGTTTTTGCTAAATAATGTTATAATAAACTGTAAAATAAATTAATAGGAGAAATAACCAAATGGCTCGCGAATTTTCACTTGAAAAAACTCGTAATATCGGTATCATGGCCCACGTTGATGCTGGTAAAACAACAACAACTGAGCGTATTCTTTACTACACTGGTAAAATCCACAAAATCGGTGAAACTCACGAAGGTGCGTCACAAATGGACTGGATGGAGCAAGAGCAAGAACGTGGTATCACTATCACATCTGCTGCGACAACTGCTCAATGGAACAACCACCGCGTAAACATCATCGACACACCGGGACACGTGGACTTCACAATCGAAGTACAACGTTCTCTTCGTGTCTTGGACGGTGCGGTAACCGTTCTTGACTCACAATCAGGTGTTGAACCTCAAACTGAAACAGTTTGGCGCCAAGCAACTGAGTACGGAGTTCCTCGTATCGTATTTGCCAACAAGATGGACAAGATTGGTGCTGATTTCCTTTACTCAGTAAGCACTTTGCATGATCGTCTTCAAGCAAACGCTCATCCAATCCAATTGCCAATTGGTTCAGAAGATGACTTCCGCGGAATTATTGACTTGATCAAGATGAAGGCTGAAATCTATACTAACGACCTTGGTACAGATATTTTGGAAGAAGATATCCCAGCTGAATACCTTGAGCAAGCTCAAGAGTACCGTGAAAAATTGGTGGAAGCAGTTGCTGAAACTGATGAAGATTTGATGATGAAATACCTTGAAGGTGAAGAAATCACTAACGAAGAATTGAAAGCTGCTATCCGTAAAGCGACTATCAACGTTGAGTTCTTCCCAGTATTGTGTGGTTCTGCCTTTAAGAACAAGGGTGTTCAGTTGATGCTTGATGCAGTTATTGATTACTTGCCAAGCCCGCTTGACATCCCAGCGATCAAAGGTATCAACCCAGATACAGAAGAAGAAGAAACTCGTCCAGCATCTGACGAAGAGCCATTTGCAGCTCTTGCCTTCAAGATCATGACTGACCCATTCGTAGGTCGTTTGACTTTCTTCCGTGTTTACTCAGGTGTTCTGAACAGCGGTTCATACGTATTGAACACTTCTAAAGGTAAACGTGAGCGTATCGGACGTATCCTGCAAATGCACGCTAACAGCCGTAATGAAATTGAAACTGTTTATGCGGGTGATATCGCTGCTGCCGTAGGTTTGAAAGATACAACTACTGGTGACTCATTGACAGATGAAAAAGCTAAAATCATCCTTGAGTCTATCAACGTTCCAGAACCAGTTATCCAATTGATGGTTGAGCCTAAGTCTAAGGCTGACCAAGACAAGATGGGCGTTGCTCTGCAAAAACTGGCTGAAGAAGATCCAACTTTCCGTGTTGAAACAAACGTTGAAACTGGTGAAACAGTTATCTCTGGTATGGGTGAGCTTCACTTGGATGTCCTTGTTGACCGTATGCGTCGTGAGTTCAAGGTTGAAGCAAACGTAGGTGCTCCTCAAGTATCTTACCGTGAAACATTCCGCGCTTCTACTCAAGCTCGTGGATTCTTCAAACGCCAATCTGGTGGTAAAGGTCAATTCGGTGACGTTTGGATCGAATTTACACCAAACGAAGAAGGAAAAGGTTTCGAGTTTGAAAATGCTATTGTCGGTGGTGTGGTTCCACGCGAATTCATCCCTGCAGTAGAAAAAGGTTTGGTTGAGTCAATGGCGAACGGTGTCCTTGCTGGTTACCCAATCGTTGACGTGAAAGCGAAACTTTACGATGGTTCATACCATGATGTCGACTCATCTGAAACAGCCTTCAAGGTTGCTGCATCACTTGCTTTGAAAGAAGCTGCTAAGACTGCACAACCAGCTATCCTTGAACCAATGATGTTGGTAACAATCACTGTTCCTGAAGAAAACCTTGGTGACGTTATGGGTCACGTAACAGCTCGTCGTGGACGTGTTGATGGTATGGAAGC
>NZ_CAUTAP010000019.1:0-47753 GCF_963536705.1 uncultured Streptococcus sp. | reverse complement strand
CAGAACTAAATCCTTTGGATAAATTAATTGTCTAACTTTTGGGGGTCAGTACATTTTATAGGTTTTTTAAACATCCTGTTTAGAATGGTGATCAGCATCACTTAGCTGCTTTTTCTCTTTCTTCCTTATGAGCAATCAAGCCGTTGGTAAAAATCAATACTGCCAAGAGGAAGAGAAGCACTGTCGTTTGGGGGTAAGTCAGGCTAAACTGGTAGACTTTGGTAATAAACAAAAGGGGCAGAGTAACCACCATCATGATCAGAAAGCTATACCATTTGACTCGGTTACTGACCAGCTCCTGTTCGAAGAGCAGGGGAGCATAAAGACAGGCGATGAGAGCTCCGATAGGAATATCAACATAGTCAGCAGAAAAAATGGTGAAAATACTCAGAGCTGCAAAGAGCCATTTGAGTACATGACGAGAATAGTTGAGCCAATCCATTTTCATTGGATTATCCTCCTTGTTTAGATGATAGTTGGCAGGCAGGAGTTTCTGCCTGTCTTTTCCTTGTGGATTTCCACCTATATTATAACGCTTTAAAAGCAAAAAGCAAGCGGTTACATAAGTGTAGCAAAGCTTTTTCACTAGTTTGAATTATCAGACCTTTCAGTCATCCCTTTTTCTTTCAAAATAGAGACTTTTCCGGTATAATATTAGTCAAAGATAGTCAATGTTAGAGAAGCAAGGAAAGAAGAGATTTATTCTGAAATTCTCAACTGGAAAGGGAAGTCATGGGTGCAAAAAACACATCGGACAGTATTGAAGCATATATCAAGTCTATTCTGGCTCAGGCTGGGATGGTTGAACTGAAACGCAGTGAACTGGCTGATGTTTTTCAGGTGGTTCCCAGTCAGATTAACTATGTTATTAAGACGCGTTTCACGGAAAGTCGGGGCTATATCGTCGAGAGTAAGCGTGGTGGCGGCGGCTATATTCGAATTGGAAAGATTGAATTTTCCGACCAGCATCAGATGCTTTGCGGCCTGTACGACAGTGTGGGAGAGCGTGTCAGCCAGCAGGTTTTTACAGATGTTATTCAGCTTCTTTTTGACGAGAAGATTATGACTGAACGTGAGGGCAATCTAATCTTGTCAACAGCATCGGACTCGATTTTGGGTGATGAAGCTGCGGTGATTCGTGCCCGGATATTAAAAAAGATTTTACAACAACTAGACAGAAAAGGAATGGAATCATAAATGAAATACTCAAAAGCCTTAATAGAAAGCTTGGAAGCAGCCCAGCTCTTGGCCGGCCATTTTACGACAGATTATCTGGAATCATGGCATCTGCTGATTGCTTTGGCTAATAATCCCTACAGTGTTGCTGGTTCAGTTCTCAATGAATTTCCTGTGGAAGTTGATGGATTTGAAGAAGCAGCTTTTCAGATTACTGGTCAGGCTTATCAGAAAGACGGTCACTTCGAGCTGCTGCCTTTTTCTTATCGCTTAGAGGAGCTGTTTGAGGAGGCAGGACAGATTGCAGAAGCTGTTCGCGCTAAGCATGTAGGTACCGAACATGTGCTGCTGGCCATGCTATTTGACCGGGGGACCTTGGCCTCTCGTATTCTGGAATTTACCGGCTTTAGCTACGAGGATAAGGAGCAGGGGCCGAAAATCAGTGATTTGCGTAAGGTCTTGGAGCAGCGAGCTGGCTGGGGCAAGGAAGATATCAAGGCTATCCGCAGTCTGAATAAGGGCGTAATGGCTGCTAAGCAGACCATGGCTAATATGATGGGGATGCCGGCTTCTACCAGCGGGGGGCTGGAAGATTACACTCGTGATCTGACGGAGCTGGCTAGAGATGGCCGATTGGAGCCAGTCATTGGCCGCGATCAGGAAATTTCACGGATAGTTCAGATTCTCAGTCGCAAGACTAAAAACAATCCAGTGCTGGTTGGAGATGCTGGGGTTGGTAAGACTGCTCTAGCCTTGGGACTGGCTCAGCGTGTAGCGGCTGGTCAGGTTCCGGCTGAACTTGCCAAGATGCGGGTTTTGGAGCTGGACTTGATGAATGTAGTCGCTGGCACTCGCTTTCGCGGAGACTTTGAGGAGCGGATGAACAACATCATCAATGACATTGAAGAAGATGGTCATGTCATTCTCTTCATCGATGAGCTACATACTATCATGGGCTCTGGCAGCGGTATTGACTCGACCTTGGATGCGGCCAATATCCTGAAACCGGCTCTGGCTCGCGGAACATTGCGGACAGTTGGTGCTACAACGCAGGAAGAGTACCAGAAACATATTGAAAAAGATGCTGCTCTTTCTCGGCGTTTTGCCAAAGTCAGTATAGAAGAGCCGAATGTGGCTGACAGCATTGCTATTTTACAAGGTTTGAGAAAGAGCTATGAGGACCATCACAAGGTGCAGATCAGTGATCAGGCTATCGAGACAGCGGTCAAATACGCCCATCGCTATCTGACTAGCAAGCACCTGCCAGACTCTGCCATTGATCTTTTGGACGAGGCCAGTGCGACAGTGCAGAATAGAGGACCGCAGAATTATGAGCAGTCAGATTTGACGCCAGTGGATCAAGCCTTGATGGCAGCGGATTTCAAAAAAGTCTCAAAGTTGCTTGAGCAAGAGCAGCAGCCTAAGCTCTATAAACTGAAAGTGGAAGAAGACGATGTTTTGGCAACACTTAGTGGTTTGTCTGGTATTCCTGTGCAGAAGCTGACTCAGACAGATGCTAAGAAATATCTCAATTTGGAAACAGAACTGCATAAACGCGTGATTGGGCAGGATGAGGCGATTTCAGCTATCAGCCGAGCGATCCGACGGAATCAGTCGGGCATCCGCAGCAGCAAGCGGCCAATTGGCTCCTTTATGTTCCTAGGTCCGACAGGAGTCGGAAAGACAGAGCTAGCTAAGGCTTTGGCCGAAAGTCTCTTTGATGACGAATCTGCCCTCATCCGCTTTGATATGAGTGAGTACATGGAGAAATTCGCGGCTAGCCGCCTCAACGGAGCCCCTCCAGGTTATGTAGGCTATGAAGAGGGAGGAGAGCTGACGGAGAAGGTGCGCAACAGACCTTATTCTGTCCTGCTCTTTGACGAGGTGGAAAAGGCGCATCCGGATATTTTCAATGTTCTCCTGCAGGTCTTGGATGATGGTCAGCTGACTGACAGTAAGGGCCGCAAGGTGGACTTCTCCAACACAATTATTATCATGACCAGCAATCTGGGAGCAACCAGTTTGCGGGATGATAAGACGGTGGGCTTTGGTGCGCGTGACATTCGTTTGGACCACGCCAATATGGAAAAACGGATGCTGGAAGAACTCAAGAAAGCATATAGACCAGAGTTTATCAACCGTATAGATGAGAAGGTAGTCTTCCACAGCTTATCTGCAGAAGATATGCAGGAAGTGGTCAAGGTTATGGTCAAACCGCTCATTGCCAGTCTTGCTGAGAAGGGAATTGAGCTGAAGTTTCAGGCTAGTGCTCTTAAGCTGCTGGCTCAGGAAGGCTACGATGTGGAAATGGGTGCACGGCCATTGCGTCGCACTCTTCAGACCCAGGTGGAGGACAAGCTGTCTGAGCTGCTCCTGACAGGTGATTTGGCGGCTGGTCAAACACTTAAGGTCGGGGTTAAGACTGGCCAACTCAAGTTCGAAGTGGCTTAGAAAGCCAAGTCTGCAATGAAAATTTTCGCCTGCGATTAGCCCTTGATTAGATAGATACTCAACAGTTATTTCATCATTCAATGAAACTGGGAATTGAAGGATTGGAGGCTGATATGTCGTTTTTTAAAGATTTATTTGCAGGTAAGCGAGCCAGAGTGAAAAAACCAGAAGAGCGCAAAGCGGCTAGTATCCAGCGCTTGAAAAAGGAGGGGATTCCTTACCTTGAGCATTTGCCGGTCATCGAAAGTGCTGAGCAGGTACGGCCGCGCTCGCTAGAAGAAATTGCGCGTCGGGCTATTACCAGCCTCTTGATTATTCAGGCGGCCTTGGATATCGAAAATAATAATTATAATGAGGAGAGCCGCCAGTGGCTGCAGGATAAACTGCAGCAATACGGGGTGCAGGAAGAGCTGACGCCCAAAGAAAAGGAGGTCTTGGAAGATCGTGCCGACCCGGCAGCTATCATCAATATGGTTTGGAAATACGAGGCCTATTGGTCCCTGATTTGGTACTTAGGTCTAGTAGATACTTTGCCGTTTCCAGATAAGATTTGTGATTGTGATGCTGCTATTGATGCAGTCGCTAGTGCGGTTAACTTTCAGGAATTTCTGGGCAAATGCCAACCGCGCAGCTTAGAAGAGTTACTGGATGAAGATGATTTGATTTATCGTTATCACTGGGCCTGTGTTGATGCTCGGATTCATGACCAGCCAGAACCGGCAGGCCTTGATGAAAGTGTTGTTCTGGAGAGGCGGTCTGGCCTTGACTGGCTGTTGGGGCTGAATACGGCTCAAGACTGGGATGCTGTTGAGCTGCATACCTAGTCCAACTTCTCTTGATTCACTCAATTAGAAAAGGAGGTACCTTTGTCCGCTCGCAAAATGGCTAAAATTGCCATCCTATCGGCTCTATGTGTGGCCTTTCGCTATGCATTTTCCTTTTTGCCCAATGTGCAGCCTATCTCAGCTATCTTTTTCCTGATAGTTATCTTTGAGGATTTGCAGACCTCACTCCTAGTGATGGCTGTGACAATGTTTACATCAGCCTTTCTTTTGGGAATGAGTCCGATCGTCCTCTTTCAGTTGCTGTCCTTTGGACTGATTCTTTGCCTTTGGCGGCTGCTCTATTCTCGGTTAAATCTAGTGGGACAGGGAATAGCAGCAGCTCTCCTATCCTTTGGCTATGGCATTGCCATCGATACACTGACAGCCTTGCTTTACAACTATCACTGGTGGTCTTATGCGATTATCAATGCTTTGACTTTCAATATAGCGCACGGACTGTCGACCTTGTTTTTTTACCCACTCTTGTACCCTATTTTAAGGAGGCTCTATCATGAAAAAAATCTTTAGTTTGCTCACACTTGCTTTTGCCCTTCTCCTTGTTGGTTGCGGCAGCAGCCAGACAAATACTGACAAGAGCTCTAGCTCAGCTGATTCTTCTGTCAAAAAGGAACTGAAAATCAGCATCAGTATTGCGCCAGAAGGTCAGGAAAAGAGCGAGAAAACGGTGGCTGTCGAAGAAGGAAAGACAGCGATGGATGCTTTGAAAAAGGCCTATAAGGTCGAAGAAAAAGATGGTTTTATCACTTCTATTGACGGTCATGCTCAGGATGAAGCAAAGGGCCTCTACTGGATGTTTAAGGTCAACGGAGAAATGGCTCCTAAGGCAGCCAATCAAATCACTGTCAAGGATGGAGACAAGCTGGAATTCTACCAAGAAGTCTATCAGCAATAAATCTTTTATAAAAAGAATCTGATGCTTGGGCATTAGGTTCTTTTTTGTGCCCTTGATACAGTTTTAAAGTGCCTGAAAATATTTTTATAAAATTTTATAAAAAACTGTTTTTTCATTTTTAATTACGAATAGATAAGTAGGAGCGTGTTTCTCATGACAGAAGAAGGAGATTGAGAAACGGAACTTTACTTAAGTAAAAAATTTTTTTGAAAAATCTTGTATAAATGATTGACATAGTAAATTTCCGGTGTTACAATAATGTTACAAAAAGATTTCTAAATATTACAAGGAGACGAAAGATGAAAACACGTACTTATACAAAAATGATGGCAGCTGCAGTTCTGGCTTCTAGTTTTCTTTTAGGGGCATGTGGTAAGAAAGAAGAAAGTACAACAAGAGCTAGTTCTAGCAAGACTGTTCAGACTTCCTCTAGCTCAAAAGCTGCGTCATCCAGCAAGGCCAGCACTTCTCCTAAGGCTAGCAATAGCGCTTCTTCAGAAGGAGCAGTTGGCCAGCCTGGACAAGCCGAAATTCCTGCTAATCAGCAACAGTCTACTGTCGAAGCTCCTCAAGCCCAACAAACGCAACCGCAGCAAGCTTCAGGTCGACAAAATACTCAGTCTCAACCGGCTCAACCAGCCCAAGCACCGGAAAGCAATCGCCAGCTTCAAAATAAGCAGGCAGCTAGCAATGCTCGCTATAAAGGTGTCTTGACTATGGTGGATGGGGATTTCTCAGCGGCTGCTGGTACTTGGAAGGATGCCAATGGAAATACTGTGACTGTATCAGGTAATGGTCAATTCACAGTCCAGTCTGTAGATGGAAAGACTGATAATTATTCTATCGCTTCCTACTCCTATACGCTGGATGATGGGAAATACAATGCGCAGTTAAGCGGGCAAGGCAATGCCAATCTGCAGATTACAACAGGAGCAGATGGCTCAGTAACAAGCGTTGTGGTAACTCAACCTTAAACATAAGGAAAAAGGAAGTCCAATGGGCTTCCTTTCGTTTTTATTTTGGAATTTGCAGGAGTTCTTCGATTTCAGCCAGACTTTCAGCTTGCGAAATAGCACCGCGGAGCTTGGCTGCTCCGGCAGTACCGCGTAGATAATGCGGAGCTAGGCCCCGGAATTCGCGGATGGCTACATATTCTCCTTTGAGATTTACCAAGCGAGAAAGGTGATCGTGAGCGATTTTCATCTTGTCCTCGAAGCTGAGGTCTGGAAGAATTTCGCCGGTTTCAAAGTAGTGGTTGATTTGATTAAAGAGGTAGGGATTTCCCATAGCAGCCCGTCCTACCATGACGGCATCTGCTCCGACTTCTTCAATCCGATGTTTTGCGTCTTGGACGCTACGGATATCACCGTTAGCGATGAAAGGAATCTTAGTCAGAGCTTGGGCTACATCGTGCAGGGTCTCAAGGTCAGCATGACCAGTATACATTTGCTCACGGGTGCGGCCGTGCATAGCCAGGGCAGAGACGCCAGCTGCTTCAGCAGCCAGAGCGTTTTCTACAGCCAGTGAGCTGTCAGACCAGCCAGTCCGCATCTTGACTGTCAGGGGAATATCCAGAACGGATTGGACCTTGTTGATGATTTTATAGATTTTCTCAGGGTCCTTGAGCCATTTAGCCCCAGCTTCGTTTTTGACAATTTTATTGACCGGGCAGCCCATATTGATATCGACAATATCCGTTTTGGTGTTTTCTTGGATAAATTCCGCTGCGCGCGCCAAACTGTCCTCGTCGCTACCGAAAAGCTGGATAGAAACGGGATTTTCTCCCTCATCAATATGGAGCATGTGGAGGGTTTTTTCGTTGTTATACTGGATGCCCTTGTCAGAGACCATTTCCATGACGACCAAGCCTGCTCCTAACTCTTTGGCAATGGTTCGGAAAGCAGAGTTGGTTACGCCGGCCATAGGCGCCAGAACTGTGCGGTTGGGAATTTCAACATTCCCAATCATAAAAGGGGTATTAAGATTTGTCACGAATCAGTTCCTCCAGGTCGTTTTGGTCAAAGTGATAGGCTGTCTGGCAGAATTGGCAGACGATTTCAGCTCCTTGGTCTTGGTCACGCATCTCTTCTAAGTCAGCCTTTGGCAGAGTAGCCAAGGCATTCATGAAGCGCTCTTTGCTACAGTCGCACTGGAAGCGGATTTCCTCTTCAGATAGGCGTTTGTAAGGCTCATCACCATAGATGGCAGCCAGCAGAGCTTCGATGTGGTCATCGGATTCTAACAGCTTGGAAATAGCAGGCATTTCTTGGATTCGCTTCTCAAAGCGGGCAATTTCGGTTTCCTTGGCACCAGGCAGAACTTGGACCAAGAAACCACCGGCAACCTTGACTTTATCATTCTCATCCAAGAGGACATTGAGACCAACTGCGGAAGGTGTTTGCTGGCTTTCGGTCAGGTAGAAGGCTAGGTCTTCGCCGATTTCTCCAGAGATGAGAGGAGTCATGGAGTTGTAAGGATTGCCAGTACCATAGTCTGTGATGACGAGGAATTCTCCTTGGCCGACAAAAGGACCAACTAGAACCTCACCGGTGGCAGTCTTTTTGATATCTACACCGGGATTTTGCACATAGCCTTTGACATTGCCCTCGGTATCTGCCACTGTGATAATCGCGCCTAGTGAGCTGGTCCCAAGGACCTTGACGGTAATCTTGGTCTGGCCTTTTTCATTTGCAGCTAAAATTTGACTGGCAATCAGTGTGCGGCCAAGTGCAACGGTAGAGCTTGCTTGAGTTTGATGTTTTTCTTGAGCGGTCCGAACCGCCTCTGTGCTATCCAGCACATAAGCTCGGAAAGAACCATTTTCTGAGATAGTTTTGATAATTTTGTCCATACCTTTTATTTTAACACAAAATAGAAAAACAAGCGCGCGACTGCGCTTGTTTTTTGGGGTTAGGGAGAATTTTAAGACCAAAAATAGTATAATAAAACAAAAAGCAGAGGAGGCTAGCATGAACCAATCTTTGAAAGCGGCAGTCTATGGTTTGGCGGTGGCAGATGCTCTAGGTGTTCCGTATGAATTTTTAATTCGGGGCAGTTTTGAAGCGGTTGGTATGACAGGCTATGGCAGCCATCAGCAACCAGCTGGTACTTGGTCAGATGATACTAGCCTCGTTTTGGCGACCTGTGATTCTATCAGGGAAAAAGGTAAGATTGACCCTGCCGATATGCAGCAGCGGTTTAAAAATTGGCTCTTCGAGGGAGTTTACACACCAGATGGTTTGACTTTCGATGTAGGAAATGCGACTCGCGAAGCATTGACAAGGGGACACGGTTTATCTGATGAATATTCCAATGGAAATGGTTCTTTGATGCGCATTCTGCCCCTAGCCTTTACGGCAGCTGGTCCATCTGATATTGAGGCTGTTTCCAGTATTACACATGCCCATGCGACTTCCGTAGAGGCCTGCCAGCTTTATGTGGATATTGCTCGTAGGCTCTTAAAGGGTGAGCAACTATCGGAAATACTATCAGGCTTAGAGACTAGCAAGACCTATGCTCGGTTGCAAACTTTAGCAGAGCTGACCGAAGATGACATTCGCTCTAGTGGCTATGTGGTGGATACCTTGGAAGCAGCACTGTGGTGTCTGCTGACTAGCACTTCTTATGCGGAAACCGTCCTGAAAGCTGTTAATTTGGGCGATGACACTGATACAGTAGCAGCAGTTGCTGGCGGCCTGGCTGGTATCATCTATGGTTTGGAAGGGATTCCTGACAACTGGCTAGCCCAGCTGCGTAATAAAGAACTGCTGGAAAGCTGCTTGTTTTAAAGGGATAATCGGAAGACAGGACTGTATTGATCATTTAAAAAGTAAAACAGTAAAAGAGCCACCTAGGCTCTTTTACTTATTCTGTAGTTAATTCCTTCTGGGCTTCCTTGCCTTGGTCCAACAGGGCTTGGATAATCTTTTGATCACGCAGTTTGACAGAGTTGTTGATGGTCTCTGCAGACTGGATAACAGTGGCTTCTAGCAGAGCGCGTTTTTCCCGCCCTTTATCAATAGCTTCGATAATGCCTTGGTTTTGTGCGACGAGGCTTTCTGCCAGCTTAGTGACAGACTCAACAGCGATAGTAGGACTTTGGGAAATCCGCTCCAGCTGAGGAATGACTTCCTTGCTCGTTTCGGCGAGCATTTGCAGGGCAGCGTTATTCGCATTAGAGATGGCGTCAGCTACCTGACCAGACTTCATGGATTGCTGGAGAATGCCTAACTGGGCGATAGACAGCTTCATAGTTGGAATGGTATTGCGGCGGAGCATTCCAAGTTTTTGGCGCATATCAGAGGAAACCTTGACCAGATTACGCATTTGAGGCGTTGTAGCCCAAGCCACATAGAGACGGCTGACATATTCAGTGTGTTGCTGCTCTAGGGTATTGACCACCTCTGTCATACGAGCTAATTCTTGCGATTTGACTTGGTAGTCAACGGTTGTCATATCTAGCTGAGCAACTTCAGCCTGCAGCTTGAGCGCTCGATTGCCAGATTCTTGCTGAGCAGCTTCGATAAAGGAAATAACTCCGACTAGGTTTTCAATTGATTTGGTATTGTCCTCAATCAGCATTTCAGCAGAAACAATATTGCGAGCCAGAACATCTTCTTGTTTGACGACTGTTGCAGCCATGCCGTCCATTTTCTGCTCAATATTTTGTGAGTCAAAATAGAATTCTTGAAGAGTGTTTTTGCTCTGTTTGAAGAGCTTTTCCAGGAAATTAGGCTTCTTGTCCAGTTCTGCTACTTGAGCATCCTTGTATTTTGCTACAAAGCCATTGAGTTCCTTGTTGGTGTTTTTTAAGAGCTCATCTACCTGGGGAATCTGTAATTTTTTCTGTTCAGCTAAGATACGATTGACAGTACCGTTGACCTCTTCTACAGCAGACTGGCCAAAGTCCAGCAAGGCATTTTGGTCCGATACGAAATTATCCACCAGCTGCGGAGCTTTAGCCGTAATAGCACTCTGTTGCTCAGGAGTCAGTTTTTCCAGAAAAGTTAGCTGGCCATTTTCTTGAGTTGTATTGGCTTCGATGATTTCTGTTGTTTTGTCGCTTTTACTGATGGCATTGTTAGCAATTTTATCAATGTCAAAATTAAATTCTTGGCTCATAGTTTCTCCTTTGGTTTATATAGCTTAAAGACCAGTGTCTGTTTGCTTTTCTTTGTCTAAGATGCGCAGGCTAATGTCAAAGTCCCTCAAATCAGCTTCATTTAATTGGCGTAAGGCTTCATCTAAGTCCAGGTCAAACTGCTCGATAGCTGCTTTGGCCTTGGTCAGCCGCTCCTCTGCATTGTAAAAATCTTTGGGAGAAGCTTTGATTTTGAGGTAGCCTTCTAAAATATCTTCGTAGTGCTCCATCTGGGACTGATGAATAGCAGTCAGCTCTTCCTTGTTGTTGCTTTCGGATTGAGAGATTTTTTGAAGAATGGCCTCATGGTCAATCTGAATATTGCGAACCGTAGCGACCAATTCTGGGGCTAGCTCTTCTAGACTAGTTTTCTTAGGCTGCGCTTCTTTTCGTTTTTTCTCTCGTTCAATCTTTTTCAGTTGTTCATCGATTTCATCGGTGACAGTACGAATTTTGGTCTGGATTCGCTGGTAGACTGAAGTAGGAATTTCTCCGTGTAGGTCGTTAGCAGCATTTTTGATATAGGTTAGCTGGGGAAGAATTTCTAGAGCTAAATTCTGATAGCTTTCTTGGTCCCCATCTTCTTGGTAGCCTTCCAATTCTTTAATGCGACGGTCAGCATGACCAATCTCTGATTTTAAATCTTCAATACGGCCAATGCTGGCTTGCTTTGCTTCAATCCGAACTTTTTTCTGGCTTTGGTGGCGATAGATTCCGTAACCAATAGCCCCCAGAATAGCTATGGGAATTAGATAGCTGGCTACAGCTCCAGAACCAAATACAAATACCAGTATCCAAATCCAGCTAAACCATTCTGGTTGCTGGTTGGAATCATCATTTCTCCTTGACATGGACGTTTCTCTTTCTTCTCAATGTGATATCTCTATTTTAACATAAAAGCTGGTTTTTGAAGGATAAAGATTGAAATGATTTTATATATTGAGACCATTTTTTATATTTGCTTAATTCAGGAAGGCATTTGCTTCCTCTCAATAAAGCAAGCGTTGTTTCTAGAACGAAAGCTTCTTCGTTTCTCTCAAGTATTCAAACAAAAATCGCAAGGAATACCCTGCGATTCGTGTTTTATCAGTCCATTTCTGGGAAAAGTTTAGCTAGTATTTTCGGAGTAATGCTTTGTCCCGACCCCTCAGCACAATAGGTGTGCATATACATAGAGGGATTGAAGTTGAGCTCGATGCAGGTACAGTTGGGATTTTCCTCTGTGGAAATAGCAGAGCTGTCAGGGATGATAAGGTCAACGCCACAAGCCCAAGCTCCCATAGCTTTTGCCATGTCAGCAGCAAGTTCCTTATAAGATGGGTGCATGCTGTCCGTGACATCGATCGAGTCTCCGCCAGTAGAAATGTTGGAATTGCGCCGCAAGTCAACCTTGACTCCATCAGGTAGAATATCATCTGGTCCATAGCCTTGCTGGTCCAGCATGAGCAGTTCAATGTCCCCTAGTTGAATGATTTCAAGCGGTGAGCGATGATCTCGACCCCGCAGCGGATTGTCATTTTTGATGGCAACCAATTCTCTCACGGTATGTTGACTGTCTCCGACGACATTGGCTGCTACTCGCAAGAGGACTGCCTCACATTGACCGTCTAAGACAAAGAAGCGGTATTCCGTTCCAGCGATAAATTCCTCCACCAAGACGGCAGCGTCTTCTGAAAAAGCGATCTCTAAAGCCTTGCGATAAGTTTCCAGACTAGCCGGTTCTTGGAAGATAGAGATGCCCAGTCCGAAGTTGGTTGACTTGGGTTTGACGACAATTTGTCGGTCCTTAATCAAAGGGTAGTAGGCCAGTCCTTCTTCAAGAGAAGAAAACTCTGCTCCAGTGGGAACAGGAAAGTCAGCTGCAGCCAAAATCTTTTTGGTGACTGTTTTATTGGCCATTGCCAAAGGGATGACATAGTTATCCTTAGAGGTCATATTGCCGTTCTTGACATATTCAACATGGTGACCATGCCAAAGCTTGAGAAATTGATCGTTTTCATCTAAGATGTCGACATTCAGCCCCTTCTGAATAGCATCGAAGAGCAGCATCTGAGTGGATAATTCCATATTTTCATAGCCTTTGAGGGCATAAGGAGCAGTCCAAGCGTAGCGGTGATACTCCTCCGCTTTGTCTAGTCCAAAAGCTATTAAGGAATCTTGCTGAATATGAGGCAGGAGCTGGCCAGATAGGGTTAGCTGAGGATTCAGAAGTGCCTCCTTAAGCTGCTCAAGCAAGCTTTGGTAGTATGTCGGCAGTTCAAAATGCTGGATGAGGTCTTCCATGGCTTGGAGCAGGGCTGAGCTATCTGCCTCATCTGGCAGGGCAGTCAGCGGGTGGCTACAAGCAATCTTTTGGTTCAAGTCGTGGGCAGTTTTTAATGCCGTATCCACATTTTCTACATCATCTAACCAGAGCAGGCTCAGTAAAAAGAGATGGACGGTATCTAAGGTCTCTTGGCTAATGCCTAAATGGTCAAAAGGATTGAGATCGAAGCAGCGGAATTCCAGATAAGTGATCCCTTGCTCCAGATAGGCGCGATTGTGCTTCTGTCCACGGAAGCGAACGGCTGAGTAAAATTCTTTTTCAGCGCTGAGCTCGCCAGACTGAACGTAGTTTTCAATATCAGTTACATATTGCTCCAAAGAAGCGTAGGACACCTGAATATTCTCGTCATTGACATAGCCATAGTCGCTGTTACGAAAAGAGCGGATAGGCTGGGAAATGTCCTGACTATAGAAGCCAGCTTCTGCTAGAGGGGCAGCACCGTATAGATAGGTTAAAATCCAGCGGAAACGGAGAAAGTTTCGAGCTAGCTTGAGATAGAGGTCATTTTTAAAGTCCTTGAGTGAATGGTGGGAGCTGGCTTGAAAGAGAGCAGTGACCAGATCTTTTCCTAGCTCCATGTTGCAGTGGATGCCAGAGATGGCCTGTAGTTTTTTGCTATATTTTTTCGCTAAGCCCTCTCGGTAGTGGCGTTCATAGTCGTTTTCCAGATGGGCGATGGCAATCTCTTCTTCTGTCAGCTGCGGTGGCATGGACAGGGGCCAGAGGCGTTCACTCTGGTCAATCGAGCGGCCAGCCACATCGCTAATAGCTCCCAGTAAGCGCCGTGCTTCCTTAGTCGAGTGAGAAATAGGTGTAATTAGTTCCAGTTGTTGCTCGCTGAAGTCTGTTTGGATGGTCGGGTGGAAATTGCGGGAACCAAGCTGACTCGGATGGGCAGTTTGAGCTAGGTGCCCGTCAGCTGTCACTCGCAGATTTTCCCTCTCCAGCCCAAAGGTCGCTTGAAGAATAGGGCTTGCTGTATCCAGTTTCTGCAGTAATTGATTAATCGTCATCGTTTCACCGTCCTATGGTAGTAATTTTAGTCTATTACAAACGGAAAAAGAAAACAAATTTCCGCTACGATTTTACAAAAATTCCGAACTTTTATTTTTAATAAACCGCTAAATTTCAGAAAATACAGATTTTGTGAAAATTTAATTCGTTTTCAAAAGGGAAAAAGCAAATCAAGAATGGGTCCCATCTTGAAAAATTGTTAAATTTTTCATATAATGAGGTATAAAACATAATCGCAGGTGAGATTCCTGCCTGCTTTTCAAGAAAGGAAGAGCTGCTTCAGCTCAGACAAAATTATGACATCAGTAGTTGTTGTAGGAACCCAGTGGGGAGATGAAGGAAAAGGGAAGATTACAGACTTCCTTTCAGCCAATGCCGAAGTGATTGCCCGCTATCAGGGTGGTGACAATGCCGGACACACTATCGTGATTGACGGCAAGAAGTACAAGCTGCACCTGATTCCGTCAGGGATTTTCTTCCCAGAAAAAATCTCTGTCATTGGAAATGGAATGGTGGTCAATCCTAAATCTCTGGTCAAAGAATTGAACTACCTGCATGAAGAGGGTGTGACGACGGATAACCTTCGCATCTCTGATCGAGCGCATGTCATCCTGCCTTACCATATCGAGCTGGATCGTCTGCAGGAAGAAGCGAAAGGTGACAATAAAATCGGAACAACAATCAAGGGAATAGGCCCTGCCTATATGGACAAGGCTGCTCGTGTCGGTATCCGCATCGCTGACCTTTTGGATAAAGATATTTTCAGAGAGCGATTGGAGCGGAATCTAGCTGAGAAAAACCGCCTCTTTGAAAAATTGTACGATAGTACAGCAATCAACTTTGATGATATTTTTGAAGAATACTATGAATATGGACAGCAAATCAAGCAGTATGTGACTGACACTTCTGTTATCCTAAACGATGCGCTGGATCAAGGCAAGCGAGTGCTCTTTGAAGGGGCTCAAGGGGTTATGCTGGATATTGACCAAGGGACTTATCCATTTGTAACTTCTTCTAATCCAGTTGCAGGGGGAGTCACCATCGGTTCCGGTGTTGGTCCGAGCAAAATTGACAAGGTAGTCGGTGTCTGCAAGGCCTACACCAGTCGGGTCGGAGATGGACCATTCCCGACAGAGCTTTTCGATGAAGTTGGTGACCGCATTCGTGATATCGGCCACGAATATGGCACCACCACCGGTCGTCCGCGTCGGGTAGGCTGGTTTGACTCTGTTGTCATGCGCCATAGCCGCCGTGTATCAGGGATTACCAATCTTTCGCTTAACTCCATCGATGTTTTGAGCGGTCTGGATACAGTGAAAATCTGTGTAGCCTATGACTTGGATGGGCAGCGAATTGACCATTACCCAGCTAGTCTGGAACAGCTCAAGCGCTGCAAGCCGATTTACGAAGAGCTGCCAGGCTGGTCAGAGGACATCACCGGTGTCCGCAGTCTGGAAGAATTGCCAGAAAATGCCCGCAACTATGTTCGCCGAGTGAGTGAGTTGGTTGGTGTTCGCATTTCAACCTTCTCAGTTGGTCCTGGCCGCGAGCAGACCAATATCTTGGAAAGCGTCTGGTCTAATTTATAAAGAAAAGTCAGCACAAGGAAATTGCTTCTTGTGCTTTTTTTGTAAGAAAATTCCATCTTAAGATTCATTTAAGATATATATTTTATACTAACAGCATAAACAAAGACCTCCTAACTTTGTTTAAAAATCCTAAACTTTTTTCATAATAATCTCCTGAAAGTCACCCTAGTGGTGGCTTTCTTTTTTCTAAGACGACTGATTAGCTTATGATATAATGGAATAGAGAACGAAAGTTTAAGAAAGAATATGATGAACTATACGATTGAAGAAAAAGAAGATTTTATGCGGGAAGCTTTGAAGGAAGCGGAGATTGCTCTGGCTCATGATGAAATTCCCATCGGCTGTGTCTTGGTCAAAGAAGGTAAGATTATCGGACGCGGTCACAATGCACGTGAGGAGCTGCAGCGGGCTGTTATGCATGCGGAAATTATGGCTATTGAAGAGGCGAATCGGCATGAAAATAGCTGGCGCTTGCTGGATACAACGCTTTTTGTGACCATTGAGCCCTGTGTCATGTGTAGCGGAGCGATCGGTCTAGCGCGCATTCCTCACGTTGTCTATGGAGCAGCAAATCAAAAGTTTGGAGCAGCTGGCAGCCTTTATGATATTTTGACAGATGAGCGACTTAACCACCGTGTAGAAGTGGAGACAGGTGTCCTCCAAGAAGACTGTGCTCAAATCATGCAAGATTTTTTTAGAAATCGTCGCCAAAAGTAAAAAAATGTGATATACTATTCATGGAGCAACAGTTTTGCGTGAAGCGGGTCAGGGGAGGAATCCAGCAGCCCTAAGCGAAGTAAGCTGTGTGCTCTTTTCTATTGCTCTTAATGAATCAAGCCTGAAAGGCGCAGATGAATCTTAGAGCAATGGATGCAGTTTTTCCTATAAGGGAAAAATCTGTAAACCTTATAAAGATTCTTAACGAATCAACTCCGAAGAAGTTAGATGGGTATAGGTACATTGACGCAGTTTGAGCGAAGCGAGAACTAGGTTCCGAAATTAAATGAATCAAGCCTGAAAGGCGCAGATGGATATTGGAGCAGTAAATCAAGTTCGAACGGACCTGAAATGAATTCAGCTGACATCCAATCTTAAATAGAATATTGGGCTCTTTGTCAATCAAAAATATTCTTCTCAATATATGGCTAAAATTTGTTGACTTACGCAAACGATTGCTTTCAGTTATGTCCTAGGATTAGCTTATTTAGAAAAATAGTATAGAATAAAAAATGTAAACGTTTTAAAATAGTAAAAGCACTTGCTTATTTTTTCCTAAAGCGTTATCATAAAAGAAAAGAACAATTGGAGGATAAACATGACACATATTAAATTTGACTACTCAAAGGTATTAGATAAATTTGTAGCACCACATGAACTAGATTATATGCAGCCTCAAGTGACTGCAGCAGATTCTGCTCTGCGAAATGGTACAGGTCCTGGGGCAGAAATGACTGGCTGGTTGAACTTGCCTGAAGAATATGACAAAGATGAATTTGCTCGTATTCAAAAGGCTGCTGCTAAAATCCAATCTGATAGTGAGGTATTGATCGTAATCGGTATTGGTGGTTCCTATTTAGGAGCTCGTGCAGCTATTGATTTCTTGAATAATTCATTTGTAAATCTACAAAGCAAAGAAGAACGCAAGGCACCTCAGATCCTCTATGCTGGAAACTCTATCTCTTCAAGCTATTTGGCTGATTTGGTAGACTATGTATCAGACAAAGATTTCTCTGTCAATGTTATTTCTAAGTCAGGAACAACAACAGAGCCTGCTATTGCTTTCCGTGTCTTCAAGGAACTCTTGGTTAAGAAGTATGGTCAGGAAGAAGCAAATAAACGGATTTATGCAACTACAGACCGCGCTAAAGGTGCAGTTAAGGTTGAAGCAGATGCTAATGGCTGGGATACTTTTGTAGTGCCTGATAGTGTAGGTGGTCGTTTTACAGTATTGACAGCAGTGGGACTCTTGCCAATCGCAGCTGCAGGGGCTGATATCAGCAAGTTGATGGAAGGAGCAAATGCTGCTCGCAAGGCTTATGCTTCTGATAAGTTGGCTGAAAATGAAGCATATCAATATGCAGTTGTACGCAATATCTTGTACCGTAAAGGTTATCTGACAGAAGTTCTAGCTAACTACGAACCATCTTTGCAATACTTCTCAGAATGGTGGAAGCAATTGGCTGGTGAGTCAGAAGGTAAAGACCAAAAAGGTATCTACCCAACTTCAGCCAACTTCTCAACAGACCTGCACTCTTTGGGGCAATTTATTCAAGAAGGAACTCGTATCCTCTTTGAAACAGTTATTCGTGTAGATAAGCCTCGCAAAAATGTGTTGATTCCTGAATTAGCAGAAGACTTGGATGGCCTTGGCTATCTGCAAGGAAAAGATGTTGACTTTGTCAATAAGAAAGCAACAGATGGAGTGCTGTTAGCTCACACAGACGGCGGAGTGCCAAATATGTTTGTGACCCTGCCTGAGCAAGATGAGTTCACTTTGGGCTATACTATTTACTTCTTTGAGTTAGCTATTGCTCTTTCTGGCTACCTGAATGGTATCAATCCATTTGACCAGCCAGGAGTTGAGGCTTATAAGAAAAACATGTTTGCTCTTCTTGGGAAACCAGGCTTTGAAGAGCTGGGTGCTGAGTTGAATGCACGCCTTTGATTCTCATATGCTCTGAGTTCATTTAGAATATAAAAAGATCCACAAGTTCATTTCTTGTGGATTTTTTAGTACAAGCCTCTTAATTAGTTTATTATTTTTTTGAACAGTGAAAAAAAGAGTGTCTTAATTCTTTTATGAAAGCGCTGTATAATTGCCTTGTAAATAAAATTTGAGAGGTATCAAAATGAATGATTGGTTAGACATAAAAGGCAAAACAGTTCTTGTGACGGGTGCGTCATCTGGGATTGGTAAGGCAATCGTTGAAGAATTGCTGGAATTAGGTGTCAATGTAGCGAATTTTGACCTTAGCGACAACGATTTGCGTCACCCGAATCTATTATTTGTAAAAGTTGATGTAACTTCTCGCTCTGAAGTAGAAGCAGGAGTCGCTAAAATAGTTGAAAGATTTGGCAATATTGATGCGGTAGTCAACAATGCAGGGATTAATGTCCCTAGATTATTAATCGATGCAGAAAATCCTAAAGGTCCTTACGAGTTGGACGATGAGACGTTCGAAAAAGTAACAATGATTAACCAAAAAGGTTTGTATTTGGTTAGTCAGGCAGTAGGACGTATTTTAGTGAAAAATGGGAAAGGTGTAATTGTGAACATGGCTTCAGAAGCAGGCTTGGAAGGTTCTGAAGGACAAAGTGCCTATGCTGCAACGAAAGCGGCAGTCTATAGTTACACTCGTTCATGGGCGAAAGAGCTTGGTAAACATGGTGTACGTGTGGTTGGAATTGCTCCAGGAATTATGGAAGCTACGGGTCTTCGAACTCTTTCTTATGAAGAAGCACTGGCATATACACGAGGAAAGACTGTAGAAGATATTCGAGCTGGTTATGCTTCAACTTCAACGACTCCATTGGGACGGAGTGGGAAACTACGGGAAGTAGCTGATCTTGTAGCGTTCTATATTTCAGACCGTTCTAGCTATATAACAGGTGTCACTACAAATATTGCCGGAGGTAAAACTCGCGGTTAAAACAATGAAGGTAGGGAAGAGAGTTGACCTTAGTAAATCGGTGGTATAATATTTTAGATAAAATGGTCTCGCAGCCAACTTATTCCTTGTTAGATATGCGCTCAGAACTGGATATTAGCTTGCAAACCTTGCAAAAGAGTATCCAACAATTAAATGATGTTTTGGCTCCTAATATCCAGATTATCGTACAAGATGATCAGTTAATGTTAGAAGTGTATGACTATACAGAGTTGGAAAGGATTTTATCTGGTAGTTTAAAACAGGAGAGTGACTTCAATTCTTCCAGTAAAAGAATTGCCTATTTGCTAAAACGTTTAATTGAGTCAACCTCCCCTCTTCTTATTGACGACTTGGCTGAGGAAGTAGGTGTTAGTAGAAGTACCCTTAATAAGGATTTAAAACAAGTAAAATCTTTGGCAGAGAGTTACTCTATCACTATTTCAGGAAAGCCCAACCGTGGGCTGGAGGTCTTGGGGAGCGAGCTGAATTTGCGCTTGCTCTATATTCACCAAGTGGCTCCTTACTTTGAAGGAAGGACACTCACTGAGGCAACATCTTATTTTCTGGAGACGCTAGTTCAGGACTATAAAATCCCTAAAGAAACACAGGAACTCCTTCGAAAGACCATTTCAATTATGGTGGAGCGTATTCATACATCTAGAGTGTTGAATTGTCCTATTCCTTACTATAGGAATGATTTAACAGAGACACCTTTAGCTGAGAAATTAATCTATCATATTGAAATGACTTATAAGATTTCCCTCAGTCAGTTTGAGATAGACTTTTTGTGTTTTCCGTTTAATGTCCGTTTTATTGACACTTTAAGCAAGACATCTTATCAATCTGAACAGCTTGCAAAGATTTTTCAAGGGATTGTCAAGAAAGTCAAAGAAACAATGTTGGTTCACTTTGATGATGAAGAATTATTTGAAGAAATCAAGTCTCATCTAGGCCCCTTAATCAATCGACTGATTTTCCATGTGCAAGCTAATGATATATTTCATGGCGAGGTTCAAACTCAATATCCTTTTGCTTTTGAAATGGCAAAAATAGCTGGAGAAGAACTATCTGCAATTTTTGGTTCTGAATTAGAATTATCCGAAATCGGATATCTGGCTTTGTATTTTGAAATGATTTTAAGAAAGCAAAATTCTGCTGTTAAGGGTTCTCGCAAGCAGATAGCTGTAGTTTGCACAACAGGAAGAGGAACAGCTGCGATGATTATTCAGCAACTCAGACGAATCCTTGGAAATGATGTAGACATTACTCAGTATTCTGAAGAGGATTTTAATGTGGATTTGAATCAGGACTATTTCGCGATTTTTACGACAGTTCCTCTAAAATATAAAGATTCTAAATCTCCAGTCATTCAAGTTAATCATCTTTTTGATGATCAATGGCTGCAGGAAGAATGGCAGAGAGCCAATGCTTTTCATCAAAAAAATCTAGAAACAGTCAGCTTACGATTTCTTCGATTAAGCCCCCAAAAAACCTATCAGCAATACTTGCTAAATATGGTTGCAGAGTTAGGGAAACTTCAGATGATTGATGAAGGTTTTAGAGAACGGATAATTGATAGGGAGAAAAAGCAATCAACCATTTTTGGTGGAGGAATTGCCTTCCCCCATACAATTAACCAGGGTTATGCAAAGACTATTTTAATGTTTGGAAAGCTTGAAGAACCTTATAAAAAAGGAGATGAATGGATTGAATTTATCTTTCTAGTCGCTATTCCCTCAGAAATTGAAACAAAAATGGAAAGTGAATTACTGGAATTGTATGATGATATTTTTAGAATTGCAGGAGAGCCTTCTTTAAAAGAAGCATTGAGGGCTGTAGAAACAGAGACTGAGTTTCTATCATTTTCTAAGAGCAAAGGAGTATTTTAATGAATTCGCTAATAATTTTCGCTGTATTTGTCATGGCAGCTTATATATTTCAAATGTTCCTCGGCTGGCAGCAACTAAAAGACTTCAATAAGACCTATACGATGCTCCGAAAACTGGGGCGCGTAGCGATTGGCAGGAAGTCCGGAAGAATAAAATCCGGTACGATTGTCATGTTCGCGGTTGATGAAAACGGTCGGGTTCTTAAAGCTAGCAAAATGCAAGGAGTCACAATCTTAGCGCGTTTTCAAAATATGGACGATTATGTTGGAGAAGACATCCATTATTTTGACAAGTATAATCCTCTTGTGAGAAAAGAAAATAAGTTGATGCAATCAGCCATAGAAGATGCTAGAAAAGTCTATCTTTGGCATGAGGCAGGTATTGAGAAAGAGACAAGTTCATCTGATTCTTTTCTGGGATTCGGCTTTTATGCGAATTACTTACAATTATCTATTAAACAGTTATTTAAAAAAAATAAGAAAAGGAGTTCCTTATGAATCACATTACAAAATTTGCAGAGAGTTTTATGAAACTCTTCCAATTAGGTGGAGAAACCTTTATTAGCTGGATGACAAATATTGTACCGCTTGTCTTAATGCTATTGATTGCAATGAATACCCTTATCGCTTTCTTGGGAGAAGAAAAGGTCAATTCCTTGGCTAAGATTTCTGCCAAAAATCCTGTTAGCCGGTATATGATTTTACCTTTCATTTCAGCCTTTATGCTGGGGAATCCGATGGCGATCAGTATGGGACGCTTCTTGCCAGAATATTATAAACCTAGTTTTGTAGCAGCTCAGATGCAGTTCTGCCATACTTCAAATGGTGTATTCCCACATATCAATCCTGGGGAATTGTTTGTATGGATGGGAATTGCGACAGGAATTCAAACTTTAGGTTTGAGTCAGATGGACTTGGCAATCCGTTACATGCTTGTAGGAATTATCATGAACTTTGTTGGTGGATGGGTAACAGATTTTACGACTGCCTATGTTGCAAAACAGCAAGGTGTTACCTTGAGTAAAACATTTGATTGATAGAAAGAGTGAAATTATGTCATATAAGAGTATAAAAGTTGTTAAAGGAAATGGCGGTTTCGGAGGACCTTTGGTCATTACACCTAGTGAGGCTAAGCATAAATTTATCTATATCACTGGCGGCGGAGAAAAGCCAGATATTGTAGATAAAATTGCTGATTTGACTGGTATGGAAGCTGTTAACGGATTTAAAACTTCTATCCCTGATGAGGAAATTGCTTTAGCAATCGTGGATTGCGGCGGTACTCTTCGCTGCGGTATTTATCCTAAAAAGGGGATCCCTACAATCAATATTGTCGCTACAGGGAAAAGTGGCCCTCTAGCACAATATATCACCGAGGAAATCTATGTGTCAGCAGTTGGCCTTAATCAAATTTCTGCTGCTAATGAAAACGAAAAAGCGACAACTGTGGTAACAGAAAAGCCAACTTATGATACTAGTAAAAAAATTACAGAGCAAAAAGCTGAAACAAGTATTGTAGCAAGAATTGGGATGGGCGCTGGGAAGGTCGTTGCGACTTTCAACCAGGCTGCTCGTGAAGCCATCCAAACAATGCTCAACACAATCATTCCTTTCATGGCCTTTGTTTCCTTGCTGATTGGGGTTATTCAAGGTTCAGGTGTTGGAAATTGGCTGGCAAAATTAATGGTTCCCCTAGCGGGGAACATCTGGGGACTCATTTTGATTGGCTTTATCTGTTCCTTGCCATTCCTATCTCCTTTGTTAGGCCCCGGAGCTGTTATCAGTCAGATTATCGGAACCTTAATTGGAGTCGAAATCGGAAAAGGGAATATTCCGCCCCAAATGGCTCTGCCAGCTATATTTGCTATCAACACTCAAAACGGTTGTGATTTCATTCCTGTAGCACTCGGTCTATCTGAAGCCAAGTCTGAAACAGTTGAGGTTGGTGTCCCTTCTGTGCTTTATTCACGCTTTCTCAATGGTGTTCCGCGGGTGCTAGTAGCTTGGATAGCTAGTATTGGTCTTTATCAATAGACCTTTGATAGATGCACGTAAACAGAGCAACTATTATGTTAAACTTATCTATAAGCATAAGTTTAAGACAAATTAGAGAAAGGATAAATAGGAATTAGATGAAGAAAATTTTTGAAGCTAAAGTAATTCAAGTGGGGCCTGAAGCTCAGAATATGATTCAAGATGCCAATATGCTCATTTTATTTGGAGAAGAAGCACCGGAAGATTTAGCAGAGTATTGTTTTAAGATTGATAACAAAAATCTGCTAGGTTCAATACTAGAAGGCGGCAAGCTGGTGGTAGATAATCAGGAATATTCGATTAGTTCCGTGGGAAATGTAGTAGAAAAAAATTTAACTGGACTGGGCCATATCACGATTTCTTTTGATGGTTCAAAAGAGGGGAGCCTTCCTGGTACACTCCATGTCGCAGCAGACCAAGCAGTAGTAATTGAAAAAGGCTCTACCATTCAGATTTTTGAAGTAGCTCAATTAGGATAAAATATCTAAATAAGAATACTAGAAAAATAAGAGTCTAAAAACTTGATTCAGAGCCTGGGCAAAAGTCCAGGCTTTTGGGTCTAAATTAGAAAAAATAGATGACGCAGTGGTTGATTGGCATCTTCCTTCGCTTTTTAAGCCCCAAAGATTGCCTGATCAACTGTGCGGGGGTGGGAAGACGAACTTTTTAACTTGTTTGAAGTTCTTTCCCACTCCCTTTTTGAGTGGAAGAATAATTTATGTTATAATATTGTAAAATTTGTCATTATTTTTCAATGTTTTCGCAATATGACAAATCAATAAAATTTATAAGGAGAAAACCATGTCAGATAAAGATGGACAAGGTCAAGTGCAAGGGGCTTGGCAAGAAAATCAACCTAGCCAGCCAATGCAAGGGAATTTCCAGCAGATTCAGCCGCAAGGATTGCCTGATAAGAAGGGCAATATCGGAAAAGTCATAGGACTTTCAATTTTTGCTCTCATAATTGGTCTTTTGATTGGCAGCGGTTCAGCTTATTTTATCGGCAAGCAGGCGCAGACAAATAAGGATATACAAAGGATTAAGCGTCTGAGTAAGGCTCAGGAAGAAGCCAAAGACAAGAGTGACAGCTTTACTACAGACGGGCAGTCGGTTCAGTTTAATTGGACATTGGAAGACTTGGGACGGTTGAGCTATACAAATGATGAGGGATTAGGTCTGACGGCTGATCAAATCATTGAAACTTATGGCTTGGCTAGTTCAGCAGAATATGATCGCAATCGTCTGTTACTCAGATGGGGCCCTTCTGTTAGGGACAAGGAGCAAAATATTTCTTTTCAATTTGATAAAGTTGACCAGAACTACTATCTGAGGCAAGTGGTAGTTGGAGATTCTTTTAAAGAATATAGAAAAGGGAAGGAAACGACAGATTGGAGCGTATTATCTCCCAAAGACCTTGAACGTTTGAAAGAAGGAGACAAGGAAACGGGTGAAGGAGGAACAGCTTTATCAGAGGTCCTGAAGAAGCATCCTGTTCCGTCAGAAATTGTCATCACAACCGAACGTGACGTAGATAATAAGATTATCTCCAACCGTCTGATTGCTGAGGTGACTTATAAAACAGAAGATGGTTATGAATACCTATTGTTTGTAGGCCAGCCAGATGGAAATTTCTTATATATAAAGTCAGAGGAAATGTAAGTTTTTAGTTATTTAGTTTATCTTTTGTGACTGACTGCTTTCAAAGCATTTCGTTATTAAAAGAGAACTGATAAGACTATTGGAAATAAACAAGAAAGAGGAAAGAAGATTGACAGAACAGCAAACACAGCATTCTTTTGAGCCTTCAAAGAATGCTCAGTCGCAAGAGGGATTCCCGCATCATTTTCAACCTCAGCAAGGCCATGTTTCAAGTCCGCAGGAACCAACCCCACCTTTGGCCAAGAATAAATCTTGGAAAGGAATCCTGATAGGCGGAGCCTTGCTCTCTCTTGGTCTTGGACTAATCGGAGGGGGAATCTGGGGCTATGGTATAGGAGTGGCGGATGTCATCAAAGGGGAATATCCTGTGCTGCATCCTTTGGCTGATGCCGGAGCATCAAAGAGAGATCAATCAGATCAGTACATTGACCCAGATACTACTGAATTCAAGTGGGATATTGATAGTTTGTCAGAGTTACGGTTCAATACTATTCAGACAGATACGAATGGTACTTCTGTGGAAGATATTCTTGATAAATATGGCAAGGCTTTAAAAGAGGAGATCTCTCGTGACAGCCTTGATTTAGAGTGGGGAACGCTTCAAGATTCTGATGATGAGGAGGATTGGCCAGTTTATTATACAGATCAAACTGCTTCTCTGGATTTTGAGAAGAAAAAAGATGGTTTCTATCTGAATAGCCTTCATATCTATAATATTCGCTTTGAGGGAAGCAAACATAATGCTGAGGACGAAGCGATGGCGGCTGATTACTTTGAAAAATTGAAAAAAGGCGATGCAAAGACTGGTAAGGATGGCATTTCCTATAAGGAAGTTTTTAAGGAATATGGCAGTCCGAGGAGTATCTCTATTCGTGTAGATGAAGATTTTAGTGAGGATACTAGTCAAACCATTATGGAGGCGGCTTATGACGCTCCTAATGATGGTACTTATAGGTTGTTCTTCGTTCAGCAGGAGGACGGAAACTATCTTTTGTCCACTACTGCCAATAAATAAAACAGAACTCAAATAATAAAAGGAGAAACGATGTCAGAACAAAATAAACCGCAGGAACAATCTTTAGAAGGATTGGCTCCGTACCCGCAGCAAGTCCAGTCATCAGACTCAGGACAATTTGTAGCTAACTCAACAGAGGGGCAGCCTCTCCCAGTAGAAGGGGGCAGTCCTGAAATGCCGAATCCTAATCAAGATTTTGGCGTTCAGCAACCCATTTTTGATGCTCCTCAGCAACAGATGCCTCAGCAGGATAATTGGGGAAATCCCGCTTTTCAAGAAGCAATTCCTCAGGGATTTAATCCAGCTGGTCAGAACTTTGCCGGACCACAGCAAGCTGCAAACTTCGCTGCCCAGCCAAGTCCAGAGCCAAAGAAAAATAGTACGGGCAAGCTGATAGGATTTTTAGGAATAGGTCTGGCAGCAGGACTATTGCTAGGGGGTCTTGGCGGCTATTTCCTAAATGATTTTATGGGTGGGGGAAGTGTGCCAAGTCTGTCTCGAAAGGGACATCAAAGCGATGTTGCTTCTTTTGTGGCTCCGTCAAAAGAGGATGTATATGAGTGGGAAGTGAAAGACCTTGAAAAGCTGAGCATTGTTAGTGCGGATGATGAAGGATTGACCCCTGAACAAGTAGTCAAAGATTTTGGCTTGGCCAGCAGTGTGACGTTTCAAGAAGAAGGGCTCTCATTGTCTTGGTTACCTGACTCTAGTTATACCACTCTGACCTTTATGAAACACGAGGATGGCAGCTACCATCTTCAGGGTATGAGTATTATGCCCGGTAGTGACGACTATGATAAAAAGGTATCTGGCCAGATTACAGAGAGCTTAAAGACGGGTGATGCGGAAACAGGCGAGGGCGGTTCTTCCTTTAAAGAAGTAATCAAGGAATACCCAGAATATCAACATATCTCAGTTTATGGGGATGGTGAATCAGAGCCGAAGATGCTTGTAAACTATGAAACCTCTTCAAATAAGGAGATAACTTTGACTTTTATCCGTCAGGAAAACGGACAGTATCTATTGAGTAATCTTTCTAAATAGAATAAATGAATAGGAGTTCTTGTCTCATAAGCTGGAAGCTCTGAACGGTACGCAAAAGATCAAAATGACCATTGATGCCAACAGTGGGAACATTTTGAACGAAAGAATTAAATAATATCGTTGGAATATAGTTTGGAATTGCTTTGTTGGGCACGGACGAGAGTTCGTGCCTTTTTTTATAATCCGTGTCCCAAGTAGAGAATCTTATAGGAGTTTTGCAATCCCTTTTTTTGTGTTATAATATTGTCTAATCAAGCTTCTTGGTTTGCTTCAATTGTTCTTAAAATTATTGTGTATTGAGGATAAAAAGCAAACTAAAAGGCTAAACCATTCACGAATCGAGGGAAAATCATGTCTGCTACTAAAATGAACGCTCAAGAAATTATCAAATTTATCGCTGATTCCAAGAAAAAAACTCCTGTCAAGGTAACCTTTGATGGAGAATTGCACGGATCAATCCCTTGGTCTGTTGTGAAGCTAGGCAATGTTCTTTTTGGAGACTGGGAAGAAATCAAGCCACTTCTAGCGAACTTAGAGGAAAATAAGACTTATGTCGTAGAGCAGGATGCCCGCAATTCAGCGGTGCCGCTTTTGGATAAGCGTGACATCAATGCCCGCATTGAGCCGGGCGCTATTATTCGCGACCAAGTTGAAATTGGCGACAATGCTGTCATCATGATGGGGGCGGTTATCAATATCGGTGCGGAGATTGGTGCTGGGACCATGATTGATATGGGGGCCATTCTGGGTGGTCGAGCAATTGTTGGTAATAACAGTCATGTCGGTGCTGGTGCGGTTCTGGCGGGAGTCATTGAGCCGGCTAGTGCTGAGCCAGTTCGGGTTGGCGATAACGTGCTGATTGGTGCCAATGCGGTTGTGATTGAAGGTGTACAAATTGGCAGTGGTTCCGTTGTTGCGGCTGGTGCGATTGTGACCCAGGATGTTCCGGAAAACGTAGTGGTTGCTGGCGTTCCGGCACGAGTCATCAAGACCATTGACGAAAAGACCCAGCAGAAGACAGCTCTTGAAGATGCCCTGCGTACTCTTTAAAAATAGCATAAAGATGAATTGATTGGGTGCGGCCCAACACTTTGACGGGTCTGACAAGATTTTAAAGGAAAGAAACAATGCTTGATTATCTGAAAATTCGCCGTGATTTACACCAGATACCAGAAATCGGTCTGGAAGAATACAAGACTCATGCCTACCTGATGCAGGTCATTGATGGCCTGACAGCTGGTCTAGACTTTGTGGAAATCCGAACTTGGCGGACTGGTATTTTGGTCTTTATCAAGGGAAGTTCCCCAGATAAGACGATTGGCTGGCGGACAGATATTGATGGTTTGCCGATTGTGGAGGATACAGGACTGGACTTTGCCAGTACTCATGAAGGTCGCATGCATGCCTGCGGACACGATATGCACATGACGGTCGCTCTAGGCCTGCTGGAGCAAGCTGTGAGCGCTCAGCCTACCCACAATCTGCTCTTTCTCTTTCAGCCTGCAGAGGAAAATGAAGCAGGTGGAATGCTCATGTACGAAGACGGTGCTTTTGGTGACTGGCTGCCAGATGAGTTTTACGGTCTCCATGTGCGGCCGGATCTCAAAGTTGGTGATATTGCGACTAACAGAGGAACGCTTTTTGCTGGTACCTGTGAGGTCAAGCTGACTTTTAAGGGGAAGGGAGGCCATGCGGCCTTTCCTCATGAAGCCAATGATGCTTTGGTGGCAGCTAGCTACTTTATCACCCAGGTGCAGACCATTGTCAGCCGCAATGTCGATCCTATCGAGGGAGCGGTGGTAACCTTTGGTTCGCTCCATTCTGGCATGACCAACAATGTCATCGCAGAAACGGCCTTTCTGCATGGTACCATTCGGACTCTGACTCAGGAGATGAACCTCTTGACCCAGAAGCGCTTACGGGAAATCGCAGAGGGCTTAGCCCAAAGTTTCGGTTTGGAATTGGACTTGGAACTCAAGCAAGGAGGCTACCTGCCTGTAGAAAATCATCCTGACCTAGCAGACGAATTGATGGACTTTTTCCAGAAGGAAGAAGGAGTGGAGCTGATTGATATTGCGCCGGCTATGACAGGCGAGGATTTCGGTTATTTGCTCAGCAAGGTCAAGGGCGTCATGTTCTGGCTGGGAGTGGATAGTCCCTATGCCCTCCATCATCCCAAGATGACACCGGACGAGGCAGCACTGCCCTTTGCTATTGAAAAGATTGGGAAATTCCTAGATTATAAAATCAACGAAAGATAAGAAAAAGGTGGACGAGCTGCATGAAAAAAGAGCTGAGACAAACTGTACTGAACCAGATGAAGAAACTGTCAGGAAAAGAAAAAGAGCAGGCAGATAGCTGGCTGACCCAGCACTTGCTCAGTTCGGCAGCTTATCAAAAAGCTCAGGTTATTGCTACCTATCTTTCTATGCCGCATGAAGTCTCAACTGCAGCCTTTATCAAGCAGGCTCAGTTAGATGGCAAGCGGGTTTTAGTGCCCAAAACCTATGGCCAAGGTCGGATGATATTTGTGGATTATGATGAAAGCCATCTGCAAAAAAGCTCTTTTGGTCTTATGGAGCCGATGAGCGAAGAGGCTGTGGAGAAGACGGCGATTGATCTGATTCATGTGCCGGGTGTGGTTTTCAATTCTCAAGGCTTTCGGATTGGTTACGGCGGTGGCTACTATGACCGTTATCTGGCTGATTTTGCAGGAGCATCCATCAGTAGCATCTATAGTTTTCAAAAGTCTGATTTTGAGCCCGATTATCACGATATAGCAGTAAAGGAAGTGTTGACTTATGAACTACATCTATGATAAAAAATATCCTGTGACCAGTATTTTGCTAATTTTGACAACACTTGTCTTTGTGGGGATGCTTATTTTACGTGGTTTTTCTTATGCTGAAGAACAAACTGTCTTTGAATTTGGAGCAGTGTTTTCTCCAACCATTATCATGTATCCTGCTCAAATATGGCGTCTCTTTTCTGCTATCTTTGTGCATATTGGCTTGGAGCACTTTGTGGTAAATGCTGTTACTCTTTATTTTATTGGACGGCAGGCAGAAGATATTTTTGGATCGCGAAATTTCTTTCTGCTCTATATGATGTCTGGCCTGATGGGAAATATCTTTGTCTTCTTTTTCAGTCCGGATACTCTGTCAGCAGGGGCCTCTACAGCCTTGTTTGGCCTTTTTGCCTCTATCGTGACCCTGCACTATGTCGTTCGCGACAGCTATATTCAGCAGCTGGGGCAGTCTTATATGACCTTGATTGTGGTCAATATCATCTTTAGTTTCATGCCTGGTATCAGCCTAGCGGGGCATTTGGGCGGTTTGATTGGCGGCATACTCTGTGCGGTCATTCTTCCCGTTAAAGGCTCAAGCAATGCCTTTAAACCTGCTCAGCGCTGGCTAGTCTTGTTTGGTTATCTAGCCTTGGCTGCCCTTCTTATTTTTCTAGGTTTTCATCATTCCTTGATTTAACGAATCCTTAGAAAATAACTGATGAAATATCAAAAAAAGAGGTTGGGAACCTCTTTTTTATAGATAAAATTTTATTTTCAAAGTTAGTTGTTTGAATCAATTATTTTTTACTTTGTTTTTTCTCTAGTTTATGACCTAAGTCAATGATATATTGCTTCAAGGAGTCTTTGACCTGCGGATGCTTGAGGGCGTAGTCGATAGAAGTCTTCATAAAGCCGAACTTGTCACCGACATCATAGCGATCACCTTTGAATTCGCGAGCGAACACGCGCTGCGTCTTGTTAAGAGTATCAATCGCATCGGTCAGCTGAATCTCATTTCCAGCACCTGGCTCTTGCTTTTCCAAGATTTCAAAAATTTCTGGTGTCAGAAGGTAGCGGCCGATAATAGCCAAATCACTCGGTGCATCTTCAGGCTTTGGCTTTTCGACAAAAGTTTCCACGCTGTAGAGACCTTTGACACCTTCGCCTTGAGGGGCAATCACACCATAAGAGGAAACTTCATCATGAGGGACCTGCATGACAGCGATGGTAGAAGCATGAGTAGCCTCGTAGTCATCAATCAACTGCTTGGTCAGTGGCACAGTCTTATCATTGGTGATATCCATGAGATCATCGCCCAGCATGACAACGAAAGGCTCGTTTCCTACGAAAGCCTTAGCCTGAAGGACAGCATCTCCCAGTCCGCGCGGATGGCTTTGACGGATGAAGTGTAGACCGATACCAGTGGTTTCGTCAACCAATTTGAGCAAGTCGTCTTTACCCTTTTCTTTGAGGTTGTATTCCAATTCAAAGTTTGAGTCAAAGTGGTCTTCGATGGAGCGTTTTGACTTACCTGTGACAACTAGAATATCTTCAATTCCAGATTTGAGAGCTTCCTCAACGATAAACTGGATGGTTGGCTTGTCAACAATCGGCAACATTTCCTTAGCTAGAGCTTTGGTAGCTGGCAGGAAGCGGGTTCCGAGACCAGCTGCAGGGATGACGGCTTTCTTAACTTTTGACATAATTATTTCCTTTCTATTAGAACGAAGTCCATTCGTTCTCAGCCTTGAATTCATTATTCATGATTTCATAAATGGCTTCTTTGATATTACAGTTTTGATAAATAACCTTATAAATAGCTTGGGTAATCGGCATATAAACATCCAGCTCTTGGGCCAGTTCATAGGCTGCCTTGGTGGTAGAAATTCCTTCGATAACCATGCCCATATTGGCTTCAATATCAGCTAATTTCTCGCCGCGTCCTAGAGCATTGCCGGCCCGCCAGTTGCGGGAGTGGACAGAGGTTCCTGTGACAATCAGGTCACCGACACCAGATAGGCCGCTGTAGGTGAGAGGGTTGGCTCCTAACTTGACACCTAGCCGCGTGATTTCGGCTAGACCGCGTGTGATAATAGCTGCCTTGGCGTTATCACCATAGCCTAGTCCATGGAGAGCACCAGCTCCAACTGCGATGATGTTTTTCAGAGCGCCTGCAGTCTCTACTCCGATGACATCAGTGTTGGTGTAGAGGCGGAAGTAGTGATTGCTGAAGAGCTCCTGCACATACTTAGCTGTTTCCAGATCCTTAGAAGCAGCGGTAATTAGGGTAATATCGCGTACAATGGTTTCCTCAGCATGGCTGGGACCTGAGACGACGACAATCTCGCTGCGTAGCTCTGCAGGGATTTCTTCTTCCAGGATAGTTGAAATCCGTTCGTGGGTATTGGGCTCCAGTCCCTTGGAGGCGTGCATGATTTTTACCTTGTGGTCTAGAGCCTGAGCTACTTGTTTAGCTACCAGACGGGTTACCTTGGTCGGCACGACAAAAAGCACAGCATCCGCATCTTTTAAAGTATCTTCCAGGTCATGATAGGCCTTGATCTTTTCGTCCAGTACAATATCTTTGAAATAGCGTTTATTGGTGTGTTCGTCGTTGATTTCGTTGATTTGCTCAGCGATATTTCCCCAAATACGAACCTCGTGTCCGTTGTCATTTAACACTTGTGATAAGGCTGTTCCCCAAGAACCAGGACCAATCACAGCAACTCGTTGTTTATCCATATCTTCTCCTTATGATGAAATTCCGAGTCTGAATTTAAATCAGTTTTAGAGTTCTATATCTCATTTTACCATATAATATAAGAAATTTCTTGCTTGACATTGTTTTTATCTGTGATATAGTAAGGAAACTAAGTCAAATATGAAAAAAGTAGGAGGAAGCATGTTTTTTAAAAGTCTATTACGGTATAAATGGTATGCACTGAGTTCGCTTTTGATGACCTCATTGATGATTGCCAGCTCTCTTTTGCTGCCCTGGTTTTTAAAGCACATCTTAGACGCTTTGCAGGAGCAAAATAGCCAGACTATCTACAGTATGGGCGGTTGGCTGATTGGCATCGGTTTTGTCGGACTGGTGGCCGGAGGGATTAATGTGACCTTGGCGGCTTATATTGCCCAGGCTGTCTCATCGGATCTCCGTGAGGAGACTTTCCGTAAGATTCAGACCTTTTCTTATGCCAATATCGAGGAATTCAACGCTGGAAATTTAGTCGTGCGGATGACGAATGACATCAATCAGATTCAAAATGTGACTATGATGCTCTTTCAAATTCTTCTTCGCTTACCCATCCTTTTTATCGGTTCAGTCATCCTGGCCATTGTGACCATGCCCTCTCTCTGGTGGATAATTTTCTTGCTAATTGTGCTCATAGCTGGTCTAACGGCTGTCATGATGGGAATGATGGGTCCTCGTTTTAAGAAATTCCAAACTCTTTTGGATAAGATTAATGCCATTGCTAAGGAAAATCTTCGTGGTGTGCGAGTGGTCAAGTCCTTCGTTCGGGAGGAAGACCAGTTTCATAAGTTCAGTCAGGTGTCTGATGAACTTTTATCAGAGAATCTCTATATTGGCTATGCTTTTTCAATCATTGAGCCAATGATGATGTTGGTCGGCTACAGCTCTGTTTACTTGGCTATCTGGACTCTGTCTGGCATGATTCAGGCGGAACCAGGCCTGGTCAGCTCCATCGCTTCTTTTATCGGTTATCTAAGCCAGATTATTTTCACTATCATTATGGTTGGCTTCTTGGGAAATGGCGTGACGAGGGGGATCATTTCTATCCGTCGGATCAAGGAAGTATTGGCAACGGAGCCAGCTATGGCTTTCCCAGACTCGCTAGATGAAGAACTAGAAGGTAGCCTCAGCTTTGAACATGTGACTTTTTCCTATCCCAACGATGACGAGCCAATGCTAAAGGATATCAGCTTTGAGGTTGAGCCGGGGCAAATGATTGGCGTTGTTGGTGCGACGGGGGCGGGTAAGTCTACCTTGGCCCAGCTGATTCCCCGTCTTTTTGATCCGCAGGAAGGTTCTGTCAAGATTGGCGGCCGGGATCTGCGAGAGCTTAGCCAGGGAACTCTTCGAAAAAATGTTTCCATCGTGCTGCAGCGGGCGATTCTATTTAGCGGAACCATTGCGGACAATCTCCGTCAGGGTAAGCTCAACGCTTCGCTACCTGAGATGGAGCGGGCGGCTCGTATTGCCCAAGCCAGTGAATTTATCAGCCGTATGGAAGAGAGTTTTGACAGTGCAGTGGAGGAGCGTGGCAGCAACTTCTCTGGCGGTCAGAAGCAGCGGATGTCCATTGCCAGAGGTGTTGTCAACAATCCGAATATTTTGATTTTAGATGATTCGACCTCAGCCTTGGATGCCAAGTCAGAAAAGCTGGTTCAAGAAGCCTTGAACAAAGAGCTGCAAGGAACAACGACGATTATCATTGCTCAAAAGATTAGCTCCGTTGTTCATGCAGATAAGATTCTGGTCTTGGATCAGGGCCAGCTGATTGGCCAAGGGACGCATGCGGAATTGGTCACAACTAACGATGTTTACCGTGAAATCTACGAAACTCAGAAAGGAAAGGAGGACTAAGATGCGGACGATTGCATTTTTCTGGCAATATTTTAAGCGTTACAAATTATCCTTTGTCATTGTCCTTTTGATGATGGTAACAGCGACTGTTTTTCAGGTCCTTTTTCCGGTTTATGTCGGTCAGGCTGTTCAGCATTTGGTTGAGTTGGGACGGGCTTTTGCGGAGAAGGGTGAGACTGATCAGATTCTGTCAACTTTTGGCAGCGTCATGGGCAGTGTATTGGTGTCCTTTGTCTGCCTGTCTGTTTCCAGCTTGATTTACATGCTTTTGATGACCCGAGTTATTGCCCATTCGACCAATGAGATGCGCAAGGGCCTGTTTGGCAAGCTATCCAAGATGACAGTTGCTTTCTTTGACCGCCATCAGGACGGCGACATTTTATCGCGCTTTACCAGTGACTTGGACAATATCCTGCAAGCTCTAAATGAGAGTATGATCCAGGTTATGAGCAATGCCTTGCTCTATCTGGGCCTCGTGATTATCATGTTTGTTCAAAATGCTAGATTAGCCTGGATAACGGTAGCCAGCACACCGGTTGCTTTTCTTCTCCTAGTGGTTATTGTTAAGCTGGCTCGAAAATACACTAATCTTCAGCAAAAAGAAGTCGGCCGCCTCAATGCTTATATGGACGAGACCATTTCCGGTCAGAAAACCGTTATTGTTCAGGGAATGCAGGAGGAGGTCATTAAAGGTTTTATTGAGCAGAATGACCGAGTACGCTCGGCGACCTTTAAAGGCCGAACCTTTTCAGGTCTTCTCTTCCCTATCATGAACGGGATGAATTTGATTAATACAGCTATTGTTATTTTTGTTGGCTCGGCTGTCTTACTGAATGATTCCAATGTTGAAACGGCAGTTGCAGTTGGCCTGATTACTACTTTTACTCAGTTTTCCCAGCAGTATTATCAGCCTATCATCCAGATTGCAGCCAGCTGGGGCAGTCTGCAGTTGGCCTTTACAGGGGCTGACCGGATTCAGGAGATGTTTGATGCACCAGAGGAAGTCCGGCCAGAGAATGCACCTGCTTTCACTGAGCTTACAGACTCCGTTGAGATCAAGCATGTGGATTTCTCATATGTAGAAGGCAAGCCCATTCTCAAAGACGTGTCTATCTTAGCCCCTAAGGGCAAGATGACGGCTGTTGTTGGCCCGACTGGATCAGGTAAGACGACTATTATGAACCTGCTCAATCGCTTTTATGATGTAGATAGTGGCAGCATTGAGTTTGACGGTCGTGACATTCGAGCCTATGAGCTGGACAGCTTACGGAGCCATGTGGGCATTGTCTTGCAGGATTCGGTGCTCTTTAGTGGCACGATTCGGGACAATATCCGCTTCGGTGTGCCGGATGCTAGTCAGGAGATGGTAGAAACGGCTGCGCGTGCGACTCATATTCATGATTATATCGAAAGTCTGCCAGACAAATACGATACCCTGGTAGATGATGACCAGAATATTTTCTCAACTGGGCAGAAACAGCTGATTTCCATCGCCAGAACCCTGCTGACTGACCCACAAGTCTTGATTTTGGACGAAGCGACTTCCAATGTCGATACGGTAACAGAGAGCAAGATTCAGCAGGCAATGGAAGCCGTTGTGGCGGGCCGAACTAGCTTTGTCATTGCTCACCGTCTCAAGACGATCCTTAATGCCGACCAGATTATCGTCCTCAAAGATGGAGAGGTCATTGAACAGGGCGATCATCACCAGCTCCTCAAACTCGGCGGTTTCTACTCAGAACTTTATCATAACCAGTTTGTGTTTGAGTAGATGGTTGGTTTTGCAGCTGGATAATCAGCCAGGCTTTTAAAATATTAGATAGAAAAGTTAAAAAATCCAGCAGGTTTCTGTTCCTGCCGGATTTTTAATTAACATCAAAGTAGTGATTATTTCACATGTTTAGCCAGATCCTCTTGTGCCTTTTTATTGGATTCCTCTTTTTCTTTTTTCCACTTTTCTTGGGCCTTCTGATAATCTTTAGTCGTGACAATCTCATCACTGATTTCCACGTATTTATGATAGTTGGCATCTTTTGTACCTGTCTGAGCATAAGAGTTTGTAAATGGTACAATCCGAGAAATGAACGGTGCTGCTCCTCTGCTGCTCATAGTTGGCACAACGAGGGCGCTATCTGTCAGCCATGCTTGAGCTGCAGCATATTTTTCATAACGCTTGTCAACATCTTGTGTTTCGTTTCCGGCCTCTTCGACCAGTTTGCTATACTCATCTAGTCCTACAGCTTTAGCAGCAGCATTGTCTTTGTCTTCAAATCCAAGGTAGGTTCTGGTCTGAGTGCTGTTACCTGGCACTAAAATGTCCAGGTAAGTAGAAGGATCTTGGTAGTCTGGATCCCAGGCAACGAGACCGTTGATATCCCAGTCTTCCTGGCTAGCAGCTTCAGCATTGAAGGTGATGTTTAGTGCTTCGTCCTCAGATAGCATCTGCAGGTCTACAGAGACATTGTCCTTTCCTAACGCCTCTTCTAATGATTGTTTCAGAGATTGCATGCGGTTGACGAAGTTAGTAGAATTCTGAGCGACAGGAACATCTAGGTGAATTGGGAATTGTACGCCTTCATTTGCAAGAGCCTGCTTGGCTTTGGAAAATTCCGCCTTGGCTTTATCAGTATTGTGGAGACCGTCTTGACCGTCATCCAGCTTGATACCTTTCCACTCGTCACCATAGGAAGCCAGTGATTCTTCGACCAGAGTGCCAAATTCCTTACCATTGGCTTGAACGAAAGTTGGCGGAACAAAGAGATTGCGGACAGCTGGCTTGGCTGCATCTTCTCCGTTGACCTGAGCTGAATAGCTTTCGCGGTTAAGGGCAAAGGCTAGAGCTTGGCGGAAGTCCTTGTTTAGCAGAGCTTTTTTGGTAGCTTCTTTTTGTTCATCGCTGGTTTTAGAAGTGTGGTTATAACTTTGACGGTCAATGTTAAAGCTGATTAGACCGACCCCCGCTCCTGCTTCTGTCATGAAGATATTATCTTTGTATTTCTCAGCGATTGAGGAATAACTGGAAGTGGCTGGGTAGAGTCTTGCCAAACTGTAGCCGCCATCTCCGAAGGTCCGCGCTAATGAATCTTGGTCAGAACCATCGTAGTAAGACAGTTTGACACCATCAATCTTGACCTTGTCCTTATCCCAGTAGTTAGGGTTCTTCTCAAATTCGACAGAGGATTTAGAAGTAATGGATTTCATGATAAATGGACCGTTATACAAAATGGAATCTGCCTTGGTTGCCTGACCGAATTCCTTGCCTTGCTTTTCTAGGAAGGCCTTGTTGACCGGCATCATAACACCTGACGTTGTTTTAGAGTTCCAGTAGGTTTCAGGCTTGTTGAGTGTATATTGAACCGTATAATCGTCCAGTGCCTTGACTCCAACAGCTGAAAAGTCCTTGTTGGTTCCGGCTGCATATTCACTCAGCCCCTTGATAGAATCTTGGATAAGAGGGAGAGCGTCTGATTTGACATCAGCAGCATGTTTGATACCTGCCACAAAGTCCTGAGCCGTGACATCTGCGTATTCTTCGCCATCAGCGGTATACCACTTGGCATCTTTGCGCAGCTTATAGGTGTAGACGAGACCATCTGGAGAGACTGTCCAATCTTCTGCGATAGACGGAGCTAAGTTTCCATATTTATCATTTTCCAGCAAGCCATCTACACCATTTGTAGTCAGCTCGTGGGTAGACCCCTTTGCCGACTGGATGTAGTCCAAAGTTGTTGGATCAGACGTAAAGACATAGCTGTAGATTTTTTTGCTGGATTGGGAACTTCCGCCTCCAGAGCAAGCAGTAAGTAAGCCGACAGAGAGCAGAGCGAGCCCTGCGGCAAGAAGAATATTTGATTTTCTCATAGGGACCTCCAAGTCATGAGTTTTTACACTGCTTATTATAACAAATTTCTGCCAAAAGTAAATAATTTTCTGATAATTCTGAAATGTTTTTCTAAATTTTAAAAAAGAGATTTATAGTGTTGCATATTCTGATAAAAAATTTTTATAACCAGCTTTAAAAAAATCTATTGGACGGCTTCGCAGAGGAGTGGTAAGATATACTATATCAAAATAAGGGGGAATCACGGTATGTGCAGAACGATTGTTGGAATTTCAGCCAATCTTTGTCCAGTAGATGAAGCTGGAAAGAATATTCACACCTCTGTTTCACGTAAGTTTGTGGACGGCGTACGAATGGTTGGTGGCCTGCCGATGGTGATTCCCGTTGGAGATAAAAGTTTAGTTCAGGATTATGTGGAAACGATTGACAAGCTGATTTTGTCAGGTGGGCAAAATGTTCACCCGCAGTTTTATGGGGAAGAGAAGACCATCGACAGTGACGACTACAATATTGTTCGCGATGAGTTTGAGTTGGCACTCTTGAAGGAAGCCCTGCGCCAAAACAAGCCAGTCATGGCTATTTGCCGCGGTCTGCAGCTGGTAAATGTTGCTTTTGGCGGCACTCTTAATCAGCACATTGATAATCACTGGCAGGGCTTGCCATTTGGAACTTCGCACTCCATTCGCACGGAGAAAGACAGTGTTGTGGAGCGTTTGTTTGGTCAGGCTAGCCAGATTAATTCGGTCCATCGCCAAAGCATCAAAGACTTAGCACCTAATTTCCGCGCGACAGCTTTTGATCCAAGAGACAATACCATCGAAGCGATCGAATCGGTTGACAATCATCGTATCATAGGCCTTCAATGGCATCCGGAGTTTTTAATAAACGAAGAAAAGGGCAATTTGGAGCTGTTTCAGTACCTCTTGCAAGAGCTGTAAAAAATAATTTCATTTTTTTAAGTTACTTTTAGGAAAATTTAAGATAAGTGTTCTATACTAAGATCATAAACAAAGACCTCCTAACTTTGTTTAGAAATCCTAAAACTTTTCTTTTTCATAATAATCTCCCTATAAGAACCGCCCAATTGGCGGTTTTTTTGTTGAAAAGGCTGAGAAATCTAGATTTTCATCAATTTGATGTCTTTTATGTTATAATGAGTCACAAGTAGGCCGAGCGAATCGGTCGGTAGATGGAGGAGCAGAGATGTCAAGAGCGGAGCGAGTTATTTTAACAAATATGTGTATGGTTTATGATGAGGACCGCATTTTAGTACAAAATAAAGTAAATGATGATTGGACCGGCCTTTGCTTTCCAGGCGGCCATGTTGAAAATCGTGAATCCTTTGTCAAATCAGTGATACGGGAAATCAAGGAGGAAACAGGTCTGACCATCTATGAGCCTAGGTTATGCGGTGTTAAGCAGTTTTATACCGAAAAGGATGAACGTTACGTCGTTTTTCTTTACAAAACCAATCGTTTTGAAGGAGAGCTGGTCTCGTCCGACGAAGGAGAAGTATTCTGGATTAAACGCGAGGATCTTGATCACCACTCGCTGGCCTTGAGCTTTAAAGAAATGTATCAAGTTTTCACATCAGATTTGACGGAGCAGTTTACCTATCTGGATAATGGAGAGATCATCAGAAATCTATACTAGGGAGAACCGCCCAATTGGCGGTTTTTTGCTTGTTCTTTACGAATTTAGTATAATAGGAACAGCAAAAATAGAAAAGAGAAATACATGAAAATTCGCGGATTCGAGCTGGTTTCCAGCTTTACAAATGAAGATTTGCTGCCTAAGAGAGAGACAGCTCACGCAGCTGGCTACGATTTGAAAGTGGCAGAGCGCACCCTCATTGCGCCAGGGGAGATTAAGTTGGTTCCGACTGGTGTCAAGGCCTATATGCAGCCGAGCGAGGTGCTTTATCTTTACGATCGCTCATCCAACCCTCGTAAAAAAGGCCTGGTTTTGATTAACTCCGTTGGGGTCATTGATGGCGACTACTATGGCAATCCTGCAAACGAAGGGCATATCTTTGCTCAGATGAAAAACATCACAGATCAGGAAGTTGTTCTTGAAGTTGGCGAACGTGTAGTGCAGGCTGTCTTCGCACCTTTCTTAATTGCGGATGGAGATGAGGCAGAAGGCGTGCGGACCGGTGGATTTGGATCGACAGGACATTAGCATGAAAATCATTTTTATCCGTCACGGAGAGCCAGATTATTCACTTTTGGAAGAGGCCGGCTATACTGGATTTGGACTAGATTTGGCTCCCTTGTCGGCTGCTGGTCGTAGGATGGCGACAGAGGCCGCTGCTAATCCTTTGCTGGAACAGGCGGAAATTCTGATTTCCTCTTCTGTGACGCGGGCTTTGGAGACGGCCTCCTATTTGATTCGAGACCGCCAACTGCCGCTTTTTGTGGAGCCTTTTCTACATGAATGGCAGGTATATGAGAGTGGGACAGAAAAGTTTGAGCAGGCTCGGAGGTTATTTTTTGAAAATAATGGTTCTATTCCTGCAGGAAGTCCTGTCCGGTATGAGACAGCTGAGCAGATGAAAGCCCGCTTTTTGCGTACCCTAAGCAAATACAGAGACTACGAGACGGTAGCTCTTGTAGCCCATCGCATGCTCATCCGCCAGTTTGTACCTAATCAGCAGATTGATTTTTGCCAGTTTGTTGAATGTGAATTGAAGTTTTAATGTTTCGTTGTAAAAAGAATCTTAATAAAAGGATTTTGAGATAGAAGAAAATATGAAAGAATTTAAGAACAAGGACTATGCAACAGAAATTCGTCAGAAAATTCCAGGCTATGATGTGATGCTAGATGTGATTTTCCGAGGAGTATTGCTTAGGTTAGCACCCGGTTTAAAAGTCGATAAGGTGTTAGCGTTGGCAAGCCAGACGGATGAGCTGAATGGTTTGGCATCCTTATTTCCTAAGGCCGGATTGACTGTGGTAGAGCCAAGTGAGGCGATGCTGCAAGGGCTTAAAAGACAGGTTCATCTGCCTCAAGCGGAGTATCTTAATAGTCGATTTGAAGAAGCAGTGCTACCTTCTGCTTATCAGATTTGTTCTTGCTTGCTAGTATTGCAGTTTGTTGAAAATCCCAGCTTTTTTCTTCGAAAAATTTATGAGTCTTTAAGTGAAGGTGGCCTTCTGATTCTTAGCTTTTTTTCCAACCAGCAACTAGGCTATTGGAAAACACTTGCTTCAGAGCTAGGAGCCAATCAGCAACAAATTCAGCGTACTTATGAGAATCAAACTAGTTTGATGAATTCCTTCTCGCCTCAAGAAGTTGCAAACCTATTAGAAGAGGCTGGCTTTACTAATATAGAGCAAGTGTGTCAGGTTTTATCAACTTTTGTTTGGATTATTAGAAAATAAGGAGAATCACCATCGCTAAGAAAAAAACGACCTTTGTCTGTCAAAATTGTGAATACCATTCGCCCAAGTATCTAGGCCGCTGTCCTAACTGCGGCTCTTGGTCTTCTTTTGTTGAGGAAGTAGAGGCTGCAGAGGTCAAGCATGCCCGTGTTTCCTTGACAGGCGAAAAGACCCGGCCCATGAAGCTGGCTGAGGTCACTTCGATTGATGTCAATCGGACCAAGACGGAAATGGACGAGTTCAACCGTGTGCTGGGTGGTGGCGTAGTGCCTGGTAGTCTGGTTCTGATTGGCGGGGATCCCGGTATCGGGAAATCCACCCTGCTTCTGCAGGTATCCACTCAACTTTCTCATCAGGGCACCGTCCTTTATGTCAGCGGGGAGGAATCGGCTGAGCAGATTAAGCTGCGGGCGGAACGCCTCGGTGATATTGACAGTGAATTTTATCTCTACGCCGAGACTAATATGCAAAATATCCGCACAGAGATTGAAAAGATTAAGCCAGATTTTCTGATTATTGACTCCATTCAGACAGTTATGTCGCCGGAAATTTCCAGTGTCCAAGGCTCTGTTTCTCAGGTTCGAGAGGTGACAGCTGAGCTTATGCAGCTGGCCAAGACCAATAATATTGCGACCTTTATCGTTGGTCACATGACCAAGGAAGGAACCTTAGCTGGTCCTCGAACTTTGGAGCACATGGTGGACACCGTTCTTTATTTTGAGGGCGAACGCCAGCACACTTTCCGTATCTTGAGAGCAGTCAAGAACCGTTTTGGCTCAACCAATGAGATTGGCATTTTTGAAATGCAGTCTGGTGGGCTAGTTGAGGTTGTCAATCCAAGTGAAGTCTTTCTGGAAGAGCGTCTGGACGGCGCGACAGGTTCTTCTATCGTTGTGACCATGGAAGGAACGAGGCCGATTTTAGCAGAGGTGCAGGCCTTGGTGACTCCGACCATGTTTGGTAATGCCAAGCGAACCACGACTGGACTGGACTTTAACCGAGCCAGCCTCATCATGGCGGTTCTGGAAAAACGGGCGGGGCTCCTTCTGCAAAATCAAGATGCCTACCTCAAGTCAGCTGGGGGCGTCAAGCTAGATGAGCCAGCCATTGATTTGGCAGTAGCGGTCGCCATTGCTTCCAGCTACAAGGATCTGCCTACCAATCCTCAAGAGTGCTTTATCGGTGAAATTGGCCTGACTGGAGAAATTCGCCGGGTTAATCGCATCGAGCAGCGCATCAACGAAGCAGCAAAGCTGGGCTTCACTAAAGTCTACGCTCCTAAAAACTCTCTGAACGGCCTCAAAGTTCCAGACAATATCCAAGTCATCGGTGTGACAACGATTGGGGAAGTCTTAAAGAAGGTATTTTCTTGATTAAAGTAGTATTGCGAAAAGTTGTTGTGCGTGCTATAATATTGCTAGAAAAAATAGGATTTATCTGGAATTTCCTATAAGTTGTTTTTCCAGATTTTTTAGGAGGATAATCAACCATGGTAGATCATCGTATGAATGTTTCTATTACCAACAATGCTCAATTTCCCTTGGCGGAGATTGCCTTAGATGCATCAGAGTCTGTTCGTATTCAGACCGGGAGCATGATATACCACACTCCCAACGTTGTCTTGAATGCTAAAGTGAATGCAGAGTCTCAATCAATCTTTGGCATGGCAATCCAAGCTGTGGGCCGTTCTATGGCTTCTGGCGAAGGAGTGTTTATCACTGAAGCAACTGCTCAATCAAATAACGGTCGTCTAGCCTTAGCGCCTAATGTACCTGGTCAGATTGTTGCTCTGGAACTAGGCGAAAAGCAATACCGCCTTAATGATGGAGCTTTTCTGGCTATGGATGGTTCTGCCTCTTATACTTTGGAGAGGCAGTCGGTAGGTCGAGCTCTCTTTGGTGGCCAAGGAGGCTTTTATGTGATGAGTACCCAAGGTCAGGGAACACTCTTGGTAAATTCCTTTGGCTCGATTCAAAAGGTCGAGCTGCATAATGATAGGATAACGATTGACAATGCTCACGTAGTAGCATGGAGTCGAGAGTTGGAATATGATATTCATTTAGAAAATGGTTTCTGGCAGTCCATGGGGACTGGTGAAGGAGTGGTTAATACCTTCTATGGAACTGGGGAAATTTACATCCAAAGTCTCAATATTGAAACCTTTGCAAATCTTCTTCGCCCACACCTGAATATTGACAATTCTTGAAAATTTCTAGGAGAGACTCAGGCAGTCTCTTCTTTTTTGATGCTTCAGTTTTCCTTTGTTCAAAATATAGGAAAATGTTATAATCAAGTCATAATAAGAAGGAGGCATTTCTTATGCGATTTTCTATGGACAGTAATATGCAGTTTCCTTTGGTTGAGTTGTCGCTCAATCAAGGAGAAACCGTCTTTATCCAGCGTGGCAGCATGGTCTACCACACGCCGAATGTGACCCTGAATACCCAGCTCAATGCAAGCGGTTCTGGCTTGGGACGTTTTGTCAAGGCTGTGGGGCGTTCGATGGTTTCTGGTGAAAGTACCTTTATTACTCAGGCTGTTGCCCAGTCTGATAATGGCTACCTTGCTTTGGCGCCAGATGCTCCTGGTCAAGTCATTCCTCTTCAGCTAGGCGAAAAGCAATATCGGCTGAATGACGGTGCCTTTCTGGCTCTTGATGGTACGGCTTACTATACCATGGAGCGTCAGTCTGTTGGCAAGGCTCTCTTTGGCGGTCAAGGCGGTCTCTTCGTTATGACGACCCAAGGACAGGGCACTCTTTTGGCTAATGCCTTTGGTTCTATTAAGAAAATTGAGCTTCATAACCAAGAAGTGACTATTGACAATGCCCATGTAGTAGCTTGGAGCCAATCTTTGAATTATAATATCCATCTGGAAAATGGTTTCTGGCAGTCTATTGGAACGGGAGAAGGAGTGGTCAACACCTTCCAAGGTACTGGTGAAGTCTATGTGCAAAGTCTCAATCTTCAAACCTTTGCAGGCTCACTCAGCAAGTATATCCCAAGAAGCTCATAACAAATAAAACTAGGACAGAAGACCAGTCTAGATGCTGGATTTGACTGTCCTATTTTTTGTAACAAAGTCGAGAACTGACAGATAGCAGAAAAGATGGTAAGATAATATAAAATTATTTGAATATCAAAGTACCAGCAAGGGGAAGAATGTCATATTTTGAAAACTTTATGAAGGCCAATCAAGCCTTGAAAAGGCAACGGCCGCCTTTATGATTTAGCTGTTAGCACCATCGGATGCGAACTCGTTCGTGGCATTTTTGGCGGATTAAAGAAACGTTAGGAGAATAAAGTGACAATTACTATAAAACCTTATCAGAAATTGGATAAAGAGGCTGTTTTAGAATTATCAATTCAAGCTTGGTCTCCAGTTTTTCCAAAAATGGAAAAAGGAGTTCCTAAGTTTGTTTATGATAATTTTTATCCTCAAGGGTGGGAAAAAAGGCAAATCAATGATCTAACAGCAGTCTTAAATGAAGAGAGTCAGTTTGCCTGGTTAGCTTTTCTGGAGGAAGAATTAGTAGGATGGATTCACATTCGCTTGCACCCTGAGGATAAGATGGGTGAGATTTATATCCTAGCTGTTGCTCCAAGATATCAGCGTCAAGGTATTGGAAAAGCGCTCATGACCTATGCTTGTGATCAGATTAAACAAAAAGGAATGGAAATGGTCATGGTTGAGACGGGTGGTGATCTAGGTCATGCACCGGCTCGTAAAACCTATGAGAACTTTGGTTTTGAACAATGGCCCGTTGCTCGCTACTTTAAGAAGTTATAACTCACGGCTCTTTGTCAACTGTAGTGGGTGATAAAAGCTAGCACAGAGAGCAGTTCATATAGGTTCTCTCTTTTTTGAAGTTAGGTAGGGAAGTTCTAAAGCCAAAACCTAGTATGATAAGGTTAATTCGTTTGAACATCAAATAATATAATTAGTCAGGAGTCAAAATGTCATATTTTGAAAACTTTATGAAGGCCAATAAAGCTTATGTTGATCTGCATGGGACAGCACATCTGCCCATCAATCCCAAGACCAAGGTAGCTATCGTGACCTGCATGGACTCTAGGCTCCACGTGGCTCAGGCTCTGGGACTGGCACTAGGAGATGCCCATATCTTGCGAAATGCCGGCGGTCGGGTGACGGAGGACATGATTCGCTCACTGGTCATCTCTCAGCAGCAGCTAGGAACGCGGGAAATCGTGGTTTTGCATCATACAGACTGCGGGGCACAGACCTTTAAGAATGAAGATTTTACGGCCTATCTTCATAAAGAGCTAGGTGTCGATGTCAGCGAACAGGACTTTTTGCCCTTTACAGATGTAGAGGAAAGTGTGCGTGAGGATATGGCCTTGCTGAGGCAGTCGCCGCTGATCCCAGCTGATGTAAAAATCTCAGGTGCGGTTTATGATGTAGATACTGGTCGAATGACAGTTGTTGAGGAATAGTTGGGAAGTCAATTTCTTTGTCTGCGCATCAGCATTGAAATTGGCTCCTTTTTTATGTTAAAATAGAGAAACGATTTTAATTAGTTAGGACAATGTTATGATTCTTTCCATTATTTCTCAGGGACTGGTTTGGGCCGTCCTAGGTCTAGGTATTTTTATGACCTTCCGGATTCTGGGTTTTCCTGATATGACGACAGAAGGCTCCTTCCCCTTGGGCGGGGCGGTGGCTGTTACCTTGATTACCAAAGGAGTCAATCCTTTTCTGGCAACAGCAGCAGCCGTTTTAGCGGGCTGTGCTGCGGGTGCCGTGACAGGTCTGCTCTATACCAAGGGGAAAATTCCGACTCTGCTTTCTGGGATTTTGGTCATGACCTCCTGCCACTCTATCATGCTGATGCTGATGGGCCGTGCCAATCTGGGGCTTTTAGGCAGCAGTAAGATTCAGGATATTCTGCCTTTTTCAGGGGAAGTCAATGACCTTTTGACTGGTTTGATTTTTGTCAGTCTGGTGATTGCAGCCCTGCTCTTTTTCTTGGATACCAAGCTAGGGCAGGCCTATATCGCGACCGGAGATAATCCGGATATGGCTCGCAGTTTTGGTATCAATACTGGTCGTATGGAGTTGATGGGACTGATTCTGTCAAATGGCTTGATTGCTCTGGCTGGGGCACTGATTGCCCAGCAGGAAGGTTATGCAGATGTGTCCCGTGGGATTGGAGTGATTGTTGTCGGTCTGGCCAGTCTTATCATTGGCGAGGTGCTCTTCCATAGTCTGACCTTGGCAGAGCGTCTGATTACCATTGTAGTTGGTGCGATTGCCTATCAGTTCTTGATCTGGGGCGTCATTGCTCTCGGCTTTAATACTAACTATCTTCGTCTCTACAGCGCGGTGATTCTGGCCGTCTGTCTCATGATTCCAACCCTGAAAAATAAATTCTTTAAAGGAGCCAAATTAAGCAAATGACAGCGATTGTAGAATTAAGAAATGCAACCAAGCTTGTAAAGAGCGGCTTTGATGAAGAAAAAATCATCCTAAATGATGTTTCTTTAGACATTCACGAGCATGATTTTATTACGATTTTAGGTGGAAACGGTGCAGGAAAGTCGACCCTATTCAATGTTATTGCCGGCACTCTCCCTCTGACCAGTGGCAGCATTCATATCTTGGGGGAAAATGTCACTCATTTTTCACCAGAAAAGCGAGCCAAGTACCTGTCCCGTGTCTTTCAGGATCCTAAGATGGGAACGGCTCCGCGGATGACAGTGGCGGAAAATCTTCTCATTGCCAAATTCCGAGGCGAAAAGCGTGGCTTGGTGCCCCGTGGGCTCAACAGCTACAGGGAAGAGTTTCAGGCGACGATTGAGAAAATCGGTAATGGTCTGGACAAACATCTGGATACGCCGATTGAATTTCTCTCTGGCGGGCAAAGACAGGCTTTGAGCCTGCTCATGGCAACGCTCAAGCGACCAGAGCTTTTGCTTCTGGATGAGCATACTGCAGCACTGGATCCTAAGACCAGTGTAGCCTTGATGGAGCTGACCAATGAATTTGTCAATCGTGACCGCCTCACAGCTCTCATGATTACCCATCACATGGAGGATGCCCTCAAATACGGCAACCGACTAATCGTCATGAAAGACGGGCAGATTATTCAGGACTTAAACAAAAACGAGAAAGCCAAGATGACCATCGCAGATTACTATGGCTTGTTTGAATAGGCTTGCTCAGAGTTTTGTAAAAACAAGAGAAAGAATATGTACTAAATAATGTACTGCTCCCACAAAGTTAGACAATTAATGTTCAAAAGGCTCTAGTTCTTTGTTAAATAGGACTATGTCCTTTTTCTTCAAATTGCCCTAATAGATGAATAAAAACCGCTTGATTGCGGTTTTTTTGTTATAAACAAAGTATAAATTTCTAATTATCTTTTTATATTTTCTTAAATGCTCGTAAA
>NZ_CAUTAP010000018.1:0-55712 GCF_963536705.1 uncultured Streptococcus sp. | reverse complement strand
AAGACCAAGCAGCTGCGCACGGAAATCTCCCGCACTTATGACCTCTTTATGCGCTATACCGCAGCCTCCGCAGAAGCCTATCCAGAGAAAGCTCACTTTGCCAAACTCCTCAAGGATCTCAACACTATCCGAGACAGCAAGCGCCGCCTGGCTAGTCCAAATAAGAAAAACAAACCGGAACAGACTCCGGAAGTAACAGGATAAGAAAAATCCCTCAGAATTGTAAATTCTAGGGGGTTTTTGGTGTTTGATGGACATTGGGCAGGAAATGTGAGGAGGGTAGTCTATAAAAAACATTGGATTTTTACATAAATACTTTATAGAATGAGGAATAGTTGATATAATAGTATGGGTATATTGATAAAGGATGCAATGTTTAAGTATTTAGTAACTTGTTAGAGAGGTATTTTTTAAATGATTGACGAAAGTACGGAAAAGGAAAAAAAGTATGAGTTTCGTTCACTTACATCGAATAAAGATGTAGAAATACAACCAGTCATATCACAAGCCTTAGAGTTTGCTATCAGTGATGTATCAGAGACAACGAATGTAGCTATTACAGGGAACTATGGAGCTGGTAAAAGCAGTGTCATTGAGACGTTTGAGTTAAAGAAAAAAGACAAAAAGTTTATCCATATTTCTCTCGCTCAGTATGATGAATCTAAAAAAAATGAACTTAATAACCGTGAAATTAATACAATTGAGGGAAAGATTATCAATCAATTACTTCATCAGATTGAGCCCAACTCAATTAGAAAGTCAATTTTTAAAACACTGGATGCAGAGTCACAAATTGATCCTAAGAAAAATACAGTTTTTTTATTTTCTATTTTGCTACTGTTTTTGTATTTGAATTTATGGACTGATTTTATTAAGGATATTGATTGGCTTACTTGGACTATTCATCCGATTGTTAGACTTTCAGCACTCGTTATCTTATTTACTTTGTTTTTTTATGGAATTTTTTATTTATTAAAGTTACAAAGAGACATTGGATTCATTAAACACCTATCGCTAAAATCAGATAAAATTGAAACGGATATAGAAGTTTTTTCAAATGAGAGTAGTAAAGTTTCTTATTTTGATAGGTATTTGGATGATGTGATTTATTTGTTCAAACAGTCTGAGGCAGATGTTATAGTCTTTGAAGACATTGAACGTTTCAATGATTCAAGAATCTTTGAAAAAATTAAGGAATTAAATATTGTTATCAATAGAAAAAGGAAAGTGTGTAGAGAGTCTAAATTAGTATTTTTCTATCTTGTTAAAGACGATTTATTCGAGTCACAAGAACGAACAAAGTTTTTTGATTTTATTATTCCAATAGTACCTGTTGTAACGGCTTCAAACTCCTATGATCAGTTATCAAAAATATTAAAAGGTATGGAACTTTATGAGGAATTGGATGAAAAGTTTTTATTTAATATCTCATTATACCTTGATGATATGCGCCTGATTAATAATATTTGTAATGAGTATCTGACCTACAAAGAATCATTGAGTACTTTGAAATTAGATCCTGAAAAAGTATTTTCAATGATAGTGTACAAGAATATTTTTCCGAAAGACTTTTCTCTGTTGCAAAAAAATCAAGGGTATTTATATGAACTGTTGCATTCAAAAGATGAACAGATTGAAAAACGTAAAAAGGAGTTAACTAAAAAAATTCAATCTTTAGAAGAAAATATTAAAAGAGTACAAGAAGAGCATTTGAAGGATGAAGTTGAATTATATGGTTCAATTTTTCAAATTCCTGTGGGTAAAGCTGTAGTTAAAGTAAATGGGAAGTCTCAAGCAGAATTTTCCTCTTATCGCGAGTTTATCATGGAGTTGCTAAAAGAAGATAGCATAATCACTTCTTTTGCGGATTTTTACGATGCTTATCGAAATGAATCAAGAACTGAGGAGAAACTTGATTCTGTATTTCCTGATAGAAATAGCATAGAATTTAGAGAGCGTCTCAAAAATACTAGGTGCAAAAATATACTGTCAGATTTAAATGAAAGTCTAGAATTTGAAAAAAGTATACTATATGAATTATCTAGGACAAAGTTTTATAATATTGAAGATTTTGATAGTGAATATTCTGAATTGATTAAAGAAAATCCGCAATTTGATATCATTCCTTTTTTAATTAGAAATGCTTATATTGATGAAACATATCAAGATTATTTGACTTATTTCTATGGTGGAACAATAACAAAAGAGGAAAAAGAATTTATTAGAAATGTTATTTCTGGGCATGGTAATAATTATGATATTTCTTTAACTAACATTGATGAAATAGTTATCCGACTAGAACTTAATCGCTATACAGATAGTTGTGTGTTAAATTATAGTTTGTTTGAACATCTACTAACTGATAGAACTGAAAACATCGTTTCTTATTCTCAAAAACTTGAATTAATATTTAAACAAGAGAAAATTGAGGATTTTTTAATTAAATTTTATAATCATGCGAACCAGTTAGAAAATAATGCCAAGAAGGAAGAGATTCATAAAGCCTTCTTCGAGAATTGGTTAAGGACTAATATACATTCGTTCAAAAAGTATTTGACTTATATTTCTACTTATATCGATCCATTAAATGATGACTTGGTGGTATCTCTGTTGAATTTGGTTGGTTTAGAAAGTTTATCAGAAGAAACAAAAGTTTTACTTACAAAATATATTGATAAAAATTTTATTATACTTACTGGAAGTCGCGAGTATCAAATCCCGAAAGGACTTGATGGAAGACTTGATATAGTCACTAGAACTTATTCATATAAATTGCCTCAATTAACGAATAATTTGGTAAATTTGAATATAAAATTTACAAATTTTTCAACTTTCGGTAAAAGAGCAGTGAGAATTGGAGAAGAAAGCTTGATTAAGGTTATTGATTGTATTTATAATCAAAAGCTATATTCCCTTACTGAAACTAATGTACGTTTTTTTATGAACTGGTATTCTCAAGAGTTTATTTCAGAAGATGAATTTAGTTATAAAAACTTCGAGTTAATTAATAGTCGGGAAGTATTCAAACCTTTATTAGATTATTGTTTATCTTCGGAAGAAAGTTTATTGCAATATGTTAAGATGTATATCGAATTATCAAGTGGGAAAATGTGTGATAAGCTTTCCTATATTGAACAATTGCTCAATCATGATATCATATTCCAAAATGAGGTTGTTAAAGGTGAAAAGGAGACGATAGCTGAAGCTATAATTAATAGTATTCCAAAGCTTTCTATTGAGTATACTGAAGAGAAGTTTAATGAATTATCTATGGAGAACAAGAGAAAATTGATAAAAAATCTTGTAGTAAATCAAAAAGCTCAAGTTAATTCTTATATTGTTTTATCTTATTTTTCTATCCATCCAGATTTTTCGGATCCAGATTTTTCGGATCCAGATTTTTCAGTTCCAGATGGTTATAGTGATTTAATTGACTTCATTAATCAAGATTCTAATTTTATATTGAATAGAGATATGTTTTTGAAGTTTAATGAGGAATTCCAAAATGACTTCTTTAGACAAACTGTATATGCAGATGATTTGGAATTAACTATCTATCAATCAATACTTAAAGTAATAAAAAGAGATTTTCTGCACTTTAATATACCTGGACTACCTGATGATAGATTAAAAATTCTGATAGATTTAAAATGTGTAAAATTTAACGCTGATAATCTTGGTTATATTAGAAAAGAATACCCATCTATGAGAGATTATTTTATTTGTAGCAATATGGAAAAGTATCTTGAGATTGAAAAAAATGTTCGTGATGAAGTTGAGATCTATGATTTGTTACAAAACGAGAAACTTGGCAACTCCTACAAACTAAAAATAATAGATATTCTGGATTATGTAAGTTTAAAAGATAAAAAATTTTCAATTGAACTTATCACTCACATCTTAGATTCTAAATTTGATATAAATGATTTTAGCTATATAATTAGTTCTGATTATTATGACAATGCTGATGAATCCATCAAAAATAAGATAAGAGAACTAACTAAAGAGCATTGGGACAAACTTATTAATCTAGATAATAGTGAAATTAGTATCAGCCTATGCGAATGGTTATTAGGTCTGGACGATATTGATGATTCGGAACGTAAAAATTTACTTAAAAATAACTTATTATCGAATCCTGAAATGTCAAAATATAGGTTATATTTATTAGGGGATAACTTAGATTTATTTGAACTGTGGGAGATAATGAACTTATTGAGCGATTCTGATATACATGCAGAGTGGATTGAAGCCTTTAATAAATTGAATCAAAATGAAGATGTTGGCCACAATGGGAATCAGTCAGCAACGGTATCTAGTTGTGAATTCAATATCAAGTTATTAGACTATTTAAAGAAAAGAGATTTGATATCCAAAAAATCTCGTCCTGATTTAAAAGGTATTGTTTTATATGGATTTAGAAGTGGCCAAATTGAGTATCAATAGTCTATTTGAATAGAAACGCTATAAATTTGATTATGAGTATCTGCATTATTGTGAGGTGCTCTACTGTTTCCAACCAATCAAGTTCTTCTTTCAGAATGGGTCTTGATTGGTTTTTCTTATTTCCGGATTTTAAACTGTATTTATTCTGTATTTCAAATAAATAGATACTTGAAACTTTATTATATAGCCGTTCTTGACTATAACGTTCGCCATTGTTACGTTTTTGTTACATTTGTTAGGAGTGTATGAATTGTCAGAAAATTTTTATTATAATATGGTTTATAAATAAAGTAAGGAGACTTCTATGCAAAGACAACGTTTTTCACTCCGTAAATACAAGTTCGGTTTGGCTTCTGTTCTGCTGGGAACTGCTCTGGTTTTTGGTGCTGGACAGGCTCAGGCGGATGAGCAGGCGACAGCTAGTTCGTCAGGGCAAGGTCAGCCGACTGCCACTGTGGTATCAGCGACTGAGTCTGCTTCTCAATCATCTACACCTGAGAGTCAGCCAGCAACTCAAGCCCCTGTGGAGAAAGTAGCACCAGCTTCTTCTGAATCGGCTGCTTCAAGTACAGAGCAGGCAAGCCAGCCTTCTACAGCAGAGGCTAAGGAAGCAGCTGCAGCTCCTGTAGAGAAAGGAGCGACTTCTTCATCAGAAGAGGCTTCTTCAAGTGCTGAGAAGGTAACTCAGCCATCTGCCACAGAGACCAAGCCGACAGATCTGGCTAGTCCAACTGCAGAGTCTTCAGCAGCCGCAAACTCAGAAAAGCCTGCTGCTAATTCTGATGCAGTAACAGAGTCACCAACTTCTCAGGATGCTAAACCAAGCAGTATCAGTACAAATGAGATTATCAAGGTTCCTCAAACCTGGTCTCAAGGCTATAAAGGTCAAGGCCGTGTGGTAGCCATTATCGACTCAGGTCTGGATGTTCACCATGAGGTTCTGAAGATCTCTGACCCGTCAAAAGCCAAGTATCAAACAGAGGCAGCTCTGGAAGAGGCTAAGAAAAAGGCTGGTATTGACTATGGGAAGTGGTACAACAGCAAGGTTGTCTATGCCTATAACTATATCGACGGTGATGACAATATCAAGGAAAAGAACAGTTACTCGCATGGTATGCACGTAACAGGGATTACAGCGGGAAATCCCAACAAGAAAGCTCCTAATGATGAGTATGTCTATGGTGTTGCACCAGAAGCACAAGTCATGTTTATGCGGGTCTTCTCAGATCGTCAACGCACAACTAGCGACGCTATCTATATCAAAGCCATTGATGATGCAGTAGCTCTGGGAGCTGATACCATCAATATGAGTCTAGGCTCAGCAACAGGTTCGACGGTTGATGTCAGTCCTAGTCTGCAAGCGGCTATTGAGCGCGCTCGGGCTAAGGGAGTGAGTGTGATCATTGCGGCGGGTAATGACAACACCTTCGGAAGTGAATACTCTAAACCGCTGGTTGAAAATCCAGACTATGGTTTAGTTGGCAGTCCTTCAACAGCAGAAAGCTCTATCTCAGTTGCTTCTGTCAATAACACTGTTCTGACAGAGGAAGTCATGGAAGTTCGCGGTCTGGAAAAGAACGACAAGCTTCTGAATGGTCATTTCAGCTACTCCATGGGCGAGACAAATGCAACTTTTGAAAAGGGCAAAGAATATGAGTATGTCCATGTTGGTCTTGGCCGTGAAGAGGACTTTGCTGGTAAGGATCTGACAGGGAAGCTGGCTCTTATCCAGCGTGGTTCCTTTACCTTCGCTGAAAAGGTTAGAAATGCCATCAGCCATGGTGCTGTTGGTGCTCTGATCTACAATAATGTCGACGGAGCTAACCTAACGATGAGCCTGGATAGTGAATCTAAAAAGGTTCCGTCAGCCTTTATCAGTAAGGAATATGGAGAGGCTTTGGCAGCTGGTAATTACAAGGTGGTCTTTAATGGTCTTAAGGTCAATCGGCCGCATCCAGGAGCAGGTAGTCTGTCTGATTTCTCCAGTTGGGGTGTCACGACAGATGGCTTGCTCAAGCCAGATGTGACAGCACCAGGTGGCGATATTTACTCTTCGCTTAATGACAATACCTATGGCTCTATGAAGGGAACCAGTATGGCTACGCCTCATGTGGCTGGTGTGGCGGCTCTGGTCAAGGAATATCTCCTTCAGCACTATCCAGACTTAACACCTGCCCAGAATGCAGACTTAGTCAAAGCCCTCATCATGTCAACAGCCAAGCTGCACGTCAACAAGGAAACTGGTGTCTACACCTCTCCACGTCAGCAGGGAGCTGGTATCGTAGATACGGCAGCGGCTATCTCTACCGGCCTCTATGTAACAGGGGACAATCAATATCCTAGCGTTTCCTTGGGCAATGTCCAAGACAGCTTCACCTTTGATGTTACGGTTCATAATATCACGGATAAGGACCGGACGCTGAAGATGATTGTCAATACCAACACGGATGCGGTCAAGGATGGCTACTTTACTCTAACACCGCGCAAACTAACTGAAACGGTCTGGCCAGAAGTTACTGTCAAGGCTCACAGCAGCCAGAAAGTGACGGTCAAGGTAAATACTGCTAAGTTTGCGGAAGAGTTGATCAAGCAGATGCCGAATGGCTATTTCCTAGAAGGCTTTGTCCGCTTTGTCGATCCAGCGGATGACGGCGATGTGGTTAGTCTGCCATTCATGGGCTTCCGTGGTCAATTCCAAGATCTGCCAGCTGTAGAAAGACCAATCTATAATCTAGTCCAAGAAGGCAAGTCAGGATTCTATTACCCAGTGCCAGAGGACAAGAGTATCCTATCTGATGACAATGTCTCTTCCCTTGTGACAGAGTCAAGTGATACACTCTACTCTACCGGTCGAACAGCTGCTCGCAGCTCAATTGTACTGGGAACTGCAGAAAATGCTGATGGTAAGCATGTGCTGCAGCTGGGAGCGGATGGTAAGATTCGTCTGGCCTTCTCACCTAATGGTGATGGTAATCAGGACAGCATCCAGTATCGGACAGTTCTCTATCGCAATATCAATAATCTGACAGCTAGTGTCTATACGGCAGATGATAAGGACTATCGCTTCCCAATCTGGCAGAGCAGCACGATTAGAGAAGGCCGCAAGAACTATTATAGTGGACAGTCAGACAATCCTAAGTCCTACCTACTAGAAGATACATACTGGGACGGTCGTGATAGCAAGGGTGAGAAGCTGGAAGATGGCCTCTATACCTATGTGGTTCGCTATACGCCAGATGTGCCAGGTGCTAAAGAGCAGCAGATTAGCTTTAACCTGCAGATTGATAATCAGAAGCCTTTGATTAGCTCAGGCTATATCAGTACCAAGGATGGTGCAGAAACCTTTACAGCTCGTAAGCCAAAAGATGTTGGCAACGGCGGTATTTTGAGAGAACAGGTCTTCTATCTGCAAGCAGATGAAAAAGGGAAAGAGACCTATAAAGCAGTGGATGATTTTGGCATTGAGCGTGATTACGAGCGTCGGGTTTACATCTCAGCCAATGCGGATGGCAGCTACACCTTGCCAAAAGGAGTGGACAAGTCTAAGATATTCTATGTGGTAGAGGATTATGCGGGTAACCGTGATTCCATAGCTTTGTCAGAGCTAGTCAGTGCTGAAAATGATGGTCGTATCCGTGTCGCTCTGGTGGATGCTAATACGCATCAAGATGTATCTTCGACCTTTGTCTATCGGATCAAGGACAGCAAGGGCAAATATGTAGAGTTGGATAAGGGCAAGAAAATCAACGCTCTGCCGTTTGGACGCTACACAGCTGAGATCTTTACTTATGATAAGGATGAGCTTCGTTTCTACAGCGCTCTGACTCAGGAGTTTGAGCTGACAGCCCAAGATAGCTTTAAGACGATTGAGTTTCTGGTCAAGAAGCTGGTCTTTGCACCGGTCAGCGTTGCCTTTGATCAAGCTGTTCCGAAGAATACCCAAGTGGTTCTCAAGAATAATAATGGCGATGCTTATACGCTTCCAGCAGAACTGTTTGGCAAGCATGCCTTCGGAAGATCCGTAGCATCTGGATTCTACTCTGTCTTTGTCAACCTGCCGACCGGCTACGAGCTCTGGGAAAGTGAGCCGACTGTTGAGGTCAAAGAGGGCAAAAACAACCTGCTGAAACTGGGAGTTATCGTCAAGTCAGGCTTGCTGGCGGCTGTCAATCAGCAGTCTAGTCTGGTCGGCACTGCTCAGTATTACAATGCTTCTGCAGCGAAGCGCACAGCTTACGACCAAGCATATCAGGCAGCCAAGGAAGCTTTGACAAGTAAACTGACCCAAGCGCAAGTTGATGCCGTAAGAGCAAAACTAGAAACAGCATCTGCTGATCTAGACGGCAAGGACTCCGATCTTGCTGCGGTTAAAGCAGCTGTGGAAGCTTATGCAGCTACTACTAAGACAGGAGCTTATGCCAATGCTAAGGATAGGACTCGCCGCGCTTATGACAAGGCCTTCCAAGCAGTGGCTCTGCTCTTGGTGCAGGACAAGGTGACCCAGGAGCAAATCGATACAGCTCTAGCTCAGCTGACTACAGCAGAGAAGAAGCTGGATGGCAAGGCGACTAACTTTACCAATCTCAAGAAGATAGTCGATGATGAGGTGCATTACCAAGCCATTAGCAATAAGTTTATCTATGCGAGTGACGCATTGAAGTCGGCTTATCTAGAAGCTTATGCACAGGCTAAGGCAGTCTTGGCGGATCCAGGTGCCAGCCAGGAAGATGTCAAAGAAGCTATTGCCAACCTCAAAGAGGCAAAAAGAAAACTCGATGGCAGAAAGCCAAGAGTCGTAAGACCGAAAAAGCCTAGACAAGCCTAATTGGTTTAGATTAGTTGAAATCCCTTAAGTTGAAACTTGAGGGATTTTTCGATAAGTATTTTACATTGGCCCTATTTTCTGCTATAATCTTTTTTAGAAAGAATTCTCATTGTCTACTTTTTAGCGAGTTCGGGATAGTGTGAGCCGGATAGGGAAGCAGTGCAGATGGCGCTTTCGGTTATAATTTCAAAAGCAATGAAGTAATAAATTAGGGTGGAACCGCGTCTTGACGCCCCTAGGTGAATAGCCTAGGACTGTCGGATGTGGTTCTTTTGCGTACTGAGTCTATTGTTCGAAAGAAAGGAGATTCGTGGAGAACTTTTATCTTGTAAAAGACGAGAACCAATTAGCAGCTTTTCGAGATTTCGTCGCAAAGAATGCCGCAAAGTTGCAGGATTATCTAGCTTTTTTAAAAGACGAGTTTGCGGTTTATGATTTACCGCAAGCCATCATTTGGTCCGATTTTGATTCTGCTACGCAGATCATTCGGGAAATTCCTGTACCAGCCTATACAAATGATAGGCGGATGGTTATGACTCCCGAATTGACGGTTTGGAAAGATTTATATCTTCTTCAGTTGGAGAATTACGAGTCCTCTCACCAAACTCAAGCAATAGCAAACCACTATCAGTCTTTGTCTGAAAATTCTCTCTTGCAGATTGTGGGCCATGAGTTAGCTCATTGGTCGGAGCATTTTTTAGATGATTTTGATGGATACGGTGCCTATATCTGGTTTGAAGAAGGGATGGTTGAGTATATTAGCCGCAAGTATTTCTTTACAAATGAGGAATTTCGAGTGGAAAAAGCTTGTAATCAGTCTCTCGTAAAGCTCTTTCAGAAAAAGCACGGTTGGCACTCATTGAATGATTTCGGCACTTCGACTTATCAAGGGAATTATGCTAGTATTTTTTACGAATATTGGCGCAGTTTTTTGACAATTGACAAGCTAGTAGAAAATCTAGGCAGCGTGCAAGCGGTCTTTGATTCTTATCATCGGTGGGCAAACACAGATAAAACACTTCCCTTGTTGGATTGGTTCATACAGCAGAAAATAATAGACAAAGAGATATAAACAAACTAAAGGAGTAACAAATGTCTAAGAAACTTACCTTTCACCTCGCCAAAGTCAATTGCGAACCTAAAGGTTCGATTGACTAACGACAACCGCTATGAGGCGGTTTGTCTAGGCGATGTACTAGCTTTTCAAAAGGGAAATAATCGTTCCCTTTTGAACGCTTCGCAAGAATCTCAAGAAACTAAAGGAGTAAATAATGTCTAAGAAATTAACCTTTCAGGAAATTATCCTGACTCTACAGCAGTTCTGGAATGACCAGGGCTGTATGCTCATGCAGGCTTATGATAATGAGAAGGGGGCGGGAACGATGAGTCCCTATACTTTCCTGCGGGCAATTGGGCCAGAGCCTTGGAACGCGGCCTATGTCGAGCCGTCTCGTCGGCCGGCAGATGGTCGTTATGGGGAAAATCCGAATCGTCTTTACCAGCACCACCAATTTCAGGTGGTTATGAAGCCATCACCAAGCAATATCCAAGAACTTTACTTGCAGTCTTTGGAGCTCTTGGGAATCAATCCGCTGGAGCACGACATCCGCTTTGTCGAGGATAACTGGGAAAACCCGTCAACTGGCTCGGCTGGTTTAGGCTGGGAAGTCTGGCTGGATGGTATGGAAATCACTCAGTTCACATACTTCCAGCAGGTCGGAGGTCTGCCAACTCAGCCGGTGACTGCTGAGGTGACTTATGGTCTGGAGCGTCTGGCTTCTTATATCCAAGAAGTGGACTCAGTTTACGACATTGAGTGGGCTGATGGTGTTAAGTACGGTGAAATTTTCACTCATCCTGAGTATGAGCATTCTAAGTACAGTTTTGAGGTCAGCGATCAAGACTTGCTCTTGGGGAATTTTGAGAGGTTTGAAGCAGAAGCTAAGCGCTGTCTGGACGAGCATCTGGTGCACCCAGCCTATGACTATGTTCTCAAATGCTCGCATACCTTTAACCTCTTGGATGCACGTGGAGCTGTATCTGTGACAGAGCGGGCTGGTTATATCGCCCGTATTCGTAATCTGGCCCGTGTCGTGGCCAAGACCTTTGTGGCTGAGCGCAAGCGTCTGGGTTATCCGCTTTTGGATGCAGAGACTCGCGAGAAACTCTTGGCAGAGGAGGGAGAATAATCATGGTAAAAAATTTATTAGTTGAATTAGGCTTGGAGGAAATGCCAGCCTATGTCGTAACTCCGAGCATGAAGCAGCTGCGCGACAAGATGGGAGCTTTCCTGACAGACCATCGTCTGACCTTTGAGAAAATTGAAATGTTCTCCACACCTCGCCGTTTGGCGGTGCGCGTGGTTGGCTTGGCGGACAAACAGTCTGATTTGACAGAAGATTTCAAAGGCCCTTCTAAGAAAATTGCTCTGGACGCTGACGGCAACTTTACCAAGGCTGCAGAAGGCTTTGTTCGTGGCAAGGGATTGACAGTTGAGGACATTACTTTCCGCGAAATCAAGGGGGAAGAATACGTCTATGTGACCAAGGAAGAAATCGGCCGCCCTGTAGAGGAGATCATCCCAGCAGTGACAGAAGTTCTGCAAGCCCTGACCTTCCCTGTCAGCATGCACTGGGCCAACAACACCTTTGAATACATTCGCCCGGTCCACACCTTGACTGTGCTCTTAGATGAGCAGGCCTTTGATTTGGAATTCTTGGACATCAAGAGCGGACGTACTAGTCGAGGACACCGTTTCTTGGGCAAAGAAACGGAGATTGCTTCAGCGGATTCCTATGAAGATGATCTACGGGCTCAGTTTGTCATTGCCAGTCCTCTTGAGCGGGGAGATATGATTGTCGAGCAGATTCGAGCACTGGAAGAGGAGCACGGGGTTTCTATCGAGATTGACGAAGACTTGCTCAATGAAGTGTTGAATCTGGTAGAATATCCAACTGCTTTCTTGGGTAATTTTGATGCCAAATACTTAGAGGTGCCAGAAGAAGTCTTGGTAACTTCCATGAAAGAGCATCAGCGTTACTTTGTTGTGCGCGATGCTGAAGGCAAGCTTTTGCCACACTTTATCTCTGTCCGTAACGGAAATGCAGAGCATTTGGGAAATGTCATCAAGGGAAATGAGAAAGTCTTGGTGGCTCGTCTGGAAGATGGGAAATTCTTCTGGCGGGAAGACCAAAAGCTAGCTATTGTCGACTTGGTTGAAAAGCTGAGCAATGTGACCTTCCACGAAAAGATTGGCTCTCTGGCAGAGCACATGGAGCGGACTGGTAAGATTGCGGCTCTCTTGGCGCAAGAAGCAGGATTGGATGCTGATGAGACAGCCGACTTGGCTCGTGCAGCAGCTATTTATAAGTTTGACCTGCTGACTGGTATGGTTGGTGAGTTTGATGAGTTGCAAGGTATCATGGGCGAGAAGTATGCTCTTCTGGCTGGTGAGAATGCTGCGGTGGCAGCAGCTATTCGGGAGCATTATATGCCGACTTCAGCCGATGGCGAATTACCTGACACCAAGGTCGGAGCAGTCTTGGCTCTGGCTGATAAGCTGGATACCATTCTGTCCTTCTTCTCAGTTGGGCTGATTCCAAGTGGTTCTAATGACCCGTATGCTCTGCGCCGTGCGACTCAGGGTGTTGTGCGTATCTTGGACAAGTTTGGCTGGAACATTGACCTTGCCCAGCTTCTTGGTCGACTTTACGAACTCAAGTTTGATAGCCTAAGCTATGACAATCAAGCAGCTGTGCTGGACTTCTTCCGTGCCCGCATTGAGAAAATGATGGATCGCAGCATTCCAAAAGACATCGTGACGGCTGTTCTTCAAAGCACTAACTTTGTCGTACGCGATTTAGTAGAAACAGCTGCGCTCCTAGCAGAAAAAGCTCAGGAAGACAACTTCAAGTCAGCAGTCGAAAGCCTGTCTCGGGTCTTCAATCTAGCTGAGAAAGCCCAAGGGCAGACCGCTGTCAATCCAGCTCTCTTTGAAAATCAAGAGGAAAAAGACTTGGCAGCGGCTATTGAAGCAGTCGAGCTGCTGCCTGACTTAGCTGCTAATCTGGACCAACTCTTTGCCCTCAGTCCAGTTATCGATGCTTTCTTTGACCATACCATGGTTATGGCTGAAGATGAGGCTGTGCGTAACAATCGCCTAGCTCTCCTGGCGTCTTTGACGGCTAAAGCGGGACAGTTGGCGAAGTTCAATCAGATTAATACCAAATAAAAGGTAAGAGAGGTAGAATCATGGATCCTAAAAAAATTGAACGTATCAATGAATTAGCTAAAAAGAAAAAAGCTGAAGGCCTAACTGCTGAGGAAAAAGTGGAACAAGCCAAGCTTCGTGAAGAGTACATCGAAGGCTACCGTCGTTCTGTTCGCCATCACATCGAAGGCATCAAGATTGTTGATGAGGATGGTAATGATGTAACGCCTGAAAAATTACGTCAAGTTCAGCGCGAGAAAGGCCTTCACGGCCGTAGTCTGGATGACCCAGAGTCTTAAGTAGATATAAATAAAAAAATCCCTCGCTAGGAAGCTAGAAAGTTCCTGTTGAGGGATTCTTTTATTCTTGTTTATGTTTTTTCAAAATGTGGAGAGCTATATAGATGCAGCTAGCGATGATTGCTACATCGAGCCAGAAAATCCACGGCTCTGTAATACGGAAAAAGAAATAAGCAGCGATGGCAATAATGAGGGACAGAATGCCTAGATCCATTTTTTCTTTGAGATTGAGTCTCATAGGTCTTCTTCCTCCTTTTTTTGTGCTTGACGAATCTTTCCTTTGGCAATGAAATGCATAATCAGTCCAAATCCAAGGCCTGCGGCTAATCCAGTTACAATAAGTTTAGGTTGAAGCAAAACTTGTAGGATATCTTTCTTTTCCATGACAGCTATCATGATGCTAAAGAGAGGGTAAAAGAGTAGCCAATAGGAGAAACCTGCTTTGAGACCAGCATGTTTCATAGCTTTTTCTTCTTTTTCATCCTGAAGTCCTAGCTCTAGGTCATCAATTCCTTTGCGCCGTGCTTGAATGACTATATAGACACAGAAGCCGAGGATAAGGATTTCCAGCAGGATAGGATAGGCAACAGCGATAATTTTGGGCCAGCGAAAGGCTAGGGGAAAGGCGATGGCATTGCCAAAAATCAGAATAAAGAAAAGCCAGATAAAGCCTATATTTCCTAGGTGCTCAGCCTGTTGGCGCTTTTGCTCGTCCAAAGGTCCGGTAATGCCGTAAAATCGTTTAATCATCTTGTCTGAGAATGTTTCTTTTTTCATGTTTGAGTCCTTTCTTTAGGTATAAATCTTGCTGCAGGGAAAAACTCTTAGTCATCTGAATCTTCATCTGTCAGCTGGGGTTCCCAAAAGAGGGCGTTGAGGTCAGTATCCAGCGCTCTAGCCAGATTGATACAGAGCTCGAGGGTGGGGTTGTATTTGTTATTTTCAATCATATTGATAGTTTGCCGCGATACCCCGATAGACTTGGCCAACTCTAGCTGAGACATCTTTTTTTCTTTTCGAAATTCTTTGACACGATTCATTACACCCTTCCTTTCTAATTCTATAACTGATAACTTCCAGTAAGTTTGTCAGTTATATTTGACTTTTATTTTATGCTAGTATAATACTTTTTGGAAAAAGTGTCAAGTATATCTGACAAAAAATTTAAAAAAGGATTTCATCCGCTTACTTTTTCTTTTAAATTTTTTTTTGCTTTTGAATGTGATATAATAAGTAAGATATGACAAACGAATTTCATCACATTACGGTTCTTCTTCATGAAACGGTTGACCAGCTGGCGGTTAAGCCTGACGGCATCTATGTCGATGCGACCCTTGGCGGTGCTGGTCACAGCGAATATCTTTTGAGCCAGCTCGGAGATGAGGGGCATCTTTATGCCTTTGATCAGGATCAGACGGCTATTGACAATGCTAAAAAGCGTTTGGCTCCTTATGTAGAGCGGGGGATGGTGACCTTTATCAAGGACAATTTCCGCCACCTCAAGAGCCGTTTGCAAGAAGCCGGTGTGGAAGAAATTGATGGAATTTGTTATGATTTAGGCGTTTCCAGCCCACAGCTGGATCAGCGTGAGCGTGGTTTTTCCTACAAACAGGATGCGCCTTTGGATATGCGCATGAACCGCGAGGCTGCCTTGACAGCTTTTGAGGTTGTCAATCATTATAGCTATCAGGATTTGGTACGAATCTTTTTTAAATACGGCGAAGACAAGTTTTCTAAGCAGATTGCTCGCAAGATTGAGCAGGCTAGAAGTATCAAGCCTATTGAAACAACGACAGAACTGGCTGAAATTATCAAGTCAGCTAAGCCAGCTAAGGAGCTGAAGAAGAAAGGGCACCCAGCCAAGCAGATTTTTCAGGCCATTCGGATTGAGGTCAATGATGAATTGGGCGCAGCGGATGACTCTATTCAGCAGGCTATTGATCTGCTAGCGGTGGACGGCCGGATTGCGGTCATTACTTTTCATTCGCTGGAAGACCGTCTGACCAAGCAGCTTTTCAAGGAGGCGTCGACAGTGGATGTTCCCAAAGGCCTGCCTTTCATCCCTGATGAACTGCAGCCTAAGCTGGAGCTGGTCAGCCGCAAACCAATTTTACCAAGCAAAGAAGAATTAGAAAGCAATAACCGGGCTCATTCCGCCAAACTGCGCGTGGCCCGTAAGATACACAAGTGAGGAAGAAATGTCAGAAAAAAGACCAAACCCGCTTCAAGATCAGATGAGAAAATTTTCCCGAGTTGAGAAGGCCTTTTACGGCTCTATCGTTTTGACTGCCATTATTTTAGCAGTCAGCATCGTCTTTATGCAGACCAAGCTATTGCAGGTGGATCGGGATTTGACGGAAGTCAATACACAGATCGAAGCAGAGCAGACAGAGTTGGCCGACATCAAGCAGGAAGTCAATGAACTAACCCGCTATGAAAGGCTGTCTCAGTTAGCCAGCTCTCAGGATATGAAACTCCAGAAGGGAAATCGTAAAACAGTGAGTTCAACGGATGAAGAATAGAATTTTTGAAAGAATTAAAAAATACGCCCTGAAAAATAGGCAAACCCCTGAATACAATCGGCGGCAAGTGGGAAAGAGCATGAGTATCTTAGCTATCTTTCTCTTTTTCGTTTTCTTGATTAATTTTGCCATTATTATCGGGACAGACCAGAAGTTCGGTGTTAATCTATCTAAGGGTGCAGAAGTGGTCCATCAAAAGACGGTCACAGTCGCTGCCCGGCGGGGAACGATTTATGACCGAAATGGTGTTCCTATTGCTGAGGATGCCACGACTTATAATGTCTATGCCATTATTGACAAGAGTTACAAGTCAGCTACCGGCAAGATTCTCTATGTAGAAGAATCCCAGTACGATAAGGTGGCAGAGATTTTCAATCAATACCTAGAGCTGGATAAGGACTACGTCAAAACCCAGCTGTCTCAGAAAAATCTCAAGCAGGTTTCCTTCGGGGCCCAGGGCAATGGCATTACCTACAGTAATATGAATGCCATGCGGGAAGCCTTTGAAGCTGCTGGTATTGAAGGGATTGACTTTACTACCAGTCCCAACCGCAGTTATAGTAACGGTGTCTTTGCCTCCCAGTTTATCGGTCTTGCCCAGCTGCAGGAGGATAAGGAAGGCAATAAGACGCTGAAAGGGACTTCTGGCATGGAGCAGGCTCTGGATAGGATTCTTGCTGGTCAGAATGGGATTGTGACCTACGAAAAAGACCGAAATGGTAATGTTGTCCCTGGGTCGGAAAAGGTCTCTGTACAGGCAGAGGATGGCAAGGACGTCTATACAACGCTGTCGGCTGATTTGCAAACCTACCTAGAAACGCGGATGAACGCCTTTCAGGAAAAAGTCAAAGGTAAGTTTGTCAATGCGACCTTGGTCAGTGCCAAGACTGGCGAAATCCTAGCCACTTCTCAACGGCCGACCTATAATGCCGATACCAAGGAAGGCTTGAATGAGAAAAATCTGGGCAACTGGAACACCATGCTCTATCAAGGTCAGTATGAGCCTGGATCTACTATGAAGGTTATGACTCTAGCTTCAGCTATTGATAATGGCAGCTTTAATCCTAACGATACCTTTGACAGTAGAGAATACAAAGTTATGGATGCGACCATTCGGGACTGGAATGTCAACATGGGGATTTCAGAAGGGGAAACCCTGACCTTTGCCCAAGGATTTACCTATTCCAGTAACGTCGGTATGACTATTCTAGAGCAGAAGATGGGCAATGACAAGTGGCTAGACTACTTGAGTAAGTTTAAGTTTGGTCTGCCGACTAGTTTTGGTATGGGTAATGAAACCTATGGCTCCTTGCCAGGTGATAACTATGTAACTATTGCCATGAGTTCTTTCGGTCAAGGGATTGGTGTGACCCAGGTGCAGATGCTGCGCGCCTTCTCGTCCGTTGCCAATGATGGTGTCATGGTTGAGCCTAAGTTTATCAATGCTATCCATGATCCTAAAACCAATACAGCTCGTAAGACTGCGACGGAAATTATCGGAAATCCTGTCTCAGAAAAAGCAGCTCAAACCACTCGGGATTATATGGTTCAAGTCGGAACAGACCCCTACAAAGGAACCCTGAATGTCGGTGGCGAGCCTGTTATTCAAGTGGCTGGTCAGAATGTAGCTGTTAAGTCAGGGACCGCTCAGATCGCTTCTGAAAATGGTTATCTAGAGGGTGAGAATGACAATATCTATTCAGTTGTTGTCATGACGCCGGCAGAAAATCCTGAATTTATCATGTATGTGACAGTTCAGCAGCCTGAGGAAAAATTCCAGCCAATATTCTGGCAGGAAGTGGTCAATCCGGTCTTGGAAGAAGCAGTCGCTCTCAAAGACAGCCTTAATCTGACAACGGAAGCGACTCCGGCTCTTGAAACAGTCACTGAAGAAACCAGTTATAAAATGCCATCACTGGAAGAACTGACCAAGCAACTAGGTCTGAAACATCAAGTCAGTCCTGGCGGTCTGGCAGATGAATTGCGCCGCAACCTCGTCCAACCAATTGTGCTGGGAACAGGTGGCAAGATTAAAAAAGTATCTGTCAAAGAGGGCAAAAATCTCAAGGCCAACCAGCAGGTTTTGATCTTGTCAGATGATTTAGAAAGTCTGCCTGATATGTATGGCTGGACCAAGGCTAATGTTGAACGTTTTGCGAAGTGGCAGGGCATCGAAGTCACTTTCAAAGGAGAGGGCTCCAAGGTCGTCAAGCAGAGCGAGAAGACCAATACTTCGCTGAAAAATCTCAAGAAAATAACAATTACAATGGGAGACTAATATGCTTATTGCTCTTATTGCAGGAATCGTAACTTTTATCCTAACTATCATCGGCATTCCTGCCTTTATTCGTTTTTACCATAAGGCTCGTATCACAGGCCAACAGATGCACGAAGATGTCAAGCAGCATCAGGCCAAGGCCGGAACACCAACCATGGGTGGCACAGTCTTTCTCTTGACATCTGTTTTGGCTAGCTTTGTTATCGGTCTGTTTTCGCATCAGCTGTCCAACGGCCTCATCATGATTCTTTTTATCTTGGTCCTGTATGGCGTTGTCGGCTTTTTGGATGACTTCCTCAAGGTTTTTCGTAAGATCAACGAAGGTCTAAATCCCAAGCAGAAACTGTTTTTGCAGCTGGTCGGCGGAGTTGTCTTTTACTTCTTTTATAATCAGCACGGTGCAGGTGACCAGCTGAATATCTTCACCGTTCCTGTCCAGATAGGCTTCCTCTATGTCTTTTTCGTCCTTTTTTGGCTGATTGGCTTTTCCAATGCTGTCAATCTGACGGATGGAATTGATGGTTTGGCCAGTATCTCGGTGGTCATTAGCTTGGTGGCCTATGCTGTAATTGCTGTTGAGCAGAAGCGTTTTGATATTTTGATTGTCATCATCAGTATGATTGGTGGCTTGCTAGGCTTCTTTGTTTTCAACCATAAGCCTGCTAAAATCTTCATGGGCGATGTAGGAAGTCTGGCTTTGGGCGGTATGCTGGCTGCTATCTCCATTTCCCTTCATCAAGAGTGGACCCTGCTCTTGATTGGGATTGTCTATGTGTTTGAAACGACCTCTGTTATGATGCAGGTGACCTACTTCAAGCTGACCGGCGGCAAGCGGATTTTCCGGATGACTCCGGTTCATCACCACTTTGAGCTGGGAGGCCTAACTGGCCACGGCAAGGAGTGGAGCGAGTGGAAGGTCGATTTCTTCTTCTGGGGAATCGGTATCGTGGGCAGTCTTTTGACCCTAGCTATCCTATATCTATAGCAAGAAGCGAGTCTCTGGCTCGCTTTTCTGCTTCTTAGATTTGAGGGTAAGCAGGATGGTTATTTTTTTGGTATAATAGTTAGGATAATAGAATAGAGGACAAGATGAAATTTACAGAATTTAAGTTTAAAGATTATATTCAAGAAGCGCTCAGGGATTTGAACTTCGTTGAAGCGACTCCAGTCCAAGAGAAGCTGATTCCAGTCGTATTGTCAGGTCGGGATTTGGTTGGGGAGTCCAAGACAGGCTCTGGTAAGACCCATACGTTTTTGCTGCCGATCTTTCAAATGCTGGATGAGGAAGCAGACAGCGTGCAGGCTGTTATTACAGCCCCAAGTCGGGAGCTGGCAGCGCAGATTTATCAGGCCGCTCGGCAGTTAGCTAGCTTTTCTGAAAGAGAGATTCGGGTGGCCAACTATGTCGGTGGGACAGACAAGGCTCGTCAGATTGGAAAGTTAGAGTCCAGTCAGCCTCATATCGTCATCGGAACGCCTGGTCGGATTTATGACTTGGTAGAGTCAGGCGATTTGGCTATTCACAAGGCCAAGACCTTTGTCGTTGACGAGGCAGATATGACACTGGACATGGGCTTTTTGGCGACGGTTGATAAGATTGCAGGCCGGTTGCCTAAAGACCTGCAGTTTCTCGTTTTCTCAGCGACCATTCCGCAGAAGCTCCAGCCTTTTTTGAAAAAATATCTGTCTAATCCAGTCATTGAGCAGATTAAGACCAAGACGGTCATTGCGGACACCATTGAAAACTGGCTTCTGTCAACCAAGGGACGAGACAAGAATGCCCAGATTTATCAAATCAGTCAGCTCCTGCAGCCTTATCTGGCTATGATTTTTGTTAATACCAAGACGAGGGCAGATGATCTACACAGCTATCTGACAGCTCAGGGGCTTAAAGTTGCTAAAATTCATGGCGATATTGCTCCGCGGGAGCGCAAGCGTATCATGAATCAGGTCAAGAATCTGGATTTTGAGTATATTGTTGCTACTGACTTGGCAGCGCGGGGGATTGATATCGAAGGTGTCAGCCATGTTATCAATGATGCCATTCCTCAGGACTTGTCTTTCTTTGTCCATCGGGTAGGCCGAACTGGTCGTAATGGTCTTCCTGGTACAGCCATTACTCTCTACCAGCCGAGCGACGACTCAGATATTCGGGAGCTGGAAAAGATGGGGATCAAATTCACTCCCAAGATGATAAAGGATGACGAGTTTCAGGATACCTATGACCGAGACCGTCGGGCCAATCGGGAAAAGAGCCGGGAGAAGCTGGACACGGAAATGCTGGGGCTGGTCAAGAAGAAAAAGAAAAAAATCAAGCCAGGCTACAAGAAAAAAATTCAGTGGGCTGTTAACGAAAAGCGCCGCAAGACCAAGCGAGCAGAGAATCGTGCACGTGGCCGGGCAGAGCGTAAGGCTAAGCGCCAAACCTTTTAGTGATATACTTTTCTTATCGCTGTGATAAGAAAAATATATTAGTCTTTATGAGATAGATATGATAGACTAGTGAAACTAGTCTATTTTTATATTGGGCTTAGTGTGGCTTATTTGATATTTAGGAACACGAGATTTGCATTAGCTACTCATGTTTTGACTGCTAAAAGACAGTAAAAGCGAAGCAAATTCTTTGTTTTGTTCCAGAATTGTGTTAAAATATTTCATTATCAAGAAAAGGAAGTAATAATAGTGGTTACAACTTATCTTCTGACAACTGGTTGGTATGAGGAGTTCCTCAAGTTCATTCCAGATGGTAAATTATTTAGTTTAAGGGCTGTTTTTGAGGCTATTCCTGGCATTTTGCAAAATCTACCAATCACCCTTCTCTTGACAGCGGGTGGTGCAGTTTTTGGTATTCTGCTTGCCATGGTTTTTGCTATCGTCAAGATTAATCGGGTTAAAGTCCTGTATCCGATTCAGGCTTTCTTTGTCAGCTTTCTGAGAGGAACGCCGCTGCTGGTCCAGCTCATGCTGACCTATTTTGGGATTCCTTTATTTCTCAAGGCCATCAATCAGAAGTATGGCACAAGCTTTAATATCAACGAAATTCCAGCGTCTGTCTTTGCGATTGTTGCCTTCGCTTTCAACGAAGCAGCTTATGCCAGTGAGACCATTCGGGCAGCAATCTTGTCCGTGGATTCGGGAGAAATTGAAGCTGCTCGCAGTTTAGGGATGACCAACAAGCAGGTTTATATGCGTGTCATTATCCCCAATGCAGCAGTAGTCGCGACACCTAGTCTGATTAATTCCCTGATTGGCTTGACTAAGGGAACTTCTCTGGCCTTTAGCGCTGGTGTAGTGGAAATTTTTGCCAAAGCTCAGGCTATCGCAGGGGCAGACTACCGTTACTTTGAGCGTTTTATTTCGGTGTCACTGATTTATTGGGCTGTCAATATTCTCATTGAGCAGCTTGGCCGCTGGATCGAAAAGATGATGGATATCAAACAGCCGGATAAATTTGAATCGCTTCAGCAAGCAGAAGGAGAAGGAATCTGATGATTAATATTTCACATTTAAGTAAGACTTTTTCAGGTCAAAAGGTTCTGGATGATCTCAGTTTGGACATTCAAAAAGGTGAAGTAGTGGCTTTGATTGGCTCTTCAGGTGCTGGGAAGTCAACCTTCCTCCGCAGCCTCAACTATCTGGAACAGCCTGATAGCGGAAAGATTGCTATCGACGGTTTCAAAGTGGATTTTTCAAGCATTTCTAAAGATGAGATTTTGCTGCTGCGCCGCAAGCTAGCTATGGTTTTTCAGCAGTTTAACCTCTTTTCCCGTCGGACAGCTCTGGAAAATGTCAAGGAAGGTCTGCTGGTAGTTAAGAAACTGTCAGACCAAGAAGCGACTAAGATAGCCAAAGAAGAGTTAGCAAAAGTTGGCTTGTCAGACAGAGAAAATCACTATCCTAGACATTTGTCAGGCGGTCAGAAGCAGCGGGTAGCCTTAGCAAGGGCTTTGGCTATGAATCCAGATGTTCTTTTGCTAGACGAGCCGACCTCAGCCTTGGATCCCGAGTTGGTCGGAGAAGTAGAGAAATCAATCGCTGATGCAGCCAAGTCTGGCCAGACCATGATTCTGGTCAGTCATGATATGTCCTTTGTCGCTCAGGTTGCGGATAGAGTACTCTTTTTGGACAAGGGGAAAATCATAGAGTCTGGGACACCAGATGAAATTATTCATCATCCAAAGGAAGAAAGAACCAAGGAATTTTTTGCTAGTTACAAACGGACCTATATTTGATATAATAGAGACAGTGAAGGCTCAGTTGGCTAGACCAGCTGAGTTTGTTTTCAGTCTCAGCATGCAGTGGAGCAGGCTTTCTTGTCTAGTGGGTGTTTTTGCTGACAGCTAGATTTGGAGTTGTTCCCTTTCTTTGCACTATGAGGCTGATTGACCTTTGAGGAGTTGACATGTTAGATCAAATATTTGCACTTTATATCGAGAGCCTGCTTTATACAGCAGTCGGTGTAGGGATCATTGCGGGTTTATGGATTGGACTGCGGATGATTCGCTGCAAGGACAAGACAGCTAAGGAGCGCCAGAGTCATCTGTACGATGTTCTTCTGATTGTCATTATGACGATTCCAGTCCTGTCTTTTGCGACACTGGGCTTGCTCATTGTTCTAAAAGCTTAAATGCTTGTAAAATTGTAGAAAAGTTGTTAGAATAATTCTAGTTACAACAAGGAGAAAGAAGAGTTATGTACGATACAATTATTATTGGAGCTGGGCCTGCCGGCATGACAGCTGCCCTCTATGCAGCCCGCAGCAACCTAAAAGTTGCCCTGCTGGAGCGTGGTATTCCTGGCGGCCAGATGAACAATACTGCTGACATTGAAAACTACCCGGGCTATGCCAATATCAGCGGTCCAGAGCTAGCAGAGAAAATGTTTGAGCCTCTTGAGAATCTAGGGGTAGAACATCTCTTTGGCCTAGTAGAAAAAATTGAAGATCGGGGCGATTTTAAGGAAATCATCACAGAAGATGAGCGTTTTGAAGCTAAAACAGTCATCGTTGCTTCTGGTGCCAATCATCGTCATCTGGGGGTTCCTGGAGAGGAAGACTACAACAGCCGCGGGGTTTCCTACTGTGCGGTCTGTGATGGTGCCTTCTTCCGTGATGAAGATTTGCTGGTTGTCGGTGGTGGGGACTCGGCGGTAGAGGAAGCTATTTTCCTGACGCGCTTTGCAAAAAGTGTGACCATCGTTCACCGTCGCGATGAGCTGCGAGCACAAAAAGTGTTGCAGGATCGCGCTTTTGCCAACGAAAAGATTCGCTTTGTCTGGGACTCTGTGGTGGAAAGCATCCATGGTGATGAGCGTAAGGTGACTGGCGTAACCTTTAAGAATGTCAAGACGGGTGAGCTTAGTCAGGCAGAGTTTGGTGGCATCTTTATCTATGTTGGCCTAGATCCAGTTAGCGAATTTGCTGCGGACTTGGGCATCACTGATGAGGCTGGCTGGATTCTGACGGATCATCAAATGAAAACGTCAGTAGCAGGCATTTACGCTGTTGGTGATGTTCGCCAGAAAGACCTGCGCCAGATTACGACGGCTGTTGGCGATGGTGCCATTGCCAGTCAGGAAGCCTACAAATATCTTACAGAGCAAGCATAAAAATATAAGCTAAGCAAGTGTGTCTATTCAAGTGAGTTGACAGGATTTGCTTAGCTTTTTTGGAATTATGATATAATAAAAGATATCTAGCATAAAGGAGCAAGAAGATGTACCCAGATGATAGTTTAACTCTGCACACTGATTTGTACCAAATCAACATGATGCAGGTTTATTTCAAGCAAAATATTCACAACAAGCGTGCAGTTTTTGAAGTTTTTTTCCGTAAAAATCCTTTTAATAACGGCTACGCAGTTTTTGCGGGCTTGGAAAGAATTATTTCCTATCTCAATAATCTGACATTCAGCCAGAGCGATTTAGATTATTTGCAATCCTTGGGCTATCACGGAGAATTTCTGGATTATTTGCGAAATCTCAAGATGAGCCTGACCGTAAGGTCTGTTCAGGAAGGTGATTTGGTTTTTGCCAATGAGCCAATCGTGCAGGTGGAAGGTCCACTGGCTCAGTGTCAGCTGGTTGAGACTGCCCTGCTCAATATCGTTAATTTTCAGACCCTGATTGCCACTAAAGCAGCGCGTATCCGCTCTGTTATCGAAGATGAGCCCCTGATGGAGTTCGGTACGCGCCGGGCCCAGGAAATGGACGCTGCTATTTGGGGGACTAGGGCAGCGGTGATTGGCGGAGCTAACGGTACCAGTAATGTCCGAGCTGGCAAGCTCTTTGATATTCCAGTCTTGGGAACGCATGCCCATGCTCTCGTTCAAGTCTATGGAAATGATTACGAAGCCTTTAAAGCCTACGCTGAGACTCATCATAACTGTGTTTTCCTAGTAGATACCTACGATACATTGCGCCTAGGTGTTCCGGCAGCCATTCGGGTGGCGCGTGAGCTAGGAGACAAGATTAAGTTTCTGGGTGTCCGCATTGATTCGGGAGACCTTGCCTATATATCTAAGAAAGTTCGGCAGCAATTAGATGAAGCTGGCTTCCCTGATGCTAAGATTTATGCGTCCAATGATCTGGATGAAAATACCATTCTCAACTTGAAAATGCAAAAAGCTAAGATTGATGTTTGGGGCGTGGGTACCAAGTTGATTACGGCTTATGATCAGCCGGCTTTAGGAGCAGTTTATAAGATTGTTGCTATTGAAGATGAGACTGGGGAATTGCGCAATACCATCAAGCTGTCCAATAATGCCGAAAAAGTTTCTACCCCAGGTAAGAAGCAGGTTTGGCGCATTACCAGTCGCGAAAAAGGGAAGTCTGAGGGAGACTACATTACCTATGATGGCCTTGATGTCAATGGCTTGGAAGAGCTGGAAATGTTCCATCCGACCTATACCTATATCAATAAAACGGTCAAAAATTTTGATGCCGTACCGCTTTTGGTGGATATTTTCCAAGAGGGGAATTTGGTTTATAATCAGCCGACTCTGACTGAGATTCAAGCCTATGCCCGTAAGGAATTTGATAAACTCTGGGACGAGTACAAGCGGGTTCTCAATCCACAGGATTATCCAGTTGACCTGGCTAGAGATATCTGGCAGGATAAGATGGACTTGATTGACCAGATGCGCAAGAAAGCCTACCAGACAGGAGCAGAAAAATGAGTCTACAAGAAGAAATCATCGCTCAACTGGGCGTTAAACCAATCATTGATCCGGAGGAAGAAATCCGCAAGTCGGTGGACTTTCTCAAGGCCTATCTGAGGAAGCATCCTTTTTTGAAAAGTTATGTTTTGGGAATTTCTGGTGGTCAGGATTCAACCTTGGCTGGCCGCTTGGCTCAGCTGGCTGTAGAGGAAATGCGGGCTGAGACTGGGAATGATAACTACCGCTTTATCGCCGTCCGCCTGCCTTACGGTGTTCAGGCAGATGAAGATGATGCGCAAAAAGCTCTGGCTTTTATCCAGCCTGATGTCAGTCTGACAGTCAATATCAAGGAATCTGCTGATGCCATGACAAAGGCTGTGGAGACAACGGGAGCCAAAGTCTCTGATTTTAACAAGGGCAATATCAAGGCCCGCAGCCGTATGATTGCCCAGTATGCTTTAGCTGGTTCATACAGCGGGGCTGTCATTGGGACCGATCATGCTGCAGAAAATGTCACCGCCTTTTTCACCAAGTTTGGGGATGGCGGAGCAGATATCTTACCACTTTACCGTCTCAATAAACGACAAGGTAAGCAGCTTTTGGCCGCCTTAGGAGCTGATCCAGCCCTCTATGAAAAGGTGCCGACGGCTGACTTGGAAGAGGAAAAACCTGGGATGGCGGATGAAGTCGCTCTGGGCGTGACTTACAATGAAATTGACGATTATCTCGAAGGCAAGTCCGTTTCAGCCCAAGCCCAAGAAACTATCGAATCTTGGTGGCATAAAGGCCAGCATAAACGGCATTTGCCGATTACAGTTTTTGATGAATTTTGGAAGTGAAAATCTCTATCGAATCTTTTTAGTCCGAGCCAAGAAATGAGGAAGCTATGAAAAAGATAGGTACACAGTCCATTGAAACCAAACGTCTTTTACTAAGACCTTTTCTGGAATCGGATGCTCAAGCTATGTATGACAACTGGGCTTCTCGTCCGGATAATTTGCTGCATGTGACCTGGGATGCTCACGAGAGTCCTGAAGTCACCCAACAGTCTATTGCTCGCTGGGTTGAGAATTATCAAAACATGGATTTTTACAAGTGGGCCATCTGCCTGAAAGAAAATCCTGATTCTGTAATCGGGGACATCAGTATGGTGGACATGGATGAAACAGTCAATTCTTGCGAGGTCGGTTACATTCTAAGTAAAGACTATTGGGGGCAGGGGCTGATGACAGAAGCTTTGAAAGCTGTTTTGAAATACCTCTTGCAAGACGCAGGATTCAATCGTGTCGCAGCAAAATTTGTAACAGCCAATCTAGCTTCTGGGCGTGTCATGGCTAAAGCTGGCATGGGCTACGAAGGTACTTTCCGTCAGGCTGTATTTCATAAAGGACAAGTCAAAGATTTTTCCGTTTATGGGATCCTAACATCTGATTTAGAAAAAGGCTAGGACTCTCTTGTCTAGCCTTTTTACTTGCACTCCTTTTTTAAAGTTCTATAATAGATGTATAATGACAAGGAGGATTCTATGAAGTCGTTAGAACAAGATTTTACAGATAAGTTGTATGCTGCTTATGAGGCCAATCCCAAGTTTGCAGCAATGGAAAATGCCATCAGCCATAATGGTCTTTTGGCTTCCTTAGAGAAGCGAAGCGCCGCTGTGGAAAATACACCTATCTTTTCACTGGATCTCACTAAGGATAAGGTTAGTGACCAGAAAGCATCTGGACGCTGTTGGATGTTTGCAGCTCTTAATACCTTCCGCCACAAGATGATTGCTGGTTTCCAATTGGAAGATTTTGAGCTATCTCAAGCCCATACCTTCTTTTGGGATAAATATGAAAAATCCAACGGGTTCTTAGAGCAGGTGATTGCGACGGCTGACCAAGAATTGACCAGCCGTAAGGTCAAGTTTCTCTTAGATACGCCTCAGCAGGATGGCGGTCAATGGGATATGGTCGTGGCGCTTTTTGAGAAATACGGCGTCGTGCCTAAGTCAGTCTATCCGGAGTCAATTTCTTCCAGTAACAGCCGTGAGCTCAATCAAATTCTCAATAAGCTCTTGCGCCAGGATGCGCAGATTTTGCGAGAATTAGTGGCAGAGGGTGCAAACTCGTCAGAACTCCAGGCCAAGAAAGAAGAACTCCTACAAGAAGTCTTTAACTTCCTAGCTATGAATTTAGGCTTGCCGCCTCGCCAGTTTGACTTTTCTTATCGCGATAAGGACAATCATTTCCACAGTGAGAGTGGATTGACACCTCTGACTTTTTATCAAAAATATGTCGATTTCAAGCTAGCTGACTATGTCTCTATCATCAATGCACCGACTGCAGACAAACCATATGGTAGGTCCTATACAGTTGAGATGCTGGGCAATGTCGTTGGCAGTAAGCCAGTCCGTTATTTGAATGTTGAAATGGATCGACTAAAAGAGCTGGCAATTACGCAAATGAAGGCTGGCGAGACCGTTTGGTTTGGCTCAGATGTTGGTCAGTCTAGCAATCGTAAGGCAGGTGTTATGGCTGAAGGGATGCACGATTTCACTGCCAGCATGGATATCCGACTGACTCAGGATAAGGCTGGCCGCTTGGACTATAGCGAAAGCCTCATGACCCACGCCATGGTCTTGACAGGAGTGGACTTGGATGAAAATGGCAAGGCTAAGAAATGGAAGGTCGAAAACTCTTGGGGTGAAAAGGTTGGTAACAAGGGCTATTTCGTAGCCTCTGACGCTTGGATGGACGAGTATACCTATCAGATCGTCGTCCGAAAGGAGTTTCTGACAGCAGCAGAATTAGCTGCTTATGAAGCAGAGCCTCTTGTCCTATCTCCCTGGGATCCTATGGGTGCTTTGGCAAAGTAATCTTTAATGAGAGAATAACAAAAGAGTAAGAATTTTTCATTCTTACTCTTTTAGTTTGTATTTAATCTTCGTCACTCTAGTCATCTCCACCGTTACCGGAAGATGAGTCGCTGTGGTTAGAAGAGTTATTGTTTGAATCACCAGAATGCTCACTAGAAGCTGATGTGTCAGAGCTAGCTTCTGTACTGTAACTGCTATAGCTAGAATAGTTATAGTACTGCTGGTTATTGTAGTAACGGTTATAGCCAGTACCACTGTTGAGGTAGACATAAGAGCCACTGCGGTAGAGACCATCTGGCATTTCCCAATCTTCTGAAGCAGAGCCGTCTTGAGCTAGGTAAAGCATCATTTCGCGGTAGACATCTGTTGCAACCTTAACCCCATCATCAAGTATTGGTGTCAGACGGTTAGAGTAGCCGGTCCAAACAGCCATTGAATACTTAGGCGTGTAACCAACGAAGAGCTCGTCTGGTGTGACAATGCTAGAGTAGTAGTAAGGCTTGGTCAGCTTGGCTAATTCATCGTCAGCATAGTTGGAGGTTCCAGTCTTACCAGCCTGATAAACCCCAGAGATAGCAGCGTTTGTACCTGTACCAGACTGCAAGACTGTTTTCATCATATCGGTCATCATGTAGGCTGTCGTTTCCTTCATAGCCTTGGAACCATTGTTGGAGAAGGTCTTCTCCGTTCCGTCACTGAAGACGACGCGATTGACATACTGAGGTTTGTAGTAAGTACCGCCATTGGCAAAAGCAGCATAGGCAGCAGCCATTTTTTCACTGCTGGCTCCGTACTCGTTGCCGGATTTGCTGGTGTTACTTGAAAAGGCATTAACATAAAACATTTCAGGATAGTTAATCCCAATACGATTTAGGAACTTGAGAGACTCATCCAGACCAACGGCTTCCAGCGTTTTCACGGCAGGAACGTTCCGGGATTCCTGAATAGCGTATTGAATCGTCATCCCGCCATAATATTTCTTATCCCAGTTGTAGACTGGTGTGCTGGAATACGGGAAATTATATGGAGCATCCGTGATAGGAGCAGCTGTCGAAGTATAGACTTCATTTTCCAGAGCTGGAGCATAATCGGTGATTGGCTTCATTGTTGAACCGAAGTCGCGGTTGGTTTCAACAGCTTGGTTGGTACCAAAGGATACGTTGGTAGATTGGTTACGAGAACCAAGCTGGGCAATGACTTTACCAGTTTGCACATCCATAACGGTGGACGCAACCTGCATTTCGTCATCTGGATAAGCTACATAGTCTCCTGTGTTGTAAATATCCCAGAGTTTCTTTTGGGCATCAGTGTTGACATTTGTATAGACTTCCATACCAGTTGTCAGGACATTGTAGCCAGTCTCTTCTTCTACTTGTTCAATTACTTCCTTAAGATAATTGTCCATGTAAGCAGGATAGCTAGTGGAAGCTTTTAGGCTTTGAAGTCCATCGGTTACAGGAGTATTCTTAGCTTGTTCATACTGCTCATCTGTGATGTACTTGAGATCATGCATCTCACGAAGTACCAGATTACGGCGGTTGGTTGCAGCCTCTGGATGGGTGTAAGGGTCGTATTGGTTAGGTGCCTGAGGCATTCCTGCCAACAGAGCCGTTTGGTGTAAGCTCAAGTCTTTTAGGTCCTTGCCATAGTAGCTTCGGGCTGCTGTTTGCATACCGTAGTTACTGTTGGACATGTAGACTTTATTGACATAATAGGTCAAGATTTGCTGCTTGGTTGCTTTACGCTCAAGCTGAGCGGCCAGCCAAGCTTCTTGGATTTTACGTGAAAGGGTCGCGTCCGAAGAAGAAGTTGAGAAATAAGACAGCTTAATCAACTGCTGAGTTAGAGTTGATCCCCCTTGGCGACCTCCGCGGATGTTGCTAACAAGGGCACCTGCAATCCGAATAAAGTCCACCCCACGGTGATTGAAGAAGCGATGGTCTTCGATGGCGACAATGGCGTTAACCAAATCCGTAGGAATTTCACTTGTTTCAGCATTGACCCGCTTTTCAGCGCCTAGGTCTGCAATCAAATTGTTATTGCTGTCAAAAATCTTACTGGATGTGGTCGCGATGAGGTCTTTTTCAGAAAGCTTAGGAGCCTTGACCGCATAGTAGGTAAATACCAAACAGCCAATCACGAATCCAATCATAAGCAGGGTTATAAGTGCACTTGCAAGATATTTCAAAGCCTGCATAAGAGTTTGTTTATTCATTTATAATACCACCTAGTAGTTTTTGTTCGATAATTTCAAGATAAGGGATGCTGGGAAGCTGTTGCATTTCAATCGGATAACCATGCTCTTGGATGTAAGTTAGAGGCATGGACTTCCCTCCCTTGTCGATCTTGTAAAACTCAATTAAATAAGAAGCGGGAAGCAGGTAAGTCTCCCTTAAGCTGGAAAAATGCAGTAAGACAAAGCAGATACCCTTTTGCTCAAGGACTGCCTCCATATGCTCAATCTGATGCGAATGAAAATTTTTCATGGGCATCGATTTTTTCTGTCGGGTTTCCTTGGCTTCAAAGTCAATATAATGGCCCTTGTAGACTCCAGAATAGTCTGTTGTGGAAGCTTGCCGAAAATAAGCCTCTACAATCTTGGCTCGGCTACGGTGTGGATAATCAACCTTGACAATCTGAATGGGGGTAGGCTTTTTATGGATGACAGCGAGTCCTCTGCTTAGATAGTAGCTGTTGGATTCGTTGATCATCTTTTCAAAAGACATCCCACGATTGGCAAAGTTAACAATGCCGGGAACAGGCCTGTTGATACTGCTTTTTGCCTTTAGCTTATGCGGATAGTTGACCATAAAACTCCTTATTGGTACAATAGCATCACTCTATTATACCACAAAAAAATTTTTTAAGGGAGAATAAATGACCAGTCTACTAATAACAGGCTACAAAGCCTTTGAAATCGGCATTTCGACGGAAAAAGATATGAGAATAAACATCATAAAAGAAGCCGCTAAGAGGGATTTAATCCGTTTTTTGGAAGACGGAGTGGATTGGCTGGTTTTTATGGGTAATCTGGGCTTCGAGTCTTGGGTTTTGGATCTAGCTAATGAATTGAAAAAAGACTATGAATTTCAGACGGCAACCATCTTTCTCTTTGAGAATCAAGGTGAAAATTGGAATGAAGCCAATCAGGCAAAATTAGCTGCTTTTAAGCAAACCGATTTTGTCAAGTATGCTTATCCGAACTACCAAAATCCTAGTCAGTTTCGTGATTACAATCACTTCATCATTCAAAATACAGACGGAGCCTACCTCTTTTATGATGAAGAACAGGAGACAAAACTGAAATATCTTTACCAAGAAATGAAAAAACAAGAACAATATTTTATCAAAAAATTAACATTTGATGACTTGAATGAAGTGGCCGAAAATTTTTCGGGAAATTAGATGATAAATCTTGATTTTTATTAGGCATTTTGTTTATAATTGAATATGATAAACTAGATTGGAGAGAGAAGATGGCAAGTATTATTTTTACAGCAAAAGATATTTTTGATCAGGATTTTAAGCGCGAAGTACGCGGCTATAGTAAGTCCGAAGTGGATGAGTTTTTGGATGATATTATCAAAGATTATGAGACTTACGCAGCCTTGGTAAAGGAGCTGCGTGAGGAAAATCGCCGTCTCAAGGAAGAGTTAGCTGCGAAGCCGGTTGAAAAAGCACCGGTTCAGCCGACTCAGCCTGTCCAATCAACACAAGCGACTCAGTCAACTGCAGAAAGCTTCCCTCAGATGACTTCTGCGACTAATTTTGATATCTTGAAGCGCTTGAACCGTCTTGAAAAGGAAGTATTCGGAAAACAAATTCTGGATCGTGAATAATGGTTCTTTTTAGAACAGTGCAATTTTTGGATAATCGCGTGGAAATTTTAGATTTTCATGAGGAAAGTCCATGCTAGCACTGGCTGTGATGCCGGTAGTGTTTGTGCTAGGCGAAGAAATAAGCCTAGGGACGGATTTTTCCGTTACGGCGACTGAAAGGGCTAAGTCTTTGGATATGTCTGATTAGGTCTGAAAGTGCCACAGTGACGTAGTTCTTCTGGAAACAGAAGAAGTGGAACGCGGTAAACCCCTCAAGCTAGCAACCCAAACTTTGGTCGGGGCATGGAATGCGTGGAAACGAACATAGCACTCTGACTGGAAACAGTAGACAGATGATTATCGAAGGAAATGGTACCTAGTCATTTCCGGAACAAAACATGGCTTACAGAAAATTGCATATAGGCTGAGGCTGGGACGTCAAGTCCTGTCCTCTTTAAATTTTATAATAGAATAGCAAGAGAGTGGCTGAGCGCTCTATTCTCTGCCAAGTTCAACTAGCTGTTGCTTCATTTGTCTGATGGATATTTCAAGGAATGAGCTAGCTGATAAATGGCAGCGAAACCTTCTCAGCCCAAAATTTAAAAAGGGAGAGTGAGGAAAATCGATGTGACGAAATCACGATTTTTGTCTCACTCCCTTTGTTTGTATAGATTGGAATCCATTTAAAAGCCGAGATGAAAGAAAAATTTAATTTAATTGCGACCGCAGCGGCAGGGCTAGAAGCTGTCGTCGGCCGTGAAATCAGAGAGCTGGGATTTGATTGTCAGATCGAAAATGGCCGAGTTCGCTTCGAGGGTGATGTCAGCACGATTATTCAAACCAATCTCTGGCTGCGCGCGGCCGATCGGATTAAGATTGTAGTTGGCAGTTTTCCAGCCAAGACTTTCGAAGAGCTCTTTCAGGGAGTTTTTGCTCTGGATTGGGAGAATTATCTACCGCTGGGAACTAAATTTCCTATTTCCAAGGCCAAATGCGTCAAGTCAAAACTTCACAATGAGCCCAGTGTTCAGGCTATTTCTAAAAAGGCAGTTGTCAAGAAGCTGCAGAAGCATTATGCTCGTCCGGAAGGGGTTCCTTTGCAGGAAAATGGAGCTGAGTTTAGGATAGAGGTTTCTATTCTAAAAGATGTAGCGACGGTCATGATTGATACAACAGGGTCTAGCCTCTTCAAACGTGGCTATCGTGTCGATAAAGGCGGTGCACCGATTAAGGAAAATATGGCAGCGGCCATTTTACTCCTGTCCAATTGGTATCCAGATAAGCCTTTGATTGATCCGACTTGCGGCTCTGGTACTTTTTGTATCGAGGCTGCTATGATAGGGATGAAGATGGCACCAGGACTTCATCGTTCCTTTGCCTTTGAAGACTGGAATTGGGTAGATAAAGACTTGGTAGCACAGGCTCGCTCGACTGCACTCAGTCAGATTGATCAGACCATTCAGCTGGATATTTCTGGCTCGGATATCGATGGCCGTATGGTAGAACTAGCTCGAAAAAACGCTGAGCAAGCAGGAGTTGCAGAGCAGATTCACTTCAAGCAGATGCGTCTGCAGGATTTGCATACAGATAAGATTAATGGTGTGATTATCTCTAATCCGCCATATGGGGAGCGCCTCCTAGATGATGAGGCTGTGACACGACTTTATCAGGAAATGGGGGAAACCTTTGCTCCGCTCAAAACTTGGAGCAAGTTTATCCTGACTAGCGATGAAGCTTTTGAAAGTAAATATGGCAGTCAGGCCGATAAAAAACGCAAACTTTATAATGGAACTTTAAAAGTTGATTTATATCAGTATTTTGGCCAGCGGGTCAAACGTCAGTTAGATTAGAAAGGATTTGCCGTGACGAAAGAAGAAAACTACTCACCGGAAGAAGAAAAGAAAGAGTCGGTCCTTGATTTTGAAGAGGCCAAGGAAATGACAGTCGGTCAAGCTACTCGTAAAAAAGAGGAGCTGGAAGCCGGTGTGAATGAAAGCGACAATGTGCTGGATAAGTACATCAAGCAGCACCGTCAGGAAATCGAAGCTGGAAAATTTGAAACTCAGAAAATCAGAAAGCTGCAGGAGCAGGAAGCTGCTCAAGCTGAGCAAGCCTCTTCTGATTTGACCGACTTCATCAAAGAAAGACGGCAAGAGGTTGAAAGTGAACAGGAGATTCCAACAGCTCAGTTGACAGGCACTGAGACAGCAAGTGAGCCAGAAGCAGCTCCAAACCCCTTAGGTTCTCGCAGTCAACGCTCAGAGCAGGCAGATTCGATTCCTGCTGCTCCCGTTCAAAAGACATCTTACGGTCCTATTCCGGAGCCGCTTGATGAGAAGGAATTACAGGTTCCTAAGACGCCTTTCTACAAGAAAAAAGCTTTCCTTTATCCAGTCTTAGGACTTTTAGGGATTGCTGTAGCGGGCACAGGGCTTTACTTTGCTCTGGGGCATAATTGGGGCCACAAGACCGTTACAAGCTCCAGCTCTTCAACATCGCAGTCTAGCAAAAAGAGCTCGTCTTCGTCTAGCTCTGATAATATTGCCAAGGATCTGAAGTCCTTTAATGATGAGTATGCTGCATTCTTCACAGATAGCAATCAAACAGCTGTCAAAAACAGTAAATTCGGCGACTTGGAAAAATTAAAAACCTTACTTGAAAAGCTAAAAGGCAGCAAAGACTATGATGCAGCCAAGAGCAAGTATGATTCCCTAGTGAAACAAATTTCAGCTATTCAAAGTGTCAATTCGCAGTTTGATGGCGGAGCGATTACTGACGGTGTCTTGAACAAGGAAGCCAAGGCTAATACAAATGCGACTTTCTCAGATGTATCAAGTGGCAATGCTAAGCTAGATGAAGTTCTAAAGGCAGCAATTGCCCAAGGACGCGGCCAACAGGTTCCAACACCGGCTCCTGCTACTGATCAAGGAGGTACAGGTGCAGGTACAAGTGGCGGTTCAAGCTCGTCTGCTTCTGGTTCAGGGGCTTCCAGCTCATACTCTGGTTATGGTCTTCCTAGCAATGGAGTAAATCTGCAGAGAGATCTCAGTCGTGTCCCTTATAACCAAGCAGCTATTGATGACGTCAACAATCCAGCTTGGACATTCAATCCTGGTGTTCTGGAGAAGATTTTGCAAACTTCTCGTGAGCGCGGCTACATTTCTGGAGACAACTATATTCTGGAACGCGTTAATATTATCAAAGGAAACGGCTACTATAACCTCTTCAAGCCAGACGGCACCTACCTCTTCAGTATCAACTGTAAGACTGGCTACTTCGTCGGAAATGGACCGGGTCATGCTGACTCGCTTGATTTCTAGTCATCTGTGAATATTTCTTCAGAAACTGACTTTCCAGTTTGTTAATGGATTTCATTATACATGCACAAAAAAAGTTCTCGATTTCGAGAACTTTTTATTGTTTTAAATCACATGGCGTTCAAAGGCATCATCAGAGATCCCTTGGCTGAGAATGAGCTTAGCCCATTCTTTGGCTGAAAAGAGGCTGTGATCCTTGTAGTTTCCGCAGGATTCAATGGTTGTTCCAGGGACATCTTCCCAGCTAGTTGTTTCAGCAATTTCTTCCAGACAGGATTTGATGACCTGAGCAATTTGGCTGGAGCTGTGTTGGCCCCACATAATCATGTGAAAACCAGTGCGGCAGCCAAAAGGTGAGCAGTCAATCATACCATCAATGCGTTTGCGAATCAGCATGGCCAGCAAATGCTCAATAGTATGCAGACCGGCTGTCGGGATTGAATCTTCATTCGGCTGAACCAGACGGATATCAAAATTGGAAATGATGTCGCCTTTAGGGCCAGTTTCTTCTCCGATAAGGCGGACGTAAGGCGCTTTGACGATGGTGTGATCCAGCTCAAAGCTTTCAACGATAACTTCTTTAGACATGGTTTCTCCTTTACAATTTAGCAAGTGCGAGAAGTTTTTTCTAGTGATATCAAGCCATAGGTTTGTCTTGTTAGCGAAGAAAAAGCCTGTCTCATATGCATCTTTTCTTCTCTGATTATAGCATAAAAATTTTTTATTTGGGAATAAAGTTTAGGTCTTAGGGGAATGAAAAGATTGAATAATCTTGTCTATAGTTTGAAAGAGTTTTGGTGCTCGGGCTTCTACAAACTTTGATGATTTTGTCTCTAAAAAATGGACAAAAGCTTTCTTGAATTTCAAAAAATAGGTTTGTGAATTTTTTAGATTTGTGATAGAATAGTATGGAATTTTGAATTCAACAATTAAATAGATTTGGAGTAAAAACATGGACCTATTTCCTATAATTATGTCTGTTTTTGCTGCCATCATTGGTTTAGTGATTGGATATGTAAGTGTCTCAGCTAAGATGAAATCATCTAAAGAAGCTGCAGAGCTTACTCTTTTAAATGCTGAACAAGAAGCAACCAATTTACGCGGACAGGCTGAACGCGAAGCTGATTTGATTATCAAAGAAGCCAAGCGGGAAACAAGTTCGCTTAAAAAAGAAGCACTTTTGGAGGCAAAAGAAGAAGCCAGAAAATATCGTGAACAAGTTGATGCAGAATTTAAGTCTGAACGTCAAGAGTTGAAACAAATCGAAAGCCGCTTGACAGAGCGTGCTTCTACTCTTGACCGCAAAGACGATAATTTAAGCAACAAAGAAAAGACTTTGGAGCAAAAAGAACAAAGTCTCTCAGATAAATCTAAACACATTGATGCGCGTGAAGAACAAGTAGCGGAACTTGAAAAGCAGAAGGCAGCAGAGCTGGAGCGAGTTGCTTCGCTATCGCAGACAGAAGCGCGTGATATTATTTTGACGCAGACCGAGGACAAACTTTCTAAAGAGATTGCGACTAGGATTCGGGATGCGGAGCAAGATATCAAAGAGCGGTCTGACAAGGTTGCGAAGAATATCTTGGTCCAAGCCATGCAGCGTATTGCCGGTGATTATGTCGCTGAGCAAACCAACTCAACGGTGCATCTGCCAGATGACAGTATGAAGGGCCGGATTATTGGCCGTGAAGGTCGTAATATCCGGACTTTTGAAAGTCTGACTGGTATTGATGTCATCATTGATGATACGCCTGAAGTAGTCACTCTCTCAGGTTTTGATCCGATTCGCCGCGAGATTGCTCGTATGACCATGGAAGCACTCTTGAAAGATGGGCGTATTCATCCAGCTCGCATCGAGGAGTTGGTTGAGAAGAACCGTCTGGAAATTGACAATCGCATCCGTGAGTACGGGGAAGCCGCAGCTTATGAAATCGGAGCACCTAACCTGCATCCTGATCTGATGAAAATCATGGGGCGCTTGCAGTTCCGTACTTCTTATGGTCAGAACGTCCTGCGACACTCTATTGAGGTGGCCAAGCTTTCCGGTATCATCGCTGCTGAGTTGGGTGAAAATGCCAATTTAGCTCGCCGTGCTGGATTCCTCCATGATATTGGCAAGTCTATCGACCGTGAGGTTGAAGGCAGCCACGTGGAAATAGGGACAGAACTGGCTTGTAAGTACAAGGAGCATCCAGTTGTTGTTAATACCATTGCCAGTCACCACGGAGATGTGGAAGCGGAAAGTGTCATTGCTGTTATCGTAGCTGCAGCAGACGCTCTCAGTGCTGCTCGTCCAGGTGCCCGCAGTGAATCTCTGGAAAGCTATATCAAGCGTCTCCAAGATTTGGAAGAAATCGCTAATAGCTTCAAGGGTGTCAAGAACAGCTTTGCTTTACAAGCCGGTCGTGAAATCCGGATTATGGTTCAGCCGGACAAGATTAAGGATGACAAGATTACGATTTTGGCTCACGATGTTCGTGAAAAGATCGAAAATAACTTAGAATATCCAGGCAATATCAAGGTAACAGTTATCCGTGAGATGCGAGCCGTTGACTACGCAAAATAAAGAAGAAATGCAGTCTGGTAACAGATTGCTTTTTTCTTGAATGTTCTGCTGGCCTATTTGGTTTTCCGTATGATTGCTTGCTTATTTTTTCTATTTTCTCAAAACTCTAGACACATACATTTCTTCCTATCCTCTTGAAATATCAGCCTAATTTTGTTACACTAGATAGAAAGACTGTGAAGGAGACATGATGACGGAACGAGGCTTACTAATCGTCTTTTCTGGTCCCTCTGGTGTAGGAAAAGGGACTGTTAGACGAGAAATTTTTGAAAGCACTGATAACCAATTCCAGTACTCGGTATCCATGACGACTCGTCCTCAGCGTCCAGGTGAAGTGGATGGAGTTGACTATTTCTTCCGCACTCGCGAGGAGTTTGAAGAGCTGATTCGTCAGGGACAGATGCTGGAGTACGCAGAGTATGTAGGAAACTACTACGGGACGCCTCTGACTTATGTCAATGAAACGTTGGATAAAGGTATTGATGTCTTCTTAGAGATTGAGGTTCAGGGAGCTTTGCAAGTCAAGAAAAAAGTTCCAGATGCCGTCTTTATTTTTTTGACTCCTCCAGACTTAGAAGAACTCAAAGACCGCTTGGTCGGCCGTGGGACAGACAGTGCTGAGATTATCGCCCAGCGCATTGAAAAGGCCAAAGAAGAAATTGCCCTCATGCGCGAGTATGATTATGCCATTGTCAATGATCAGGTTCCGCTGGCTGCCGACCGTGTCAAGCGCGTGATTGAAGCAGAGCATTTCCGAGTAGACCGTGTTATCGGCCGTTATCAGGACATGCTTCCAAAAAATGAAACGATTATTCGATAGAAAGTTAGAAATTAGGTAGAAAATTATGATGTTAAAACCGTCTATTGACACTTTGCTGGACAAGGTTCCGTCAAAGTATTCCTTGGTTATTTTAGAAGCTAAGCGCGCGCATGAGCTTGAAGCTGGAGCTCCCGCTACGCAGGAATTCAAGTCTGTCAAATCCACTCTTCGTGCTTTGGAAGAAATTGAATCCGGTAATGTTGTTATCCATCCAGATCCAGAAGGCAAGCGCGAGGCAGTTCGTCGTCGAGCAGAAGAAGAGCGCCTGCGTAAAGAAGAAGAAGAACGCAAGATTAAAGAGCAAATCGCTAAAGAAAAAGAAGAAGGTGAGAAGATTTAAGGTTGGGGATGCTCAATCTTATTTTTTCTGTAATGATGTTTAGGAAAGTGGGGTGAGAATATGAAGGTGGCAAAGATTATTGTGGATGTTCCTCTGATGCAGACGGACAAGCCCTATAGTTATGCTATTCCAGAAGAGTTTGCAGGGATGCTGGCAGCTGGTATGCGGGTTCATGTTCCTTTTGGGCAGGGAAATCGCTTGATTCAAGGGATTGTGGTTGGTTTTGATGAGACAGGAGACCAAGAAGAGCTGAAGGAGATTGCGGAAGTCCTTGATTTCAGTCCCGTGCTGAATCAGGAACAGCTCTGGCTGGCGGACGAGCTGCGCAAGTCAGTCTTTTCCTATAAGATTAGCCTTTTAAAGGCCATGCTGCCTAGTCTTCTCAACTCCAGCTATGATAAACTACTCTATCCGACGGAGCTGCTGAATGATGAGGAACGCTCAGCTATCTTTGGTCAGGAGGACAGTCTTCGCTTTTCTGATTTGGACAAGAAAAGCCAGGCCAAGCTGATGCGACTGACCCAAACTGGCCGCATTCGGCTGGAGTATCAGGCGACGGACAAGAAGCATATTAAGACTGAGAAATGGTATCAGGTTAATCATACCGCTTTGCAAAATCATGACCTTCCCCGACAGGCCAAGAAAAAACAAGCATTAAAAGAAGTCTTGCTAGAGCAGCAGGATAGCCAGCTCTTGGCAGATTTGCGAGAAAATTTTTCGCGCGATATTATTAATTACTTTATCAAAGAAAACCTAATTAGCATTGAGGATAGAGAAATCAGCCGTTCTGTTGCTTATTTCCAAAAGGAGCGACAGCAGCAAAGTCTGACCCTAAATGATGAACAAGCTGCAGCGGTTGCGGCAATCACTCAGAAAATTGGTCAGAGTCATTCTCAGCCAGTCCTTTTAGAAGGGGTCACAGGCAGTGGGAAGACCGAAGTTTACCTGCAGGTCATCGCAGAGGCACTGGCTCAGGGAAAGACCGCTATCATGCTGGTTCCAGAGATTTCTCTGACTCCGCAGGTTACAGATCGCTTTATCTCTAGATTTGGCGACCAAGTTGCTATTTTGCATTCAGGCCTGTCTGACGGTGAGAAATACGATGAGTGGCGCAAGGTGGAGCGAGGAGCTGCTCAGGTTGTTGTCGGGGCGCGTTCAGCTATTTTTGCTCCGATGACAAATATTGGAGCCATCATCATTGATGAAGAGCATGAATCCTCTTATAAGCAGGATTCCAATCCTCGCTATCATGCCAGAGAGGTTGCTCTCCTGCGAGCTCAGTACAATCAAGCTGTTTTAGTGCTGGGTTCGGCGACTCCGAGCTTGGAGAGCCGTGCTCGAGCAAGTCGCGGTGTCTATGATTTTCAGCTGCTCAGCAAGCGCGCAAATCCGCTGGCGCAGATTCCTCAAGTGGAAGTGGTGGATTTTCGGGATTACATCGGGCAGCATGAAGCCAGTAATTTCACCCCGGTTCTGCTAAAGGCTATTCAAGATCGTCTGGATAAGGGAGAGCAGACGGTTCTTATGCTTAATAGGCGGGGGTATTCCAGCTTTGTTATGTGTCGAGAATGCGGGACCGTTGATAGCTGTCCTAACTGTGATATTTCTCTGACCCTGCATATGGACACCAAGACCATGAACTGTCACTACTGTGGTTTTGCTAAGAATATTCCTCAGAGTTGTCCTAACTGTGCCAGCCGCAGCATTCGCTATTATGGTACTGGGACGCAGAAAGCTTATGATGAGTTGATTCAGCTCTTTCCACAGGCTCGCATTTTGCGGATGGATGTAGATACGACCCGTAAGAAAGGCAGTCATGAAGCCATTTTAGAAAGCTTTGGTCAGGGGCAGGCAGATATTCTCTTAGGCACCCAGATGATTGCCAAGGGATTGGATTTTCCAAATGTGACGCTAGTTGGCGTTCTCAATGCGGATACTGCTCTTAATCTACCGGACTTTCGCTCTTCAGAGCGAACCTTCCAGCTGCTGACTCAAGTGGCTGGCCGGGCTGGTCGGGCTGAAAAGGCTGGTCAGGTCTTTATCCAGTCCTACAATCCTCATCATTATGCGATTGAGTTTGCCAAGCAGCAGGATTATGAAGGATTTTATGCTTATGAAATGGGAATCCGCCGGCAGCTAGGCTATCCGCCATATTACTTTACGGTCGGTCTAACCCTGTCGCACAAGGACGAAGAGACAGCAGTTCGAAAAGCCTATGAGGTTATGGATATTCTGCGAAGCGGTCTGTCAGAAAAAGTGCAAATCCTGGGTCCAACGCCGAAGCCGATTGCCCGCACCCACAATCTCTATCATTATCAGATTCTACTCAAATATCGCTTTGAGGACAAGCTGCAGGCGACGCTAAATCAAGTCTTGGACTGGACGCAGAATCGGGACAATAAAGATTTACGCCTGACAATTGATAATGAGCCACAAAATTTTATGTGAAGCATTTTAGCCGAGATTAAGATTGTTGTAGACGACTTCTGATATAATAAGGGAAGGAACAAAGAAGGAATCAATAGTTGAAAATGATGAAAATAATATTTATGGGAACACCGGACTTCTCAGCGACTGTCCTAAAAGGGTTGCTGGATAGCGGTCAATACGAAGTGTTAGCAGTGGTAACGCAGCCGGACCGTGCCGTCGGCCGTAAAAGAGAGATCCGCATGACTCCGGTAAAAGAGCTAGCCTTGGAATACAAGCTACCGGTTTATCAACCGGAAAAACTGGCTCAAAGCTCGGATTTAGAGGAGCTGATGAACTTAGAAGCAGATGGTATTGTGACAGCTGCTTTTGGGCAGTTTTTGCCTAGTCGCTTGCTGGACAGTGTTGATTTTGCGGTGAATGTTCATGCCTCCTTGCTGCCTAAATACCGAGGTGGTGCGCCCATTCACTATGCTCTGATCAATGGTGATGAGCAAGCGGGTGTTACGATTATGGAAATGGTCAAGGAAATGGATGCTGGAGACATGATAGCCAGCAAGGCAACGCCGATTGAAGAGACTGATAATGTCGGAACTCTCTTTGAAAAATTGGCGCTTATTGGTCGAGATCTGTTATTGGATGTGCTGCCAGCCTACAGGGCAGGGCAGATCATTCCTCAGCCGCAGGATCCTAGTCAGGTCACTTTCTCTCCGAATATCAGCCCAGAAGAAGAGAGGATAGACTGGAGCAAAACAAACCGCCAAATTTTCAATCAAATTCGTGGCATGTATCCTTGGCCAGTAGCTCATACCTTGCTGCAGGGGCAACGCTTTAAGATTTACGAAGCAGATATGATGGCTGGTAGCGGTCAGCCGGGACAGATATTGTCTATTAGTAAAAAAGAACTGGTGGTTGCAGCTGGTAAGGGAGCCCTCTCGCTGAAGACGGTTCAGCCTGCTGGTAAGCCCAAGATGGCTATCGTTGATTTTTTGAATGGACTGGGCCGCAGCCTGTCCCTAGGAGATACTTTTGGAAAGTAAGCAAAAAACGGCCCGTTGGCAGGCCTTGGAAATTTTGGAAGAAGTTTTTGAAGAAGGAGCCTATTCCAATATCGCCTTAAATCGAGCTCTGAGTCAAAGTCCGCTGAGTCAAGCAGATAAAGGTCTGGTAACAGAGCTGGTTTACGGCACAGTTGCTCGGAAAATCACTCTGGAATGGTATCTTTCCCATCTGATTGAGGATAGGGATAAATTAGATAACTGGCTCTACATTCTGCTTATGCTCAGTCTGTACCAGATGCTCTATCTGGACAAAATCCCTCAGCATGCAGCTGTTCATGAGGCTATTGAGATTGCGAAAATACGTAAACGAGGCAGCGAAAAATTTGCCAATGCCTTGTTACGTAGGATTGAGCGTGAGGGTGTGGCTGATTTTGAAACAATCAAGCGCAAAAACAAGCGCTATTCGATCCAGTATTCTTTGCCGGTCTGGCTGGTCAAAGACCTGATAGAAGAGTTTGGCGAAGAAAGAGCTCTAGCTATCTTTGCCAGTCTCTTTGTTCGCAGCAAGGCCAGCATTCGCGTGACGGATATGTCGCGCAAGGCAGAGCTTCGCCAGCTTTTAGGGGCTGAGGACTCGCTCTTATCTCCGTCAGCCTTGGTTAAAAGACAGGGGCATTTTGCTGGGCATCAGCTCTTTGAAAGCGGAGCGATTACGATTCAGGATGAGTCTAGCCAGCTTGTGGCTCCAACTCTGGACATCGAAGGAGAGGAGCAGATTCTGGATGCCTGCAGTGCACCGGGCGGCAAGACTGTCCACATGGCTTCCTATCTGACGAACGGTCACATTACAGCCTTAGATCTCTACGATCATAAGTTAGAGCTCGTAGAAGAAAATGCAGAAAGACTGGGCTTGGCTGATAAAATCACTACGAAAAAGCTAGACGCGACCAAGGTGTTTGAGACATTTGGCCCAGATGCTTTCGATAAAATCCTGGTGGACGCTCCTTGCTCAGGTATTGGCTTAATTCGCCGCAAACCGGATATAAAATATAATAAAGAAAATGCAGATTTTGAGAATTTACAAAAAATTCAGCTGGATATACTAGACAGCGTTTGTCAAAGTCTACGTAAAGGTGGTATAATAGCTTATAGTACTTGCACGATTGTGGCCAAAGAGAATTTTGAGGTTGTCGAGAAATTTCTGGCCAGTCATCCGAACTTTGAGCAAGTCTTATTAGACCATGAAAGAAAAGATATCGTCAAAGACGGCTGTATCTTGATTACGCCGGAATTATATGAAAGCGACGGATTTTTTATCAGTCAATTTAGGAAGATATCGGAATAAGAGGAGGAAACTGACAGTATGGAAATTTCATTATTAACAGATGTTGGTCAAAAGCGTACAAATAACCAAGATTATGCCAATCTTTTTGTGAATCGGGCGGGCAAGACCCTGATTATCTTGGCAGATGGTATGGGCGGTCACAGAGCTGGAAACATTGCCAGCGAAATGGCTGTGACAGACTTAGGAGCTGCCTGGGTTGATACACAGATTGATTCGGTGAATCAGGTGCGTGAATGGTTTGCGGAGCATTTGGAAGAGGAAAATCAGCGCATTCATCAATTTGGTCAAGATGAAGAATACAAGGGCATGGGCACGACTTTGGAAGCTTTGGCTATCATTGATAATCAAGCCATCTATGCCCATATCGGTGATTCTCGTATCGGCTTGATTCGCGGTGATGAATACCGTCAGCTGACCAATGATCACTCGCTTGTTAATGCTTTATTGAAAGCTGGACAGATTACTCCAGAAGAAGCAGAGCGTCATCCGCAGAAGAACATCATTACCCAGTCTATTGGTCAAAAAGACGAAGTGCAGCCTGACTATGGCATGATTACTTTGGAGGATGGTGACTATCTTCTGCTCAACAGTGACGGTCTGACCAATATGATTTCTGACAGTGAAATTTGTGACATTGTCACCAGTGACATCAGCCTGTCTGAAAAAACAGAAACCTTAATTCGCTTTGCCAACAATGCTGGAGGACTGGATAACATCACAGTTGCTCTGGTTCGCTTTGACAAGGAGGATAAGGCATGATTCAAATCGGCAAAATCTTTGCCGGGCGATATAAAATCATTAAGCAGATTGGCCGCGGAGGCATGGCAGATGTCTATCTGGCCAAGGACTTGATTTTGGATGGTGAGGAAGTTGCGGTAAAGGTTCTTAGGACCAATTACCAGACAGATCCTATCGCTGTCGCGCGTTTCCAGCGGGAAGCCAAGGCGATGGCTGACTTGGACCATCCGCACATCGTTCGGATTACTGATATTGGGGAAGAAGATGGCCAGCAGTATCTGGCTATGGAATACGTGGCAGGTCTTGACCTCAAGCGCTATATCAAAGAGAATTCTCCGATTTCAAATGAAGAAGCAGTCAGAATCATGGGACAAATCTTGCTAGCAATGCGCTTAGCGCATACACGCGGCATTGTCCATCGTGACCTGAAACCACAAAATGTCCTCTTAACCCCGGATGGCAATGCCAAGGTAACAGACTTTGGGATTGCGGTGGCCTTTGCAGAGACAAGTCTGACTCAGACTAACTCAATGCTAGGCTCGGTTCATTATCTATCACCTGAGCAGGCACGTGGCTCTAAAGCAACTGTTCAGAGTGACATTTATGCGATGGGGATTATTTTTTATGAGATGTTGACAGGTCATATCCCTTATGATGGGGATAGTGCCGTTACGATTGCCCTTCAGCATTTCCAAAAGCCGCTGCCATCCATCATTTCTGAAAATGCTAATGTTCCTCAGGCCTTGGAAAATGTCGTCATTAAGGCAACAGCCAAAAAACTGACGGATCGTTATCAGTCAGTTGCAGAGATGTATGTTGACTTGTCCAGCAGCTTATCTTATGAGCGTCGCAATGAAAAGAAATTGGTCTTTGATGATGTAGCGAAAGCAGACACCAAGACCTTGCCAAAAATCTCGCCTGTACCGCAGCCAGCAGTTCCACCTGTTAAGTCAACACCGCCTAAAGCGGAAGCGACTGAAGTTAAGGAAGAGACACCAGATGCGGTTAAGAAAGTTCCAAAGAAACGTCGTTTGAGAACGCGTTACAAAGTACTTTTCTTTGCAGTCTTATTGGTTTTGGCCGCCTTTGTCGTCCTTCTTTATAACAGCCCATCCAATACCAGCGTGCCAGATGTTTCTGGTCAGACTGTAGCAGAGGCTCGCTCCGCTATTGAAGCTAAGAAGCTGGTTGTCGGAGAGGAAAAGGAAGAATACAGCGACAATGTCGAATCTGGAAAAGTCATTAAAACTGATCCACAGGCCAATAGTCAGCGCCGCGAAGGCAGCAAGATTGACCTGATTATTTCCAAGGGACCCAAGACCTTTGTAATGGAAGATTATGTCGGTCAAGCAAAATCAGCCGTAGTTGAAAATCTGAAAACAAACTATAATGTTTCTGAGAAATTAATTGAGATTGTTGAGGAAGAATCGGACGAATACGAGCCAGGTCAGGTCATTCGCCAGTCTCCGGCAGCTGGTTCGACTTATGATTTGACTTCTAATCATAAGATCAAGCTGACAGTGGCGAAAGAAGTGACTAGTGTGTCCATGCCTGATTTTGGCAGTATGCAGTATACCTATGCGAATGCACGTTCTTACTTGATTCAAATGGGGATTTCTTCTTCCCGAATTGAACGAGTTGTTGACCGTTCGGTCACTTCGACTCAGGCAGACTTGGTAACTTCTCAGTCACCAGCGGCTGGTCAGACAATTAACCTCAAATCTAATGAAAAAATCACTCTTTACGTGACAGAAGCAACAACACCATCGTCATCTAGCTCATCATCTTCATCGTCTAGTAGCAGCTCAAAGAGCAGCTCATCGTCTGAAGATAGCGGACATGGAACTAGTTCCAGCTCATCTGATGGTTGATTAATAAACCATCCATTTTAAGTTTTTCAGCTTAAAACGGATGGTTTTTTCTTTTTTGCTGGACAAATTTCCCCATTTCATGCCTTGGACGGAGGATTTTTGGCCTAATTTTGTTAAAATAGGAAGGTAGAGAAAGGAAACGGCTATGTGGAAGGTTCAATTATTTGTTTTTGTTGAAACAGTCTTATTATCCATGGCATTGGTTACCATGTTGGCAGCTGATTTTTCACGAGTTGTCATTATCTTGGTCCTTTTTTTGCTGCTGCTCTATTATTACTTCGGCAAGCAAAAAGGGAATTTTCTGCTGGTCGCTTCCATGATTATGCTGTTTTTCATTATCATGCTCAATCCCTACGTCATTGCTGCCCTTTTATTCGCGCTGGTTTATGGAATGATTGTGGCCTACCCTTATATCTATAAGGAAAATCAAGAAACCCATCTCGTTTACGAAGAAGATGTGGAAATTCAGAGTGAAAAGAATCGCTGGTTGGGGGACCTGCAGCATTTTTCTAAGGACAGCTGTCAATTCCACGACATCAATCTCTTGCGCATTGTTGGGAAAGACACCATTCATTTGGAAGACGTGATTTTGGTCAACCATGATAATGTCATTGTCATTCGAAAAGGTTTTGGCGATACCAAGATTATTGTGCCGCTGGATGTGGAAATTCAGCTGCAAATCAATACTCTTTACGGGGAGCTAAACTTTCTGCATCATCCGTCCCGCAAGCTACGCAATGAAACCATTTCGCTGACGACACCAGACTATAAACGGGCCAATAAGACAGTGAAGATTGTCCTCGTCAGCTTCTTAGGAAATGTGGAGGTTGTCAGAAAGTGAAGAAATCTAATTATTTTCTCATTCTCCTCTATACTTTCTTTGTCTTATTTATCATCTTCCATTATATTTTCAATATTTTTGATTTCACTTGGCAGGAGCTCTTTAATGATTTGGAGCTGTTGCAGTCTTTTGTGTTCTTTGTTGTGATTATCGGTTTATCACTGACCATTCTGATTGTGATTGCGGCCCGCTTGATACAATATCTGTCGGTAGCCCATGTGCAAAAAAATCTTCGGTCTTTGCTGGATGGACGGAGGCTGGAGCCGACAGATCAGCCTGAACTGGATAGCTCTCTGCATCAGCTTGAGAGAAGGCTGCACCGTCTGACAGAAAATCTCCAAAAGTCTGAAAACCAAACCCTGCAGACGGAAGAGAAAATTATCGAAAAAGAACGGCGGCGGATTGCGCGTGACTTGCACGATACTGTCAGTCAGGAATTATTTGCAGCCAATATGATTCTGTCAGGAGTAGCAGGAAATGTAGAACGGCTTGATGGAGAAAAACTGCAAAAGCAGCTCAAGGGGATTGCAGATATTCTTGACACAGCCCAGAAGGACTTGCGGATTCTTCTGCTCCACCTACGACCTACAGAGTTGGAAAATAAGACTCTGGTCGAAGGTATGGATGTGATTATCAAGGAGCTGACTGATAAAAGCGACATTGATGTTCACTTCAATCATCAGGTTGGGCATCTACCTAAACAGATGGAGGAGCATGTCTTCAGAATCATGCAGGAAATTATCAACAACACACTGCGGCATGCCCAGGCCAGTCGGTTGGATATTTACCTCTATCAGGCGCCTAATGAGCTTAAAATCAAGGTATCTGATAATGGCGTCGGTTTTGATCCGCTGGCTCAGGATGAACTCAGTTACGGCTTGAAAAATATGGAAGACCGTGTACGGGATATGGCGGGCACTTTTAAGCTTTTGACAGCCCCCAGAAAAGGTCTTTCTATTGAAATCACGATACCTTTACTAGAAGGAGAAAATCATGAAGATATTGTTAGTGGATGACCACCAAATGGTCAGATTGGGATTGAAAAGTTATCTGGAACTGCAAGAGGATATAGCAGAAGTATCCGAAGCAGTCAATGGCAAAGAAGGTGTGGAGAAGGCTTTGGCAAGTCGTCCGGATGTGATTATCATGGATATTGTCATGCCTGAGATGAATGGGATTGAAGCGACACTGGCCATTTTGAAAGAGTGGCCGGAAGCAAAGATTCTGATTTTGACTTCTTATCTGGATAATGAAAAAATTTATCCTGTTCTGGATGCAGGCGCTCATGGATACATGCTCAAGACTTCCAGTGCTGAAGAAATTCTCCGTGCCGTTAAAAAAGTGGCCAAGGGAGAATTTGCCATTGAAACAGAGGTCAGCAAGAAAGTGGAGTATCATCGTAACCATATTGAGCTCCATGAGGATTTGACAGCTCGCGAGCGTGATATTTTGGGGCTTTTAGCCAAGGGTTATGAAAATCAACGGATTGCGGATGAGCTCTTTATTTCCCTCAAAACGGTCAAGACTCATGTCTCCAATATCCTGTCCAAATTGGAGGTGAGCGATCGTACTCAGGCAGTTGTTTATGCTTTTCAGCACCATCTTGTCCCACAAGAAGACTTTTAATGGTATAATAGAAAAGATTAAGATTGGACAAGGGGAGATATGGACGCGAAATTAAAGTATAAGGCAAAAAAGATAAAAATTGTCTTTTTCGATATAGATGATACCCTGCGAGTCAAGGATACAGGTTTTATCCCAGATTCTATCCAGACAGTTTTCAAGCAGTTGAAAGACAAAGGGATTTTGACGGGTATTGCGTCTGGTCGAGGAATGTTTGGTGTCGTGCCGGAGCTGAGAGCTTTGCAGCCAGACTTTTTCGTTACGCTGAATGGAGCTTATGTCGAAGACAGCAAAGGGAAGGTGATTTCTCAGACGTTTATCCCGTCTGATAGAGTGACATCCTATATTGCTTGGGCTCGGGAGGAAGGAATTGAATATGGTTTGGTCGGCAGCCATGGAGCAGCCTTGTCCAATCGAAATTCTCTGATTTCAGAGGCCATTGATGTGGTTTATCCAGATTTGCCTGTAAATCCAGACTTTCATTTAGACAAGGATATTTATCAGCTTTGGACTTTTGAGGATAGAGGAGATGGCCTGCAGTTGCCAGAGGCGTTAGCGGAGCATCTGCGTTTGGTTCGCTGGCATCCTCATTCGTCAGATGTCGTGCCGACAGAAGGTTCCAAGGCAGCCGGAGTTTCCAAGGTTGTCGAGCATCTGGGCTTCAAACCTGAAAATGTCATGGTTTTTGGCGACGGACTCAATGATTTGGAATTGTTTGACTATGCAGGAATTGGCATTGCCATGGGCGTTTCCCATGAAGAACTGCGAAAAAGAGCAGATTATATTACAAAAACAGTAGAAGAAGACGGTATTTTTGCCGCTTTAGAGGAGTTAGGTATGGTAGAAAAAGAATTACATTTTCCACAAGTAGAACTTGCAGCAGCAGAAGGTCCAAAAGCGACTATCAAGACTAATCACGGGGACATGAAAGTTCAGCTTTTTCCAGAACAGGCACCAAAAACAGTAGCCAACTTTATTGCCCTTGCTAAAGATGGATATTATGACGGTGTGATTTTCCACCGCATTATTCAGGACTTTATGATTCAGGGTGGCGATCCTACTGGTACCGGTATGGGCGGTCAGTCTATCTATGGTGAGAAATTTGAAGATGAGTTTTCACCTGAGCTTTACAATATTCGTGGGGCTCTTTCCATGGCAAATGCTGGGCCAAATACTAACGGCAGTCAATTTTTCATTGTTCAAAATAAAAATCTTCCTTATTCAGCTAAGGAATTGAGCCGCGGCGGCTGGCCTGAAGCTATCGCTGAAGTCTATGCCAGTCAGGGAGGAACACCGCATTTGGATCGGCGCCACACTGTCTTTGGTCAGCTGGCTGATGAAGCGTCCTACCAAGTTTTGGACAAGATTGCAGCTGTTGAGACTGGGGCTATGGACAAGCCTGTGGAAGATGTTGTGATTGAGACGATTGAGGTTGAAGACTGATGAAAATCGGTGATAAATTAAAAGGCAAAATCACAGGGATTCAGCCTTATGGAGCTTTTGTTGAACTGGAAAACGGAACGATTGGCTTGATTCATATCTCAGAAATTCGTCCAGGCTATATTGAAAATATCCATGATAGTGTAAAGATCGGCCAGCAAGTCTTGGTACAGGTTGTGGACTATGATGAATTTTCTGGGAAGTCCAGTCTGTCCATGCGGACCCTAGAAGAAGAAAAGCACCGTCTTCCTAGACGCCATCGCTTTTCAAATGACCGCTGTAAAATTGGTTTTGAGCCTTTAGGCAGACAGCTGCCTATCTGGATCAAAGAGGCAAAAAAATTCTTAAAAGAAGAAAAAGTTTAAAAAATATCCTGTTCCATAAGAGAACAGGATATTTTGCTTAGATAGAATTGCCATTCAAATCATAGCCGATTGCTAAGTTGAAATGGACATGTTTTCAAAAAATACTAAGCATCAAATTCGTAGAGAGCGGTAGACAGGTAACGTTCGCCGTTATCAGGAGCCAGAGCAAGGACTTTCTTGCCAGCTCCTAGTTTTTTCGCTACTTCAATAGCTGCGAAAATAGCAGCAGCAGATGAAATCCCCACTAAGAAGCCTTCCTGACCGCCAATATAGCGTCCGAATTCCAGTGCTTGATCAGAAGTTACGCGGACAATACCGTTGTAGGCTGCTGTATCCAAGGTCTCTGGAATGAATCCAGCTGAAAGTCCTTGGATTTTGTGAGGACCTGGCTTCTCACCAGAAAGGATAGCAGATTCGTCTGCTTCAACTGCGTAGATTTGGATGTCCGGATTAACTTTTTTGAGAGCATGAGACACACCTGAAATAGTTCCGCCAGTTCCGACACCGCCTACAAAAGCATCCAGTCCAGTTTCACCGAAAGCAGCAATAATTTCTGCTCCTGTTGTTCGTTCGTGAACCTCTGGATTGGCCGGATTATTAAACTGCAGCGGCAACCAACCATTTCGTTCTTGGGCGATTTCTTGTGCTTTTGCAATAGCACCTTTCATTCCTTCGCTGCCCGGAGTCAAGACTAACTCAGCACCATAAGCTTGGATAATTTTGCGGCGCTCCACACTCATGGTCTCTGGCATAACAATGACAACCTTGTAGCCTTTGGCTGCTCCAACCCATGAAAGGCCAATGCCAGTATTTCCGCTGGTTGCTTCAACGATAGTATCGCCAGGCTGGATAAGGCCATCGCGTTCAGCCGCCTCAATCATGCTGAGAGCAATACGGTCTTTAACAGACGAACCAGGATTGAAAGCCTCTAACTTCACATAAACCTCAGCAGCTCCTTCTGGAACCAAGTTGTTCAATTTGACGATGGGAGTTTGCCCAATTAGTTCTGTAATGTTTTGATAAATACGTGACATAGGATACATACCTCAATATAATTTAATAGAATTAGTATAAAATGAAACAAGCGCTTTGTAAAATATAAAAAAGCTATGAGAGCCATAGCTTTTCTTTATGTCAAAACATCCAGGGGATTTCTACTTGGCGCAGTCCTTGATCCATCATCTCCAATTTGCCCTTAAAAAACTCAGTCAGTTTATCTTTGAGCAGTTCTCTTTCACCTTTATCAACAAAAAGAAGGGTGGAGACGGTATCTGTAAATTCAGTATCGTATTCAGCAAGATTTTCCGCCTTAAGAAAATTCGCAAAATCCTGATATTGACTGTAAGACAGTTTTAAGCGCAGGCCAGCCTGTTCTTTTATCTCAACCAGTCCAATCTCCTTAATAGCTAGAGCAACACTGCCGGCATAAGCTCGAATCAGACCGCCGGCTCCTAGCTTAATACCGCCAAAATAGCGAGTAACCACCACACAAAGATTAGTCAATTCATGCTTTTCTAAGACTCCCAGCATAGGAACTCCAGCTGTTCCGCTGGGCTCCCCATCATCACTGGTTCGCTTAATATCACTTTTTTCTCCAAGGATAAAGGCAGAGCAGTTATGAGTAGCCTTGTAATGTTCCTTTTTTATAGCCGCGATAAAAGCGCGAGCTTCTTCCTCGGAGTAAACTCGTTTTACATGGCAGATAAAGCGGGATTTTTTAATTTCCTCTTGAACCATACCATCTTCTTTAATTGTCTTAAATTCCATAACTATATTTTACAAAAAAAGACGAATTTTGCCAAAAAATTACGAATAAATAAGTATGTTAGAGTTACAAGATTGTTTAGGACGGATATTTACAGAAAATCAGTTAGAGCCTAGCTTGCGAGCACAAGCAAAAGAAATTCCCAGTATCCGAGAAGAAAAAGGCAAGCTCCGCTGCGGACGCTGCAACAGCTTGATTGAACGAGAAAATCAGCTACCTGTTGGAGCTTATTATTGTAGAGAATGCTTAATCTTGGGTCGGGTACGGAGTGACCAAAAACTCTACTATTTTCCTCAAGAGGATTTTCCTAAAAATAAAGTGCTTAAATGGCAGGGGCAACTGACAGAGTTTCAGGGGAAGGTCTCCAAAGGCTTGCTTGATGCCTTAGAGAAAAGACAGAATACGTTAGTGCATGCTGTTACTGGCGCCGGAAAAACAGAAATGATTTACCAAGTGCTTGCAAGAGTCATTGATAGAGGTGGTTCTGTGTGCTTGGCCAGTCCGCGGATTGATGTTTGTTTAGAACTTTATCGGCGCCTAAAAGAAGATTTTTCTTGTGAAATAGCCCTTCTGCATGGGGAGTCAGAAGCTTATTTTCGCAGTCCCTTGGTAATTGCGACCACCCATCAGCTCTTGAAATTTTATCAAGCTTTTGATTTGCTGATTGTTGACGAGGTAGATGCTTTTCCTTATGTGGATAATCCCATGCTGTATCACGCAGTAGAGCGTTCTGTGAAAGAGAGTGCTACAACTATTTTTCTGACAGCCACTTCCACAGATGAACTGGATAAAAGAGTTCAAAAAGGTGAGCTGAAGCGCCTGAGTCTTCCCAGAAGATTTCATGGTAATCCCTTGACCATCCCTCAGAAAGTTTGGTTATCTGATTTTCAAAATTATCTTCAGAAGAAGAAAATAGCACCTAAACTTTTGAACTATATACAAAAACAGAGAAAGACTCAATTTCCTCTCTTAATATTTGCTGCAGAAATTCAAAGAGGAGAGGATTTTGCTCAGGCTTTACAGATTGCTCTGCCGGATGAAAAGCTGGCTTTTGTCGCCTCCACAACAGAAAATCGTCTGGAAATTGTTGAACAGTTTCGTCGCAAGGAGATCACTATTTTGGTGACAACGACTATCTTAGAGCGTGGAGTAACTTTTCCTAGCGTAGATGTTTTTGTCTTGGAAGCCAATCATCGCCTGTTCAGTCGTAGTGCTCTGGTTCAGATTTCAGGCCGAGTTGGCCGTAGTATGGATAGACCGACTGGACAGTTGCTATTTTTTCATGATGGGACTACCCTTGCTATGGAAAAGGCAATCCGGGAAATGAGAGATATGAATAAGGAGGCGGGATTATGACAGAGTGTCTTTTGTGCAAAGGGCAAATTGAGGAGAAAAGTAGTTTTTTACAGCTTTTTCTATTAAAAGAAGGAGGACCAAGCTGCTGTCCCGTTTGTTATCAAAATTTTGAACGCATATCTGAAGAGCATTGCCCACGCTGTTTTCGAAACGGGCAATCAGATTTATGTGCAGATTGCCAAAAATGGGAGAAAGAGGGGAATCAAGTCCAGCATCAGTCACTATTTACCTATAATGAAGCAATGAAGGAATATTTCAGTCAATACAAGTTTCAGGGAGACTATGTATTGCGCTTTGTATTTGCAAAAGCAGCTAAAAAAGCAGTCAAAATGTTTAGAGAGCATACCATTGTTCCGATTCCAGTCAGTATCGAAAAATTTCAAGTGAGAGGTTTTAATCAAGTGCAGGGGATTTTAGATGCTGCAAACTTGTCATACAGAGATATCTTAGAGAAAAAAGACACCCTAGCACAGTCGAGCAAGACACGTGAGGAGCGTCTGCAGACGCAGCAGGCTTTTAAAATTAAGAATGGAGTTGATTTGCCAGATAAAATTTTGCTGGTTGATGATATCTATACGACTGGAAAAACCTTGCAATTAGCCAAGCAAATCTTGCTGGAAGCAGGAGTGAAAGAAATTTTGACATTTTCAATCGCAAGATAAGAAAAAATTTGCAAAAAAGGAATGAAAGCGTTATAATGATATTATAAATAAAACATTTATGTTTAGAAAGAAGGTACTTATATGCTTAAATATAGTATCCGTGGTGAAAACCTAGAAGTAACAGATGCTCTCCGTGACTACGTAGTTTCTAAACTTGAGAAGATTGAGAAGTATTTCCAAGCAGAGCAAGAACTTGATGCGCGTGTGAACCTCAAGGTTTACCGTGAAAAGACTGCGAAAGTGGAAGTAACAATTCCGCTAGGCTCCATCACTCTTCGTGCAGAAGATATCTCTCAGGACATGTATGGATCAATTGATTTGGTCACAGATAAGATTGAGCGCCAAATCCGCAAAAATAAGACCAAGATTGAAAGAAAGAATCGCAATAAGGTTGCTACAAGCCAGCTTTTCACAGATTCCTTTGCTGAAGAAGCAGAAGAAATTCCGTCAAAAGTTGTTCGTTCAAAACACATAGATTTGAAGCCAATGGACTTGGAAGAAGCGATTCTGCAGATGGATTTATTGGGACATGATTTCTTTATCTATTCCGATGCTGAGGACAGCAGCACAAATGTTATATACCGTCGTGAGGATGGAGATATTGGCCTGTTAGAAGTCAAATAAATAATCTAAAAAGATTGAGAGCAAGTTTCTCAACCTTTTTAGATTATAGAAAGTCATACACTCAGGTGACATAAACCAGCTTCCTGCTCATAAAGAAATTAACTTTATACTTAGAACTGAAAAATAAACTTTAAAAAAATCAAAAAAGATTAAAAAAGGTATTGACAGTTGGTGGGTATAGGTGATATACTAATAT
>NZ_CAUTAP010000017.1:0-58905 GCF_963536705.1 uncultured Streptococcus sp. | reverse complement strand
GAGCATCTCAGTCAGAGCCTTTGCCTTGTCATAGACCTTAACTTGGTCTAAATCAAGCTGATCCAAGTGAAAATTTTGAAAACGATGATAGTGAGCTGTTGGCTCTACTTTGCCACTCACCATATCTGCTTGGGTACGACTTTGTAGCTCTGCTAGCAGTTCCAAGGCGCAAGGTTCCAGATAGTCGTCTGGATCTAGGAAAGTAATCCAGTCACCCTTGGCTTTCAAGACCCCATAGTTCCGAGCATCAGACAAGCCACCGTTGACCTTATGGTAGCTAGTCACCCAATCATATTGCTGGGCATACTGGTCACACAAGTGTCCTGAGCCATCACTCGAGCCGTCATCAATCAAGAGGACTTCCATATCCTTGTAGGTCTGATGTTCCAAACTCTCCATGGCATAATGCAGGTAGTCCTCCACATTGTAAACAGGCACAATTACCGAAATCATCTTTTTTCTTTCTCTTACTTAGTTTTATAGTTTAAATCTCAAATGAGCTTTTATCTAGAAACAGTTGATCCATAGACTTGATGAAGTCTGCCATCACCTGCTCCTCGTCTTGAATGTTAAATCCATCATTGATACACATAATTTGGTATTTGCCAGAATTTAGTAAGTTCCAAAAATCTGGTCCGGCATTATCCAAAGAAAAGAGTCCCCCCAACTTAGGATTTCCGACAGCGTATTGACCACTGGCAATCTGCCAATACTTAAAGAGCCAAACATTGGTATCAGAAGGATTTCTAAAGCGACTAGCCGAGGTTCTTTCCAAGACAGCTTTTTCCTTTTCCCATACCAAGTTCATCGTTGATCTTAGTAGAGGATAGGGCAGATGACTCTCCCAGAAACCACAGATAAACTGACTGTTTCTATATAGTAGCGACTTAACGATACTTTTTAATCCCTGCTTTGGATCAAAGAATTGGCCATTCTTCAAAATTTCATTTCGACTGAAATAGCTAGTGACAATCTCCATGTCATTTATCTGAAAATTCCCCGTTCCATATCGCTCAGGAATAATCGGTGAAAGAGCCGTATTATATTTGGGTAAACCATCCTCTGAGAAAAAATCTGTCGGCTCGACTGGAGCTGTCAAATACATATCGTCATTAAAAAAAACAAAATGCTCTGAGAGACCAGGGATTCGATGGATGTTACTTTCGATAGGATTGGCAGAAAAAACTGGCAGGTAGTCATTACAGATAATCTCTGTATGATCTACCAACACCAATTTTTCACTATTTATATCTAACCAGCTTGGCTTTTGCTGGTCGGTCACGAGGTAGACCTTATTGACCCAAGGAGCAAATTTTTCAACTCCTCTAAACCAATATTTAAAGGTCCCCCATTCTCGGTAAGCCTTGGCTGAATTCATACTCTGTTTAGAAGTATTAACCGAGCCATCATAGCTTGATTTTTTTTCTTGCCACACAGGATCATTCCCATCAACCCAAGTAACAACAAAATCTATTTTATTCATAACTAATCTTTTCTATCTGTTTTATACAACTCCGAAAAGTTCTTGATGTAACTCTCCAAAGAAAACAGCTCTTTTTGTCTCTGATATCCTACTCGCCCAAATTTTTCTCTTTTTTCAGAACTATCTAGTAAGAGAGAAATGGTATTAGAAAGTTCTTGAGGACGATTTGGTTTGACTAAGCAACCACTTTTGTCATCTACTACCATTTCAGCTATTCCCCCATTGTTATAACCAACAACTGGTTTTGAACAAGCCATGGCTTCTAGGACTACTGTAGGTAGGGAATCAGGTTTTATACTTGGTAAGACAAAGATATCAAACATATTATAAAGTTCAGAAGTCTTATCGTAGTAATCAATACGATGAATTTGTGACACAACAGATGAAGAAGCTATTCTCTTATCTAGTTCTTCTAAGCGCCATTCTTCACCAGGAAAAACACCTCCAGCTAGGAAAGCCACCGCTTGCTCATTCTTTTCCAAAAGTGGCTCGACTGCTTCTATGAAATCATTTTGTCCTTTGATAGCATTGACCCGACCAATCATGCCAATCACAAGTGCATCTTGCGCAATGTCAAATTTTTCACGAATAGAAGACGCATCCATTGGATAATAGACAGCATTATCGACACCGTTATAAATCACTTCCACTTGGCTATCTTTGATAAAGGGAGACTGCTTGATATGATTAGCGACCGCTTGGGACACCGTCACAATCTTGTCTGCATATCGTCCCATGAGCATATTGATAAAGTCAGAAATAGCTTTGGGTTTGACGATAATCTCATGAACATGCCAAATCAAAGGCAGCTTGAGCTTGCGTTTCAAATAGATGCCCTCCAAAACAGCCGCTGTATTATTGTGAACCATATCTATACTGTGTTCTCGAGCATAGAGGGCGATTTGCTTAGCATAGAAATTATAAGAGCGAATATAGTCGGCAATGCCTTTGGGATTAAAATACTTCCTTCGTAAAATCGGATAATCCAACACACTGACCTGAGCCCCAACCTGACGCAAGGCCTCGACTAAAACACCATCATTTGGCAGGATGACATGAGCTTCAAATTCTTTGGAATCCAATCCTTTGATCAATTCCAATAAAACCTTATCTGCTCCATACATTTCTGCACCAGCATGCAAGTATAAAATCCGTTTCATTCCCTATCCTTTAAACACTTCTTCATAATCTGACACAATCTTTTCCCATGTGAAAGCTGAGAGGATTCTTTGACTTGACTTGAAATCCAAGTCAGTTATTGCTGCCTGATCAAATCCTTCTACTTCCTCAATGACACGAGCCAACTCATCTTTTTTCCAATAAATGGCCCCGTCTTCACCAACCTCACGGTTAAAGCCAACATCCAATAAGAGATTTAATTTAGTAGATGCCAAGGCCTCCAAAAGAGACGGATTGGTTCCGCCAACTTCGTGGCCATGAAGATAGGCAAATGCATTCTCCCGAATGTACTTGAGCAATTCTTGATCATAAACTGTTCCAACAAATTTAATCCTTGGATCTTTATCAAATCCTGTGTCTTTGAGCAGCTGATTGTAAAACTTGTTTTCTTCAACATTGGTAATCAGGACAAAGTCTTTTTTAGAATGAGATGCCATAACCCCCTTAATCATGGCTTGATAGTTATTTTCTGGCACAAAGCGCCCAACAACTAAGTAATACTCATTCTCAGCAATATTTTTTTCCTGATACCATAATCGAACTTTGTCTTCGTTAGCAGACAACTCAGATCTGCTTGTATCTGTCCCATAGGCAACGTAAGTTGTCTTTGGAGCATATCTCACATAGTCTGCTTTTATGTAAGATTCGATATTCTCACTATCACAAACTAAGAGATCTGCATGCTTAACCATCAGTGCTTCAGAAATTTTCCAATACTTGCGTACTGGCATGCTCCATTTAGCTCGCAGCCATTCATGACCATCGGGATTGACAAGGAGCTTGCCGCCCAGTGCTTTGATTTTCTTTTTGATGTTTCCGATAAAAGGGCCAATTCTACAAGCTAGAACGTAGAAAATTGGCTCAGAATCTTGATTCTGCTCAGCTAGCTCAATAGCCTTATTTAGCGCAGCAATATCGTAGGCAATCGCTCGAGCTGAGCCAATCTTAGGCACATCTATGTTGTAACATATAGCTCCATTATACTCGAAAGTATCCTCTAAAATCCCAGACTTGGCTGAATTCTCCCTCATACAAGCCACATAGTACTGGATATTAGAATTTTTCTGGCAGGCGGTCAGCTTCTCAACAAAGGTCTCAAATCCACCATATTTAGCTGGGATACCTTTAGATCCCACGATATAAACTGACTTTTTCATACTCCTCCTAACTGCAAAAAAACTGTTTCTCCCCCTACTTTGCTCCATCTCTAGCCAATACAACTCTAAAAGTCTTTAGCAAAATTCTGATGTCTGACCAAATCGTCCATTCATCTATATAAGCAACATCCAAACGCACCACTTCATTAAAGTCTGTAATCTGACTGCGTCCACTAACCTGCCAGAGACCTGTGATACCTGGCTTAAAGCTGAGGCGGCGTTTTTGTTCTGGTGTATATTGCTCATACTCATCAACAGTTGGCGGTCGCGTCCCAACCAAGCTCATATCCCCAATTAAAACATTATAAAACTGCGGTAGTTCGTCTAAGCTAGTTTTACGGATAAAGTGGCCGATAGGCGTAATCCGTGGGTCATTATTGACCTTAAACATACCGCCAACCATAGTATTTTGCGCCATCAAATCTTTTTTCCGCTCTTCAGCATCAGTGTACATAGACCGGAACTTATAGAACTTGAAACGACGCCCATTCTTTCCAATTCTCTCCTGGGCAAAGATAGCAGGTCCACCATCCTTCTTGATAAGCGGAACTAAAACAAGAGCAGCCAAACCACAGAAGAAGAGACCTACCAAAGCACCGATAATATCCAGCGTGCGTTTTGCTAACACATGGCCATACTTGTAAAAGTTTGTTGAAAAAGTGACCACACTCAAGCCTGCAACTTCTCGAACCCGTTTCTCTCCCATAGAGATAAAATCGAAAACATTGATATTGACAGAAACATCGATTCCCATTGCTTCAAACTGTGAAATAAATCCTTCAATGTTATATTCCTCATTTGGCAGGTTGATGAACACTTCGTCCACTACTTCACGCGTTGCAAATGAAATGATTTTTTCTTTAGGAACGATTTTTACATTGGGATTGCTAAACGGAGCATCATCTAGTAAAGACACCGCAACAATCCTGCCCCCTATATCGAATGATTCTTGCAGGCGATCAAAGACCTTATCCAGAGAATCACCTGTTGTAATTAGAAAAACTCTTTTACTATTTTTCAAGTTTGGATAAACAGTCTTCTGATAACGTTTAAAAGCCAAATTAACAAAATAGACTAGCGCTGCATTTACAATGACAAAGTAAATAAGCCCTCTTCGAGAAATAGAAAATCTATCCTGCATCATGAAAGAAGCAAAACTAATCGCCAAGCTATAAAAAATACTATATCTCACAGTGAAAATAAACTCTTCTAAATAGCCCCGCTTCAGGATGTCATAGCAAAAATCGCTGGCATAAAAAGCAATGACATGCAAGAATGCAAGCACTAAAATACTGTGCTGATTAATTTCCGTTTCCCTTAAAGGACTCACTAAAAATCCTGTAAAGAGTACAGCAAAAAGCTGAACAAAGGCAAGTTCTGCCTTTTGAAATTCCTTCCTGTCCCTAAACATAATAATCTCCCAATTATCCTAAAACTCTTTAATCCCTATTATTTCCCATAATTGCCATAGCTGCCGTATCCTCCATAAGTTCCGTAGGCACCATAGCGTTCCAAATCAATGTTATATTTATTGAGGACAACACCCAAAAAAGGAGTTCCCGTTTGTTCCAACTGCTCTTTAGCTTTCATGACTGCTTTTCGTTTGATATGGCCTGCTTGTGTCACCAAGAAGCTGGCATCGCATTTCTGAGCGATGATAGCCGCATCAATGACCAGACCAATCGGTGAAGTATCCACAATGATGTAGTCATAACGAACACGTAAGTCCGTCAAAAGCGCATCAAACTGCTTGCTTTGCAAAAGCCCAGTCGGATTAGGTGATACTGGACCAGACAAGATCACATCTAGGTTGTCCAGATCTGTATCATTGATGACTTCGTGCAGGGCAGCCTGTCCTGACAAATAGTCCGTCAGTCCTGATACTTTTCTCTGACTGCTAAACACACCGGACATAACTGAGTTGCGGATATCCGCATCGATCATCAAGGTCTTATGACCAGCTCTGGCAAAGGCGGCCGCGAGATTCACTGAGGTTGTAGACTTTCCTTCATTTGCCGTCACCGAGCTTATTTCGACCATCTTGATATTGGCGCCGCTCAGCTGTACATTAGTACTTAGAGCATTGTAGTATTCCTCGGTTAGTTTGACAAGGTTCCTTTTTTTCCTAACTAATTCTAAGGTTGCCATTTTCTCTCCCTTACATTCTGTTCATATCTGGGATAACGCCCAACAGCGTCAAGCCCATGACTTCTTCAATGTCCTCTGGCTTCTTCACCCGATCATCCAGGATTTCTACCGCGATGATAAAGATCGACATCAGGACACTGCCCCCTAAAAATCCTAAGATAACATTACGCCGAATATTTGGTGAAGAAGGCTCTGCTGGGACTGTTGCTTCTTCCAAAGTTGTCACATCAGAAACTTTTGTCACTTCAATAATTTTCTCAGCAGCGATATTCCGAAAGGCATTGGCAATGCGAGCCGCTTCCTCTGGATTGTCATCTTTAACCGTAATCGAAACGATACGAGTATCCGCCGGAACGGAAACGGTGATGTGACGCGTCAGCTCTCTTGGTGACGTTTGCAGTTTCAACTCACTAATTGCCTGTGACAGAACCGCCTGTGACAGAATGATTTCCTTAAAGTCCTTAACGAGGTAAGACCCTGCCTGCAAGTCCTGATTAGTCAAAGCTGCCTGTGTTTCGTTCTGACGGCTGACCACATAGATGCGCGTGGTACTCTGATACATTTTCTTAGCAATAAAGACGCTGTAGCCAAAAGCCAGTAAAGAAAAGAGCACCGCTCCCAATACGATGGTAAATTTCTTCAGCCATAAGGCTCTCAGCAAGGACAGAATATCGATTTCTACGATTTGCTTTTCTTGTTTTTCCATTTTTCCCCTAAATCAATTCATTTTTCAATAATAATGCTTGGTTGCCGCCAAAGAGGGCTTCTGCCCGGCGGGAACAGTATTTCTTAGCGACGATGTCAAAGGCCTCTTTCATAAAGGGCGGTCTCTGGCTTAGATTGTGCATGTCGCTGGCAACAAAGTGGACTAAGTCCTTCTCCAAAAAGAACTGAGCCCGTTTTTTCATAAATTTATGCGAGTCTCCAAGCAACTTAGGCTTCAGAACACTGGAGCTGTTAATCTGAGTATAGCAGCCCATATTAATGAGCTCCTGAACCTTCTTTTCATCATTTTCCAGGCAGTGATAGCGCTCAATATGAGCCACGACCGGTGTCAAACCAAGCCGCAGAATCTGAGCCAAACCTTTATGGATGTCTTTATAAGGCGTTGCCATGCTAAACTCAATCAGCACGTAACGTGTGCCAGCTAGACTGGGGAAAATCCCCTTTTCCAACTTATCCGCCACATCACTGGTGTAATAAATCTCTGCCCCATAGAGAACCGTCAAGTCAGGCGCTACAAGCTCTGCCAGTTCTTTTACCATTTTAAAGTTAGCTCTAATGGTCTCCTCAGGCGTTTCAAACATGCCCTTTCTGCGATGAGAGGTAGAGATAATAGTCCGAACTCCCTGTCGATAACTTTCTTCCAGCAGTTTTTTGGAATCCTCAAAATTCTTAGGACCATCGTCCACATCAAAGATAATATGAGAATGGATATCAATCATGGTGTTTTCCCTTCCATTACCTGCTGAATCGCTGCCTTAGCATTATCAAGGCTTTCTGGCTGGATTTCCATCATGTAGAGATTGGAATCTGGCATAGCGTAGGATGGTAGATCCATGCGTCCGTTTCCGCTGATAGCTTGTGACTGAACCTGATAGTTTCCACCTGACTCCAGCTGGGTATTGACCAGATTCATAAGAACAGGCAGCTCCATATTGGTCTGGATAGAGTCCTGCAAGCCGGAAATAATCTCGTTGTAGTTCTTCAAAGCACTAGTTGAAGTCAGCTTTTTAATGACTGCTTCGATAACCTTTTCTTGATTTTTCCCGCGGTCATTGTCGCCTCCCTGAAGAGAGTAGCGCTCGCGAACAAAGCCTAATGCCTGATCTGAGTTCATATGAACTTTCCCTACTGGGAAATGATGATTACCATGTCGGCTGGTAAATTCTTGGTCATTTTCAACATCAATCCCTCCCAACAGGTCTACTAGCTTGAGGAAAGAAGAGAAATTCAGACGAACATAGTAATCAATGCGAATGCCGTAAAGATTTTCCAGCGTGTGGACAGAAGCATCTACTCCGTAAATACCTGCATGGGTCAGCTTGTCCATCTGCCCAGCTCCTCCATCTGCAATCGCCACATAAGAATCACGAGGAGTTGTCGTCAAGAGGACTTTCTTGGTCTTGCGATTGACCGTCATGATGATATTGACATCTGAGCGAGAGACAGATGAAATCGAGCCATAAGTATCGATACCGCTGACATAGATATTGAAGACATCCGCATTGGCAGCATCCCTGCGCTTGCCTGTCTCTACTTGACGGGTGATTTTATAAGTATAGATTTTCTTTATCTTTGAAGCATAGTCAGCATCATGAGAAGCCAGCATGTCTCCAAACGAGCTATTGAGGGCAATGGCCTCAGTCTCTTGATTGATGAGGGCCTTGTAGGCTGCGATATAAGACGTGCTGTTTTCCACTGTGAGTTCTGTCTTTTTAGTCTTCTTGATGTGCTCCAGAAGAGCTGTCACATTGTCCTTATCCCCATTTTCAGTCGGAGCTGTCAGCTTCTTCAGTTGAGTTACATCTGATTTATCGCTGTCTGTCCGGACATAAACGGCCATTTCAATTTCAGAGTAATTTGAAGTGGAGTTCACACCTCTAGATAAGTCCATCAGCTCCTTGACCCCGTACATGGCTCCTGAAGATACCAGCAGAGTCACAAGCAAAAGTAAGGTTGTCAGAACTTTGAACTTATTTTTCCATACAAAGAAGGCTGCCAGTAAAATAACAGCCGCCAAAAGAGCAGACAAAATAAGGTTCAGGTGATGAAACGCCAGAACATTATTTTTAAATATAGAAAAAACAAGCAAACCTGAAACCAAGCTTACCAATGTCAGTAAAGCTGCATTAAAGAGCCTCAGCTTCTTCCCCTTTTTAGAAGCAGGCACATTTCTCCTATGTTGATTCATAATTCTCCCTTTTTCTCCCCTGAGATATAAATACATTTTATTATATCATAAATGCATTATGATACACTAAAATATTTAAAAATATTTTAGTTTTTTCCAAAATTTGTTGACAAAAAAGGACAGTCTGTATTAATTTTCGGTAAATTCTTTTTTCCTTCTCGAAAAACCAATATTTTATACTGTTTTTGACAATAGAAAAAAGAGGCAAAACCTCTTTTATATCAGTATTCTACTTAGTTTTTAAAGCATCTTATCCCTGTCAACTTGCTCATAGGCCTGAAGGCCATCATTCAGCTTATCCCAGATGACTACTTGGCCTGACTGAAGGGATTTCTGCACATCAATGATGCGCTGATTGGAGGAACCGCGGAACTGCAGCATGAGATTCTTCTTGGTAAGGTCAAAACGGCCGTCCACCAGAATGTCAATCAAACTCAGCAGCTCCAGCTTATCCTCCGTTTCCAGCATCATCTCCTCCCAGGTGTAGCCCGTCCAGGACCAGATATCCTTGTCTGGAAGCTCTCTCCGAATCCGCTTGACCAAGGGCAGGAGAATGCCTGTATTGAGAAAGGGCTCGCCGCCTAGGAGGGTCAGCCCCTGTACATAAGGCTCCGCCAAGTCTTTCATAATCTGCTCCTCCAACTCTTGGGTATAGGGAATGCCAGCATTGAAGGACCAGGTTGCGGCATTATAGCAGCCCTCACAGTGAAACATACAACCACTGACATAGAGGGAGTTGCGGACGCCTTCGCCATCTACAAAGTTAAAGGCCTTATAGTCAATGATTCGTCCCTTGCTCAGCTCCTCACTTTTCCATTCTTGAGGTTTGGGATTGTTCATCTTCATCCTCCAAATCAATCCAGTAGCGCTGACTTCTGTCAATTGTATTTTCGTAAACACCGCCAGCAGAGAGAATCGTGCGTCGGCTGGCTTCGTTGTCTTCATCGCAGGTAATCAGCACTCGTTCTAGTCTTTGCTTTCTAGCTTCTGCCAGTCCTAGCTTTAGCTGCAACTTAGCCAAGCCCTTTCTGCGTTGACTAGGCCGAATAGAATAGCCAATATGCCCACCCTCTACAAATAATTTGTCATTTAAGGACAAGCGCAGGGCTAAAAAGCCCAGAGGCAAGCCGGTCTCGTCAAAGGACAAAAATTGGATGGCAGGAACCCAACCTGCTGGCAAGTTTGCCACATCTTCCTTCTGTTCTACAATTTTCAACCAATCCTCATAATCCTTTGCTCGCTTCCAAGTGGAGCCCATGCCACCGTGCATATAGGATTTTGCTGCATCGAACTCCGCAATCATCTCTAAAATAGCGTCTTTATCTTCCAAAGTTGGTCGTCTTAGCTCCATGCTCCCTCCTTAATTGACATCAATCCAGTAGCGCTCTTTCCCGCCTCGAATATCCTCTAAAGCTCCGCCATTAGCCAGAATCACTGCTCGACTGGCAGCATTATCACTATCGCAAGTCACTAGGACTTGTTTAATATTTTTACTTTTGGCTACTTGTAAGCCTTGTCGCAGCTGCTCTTTGGCCAATCCTTTCCCACGCGCAGAGGGACGGATACTGTAACCGATATGCCCGCCTTCTTGGAGCAAATAGTCATTAAGCCGCAAGCGCAGATTGAGAAAGCCTACAACCTGACCATCCGCAGCAAAAGAGATTAGTTGGATGTAAGGCACAAACCCTTCTGGCAAGCCTAGACCTGCCTCAGCTAGCTGAATAGTCTCCAGCCAGTCCTCGTAGACAAAATCCGCTCCGCCAAAGAAGCCATCCTGCCGACTACCAGCTGCTTCAAAGTCAGCCAGCATCTCTAAAATCTTTTCCTTGTCTTCTAGTTTCGGTCGTCTCAGCTCCATAGATCCTCCTGATACGAAGAGAGTGAGACCGCCTTGCGCCCCACTCTGACTTCTATTGTTTCTTGTTCTTTTCTAAAAATTGCTGACGCAGTTTGGCTAATCGTTCTTTTTTGCTGCTGCCGCCCTGCGAATGTTTTTCATGGAAACGCTGCACCTGAGCCTTTCCTTTGTCGTCCAATTGATACTTTCCCATCTTAATTTCCTTCGTACTTAATAGTCGAGCCATTCATGTGCTTAACCCGAGCTGATATTTCCTTGTGTCGGCCATTGACCATTGGACGGGCTTGCGGATTTCCTAAGTAACCGCAGGTCCGCTTGACTACATCAACCGTCTTGGGATCGCTGTTGCCACAGTTTGGACAGGTGAAGCCCCGCTCGGTCGGCGTGAAGTCTCCCTCAAAATTACACTTGTAACAGCGGTCAATCGGTGTATTGGTTCCCAAATAGCCAACCCGGTCATAGGCATAGTCCCAGACAGCTTCCAGTGCCTTGGGATTTTGCTGCAGCACAGGGTACTCACAATAATGGATAAAGCCACCTGAGGCCCCCACTTCAGGATAAATCTTCTCAAAGTCCAGCTTTTCAAAAGGCGTTGGATTCTTTCGCACATCGTAGTGGAAGGAGTTAGTATAGTATTCCTTGTCAGTAATATCCGGAACGACCCCAAACTTCTCTGTATCCAAACGGCAGAAACGATCGGTCAGGCTTTCAGATGGTGTCGAGTAGACAGAAAAATGATAGTCATACTGCTCGGACCACTCTTCCACCCGGCGCTTCATATCTTTGACAATAGCAATCGTAAAGTCCTTGGCTTCTGGATTAGTTTCCCAATTACCGCCATAAAAGACTGCTGCCACTTCATACAGACCGATATAACCTAGGGAAACCGTCGCACGACGGTGAGTAAAGAGCTGGTCTACCTGATCATACTTGCCCAAGCGCTGGCCAAAAGCCCCATACTGATAAAGAATCGGTGCATTGGCTGGACTAGCTTCTTTGGTCCGTTCCACTCGGTAGACCAAAGCATCTTCAGCTATATTCATCCGCTCGTTAAAAAGTTCCCAGAATTTATCCAAATCCCCCTCGGATTCAAGGGCAATTCGTGGCAGATTGACAGTAACGACACCTAGATTCATACGGCCGGAGTTGACTTCCTGGCCATTTTCATCCTTCCAGCCTTGCAGGAAAGAACGGCAGCCCATCGGCACCTTGAAAGAACCAGTCAAGTCGATAATCTTGTCATAGGAAAGCACATCTGGATACATGCGCTTAGTGGCACACTCCAGAGCCAGTTCTTTGATGTCATAGTTCGGCGTTCCCGGCTCGAGATTGAGCCCACGCTTAAGGGTGAAAATCAGCTTAGGGAAAATTGCTGTGCGGTGCTCGCTTCCCAGTCCCTTGATACGAATATTGAGAATAGCCTTCTGAATCTCCCGCTCAAAGCGATTGGTCCCCAAACCAAAGCCTAGCGAAGTAAAAGGCGTCTGACCGTTAGAGGTAAAGAGGGTATTGATCTCATACTCCAGCGACTGCATGGCATCGTAGATGTCCTTCTTGGTCTTCGCCCAGGCGTACTCTTCCTGCTTATCCGGAAAAACCCATTGCTCCGCATCCTTGAGATGCTTTTGATAATTAAGCTCAGCATAAGGCGCCAAGACTTCATCAATCCGATCGGCCGAACAACCGCCGTACTGACTGGAAGCTACATTGGCAATGATTTGCGAGATTTGAGCTGTCGCAGTCTGGATAGACTTGGGACTCTCTACTTCTGCATTGCCAATCTTGAAGCCATTTTTCAGCATGCCGTTAAAGTCAATCAAACAGCAGTTCGTCATTGGCGTATAAGGGCTGTAGTCCAAATCATGGTAGTGGATGTCCCCCTTCTGGTGGGCATTGGCCACATGAGGCGGCAGCATCTTAAGGCCGATGGATTTGCCGACAATCCCAGCCGTCAAATCCCGTTGTGTATTGAAAACATCACTGTCCTTATTGGCATTCTCGTTAACCACCGTGCGATCTTTGTTGAGGAGCTTGTCAATAGTAAAGTTGATATCTGTCGCTTTTGAGCGTTCAAAATCCCTTTGGGTGCGGTAAGTGATGTAGTTCTCTGCAATGGCATATTCCTTGGCATTCAAAAGCTCATGTTCAACGATGTTCTGAATCTCATAGATTTTGACATACTTAGCGAAGCGACTGCTGATTTCTGCCACAATGCGGTCTGTGATAGCTTCTAGCTTGGCTTCCAGCATTGGATTCAGCGGACCGACTTCCTGAGCTGCCCGCACCATAGCCTTATAGATCTTTGACACATCAAAAGCCACTCTGCGGCCGTCCCGCTTCTCCACATAAATCGCTGGAGCAGTTTCAAACTTCTCTTCCCTTAAAATCATCACGAACACTTCCTTTTCTCTGCCCTTAGGACAAATCAAGCCTCTTTAAACCTATCGCTTGCTAAGAAATTTCCAAGAAATCTCCGATAGTAGTTCATCCAAAGAACAGTATTTTATAAATAAGTCGATACAAGACTCATTATAGCACGTTAAAATTAAAAATCAATATGTTGTGGCAAAAAAGTTATTTTTTCTTTTTATACACAACATATTGATTTTTTACTACTTAAGTTGATAAAGCTTGAAATGGTCGAGTTTGAGGTCAGATTCCTTATAATTTTTGGAAATTAGCTGTTTCACATCCGACAGCAGTTTGACATCATTGTTAACCAAAATATACTTGGGCTGACTGTTTTCCAGTCCATTCTGAAGACCCAAACGATTTTCAGCCGTTCCCACATACAAAGTTGGAGACAAGAGAGAGACAGCAGATAGACGGCCGCTCTTTTGATACAGACTAGCCGAGGTATCCCAAGCATAGATAGTATCCCCGTCCTTGGTCTTTTCCTTAATGTACTGAGCTGCCTCACTTCTTTCAGCAGAGACACCGCTGGAAAGGATATACTCATTCACCAAAGGATAGCCAATCAGATAGAAAATGGCTACGAGCGGCAGAAAGAACTGGCCTGAGAGATAGGAAGTCCACATCGTAGGACGACGGCGATCCCGGCGATGACGCCCTGGTGCCTGCTGCTTGCCTTTATTGAACCACAAAGCAAAAAGAATCATGGCAAAAGGTAGGGCCGGAAGCAGTTGATAACTGCCCTGATCTGGCAGGATAAAAGCCGCAAAGACAGTAATGAAGAGCCCTAGCAGACCGATAAAGCGCAAGACGCGCAAGCTAGTTGCTTGTCCCTTTTCTCTTGAAAAGAGATTGATACCCAAAGCAGAAATGAAACCTAGACCGACCGTCAGCAAGCCATAATAAATCAAATTAGAAAGACTATGACTGCCAATCAAGCTAATAGAATCCCAAGCATAGGTCACCTGACTAATGGCTTGGCCAAAGGTTTGATTGGCAACAGTAAAGTAGCCAATAGGATAAAAAATCACTGAGAAGCCAAAGAGACCAGCTAAAAGCTGATAGAAGCCTCGAGCCGCACGCTTGGCTGCGATATTGTAGACCAAAAGTACCAGAGCAGTCAAAGAATAGAAGACTAGGCTGGAAACCGGATCAATCATAAAAGCAAGGGCTCCGAAAGCCCCATAAAGAATGAACTTTTCATCCTTGATTGAATCCTGCAGATAGCGCACCAAAAAAGATAGATTCCAAAAAATAAAGGGCAGAACAAAAATACTAGAGTAAAGACCGCCAAATCCAAGGGCAAAGACTAGCAGGTAAAAGAGCAGCAGGAGGCTGCGCGATAAATCCTGTTTAGGCTGTAAGAGCACCAAGGTCTTGTACAGGAAAAGTCCGGCCAGCCACAGAGCCAGCGTCTGAAAGACCATCCACAAAAGCTGTCCAAAAGCCAGACTGCTAGTCCAAGCCATCAGATAGTAAAGCAGACCACTAGTCCCATATATTTGCGAATAAGGCACCTGCCCCCGAGTCATGGCCCAGCCGGCATAGAGGTTCTGACTTTGTAAATTCGTTGCTAGATTAGTCAACAAAGGATTGACCACACTCAGTAGGCTGATAGCCAAACTGCACAAGAGGGTCAAAAAATAGGGCGTCGGCTCTGGCTTGGTGAATTTTTGCTCAGACCTTTCAGCCCTAGTCAGCTGCTCCTCTGAAACCTCTAAAACTTTTTCTTCCGTTGTATCATGCATATAAAATATTCTCCTTGATATCAGTCCCATCTAGTATATCAAATTCCTGTCCTCCTGTCAGCTTTCTCTTGCCCCTTCTTCTGAGTATTATAGCTTCTAGCCAGCTCCTCCAATTCCCGAAAACAGCGATATTCTCTCGTTTCATAAGCAAGCGGCTGACTGGAAATTTTCTCCATTATCATCTTAAAAAATTCCTTTATTTTTTACATTCGTAAAAACAGAGCAAAAATCCGTCCCCATATAAAAGTGAGAATGCCAAAAAGATATCTCAGCACAAACCGCAAAAGCACATACAAAAAAATCTGAGACTTCCGCCTCAGATTTTCTGTATATTTCTGCAGAACTTACCCTCCTCCGGCATTAGAGCATAGGTGCAAAGAGCTGCATGATTTCTTTGATAAGGCGACGATACCAGCTGCTATCAAGATTTTCAGGAAGAATTTCCTCAGAAGCTTCAAAAATGGCTTCAAAATCTTCCTTGATAGCTGGGATACTCTCCGTATGGTACATCAGAACTGCATTTTCATAATGGTGCACCAGACTGCGGTAGTCAAAGTTAATCGTCCCTACCACAGCAAATTCATCATCAGCCACCACATTCTTGCTGTGGATAAACCCTGGCGTGTACTCAAAGATTTTAACCCCTGCCTCCATCAGATCTGGATAGGCTCCGCGGGTAACAATCTGAATCAGCTTCTTGTCCGGAATGAAAGGAGTCACGATGCGGACATCCACTCCCCGCATAGCAGCATTCTTGATATCCTCCGTCAGGTCATAGTCAATAATCAGATAAGGCGTGGTAATGTAGACATAGTCCGTAGCCTGACTGATGATATTTTGATAGACCGTTTTGCCAACCTGACCCTTATAAATAGGCTTAGGCCCGCTGCCATAGGGAACGTAAAGCCCTTTGCCTTTGACAGCTTTATTTTCCAGATGGTACTTGTCAAAGTCTGTGATTTCCCCGCGGTTGATGTACCAGTTCATGAGAAAGAGCCGCGTCAGAGCCTTGACTGCCCGACCTTCCAAGCGTACGCCGCCATCTTTCCAATGGCCAAAACGAACAATATGATTGATATACTCGTCAGCTAGATTGATGCCGCCAGTATAGCCAACCTGACCGTCAATGACCAAAATCTTGCGGTGGTCACGGTTGTTGTAGGATACCGTCATTCGCGGAATCACCTTGTTAAACTTATAAGCCTCGATGCCCATCTTGCGCAGTTTACGGGTATAATCGCCCGGCAGAGTTGCCATGCAGCCAATATCATCATAGAGCAGCTTGACTTCAACGCCCTGGGCGGCTTTTTCGACCAAGATATCCAGAACACTGTTCCACATCAGTCCTTCATCGATGATATAAAACTCCAGAAAAATGAATTTCTCAGCAGCCCGCAGATCTGCTAGCATGGCCTCAAACATCTCCTCACCGATGGGAAAATAACGAGAAGCTGTACCGTCATAGACATCTGCGTTATTGTCCATACTCAGCAGCGACTTGATAATACCGTAAGCCGACTTGTTTTCCTTTTTCAGCTGGACGCGAAGATCATAGCTATTGTCCTCTCGAAATTTCATAGAGTCCATATTTTCCAGCTGGATCATTTCCTTTTTAGACAGCCGCCGCTCGCCAAACATCAGATAGAGTAGGAAGCCAAATACCGGCACCACAGCAATCAGGAGCCAGGTGACCTTGCTCTCAGGCGGCATATTGCGGTTGACAATCGCTAAAATAGTCCCAATATACAGGAAAACAATCATCGCCACTGACAGCCAGTTGGGTGCAATCTCATTAAAATAGAAGAACGCAACAAAGACAAAGGCTAGCTCCAGCAGCATAATAATGATGCTGAAGCCGTATTTTGACATTAATAAGCGGAATTTCCTGAAAGTCATACACTCTCCTATCTCATTACATATATTCTAGTATATCAGTAAAACTGCCTTAAAACAACGTTTATATCAATGCAAACTGTATTTCTAGCTGATGAAAATCCAAGAACAGTATTTGAAGACCGCTATCCTCAAAATTTCACTACAAGATTACAACTGATAAAAGGAAAAGCCCTATTCAAGACAGGGCTCTTTCATCATTGTTTCGTAAAGACCAGTGTGTCATCATCATAAGGTTCTTGGGAAAGATCCTCAATTGTCAGCTGATTGCCCTCAATGCGATAGCGTTTGACGTCATCCCCAATGATCATGGTCTGGTTGGTAGCATCAATCTGAACCTGTTCAATCTCCTGCTCACCATCCGCCTCAACCTTGGTCAGCTGGCCAGTAGTGCCTGAAATCTGCAAGGTCAGCTGATCGCCTTCATGACTTGTCTGGTAGCTGCCATCCAGCTCGCCATTGCCTGCTTGCTCAGAAGAAGTTGCTGAAGCAGATGAGCTGTTATTGGCCGCACTAGACGTGCTAGCTATCGACGAAGACTCTGCTGGCTTGCTGGAAGCGGCTGACTGAGACTGAGAGGAAGGTGCCGTCTGGTTCTGATTAGAACCGCAAGCTGCCAAGGCAAAAACAGCCACAGCAGTTAGACCTGAAAACATTAACTTTTTAGAAATTGCCATAGTATTCTCCTTTTTCTTCTGTCTTTATTGTACCAAAGCAGGACTCCGGCGGTCAATTTATAAACTTGTCAAATAAGCTCTGACTTCTGCAATAAAATAGAGAGAGCCCGTAATGAAAAGCAGCTGATTATCGTTTTGTCTCTCTTGAAAATTCTGAATAAGCTGCCGATAATCCTCTATGTATAAGAAGCCTTCCGCTTCAGCTTGACCAAGGGAATCTCCATCAGAAAAGGAAGTGACCGTCAACTGAACATCTGGCAGAGCCTCTCGCAGATAAGCCAGCATAGTGCTATAGTCCTTACGCTTGAGAGCACCAAAAAGAAGCAAGCACTCTTTGTCATTCTGGCTCTGGATAAACTCCACTAACCTCTCCAGCGCGGGCAGATTGTGAGCCCCATCAAGATAAATACCTGGGCTGGCTTCTTCCAAGCGCCCTGCCCATCGAGTCTCCTGCAAGGCCATCCGAATCTTAGCAGAATCTATCTCCCAGCCCTGCTGCTGCATGAAGAGCAGGAAAGCCTGCAGAGCCAGCGCTGCATTTTCCTCCTGATAGCCTCCCTTGAGTCCCAGTTCAAGATTGGATAGGGTCCTAATCGAATTAGAAAAAGTCTGATTCGTCAGAAAAAAATCGCGACCATACTGATAGAGTTCTATTCCCAGCTCCTGAGCTCGCTGCTCACAAACCAATCGTGCCTCCTCTGGCAGCGGCCCGATGACCGCTGGCCGCCCCGGCTTGAAAATCCCTGCCTTTTGCTCCGCAATCGCCGTCAAGCTCCTTCCCAGAGTCTCCTGATGGTCCAAGCCCACAGAGCTGATGACTGCAATATCTCCTGTAATGACATTAGTCGTGTCCAAGAGTCCGCCAATCCCCACCTCAATCAAGGCCAGATCCACTGCCTGCTCCTTGAAATAAAGAAAGGCAATCAAGGTCAGAATTTCAAAATAGGACAACTGGTCATGACTTTTGATCAGTTCTTGCTCCATCTTTTGCACCTGCTGACCCAGACGGATAAAATCAGCCGAGGCAATCGGTTGACCGTTGATACAAATCCGATCATGAATACTAATCATGTGGGGCGAGGTAAAACTTCCTGTCTTGCGACCATGCTCCGCAAACAGCCGACGCATGAAAGCAATAGTAGAACCTTTGCCATTTGTACCCGTTACATGGATCGTTGGATAGCTCCGCTCAGGATTCCCCAAAAGAGCTACAGCCTGCTGCATCCGCCCCAGACCCGAACGAAAGTTTAGACCAATTCGGCTGTTCAGCCATTCTTCAATTTCATTCATTTTCTTACCTAAAAAAGAGCAGCGAAGCAGAACTCAAATCTGAATTGCAACTCGCTCCTCTTTCTAATGTTTATGATATGAGATGGAAAATAGCCCAGCCTTGGCTACTTCCTTTATCTGTCAAGTTCAGCTAGCATCTTGCCTGCGCTTGCCCATTTCCAGAAGCGAGGCTAGGCCAGTCTTACTCCTCCATAAAGCTGTTGAAGACTTCTTCAATCATATCCCATTCAGCATCTGAGTCTTCTGGGATTGGCTGCAGGTCGCCTTCTGTACCGTCTTCATTTTCGGTAAAGGAATAAGCTTGAATCTCTACTTCACCGTTCTCATCTTCTTCCGCATTGGCCGGAATCAAAAGAACATAATTCTTGCCAAACTCTTCCTTACCATCAATGGTCAAAAGAATTTCAAATAAAGTCTCGTTTCCTTGCTCGTCAACCAAGGTGATTAATTCACGCTCTTCATGCTCGTGGTCATGGTTATGATCATGTGTCATACTAGTGTCTCCTTCATTTCTTTTCTAAAAATTTCGATCCAGATAATTCTGCAAAATCAGCTGCGCCGCCAGCTTATCAATAACTTTCTTGCGCTTACTGCGGCTAATGTCCGCCTGCTCCACCAGCATGCGCTCAGCAGCCACAGTCGTCAAGCGCTCATCCTGATAGTCAACCGGCAGGCCAAATAGCTCAGCAACCCGCTGGCCATAAGCCTGGCTAGCCTCCACTCGAGGCCCGCTGGTATTGTTCATATTCTTAGGCAGGCCAATAACAAACTTATCAACCTTGTACTCTTTCACCAGCTCGCCCAAGCGCTCTAAGCCGAATTCACCCTTTTCTTCATGAATCGGAATAATCTCCAGTCCTTGGGCCGTAAAACCAAGAGGATCACTAATGGCAACCCCAACCGTTTTCGAGCCCACATCTAATCCCATAATTCTCATTAGAGATCGACGCCTTGTCCTTTCAAATAATAACGAACCAACTCCTCAACAATCTCATCGCGCTCGTATTTGCGGATTTGATTGCGGGCGTTGTTATAGCGAGGTACGTACGCAGGATCGCCACTGAGTACGTATCCCACGATTTGATTGATTGGATTGTATCCTTTTTCATTGAGCGACTTGTAGACATCGGTCAAAGTCTCGCTAATTTCCTTTTTATTTGAATCATCGAGATTAAAACGTACTGTTTCATCTGTAAATCCCACAATTACACCCTCTTTCTTTAGAATATCCCTATTATAGCATAATTATAGGCTTTTCACAAATTTAATTCACCCGAATTCTCCTAATTTTTCAATAAGCTTTAGCTAATATTTATCCCAAGTCTGGCTCTGAAATCCAGCAAAAATCCAGCTCTCTTCAGAGAGCTGGATGGAAACTTCCTAATTTGAAGCGGGCACTTCCACGCCGTCGCTTCCCTTAAACTTGTTCAGCAATTCTTCTGGAGTCAGGGTCTCGATTTGCTCAAACAGCTGCGCGTAGTTTGGTAGCTTTTTGGCTGCTTCGTAGTCTAGATTCTCAGGATCGATAGTCATCTCCAGGGAAATCTCTTCCGCTGTCATATCTGTTTTCAAGTCAAGACCGGTGATATTCACCGCTTCTTTCAGACCCAGTGCTTCCTCGATCAAAGACAGCATTTCCTTCTTCACAGTGGAAACATCCTGTTTTGACAGAGCTTCCTTGATGTTGTCAGGAATAGCCTTGCTGACATGCAGGATAACCTTATCATACTTCTGATCGCTGTAGCTGACGGTTAAGATTCTGGTTTCTTTTCCATGTTCCAATTGCTTCTCAGTTTTATAGGACTTAGTGACAATATCTCCTTTTCCAGCTCCTCCCTGTGAGGATGAACTGTTATTTGACTGCTGACTGCAAGCTGTTAAGATTGCCAAAGCTGCCAGCAAAAAGACAATTAATTTTCTCATGTCTTATCTCCTTCAATATTGAGCTGATTTTATCATATCATTATAAAAATGGCGCTGTCAAACTGATTGTCACTCTGTCATTAAAATGTAATAAAAAAGAGCAGCTTATTTCTGCTCTTCTGCTCCATTCATCAGGAGATTGTTGATATATTCTTCTGGCGTCAGCTTGATCATTTCTTTGAGCTTGAGATTTTGAAAATAAGGCATAGACGCTGCTTTTTCAATATCCAAACTCTCAAAGTCATAGGTAGAAGTCATTTTCAGTTCGTTCTCATTCAAAATTGTCACTGAACCGCTGAAGCCTTGAAGTCCACGAGCCTGCACATAGTCTGCATCCTGCTCCAGTGACTCATTGAGCGACTTCTGCGCTTCCTCCAGCCCCATTTGCTTGATGGCTTCTTTCATCTCATCATCAGTCGCAGTCAGCCTTTCAACGACCAAGCGTTTGAAATGCTCTCCCTGATAAGTCACTATCTGACTCTGCTGATTTCCTCGTTCATCCTTTGGAAAAACAAGCGTCCGAGTAATCACTTCCTGCTGCTTGGCATTATCAATGATAGGCAGATTATTGCTGATTTCTTTCTTGTCAGCCGCATTCGAATTCGTCTCTGTCTTTTTATGTCCACAGCCTGCTAACAGTGCCACACTCAATCCCAGTCCTAATAAAATTTTCTTCATCTTCCATCCTCCTCAGAGATATTGTATCACAGTTCTGCTCCTTGTCAATCCATCCAGTCGCTAAAGACTGCTGTCAATCTGAACAAAAAGAAGAGCCGAGATCCTCTTCCCGACTCTTTCAGTTATATTCAAAGATTAGAGAGCTGCCCGCAGACGAGCTTCTGCATTTTCAACATTGCGAACAGAACGCGGCAGAAAAGCACGGATATCATCTTCTTTGTAACCAACTTGGAGACGTTTATCATCCACTAAGATAGGACTTTTCAAAATACGCGGGGTCTCCATGATGATGTCAAGAACTTCGTTGACACTTAGCTCTTCAATGTCAACACCCAACCCCTTAGCATAGCGGTTTTTTGATGAAACAATGCTCGCGATACCATTTTCTGTTTTGGTTAAAATATCCAGAAGTTCCTCTTTGGTGATGCCTTCTTTGCCTAAATTTTGTTCTTTATAAGTTAATTGATGAGCGTTTAGCCAGGTTTTTGCTTTTTTACAACTAGTACAACTTGAGACAGTATAGATTGTGATCATGTAAGTACTCCTTTCGCTACACGATACTAATATCGTAGTCTATTATATCACAAAAACCATCGGTCTTGCGACCTATTTTGCAAAATTACTCTTCAATTTCGATGGCATCGTCCAAATCCAGAGTCACTTCTTCCATCGTTTCCACAGGGCTGTCAGCCTTGCTGCCAACCGCTTCTGCTAGCTCATCGCCTTCAATCAAACCATAGCGGACACGAACCTGACGGTCAATTTCGTCAAAGACTTCTGGATGATCCGCCAAGTATTTCTTGGCATTTTCGGATCCTTGACCGATTTTTTCATCATTGTAGGAGTACCAAGCACCAGCTTTTTTGATGATATCCAAATCAGTCGCAATCTTAATCAGCTCACCTGTCTTAGAAATACCTTCTCCGTACATGATTTCCACGAAAGCTTCTTTGAATGGCGGAGCTACCTTATTTTTAACGACCTTGATTTTGGTTTCTTTACCAACATTGGTATCCTTCTCATCACCAGTTCCCTTGATTTGAGTATTACCACGGACATCCAGACGGACAGAAGCATAGAACTTCAGTGCACGGCCACCTGGTGTTGTTTCAGGATTACCAAACATAACGCCAACTTTTTCGCGCAGCTGGTTAATGAAAATCGCAATCGTCTTCGTTTTGTTGATAGAAGCAGACAGCTTGCGCATCGCTTGGCTCATCATCCGAGCCTGCAAGCCGACATGGCTGTCACCGATATCGCCATCGATTTCCGCACGCGGTACCAGGGCTGCAACTGAGTCCACAACCACCAAGTCCACCGCACCTGAGTCAATCAGCTTACCGGCAATTTCCAGTCCCTGTTCGCCAGAATCCGGTTGAGACAGCAGCAACTCATCAATATTAACACCTAGAGCAGCCGCGTATGACGGATCCAAAGCATGCTCAGCATCGATAAAGGCTGCGATACCACCTTCTTTTTGCGCTTGAGCAACAGCGTGAAGCGCAACGGTTGTCTTACCAGAAGACTCCGGACCATAGATTTCAATAATCCGTCCCTTAGGGTAACCACCAGCACCAAGGGCAATATCCAAGGCCAAAGAGCCAGAACTCATAACTTGAACCTTTTGCTCTGCCCGCTCGCCAAGACGCATAATGGCTCCCTTACCGAAGTCCTTTTCAATGTTTTTAAGAGCATTATCCAAGGCTTTTTGGCGCTCATCGCCGAATTTCTTTGAGATTTCGTCTAATTTTTTTTGTTTCTTTGCCATTTATTTCTCCTGTTTTTTCTAAAATGTCTTTTGGCCATCTTCGTCATTATACCAAAAATCAGCTATTTAATAAAGTTTTTCGTACTAGGTTGAAGGCGTGCAGAACAGCAATTTTCCGCACATCACACCGACTGCGTCCAGCAATATTGACCTTAATAATTTCTGTTCCTGAAGCACTTGCTAAGCCGATAAAAACGGTCCCTGCTGGATGGCCTTCCAGTGAATCTGGACCAGCCACACCTGTCAGACTGACAGCTAGGTCACTTTCGGTCAGCTTTCTAGCCTGCTCTGCCATTTTCCCAGCCGTAAAAGCGGAAACGACACCGTGCTTCTCCAGGTCTCCCAACGGAATATCCAGCATCCGGCTCTTTTCCTCCATGCTGTAGGTGACAAAGCCACCTGAAAAAATGGAAGAGGCTCCAGCAAAATCAGCCAAGGTCGCCTGAAAGAGCCCTGCTGTCAGACTCTCCGCCGCCGAAATCGTCTTTCCTTGACTCTTCAGCAAGTCAAAAGCCGCCTGTGCCAAGGAATTGTCATCCCCATAACCATAGAAAATCTCTGACAGTGAATGTCCCTCAAAAGTCTTGTGTGCCAAAATTAACTTTTCCACAGCCTCAAACTTGGTGTCAGCTTCTGCCTGACTCAGAGCCTTGGTGGACAGTCGCAGGGTAACTTCCCCTGTCTTTGCATAAGGAGCAATGGTGGGGTCGTTCTGCTGTTCAATCATTTCTGCCAAAATAGTCACTAGCTGACTCTCGCCGATACCAAAGAAGCGCAGCACCCGTGAATACAATTTCTGACCTGTGGATAAGAGGGGAACCAGCTCGTTATTGACCATGGGCTTGAGCTCACTAGGCGGGCCAGGCAGGACTACATAGGTCACTCCGTCTGCTTCTAACAATCCTCCGACAGCTAAGCCGGTCGCATTTGACAACGGAGTTGAGCCTTCGACCAGCTGGGCCTGACGCTCATTATTGGGCGTTCGAGCATAATCCGGCCGGCTAGCAAAAAAGCGATCCAGCTTTTCCACAGCCTGAGGATCAAAAATGAGCTCGCGCTCTAAGAATTTAGCCAAGGTTTGCTTGGTCAAATCATCCTCTGTTGGGCCCAAGCCTCCTGTCAGGATAATTAGATTACTGCGTCCTTGAGCAATTTCCAAAACAGAGAGGAGACGATTTTCATTGTCCCCTACTGCTGTCTGAAAATAGACATCAATCCCCAGACTCGCCAGTTTTTCAGATAAAAATTGGGCATTGGTATTGACAATCTGACCGGTCAGAATCTCAGTGCCCACAGCAATAATTTCTGCTTTCATAGAACCTCCTACCTTACTATTCGGAATTGGCTTTATTTTATCACAAAAAATCTTAAAAAAGTTGATTTTCATTCCAGGAAATAAAAAGAGCTGTCAAGTTCCTTGACAAACTTGTCAACATGCTGTGGAAAACTTTTAAGAATGACTGGTGTTATGCAGAATAACTAGATTGTTAGGAAAATGCTATTGGCAAATGGTTTGAATCTTTTTATAATGGAGAGATAAATTCCAATAAAAAGAGTTTGGGACAAAAAGATTTCAATTTTTAAAAATCTTAATTATTAAGCCCTTCAAATTTATAATTAAATGCGAAAAGCGAACAAAGCAGAATTCTGATTACCAGAAAACTAGTTTTGTTCGCTTTTTATATTTGAGGTTGGACTTTTGTCCCAGGTTCTTTTAAATACAACTAAAACCAGCTAAAAAAACTAATCCAGCCCCTGTAAAAATTACTTTCCCTTTGCAAGAAGGTCTGTAAGTCTACTAATTCTTTTGAAGGGGCAGACAATAGATACTGATTTAAAAAAGGGATTAGACGGACACACTCAATTGAAGCATTCTTACCATTTTCAATCTTATAAACAGTAGATAAGATTAGCTGTGAAAATTTCTCATCCTTTTTAGTCGTATCTAAATGGTATACTTCTTGCAATAGATGTAAAAGCTCTTTTTCTTTAGCTTTTCTCACAGCAGCTACCTCCTTATCTATAAACACGCGGTACCCACGGTCCGTATCTAGCCCAACCATCAAACATAACATTTACCATGTGCTGTAAAGTGGGTATTACTTGAACCATTTTCCACTCACCTGTATAAGGATTATAATAAAAATCATAAGGTTTCGCTGTATATCTATAGTAAAACTGATTGGCCGGGTCAGTATATCGTGGAACCTCTCCTTGTATTTTTACCTCTCCGCTGTTCACTATATCAGCTCTGATACTTGCTACAGGTGCAAATAAAACAAATACCAACAAAACAACGGAATAAAACCATTTTATTCTGCTTTTCCTCATTTTTAGTACCTCACTGACTACTTGTTTTCAAAGGTAATATAATTTAATGTAAAGTCTTATTTAGCCTTTTGGGCTCACCCTCCTCTCTTTCATATTTAGACCTATTCCCAAGGCCACCACCATGGGAGTACATTTACAAGCATTATTAGCGTCATTGCCAATAAAATAGAATTGTATTTCACTTTTTTCATATTTGCCCTCCCTTTTATTTAATGATATACTATTTTAAAACGCTTTCTCAAAACGTAGCTTTTAGTAACATTTTCAAAGAGGGTTCTTATGCGCTGGGATTATGGAAAAATCTATAAAGAAATTAGGAAATCAAAAGGGTTGACTCAAGAAGAAATTTGTGGGGATTTTTTAGCTCGCTCAACTTTGGCACGAATTGAAAGCGGGCAAGTCGTGCCAAAGTTCGATACCATGATTTTTTTACTTCGCCAGATAGATATGACACTAGAAGAATTTAAATACATTTGTGATTATTATCAACCTAGTCAGAGACAGAAAATTTTAAATTCTCTTTACAACCAAGGTGAGTCTATTGTAGGGACGAAAAGCTTGTTACAATTGAAGAGAGAATGCGAGGCATATCTATATAAACATTCCGATATTCCGATTAAACATGCTTTAGATAGCATCAATATTACTATTCATTTAAGACAAAATGGAATTGCTGAGACAAAAGAAATTAATGCTACTACCAATAAAATTTGGGCGTATTTAGAGAAACAGGACACTTGGTATGAAAGTGATTTTCGACTTCTTTCTACTATCCTTTATTTCTTCCCTTTAGAAAATATTAAAGAATTTACCCAAAAGATTTTAAATAGCATAAAAAAATACAAATCATTTCGCTATGGGAATAATGTACAAATCGGACTCTTAGTCAACCTTTCTACCATCTATCTTTATAATGGATTAAAGAGAGAATGCGCTGAAATTACTACGTACATTTACGATTTGTCAAAAAAAGAAAAACGTTATGATTCCCTCGGGCTTTCACAGATTCGACTTGGAATTTGCAAAAATGATAACGAATTAATAAAAAAAGGGATTGCTCTACTACAACTTGCCGATGAAAAAGAGCTAGTAAAATCGCTAAAAGAAGAAATTGAAAAATACCGTTGAGAGTTTTTCTCAAACGGTATTTTTATGTGGATTGAAGTCACAATCATTTTCATGATCATTGATAAGTCCAGCTGCTTCTAGGAATGAATAGACACAAACTGGACCGACAAACTTGAAGCCTTGCTTTTTCAGCGCCTTGGACATAGTTTCTGACAGCTCTGTCTTAGTAGGTGCTTCCTTGTAGTTCGTAATTTGATTGTCAATCGTTTTAAAACCGACAAAGGACCAGATATAGTCATTAAAAGAGCCAAACTGCTTTTGAACAGCCAAAAAAGCTTGGGCATTGTCCCTAGTCGCATAAATTTTCATCTTGTTACGGATGATGTCAGGATTGTCCAACAAACCATCCAGATCTGTATCCGTCATCTGAGCAATTTTCTGGGCATCATAAAAATGAAAAACTTCCCGAAAAGCCTGACGTTTATTCAGAATGGTCTCCCAAGAAAGTCCGGCCTGATAGGTCTCCATGCAGAGCAATTCAAATAATTTCTGATCATCATGGAGAGGCTTGCCCCACTCCTCATCATGGTAGGCTACATACAAGGGGTTGTTCATTTTTACCCAGCCGCAGCGTTTGGTCATAGCTTACTCCTATTTCACTAACATCTTGAGAGCTGACTTGATATAGTTTTCAGCTGTGTCAGTTGTTCCTTCAAAGAATTTCTTGATTTTCTTAAGTTCAGCAGCTTTGTAGCCCAAAGCCAGCATGGCTTCCATGGCTTCCTCCAGCTCCTGATTATCCACAGTCTGGACGGACGCCTTGCTTTTTGCTGGGCTGCCTGCCGCCACTACCTTGCCTTCTAAGTCTAGCACCATCTGCTGGGCTGTCTTCTTACCAATCTTAGGAAACTTGGTCAAGTAGGTGATGTTTTTTTGCTCAATGGCTTGCACTAAACCAGCATTATCATCAGCCGCAATAATTGCCAGAGCAGAGACTGGGCCTATACCCGAAACCGAAATCAAACTGAGAAAGAGTTGCTTCTCCTCCTCGGTCGCAAAACCGTACAGGAGCTCCGCGTCTTCTCTCACCACTTGGTGAACATAAACCTTGACTTCCTGATGAAGATGCCCTGAGTAAGCATAGGGGTTGGCCACATGAAGAATATAGCCAATAGAGTTGACTTCCAATACAATGTATTTAGCTGTAATTTTGCTGATGATTCCTTTAAAATATTCGTACATAATCTTCCTTCTTTTTGTATCATTTGGCCTATCTAGTATATCATATTTTTGGTCTAGAAACTGCAAATAGAAGTGCAACCGGTGGTTGACAAAATGTACAGGAAGCTGTATTCTCAAGATGACTAAAAGCTGTTAGGATAGAGTTAGGAAAGAAAAGGAGGCTGTGATGATGAAACTCGCCGATAAATTATTTGAACTAAGAAAAGAAAAAGGCTGGTCACAAGAAAAACTGGCTGAACAAATCAATGTCTCTCGCCAGAGTATTTCCAAGTGGGAGTCTGGCCAAGCGCTGCCAGAACTCGAAAAAGTTGTAGAACTGAGCAAGATTTTCCAAGTGACGACAGATTATCTGCTTTTAGAAGAAAGCGACAAGCCGGAAATAAAACCCGTCCTCTCAGAAGACGAAAAAGATCGCTACTACAAGGAAGTAAAATCTTATGGCTTCTGGCAGGTTCTGTATATTTTTGTATCAGCTCTGGCTATCTTTCTCTTTTTTGCGGGTTCTAGCTTTCCAGCAAAATTCACTGAACTGGTCTGGCTATCCTTCTTCCTCTTAGTCGCATCAGCGATGGCTATTAACAAGGCGCTAAAGATTAAGAAAAAGTATCTGGACAAGGTTATAGGCCTTGATGAGGATTCTAAGAAAGAAGATGCTAAAGATGAAACTAAAAACTGACAATCCCATACCTGTCAAAAATCGTCTGAAGGAGCTGCTTGGAGACTGGCTTTTCATCTCGGGCTACCTCATTGCTCTTTTTTTACTGGCTATGGGCTTTTACAATCTGGTTCTAGGAGGCATTCCTGCATTCACTGAAGCTCAGAGCCAACTTCTGGCTTTTTCTACCTCAGTTCTGCCTCTAACTATCATCTTTGCTTGGCTAGACTATAGAAAAGGCAGTTTTGGCAAGCGTTGGGCAGGTTTACAGCTGGTTTACAAGCATAGGAGCTTTGCTCACAACCTTTTGCGCTCTGCTACTAAGTTTTTCCCTTGGCAGCTGGGGCATATGGGAGCTATCCGTAGTGCTTATCAAGCAGATGCTTTGTCAATTTTCTTGTCAACTTCGGCAGGGATTCTCTTCTTAATCTTTCTGCTGATGGGACTGTTTCGCAAGGACAAACGCCATCCAGCTGATTTGCTTGCTAGAACACAAGTTCAGGTCAAACATTAAAAAACAGCTCTAGTTCTATGACTAGGGCTGCTTTATCTTCTATAAAGTTTAGTATTTCCCTAACTCCCGCAGGCTAGTATGATTTTCCTGAATGCGGCGGAACATTTTTTCCATATCCGACTTGGTAAAGTTGACTAAGACCGGTCGGCCGTGAGGGCAGTTGTAAGGATTGTCACACTGGGACAGCTGAAAGAGCAAGTCACGCGCAGAGTAGTCATCCAGACTGTGGTTGGCCTTGATGGAGCGTTTGCAGCTCATCATAATAGCTAGCTCTGCTCGATATTTCTTGATGGAAACTTCCTTGGTCAGGAGAAGCATATCACACATCTCATAGATGCCTGCCTCAATCTCCTCTTCCTTGAACCAAATGGGATGCTCGCGGAGGATAAACTGATTGGCTCCGTACTCTTCTAAAAAGATGCCAGCATCTTCTAACAGCTCCATCCGCTGCTTGATTCGCAACATATCGTCCGCTGGAAATTCAAAGATATAGGGCACTAAGAGCTGCTGTTGGCTATTGTCCACATCCCCAATCTTCTCCCGATAATACTCATACTTGACCCGCTCTTGGGCAGCATGCTGGTCAATAATGTAAAGACCGCCCTTGCCCTGAGCAAAGAGATAAGTGCCATGCATCTGACCGAAATATTCTAACTCTGGGAAGCTTGACTTCTCTTCCTGTTCCAACTTATCCACAGCCCGCTCCAGACTGGCTTGATCTAGCTCTGGATGGTCTAACTGGTCATAGCTAGCCGGCTTTCTCTCTGCGAATTTGACCGAAGTCGGTTGCGGTTCTGCTTTTTCATCTGTCGCTTCATGAACAGGCTCCGCTGATTCTTCAAAGGATAGCTGCTGCTCGGCCACCTGTGGCTTGAGGAAAAAGTCATTCTGCTCCTTATCGTAGTAGAGCCGATTTTCCTTCAGCGGAAGACTGGTCTGTTCGGGCTTAGTCGCACGCTTAACAGTTGATTTGGCTAGGTTTCCCAAAGCATCCGGGATAAGGTCTTGCTCCTTGAGACTGGTCGCAATGGCTTGCGAAACCAAGGCCATGAGTTCCCGCTCTTTAGAAATCCGCACCTCTTGCTTGGTCGGATGGACATTGACATCAGCTAGATAGGGGTCAATCTGAATATTGATGACCGCGAGTGGAAAGCGGCCTACCATAAGCTTGCTGCCGTAGCCGTCCAAAATAGCACGATTGAGCAGGAAATTCTTAATATAGCGGCCGTTGATAAGGATCGTAATATAATTCCGATTTGCACGAGTCAGCTCAGGCAAGCTGACATGGCCACTCACCTCAAAGTCCAAATCCGAAGCAGAGATTTCCACCATTTTCTTAGCTGTTGCCAGACCATAAATTCCTGCAATAGCCTGACGCAGATTGCCACTACCGGCAGTCCGTGTCATTTCGCGGCCGTCGCTGATAAGGGTGAAAGCCACTTCCGGATGGGCCAGACTGAGCCGATTAATCACATCAACGATATGGGACAGCTCAGCCTGCTGGCTCTTCATATACTTGAGTCGGGCTGGAGTATTAAAGAAGAGATCTTCTATCTTGATTTTCGTTCCCACTGGACTGCTAGCAGGCTCGTGCTCTTCTATCTCACCGCCTTGGGCAACCAGTAGAGTCCCGTGCTGGCCGGCTTCCGTTGCTGTTTCAATGGTAAAACGCGAGACAGAAGCAATAGAAGGAATGGCCTCACCACGAAAACCCAGCGTCCGAATCCGAAAGAGATCCGCCTGTTTCTTGATTTTGCTAGTAGCATGGCGGCGAAGTGCCAGAGGGACATCTTGGTGCTCTATGCCCTCGCCATTGTCCGTTACCTGAATGCTCTTGAGTCCGGCCTCCTCGATTTCGATAGTAATCTGACTTGCACCCGCATCAATTGAATTTTCCACCAGCTCCTTGACCACGCTGCTAGGTCGCTCAATGACCTCACCTGCCGCAATCTGATTGGCTAGAATTTCTGGAAGTTCGATAATTTTTGACATCTTTTTCTCCGTATTTGTTCTGCTATCTATTATAACACATTGGGCTCTTTCTATCAGAAGGCAGCCTTATCTCAACCACTCTGCTCTCAAGCCAAACCAGATAGACACAAATAACTGCCACATAGGCAAAAGGGCTTGTTTTCTTTGCATGGTTGCGGTTTAATAAAGGTGAAAGGAGGAAGTTATGAAAGTTAAGCTAAGAATCGATTCTCAAATTACCGAAGACTCCGTTAGCATTGAGGCTCGCCTCATGACAGAAAGTATTCAGGAATTGGTCCACTTTGCTCAACATCTAGGCAAAGAGGACAAGATTCATGTCAAAAAAGAGGACGACATCTATCTGCTGGATGCTAAAGAAATCCACCGAATCTATACAGAAAATCGTCAGGTTCGGGTCCAAACAGCAAAAGACAGCTATCGTGCTCAACAAGCTCTTTATCAGTTGCTGCAGGTCCTGCCGGACTATTTCCTGCAGATTTCTCAGTCGGAGATTATCAACAGCCGACAAATCAGCCATCTCAAGCTGACTCCAAATGGTCTGATTCAAATATTTCTGAAAAACGGCGATCAGACATACTCGTCCCGCCGTTATCTCAAATCTATCAAAGAAAGGTTGCAATTATGAAAACTCGTCTTAAAGAACTCTTTTTCGGAGGAATTGGGGGGATTTTCATCGGTCTATTCTTCTCCATGATTGTTTCTTATTTTTACAATCCAGCTTATCTACCGCTTCACCCTCGCTCTCCTATCGGCTACTTCTTTTTGAGCCAGCATGTCCATGTTTCCCTCATCATGCTCTACTGCATGCTTATCTGGTTTATCATGGGAGCTATTTTCAGATGGAGCGGAAGCTTCTTCCAAAGAGACTGGAGCATCCTGCGTTCCATCGTCAGCCACTATGGTGTGATGATTCTGACCTTTGCACTTTTGGCTAATCTAGCTGGATTTTTCCCAAGAGAAAAAATACTCAACCTGACACTGACTGCCGTCGGGGAATTCATCCTCATCTATCTGGTCATTTCAGGCGCCATCTACTACCACACCTACCGTAAAATTCAAAAAATCAATAGCGGTTTGTCTAGCAAATCGTGAGAAATAAAAAGAGCAGACTTGAAACATTAACAAGTCTGTTCTTTGTTTTTACAGCTTCTTCTTGAGCTCGGCTACCGCCGCCATGACTTCCAGGGGAGTCATATTATAGATGTCCAAGTCTCGGAGTTCAGTCAGGACTGGATTTTCCGATCCTTCTGCAAAAAGAGAGAGCTGCTCCGCCACTTGCGACCGTTTTTGTCTGGATGCAGCAGGAAGCTCGGAGTCTAGTCCTGTATCCTGACTTTCCAAATGACTCAAAATGCTATTCGCCCGATCCAGTAATTTCTCAGGAAGTCCGGCAATCTTCGCCACATGGATTCCGTAGGACTTGTCAGCCGGACCCGGCTCAATCTTATGCAGGAAGGTCACCTGACCGTCCTTTTCCAAGGTTGCCACATGGACATTTTCCAAATGCTCCAAACTATCCTCTAAGGCTGTCAGCTCGTGATAGTGGGTGGCAAAGAGGGTTTTGGCCCCAGTATAGTGATGAATATGTTCAATAATAGCCTGAGCCAGCGCCATCCCATCATAAGTCGCCGTTCCACGGCCCAGCTCATCAAAGAGGATGAGCGAACGATCGCTGGCCTGCCGAATGGTCCGATTGGCCTCCATCATCTCCACCATAAAAGTGGACTGGCCGGACACCAAATCATCCGCTGCGCCGATGCGAGTGAAAATCGCGTCGAATAGTGGCAGACTAGCAGACTGAGCGGGCACATAAGATCCCATCTGTGCCATGATAACGATGATAGCCAACTGGCGCATATAGGTCGATTTCCCGCTCATATTAGGCCCGGTAATCAGCTGGATGTCCGTTTCCTGGTCCAGCAGAATACTATTTGGAATGTAGCTTTGGGCTCCCATGACCTTTTCCACAACAGCATGCCGGCCTTTTTCAATCTGCAGACGGCGCTCCCCAGTAAAGATAGGGCGCACCAAATGCTGCTGTTCTGCCACCGCAGCAAAGCTCTGCAGGACATCTACAGCTGCCAGCGTTTGTGCCAAGGCCTGCAAGCTCTGGATGTATTTGCCAGCTTCCTCGCGAATTCGCATGAAAATCTCGTATTCCAAATTAGCAGATTTTTCACGCGCCTCCAACATCTCTCCCTCAATCCGGGCCAGCTCCTCTGTTCCGAAACGCTCCGAATTTTTCAGGGTCGCCTTGCGGAAGAAATGACTGGGAACATGAGCCAGCTGAGAATTGGTCACATGGAAATAGTAACCATCTTTTTTGTTATAATCAATCTTCAGATTGCTGATGCCGCTGTTAGCACGTTCTTTGACTTCCAGCTCTGCAATCCATCCGGTCCCCTCCCTCAGCACAAGCCGATACTGATCCAAGGTCTCATCAAAGCCGGTCTGAATGATATTGCCCTCGGTGATGATATGAGGTGCATCCGGCGAAATAGCTGAGCTAATCAAGCCCGCCAACTCTGGAATAGGATCCAAGCCCTCAATCAAACGAGCTAGGTGCGGGCTGCCGATTCCTTGCAGGATAGCCTTAATCTGAGGCACATTGCCCAATGTAGCTGCCAGCTGCAGCAGATCCTTGGGGTTGGTCTTGCCAAAAGACACTCGACTGGCCAGCCGCTCGATATCATAGACTCCCTTGAGGCTCTCCGTCAAATCACTTCGCTCAAAGAAATGATCCAGAAAAACCTCGACGACATTCTGCCGCTGGCTAATTCGCGCTTCATCAATCAGTGGACGCTGAATCCAAGAGCGCAGCATACGGCCCCCCATGGCCGTCTTCGTCTCGTCCATCAGCCAATAAAGACTGCCGTGCTTCTTGCCTGAACGAGCATTTTCTGTCAAATCCAGACTCGCCTTGGTGGCATAGTCCATTTGCAGAAAGTCCTTGATTTCATAATGCTGAGCCTTCTTCAAATGGCTGAGCTCCCTCATCTGGGTCCGGTGCACATACTCCAGCAATTTCCCCGCTGCCTGACGCTCCATAGGAGACAGTTCCTCTCCCAACAGCTGTACATCAGCCGTCTGTACATAGGACAGCAAAAGGTTCATCTGTCCAGCCAAGACCTGCTCCTCAGCTTCTGGCAAGGCATAGCCCAGCACCACTTCCCTAGCTTTCAAATTGCGGATTTCCCCGCAGACCAAGCTAAAGTCCTCCAGACTGGTCACTTGAAACTCACCGGTCACCAAGTCCATATAAGCCAGACCATAGAGGCCGTCTGAGTAATCCAGAGCCACCAGAAAGTTATTAGCAGAGTCCGGCTTACTGGAGTCCACCACCGTTCCCGGTGTGATAACCTGAACGACCTCCCGCTTAACAACTCCCTTGGCTTCCTTGGGATCTTCCATCTGCTCCGCAATCGCTACCTTATAGCCTGATTCGACCAAAACATCAATATACTGCTGAGCCGAATGATAGGGAACTCCGGCCATGGGAATGGGGTTTTCAGCATTTTTATTGCGGCTGGTGAGAGAAATCTCTAAAATCTGGGCGGCATTGACCGCATCATCATAAAACAACTCATAGAAATCCCCCATCCGAAAGAGCAAGAAAGCATCTGGATAGTCCTTTTTGATATCCAAATACTGCTGCATGCCTGGCGATAACTTTTCTACTGCCATCTCTATCCTTTCTAAAAACAAACGAGGTCAGGACTTCCGTCTCAAACCTCTCCATTTTTCCTGAAAAAACTGTGATTCTTACATTACTTCCTGTATTTGCTCCTCAATCTCCTGAGCAGCTGCCTGATCCCGGCAAACCACTAAAAGAGTATTAGCACCCGCAACGGTTCCCAGAATACGGCTATCCAGCGAGCTATCCACGACATTGGCCAGCACTGTTGCCTCTCCCAGGCCCGTACGAAGAACCAGACTAAACTCTGCCCTGGCTACACTCTCCACATGCTTGGCTAAAAACTCTATAAAATCAATCTCTTCAGTCTCATGCGCCAAAACATAATAAGTCAGCCCCTTCTTCTTAACCTTAGTCAGGCCGATTTCACGGAGGTCACGCGACAGGGTAGTCTGCGTTACATAAATCCCTTGCGCTTCCAGACGATCCTGAATCTCCTTTTGCGTTCCTAGCTTTTCTTCCTTAATCATCGTTTTGACTAACTGATGACGGTCATTCTTTCTCATTTTTACCTCATTATTGAATATTTAGAAGCTGCATTCATGAAGGGCACTTCATCCGATCAAAGGCTGCTTCTCCATCAATCTAGGCAAAGATTTGCAGGAATACTGAGAATAAACAAAAAACTTTAACCAAGAGTGTCAGGGAAGGAAGCATTTAGATGGAAAACTCATCTATAAATACAGGTTCTTATCCCTCTTATTATATCAGAAAAATTCCTATTAGCCCAAAAATTATTCCCAAAAAAATTGAAGATTCCTTGAAAAATGTGATAAAATAATAACAAAAGACACAAAGGAGCAAATATGGATAACAAACAGTTGATTGCCGGCGAATTGGCCAAGGTTATTGACAGCCTTGATCAAGACGCTATTTTAAATTTATTGGAGCAGCCAAAGAGCTCTGAACTTGGTGATATCGCCTTCCCAGCCTTTTCTCTGGCAAAGACTGAGCGCAAAGCTCCTCAAATCATCGCTGCTGATATCGCTGAAAAGATTGATACAGCGCATTTTGATAAAGTCGTTGCGACTGGTCCTTATGTCAACTTTTTCCTCAGCAAGGCTGAAATTTCTGGCCAAGTCATCAAAGAAGTCATCAAAGATGGAGCTGACTATGGCCAGCAAAGCGAAGGAAATAATCAGAATATCACCATCGACCTGTCCAGTCCAAACATTGCCAAGCCTTTCTCAGTCGGCCACTTGCGCTCTACTGTTATCGGTGATGCTCTTTCCAACATCTTCCGCAAGATTGGCTACAACACCATCAAAATCAACCACTTGGGAGACTGGGGCAAACAGTTTGGTCTCTTGATGGTAGCTTATAAGAAGTGGGGAAATCAGGAAGCTGTTGAAGCCAACCCTATTGACGAGCTCCTCAAACTCTATGTGCGTATCAATGCCGAGATTGAAAACGACCCATCTCTGGATGAAGAAGGCCGCCTTTGGTTCAAGAAGCTAGAAGATGGCGACCCAGAAGCAACTGAGCTCTGGCAATGGTTCCGAGATGAAAGTCTGACAGAATTCAACCGTATCTACGAACTCCTAGGTGTCGAGTTTGACAGCCTAAACGGTGAAGCCTTCTACAATGACAAGATGGACGAAGGGATTCAAATCCTCGAAGAAAAAGGGCTTTTACAGGAGTCAAAAGGAGCTAGCATTGTAGACTTGGAAGACTTCAACCTTCCGCCTGCTATGATTAAAAAATCAGACGGTGCTACCCTCTACATCACACGTGATATCGCAACAGCCATCTACCGGGCTCGCACTTACAACTTTGTCAAAAATGTCTATGTTGTAGGTCAAGAGCAGGCCAACCACTTCAGACAGCTCAAGGCTGTTCTGAAAAAGATGGGCTTTGACTGGAGCGATGACATGATTCACGTTGACTTTGGTCTGGTGACTAAGAACCGTCAAAAACTGTCTACACGTAAAGGAAATATCATCCTTCTCGAACCAACTCTGCTGGAAGCTATCAGCCGGGCTAAGAGCCAGATTGAAGCTAAAAACCCAGATTTGGAAAACAAGGACGCTGTTGCTCGTGCAGTTGGGGTTGGAGCAGTTAAGTTCTACGACCTCAAAACTGACCGCCGCAATGGTTACGACTTTGATTTGGAAGCTATGGTTTCCTTCGAGGGAGAAACAGGCCCTTACATCCAGTATGCCTATGCTCGTATCCAGTCTATCCTGCGCAAGGCGAACTTCCAGCCAGATGCAGAGGCTGCATACAGCTTGAACGATCCAGAAAGCTGGGAAATTATCAAGCTGCTCCAAGACTTCGGTCGCGTTGTCAAGCGTGCTGCTGATAACTATGAGCCATCTCTGATTGCCAAATATGCTATCAGTCTGGCTCAAGCCTTTAACAAATACTATGCACACACTCGGATTCTGGATGAAAGCCCTGAGCGAGACAGCCGTCTGGCTCTCAGCTACTCAACAGCTGTTGTCCTCAAAGAAGCTCTGCGTCTGTTGGGAGTAGAAGCGCCAGAAAAGATGTAAGCTTGATTTAGAACATCAAAAAACGAAAACCTCACTGGTTTTCGTTTTTTTCAATATGATACAGTTCTTCAATAATCCCTGCAACCTTCTTAATATCTCCCAACATGCCACGCATTTCAAAATCGGCCAAAACCGGAAATCCGAAGCGCTCTGAATATTGTTTAGCGGTCAGACAATATTGATTATTAAAGTTACGATTGCCGCTGCCAATGACGCCCAGACACTTGCTGGCATTCTGACCATAGGCGATAAAGTCCCCCACATCGGTTGTCAGAATTTCTACATCGCCATTGTCCACACCATTGCCGCCCTCCAGATAAGTCGGCAGAAAAGCGATAAAAGGATTGCCCATTTCAAAAAAGGGCTGCCCTTCCTTTACCAGGTCTTTGATATGAATCTTCTCCACCTCTAGGTTTGGATGCTGCTCCAACAAATAGTCTGTCAGCCGACGGACGAAACTCTCTGTATTGCCGCTCAAGCTGATGTAAACCAGGGAAACCTTTGTCATTTTACTCTCCATTCTAAAAAATAACAGATATTGCTTCTTAAAATTGTAAGCACTTATCTGTTATTTGTCAAATTTTATTCCTTTGCAGCTAGTTCCGCTTTCTCAGCCTCTTTTTGCTGCTGGATTAGCTTAAAGACGACGATGGAAAGATAAATTAAACTGATAATAAAGCCCAGCACTGTTCCTAAAAGAAGACTGTTTGAATGCGTCGCAATGTTCTCAGGGCTTGTAAATACCTTTCCTACAATTCCTTTCGATGAAATATAGACGTAAACTTGAGATAACAAACTGACTAGTATATAAACGATATAGCTAATATTAGCCATCTGCAGATTTTTTCTAACCAAAAAGACGATAGATGCTATTAACAGAGCCGTCATAACGAAAAAAATCAGCATATTCATTCCATTGCGAAGAAATTCAAAATAAAGTTTATTAAACTGATTTGTCTGATCACTCAACTCTTTTGAGAAACCGATTTGTGTATAATCTACCTCAGAAAACTTGGAGAAAAAACGGCTCCATACTCCCAGTAAAGTTCCGATTGCTGACAAGACCAGCAAAACATAAAGATAAATTGGTTTCTTTTTCATGAACGCCTCCTGTAAAGAAATATTTTCACTTATTATACACCGAAAAGGAAAAGCTGACAAGGCCGATTGACTTACACCTTTTCAGAAACTCTCACAATAGCTAAATCCTCATTCATATCTTCGATTGAAAAATCAAAGCCGAAACACTGATGTCTCGGCTTTTGTTTTGATTTAAAGAATATTAGCTATTCAAGTGCCATACTTCTTCTTCGTATTGAGCGATAGTACGGTCAGATGAGAAGAAACCAGCTTTGGCGATATTGACGATAACTTTGTCCATCCAAGCATCGCGGTCTTCATAGTCAGCCAGCATGCGCTCTTTGACTTGGATATAGTCTTCTAGATCCAGCAGGGTCATGAACCAGTCCTTGCTGATCAGTTCATTGTAAAGACGTTCCAAGCGTTCAGCTTTACCAACTGCCAATACTTCATCGCTGACGATAAAGTCAACCAATGGCTTGATAGCTTCACGTGCATAGTACTCACTAGATTTGTAAGCAGATTTTGCGTAGAGGTCAATAACAGTCTCAGAATCTTCACCGAAGATGTAGATGTTGTCTTCGCCGACCAACTCTGCAATCTCAACGTTCGCTCCATCCATAGTACCAAGTGTCAAAGCACCGTTAAGCATGAACTTCATGTTACCAGTACCAGATGCTTCCTTAGAAGCCAGGGAAATCTGCTCAGAAATGTCACCAGCTGCAATCAAGAAGCTAGACGCTGTAACATTGTAGTTTTCTACCATAACTACTTGCAGGTGTGGAGCCACTTGAGGGTCATTAGCAATCACTTCTGACAAGCAAAGGATGAGGTGGATGATGTCCTGTGCAATCGTGTAAGCAGGGGCAGCCTTACCACCGAAGAAGACAGTGATTGGACGAGCAGGGATGTTGCCAGCCTTGATGTCCAGATACTTGTGGATAACGTACAGAGCGTTCATTTGTTGGCGCTTGTACTCATGCAGACGCTTGATTTGGATATCAAAGATAGATTCTGGATTGATTTCCACGCCTTGGGCTTCCTTCAAGTGACGAGCCAATTTACGTTTGTTGTGAGCCTTGATACCTTCCAATTTTTCTTTAACATTTGCAGCGCCAGTAAATTCCAACAAGCCTTCGAGCTTAGTTGCATCATGGTGCCAGTCACGGCCCAGCAACTCATCCAGATAATGAGACAGACGTGGGTTCGCATGCATGAGCCAGCGGCGGAAAGTAATACCGTTGGTCTTGTTATTGAATTTTTCAGGGTAGATATCGTAGAAGGCCTTGAGCTCAGAGTTTTTCAGGATTTCTGTATGCAGAGCGGCAACCCCATTGACACTGTATCCGTAGTGGATATCCATGTGAGCCATGTGCACACGGTCGTCCTCATCAATGATTTGCACTGCTGGATCTGTGTATTTAGCTTTCACGCGCTTGTCAAGCTCTTTGATGATTGGTACCAGATGCGGTACTACTTCTTTCAAGAATTCCAGAGGCCATTTTTCAAGAGCTTCTGCCAGAATCGTGTGGTTTGTATAAGCAGTCATCTTCTGTACGATGGCAATTGCTTCATCCAGATCCAAACCACGTTCAGTCAAGAGACGAATCATTTCTGGGATAACCAGAGATGGGTGGGTATCATTGATTTGGATGACAGCGTAATCTGCCAAGTCGTGCAGGTTGCTGCCTTTTTCAATCGCTTCGTCAATAATCAGCTGAGCACCATTTGAAACCATGAAGTACTGCTGGAAGATACGGAGCAATTCCCCTTGCTTGTCACTATCGTCTGGATAGAGGAAGAGTGTCAAGTTGCGAGCGATATCTGTCTTGTCAAAGTCAATACCGTCAGTAATGATATCTGCATCCACTGAGTCCAAATCAAAGAGACGAAGACGGTTCTTAGTTTCTGTCTTGTAACCTGGCACATCAATATCATAAAGAGTAGATGTCAGGGTGAAGTGAGCAAATGGCACTTGGTAGCTGCGGCTAGAGCGAACCAACCAGTTTTGCTCAGTCAGCCAGAAGTTAGGAATCGTTGTCTGTTCGTTGTTTTTCAAAACCTGTTGGAAGAGACCAAAGTGGTAGTTCAGTCCTACACCATCACCATTGAGACCCAAGGTCGCAATAGAGTCCAAGAAGCAGGCAGCCAGACGGCCCAAGCCTCCGTTACCCAGAGACGGCTCCAACTCAACTTCTTCTACTTCAATCAAGTCCTTGCCAGCATCTGCCAACTCTTGCTTCACATCGTCGTAAAGTCCAAGGTTGATCAAGTTGTTAGACAAGAGTTTACCAATCAGGAATTCAGCTGAGATGTAGTAGAGTTTTTTCTTACCAGTGTTGACTGGCTTTTGAGCGCTGGCTAATTTAGTGTAGTTCAAAAGAGCCAGGTAGAGTTCTTCGTTGCTGCAATCAGCAAGATTTTTTGAATAAGTATTTTTGATATAAGTTTGTAAGTTTGACATGATTAATCCCTTCAAGCCTGATTCGGCTGTTCTTTATTCGTTAATTAAATCGGTATTCATACGACGGTAAGTCTTAGTCAAGCTGTAAAGCTCACCTTCGACGATTGGATTCAGCTCTTCAGCTGTCATCCGCCAAGTCCAGTTACCACCAATTGTGGATGGATAGTTCATCCGTGCTGCACTGTCTAATTCCAGCAAATCTTGCATGGTCGCAATGGCCATAAAGCTGACTGAAGAAAAGATTGTGCGCAGCATTGCATGGGGTACTGTTTCGTACTCCTTGCGGTTGGTGTACTGAGCCATATACTCGCGAGTAGCGTCGTCAATCTCATCCTTGTACCAGCCCAGAACAGTATTGTTATCATGGGTTCCGGTATACATGACTGAGTTGTTTGGCGCTAGATGCGGGCTGTCGATGCTTTCATCGTCAGGATTGAAGGCAAATTGTAAGATCTTCATTCCTGGGAAACCAGTGCGCTCGCGCAGTTCGATCACTTCATCCGTCATAAAGCCTAGGTCTTCTGCGATGATATTCAAATCACCCAAGGCTTCCTTAACTGCTGCAAAGAGCTTGTAGTCTGGACCTTTGACCCACTTACCAGAAGCAGATGTTTCTGAGCCAGCAGGTACTTCCCAGTAAGACTCAAAGCCGCGGAAGTGGTCGATACGGACAATGTCGTAAATCTTGAAGCTTTCACGCAGACGCTCAATCCACCAAGCATAACCATCCTTATCCATAGCTTCCCAGTCATAGATAGGATTGCCCCAAAGCTGGCCAGTTTCTGAAAATTCATCTGGCGGACAGCCTGCCACACAGGTCGGCTTGCCAACAGCATCTGTCTTAAAGAAGTGAGGCTGTGCCCACACATCAGCACTGTCAGCTGCCACATAGATTGGCATATCACCGACAATTTCGATGTGGTGTTCATTAGCATAGGCTTTTAATCTTAACCACTGCTTAAAGAAGAGATACTGGGTCACACGATGGTAGGTCAGCTTGTCAGCCAGCTTCTCACGATAAGAAGCGAGACTAGTAGCGTCACGGCGACGGATGGCTTCATCTGGCCATTCTGTCCAAGCTAGATTATCAAAATGCTCTTTGATAGCCATGTACTCAGCGAAAACTTCCAGCCAAGCTGCATTTTGCTTCACAAAGCTCTCATAGTCAGACAGATCGTCTGCTTTCAAGAAGCGAGCTACTGCTTTTTCCATGATTGGACGGCGAGCATCGAAAATCTTTGCATAATCCACTTTTCTAGGATCATCTCCAAAATCAGCTCCCTTAACATCCGCCTCGTTCAGCAGTCCTTCTTCTATCAGAATATCAAAATCGATAAAGTAGGTATTCCCCGCAAAAGCAGAGAAAGACTGATAAGGAGAATCACCATAGCTGGTAGTTCCCAGTGGCAAAATCTGCCAATAGCGCTGCTTGGTGCGAACCAAGAAGTCTACAAAATCATAAGCACTTTGGCCAAAAGATCCGATACCGTACTTGCCCGGAAGGGATGAAATGTGCATGAGCACGCCGCTTTGACGTTTTTTCATTTTGTCACCTCGTTATTTTTCCTCTACGTCTTTTCATTTTTACTTAATGCAAACGTTTGCGTCGACTTGATTATAACCTATTTTTTTTTTTAGTGCAAGGGGTTTTTGAGATTTTTTTCAATTTATTGGTTAATGGATATAATGCTCTTTTAGGACTCTCTTACAGCCCCAATTGTTTACCGTTTTTCTCTTCTTGCAAGCGTTCTCTTTTTGTGTTAAAATGTTCTTACAAACAGAAAACGTTTGCGTTTGTGGAGAATCCGCCTCATACTTGCTTTTTTGACCACAATAGTCAAGCAAAACCACTGTCGCTGCTAGCTATTTTTGGCACAGGTTTGCATGACTCTTAGAAAGCAAGTGCTTCTACTAGTAGATTTAAAATAGTTCATGTTATCGTAAGGATTTCCAGCAAATGCAGGCCTTTAGGAGGTTTTTATGCGAGTTACTATCAAAGAAGTCGCAAAACTAGCAGGCGTATCACCCTCTACCGTGACCCGCGTCGTGCAAAATAAATCAACCATCAGTGAAGAAACTAAAAAACGGGTCCGTGCTGCTATGAAGGAGCTGGACTATCATCCCAACCTCAATGCCAGAAGTCTGGTCAGCCAGTCCAGCCAGGTCATCGGCTTGGTCCTGCCGGATGACTCAGATGTCTTCTATCAAAACCCTTTTTTCCCAACTGTGTTGCGGGGGATTTCTCAGATTGCTTCTGACTATGACTATGCCATCCAGATCAGCACGGGGCAAGATGAAGAGCATCGCTTGGAAAATCTGAAGCAGATGATTTTGGGCAAGCGAGTTGACGGACTGATTTTCCTTTATTCTAAGCAGGACGATCCTTTGGTCGACTTTGCAGTCAGGAACAACTTCCCCTTCCTGATCCTAGGGAAAGCTGTCTCACCTTTCATCTCTCTGGTGGACAATGACAATATCAAGGCTGGCTATGACGCGACCAGATATTTCTTAGACAAGGGCTATCGAAAAATCGCCTTTCTGGCCGGGAATAAGGAGTTGGTCGTTTCCCAGGATCGTTACACAGGCTACAAGCAAGCCCTGAATGAAGCAGAACGACCTTTAGATGAACGCATTATCAAATTTGCCTTCGGCTTCCTTTTGGAAGATAACAGTTACAAGATTATGGAGGAGCTGCCGCTGGATGAGATTGAAGCTATCGTGACATCTGATACCTTGGTAGCAGAAGGAGCCCTGCACTATCTCAAAGATCAGGACTACCAGATTCCCATTATCACCTTTGATTCTCTCAAACCGCGCATTGATGTGGATGCCTATATCGATATCAATGCCCTCGAGCTTGGGAAAGAGTCTTTCCGGACCCTCTTCCAAATTATAAAGGACAATAAAGAAGACAAGCAAATCTGCTATCGCCAGTTGATCCCGCATAGCATCAGCACTCGCTAATCCGAGTGCTTTTGCTCATTTATCAACGATTCACTGAACGGCCTTGTCCCAACCCAGGACAGAGCCTAAACTCAAAACAATTACACGAAGAGAAACTGACAAAGAAAGAGGAAAAACATGGCCTTTCGTATTTTTCAAGCCTATTTAGATGACGAAAATATCATCACCATCGAACTGGAAAAGAGCTTTGAAGCCTACTCCATCCACTTTACACTGGAAGACAAGCACAGCTCCAGCCCTTTAACTATCAAAAATATCAACAATCAGGAAGAGCGGATTATCTACACCGTGTCGGCTAATGAGCCCATTGACCTGACGCAGTCCTACAAGGTCTATGACCAAGACCGCAACCATACCGACCTGCAGTACCGCCATATCGTGAAAAAGCCCATTTTCGATGAGATTTTTGACTATGCAGGCGACGATTTAGGAGCTCAGTACAGTCCCCAAGCCACCGACTTCAGACTCTGGGCACCTATTTCTGAAAAAGTCCTCCTGCATCTGAAAGACCAGGTTCACCATCTCAAACGTCTGGATAAGGGCGTCTGGCATACACGTATTGAGGGAGATATAGAGGGAGCCTCTTATTCTTATCTCCATAAGATCAATGGCAAATGGGTGGAAGTCCATGATCCCTACGCCCTATCCTCAGATGTCAATTCGGGAAACAGCTATGTCATCGATCTAGACAAGATTAAAAAGCCTATCAAACGAGCAAAAACACAGCTGAATCCGACAGAAGCCGTCATTTATGAAATGAGCGTCCGCGATTTTTCTATGCAGAAAGAAGCTGGTTTCTCCTATCCTGGGAAGTTTGCCTCGCTGAGCGAATCTCCAGTCGTTCACGGTCAGAAGTTTGGTCTGGACTATCTGAAAGAGCTAGGTATCAGCCACGTGCAGTTTCTGCCTGTCTACGATTTTGGCAGCGTTGATGAAAAGCATCCTGAGCTCGTCTACAACTGGGGCTACGATCCTGTCCAGTACAATGTCCCAGACGGCAGTTTTGCCAGCGACCCACGAGACCCCTATGCCCGTATCATAGAGCTACAGGCGGCCATTACTGCCTTCCACAATGCTGATATCAGCGTCATCATGGACGTGGTCTACAATCATGTCTATGATGCCAACAGCTATGCTTTTGAAAAAATTGTGCCCGGCTATTTTTTCCGACTCAATGACATGGGCTACCGGACCAACGGGACTTTCTGCGGCAATGATGTAGCCAGTGAGAAGGCCATGGCCCGCCGTTATATCAAGCAATCGGTCAAGCAATGGGTCAGTCTCTATGGCTTTGACGGTTTCCGCTTTGATCTAATGGGGATTTTAGATATCCAAACCATGCAGCAGATAGCTGACGAACTCAAGACGCTCTATCCTAACATCTATCTCTACGGTGAAGGCTGGCAGATGGATACCGGGCTGGCAAGTGAGCGATTGGCCCATCAGTACAATGCTGCCCAATTGCCAGATTATGGATTTTTCAGCGACCATTTTCGCGACAGTCTCAAGCAGACCATCGCCCAAGGCCGGCAAATCGAGAGTAAGACTCCTGCCAGTCAGCTTGAAAATGTCCTGACAGCCAATGTAGGTCTAAAAGGTGAGGCTCACTTCATAGCGCCTCAGCAAGCTATTAATTATGTCGAGTGCCATGACAATGCAACAGTTTTTGACTACTTTGATATCGTCAACCCTGCTATCACCCTACGGGATCGGCTGGCCAATTCGCGGCTGGCTCTCCATCTCGTCCTGCTGGCTCAGGGTGTGCCCTTTATCCATAGCGGTCAGGAATTTTTCCGGACTAAAAATCTGATTGACAACACCTACAATATGCCCGACGAAATCAATAAGCTAGACTGGCTGCGCTCCCTGCATTATACAGAGGATATTGCTTTTCTTAAAAAGCTGATTGCCTTTCGCAGGGCACATCCGTTGCTGCATCTAAAGACCAGCACCGCCATCAAGCAAGCCTGTCAGGTCAACTGGCTGACAGACAGTTTATTGGAGTACAAGATTCAAGACAGCAAAGAAAGTATGACAATCGTCATCAACTTTGGCAACCAAGAGGCTGTCTACGAAAACAAAAACAAGCAGAAGCTACACCTCCAATACCCAGCCATTGATGCCCAAAAACCAATCGCACCGCTAGCTGACATTTACAGCCTAGCTGGCAAACAGTTGATTGTATTGAAATAGATTATAAAACATCAGCCAATGAATAAGCTGATGTTTTTGTTTTTTACAATCTCAAATAATCCTCGACTGCTGCCTGCATTTGGTCTGCAGCGACCGTCGTTTTGTGGCGAACGGGGGCAGTTTCTAAGCCGTCCACAGCTGGTGGAAGGGCTACGCCAGAAAGTTCGTGCAGTTGGTCCAAAGCCTCGAAGTCACTGAGTCCTGTCTGACCGGTCACAGCTTCAACGGCTACAACTGGGAATTTATAAGGACTAGCGGTAGACGCAATAACAGTCTTGCGCTGATCACCTGTCTCTGCCAAGTACTTTTGATAGACAGCGGACGCAACGGCAGTATGAGGGTCTTCGATGTAGTTAGATGCCTGATAGATCCGCTTGATTTCAGCAGCTGTTTCTTCCTCTGTCGCATAGTCAGCCGCAAAGAGCTCTAAAATTTCAGTATCAAAGTCCGTCAGTTCATACTGTCCATGCTCATTCAGAGCCGCCATCAAAGCAGCTGTTTTCTCAGAGCTGTTACCAGATAGATGGAAAATCAAACGCTCCAAGTTAGAGGAAACCAGAATATCCATGGATGGACTAGATGTCACCTTGAAGCTCCGCTTCTTGTCATAAACGTGGGTCTTGAAGAAGTCAGTCAGGACATTGTTTTCATTCGATGCACAGATCAGCTTGCCAACTGGCAGACCGATTTGCTTGGCATAGTAGGCCGCCAAAATATTACCAAAGTTCCCTGTCGGAACGGTAAAGTTGACCTTGTCTCCTGCTGTGATTTCTCCCGTCTTCACCAGCTGAGCATAGGCATAGACATAGTAGACAATCTGAGGCACCAAACGGCCGATATTCATGGAATTAGCAGATGAAAACTGCAGCTTATGCTCCAGAAGACGAGCCCGTAGGTCTGTGTCATTGAACATGTGCTTAACATTGGTCTGGGCATCGTCAAAGTTGCCATCAATAGCCACCACATGCGTATTGGCACCTGTCTGCGTCGTCATTTGCAGCTCTTGGACCTTGCTGACACCGTCTTTCGGATAAAAGACGATAATTTCAGTTCCTGGAACATCCGCAAAGCCTGCCATAGCTGCCTTGCCTGTGTCGCCAGAAGTTGCCGTCAGAATGACAATTTTGTTTTCCAAACCGTGCTTTTTAGCTGCAGTTGTCATCAAGTGAGGCAGGATAGACAAAGCCATGTCCTTGAAGGCAATGGTCGCTCCGTGGAAAAGCTCTAGATTGTACTGACCAGCCAGCTTGACCAAGGGAGCAATCGCCGCATCATCAAACTTGCTTTCGTAGGCATGGTTGATACAGTAGTCCAGTTCTTCTTCAGAAAAATCATCCAAAAATGCAGACAAAACCAGCTTGGCTACTTCCTGATAAGAAGCGTCTTTGAGCTTGGCAAAGTCCAAATCGACCTGCGGATAGGTAATAGGCGTAAAGAGCCCGCCGTCTGTTGCCAAGCCTTGCAGAATCGCCTGACTAGCTGTTACTCTATTCTTTTCGTCGCGTGTTGATTGATAAACTAAGGTCATTCTCTCTCATCCTTTATCTGTAGTTCGCTTTATTATACCAAAATTTATCAGAAAATTCTCGCTTTTTCACAGAGAATATCAGAAAAAGCCCATTTCTGGGCTTGTATCCATCTTATTCATTCATAGATACGTGAACGTGGTCGTAATGGTTTTCAGTTACGCTGCCACGGTCTGGCATTTGGTTCCAAGTATTAGCTGGTCCATAAATGCTTTCAAATGGTGCATAGAACTGTTGCTGCCAGATAACGTAAGAGATTCCTCTTTCAGTCATGTTAGAAGTAACATCGGCTGCGACCTGGTTTCCTAATTCAGTATTCTCACCAACGATAAAGTCAGCCGCCAAGCCCTTACCATGGTCACCACTATCACCTGGGCGGTAGAGACTAAATTCTGTAATTCCATATTTAGCTGCTATCTCTTCTTTCAAAGCTGCAGTTTGTGGCTGAAGACCTTCATTAGCAGGATTGTTAGTTGTTACGCTAGCAGCATCTGTTACAGCTGGAGCATTGTAAGTTGTTGGTTCAACAGCGGCAGTTGCTTGACTGACCTGGTCTTGGCCTAATTCAGTCACTTCTTGAGTTGCCTCTGCTGGCGCTTCTGGACTTGCAGCTACTGCTGGTTGTGGCGCTGCTGCATTTTCTTCCGCAGCTGGGGCTGCTTCACTTGCAACTTCTGCTACTGGGGCAGGAGCTTCTTCAGCAGGCGCTGGTGCTTGGTCTGCTGGAGCTGCAACAGCTTCCTCAACAGCTGGAGCTGGAGTTTCTGCTGCTTGAGCCGGTACCGCTGGAGCGGCTTGTTCAGTACCAAAAATCTCGCTAGCCGTATAATCTTCCGTTACCAATCCTGCATTATTTCCTGCTTGGTAGCTTTGGATTTCTACAGAGGTAATTTCGTTGTGTCCATTTGTTGTAATAGTCAAAACAGTACCTGGGAAAATCAAGTCTGCATTGGCAATTTGGTTGATTTTAGCCAAGTCAACAAGGTCAATGTTCATCGCTTGAGCGATATTGCCTAAAGTGTCTCCATATTGAACAGTGTAAGTTTGTTGGTTTTCATTGCTCGTAATATCCGCTTTAATTTGCTCAACTGTTCTGGCAGTCCAGTTTTGTGGCTGCTCCTCAGCTCGCGTTGTCAACAAAGGCAATGCTGACAAAGCAACAGTTGAAGCCAAAAGTAATTTCTTATTCATTTTCATATGCAAAATGCACCTTCCTAATCATTCATGATACAAAAACCATCTTACCATAAATCTTCTAAGAAAAAAGCCTTTTTCGACCTATTTAACAGAACTGTCCGTCCCCTGTAATATGGAGATTTGTTTGTAACATATTAAAATTAGCAATAAGCAAAAGAACCTCGATTTAGAGAGGTTCTGTTTCTTTTGGGCTTATTTGAATTTTTTCTACTCTGGTGAACTGAACCCGACCTAAGCTCTGGGAAAAAAAGATAAAATCTCCTAGAAGCTGTCACTTTTTCGTCTATTTTCCTATTTTTGCTGTGAATAGATCTATTCAGTCTAGGTTAGCTCAGCTAAATCGAGCTTCGGCTAAAAACTCGGAAAAAAGAGAACTGAACTCGGATTCATCGAATCCATCGTCCAGTTCCTATTTTTCAGTCGTTTTTTAACGCCTCCGCATCTTATTTCACCTTCATCATTCGGACGAGGCTGGCGCGTTCGGCTTCTTCCAGCTTCATTTCGATGTAGTAGATGGTTTCTTTGAGGTCAGGGATAGTAGCATACTCTAGTCCGTTGACCCGTCGACGGGTTTTCTCGATTTCATCCGCCATGAGCTGGCAGCTTTTCTCAATCTCTGCCAGTCTCAGCAGGTCGGGAAGCAGATCGCTCATGCTTTCAATAGTTTCATCCATTTGGCTGTTAGACGCCACATAGCTATAAACCACGTCTCCCTCGTCATCACTGTATGAATTGTCAATATGGGCATGCATCTTGGGCACGCGCACACTCATAATATTCTCTGTTTCCACATGCAGATTGACTTCCCGCATGGGCACAGCAAAGATTTCCTGGACCATGAGGTCGCTCTCCAGTGCCTTGGCCATGACAAAATCCTGCAGGTGACCGACCAGAGCTGCTTCGACCTTTTGGCGGAGCTGATTGTTCTCACGGACAGACTCAATGAAGCGCCGCATCAGCTCATCCCGCTTGTCCTTGAGCAGTTTATGCCCACGAACAGCCGTTTTGAGACGGGCTTTTAAGTTATTCAGCTCCATCCGAGTCGGCTTGACATTGAGTCGTGTCATCTTTCTTCCTCCTTGGTCTGCGGCAGGTATTGGTCAATCATATCATCCTTGATCCGCTTGAGTTCTGTTCTTGGCAAGATGGACAGGAGTTCCCAGCCCAGATCCAAGCTTTCCTCAATGGTTCGGTTGGTCTGGAAACCTTGATTGATGTATTCCTGCTCGAAGCGGTCAGTAAAGCGCACATAGAGCTTGTCCGTTTCGGACAGGGCGGATTCTCCTAGAACGACAGCCAGCTCCTTGGCCTGCTTGCCTTGGGCATAGGCAGCAAAAAGCTGGTTCATGGTTGCAGCATGGTCACCTCTGGTCTTGTCCTCACCTGAACCCTTGTCCTTAAGACGAGATAGAGATGGCAGGACATTGATGGGCGGACGATAGCCGCTGTTATAAAGGTCACGCGAAAGGATAATCTGACCTTCTGTAATATAGCCTGTCAAATCCGGAATCGGATGGGTAATGTCATCCTCTGGCATGGACAGGATCGGAATCTGCGTCACTGAGCCTTTCTTGCCAACCAGACGTCCAGCCCGCTCATAGATGGTTGACAGGTTCGTATAGAGGTAACCCGGATACCCACGACGGCCCGGCACCTCGCGACGAGCTGCAGAAACTTCCCGCAGGGCTTCACAGTAGTTGGTCATGTCGGTCATGATGACCAGAACGTGCATGTCCTTTTCATAAGCTAGATACTCGGCAGCTGTCAGGGCAATCCGCGGCGTCGCAATCCGCTCGATAGCTGGGTCATTGGCTAGATTGATAAAGAGCACCGAGCGGTCAATGGCTCCTGTCTCTCGGAGGTCATTCATGAAGAACTCGGCTTCTTCAAAGGTAATCCCCATGGCCGCAAAGACCACGGCGAAGTTTTCATCAGAGTTAAGCACTGTGGCCTGACGGGCGATTTGAGCGGCTAATTCCTTATGAGGCAAACCAGAGCCAGAAAATACTGGTAACTTTTGCCCCCGGACCAAGGTATTGAGGTGGTCGATGGCCGAGATACCGGTCTGAATAAACTCATCCGGATAGTCGCGAGCTACTGGATTGATAGCTTGACCGTCAATATCCAGATATTTTTCTGGCAAGATAGCTGGGCCACCATCAATCGGCTTGCCCATTCCATTGAAAATCCGGCCCACCATGTCTTCTGACACTGGCAATTCTAGCGGGCGCCCGGTAAAGCGAACCTTGGCTTTTTCCAGATTGATACCGCTAGAACCCTCAAAAAGCTGGACCATAGCCTTGTCTTCTTGGACTTCTAGGACCTGGCCCTGACGCTTGCTGCCGTCATGCAGCTGGATTTCTACCAATTCATTGAAATGCACGCCAGCAACTTGGTCGACAATCATCAGAGGGCCGACAACTTCACTAACGGTGCGGTATTCTTTAATGACGCTCATTGTCTAGTCCTCCTTGGGCAAGAATCTGGTGCAGGGTTTCCTCGATAATCTGACTGAGGGCCTGAATCTTTTCCAACTGGTCTTCATGGATAAACTTGCTGCGAGCAATTCGGTCACGCAGCTCCACCGTTCCTTCCATGATTTCTCGGAAATAAGCCCCCAGCTCCAAGGCACGATTGGCCTCCGCATCAAAGGTCAGGATATTGCTCAATAAAGCCACCTGCTTTTTGAAAGAAGTATAGGTGTCAACATCATCAAAGGCATTCTGCTGCAGGTAGTCCTCACGAATCATCTTGGCCGCATTCATGGTCAGCCGGTCCTTTTCAGACAAGGAATCCAAACCAACCAAACGCACGATTTCTTGCAGTTCGCTTTCCTTTTGCAGGATATTCATGGCCTTGGTGACTTTTTCTGCCCAAGCAATCTTCTCATGCTTGTCGATATAGGCTCCCACTTCGTCTAGGTAGAGAGAGTAAGAGCTCAGCCAGTTGATAGCTGGGAAATGCCGGCGCTGAGCCAGCTGGGCATCCAAGCCCCAGAAGACCTTGACAATGCGCAGGGTATTTTGCGTTACCGGCTCAGAAATATCTCCACCCGGAGGTGATACGGCCCCGATAGCGGTTATAGAGCCTTCGCGCGCAGTTGAACCGAGTGTTTTGACCCGGCCAGCCCGCTCGTAATACTCCGCAATCCGGCTGCCAAGATAAGCTGGATAGCCTTCGTCACCTGGCATTTCTTCCAGACGTCCGGACATTTCCCGCAGGGCTTCTGCCCAACGCGAAGTAGAATCCGCCATGATGGCCACGGAATAACCCATGTCACGGAAGTATTCTGCAATCGTAATTCCTGTGTAAATCGACGCCTCCCGAGCCGCCACCGGCATATTGGAGGTGTTGGCAATCAGCACCGTCCGCTGCATGATGGACTGGCCAGTTGCTGGGTCAATTAGTTCTGGAAATTCATTAAGTACGTCGGTCATCTCATTGCCACGCTCACCGCAGCCGACATAGATAACAATGTCAACATTGGCAAACTTGGCTACCTGGTGCTGAACCACAGTCTTACCAGCTCCAAATGGTCCTGGTACAGCTGCTGCTCCGCCCTTGGTCACTGGGAAGAAGGTATCAATGACCCGCTGACCTGTCACCAAAGGCTCAACCGGAATCAGCTTCTGAGCAAAAGGACGCCCACGACGGACCGGCCATTTTTGCATGAGAGTCCCTTTAAAAGTAGCCCCGTCCGTCTGCTCAATCTCGTAAACAGTCTCTTCAACAGTAAAACTGCCAGCCGAGATATTGGTCAAACGTCCACTGACTCCGACTGGCACCATGATGCGGTGCTCCACAAGATTGGTCTCCTGCACCGTTCCCAGAATATCGCCAGGCTCAACCGCATCTCCGACAGACAGACTTGGAACAAAATCCCACTTAGTCTCTCGGTCTAGATTTGGCAGTTGGACACCACGGACAAGGAAGTCGCTCTCCGTGATAGTTTGGAAACGCTCCAAAGGCCGCTGAATCCCGTCAAACATCTGAGAAATCAGACCTGGTCCCAACTCAACAGACAGAGGGCTTCCAGTCGTGATGACCGGCTCTCCTGGACCTAAGCCAGAAGTTTCTTCATAAACCTGAATAGAGGCTTGGTCCCGCCGCATTTCAATAATTTCACCGATTAGCCCCAAATCGCCAACCCGGCAGATATCCTGAATATTCGCTTCCTGCATCCCTGATGCCAACACCAGAGGACCAGAAACTTTGACAATCTTTCCTTGACTCACAATCTTCCTCCATTCTTGGGAGATTTTTGTTGTTTCTCAATGAAAATCAAAGCTCAAACCAAGTAGTAGTTTGAATTTCATTTCCAAAGAGTATTATTGTTTTTTTATTTTAAAAATCAGATAAGGCTTTTATTTGCTGGCCCTTTTCGTCGAAATTGTCTGGGCTCAGCCATTTTTCTAGACGACTTTTGACGGCCGGCCAATCCTTGTCAATCATAGACAGCCAGTCAGTGTCTCGGTTGCGCCCTTTATAGACAAGAGCCTGACGAAACCTGCCTTCGTAGGTGAAACCAAGCCGCTCTGCTGCCCGCCTTGACGGCTGATTGAGGGCATCGCATTTCCATTCATAGCGGCGATACTCCAGCTCTTCAAAGACATAGCGTGCCAGCAAGTATTGGGCTTCAGTAGCCAGTCTGGTGCGCTTCAGCTTGGGCGAATAGGTCACAGCTCCCACTTCGATGACGCGGTTATTTCGGTCAATCCTCATCAAGGCAAAAGTTCCTAGAGCCTTGCCGCTCTCCTTGTCCACAATCGCATAGTGAAAACGATCCTGAGCCGCCAGCATCTGATCTAGCTTCTGGGACCATTCCTCCTGACTTTGGGCAGGATTTTGAAAGAGATAGGTCCACATATCCGCAGGAGAATCCGGGCCATACACTTCATACAAATCCGCCCCATGCTTGTCCTTGGACAGACGCTCGATAATAACATACTGCCCTTCGATTCGCTCCAGGTTAGGCAAGTCCCCCGGCTGAAAATCCGAAAGAGCATCCCCAATGGGCTGACCTAGTTGATTGATTCGCATAAAAACCTCACAATATATCTTGTCCGACAGCCTTCTCGACATTTTCATGAATCCGCGAAAGAGCCAGTCCCGTGCTCCCCTTATGGGTAGGAATGAGCACAAGAGCAGGAATCTCCAGCTGGTCGTAGTAGGCCAGAGTTTCTGGAATATCTGCAGCCATATCCTCCGTCAGATAGATAATGCCGAAATCTTCACGGGCGAGCCGACGCAGGGTATTGACCGTCTCCTGAGCTTCCTTAACCGGAAAGGTCTGAAAACCAATCAGCTTAAACGGGAGAATAGTATCACGATTCCCCACGACAGCAATCTTGTAGCTAGTCTTGTCCATAAATCGGTCGCATCCTTTCTCTGATAAGCTCTACCGGCAGCTGATTGTCCATACCTGTCAAAATCAGCCGCAGATTCTTGACTTCCAGCTCCTTGCCCAGCAGATAGCGGGCCAGAGGAAGCGGGCCATCTGTCTCAAACTGACCAGCCGCCAGCAACTTAGCCTGCAAGAGGTCCGCTAGATATTCTAGCTCTACTGTCGTCAAGGTCTGGTTCCGCATTTTTTCCTCATAGGAGCGCAGATCCAGATCGTAACCGCAGGGATTGACCTGGCTAAACCAAGTCAAGAAATCCCCCTGCTCTGCCATGGCAATCCAGTTGGCAGCAGAGAGGCTCCCTTCATCAGACAGGAGCTGCCTCATAAAGCTGCGCGGTTTTCCCAAGTCAACAGCCCGCTTAACGGTGATGGCATTATAAAAATCAATAGTCAGATTCACCAACTGCAGCAGGCTCTCATCTTTCAACTCCTGTGTCAGGCGCTTGAGATGCTGGAAATAAGCCATGTCCATACCAATCTCAAGCACGCGCACATCCTGATAATCCTGATATTCCTGCCAGGTCGCAAGCACCTCGTCCAGCATGAAATCCGGACAATACTCAGCCGAAAAGGCCATAACTAGGTGCTCTAAAACCTCCAGCGAATAGGTCCCCACTGGCATCAGCAAATGCTCCAAGGACTGACCTGTCGCCCGACCTTTAAGAAAAACTTTGAGATTGTGGTAGGTGTAGCGGAGCGTAAAAATCTCCACCAGCTCCTTACTAGGACTAATCTCAAGCGCCCAATTATAAACGGAATACAAATGCTTCATCAGCACCTGCTCAATGGCATTGAGATCCTTAATCGCTTCAGCATCCATGGCGTAGACCGTTCCCTGCAGAAGAGCCGAACGGCTGGCAGCATCGTCAGCCTGCAGCAATTGATCATATTGCTGGGGCGTCAAAAAGAAAGCCTCCTGCACACTAATGGCTGTATTGACTTGAGAGAAGCTTGTTTCACTCATGGTCCGCCTCCTATTCTGCCTGGTCTTTGAAAATGTCCTGAGCCAGACGGTAGCTTTCCTCCTGCCAGACAGAGTCCAGCAAGTCGCGATAGAGATAACTATCATCCACCCGTCCTTGGCTCAGCACAAAGCCTGCCTGGCCTGCTATGGAATGATCTGAAAAATGCACTTGCGGAAAGGCCTTTTTCAAGTCTTCTAACTGGCTGGAGCTCAATTTCTCAGCTGATAGAGCACCGAAAACCAGCGTCAACTCTTCCTCTGGATATTTAGTCAAGACACTCTTTAGAAACTGCTCTTCTTCAGCTGGTGACCAAGCCGTCATCTGAGCATAGGCTTCCTCAAAAAGCTCTCTGAGAACCCGCTGCTTGATGACCAGAGTAGACTGGCGCTTTTGATTTTCCAGCTGCTGAATATCGCGCTGACTGCGCCGGCCGATTTCTTTCAGCTGCTGCTCTCGCTGTCCAAGCTTTTGCCGAACCAGCTGGGCCTCGCGTTCCTTGGCTTCCTGTTCTATTTTCTCAGTAGCCTCGGCCAAAAGCAGACGCCCCTTTTCGTGAGCCTGCTCCAAGACAGAAGCTTTGAGATCTGATATGTCAGACATAAAAGCCTCCTTACTTCACATTCAGAACCATGATGAAGGATACAACGAAGGCCAAGATAGCGTAGGTTTCAACCATGGCCGCTAGGATAACCCCTTTCATGACCTCTTCCGGACGCTTGGCCAAAATCTGAATACCAGCTGTCGCCACTCGTCCTTGATGCTTGGCTGAAAAGTAACCAACAATGGCAACTGGCAAAGCAGCTAAGAAATAAGCTACGCCTGATTGCAGAGCCAATTCCGGCTTGATATTAAAGAAGACGGTAATCCCGATAACAAAGCCGTAGAGACCTTGGGTACCTGGCAAAAGCTGTAAGATCAGAGCTTGAGCGAATTTTTCCGGCTGTTCTTTCAAGAGGGCCGCTGCTGCCTGACCAGTGCTTCCAACACCCAGCGCTGAACCCATTCCACTGAGAAAGACCGCCAAAGCTACTCCCAGACCTGCAAAAAAGGCGCCGCCGTAAGTTCCAAAATATGATGCTAAATGTTCCATGATTTACTCCTATGAAAATGCTGTAATCGTCGTATAATCAACAGCTAGTTGAATGAATAATGCTTGTTTTGATGTTGTAGAAAGTGTTTTTCTAAAGATGAGCTTCTCATCTCTTACCATAGTTCCTAATCTTTATTTCTTGCTTTGCTGAACGTATTTCTCACTAGGCTTGAGCGGAGTGAAAGGCTTGCCGCCACCGTCGTAGAATTTCCCGAAGAATTCCACAAAAATCAAACGCGCTCCGTGTACATAACCGGACAGAAAAGATAGAAACATATTGACCAAATGCAGGGCAATAAAGAGCAGAATGCCAATGCTAAAGCGAGCGACAGGTGGAAAAAGGCTGACAATCAAGTTAAAAGCCGAGCCAATGCTGGCCCCCGAAAGCCCCAGAGCCATCAGCCGTGTAAAGCTGACAAGGTCCCCTACATAACCACTGACATTGTAGAGATTAAAGAGACCTGAGCCCAATCCTGCCAAGCTCTTAGCACTGACAATGGATACTGCCAGTATGCCCAGAGCATTGATGATAGCCAGCCACTGACCAATCGTTGCAGCAAAGGCCAAGGATGGGAAGAAATTTCCCAAGGCCAAGAGTAGCAGCCCCAGCAAAATCAGCACCCAAGCAAAGCCTGCATTATAAGCTTCCGCATAATCCTTGAGGCGGATATTTTTCAGACCGCTGAGGAAAAGGCCCGCCAGCACTGTAACAAAGCCAAAGACGACCGAAATAACCAGAATCGTCATGGCATCAGAGCTGGTACTGATCAGAGCAAAGGGCAGTTCAAAGCCAAAGAAAGAGCCATAAACCAGCCCCCAGATGATGACTGCCACACCCAACAGGCGGAAGAATCGCAGATTCTTAGCCAGTCCCGACTTGACATGCAAGAATTGCAGCGCCAGACTGGTGCCTACAAAGAGCAAGAGACCGTAGCCGATGTCAGCGACCATCATCCCAAAGAATACAAAATAAAAGAGGGAAACGACGGGGGTTGGATCCTTATCACCATACTTAGGCAGGGAATACATCTCCGTCACTAGCTCGAAGGGCTCCACCAAGACATTGTTTTTAAGCTTGGTCGGAACCTTATCTTCCTCATCCTGTCGAATCTCTCTGGTCTGGATGAGAATGCTCTGACCAAACTGCTCTGTCAAGCAAGCCTCAAGAGCTTGAACTTGATTGCTTTCGATCCAGCCTTCCAAGGCTGCCAGATTTTGCGTACTGGCTAACTGATTTTTACTTTCTTGACGGGAGGAGAGATTGCAGAGATAGTCCAGCTGAACCTTGAGCTGATCCAGTTCATTCTTGGAAGCTGCCAGACTCTTGGTCATAGCATCTGCCACAGCCTCTTGCTGTCGAATATTGGCCTTGAGTTGGGTTACCCTCTCAGAGGGCAACTCTGCATGGTCGTACTCAAAAGGCTTAAAACCGTACTCTTTCAGGATTTTGCGAACTTCTTCCAGAGAGCCTGTCTTATAAAAGACAAGAACCCCATGCTCCGTATCATCGGTAAAGACTTCCTGAAACTTCAGGTCGGGATGTGCTCCCAAAGTCAGACGCAGAGCATCGTCGTCAGTATTAGGAATCGTCCCAATCAAAGCTCCCAGATGACTGAAAGTCGCAGCTGCTTGCGGTGTTAGCTCCAAAGGCTCCCACTTCTCCAGCGCAGCCACTTCCAAGCGGTCAGCTTCTATCTGTTCCTTGGCCTCTTGCAAGACCTTGAGCTGCTTGCTGATTCCTTCTAATAGCGCCACCTCATCCCGAGCCTTCCCTGCCTGCTCTAAAGCAGCAAAGGACAGCTCCAAAGGCTCTTCTTTTAAGGATTCCAGCAGTTTCTTTTTGGGCATAAATGGCTCCAGCTCTGCAATTAGCCGTTCCAATTTCTCCTGACGACTGAGCAAATCCTGCTGAGATAACTGCTGATCTGGCTGGCCGACTAAAGCCTGCTCAAAGGCTGCCTGCCAGTCCTCTTCCTGCCGCAAGTCATGAATCTGAACCGACTCTAAACCCTGTAGGTAAAAGAGAAGCTGGTCCAGCAGTTCCTTGGGCAGAAGCAGAGACAGCTGTCGCATTTGACTAATGGCCATAGGCTTCTACCACCTTCTCTACAATGGCTCGCGCCAAGTCTGCTTTTTTATCCGTCAGCGCAGCCGCAACCTTGTCCTCATTTTGCTGGGTTGTCTGCTCCAAGTCTTGCTGCAGGTGCACCAACTGTTGCTGGGAAGTCGCAGTTAATTCCTCTGCCAGCTTCTGCGTTTCAGCGTCATAAGTTAGACCTAGCTGCCTGAGATTTTCATCTACCTGCTGTCGCAACTCCTGAGTCTGCTTCCTGTAGCCCATCAAAACTTCTTCTGCAGCAGTCTCAATTTCCTGCATTTTTTCAAGTGTTTCATTGGCCATCTATTCACCCCCTCGTTTTCAAAAACCTTCGAAAACGGATTTTAAAATCCGCATTCCTGGCTGACTGTCCCGCATCTGGTACAGTCAGCTTCTAGAATACAGCTTCGTACTTGCATAAATTATAACATATTTTCAGAAAAACAGTCAGAGATTGCTAAACATCCATCTCAAACTGATAGGAAAAGCCAATATAGATTTGATTCATTTCAATACTTACAAATCAGTCTCAGCTGTACACTCTTGATAAGTTTCAGTCTTGCAAACGGTTTATTTGTCTATAACTATGTTATAATATAAACAAATTCTAAGACAAATATAGAATAGCAGAAAAGTAAAAGTGGCTTCAAATGTACCTTCCAGCCAGAACAGCCCTTAAACTTTTAATAAACATTATCCCATGAAGAAAGTGATTTTATGAGTCAGCAGAATATCTTGGCCATCATTGAAAGCCATCTTGACAAGATGACCGACTTGGAACAGAGGATTGGTCACTATTTTTTGG
>NZ_CAUTAP010000016.1:0-60462 GCF_963536705.1 uncultured Streptococcus sp. | reverse complement strand
GCTTCTTCCTTGGTCAGCTATGAGTCATCGTTAGACAGCATTTTTCAAAATCTGCTGGGAACGACTGCTATTTTTGATACAGTGGAGAATGCCAGAGCAGCAGCTCGCCAAGTGCGCTATCAGGTTCGCATGGTGACTTTGGATGGGACGGAGCTTCGGACTGGCGGTTCTTATGCCGGTGGTGCCAACCGCAATAACAATACTATCTTTATCAAGCCGGAGCTAGATGCTCTGCTTGAGGAGATTAAGCAGAAAAATGTCAGCTTGAAAGAGCAGGAAGAAGCAGTGCAAATCCTGCAAAACCAGCTAAGTCAGGCTAAGCAGGTATTGGAACAAATCAAGACAGACGGTGAGCAGGCTCGCTTGGCTGAGCAAAAGGCTAATCTAGCCTATGAACAGTTGGCCAAGCGTGTAGAAGAACTCACAAGTCTGAAAAATCTACAGGAACAGGAGTTGGCTGGTCAATCTGCTTTGGATATTTCAGAAGAGAAAGACCGACTGCAGACCCGCTTGACCGAAATTGAGCAAGAAAAAGCAGACATCACTGCAGAAATAGAGCAGGTTAAGTCGAACAAAGATGCAGTTCAGGCTCGTTTTGACAAGCTTTCCTCTCGTCTAGCTGAACTCAAGCTCCAGCGAACAGAGTTGACCTCCAACCAACGCTTTGAAAAGAATGACTTGGAACGTCTGTCCGAGGAAAAAGCTAGCCTTGTAAAAGAGCAGGCGACCTTGGAACTCTTGATGGAGCAAAAGGAGCAGTCCAGCCTGCAAAAGGTCGATATTACAATCCTGGAAGAGCAATTAGAGGCCGCCAAGCAAGAAAAGACTGAGCTGGATCAAAGACTGATTCGTCTGAAATTTGAGCTTGAAGATTTAGAAGGTCAGTCTGATGATATTGCCAGTCGATTGGAGCAAGCCCGTCATCAAAATGAAGAATTGATTCGCCGGCAGGCCAAGGCAGAGGCAGAAAAGGATAAGCTCATGGATGTCATGCGCCGTCTGGCAAGCAATCTGACAGATGACTATCAGATGAGCTTCGAAGAAGCAAGCAGTCAGGCTCATCCGTTAGAAAATTTGCCAGCTGCTGAAAGCCAGGTGAAGGATTTGGAAAAAGCCATTCGAGCTTTAGGTCCGGTCAATCTGGAAGCAGTTGAGCAGTTTGAAGAAGTCAGCAACCGTTTGAACTTCCTCAACGAGCAACGAGACGATGTCCTATCAGCCAAAAATCTGCTCTTAGAGACGATTGAAGAGATGAATGACGAAGTCAAGGAACGCTTTAAATCGACCTTTGAAGCCATTCGTGAAAGCTTCAAGGTGACTTTCCGTCAGATGTTTGGCGGTGGTTCGGCAGACTTGATATTGACGGAGGGAGACTTGCTGACGGCAGGTGTAGAAATCTCCGTGCAGCCACCCGGCAAGAAAATCCAGTCGCTTAATCTGATGAGCGGTGGCGAGAAGGCCTTGTCAGCTTTGGCTCTGCTCTTCTCTATCATCCGTGTTAAGACCATTCCTTTTGTCATCTTGGACGAAGTCGAAGCAGCGCTGGACGAGGCCAATGTTAAACGCTTTGGGGATTATCTCAATCGATTTGACAAGGACAGCCAATTCATCGTGGTCACTCACCGTAAGGGAACCATGTCAGCTGCAGACTCTATTTACGGAGTTACCATGCAGGAGTCTGGTGTTTCCAAGATTGTCTCGGTCAAGTTAAAAGATTTAGAAAGTATGTAAAATGAGTATAAAATTAGTAGCAACGGATATGGACGGCACCTTTTTAGACAGTAAAGGTCAGTTTGATATGGACCGTCTCAAGCAAGTTTTGGCTCGCTTCAAAGAAAAAGGCATGTATTTTGCCGTAGCTAGCGGGCGCGGCCTCTTGTCGCTGGAAAAGCTGTTTGAGGAAGTGCGGAATGAGATTATTTTTATTGCTGAAAACGGTAGTTTAGTGGAATTTCACGGCGAGGATCTCTATGAAGCGACCATGCCACGGGACTTTTATCTCAAGGTTTTTGATAAGCTGCAGGAATCTCCCTATGTCAATGTCAATGAGCTGCTTTTGACGGGCAAACGTGCCTGCTATGTCTTGGAGACTGTAGATCCGACCTATCTTTCTTTCAGTGCTCATTATAATGAAAATATTCAAAAAGTAGCTAGCTTGACTGATATCGACGATGAAATTTTCAAGTTTACGACCAATTTTGCTGAGGACCAAGTCGCAGCTGGTGAAGCTTGGGTCAATGAGAATATCGATGGGGTCAAGGCTATGACAACTGGCTATAAGTCCATTGACATTGTTCTGGATCATGTGGATAAGGGGGTTGCCATTGTCGAGCTGGCCAAGAAGCTTGACATAGATCTTTCTCAGGTTATGGTTTTTGGTGATAATCTCAATGATTTGCACATGATGCAGGTGGCTGGCTATCCGATTGCGACTGAAAATGCTCGCCCTGAGATTTTAGAAGTGGCTAAGGAAGTTATCGGTCACCATGATGCTCAGTCGGTTATCACTTACATGGAGGGATTATAATGGCAGATATAAAACTGATTGCTCTGGACTTGGATGGAACTCTCCTGACTTCAGACAAGAAGATTTCTGACCGCAATTTAGCGGCTTTAAAAGCAGCTCAGGCAAAGGGAGTTAAGGTAGTTCTGACGACTGGTCGTCCCCTCAAGGCCATGGACTTCTTCCTGCATGAGCTGGGAACAGACGGTCTAGAGGATGAGTACACCATTACTTTTAATGGTGGTCTTGTTCAGCGCAACACTGGCGAAATCCTTGATAAAACAGTCTTTTCTTATGATGATGTAGCCCGGATTTACGAGGAGACAGACAAGCTCCATATCCCTCTTGATGCTATCTGCGAAGGGCTGGTCTACCAGATTCAGTCCAATCAAGACTCGCTTTATGCTCAGTTCAATCCAGCTCTGACCTTTGAGTCTATTGATTTTAGTGATTTGTCCAGCCAGCAGACTTATAACAAATGTGTCACTGCTTATGCTCAAGAACCACTGGATGCGGCTATTGAGCAAATTTCACCGGAATTATTTGAGCGCTATGAGATTTTTAAATCTAGAGAAATGCTGCTGGAGTGGTCCCCTAAAAATGTCCATAAGGCTAATGGTTTGGAGAAACTGATTGCCCATTTAGGTATTGAGAGAAGTCAAGTCATGGCCTGTGGTGATGAAGCCAATGATCTGTCTATGATTGAGTGGGCTGGTTTAGGAGTGGCCATGCAAAATGCAGTAACCATCGTCAAAGAAGCAGCCAATGTGGTGACACCTATGACCAATGATGAGGATGCAGTGGCTTGGGCTATTGAAGAATATGTACTAAAGGAGGATTAGCCGATGGGATTATTTGACCGCCTTTTCGGCCGAAAAAAACAAGAACCGCCAATTGAAGAAGTTGTCAAGGAAGCATTGGAAAATATTGGCGAGATTGAAGAAGAAACAGCACCTGTTCCAGAAGCAGGAGAAAATCTTGAAGCGGAAGCTGTTCAGTCCTATCAGGACGAGCAGCAAGTTGATGATCAAATTTCGGATACAAAAGATGGTTTGGCTGATGTTGAAGAGCAGTTAGTAACAGAAGAGCTTGCATCTCAAACTATCCAAGAAGAAAGCAAGGAGCCAGAGCATGAAAGAGAAATTATTGCAGAAAATCAAGAAGTGGCTCAAGGAGCAAGTCAGACTGAAGAAACTCTAGAAGAGCACCAGTCTGAAAATGTTGATGAAATAGTAGAAGAACTTATTGAACAAACGGATCTTTCGGATGGAGCATCATCTCATACCGAGCATGAAGCAGTTTCTTATGACGAGGTGGCAACTGATTCAAATAATGAGTTCGAGCCAGAAACAGCTGAGGAGTCACTAACAGAATCAGAAGCAGCAGCTACAGAAGAACCTGCAGAACTTCCTCAAGAGGAATCCACTCAGGAAAAATATGACCGCAGCCTAAAGAAGACTCGGACAGGATTTGGAGCACGACTCAATGCCTTCTTTGCCAATTTCCGCTCAGTAGATGAAGAGTTCTTTGAAGACTTGGAAGAGTTGCTCATCACTAGTGATGTAGGGGTGCAGGTAGCTTCCAGTCTGACTGAGGAACTACGCTATGAAGCCCGTCTGGAAAATGCTAAAAAACCAGCTGCTCTGCGCCAGCTGATTATTGAAAAATTGGTGGACATTTATGAGAAAGATGGCCGCTTTAATGAAAAAATCAATTTCCAAACCGGTCTAACTGTCATGCTCTTTGTTGGGGTCAACGGAGTCGGTAAAACGACCTCTATCGGTAAACTAGCCTATAAGTACAAACAACAAGGCAAGAAAGTCATGTTGGTAGCAGCAGATACATTCCGAGCTGGAGCAGTAGCTCAGCTGGCTGAATGGGGTCGGCGCGTAGATGTTCCTGTAGTGACGGGGCCTGAAAAGAGTGACCCTGCCAGCGTGGTATATGACGGAATGGAGCGTGCTCAGGCAGAGCAGGTTGATGTTCTTATGATTGACACGGCTGGCCGCCTGCAAAATAAGGACAATCTCATGGCGGAACTGGAGAAAATTGGCCGTATTATTAAGCGGGTGGATCCAGAAGCGCCACATGAAACTTTCCTAGCTCTCGATGCTTCAACCGGTCAGAATGCTCTGGTTCAGGCCAAGGAATTTTCTAAAATTACTCCAGTCACAGGAATTGTACTGACGAAGATTGATGGAACAGCTCGAGGTGGGGTTGTGCTAGCCATTCGTCAGGAATTGGATATCCCAGTGAAGCTGATTGGCTTTGGAGAAAAGATTGATGATATCGGTGAGTTTAACTCGGAGAACTTTATGAAAGGCCTGCTTGAAGGCTTGGTATAAAACAAAAAACCAGTATGAGTACTGGTTTTTTTATGAACAATTTTTAAATTTTATTTGTTTGGAGACCACTGCCAGTCAGCTCCAAATTCTCTAAGGAGTTCAAAAGAAGCATCTGGTCCCATAGAACCGACAGGATACTCATGAAGAGGCACTTCATTGCTATGCCAGAGCTCTTCAATCCGATCGATCAGCTCCCAGCTGGAGCGGACTTCATCCCAGTGGCTGAAGTTGGTTGAGTCATTGTTAAGGACGTCAAAGATTAATTTTTCGTAAGGATCAGGGGAAGCACCGCTGGCTGTTGCGTCTGTTCGATAGTCCAGAGAGAGAGGCGCTAAGCTGAAGCGCTCGCCAACCTCTTTGCCATTCATGCTGAGAGAGAAGCCCTCAGTCGGCTGGATATGAATGGTCAGAACATTTGGTGCTAATTCCTCACCAAAGATAGACTCCATCTGCTTGAAGACAATATTAACAAGTGTGCCTTTTTCAGTGAGACGTTTACCAGTTCGGAAGAAAAATGGAACATCACGGAAACGCTCGCTATTTACGAAGAAAGCTCCTGAAGCAAAGGTTTCGGTCATGGAGTCAGGATTGACATTAGGCTCGCTCCGGTAGGAGATGTATTTCTTGCCTTTGACCGTGCCTGACTTATACTGACCGCGGATAAAGAAGCGTTTTAGGTCTTCTTTGTTCGGCTTTGCCAAGCGCTCAAAAACTTTGACTTTCTCTGCCCGAATGTCGTCTTTGCTGAAGCTTTTCGGTTTGTCCATAGCTAAGAGTGACAGGAGCTGTAAGGTATGATTCTGCACCATATCCCGTAGAGCACCGGACTGGTCATAATAACCGCCACGTTCTTCGACACCAAGCTTTTCTGCAAAGGTAATCTGGACATTGTCAATGTAGTCACGATTCCAGATATTTTCAAAGAGAAGATTGGCAAAGCGAATAGCGAAGATGCTCTGAATCATTTCCTTGCCTAGGTAATGGTCAATACGGAAAATCTGCTCTTCATCAAAGGCAGCCAAGAGTTCTTCGTTAAGTTGGCTGGCAGTTGCCAAGTCTGTTCCGAAAGGTTTTTCAACAATCAGACGTTCAAATCCTTTGCCATCTACGATGTTTTCAGACTTAAGGTGTTTGGCAATGGTTCCGAAAAATTGCGGAGCCATGGACAGGAAGAAGAGCTTATTGTGCTCGGCTTGGTACTGCTCATTGAGTCGGTTTTGAAGCTTGCGCAGCTCAATGTAGTGCTCGGTATCCTGCACATCATGACTTTGATAGTAGAAGTGACTGGCAAACTCTTGGGCTTGCTCTGGGCTGTCAGCTAAATCAGCGATTGCTTCGACAACGACAGACTCAAAATACTCCTTGCTCCAAGGCCGGCGGGCTGTTCCAATAACTGCAAAATGCTTGGAAAGATTGCCAGACTTATAGAGCCTGAAGAGGGATGGATAGAGTTTTCTTTTGGCCAAGTCACCGCTGGCTCCGAAAATTGTTACAATAACTTTTGAAGACATCCTGATACCTATTTTCTAAATGATGTCTCTATTTTATCACAATTTTTCTAAAGATTGTATTCAGAAATTCGGTTTCTGAAAAGGGAGACAAATAGAAAGAAATTGACCGCTGCTTGAAACATATTCAAATACAAAAAATGAGGCTAAGACACGATTGTGCCAGCCTCGTTTTCTTTATTCAAATACCCGATAAACGTAAGGGTTGTCCGGTTTTTCTACCTTATCAAAGCTTTCAACTTCTAGAGTTGGCAGGCTTTGCCCCAGACTTTTATGGTAATGCATGGTAATTTTCCCCTTGGCATGAATCCAGGTATTATTCTCGAAATGCTGGGTATTTCCAGTCGTCAAGAGGCCATAGACACCTGAGTCGGCGATACAATGGATAATACCAAAGCGAAAGAGAAATTGACTCTTCTGGTCGCTGGGGTCATTGTAGACGAAGCCGGTGAATTCCAGTGTCTTGCCAACAAACTCATCGGGATAATCATAGATGACCTCCATGACCTCCATGTAGTTCTCAGTTGTGACCTGAATGGTATCTTGCTTAACATATTTCTTAGCAGCTGCCCGCATTTCTTTTTCGTAAGCCCCTTTGGTAAAGTAGGTGCTGGTATCCGGCTTTAGGTATTGGCTGGTTGTGCCTTCGTCCTGCTGAATAGCAATTGAAGTTCCCTCAGCCAGCGGGAAATGAAATCCTTTAGCCGAAACTGTTGTCGAATCCAAGGTTACAGTTGGAAAGAAAATTCCCACAAAAAGCGGAATGACAAGGAGCAGCACGCTGCCAAACTTGGCCCAGCGAGTGTTTAAATGACTGTGAATCTCCATCTTCTTCATCCAGATGATGAGCTGCACAACTGCCAAGATAAAAGATAGAATCATAGACAAGTAGGCCAGATAGGAGTAATGGAGATTGATATATTGATTAAGCTTGCCCGTCAGCTGCAGATACATGGTGATCTCAAAGTAGCCGACTAAGATTAGAAATCGAATCATAGCACCACCCCCACAAGCCAAGAGTAAAGAAAGACGATGAAGGTAACCAGGCTGATAAATTGCCAGATAAAGCGCGTCTTAAAGTAGTTTTTCATCATCAGCAGATTCTTGACATCTAGCATAGGCCCAATGACCAAGAAAGCTAAGACTGGCGATAAGCCGAAGCTAGCAATCAAGGAGCTCCCGATGAAAGCATCAGCTTCGCTGCAAAGTGAGAGCAGGAAGGATAGCAGCATGAGCAGAAGAATAGCAACAGCTGGTGTTGAGCTGATGGAGGTCAGGATTCTGGTTGGCACATAGACTTGGACCAGGCTGGCGAAGAGACAGCCAAAGACCAGATAGCGACCTGTATCGAAAAATTCATCAATGGCCTGCACAAAGACCTGAAAAAACTTTTGTCCCTTGCTGAGATGTGAAAAATTATGCTCATGAACAGCCTTGCGATTTTCTTTTTGGATATTGCTATCTGCAAAGAAGCCCAGAAAAATCCCTAAAAGAATAGCCACGACCATAGAACCTAAAGCACGAAGCAGAGCCATTCGGAAGGAATTACCAAAGGCTGAGTAAGTCGCAAAGAGCACAATGGGGTTGATGATCGGAGCCGTTACCAGAAAGGGCACAGCCGTGTAACTGGGAACTTTCTTTTCCAAAAACCGATTTATAATGGGAACAATTCCGCACTCGCAAGATGGGAAGACAAAACCAACCAAGCTTCCAAAGAAAATCCGAGCCCATTTGTTCTTGGGTAGGAAACGATAAACCTTGTCTGGCGTGACATACACCTCGATAAAGCCAGAAATAATGCTTCCAATCAAAACAAAAGGCAGGGCTTCAATGATAATAGAGAGAAAGATGGCACCAGCTTGCAGTACACTGGCCGGTAGCTGAGAGAAGAAGCTCATTCTTTCTTATCCTTCTCGTTTTTAGATTTTTTCTTGTCTTCCTCAGGGAACTCTACCTTTTCAATTTTGGGCAGGGTCGCAAACTCCTCAAACATTTTGTCCAAATCATCTGATCTAGTAAATTTCACAGCCATAAAGGCACCTCATTTCTAAAATAATAATTCTATTATACTACCAATTATCAAAAAATGAAATTTTGAGACATAAGAGACCCTTTGTCGTTAATTTACCCTAAATTTTTTTGTACAAATAGTACTAAATAGTTCTAAAACTGCCTATCTTTCAAAGCACTTGTGATATAATAGGATTGTTATGGAAAATATAAATATTGAAAAAATTGCCCAGAAATTGGGTCTTAAAGAAAGCCAAGTATCACAGGTCCTAGATCTGACCGCTGAGGGAAATACGATTCCTTTTATTGCTCGTTACCGTAAGGAAATGACAGGAAATCTGGACGAGGTCAAGATTAAGGTGATCATTGACTTAGATAAGAGCATGACTGCTTTGGCAGAGCGTAAAGTGACGGTCTTAGCTAAAATTGAGGAGCAGGGAAAACTAACGGATGCGTTGCGCTCTGAGATTGAGGCTGCTGAAAAGCTGGCTGATGTGGAAGAACTTTATCTGCCTTATAAGGAGAAGCGCCGTACCAAGGCAACTATTGCGCGTGAAGCAGGTCTCTTTCCTTTGGCCCGCCTAATCCTACAGGATGCGGCTAATCTGCAGGAAGAAGCTGAGAAACTGACTAGTGAAGCCTTTCCAACATCAGAAGCTGCTCTAGCTGGAGCAGTGGATATTCTGACTGAGGCGATTTCCGAAGATACCAAGCTGCGGGCTTGGACCTACCATGAGATGCAGACCAATTCTTCTATCATATCCAGTCTCAAAGACGGTGATTTGGATGAAAAGCAGGTCTTCCAGATTTATTATGATTTTTCTGAAAAAGTAGCGACCATGCAAGGCTACCGGACCCTTGCTCTTAATCGTGGTGAGAAGCTAGGTGTTCTCAAGGTTGGTTTTGAGCACAATCTTGAGAAAATCCTACGCTTCTTTGAAGTACGTTTCAAGGTGAAAAATGCCTATATTATCGAAGCTGTTCAGCAAGCGGTCAAAAAGAAAATCATTCCAGCTATGGAGCGCCGTATTCGGACCGAGCTGACTGAGGCTGCTGAGGATGGAGCGATTCAGCTCTTCTCAGATAACCTCCGTCATCTTCTCCTGATTGCCCCTCTCAAAGGTCGCGTAGTACTGGGCTTTGACCCAGCCTTTCGAACAGGGGCTAAGCTGGCTGTTGTTGATGCGACAGGCAAGATGCTGACGACCCATGTCATCTATCCCGTTCCACCAGCAAAGTCAGCTCAGATTGAAGCATCTAAGAAAGAGTTATCGGAGCTGATTGAGCAGTTTGGCGTGGAAATCATCGCCATTGGAAATGGAACGGCTAGCCGAGAAAGCGAAGCCTTTGTAGCGGAAGTTTTGAAATCTCATCCGAATGTCAGCTATGTCATCGTCAATGAAAGCGGAGCATCTGTATACTCTGCTAGTGAACTGGCTCGTCATGAGTTTCCAGATTTGACGGTTGAAAAGCGTTCAGCTATTTCCATTGCCCGCCGATTGCAGGATCCTTTGGCTGAGCTGGTTAAGATTGATCCTAAGTCTATCGGGGTTGGTCAGTACCAGCATGATGTCAGCCAGAAAAAACTGTCTGAAAGTCTGGACTTTGTCGTTGATACAGTGGTTAACCAAGTCGGGGTCAATATCAACACAGCAAGTCCTGCCCTGCTTGCCCATGTAGCTGGTCTCAATAAGACTATTTCAGAAAATATTGTCAAATACCGGGAAACGGAAGGCTTGATTCGGTCTCGCGAGGCCATCAAGAAAGTGCCGCGTCTAGGCGCAAAGGCTTTTGAACAGGCGGCCGGCTTCCTGCGTATTCCTGAAAGTGATAACCTGCTAGACAATACAGGCGTTCACCCAGAGTCTTATAAGGCAGTGGAGGAGCTCTTTAAGCGTCTGGAAATCAGCAGTTTGGATGAAGCTGCCCAAGTCAAATTAAAGGCTGTTCAGACTGCTAGTTTGGCTGCAGAGCTAGGATTGGGAGAAGAAACCCTCAAAGATATTATTGCTGATTTGCTCAAGCCTGGCCGGGATTTGCGTGATTCCTTTGACGCCCCAGTTCTGCGGCAAGATGTCTTGGATATCAAGGATCTGCGTATCGGTCAAAAACTGGAAGGTGTCGTCCGCAATGTCGTTGATTTCGGAGCCTTTGTGGATATCGGTATCCACGAAGACGGTCTTATCCATATCTCCAAGCTGAGCACAGACTATATCAAGCATCCTAGTCAGGTCCTATCTGTTGGTGACTTGGTCACTGTCTGGGTGGATAAATTGGATGTGGAACGGGAGAAGGTTAACCTCTCTCTGATAGCACCAAATGAATCTAACTAACTATGTCAAGCGGGTCTCAGCTGAAGATTTTGGCTGGGAATTCCGCCACCAAGCTTATTGGAATAAGCGTCTCCGCACTACAGGGGGACGCTTCTTTCCTAAAGATGGTCATCTGGATTTCAACCCAAAAATCTATGAAACTTTTGGGCTGGCGACCTTTCGAAAAATTGTGCGCCATGAGTTAGCTCACTATCACCTCTATTATCAGGGCAAAGGATACCGCCATGGGGATCGAGATTTTAAAGACCTGCTCAAGCGAGTTGATGGTCTGCGCTACGCCCCCTCATTGTCAGATTCGCAATCTTTTCTCGTCTATGAATGCCTGAGCTGCGGAGCACTTATCCGTCGTAGACGCAGAGTCAATCTTCAAAAATACCGTTGCGGTCGCTGTATGGGCAAGCTCCGTTTGTCAGAGAAAGCTTGATAGATTAGCAAGAGAGTTCTTTAATGAACTCTCTTTTTTAAAGAATGAACTTTCTAAGGCATAATCAGCCTTTGGCCCGATTGTTTTCTCATGAAATATGGTAGAATAAAGTAAATATGATCATTGAGGTCTCTATCATGAACGTGAAATTCTATAAGTTGAAAAAGAATCGACTGATTTCCGGTGTCTTGTCCGGTCTATGTGATAAATTTGATTTTGATCTGAGCTTGGTGCGCTTCCTCTTTATTATCTTTACTGTGGTCAATTTCGGCTTGGGAATTCTCATCTATATCCTGCTAGCTATGGTTATGCCCTATAAAGAAGACATAGAAGAAGAAATGTATGGAACCGGCCCGCGCAAACGAAAAGAAGCAGAAGCTATCGAAGACGATAAAGACGGCTGGTTTTGGTAATTCTTAATAAAATAGAAAATTTCGGGATTCGCTCCCGATTTTTTACTTGAAGTAGGGAATGTTTTAGTAAGACATTTCTATGCCGTGATTTATTTTCTGCTTGCTTCTTTTAGATAAAATCTAAAAAAGAAGCAGGATAGAAAACCAGGTAAACTGACACTTAAAAACATCACCAAAATATTAGCAATTTATTCAAGGAGGAAATATGACAGAAGTTTGGAATGCCTATGACTTAAATCGAAATCAACTCCCTCATCTCCTGGTTCGAGGAGAAAAAATTCCTGAAGGACAGTTTCATCTCTGTGTTAATGTCTTGGTTCGCCATCAGGATGGTGATATTCTCTTTATGCGGCGGTCAGCAAATAAAAGTCTCTATCCTGGCTACTATGAGTTCGGAGCAGGAGGGAGTGTGTTGGCTGGAGAGGATAGTCAGACTGCTGCACTACGTGAATTAAAAGAAGAAACAGGCCTAGTTCCTGACAGCATCAGACTTTTGGAGCAGGTGTGCTCTGTCAAAGATCAGTGCCATTTCGACTACTATGAGGTGGTTGTGTCTGGCGATAAGAGTCAAGTCCGCTATCAGGAAGGCGAAACAGATGCCCATGTCTGGTTGCCTCTGAAAGAGGTCCCAGATTTTGTAGAAAACCATCCTTGTTTTAAGAACCAAAAGAAAATTCTCGGCAGCCTGATCGATTGATGTCTCAGCTGTTTTTTTATTTTTACTAAAAGTTGATTTAAATCAAAATATTTTTTCGACCTAAAATCAATCTTAAAGATTCTTTTGAGGTAAAAATTTGCTATAATAGAAGCAGACAAATTTGAAGGGAGAAGACAATGTCAGTAAAGGTCAAAGACCTCTTAAAAATGTCTCGTCTGTCTCAGGAGTACGGAGATAAAGTTTTACTGGAGAAAGAAATTAAAACTTCAGATATTTCTCGGCCTGGACTTGAAATGACTGGATATTTTGATTTTTATACACCCGAGCGGATACAGCTGATTGGGATGAAAGAGTGGTCTTATCTGATGAAGATGAGCTCTCATAATCGCCATCAAGTACTGCTGAAAATGTTCCAGCCTGAGACGCCGGTGGTTATCATTGCTCGAAATTTAGAGATTCCTAAAGAAATGATTGATGCGGCTGATGAGAAGCAGGTTGCTATTCTTAGAAGCAAAGCCTCTACTAGCCGCTTGTCTGGAGAAATTTCCAGTTATCTTGATTCCCGGCTAGCTGAGAGAACCAGTGTTCATGGGGTTCTGATGGATATCTATGGCATGGGGGTTCTCATCCAAGGGGACAGTGGAATTGGTAAAAGTGAGACAGGGCTTGAATTGGTTAAGCGTGGCCATCGTTTGGTTGCGGACGATCGAGTGGATATCTATGCTAAGGATGAAGTGACCCTTTGGGGAGAGCCGGCTGAAATCTTGCGACATCTATTAGAAATTCGTGGTGTTGGTATTATCGATGTCATGAGCTTATACGGAGCCAGTGCTGTGAAAGATTCTTCTCAAGTTCAGATAGCTGTCTATTTGGAGAATTACGATACTCAAAAGACTTTTGACCGTCTAGGTAATGATACAGAGGAGCTGGAGGTTGCCGGTGTCAGAATTCCACGTATTCGGATTCCTGTAAAGACTGGTCGCAATATCTCTGTCGTGATTGAGGCTGCAGCGATGAACTATCGAGCTAAGCAAATGGGCTATGATGCTACTAAGATCTTTGAAGAGCGCCTCACCGATTTAATTAGCCGGAATGAGGTGAAACATGATTGATCCAGTAGCTATCCAACTAGGGCCTATCAGTATTCGCTGGTATGCCATCTGTATTGTCACGGGCTTAGTTTTAGCCGTTTATCTTGCCATGAAAGAAGCTCCGCGTCGGAAGATTATTCCTGATGATATTTTGGATTTTATCCTAGTGGCTTTTCCCGTAGCCATCGTGGGTGCCCGGCTTTATTACGTGGCCTTTGAATGGGATTATTACGGTAAGAATCTGATAAAAATCATTGATTTTTGGAATGGCGGAATAGCAGGTATTGCCATTTACGGTGGGCTGATAGCTGGTGCTATAGTTCTCTACTTTTTCTGTCGGAGAAGGTTGATTCATCCAGTTGATTTTCTGGATATTGCAGCACCAAGTGTGATGATTGCCCAGAGTATTGGTCGCTGGGGAAATTTTGCCAACCATGAGGCCTATGGTGCGGCAGTTAAGAGTTTGAACTATCTGCCTAGCTTTATTCGGGAAAATATGTATATCGAAGGCAGCTACAGACAGCCAACCTTCCTCTATGAATCTGTATGGAACCTGATTGGTTTTATCTTGATTATTGTTCTCCGCCGTCGGCCTAAGTTGCTGAGGCAGGGAGAAATCGCCGCCTTCTATCTAATTTGGTATGGATTTGGCCGGATGATTATTGAGGGGATGCGGACGGACAGCCTCATGTTTGCTGGCCTGCGTGTTTCCCAATGGCTGTCGCTGATTCTTATTTTTGTCGGAATCGGCATCATCATTTACCAAAGAAAAAAGAAAGCCCCTTATTACCAAGAATAAGAAATAATAGATCCGCTGACTTTTATAAGAGATGTCTGCGATGAAAGGAGAGAAATATGATAATTGAAATTGCTTATGCTTTACTGGCAGTTGCCCTCATTATCTTCGTGATTTACTTGACGATTACTGTCAAAAATCTGGGCGAGAAAGCTGGTAAGATGCTAGATGAAACAGAAAATACCATCAAAGTCTTGACTTCTGATGTCAACGTGACCCTTCACCAAACCAATGATTTACTGGCCAAGGTCAATGTCTTAACTGACGACATCAATCAAAAAGTCGCAACTATTGATCCTTTGTTTACAGCTGTGGCGGACCTGTCTGAGTCCGTTTCAGATTTAAACGTTCAGGCGCGCACGCTGAGTAAAAAAGCTGTGTCTGTTGGCAAGGGATCTGTCAAGACAACAGCTGGTTTATCTGCTTTGCGTTTTGCTTCAAAATTATTTAAAAAATAAGAAAGAAGGTCTATTATGGGAAAATTTTCATCACTATTATTGGGCGCCGTTACAGGTGCAGCTGCTGCCTATTTTCTGACCAGTAAGAAAGGAAAGGAAACGACAGATAAGGTTCGGGACTTTGTTAAGGAATACCAAGAAAATCCTGATGATATTCACGAAGCTGTCGTTCAGTCTGCTAAAGACTTTTCAAATCAAGCTGTCAGCGCAATTCAACAAACCAAGGAAAAGGTTGAGAAAGGCGAGATTACAACTGAAACTGTCATCGAATCTGTCAAAGAAACGACAAAATCAGTCGTTGACTACTCACAAGATAAGTTTAACGAAATCAAAGAAAAATTTGATAAAGAAGAAAGCAGCTTTACAGAGGAAGAGCCTGTGATCTTCGAAGAGGAAGAAGAGGAACCTTCAGAAGAAATCATCATTGACTTCGGAGCAGAAGCGGCAGAAGGACAAAAAGAAAAGGCAGCCGAAACAGACAGTCAAGAAGAAAAATAAAACAAAGAAGACTAGAAATTTTGCTAGTCTTCTTTGTTTGCAAGAACGAAAAAAAGAACCGAGGATAGAAAACATCTTCGGTTTTTTCTTATATTTTAAAATCATAGAATCACAAGGTTGGTTTATTTGCTAGTTTGGCGTTTCTTTGCGAACAGGCGATAAGATTGGATGCTAATCAAGCTAGAAGCAATGGCCAAAGTGAAGGACATAAATGTATTCATTTTCAAACTCAAAAATACAAAGCTAAACAAAACTGTCAAGACACAGAAAACAGCAATATTTAAGAAGAAAAAGAGTTCACTTAATCTTGGTGATGTTTCTGCTTCAGGTAGGTATTCTTGATAGAGCGGTGTTTGTTCAGATTCAATTTCTTGATAGTAGTAGTCAGTTGGGTCATCATATTGTTGGTATTTTCTTACGTGCATAATTCTCTCTCCTTACAGTACCCTCTAATTCTACCATTTTTTTGCAGTTTTAAATATTACAAAAGGATTACAAAACGAATAAATTCGAATGAAAAACCACTCCTTTATATTTTTTTGCTATAATGGTTGTATGAAAAAGATAATTATTACAGCAACAGCTGAAAGTATAGAACAAGTTGAGGAACTTTTAGAGGCAAATGTCGATCGAATTTATGTCGGTGAGAAAAATTATGGCCTTCGTTTGCCTCATAATTTTAGTTTAGACGAATTAACTCGAATTTCTGACTTAGTTCACCAAGCAGGAAAAGAGTTGACCGTTGCGGTGAACGCGCTCATGCATCAGGAAATGATGGATAATATCAAGCCCTATCTTGATTTTCTCCAGGAAATTGGGGCAGATTATATTACCGTTGGGGACGCTGGTGTTTTCTATGTGCTGCAGCGAGATGGCTACAAATTAAAAACCATTTACGACGCCTCAACCATGGTTACCAGCAGCCGTCAGATTAACTTTTGGGCAAAGAACGCTGGAGTTTCAGAAGCTGTCTTGGCGCGTGAGATTCCTTCTGCAGAGCTTTTTAAGATGCCAGAGATTCTGGAAATTCCTGCTGAAGTCTTGGTTTACGGAGCTAGTGTCATCCATCACTCCAAGCGTCCTCTCTTGCAGAATTACTATAATTTTACTCATATCGATGATGAGAAGACGAGAGAACGGGATCTCTTTCTGGCAGAACCAAGCGATCCGCAGAGCCATTATTCGATTTTTGAGGACAATCATGGTACTCATATTTTTGCCAATAATGACTTGGATTTGATGACCAAGCTGATAGAGTTGGTTGACCATGGATTCTGCCACTGGAAGTTGGAAGGGCTCTACACACCTGGTCACAACTTTGTTGAGATTGCTAAGATTTTTGTTGAGGCGAGAGATTTGATTGAAACAGGCAAGTTTAGCTCAGATCAAGCCTTTGTGCTGGATGAGGCGATTCATAAACTGCATCCGAAAAATCGTTTTCTCGATACCGGATTTTATGACTATGACCCTGATATGGTAAAATAAAATTAGAAACGAGAACTCTTTTTAGGAGTTCTTTTTTGAGAACAAAAAACATTGATAAAGTAGAACTAAAAAATAGATGTTTTAAACTATTTTTTTGAATTAATTCGAATAATCTAAAAATTAGAATTGTGAAAATAATTCAAAGAACCTTGCTTTTAGGGGTAAATTACTATAAAATAATAAGGATTAGACATCAACACTTTTATATTGCAAATAGGAGAAAATGATGGCAAGAAAGTTGAAACGACCAGAGGTGTTATCACCTGCTGGTACTTTGGAGAAGCTAAAAGTAGCTGTTCGATATGGAGCAGATGCTGTTTTTATTGGCGGACAAGCCTATGGTCTGCGCAGCCGGGCTGGGAACTTTACCTTTGAACAGATGGAAGAAGGGGTTCAGTTTGCGGCTAGTTATGGTGCCAAGGTCTATGTCGCGGCCAATATGGTCATGCACGAGGGGAATGAAGAGGGAGCTGGTGAGTGGTTCCGCCGTTTGCGGGATATCGGGATTGCGGCTGTCATTGTTTCTGATCCAGCTTTGATTGCTATTGCGGCATCAGAAGCACCTGGTCTAGAAATCCACCTATCGACTCAGGCTAGTGCGACCAACTATGAAACGCTTGAGTTTTGGAAAAATTTAGGACTGACTCGAGTTGTCCTAGCTCGCGAAGTGTCAATGGCTGAGCTAGCTGAAATTCGCCGACGGACTGATGTTGAAATAGAAGCCTTTGTTCATGGAGCGATGTGTATTTCCTACTCCGGCCGCTGTACATTATCCAACCACATGAGTATGCGCGATGCCAATCGTGGAGGCTGCTCGCAATCCTGCCGTTGGAAATATGACCTCTACGATATGCCTTTTGGACAAGAACGTAAGAGCTTGAAGGGTGAAGTTCCAGAAGAATTTTCTATGTCCGCAGTTGATATGTCCATGATTGACCGCATACCAGACATGATTGAAAATGGAGTGGATAGCTTGAAGATTGAGGGACGGATGAAGTCCATTCATTACGTCTCTACTGTGACTAACTGCTATAAAGCAGCTGTGAATGCCTACTTAGAAAGTCCTGAAAAGTTTGAAGCTATCAAGCGGGACTTGGTCGATGAGATGTGGAAGGTTGCTCAACGAGAATTGGCCACAGGATTTTACTATCATACTCCAACAGAGAATGAGCAGCTTTTCGGAGCGCGACGCAAGATTCCAGAATACAAATTTGTAGCTGAAGTAGTAGCCTATGACGCAGACAGTCAGACAGCGACTATCCGTCAGCGAAATGTTATCCATGAAGGAGATCAGGTTGAGTTTTATGGACCGGGCTTCCGTCATTTTGAAACCTTTGTCACAGACCTTCGTGATGCTGATGGTAACAAAATTGATCGGGCTCCTAATCCGATGGAGCTTCTGACCATTCACTTGGAGCAGCCCGTAGAGGCTGGCGATATGGTGCGGGCTCGAAAGGAAGGCTTGATTAATCTTTACAAGGAAGATGGCACTAGCGTGACCGTCCGAGCTTAATCTTATATTCATAGGTGGCTTTTTAATCTAAAAGCCATCTTTATGAATAGAGATTTTCAGAGAGGAAATAGCATGATTCAGGTTTACGGAGATATTCTTGATGAGGAGACTCGCTGCCAGCATTATCACAGTGAGAGAGATATCATAGCCCTTAAATGTTTTAATTGTCAGAAATACTATCCTTGCTTTCTCTGTCATAATCGCTACGAAGACCATGCTTTTCTGGCCTATCCTGTGAGTCGCTCAGAAGATCGAGTAGTTCTTTGTGGCCATTGCAGGACCGAGTTGACTATTTCCCAGTATCTTGGCTGTGAGGATGCTTGTCCTATCTGTACTCATCCTTTTAATCCAGGCTGCAAGAAGCATCGATCGATTTATTTTCAGACAAACAAATAACTCTTCCATCCAGCTGGATGGAAGAGTTATCTTTTGAAACGACGGTTGGTGATGCGAATGTCTTTCTTTTGGGCTTCACGGATATTATTGGGTACGAGACTGATTCGCTTGATGTCCTGCACGCGGATAATAGTGGTCATACTTTTCTTGAAATTTTTGATAATCAGCTGCTGGCGCTCGCGATCGTATTTAACAATGTCACCAGTGAAGCTTTTATCTAGAAAGATAACGTGGACACCAGATTGTTTTCGCAGAGCTAGCTCGATGGTACGCAGGATGCGGCCGCTGTCCTCTGGTCCTTGTTCATTCTTTTTGCCACTGATAAATTCGTTGGCTCTTTGTAAAATCATTTCGAGATATTTTTTCATAGCTAAAATCTCCATAACTTGTTACAATATATTATATAACAAAATTCCCTAAATTGTAAATTCTTTTACGAATTATTAGTTGGAAAATAAAACAAGAGGTGAAATATGGCTGAATTTACATTCGAAATCGAAGAAAAACTTCTGGTCCTGTCTGAAAATGATAAGGGCTGGACCAAGGAACTCAACCGCGTTAGCTTTAACGGAGCACCAGCTAAGTATGATATTCGGACTTGGAGTCCAGACCACAGCAAGATGGGCAAGGGAATTACACTTTCCAATGAAGAATTCCAGGTTCTCGTGGATGCATTTAAAAACTGATAGAGAAAGCTCTATCAGTTTTTTCTATTTCTCTGAAAAGTAGGGATGAAATTTCAGACTTTTAAAAATAGGAATGCTGATAATGGTGATGACAACCATTTTTAGCAAGTCTGGCAGGATAAAAGGAGTAAGGCCAACCGCGACTGACTTAGAGAAATCGAGTCCCCCCAAGAAATGTAGTCCTAGGATACCGCCGACAAAGACGAGAGCGTCACCCAATACATTGGCTATAAAAATCATATAGAAAGGACTGTCCTTATGGGTCAGACTGGATGTCACAAAGGCAAAGAGTAAGTAGAACCAGAGATAGCCGGCGCTTGGGCCAAAGAGAGCTTGAAATCCACCACTTCCTCCAGCAAAGACCGGTAGGCCAATAGCTCCCAGCAGCAGATAAATAAAGACTGACAAAACAGCTTCGCGAGGTTTGAAAATCGTTGCAATCAAACCGACAGCAAAAGTCTGCAGAGTGATGGGAACGGGGCCGATGGAAATAGTTAATTGGGACAGGACAGCTAGGAAGGCAGCTCCGATAGCTGGGAGGGCAAGAAGAAAAGCTTTGTTCTTGTTCATAAATAGTAAACCTCTTTTCGATTTTATGATAACTATTTTAAAAGCTAAATAAAAAAAAGTCAAGTCCTTCTTTATCGGACGAGACAATTATACAGACAGATTCTTATTTTCGTTTCTTGCTTCTGATGAGCAAGACGAAGAAGGCGATAAGACCAAAAATATTAAAGAAAAGGATGCCCAAGGCCGCAAGAAGTTTTTTTGTTTTACTCATCAGTTTTCCTCATTTCTGGATTGCTTTGTACTATCATATCAAAATTTTCAATGTTTGAATAGGCTTCATTAGAAAAATTAGCTATAGCTTCAAACTATATTCTTATCAATAAAAAAGGATTATCTAAAAGTGCTATAAAGAATTGCAGCAGCACACTTTGATTGATATAATAATGCAAAAGTAAATAAGAGTTTTTGCTAGAGGTGTGGGTGCGTAATCAACATCTTCCTAAAGCAAGACTGACTAGATTGGAGAAGGCTATGACAGATTTATTAAAAATTTATCAGGAACTACAGGAGAAAAAATGGGTTAACTTGTCCCATCAGATTAGGGAAGACAGTCCGCATTTTCCAGCTCTGCCTGCCTTGGAGAAGAAGGATATTTTCACTTTGAAAGACGGTTTTCATGTTCAGCAGTTTTCTGTAGTTGGCCAGTACGGGACTCATATTGATGCTCCGATTCACTTTGTGGAGGGTGGTCGCTGGTTGGAAGAGATTGAGCTAAAAGATCTTTTCCTGCCCTTGGTGGTTATTGATAAGTCTAAGGAAGTAGCAGAGAATCCAGACTTTATTCTGGGCAAGCAGGATATTTTAGATTTTGAAGCGGAGCACGGGCAGATTGAGCCAGGAACATTTGTTGCTTTTCGCTCAGACTGGTCCAAGCGTTGGCCAAGTCAATCAGCTATGCGCAATCTGGATGATCAGGAGATTCAGCATACTCCTGGGTGGGGACGGGACGCTCTAGAGTTCCTTATCCATGAGCGTGATGTCAAGGCGGTAGGTCACGAAACTTTTGATACAGATGCGGGTATTCCTACAGCGGAGCATGGGCTGCTCAATGAATACTATCTTTTGGAGCAGGACATTTATCAGCTAGAAGTTATGACCAATCTGGATCAGCTGCCAGCTAAGGGTGCTCTCATCTCAATTAGCTTTCCCAACTGGCATCAAGCCAGCGGTTCACCAGTTAGGGCTGTAGCTATTTTACCATAAAGAAAAAGGAGTCTGAGATTTCATTTCAGGCTCCTTGTCGCATATAATAACTAATAAAAAGATCGCTTTTTATAATCTTTGGAATTTCTTGATGGATATTTCAAAGGAAAGTCAAATGAAGCTGAAACAGCTTAAATTGCAATCTTACAAGAATGTAAGATTCGTCTGTAAAATGAAAGATTAGGTTATGGAATGGTCATCATCTTTATTATAAAATGGTAGCAGAAGTCAAAAAGAGGCTGGAATACCAAACCTCTTCTGATTTTGAATTTTTTATCGCATGGTCACGAATTCTTCGGAACCTGTCGGGTGAATAGCAACTGTAGCATCAAAGTCAGCCTTGGTAGCGCCCATCTTGATAGCAACAGCGAAACCTTGAATCATCTCGTCTACTCCGTAGCCAATGCCGTGCAGGCCAACGACCTTTTCATCCTCACCGGCAGTGATGAGCTTGAACTTGGCCTGTTGGCGATGCTGGGTGACAGCTGAATACATGGATGTGAAGCTAGATGTGTAAACGTGAATATTTTCTGCTCCGTAAGTCTTGATAGCCTCTACCTCAGTCAGGCCGACTGTCCCAATAGCAGGATGGGAGAAGACAACAGTTGGAATAGTTGAGTAGTCCATTTTAGCATTTGTTTTACCATTGAAAAGACGCTCAGACAGGATCCGTCCAGCCTTGATAGCAACAGGAGTTAATTCTTTTTCACCTGTTACATCGCCTAGAGCATAGATGCCAGGAACCACAGTGTTTTGATACTCATCTACAGCGATGAAGCCACGTTCATTGAGAGTGACGCCAGCTGCTTCTAGATTGAGGTCTTGAACATTTGGCTTACGACCGATTGCCCAGATAACATGCTGGGCTGTGTGACTGCTGCCATCTTCAAAGTAGAGCTTGAGCTGACCATCAGGCAGTTTTTCCAGCTTTTGTGGAATCTTATGGGTATGAAGCTGGAGTCCAGAGTTTTCCATTTCTTGGAGCAGTCCGTCAATCAGATAGCTGTCAAAGTTGCGCAGTGGTCGATCCTTACGGACAAAAAGGTCTGTTTTAACTCCCAGAGCATGGAGCACGCCGGCTAGCTCAACTGCTATATAGCCTGCTCCGACAATGGCAACAGATTCAGGTAATTCTTCCCAAGCGAAGACATCGTCGGAATTCTCTCCGTAGCCTGCGCCAGGGATATTTGGAATAGCAGCATGAGCACCCGTCGCGATGACAATGTGCTTGGCGCGAATAAGCTCACCGTTGACTTGGACAGTGTTTGCATCTACAAAGCGGGCACGGCCTTCAATCAGCTCGACACCATTCCGCTTGAAGCTACCATCGTAGGACGAACGTGCTCGGTCAATATAAGCTTCGCGATTTTTCCGAAGGGTAGCAAAATCAAAAGCTTGATTATCAGAGGTAAATCCGTAGTCTGGTCCATAATGATGGATAGCTTCAGCGATTTGAGCTCCGTACCACATAATCTTCTTTGGGACACAGCCGACATTGACACAGGTGCCACCCAGTTTCTTTTCTTCAATAACGGCAACCTTGGCACCGTATTCGCCAGCCCGATTCATGGTAGCAATTCCCCCGCTGCCACCGCCAATAGCAATCATATCAAATTCTTTCATTTTGTTAGAATCTCCTTCTATTATATGAGGTAATTGTACCTTTTTTAGCAGGTGAATGCAAAAATCTGCTACGGATTTGAGTGGAGTTACTATCTGAGATAAAATAGCAACCATTTGTGAAAAACTGTAAATTTTTTTAGAAGAATTATGATAGCCTTGTGATATAATATAACAAAAGAAAATCGTTTTCATCAAGAGGAGGAAAAGAGATGAAAAAGTTAAAGAAATGGCAATTATTTAGCATTATTGGAGCTACGATTGCAGTTGTTGCAGGAGCAATTCTCTTCATGTTTCTAAATGGAGGGAATCCTTCTGAGATGCCTGTCGACACGACTCCGCTGGTTCAGAAAGCCAAGGAAGGCTCAGTGGCTTCTTCAGTCTTGCTGACAGGAAATGTCACAGCCAGCAATGAGCAGTACATCTACTATGACAGCACCAAGGGTGACTTGGAAAATGTACTGGTCAATGTAGGCGACCAAGTGACTGCCGGTCAAGCGTTGGTAACTTATAAAAGTGCAGAGGCTCAGGCAGCTTATGATGCAGCTGCTCGGGCGGTTAGCAAAGCTGATCGTCAATTGCATGACTTGCAAACCAATGGTGTGACTGTAAATACAACTGGTGACGAAGAAGCAGATGGGGCGTCTGAAGCTCAGGCTCAGCGTTCTGTGGAGTCTCAGGCAGCTGATCTGCGCGATGCTCGGGCTGATGCAGTTGATAATATGAATAAAGCGCAAGCTACTCTCAATGCCTTGACAGTGTCAAGCACTGCAGATGGTACGGTCGTAGAAGTTAACCGTGATGTTTCAAAATCAACAACTGGTGCCACTCAAACCTTGGTTCACATTGTCAGCAATGGAAATCTGCAGATTAAGGGTGAATTATCCGAATACAATCTGGCTAACTTGTCTGTCGGTCAAGAAGTGACCATTACATCAAAAGTTTACCCAGATAAAAAATGGACTGGTAAAATCAGCTACATTTCCAACTATCCGAAAGACGGCCAGCAGGCAGCAGCTCAACCGTCTGGAACAGGTGGTAGCGGAACAGCTTCAGGTTCCAAATATCCATTTACAATTGACATTACCAGCGAGATTGGTGAGCTCAAGCAAGGCTTCTCTGTCAATATCGAAGTTAAAAACAATACTCAGGGACTCATTGTGCCAGTCAGCAGTGTGGTAATGGACGGAGACAAGAACTATGTTTGGGTCCTGGAAAAAGGAGTTGCCAAGAAGACAGAAGTAACGCTCGGAAATGCTGATGCTGAAAATCAAGAAATCTCATCTGGTTTGACAAAGGATAGTAAAGTTATCATCAATCCGACAGATAGCTTGAAAGACGGTCAAGAGGTGAAATCTTATGAAGAAGCTAATTGAGTTAAAAAATATTAATAAGAGCTATCGCAATGGAGACCAGGAACTGCAGGTATTAAAAGACATCAGTCTGGAGGTTGAAGAGGGTGAGTTTGTTGCCATCATGGGACCGTCTGGATCTGGTAAGTCTACTCTGATGAATATCATTGGGATGCTGGATCGTCCGACCACTGGTGAATACCATCTAGGAAGCGAAGAAGTAGCTAAGCTAGGTGATAAGAAGCTGGCCAAGGTTCGTAACAAGCAAATCGGCTTTGTCTTTCAGCAGTTCTTTCTCTTGTCTAAGCTTAATGCCTTGCAAAATGTGGAACTGCCCTTGATCTATGCAGGTGTCGGTCAATCTAAACGTAAGTCCTTGGCCGAGCAGTTTCTGACCAAGGTGGAGCTGGACACGCGGATGCACCATCTGCCTTCAGAGCTCTCTGGAGGACAGAAGCAGCGGGTTGCTATTGCTCGTGCTTTGGTCAATAATCCTTCGCTGATTCTGGCTGACGAACCGACTGGTGCCCTGGATACCAAGACTGGTGAGCAGATTATGGAGCTCTTAACTGAGCTCAATCGAGAAGGGAAAACCATTATCATGGTAACCCACGAGCCTGAGATTGCTGCCTATGCCAAACGGCAGATTGTCATTCGTGACGGTGTCATCTCATCTGATAGCGCTAAGGAAGGAGGACTAGTCTAATGCAAAACTGGAAATTTGCCATTAGCTCCATTCTTGGACACAAGATGCGGTCTTTCCTGACCATGATTGGGATTATTATCGGAGTGGCTTCGGTTGTGGTTATCATGGCCCTAGGAGATTCCATTACCCGACGGGTCAATGAGAGTTTTACCAAAAGTCAGAAAAACATGCGTCTCGTCTTTTCTCCTAAAAAGAGCAAGGACGGCTCCTACACACAAACGGCTGATCTCTATTCTGTAAATGTGGAAGATGAAAGCGAAGAAGTGGTGGAACCACCCAAGGCCCAGGAAGCCTGGGTTAAGGAATTGACCCATATCAAGGGAGTGGACGGCTACTATGTGACCAACTCAGCTATGGAAACCTTTAGCTACGAAAATAAGAAGGCTGAGCGCGTCAATTTTGTCGGTGCAAACATGACCTATATTCAGGTAAAAAAATACAAAATCATTGCTGGTCGTGCTCTGAGACAGCAAGACTATCAAGGCTTTGCCAGTGTTGTGCTGCTAGACGAAGGTCTGGCTGCGAACCTCTTTTCTTCCGCTGAAGAGGCAATCAATAAAATTGTGACAGTGGGTGCCAGTAACTATCGGGTGATTGGGGTTTATAGAGATCCTGAAACTGCTGCTGCATCTGGCTCCATGCAGGTCTATGGTGGTAATGCCATTACAACTAATACTCTCATAGCTGCAAACTTTGGAGTCGATGAAATTTCAGAGATTGTTCTTCGGGTGAATGATACTAGCTTGGTTCCAGAACTTGGTCCTAAGGTTGCCAAGAAATTAACAGAAATTGCTGGTCTCCAACAGGGAGAATATCAAGTGACAGATGATAGTGCCCTCTATCAGGAAGTGCAAAATATTTATGGTGCTATGACAGGAGTTATCGGTGCCATCGCCGGAATCTCACTCTTTGTTGGTGGTATCGGTGTCATGAACATCATGCTGGTATCGGTCACTGAGCGGACTCGTGAAATCGGTCTGCGGAAGGCTCTGGGAGCAACACGTGGCAACATACTGATGCAATTTTTGATTGAGTCTATGATTTTGACACTGATTGGTGGGTTGATTGGACTGGTTCTAGCTGCAGGACTTGCGTCTGTACTAGGCTCGGCCATGAGTCAAATGCTGGAAGGAACACCAGTAACGGTATCCCTACCAGTCAGCATCGTCAGTCTTCTCTTCTCAGCAACCATCGGTGTTCTCTTCGGAATCCTGCCGGCCAATAAAGCCTCTAAACTGGATCCAATTGAAGCACTGAGATATGAATAATATAGTCAAAAGTCTGGGAAACCAGACTTTTTTGTGATGTAAAAAATCCTGCTGGAATTCCAGCAGGATCTGTTTTTTGACATCGTATAAAATACAGATTATTTCATCGTAGGGAAGAGCAGGACATCGCGAATAGTGGTCACATCGGTCAGCAACATAACCAAACGGTCGATACCGATTCCCAGACCTCCAGTTGGTGGCATACCGTATTCCAGAGCTTCGACAAAGTCATAGTCAATGCCTGTTGCTTCGTCATCACCCAGTTCTTTAGCTTTGGCCTGTGCTTCAAAACGAGATAATTGATCGATTGGATCGTTCAACTCGGTGAAGGCATTGGCATATTCTTTGGTCATGATGAAGAGCTCGAAACGGTCTGTGAAGCGAGGGTCTTCTGGATTTTTCTTAGCCAGAGGTGATACTGCAACGGGATGACCGTAGACAAAGGTTGGCTGAATCAAGGTTTCTTCAACAAATTCTTCAAAGAAGGCGTTGATAACATGGCCGACTTCGGTGAAGTGCTTCTCAAGCGGAACTTTCTTTTCCTTGGCCAAGGCAGCAGCTTCTTCAAAACTCATATCTTGCCAGAAATCAACACCAGTAATTTCCTTGATGGCATCTACCATGTGAACGCGTTTAAATGGTTCGTTGATCTTGATTTCAGTTCCTTGGTAGTTGACTGGTCCATCGCCATTGACAGAGACAGCAGCATGTTGGATAATGCCTTCAGTCAAGTCCATGATATCTTGAAAATCTGCATAGGCTTGGTAAACCTCAATGGAAGTGAACTCTGGATTGTGAGTTGCGTCCATTCCTTCGTTACGAAAGATACGGCCAATCTCATAAACTCGCTCCATACCACCAACGATGAGACGTTTAAGGTGAAGCTCGGTTGCAATCCGCAGCACCATATCAATGTTTTGGGCATTGTGGTGGGTGATAAATGGACGGGCAGCAGCACCGCCAGCTTCGTTGTGGAGAACAGGAGTTTCAACTTCAAGGAAGCCTTGTCCATCCAAGTAACGGCGGATTTCTGAGATGATTTTTGAACGAGTGACAAAGCGTTCAAAGCTTTCGCGGTTGGAAATCAAGTCCAAATAACGCTTGCGGTAGATGGTTTCGACATCTGTCAAACCGTGGAATTTTTCAGGCAGGGGACGCAGAGCCTTAGACAAATGAGTAAGGTGGGTCGCCTTGATAGAAAGCTCACCCATATCCGTCCGCATAATCTCACCTTCAATACCGAGGAAATCTCCTAAGTCAGCCTTTTTGAAGATTTCATAATTTTCTTCACCAACCGCATCTTTACGCACATAAATCTGTATTTGGCCTTCACGGTCTTGGATGTGGGCAAAGCCAACCTTTCCTTTACCGCGCTTGGTCATGAGACGGCCAGCGATAATAGCTGTTTCGTTGAGTTCGTTTAATTCTTCTTTATCTTTATCGTTGTATTTTTCTTTCAGTTGAGCAGAGTTAGCAGTCCGCTCAAAGCGTTTGCCAAAAGGGTCAATTCCCTGCTCAGCCAGCGCAGCCATTTTTTCACGGCGGATAATCTGCTGGTCGTTTAATTCCTCGATATGTTCAGTAGTCATGTTTTTCCTCCAAAAGTTTTCCTACCTATTTTATCACAAAAGATAGGGAAATTCATCTATATTTGGCTATAAAGTAAGAAAAAAAGCTAGAAATCCAGCTTTAATTTTCTGCCTTTTCAACTAAGTAATCCGTATTATTCCAAGTAATCAGCTCAAAATTCTCAAAGTCTTCTGTTTCAAGGATGGTGATGCTGGCATTGGTCAGACCGCCATTCTTGCGCAAAAGAGGTGTGTCGTAGCCCAGCATGGTCTGAATACTGGCGGTTAAGTTAGCACCGTGCCCGACAATGAGCACTTGTTCATAGTCCTTGTCCTTTAAGGTCTTGATAAAGGAAATGGTCCGGTGGGTTGTATGGTAGACTGACTCAGCGTCAAAAAAGGTATGATTAAATTGAGAGAGGTTGTGGCGGAAGGCTGTCATCTGGTGAGGATAGATGGCTTCTATGGTAGAGATTTTTGCGCCTTCCAGTTTTCCCAACTGCCATTCTCGCAGTTCAGGTACTGATACGATTTCAGTCGGAAACTGGCTTTCTTCTTGGATAATCTCAGCAGATCGAATGGCGCGTGGGAGGTCGCTGCTGTAAATTTTGCCAAATTGTGTCTGAGCCAGATGTTTTCCAAGGGTATGCAGTTCTTCAACGGCGGCTGGCAGCAGTGGCGAATCACCGCTAGCTCCCTGAAAGCGGCCTTCTTGATTCCATTCCGTTCTTCCGTGTCGGACAAAGTATAATTTCATAGTGGTTGATTGTTTCTTTCTTGTTAGAGTTTATTGAGAATATTAGGTGCAGTGTTGAAGAATTATGAGCCAGGATTTTCCTTAAGGTCCGCAAAGTCAGCTTGAACAAAATCTGCTAAATCTTGAGCCTTGATTTCGATACTGCGGCCGACTTCGCCAGCAGACACGATGATGCTATCTCTCTCTAGAGCTGACTGGTCGATATAGATTGGAAAGTTGTGCTTTTGACGGATACCGACAGGATTGTTGGCTCCGTGGACATAGCCCGTTGTCTTTTCCAAGTCTTTCTGAGGAATCATACTGACCTTTTTATTACCAGAAATCTTGGCCATTTTCTTTTCAGATAGATGCTCTGTGATTGGCAGGATACCAATCAGTGTACCAGTCTTGTCTCCTGTCAAGGCTAAGGTTTTATAAATCTGCGAACGATCCAAACCATCGGCTGTCTGTTCTGCTAAGGCATTTAGCTGCAGGCCTCTATGTTCAATCTTGGCCTTGCTTAAAATTTGCTCGACCAATGTTTTTTTGATTTTTGTTTTTTTAGCCATTAGTATATCTCTCTTCTAATTGTGACATCCAGAGTCCCAGCCAGGTTCCCAGACCGAAGAAAAATGCTGCAAGGACAAGTGTCAATACAGAAACTCCATGATAGCTGATGCTTTCACTGTTTCCTGCTTGTGGCACTACAATGAGAAGTGTACTGGAAAGGACAATGCCAATGATAAAGTGATAGACACGAGAGTAGTAGTTTTTCAAAATATGATCCATCAGCTTAGAGAAGAGAATCAGTGCCAAGGCTCCTCCTATTCCGATAGGAAGAAAGGTGCCCAAGAGATCCAGTTTGCGGAAGCCATTCAGCATAGGGGCATAGAGGCCTAAAATCAGGAGAAGGTTGGACGGACTGAGTCCAGGAATTAAAATGCCCAGTGCAATCAAAGCTCCTGCTAAGATAAAAGAGAGAAAGTTAGCTGGCAAGGTGCCGACCATGCCATTTAAGGAATAAAGAAAGATTCCTGAAAGGATGAGGCTGACCCAGAAAACGAGAATATCAACTCGATCACGCTCACTTTTAGCGACAGACTCTTTAATAAGGCTAGGAACAGTCCCGATGATAGCTCCGGCAAATCCCCAAAGGACAATCACTTTGTAGTTGTCCAGCAGCAGATTGACAGGATAGGAGAAGGCGGCAATTCCTAAAATCATTCCGATTCCAACTGGTATGAAATAGAGAACGTTTTCGACGAAGTTTTCTTTTAAATGTGCTAAAAAATGAATCAGGCGCTCGTAAATACCTAAGATAGCTGCTAAAACACCGCCTGAAACTCCCGGCAAAATAAAGCCAAGTGCAATGACCATTCCTTTGAAAATTCTATTCGACCAAGAAATCATTGTATTTTCCTTTTCTAATTTCATTTATCAAATCATTATATCATAAAATATAGGCTTTATTAAGAGGAAACGGCCGGAAATTTCCTATTTTGTGACAATAAAAAACGACAGCAGTCTTTGAGACTTGAGCTGTCGCTCTGAGCTATTGGCTTTCTTTAGGAACTGTAAATAGCTTTTGATAAGTAGCTGTTTGGTCTTTCAAGGTTGACAGCTGGTTCAAATCAAGATAATGGGAGAAGCCAGTCAGCTGACCTTGTGATGTGTACTGATGCAAGTCGTAATCTTGCTCAGTATTTGGTGCGGCATTGTAGTAGCCGTCGTCATTACCATAAGTCGGAATCCAAATTGCTGTGAACTTATCGGTAGAGATGCTATGCTCCTCCATAAAATAAGTTCCAATATAGATGCCAATATTTTTAACACCAAGTGACTCTAGCTTGGCTCGGAAAGCTTCAACTCCCGCATTCATGTCAGACATGGTCTTTTCTTCGACGTCTAGCCAATAATAGGTTGGATGGTACTTGGCAGAAGCCTTGTAGAAACTTTCAGCTTCTTTTTCCATTTCCTTTTTGCTATTGGCGGCCACATAGGCATAGACAGCGACAGGGATGTTGCGCTTTTGAAATTCTTTGATGTGTCTTTCATAAGATTTGTCCAGACCATTCAGATGAGTTGCTGCGTTTTCTTTTTTTGCCTGCGCTCCACTATGAACACGGACAATTACTCCTGAAACATTCTGGGCGAGTAAGTCGTAATTAATCTCACTTGGCAGCTGCCAGCCAGAAATGTCAATGATTGGTCTGGAGATAAACTCTTCATCCAAGGACGAATCGTCAGATGTTTCCTCTTTTTTTGAGGAACTTGGAGTTTGTTTAGTTTGTGAAATTTTTGCCTGTGCTTGCTTTTCCTGAGAGTCAGTAATTTGCTTGCTTATCAAAATAAAAGCGATAAAAGAAGCAAAGAAAATTAGGATTGCAAGCGGTTTAATCCTCTTCCTCATACTGGTTTATTTTAACTTAAAACAAATAAAAAAGCAAAAAATATCCCCAGAATTGCTGGAAAATGAATAAAATGTAATATAATTGAAATATTATAAAGCAAAAACAAGACGTTTTGAAAGTTCAAAATGCCTTGTTTTTGAAAGAGTTTAGGCAGGCGAAGATGAGTTACCGTTGGCTAAATCGTTTTGCTTTTTCTTACCTTTTATAATAGCTTTTGAATGAGCTCTTCTATCTTTTTGGGAGAGGTTTGTGGAGAGAAGCGTTTGATGACTGTTCCGTCTCGGCTAACCAGAAACTTTGTGAAATTCCACTTTATGTTTTCGCCCAGAAGACCGCTTTTTTCTTTTTTGAGCCAGTCAAAGAGTGGAGCAGTATGAGGACCATTGACATCAATCTTAGCAAATCGAGGAAAGGTTGTTCCGTAGTTAAGGCTGCAAAAGCTGTTGATTTCTGCAGCGTCTCCAGGTGCCTGCTGGCCAAACTGATTGCAGGGGAAATCCAGGATTTCAAATCCATCTTTCTGATAGCGCTCGTAGAGTTCCTGCAGTTCTTGATACTGAGGAGTGAAGCCGCAGCCGGTCGCTGTATTGACAATCAGCAGAATCTTTTCTTTATAATCACTCATTTTTTGCAGACTTCCGTCTTGTTTTTGGATTTTGATATCATAAATGTCTGTCATGTTCTCCTCCTTTGTTTGCTTCCTATCTTATCACATTTTTATATAAATAAGGCAAAGCAAGCCATGATTGTCCCTGTCTTTGCGCTAGTGCTTTTTTTTCAATCCAAAAGGTGGTATAATGAGAATTGAATTTTTAGAAGTTTAATGGTGAAATATGAAAATTGACAAGAAGCACTTGTTGAATTATTCTATCTTGATTCCTTATTTGATTTTATCTGTTTTGGGATTGATTGTGGTCTATTCAACGACGAGTCCTACCTCGATTCAGGCCGGAGGAAATGGTTTTGGAATGGTCATGAATCAGGGGATTTTTTGGATAATAAGTCTCTTTATAATTGCGCTCCTATATAGAATCCGCCTGGGTTTCTTAAAAAAAGGAAGTATCCTGACTATAGTTATCTTTGCTGAGATTATCCTCTTGCTTTTATCTCGTTTTATAACTGGGACTATTAACGGCGCCCATGGTTGGCTCAAGCTTGGAGCTTTCAGTATTCAGCCTGCGGAGTATTTGAAGATTATTCTGGTCTGGTATCTAGCTTTTCGCTTCACAAATAGGCAGGAGGAGATAAAGGTCTATGACTATCAAGCCCTGACTCACAACCATTGGTTTCCTAAAGCCTTTAACGACTGGCGGACCATGGTGGCTATTCTGATTGGGATTGTAGCTATTATGCCAGACCTTGGAAATGCGACTATACTATTTTTGACCGTCGTGATAATGATAGCTGTCAGCGGGATTGGCTATCGATGGTTTTCTACGATGCTGGGAGCCATTGTTAGTGTTTCCGGCTTGGTTCTGGCCAGCATTTGGTTGATTGGGGTTGAGCGCGTGGCCAAGATTCCAGTCTTTGGATATGTGGCCAAGCGTTTCAGCGCTTTCTTCAATCCCTTCAAGGATCTGTCTGGCTCGGGACATCAATTGGCTAATTCCTACTATGCTATGAGTAATGGCGGCTGGTTTGGTCTAGGCTTGGGGAACTCTATTGAGAAGCGCGGCTATTTGCCGGAAGCTCATACGGACTTTGTATTTTCTATCGTGATAGAAGAGTTTGGTTTCTTTGGTGCCAGTCTGATTCTGGCCTTGCTCTTTTTCCTAATTTTGAGAATTATCTTGGTAGGGATTCGGGCCAAGAATCCATTTAACTCCATGATGGCTTTGGGAATCGGCGGTATGATACTCATGCAAACCTTCATCAATATCGGTGGAATTTCAGGTCTCATTCCTTCTACAGGAGTAACCTTCCCCTTCCTATCGCAAGGAGGGAACAGTCTTCTGGTCTTGTCAGTAGCCATCGCCTTGGTACTCAATATTGATGCCAACGAGCGCCGTGATGCCCTCTATGAACAGATGGAAGCGGAGGCGCAAGACCAGTCTGAGGAAGCTTAATCGCAGTTAGTGTGAACAGTTGTTGTAAAAATGAAAGGTGCAGATTATGTCATTTAACAAATTAGAAAGCTACAGCAATAAAGAAGTGATTCGAGAAGAAGTCGCCATTTTGACAGACTTGCTTGCCGACATTACTCGGAATCTTCTCAGCCCTGAGACCTTTGAAAAAATCTCCCTCATGGAAGAGCTGGCTGTTAACTCCAAATATCATGAGTTAAAAGCGATTGTAGAAGAACTAACGACAGATGAAATGGTTTATATTTCTCGTTATTTCTCTATTTTGCCGCTTTTGATTAATATCTCAGAAGACGTGGACCTAGCTTATGAAATCAACCATCAGAACAATATCGATCAGGATTATCTTGGAAAGCTATCAACAACCATTGACCTGATTTCAACGCGGGAAAATGCTCAGGAAATCTTGGAAAATCTGAATGTTGTGCCAGTACTGACTGCTCACCCGACGCAAGTTCAGCGCAAGACTATTCTGGACTTAACCAATCATATCCATAGTTTGCTGCGCCAGCATCGTGATGTTAAAGCGGGTCTGGTCAATGAGAAGAAGTGGCTAGGAAATCTCCGTCGCTATATTGAGCTCATGATGCAGACGGATATGATCCGTGAGAAAAAGCTGAAAGTGACCAATGAGATTACCAATGTCATGGAGTACTACAACAGCTCTTTCCTACAAGCGATCACTAACTTTATGGTCGAATACAGACGCTTGGCGGAAGAGCGGGGGATCAAGCTGGATAATCCTAAGCCTATTACCATGGGAATGTGGATTGGTGGAGACCGAGATGGCAATCCTTTTGTAACCGCAGAAACCCTCAAACTATCAGCTACCCTCCAGAGTGAAGTCATTCTCAACTATTACATTGACAAGGTTTATACACTCTATCGCACCTTCTCGCTATCGACCAACCTCTCAGAAACCAGTCAGGCAGTAGCAGAAATGGCAGCTCTGTCTACAGACAAGTCTGTTTATCGGGAAAATGAGCCTTACCGCCGAGCTTTCCACTATATCCAGTCCAAGCTGATTCAAACCTTGCTTTACCTTAAAGAAGGCAACTTTTCAAGTGACGATCAGCGATTGACTGACCGAGCTGAGGAAAAATTGTCTGCGAAGGCCAATCTTTCTGTCAGCAATAAAGGAAGAGAAATCATCCCTAATTATATCCGGTCTCGTATCAGCGAGACCCTGACCGAGCTGAAGAAAGAAGAGACACCTTCTTACAAAACAGCTCAGGAATTCAAGGAAGACTTGCAGGTCATTTATGATTCTCTTATCGAACATCATGGTGAAGCCTTGGTAAGTGGGGACTTGACTGAACTTCTCCAAGCGGTTGATATTTTCGGCTTCTTCTTGGCCAGCATTGATATGCGTCAGGATTCCAGCGTTCATGAGGCCTGTGTGGCTGAGCTCTTGGCTTCGGCTAATATTGTTCAGGATTATAGCAATCTGTCGGAAGAAGAAAAATGTCAGGTCCTCCTCAAACAGCTGCTAGAAGATCCTCGAATCCTATCAGCTACCCATGAGACTAAATCCGAACTTCTGCAAAAAGAACTGGAAATTTTCAAAACAGCTCGTCAGCTAAAAGATGCCATTGGTGAAGAAGTGATTAAGCAAAATATTATTTCTCACTCGACCAGTGTATCAGATTTACTTGAGTTGGCTATTATGCTTAAGGAAGTGGGGCTGATTGATGAAAATGGGGCTCGTGTCCAGATTGTTCCGCTCTTTGAAACCATTGAGGATTTGGACAATTCCTGCGATACTATGGAGAAATACCTATCTCTGCCAATTGCGCAGAAGTGGATTGCCTCTAAGGATAATTACCAGGAAATCATGCTGGGCTATTCAGACAGTAATAAGGACGGTGGCTACCTATCTTCTTGCTGGACTCTCTACAAGGCTCAGCAGCAACTGACAGCCATCGGTGATCAATTTGGCGTGAAAATCACCTTCTTCCATGGCCGGGGTGGTACGGTGGGACGCGGTGGCGGCCCAACCTATGAAGCAATCACATCTCAGCCACTCCGCAGTATCAATGACCGGATCCGTCTGACTGAGCAAGGCGAAGTTATTGGAAATAAATATGGAAACAAAGACGCAGCCTACTATAACTTGGAAATGCTGGTGTCTGCTGCCATTAACCGCATGGTAACTCATAAGAAGAGCGATAGCCATACTTCTGATAAATATGAGCGAATCATGGACCAAGTAGTCAATCGCAGTTATCAGATTTACCGTGATTTGGTCTTTGGTGACGAGCGTTTTTACGATTATTTCTTTGAATCCAGCCCTATCAAGGCTATCTCTAGCTTTAATATCGGTTCTCGTCCAGCTGCCCGTAAAACCATCACTGAAATCGGTGGCCTCAGGGCGATTCCATGGGTCTTCTCATGGTCTCAAAGTCGGGTTATGTTCCCAGGCTGGTATGGTGTCGGGTCGAGTTTCAAGGAATTCATTGATGAAGACCCAGAAAATAACTTAGCCTTTCTGCAATTTATGTATAAGAGATGGCCGTTCTTCAAGTCACTCTTATCAAATGTAGACATGGTTCTGTCTAAGTCAAATATGAATATCGCTTTTGAGTATGCGCAGCTTTGTGAAGATCAGAATGTGCGAGATATTTTCAATATTATCTTGGATGAGTGGCAGCTAACTAAGGATGTCATTCTAGAGATTGAAGGTCATGATGAGCTCCTAGCAGAAAACACATATCTGAGAGATAGCTTGCACTATCGTATGCCTTACTTTAATGTTTTGAACTATATCCAGTTAGAGCTAATCAAGCGTCAGCGCAACGGTCAGCTTACACCAGATCAAGAAAAGCTGATTCACATCACCATCAACGGTATTGCGACTGGTCTGCGAAACTCTGGCTAATACAAAGAGAAAATCGGAATTGTTCCGGTTTTTTCTATTTTTGTAACCAAAGGGCTACTTAATTCGTTATACTAGTGAAGGAGGGGGTGAGCTTATCAAACTAGATGAATATGAAACAATCTTGATAGGCTTTGCTCGCGAGATTGTCTCCTATCTGCAGAAGTCAGGGGCTTCTAAAGTGGAAGCAGAAGATGTAGTTCAGGACGTTTTTGTCAAGATGTTGGAAACAGAAGTTATTATTCCGGCGGAAAAGATGCGAGCTTGGATGTATCGAGTTTCCATCCGGCGCTATATCGACAGATATAGGAGAGATAAGCATTATTTGGAGATTTTGCGAAAAGAATTTTTTGGAAAAGATCTTGTCAATCCCTTTGAAAATGAAGATTATGAGCTGCTAAGAAGTATGATAGAAGCTCTGCCGCTCAAGGAAGCCACGCTTTTAGAACTCTATTATTTTCAAAATTTCACGGTCAAGGAGATTGCCCAAATTATGTCTTACTCAGTGAGCAAGGTCAAGATTCAGCTGATGCGCAGTCGTGCTAAACTCCGAAAGGAGCTGGAAAAGAAAGGATATCGAAATGGAAACATTTAAAATTATTGCAAAGAAAAGTAGGAGAAAGAGACTCTGGAAGACAGTCGTCATTAGTTCCTTTGTATCTTTAGTTTTCTTAGGTCTTCTAGGAAAGGGGCTGGCAGAATTAGCCTCTGGTAACGGACGAGACTTGCAGAAACAGTATGAAGTTATGTCCGAAATCGCCTATCCTAATGTTGACTATGACAGTCTATACTACAATCCGACCTCTTATCTTTCGGGAACATTACGTTCTGATCGTTTTAAAGACCTTGATGGAGTGATGGTGGATTATCCAGCCTATGAGGGGAACTATTCACTAACAGGTTCTTATAAAAATCCGACGTCAGAGGCGACTTATTCCTCTACCTCAGGGACCTATACGCGAGAGCTTCGGCAGAAATATCCGGTCTTTTACAATGTCAATGCCAAACAGACGAAGTCTTCAGATCCAGCACCTCAGGAACTTGTATCTGTCAAAGAAATGCCGAATCAATTGGTAGAAATAGCTCTGACTTTTGATAAACCTTACACTTATAAGGAAATCCAGCAGATGATACCGAGCAACCTCAAGATTAACTGGTACTGGATTGGCAGTCAGTCAGAAGATGGTGAAAATGGTATGGCATTGCGCACCGATCCTCAGACGACTTACGGAGCTAATAGTACGCTGCTTAATCCCTATCCGTCGGACGGCAAAAAAGAGAGCGAAGAGGCTAAGCAAGAGCAACAGACTTTCTTAGACTATTTGAAAAAGGCCGATAAAAACCTTTTCCCAACTGTCAACAAGTACAATATGTACAATGATGTTGAGGCCTATCTCAAGAAATTTGGTCAGCTAGATATTCGTGAAGCAGAAAATCGGGATCAATTGACCTTTTCTGGTATTATTCTGACTGGGAAAGCTGAGAATTTCAGCCAATTAGAAGGGAAAGAATGGATTGCTGCTTCGAGTATTGGTGCTTCCGTTTCCAATCAACCTTACTACAAATTAGACAAGGAATAATTCACAAAAAAATGCTAAAAGACTTGCATTTTCATTTAAATTTGATAAAATAGTAAGGAAAGTTAGACTGTATTGCCTACTGTCTATCTATAAAATATATTTTATTGGAGGCTTTTACTCAAATGGCAAAAGAAAAATACGATCGTAGTAAACCACACGTTAACATTGGTACTATCGGACACGTTGACCACGGTAAAACTACCCTAACTGCAGCTATCACAACTGTTTTGGCACGTCGCTTGCCTTCAGCAGTTAACCAACCTAAAGACTATGCGTCTATCGATGCTGCTCCAGAAGAACGCGAACGCGGTATCACTATCAACACTGCGCACGTTGAGTACGAAACTGAAAAACGTCACTACGCTCACATCGACGCTCCAGGACACGCGGACTACGTTAAAAACATGATCACTGGTGCCGCTCAAATGGACGGAGCTATCCTTGTAGTAGCTTCAACTGACGGACCAATGCCACAAACTCGTGAGCACATCCTTCTTTCACGTCAGGTTGGTGTTAAACACCTTATCGTCTTCATGAACAAAGTTGACTTGGTTGACGATGAAGAATTGCTTGAATTGGTTGAAATGGAAATCCGTGACCTTCTTTCAGAATACGATTTCCCAGGTGATGATCTTCCAGTTATCCAAGGTTCAGCTCTTAAAGCTCTTGAAGGTGACTCTAAATATGAAGACATCATCATGGAATTGATGGACACTGTTGATGAGTACATCCCAGAACCAGAACGCGATACTGACAAACCATTGCTTCTTCCAGTCGAAGACGTATTCTCAATCACTGGACGTGGTACAGTTGCTTCAGGACGTATCGACCGTGGTACTGTTCGTGTCAACGACGAAATCGAAATCGTTGGTATCAAAGAAGAAACTTCAAAAGCAGTTGTTACTGGTGTTGAAATGTTCCGTAAACAACTTGACGAAGGTCTTGCAGGGGATAACGTAGGTGTGCTTCTTCGTGGTATCCAACGTGATGAAATCGAACGTGGACAAGTTATCGCTAAACCAGGTTCAATCAACCCACACACTAAATTCAAAGGTGAAGTTTACATCCTTACTAAAGAAGAAGGTGGACGTCACACTCCATTCTTCAACAACTACCGTCCACAGTTCTACTTCCGTACAACTGACGTTACAGGTTCAATCGAACTTCCAGCAGGTACTGAAATGGTAATGCCTGGTGATAACGTAACAATCGACGTTGAGTTGATCCACCCAATCGCCGTTGAACAAGGTACTACTTTCTCTATCCGTGAAGGTGGACGTACCGTTGGTTCAGGTATGGTTACAGAAATCGAAGCTTAATTCGATTCCGTTCCCAGATAACAATTAAAGTCAGACACTAAACCCCGTGAAAACGGGGTTTTTTAGTATACAGAAGAATAAAAGGTAGTCGGTAATCTCCAGAATAGATAGCTTGATTTTGCAGAACCACCTTTAAGATGATTTAGGAAACGGAAAGAGAAGAAGTATAGATATAAGCTTGATAGAAGTTTTTCCCTTTTTAATTATGTTGGGGAAGAAATAAGTATCTAGTACCCTAAGGTTACTTTTTTTAAAGGAATTTATGGTATAATTGGATAAAGTTTTATTTATAGTGAAAGAGAGTTTGATTATATTGAAAGTGGTATCGCCACAAAAGATTTTCTTTTGGAATATTCTTGGTAGCCTGTCTTCAGCAGCTGTATCTGTTATTTTATTATTTATAGTTACTCGTACTTTATCTAGTGAGTCAGCTGACTTATATAGTTTTTCTTATGCAATTGCGAATTTGCTAGTTATTGTTGCGGGGTTTCAAGTTCGAGATTTTCAAGCAACAGATATTAAAGAAAAATATTCTTTTGATGCATATTTGACTACTAGATTTCTAACTAATATTTTAATGATATTAATTTTGTTAGGTTATTTAATTTTAAATTCTTCTACTCATGAAAATTTTTGGATTATATTTTGGGTATCTTTTTTCAGAGTTAGTGAAGCGCTGTCTGATGTATTTCAAGGTTTGTTTCAGCAAAAAGAACGATTAGATATAGCTGGTCAATCATTATTTTTTAGAAATATAATTTCAACAATAACATTCGCTGTTCTGTTATTATTTTCTAAAAATCTTCTTTTATCTATTGTTTTTCAAACACTCACCTCTTTCATAGTAGTTCTTTTTTTTGATTTTCCAAAATCTAAGTTTTTTCATCGTATTAATATCTCTACAGTAAAGCTAAAAGATATTTATAGTATTTTAAAGGACTGCTTACCTTTATTTATAAATGCTTTTTTATTAGTTTCAATCTATAACCAACCTAAGTATGCATTAAACGATATTTTTAATAGGGGATTGATTGAAGCGGGAGTACAGAGAGACTTTAGTATTTTATTCACTCCAATTTTTGCAATGAATCTAATGATTGTTTTTTTACGCCCTATGGTTACACAACTAGCAATTTTCAAGGAAGAGAATAAAATTTCTTATTTTATTACGTATAAAAATAACTTGTTTAAAATTTTATGGGGAACAAGTGTTTTGATTTGTCTTGGTGGCGCGATTGCTGCCATACCTATTTTAAATATCGTTTATGGGACAAGGTTGGATCAATATCAAATTAGTTTCATCATTCTTTTGTTAGGTGGTATTGCTAGTACGTTTTCTACAGTATGTGATAATATTTTAACTGTTTTTAGAAAACATCATTATTTAGTCATTTCATTCTTAGCTGGGTATCTTGTATCCATTCTTACAGCTGAACCACTAGTATCCCAATACGGAATTTTTGGAGCCTCTTTGTCTTTCCTTATTTCTATGATTGCTTGGTTGAGTGTCTCGCTAATTATTTATTTTATGACGAATCCATATACTTTTTTGAGAAGGAAAAAATAAGGAACTTATGAAATTTTCAATTATTATACCTGCCTATAATGTAGCGGATTATTTAGAAAAATGTGTTAAGAGTGTCCTAATTCAAGAATTTAAAGATTATGAAATTTTAATCATAAATGATGGGTCAACTGACGCTACTGCAATAGTCGCTGATAAATTGTCTGTGGAGAATACCAATAAAGTTAGGGTGTTAAATCAAACAAATGGTGGAGCTTCAAAAGCAAGAAATACAGGTATTGAGTCTGCCCGGGGAGAGTACTTATTGTTTTTAGATGGTGATGACTTTTGGAGTGATCAACACTTTTTGAATCAACTTGACGAAATAACTACAGAATGCATTTATGATGTTATCATTTTTGGCTACGGTTATTTTTATGATGATAGAATTTTAGATTTCCCTATATCTATGTTTGAGGAAAATATTTTAAAAGCTACTTGCTTTGGAATATTTAATGGTCCAAATTGGAATAAGTGTGTATCGAAAAAATTATTTCAAAACGGCCTGAAATTTCCGGAGGGAATGGTATCTGAGGATAGTTTATATTGTTCTCGGATCTTAAAAATGACAAAGAAATTTTCAATTCTTAATAGTACTCAATACATGTATCGACAGAACCGCAAAGGAAGTTTGACTAATGTCGTGAAAGAAAAAAATGTTCAAGATACTCTTGAAGGAATCAGGACGGGACTTTCTGACTTGAAAAACTATTCAGTTGAAATTCAAAAAGCCTTAAATATCTATTTTGCAATCTCTTATATCTCTATATTACCTTATGTAAATCAATACATTGATAATTTTAAAATTAAAGAGTTGCTTTATCAGTATAAGTATTTGCTAAAGTATGCAAAAGATATAGAGAACCGAGCATTTAAATTAACAGGTCTATTAGCCAATTTATTGGGGATGAAATTTTCAATAAAACTATTTCCTGTTTTATTGAAGTTTTATAAATAGAGTGGATTAGTTATGAAAGGAAAAATATGTCTAAACCAGCTATTTCAGTTATTATTCCAGTTTATAATGCACAAGACGGGATTAAACGCTGTGTAGATTCTCTTTTGAATCAATCATTTAAGAATTTTGAAATTATTCTTCTGAACGATGGTTCGAAAGATAACTCTTTAAATATTTTAAAAGAATATGAATTGAAGTATAGTTTTGTAAGAGTAATTGACAAACAAAATGAAGGAGTTGCAGTAACTAGAAATAAGGGGATTCTTCTAGCTGAGGGAGAATATATTATGTTCATGGATAATGATGATTTTGTTGATAGTGATTACATTGAAACTTTTTATCTGGCTATACATGAGAAAAATCTAGACTTGGTTATTGGTGGGTACAAACGTGTCAATCAGGATAACCAGATTATCTTTAGTCAAGATATACAGCAGTCAGAGTGGTCCAAGTATATTATAATGGCTCCTTGGGCCAAAGTTTACCGCACGGAGTTCTTGAAAACGAACAATCTAGAATTTTTTGACTATGGTATAGGAGAAGATATCATTTTTAACCTAGCTGCCTATAAGACAACAGATAAAATAGGGTTGTTAGACTATAAAGGATATAATTGGTATTATAATAATCAGAGTATTTCTAACACTTCTCAGAGAGGTTTTTCTCCTGAAATTGATATTTTAGTTCTTTTTTCAAAAATATTAGAGCTGGGTAAGCCATCTGAGCTAGTAGTATATTATTTGAAAAGATATTATGTTTGGTATTTGCTTTTTTCTGGTAAATCCTCATCAGATCAGGAGTTTATTCATCAGTATATTAGGATTAAGGAATGGTTAAAAGAGAATAAACTCATCAGTACTATCTCTCCGTTGTCTAAGAAGGTTCAGGGCGAAAGGTTTCAGACTAAAATTTCACTTATTGTTTTTTTGAGCTTGGAGAAGTTAAGGTTAGTTCCATTATTTGCTAAAATTTATTGTAAAGGGAAGAAAGATAATTGAAAGTTTTAATGATAATTCCTGCTTATAATGAGGAAGAAAGTATTTTAAATACGGTTATGAGCATTATAGAATATCGGAAGAAAGTTGATTTTGACTTAGACTACGTAGTTATCAATGATGGGTCAGTTGACAGAACTAAGGAGATTTTGGACAGCCATCATCTGAATGCTATTCATTTAGTTATGAATTTAGGGATTGGCGGGGCTGTCCAGACGGGCTATAAGTATGCTCTTGAGAAGAATTATGATGTGGCCGTACAGTTTGATGGAGATGGTCAGCATGATATTGAGTCGCTGGATGCTTTGCTGGAGCCTATTCGCCGTCAGCAGGCGGATTTGGTTGTTGGTTCTCGTTTTATCGGTGACAAGTCTTCGGAGTTTCAGACGACTTTTATGCGGCGTTTTGGCATTACCATTATTTCAGCTTTTATTAAATTAACAACAGGCAAAAGGATTCTGGATACCACATCGGGCTATCGATTGGCTAATCGAGACATTATTAGACAATTCGCTGCACGCTATCCTATCAAGTATCCTGAGCCAGAATCAATCGTCCATATCTTGAAGCGGAAATATAAAGTGGTGGAAGCACCAGCCAATATGTTTGAACGTGCAGGAGGAGTCTCTTCGATCACTCCGATTAAGTCCATCCGTTATATGATTGAAGTTTGCTCTTCGATCTTGATTGCTGCTTTTATGAAAGAGAGTGAATAATGTCCATTTTGTCTATTGTTATGCTAGTGGCTTCAGTTCTATTCCTGTATTTTGTCTTTCGGAATATCAATCAAAACAATATTTTGTTTGAGCAAGCCTTTATGTGGATTATTATTGGCTTTGTATTGATTGTTATTTCTATTTTTGATTGGATCCCAGTTTCGATTGCCAAATTGTTGGGCTTTGAGCTGACCTCAAACTTTGTCATGTCCTTGGCCATCTTTTTCCTACTGATTATTGTTTTTTTGCATACTATTTCCATTTCCAAGCAAAAGGAACAAATCAAGCAGTTGGTGCAAGAATTGTCTATCATGAAGCAAAGAATGTCCAAGTTAGAGAGTGAAAAAGATGAAAAATAACCATACCTGGGTGATTTGCGCCTATGGCGAAAGTGAATTTTTAGAAGCTTGTATCCTGTCTTTGCAAGCTCAAACCTTGCCATCAAAGATTATCTGCTATAGCTCAACACCGTTGGATTCAATCAAGCAGCTGTGCCAGAAGTACGGTATTCCTTTTTATACGAAAGAAGGAGGCGGTATCGGTAAGGACTGGAACAATGCCCTTTCCTTTGTTGAGACTTCTTATGCTACCATTGCTCATCAGGATGACTACTATGAGCCAACTTATCTAGAAGCAGTGATGCAGAAGATAGAGCAGTCTAAAGACATTCTCATTGCCTATACAGACTATTTTGAAGAGAAAAATGGAGTTAAAATTCCGGCTAATACCAATCTGAAAATCAAGACTCTCATGCTTAAAACTTTAAATCTGATGCCATCCAGTCGTTTTTGGAGAAATCGGGTTCTAGCTTTTGGCAATCCCATTTCCTGTCCGGCGGTGACTTACAACTTAGAGACATTAAGGGATTTTCGATTTGATGAGGAAATGCGCGTGAGTCTGGATTGGTATGCTTGGTACAAGATTAGCGCCTATAAGGGTCGCTTTGCTTATATTTCTGAGAAGCTTATGTGCCACCGGATTCATGGAGAGTCTGAAACAACCAAGACCATTTCAGATAACACTCGGACTAAAGAAGATTTGTTCATGTATCAGCTTTTCTGGCCAAAGTGGGTGGCAAATCTGATAAATAAAGCATACATGAAGAGTCAAGATGCTAACTCAAACTAATAGAGTTATTTACAAGGAAAGTATATGAAAGATTTAATATCTGTTGTTGTAACTTGTTACAACCATCAAGATTACATTGAACAGTGTTTGCGCAGTATTTTTGAGCAGACCTATCGAAATATTGAGTTACTGGTATTGGATGATGGCTCCTCTGACCATTCTGCTGAAATCATAGAGTCTGTCTTGGTGGATTCCCCTTTTTCGACGCGGTTTGAAAGCCATGAAAATATGGGGGTTGTCAAGACAAGAAACAAGGCTTTGCAGCAAATTCAAGGCACTTATTTTATTTTTGTGGATAGTGACGATTTTCTGGATTCAGACTATATTGAGAGCTTCTATACAAGCATGGTGCAAGAGGAGGCAGATATTGTCTATGGTGATTTGTATGATCCTGATAAAAAGGAAGTTTACCTTAAATCACGGCCATTTGACAAGCTAGCTTTCTTAACGGAAAATTTTATTTCCAACTGTTCTCTCATTCGTCGTTCGGTTGCTGATGGTATTTATTATGATGAAGATCTGAATCGTGAAAAACTGGAAGACTATGATTTTCTTTTAAACTTAATTATCAATCAAGGTGCAAAACCAGTTTATGATGCAAAAACAAAGCTGAATTACCGGGTCTTTGATAAGGAATCAATCTCTAAACGGGATTCTACGAGATATCATTACGAAATGTATCTGAAAATCCTGCGTAAGTATGTGAGACAGATACCAGATGATATTTACCAAGCTCTGGGCCAGAACATATTTACACTGGAAGGTCGTTTGGATGAACTGATTCAGCATATGGATAGAGTGAACGACTATGTTCTTGAACTGCAGGAGGATCAGCGGCAGTTACATAAAAATCTAGATTCCTTGAAATCCAGACTGAGAACGATAAAGGAACAGCGTGATGAGGCTATTCAGGAGCAGTTTCGAATTCGCCGATCTATTTCCTATCGGCTGGGGAATGGTGTGATTACTCCATTGAAACGTCTGGCTCGATTAGTCAAAAATCCTCGCAGTATCAAAGCTGCTTTAAGTCGGATTAAGCAACAGCTGGTTCGTTTGAAACGCCAAGTTAAGTCTCCTAAGGTTTATTATTATCAATGGCTGCGGAACTCTCAACGAGAAAAAGCTTTAGCTTCAGTTTCAAGCGGCGAAAAAGTCCTAGTCTATGTCATTTTTGAATCCGAGCCACGCTTGCAGAAGTACAAACTTATCTTTTTAGAAAAGTTAGCAGCTTTGGCTGATAAGACTCTCATCGTTGTTAACGGCGGACTGGTTGCAGAAGATTTAGAAACTTTAGGACAGTATGGCCAAGTCTTGGTGCGGGATAATAGCGGCTATGATACGGCAGCTTTTCGTGAAGGCATTCTTTCCTTAGGAAAGGAAACGCTGCAGCATTGCTCTCAGCTGATGCTCGTCAATGACACTAATATCGGTCCTATGAGTGATTTAGCAGCAGTCTTTCAAACCATGGCTGGTAGAAAACTTGACTTTTGGGGAATTTCCTATGGTGAGACTCAGGAAGATATCACTGGATTTAACCGCTATGGTTACATTCCCAATCACCTACAGTCTTATTTTTTGGTGATTGAGCCTTTGCTGCTTCAGTCCGAAGAATTCTACGACTATTGGCAAGTGCTGACTGACACGGATTCACGAGAAGAAGCAATCGGAAAGCATGAAACGACTTTTACCAAGTACTTTGCTGACTTGGGCTATCGTTACGATGCCTTGGTTCACGAAAATCAGGATTCGGCTATGTATATTCATCCATTAAGGATGTTAAAGGCGGGCAGTCCACTGATTAAGTATACTTCTTTGAAGAATTATGATGATCAGCAGTTTTTATGGCAAGGTTTGGAAAGAGAATCGGAAGTTCCTGATTTGTTGGACTATGTTCGGGAGAAGACAGATTATCCAGTGGAGATTCTTGAAAATATAGTTAAGAAATTTAAAGATGTGCCTCGTGATCAATATGTTCTCATCATTGACGGTGTAGAGAACATCATTCCGCAGTGTACACGCTACCGTGTGCTCAATAAGGCAGAGCAGCTTAGAAAGAATGGTTTTGCTGTGAAAGTGGTCAATGCGTCTGAGTTTAGTCTGGCTCAGGCCCAGTATGCCAGCCACATCATTATCTACCGCGCTCCTTGGTCTGCTCAGCTCCAGCTTTTATGCGATTTGGCTCGGGAGGAGCATAAGCCAGTTTATTTTGATATTGATGATTTGGTATTTGATACCCTTTATACGGATCAGCTGAGCTATACCCAAGGCTTGTCTGAGAAGGAAAAGGGCAATTACGATGCTGGAGTGAAGAATTACGGGAAAATGCTGGCGGCTTGTGATGGGGCGATTACCTCTACGAATCAGCTAAAAGAGGAATTGCTCAAATACAAGGACTCCGTCCTGCTGAATCGTAATCTGGCGTCCAGCGAATTGATTGTGGTTAGCTCGCAGTTCTTGAAGGAAGACTTTGGTACAGACGACAGAATCAAAATCGGCTATTTCTCTGGCTCTATCAGCCACAATGAAAATTTTGAGCTCATCAAGCCGTCTATCAAAGAAGTTCTTGACAACTACCCAACCGTTGAGCTTCATATTGTAGGGCACTTGGATATCCCGCAGGATATGAAACAATATTCGCAGCGTATTATCGTCCATGAGTATGTGGACTGGAAGGCCTTACCTCAGCTGATTAGTCAGGTTGATATTAATCTAGCTCCGCTGGTTGACTCAGTCTTTAATCGGGCTAAGTCAGAAATCAAGTGGATAGAAGCAGCTCTAGTCAAGGTGCCAACGATTGCCAGTCATATCGGTGCTTTTTCTGATATGATGATTGACGGTCAGACTGGACTTTTGGCTAAAGATGGTGAATGGAAAGAAAAGCTGGAAAGCCTGATTCTTTCTGCGGATTTACGCAGAGAACTGGCGGAGAATGCCTACGCTTTTGTATTAGAAAATTGCAGTTTAGATAAAAAAGATGAAATGGTGACTTATTTTGAAAAGAAATAAAGAAGTAAAAGTTGAGAATATTTTCTTGCTGCTGGCAAGTATCTTTGTCTTGACTTTTATGATTGCACAGCCGATTAATCGAGTGCCTGATGAGACCAATCACGCTCGTATGACATGGGAAATCTTCCATAAATCGACCAGTCGAACATATAAATGGATGGACAAAATCCCCTCCACACCGAATGTTTCGCCGGCAGAGTACAAGCAGCTGTTCTCAGAGAAGATAGATCTGGCGCAAGAAGAGTTTAGCTTTGGCTTTAATCTCAAGGCTATCTCTTTCCTGCCTCAGCTGCTAGGTATGACCTTGGGAAGCTTGCTTTATCCGTCAGTAGGCTTCATCGTGGTGATGGGGCGGCTCTTTAATGCCTTGGCATATATCATCGGGGTTTATTTGCTGATTAAATACTTCAAATATGGCAAAAAAGCTCTACTTTTCCTATCTCTTTTGCCTATTATGGTCCAGCAGGCTGCTTCTCTGTCTTACGATGTGATGAACTACCTGGAAATTATGTTGGCGATTGGCTTTTTGACCAATATTGCCTACCATAAGAGATTTACTGATAGAAATGTACTGGAGCTTTTGGTGATTTCTATAGGCCTCTTTGTCACCAAACCGAATAATGTCCTTTTATTAGGCTTGCTGCCTTTTGTTGATTTTGAGTTTGAAGGATTCCTTGCGGTTCTGAACAAGCCTTTTGTTGCAACCAAAGCTTTTGTAGCTCGTTATCGCCCTATCTTCTATGTACTTGGCTTTTCAGCTTTCTTTCTTGCCCTGCATTTGGCTTTTCGCAATCAGGGAGGGCTCTTGCACTATGGTCAAGTCTTGCTGAATACGCTCTTTAAGCAAAGTGTTAATGGCGACTTGAATACGATTTTGACAATCGGTATGTTTGGCTTTTTGGGAAATTTTACTATCCAGCTGCCGCTTTGGTTGATTTTTATCGATGTGGCAGTCTTGGCGCTTATCTTTTTGCAGTCGCAGAAAGATTTTATGACCAAGGGCTATACAGTCATGTCGCGTTATCTGTTTCTGGTTCAAGTGATTGCTGTTGTATCAATTATGTATCTGCAGTGGACGCCCATTGTCCTCGGAAAAGGTGCTATGATATCAGTTGGTGCTCAGGGGCGTTATTTTACCCCCTTCTTGATCTTACTGCTACCAACTGTTGCTAATCTAGGGACCTTGGACATTAAAGACAGGGTAGTGAATCGAATGATGGTTGGGACTCTGGTAGCTAACTTCTTGGTTTCCCTCTACTTGATGGTGCCTTTTTATTGGAATGTATTAGGATAAGCTATGAAAAAAAAGATATTATTCATTTCGCCGACTGGAACGTTGGATAATGGAGCTGAAATCTCTATTGTCAATTTGATGGAGTACTTGGTCCAGACGGGCCATCAGGTTATCAATGCGATTCCGGATTATCATGTAGCCGTTCAGCAGGACTATATATCCAGCTTGGCTGCCTTGGCTATTGAGACTATAGCCTTGCCGTCAGTTAAATGGTGGTGGGAGGATGCGCCTGGTGGCCTGCCAGATAGTCCTGAGACTAGAGCTCGGTCATATCAGGATAATACCTCAGCGCTCAGAAAGATACTAACGGAGCGAAAGATTGATTTGGTTATTACCAATACGGTCAATATGTTTCAAGGTGCAGTGGCAGCGGCCTGCGAGGATGTTCCGCATTTCTGGCTGATTCATGAATTTCCTGACGGAGAGTTTGGCTACTATAAGGAAAAGCTAGATTTTATCAGTGATTATTCACAGGAAATATTTGCAGTTAGAGGTGCCTTGCAGAGACAGTTACAGGAGCTGCTGCCAGACAGAAAAGTCTTGTCTTTTGCCCCTTTTACGAAAATTCATCCTACTGATACAGGAGAAAGGGATGGAGCCGAAAGGCGTATTGTGTCAGTCGGACGTTTGACAGAGCGGAAAAATCAATTAGAATTGATAAAAGCCTATAACCAGTTATCTCAGCCAAAACCGCCCTTAGTTCTGATCGGAGCCTGGGATGAGGAGTACAAAAAAAGATGCGATACTTATATCTCTGAACATCAGGTAAAAAATATTAGCTTCCTGGGACACAAGGACAATCCTTGGGCAGAGGTGACGGAAGCAGATCTTGCGGTATTTCCGTCTGCAATGGAAACCTTTGGTTTAGTCTATATTGAAGCGATTATGAATGGCCTTCCGACCATTTTATCGGACAATCCTGGTCATCTATCCGCCTATGAAATCTTTGAAGAAGGCCAGCTGTATTCATCTGGTAATATCGAGGGGTTGGCTGATAAGATAAACCTTGCTTTGGCAAACTTTGAGGGATTAAAAGACCAGTCGGTGGCCAATCTAGGCAAGATTCAAGAGCGCTACACAGTTCAGAGTGTTTACCAAACCTTATTGGATAAGATTGAAAACACTGAAATGTATCAGGCTAATTCCTTGCGTCACGTCAAGTACTTATTGGATACAAATTTACCCTCTCAACCAGCCAGCTCTTTCTTACGCAAAGTGAAAAATAAGCTGCTTTCTGGTAGAAGAGGTTAAAGAAAGAAAAGGACAAGTTCAGCCGCGGCTCTACCTGTCCTTTTTGTATTATACAAACACACTAGAAAGTGGTATAATAGAATGGATTGTAAAATCTTGAATTGAGGGAAATCATGAAACATGTCTTCATCATCGGGAGTCGGGGACTTCCTGCCAAATATGGAGGATTTGAAACCTTTGTCGAGAAATTGACAGAGCATCAAATCTCTTCTCAAATCCAATATCATGTGGCTTGCTTATCAGATGATGAAGCTTTTCATCATTTTGATTACAAGGGGGTAGACTGTTTTACAGTAAATCCACCTAAGCTTGGCCCAGCCCGAGTAATTGCCTATGATATGATGGCTGTCTCCTATGCCCTCAAGTTTGCTAAGAAAGAGCAGATTGAGCAGCCAATTTTTTACATTCTTGGAAATACGATTGGTGCTTTTATCTTTCCCTTTGCTCGTCGTATCCATCGGGCAGGCGGTAAATTCTTTATCAATCCTGACGGGTTGGAGTGGAAGCGGGCCAAGTGGTCTAAGCCAGTTCAAACCTATCTCAAGTATTCTGAGAAGGTTATGACCAAGCACGCAGACTTGGTTATCGCGGACAATCTAGGCATCGAAAGCTATATTCAAAAAGCTTATCCTTGGTCTAAAACGACCTGTATCGCTTATGGAACCGACCTTTATCTGTCCAATCTGACGGAAAACGAAGGCAAGGTCAGGGTCTTCTTTGAAAAGTGGGCCAGTAAGGAAAAAGCTTATTACCTCATTGTCGGACGCTTCGTTCCTGAAAACAACTATGAAACCATCATTCAAGAATTCATGAAATCCAGAACCAAACGTGACTTGCTGATTATCTGCAATCATGAGGGCAATCCCTATTTTGAAGAACTCAAGCAGAAAACAGGCTTTGACCATGATTCTCGCATTAAATTTGCTGGGACGGTCTATGATCAGAATCTACTCAAATATATCCGTAACCATGCTTTTGCGTACATACATGGCCATGAGGTTGGCGGGACTAATCCGGGACTCTTGGAAGCACTGGCTCAGACAGATGCCAATCTGGTGCTGGATGTGGACTTTAACCATAAGGTAGCAAAAGAAACGGCTCTGTACTGGCAAAAAGAACCTGGCCAGCTGGGCCAGCTGATTGACCGAGTAGATACTCAAACAGATTTTACGGAGCTAGGTCAAGCCGCTAAAGAAAATATGAAAGAAAACTACACCTGGGAAAAAATTGTGGGTGAATACGAGGATTTATTTTTATCATGAAAGTGACCATTCTTCTGTCCACCTATAATGGGGAGCAGTTTCTGGCCGAGCAGATTAAGAGTATTCAAGAGCAGACATATAGGGACTGGCAGCTGCTGATTCGTGATGATGGCTCTACGGATGGGACGCGGGCTGTCATCGAAGACTTTTGCTGCAAGGATGACCGCATTGCCTTTATCAATCGGGAAAATCCACAAAATCTAGGTGTCATTCAGAGTTTTCATAGCCTGCTTCAATACCAAGATTCGGATTTCTATCTCTTTAGCGACCAAGATGACGTTTGGCTGCCAGACAAGATTGCCATGCAATTGGCTGAGGCAGACAAGTATGATAGCAGTCAGCCCTTGCTGGTGTATACTGACTTGAAGGTCGTAGATCAAGAGCTACAGGTTGTTCATGAAAGTATGATTCGCACTCAGTCAGATCACGCTAATACAGAACTAGTCCAAGAGTTGACGGAGAATACGGTAACGGGTGGAGTTTCTATGATAAATCGCGCCTTGGCCCAACTCTGGACAGGGAAGGAAGAGCATGAACTGCTCATGCACGATTGGTATCTGGGCTTGCTGGCTGCGGCCTTTGGCAATCTAGTCTATATTGACAAGCCGGGTGAGCTCTATCGCCAGCATTCGAATAATGTGCTAGGAGCTCGAACGCTCAGAAAACGCGTAAAAAACTGGGTTCGTCCCCATGTTCTTTTTGCCAAATATTGGAAATTGATAAAAGACAGTCAGACTCAGGCCAGAAATTTGCTAGTCCTGCCGCTGACTGCTGAAAATAGAGAGTTAATTGAGAACTTTGTGACCATTATGGAGGTGCCTTTCAAGGAGCGCTGGCGCAGGATTCGTCAGTATGGCTATCGTAAAAACCGCACTTTTCATACCCTTGTTTTTACGAGCCTCATTCTCACAAAGTTTGCTTATAAGGAGTAATATTCATGGATTTTTTTAGTAAAAAAAATCGAATTCTTTTGAAAGAATTAATCAAGACGGATTTTAAGTTGCGTTATCAAGGGTCCTTGGTCGGCTATCTCTGGTCGATTTTGAAGCCATTGATGATGTTTACTATCATGTATCTGGTCTTTGTCCGCTTTTTGCGCTTTGATGACGGGACACCTCACTATACAGTAGGGCTTTTGCTGGGGATGGTTTTCTGGTCTTTCTTTACCGAAGCTACTAACATGGGCATGCTTTCCATCGTTTCTCGGGGGGATTTGCTTCGTAAATTAAACTTTCCCAAGCATACCATCGTCATTTCATCGGTTCTTGGAGCGGCAATCAATTTTCTGATTAATCTAGTTGTTGTTTTCCTTTTCGCCCTGATTAATCAGGTGGAATTCGGCTTGCATACGCTAGTGATTATTCCTCTTTTTCTGGAGGTATTGGTTTTGGCAATGGGCTGTGCCCTCATGCTGTCTTCCTTGTTTGTGAAGTATCGGGATATTGGACCGATTTGGGAAGTGGCTCTTCAAGCAGGAATGTACGCCAGCCCTATTATCTACTCTCTGACCTTTCTTTTGCAGCGGAAGCAATTCTTTGTAGCTAAAATTATGATGCTCAATCCGATTGCTCAGATGCTGCAGGATATGCGCCATTTCATCGTTTCTCCTGTCAATGTCAGAGGCTGGGATATTGTGAACAACAAACTAATCGCCCTTATTCCTTATATGATTCCTTTTGTGATATTGGCTCTAGGTTTGTTCTTCTTTAATAAAAATGCTAAGAGATTTGCGGAGATTTTATAATGTCAAATAATATTGCAGTAAAAGTCGACCATGTAAGTAAATTCTTTCGATTGCCTACTGAGGCTACTCAGAGTTTGAGAACCAGTCTGGTCAATCGTTTTAAGGGGATTAAAGGCTACAAAGAACAGCATGTTTTGAAAGATATTTCCTTTGAGGTCGAAAAAGGTGACTTCTACGGGATTGTCGGCCGCAATGGCTCTGGTAAGTCCACCCTCCTTAAAATTATCTCTGAGATTTATATTCCGGAGAAGGGCAAGGTAACTATTGATGGTAAATTGGTTTCCTTTATTGAGCTGGGTGTTGGTTTCAATCCAGAACTAACTGGCCGCGAAAATGTCTATATGAACGGTGCCATGCTGGGATTCTCAACAGAAGAAGTAGACGCCATGTACGATGATATCGTGGAGTTTGCTGAGCTGGGCGAGTTTATGAACCAAAAACTTAAGAATTATTCCAGCGGTATGCAAGTGCGTCTGGCCTTTTCAGTGGCCATCAAGGCTCAGGGTGATATTCTGATTTTGGACGAGGTCTTGGCTGTCGGGGACGAAGCCTTTCAGCGTAAGTGTAATGACTACTTTAAAGATCGTAAGGAATCAGGTAAGACGACCATTCTGGTGACCCATGACATGGGAGCTGTTAAAAAATATTGTAATAAGGCTGTCTTGATTGAAAATGGCTTGGTCAAGGCTATTGGCAATCCAGATGATGTGGCCAACCAGTACAGTCTGGACAATGCGACTGAAACAAAAGCCATGAACGAAGGATTCCAGGTTGAGAATGCAGCAGTCTCTGATTTGAAGGTTAAGCTCTTGCATTCGCCTCAGATTTCACCTGAACAAGAGATTGAATTTGAAATTTCTTATCGGGTTAATCAAGACCTCCCGACTTATGTTTCCTTTTCTCTGACAGATATCGATCGAACTATCTGGCTTTACAATGATAATTCCATGGATCAGCCTACAGAGGGAGCTGGACAGAAGCGCTTGACTTACAAGTGCCATGTGACACAGATAAATAACGCTAAGTTAAAACTGCAGGTTTCAGTGCGGGATCAGGAAGAACAAATTCTAGCCTTTGCAGACTCTCAGAACAACCCAGTTATCTTAGTCAATCGTCAGGATATTAAGGATGACGATGTCTCTGCTAAGGATTCTGCCACTGGCTTAATCCAGCGTAATGGCAGTTGGAAGATTTCTCAATCATAAAGAATAAGGTAGTTTCATGGAACGAATATTACTCTATGTTCATTTCAATAAATGCAATCATATAAGCGGTCATGTCTTCTATCAATTGGAGCAGCTAAAGCCGCTTTTTTCTAAGATTATTTTTATTTCAAATAGTCCTTTGAGCAATGAGGACAAATGCCGGCTGAGAGAAGACTTGGGAATTTCTGACTTGCTTGAGCGGGCTAATCGAGGCTTCGATTTTGCAGCTTGGCGTGATGGCATGAACTGGCTGGGTTTTGACACTTTGCAGAACTCAGACTCTCTGACTCTCATGAACGACACTTGCTTTGGTCCTCTATGGGATTTAGCGCCGATTTATCAGCGCTTTGAAGAGGATCCGCAAGTCGATTTTTGGGGAATGACTAATTTTCGCAAGACCAGGTACTTTGAAGAACACCTGCAGAGCTACTTTATTACCTTTAAGCAGTCAGTTCTTAAAGACAAGGCTTTCCGAGAATTTTGGTCGCAGGTAGAAGATTTTACTGACATTCAAGATGTGATAGACCATTACGAGACCCAGTTTACCAAACGTTTTGTAGAGGCAGGATTCAGATATCAATCTCTCCTTGATACCCGTCAGGAAGAAGCAGGAGAATTGGTTCATCCAGACTTTTCATACTATAAGCCACTTAGGATTTTGGAAGCAAAGGTTCCTTTTCTAAAGGTGAAGGCTCTCGTGGGTAATCCTTTTTTAGCTAGGTATTTGCTGGAAGAACTTGAAAACAACTCATCCTATCCAACTTCGCTTATTAGGGAACACCTTTTCTATCATTTTGGTCCTGACCTTCCTTGTTTGCTACAGGACAAGTATTTGTCTCAGGCAACTTCGAACTATCGGGCTGATCAGCCTGTCCTCCTGCATATTCATGTAACGGATTTTCCTATTTTTCAGCACTATCAGGACAAGCTATTCTCTCTGTCATCTCAGTATCAGTATTTAGTGACTGTAGCGCAGCCAGAAATGCTGAAACAGCTGCAGACAGCGCTGGCACATCTGGGCGATAAAGTTCAGCTTGTCCTAAGTCAGGCATCGCATGCCTGGCTTGCCATGCTAGACCAGAAGGAAATTCTGCAAGACTATGCTTATATCGGCCATCTATCTACTCATCGATTGGTGGAGAATCAGGCAGTTTTTGACCAGACCATGCGCTCTGATTTGATAAATATGATGGTTGATTATGCAGATGCAAGCATAGAAGCGTTGGAGCAGGATTTTGCTGTAGGACTGGTTATTCCAGATTTGCCGCGCCTAGTCAGAGACGGCTTGTTTGAGACAGAACCGCCGCGTCCAAGGCTGGCTGCCGTCTGGCAGGAAGCTGGTTTGCATAAGTCTTTTGACTTTATGACTCCCCCTTCTCTAACGAGAGTCTATGGTGGCTTTGTATGGTTTAAATACTCTGCTTTGGCTAGTTTGTTCCAGATGAAGAGCTTAGAAAGTTTGCTATCCTCTGAGCAGGAATTGTCTGATATTTTAGAGCATTTATTGGTTTATCTAGCTTGGGACAATCATTATGATTTCAAGATTATGCCCTTATCTTCTCTACCCTCTTTACTGGACTGGCAGAGGAAAAAAGCAGAGTTGACCGAGCAAAAAGAAAAATTAAGTCAGAAAAATTTATCTCAAAAGATTAGAAATCGTTTGTCCAATCTTTTAAAGAAAAAGTGAGATTCTTAATTCACAAAAATCTCGCTAGAGAATTTAACTATTTACCAGAAAGAAAAATGAAATTTTTACTCAACCACTATAAGCAGTTCTCATACCTGCTAATTAGTTTTTTACTTCTAGATACCGTCGCTGTTACAACAGTTTTACTATTGGAGGAAGGCGAAGATTTGCGGAATTATCCAGCCTTGTGGTTGGCCTTTCTGATGTTGCTCCCTCTTTTGTTTGGCTTGGGTAAGCTTTTGTCTCAGCTCTTCAGCAAAAGATTCTTCCTATGGTCAGCTATTATTTACGCTCTCTATACAGGATTTTCTTACTTACTGACAGTAACGCAGCACGTCAATGATTTTGAGTTCAAAGCAGAACGGGTTTTCAGCAATCATTTTTGGCAGTTTAACTCCCTGCCTGGCTTGCTTTTGATTTTCTTATTTGCGTATATTTTTATCCATTTTCCAAAGCTTAAAAAACGCTTCCCAGATAAGTTCTTGCAGGTTAATAAGAAAAATAGAGAGGTACTGGAAAATCTTTTTCTATCCCAGCTCTTCCTATTTCTTGCTTTGATGGACGATAAGATGCCGGAATTGCTGCATCACCAAAGCTATTTAGTGAATTTCCTTGAGGAAGGCAAGTTGGATATAACGCAGAATTTTATGCTAACTCTCCTCTGCCTTATCGCACTTATCTTTATCCTGCTTTCTCTCCCCAGCTTTCTAGCTGTTAAGGGATTGCGCGATCTCGCTCAGAATAAAGCCAGTGTTTCTGTTGCTTTTGTGTTGAGTGCAGTGTTTGCCCTTGTCTTTAACTATACAATCCAAAATAGTATCCGAGGAGATGTGATTGTTTTGGATCAGTATCTTTTCACTGGAGCCAGTCTCTTTCAAATCATCGTTTTTTTCATGATTTTTATGGCTCTTTACCTGATTTTCAATCATTTTCTCCTGCCAACCATGCTGATAACAGCGCTAGTAGTGGTTGCTACCATAGCCAGTAGTCTGAAATTTCAGTATCGCCAAGAGCCAATTTTGCCTAGTGATATGGTCTGGCTGAGAAATCCCAAGACTCTCTTTGACTTTCTCGGAGGCAATTACGGATTTTATGCTATCTTGGGACTAGTTGCTTTAGGTACTCTCTACTGGTATTTGCGTAAGAAAATCTTGCCAGGCAAGCTCATTACCGTTCTTAAATACCAACTTCTCTTGCTAGTCCTACCCCTAGTCTTTTTCTTGGGAGTCATGGATATATTTGCTACCAAAAAGAATGGCAAAATAGTAGAGAATATCCCAGTTATTTCGGTCTTAAATAATTTCCATGACCTGACTTGGATGGGAAATACTGTCAATTCACAGCTCCGCTCCCTTTCTTTTGTCTGGTTTTCACAGATGTCGGATACAACCATGATTGAGCCGCGTGGCTATTCTAAGGAAAAGATTCAAGAGATAGAAAAAAAGTATAAGAATCTTGCGGAAGCTATTAACAAAGAACGCCAGAATAAAATCGAAGATCAAACGGTAATTTATCTCCTGAGTGAAAGTTTTTCTGACCCTGCTCGGGTTGATGGCGTTACTATGTCTGAGAATCCAATTCCTTATATTCAGGAAGTTAAAACTCGCACCACCAGTGGACTGATGAAGTCAGACGGCTATGGTGGAGGAACGGCCAACATGGAATTTCAGACCCTGACTGGTTTGCCTTTTTATAATCTGTCTCCGTCTATTTCGGTTCTCTATACTGAAATTGTCCCGAGGATGAATAGATTTCCTTCCATTAGCGATGCTTATTCATCTAAGAATCGGACAGTAATCCATCTGGCCTCCCCTAGCAATTATGCCAGAAATGTCATTTACCAGGATTTGGGATTTGATACCTTTATTCACTATGGTACCAAAGGCCTGAAGGGGGATAATATAGGTGGTAATTACAGCGATAAAACGACTTATAATCAAGTCTTGGAGCATTTGAATGGCAAGCAGGGACAGTTTTTCTCTGTCATGACCATGCAGAACCACATGCCTTGGAGTGAGCCCAATCCTGTCTACATGTCTGCCAGCTATCCTGATTTTAGCAAGGAAGGGAACGAATCTCTTTCCAGCTATGTCAGAATGCTTTACCATACGGATCAGGCGACCAAGGAGTTTTTGGAGAAGCTTTCAAAGGTAGATAAAAAGGTAACGGTCGTCTTTTATGGCGATCATCTGCCTGGTCTCTATCCTCAGTCAGCCTTTAAAGAAGTTCCAGAAAGCCAATATCTGACAGATTATTTCGTTTGGAGTAATTATGAAACTCCTAAACTCGATTATCCAAGAGTCAATTCTAGCGATTTCTCCGCTCTCTTACTGGAGCAGACAAATTCCAAAGTATCACCTTACTATGCTTTATTAACAGAAGTATTGCATAAAGCCAGTGTAGATAAAAAGGAATTGGACGAAGAAGCTCAAGAAATAGCAGATGATTTGAAACTGATTGAGTATGATATGGTCAGAGGCAAGGGCTACTTGTCTGATAGCTTCTTTAAGACAGCAAAATCATAAATAAAAAATAGAATAGGCAAGTCTACCTGTTCTATTTTTTCTTAATTTATGCTAAACTAGTAGTATGGGGGTGTGAGCATGATAAAGATTTTCGGTAAGGTTCGCTATCACTGGCAGCCAGATGTAGCTATCCTGATAATATATTGGTCTTTATCGGTCATTCCGATTTTTGTTGGCCTGGCTTTGATGTATGAAAGCTCACGAGTGCCAACTCTTGTTCTGTTTTCTTTCTTCTTATTCATGGTTTTGCTGGGAATGGGAGTTCATCGTTATTTTACCATTTATGATGATGGAACCTTGCGAATTATCACAGCCAATCCCTTTACTCCGATAAAGGTCAAGATTTCAGATATTGAAAAAGTCGAAGTGACTAAGACGTCAATTACCTTATATTTTAAAGGGCAGAACCGCAGCCGGAGTTTTTGTATGCGCAAGTGGCCTAAGAAATATTTTGTCAATGCCCTGGCCCTTAATGAGCATTTTAAGGGTGAGGTAGAATTAGTAGATAATTTTACCCATATTGACTATTTTGAAGCTTACTATGGCAGTCAGTCCAAAAAATCCTAGTCTTTCAAAAGAGCTCGGGTTGGGCAGTTTTTGATGGCTTCCACGACATCGGGATCCTCAGCGATTTCCTTTTCTAGGAGCTGGTCGTCCTGGTAAAATTTGACGATGCCATTGTCATGATAGTCAAAAAGATCTGAGTAGGTTTGACAAAGCCCACAGGCAATGCACCGTTCGGGAATGAGTGTTACTTTCATACCCATATTGTAATAAGATTTTAAGAAAAACTCAAGGAGGAAGTCATGGAAAAAGAACCATGGGAAGAAGATGTATACGATAACGGAGAAGATAAGTTGAAACGAACTAAGAAATTTAGCGCCTTGAATGCAGACCGCTTGTTGACCATTTTAACCATTATTTTCTGTATTTTAGTGGTTGCGGTGGTGTGCTTCCTGACCTATCTGTCTACTGGAGGAAGTAATAGACAAACTCAAATGGAAGGTTTCTACGGCACTTCAGCAGCAAGTTCCAGCAGTGAAGCGTCTTCTACAGCGGAGCAGCCAGCGGCAAATACTACAGAATCCTCTGAAGGAACTCTGACTGTCCAGCCTGGCGAAGGAGAGGCAGCTATTGCAGCGCGTGCAGGTATTTCTATTGCCAAGCTGGAACAGCTTAACCCTTCTCATATGTCTACTGGTTCTTGGTATGCCAATCCAGGTGACGTTGTGAAGATTGAGTAGGAGCCAGCTATGAAACAGATTCAAATTGCGATTGACGGTCCTGCTTCCAGTGGAAAATCGACCGTTGCCAAGATTATTGCTAAGGATTTTGGCTATACTTATTTAGATACAGGAGCCATGTACCGGGCTGCAACCTATCTGGCTCTGCGGCATCATCTGACAGAAGCAGATGCCACTGAAATTGTAGACTTGCTCAATAATCATTCGGTCAGTTTTGGTCGAGCGGAAGATGGCGAGCAGCTAGTCTTTGTTGGCGACGTGGATGTGACTCACCCGATTCGGGAAAATGAAGTTACCAATAATGTTTCCTGGGTATCTGCCATTCCTCAAGTCCGTGAGAAACTGGTGGCCTTGCAGCAGCAAATTGCAGCTCAGGGAGGGATTGTCATGGATGGCCGTGATATTGGAACGGTTGTCTTGCCTCAGGCTGAGCTCAAGATTTATCTGGTAGCCTCGGTTGATGAAAGAGCTGAGCGCCGATATAAGGAAAATCTATCAAAAGGAATTCCAGCTGATTTGGAGAAACTGAAAGAAGAAATTGCAGAGCGGGATTATAAGGATAGTCACCGTGAGGTTTCGCCATTGAGACCGGCAGACGATGCCATTCATTTTGATACCACGGGTGTTGGCATTTCTGAAGTTGTTGCATTTATCGAAGAAAAAGCGAAAAAAATCATTGACAAATAAAATGAAACTTGGTATGATAGTAGAGTTGAGAAAAGCAGAAGTGAGAGCTTCTCGCCTTGCGACTAACGTTGTCTGGCTCTACGGATTAAGTTTCAGAAATGAAATACTATCATGTAGTGCGGTCTTGCGTTAGCAAGTCCGCTCTTGTTTTTCTCTAAAAATAAAAAAGAGGTGAAAACCATAGCAAAACAAGACTTATTCATCAATGATGAAATTCGTGTGCGTGAAGTTCGCTTGATCGGTCTTGACGGCGAACAATTAGGTATTAAACCACTGAGCGAAGCGCAGTCTCTTGCGGATGAAGCAAATGTCGATTTGGTCCTGATTCAGCCACAAGCTAAACCACCTGTTGCAAAAATTATGGACTACGGTAAGTTCAAATTTGAGTACCAGAAAAAACAAAAAGAACAACGCAAGAAACAAAGTGTTGTTACTGTGAAAGAAGTTCGTCTCAGCCCAACTATTGACAAGGGAGACTTTGACACTAAACTTCGCAACGCACGCAAATTCCTTGAAAAAGGAAATAAAATAAAGGTATCTATCCGCTTCAAAGGCCGGATGATTACCCACAAAGAAATCGGGGCTAAAGTTTTAGCAGATTTTGCTGAAGCGACTCAAGATGTTGCTATTATTGAGCAAAAGCCTAAGATGGATGGACGTCAGATGTTCATGCAGATGGCGCCAATTCCTGACAAAAAATAGATTGTCAGAAAGATAGAAAAAGGAGAAAACATTATGCCAAAACAAAAAACACACCGCGCATCAGCTAAACGTTTCAAACGTACAGGTT
>NZ_CAUTAP010000015.1:0-61385 GCF_963536705.1 uncultured Streptococcus sp. | reverse complement strand
AGCGCACGCCTGATAAGCGTGAGGTCGGTGGTTCGAGTCCACTCGTGCCCATTAAATATTGGAGAATTACTCAAGAGGCTGAAGAGGACGGTTTGCTAAATCGTTAGGTCGGGTAACCGGCGCGGGGGTTCGAATCCCCCATTCTCCGTATAATGAGGAGTTTAGCATTTGCTATCTCCTTTTCTTATACTTTCTCGTCCTATTTAGTGAGGTTTTTCTGATGAATCGATTTAAAAAATCTAAGTTTCTGATTTCTTTTTTTGTATTAGTTGTTGCAATGACGATACTCATTCTATCTACCTCTTCTAGTTGGTTTGTATCAACTACTTCAAATATTATTTCATTGGTAGATAGACTTGTCGGCTCTCCTTTTGCTTTTGTAGCTGATAAAAAAGAAGAAATGTCAGATTTGATGTCTACTTATAGAGAGAATCAGCAGCTCAAGAAAAATCTTTATAAGGTTGAGGAAAAGGCTGGGAAGGCAGATTCCTTAGAAGATGAAAATGAGCAGTTGCGAAAACTTCTGGAATTTAAAGAGACTGATAAAAATCAAGTTCAAATTGCCAGCGAAGTGATTGCCCGTACGCCAGCATCCTGGAAAAATGAGCTGACTATTGACAAGGGGACATCTGATAATGTGACAGATGCTATGTTAGTAGTCGCTAATGGTGGTCTGGTCGGAAGTGTTTCTGAAACTAGTAGTCAGTCTAGCTTGGTTTCTCTACTGACTAACGAGGAAAACTCAACTAAAATTTCTGTTAGAATTCAAACGAAGTCTGGTCCAGTTTATGGGATTATTACGGGTTATGATGCAAAAAACTCTGCTTATATCATCAGTCAGTTAAATAGTGCTGAAGATATAAAAGAGGGAGATGAGGTGGCAACCAGTGGCTTGGGTGCTTATAATGCAGAAAATATTCCTGTCGGTAAGGTACTTTCCGTGTCTGAGGCTAAGGATCAGTTAAACAAGATTGTTCTGGTTAAGCCGGCTGCGGATTTGTCGGATATCCGTGCTGTAATGTTGGTAGGGAACTGATATGAGAGATATTAAAGAACATCTTTTGACTCCTATTATTTTATTTTTTGTTTTACTGATCGACGGGCAGATTTCGACTTTTCTGGCTAATATTTTGCCTTTACAATGGCACTTAGTCAGTCATTTTATCTTTATTTTCATGCTTTTTGTTTCCATCAACCTCTCTAAAAACTATAATATTCTCTTATTTTGTTGTCTGGGGCTGATTTATGATGTTTACTATTTTCATACTATCGGTATTGCTCTTATTCTTTTTCCTCTTTTAAGTCTCTTAGTTTGTCAGTCTAGTTCAACTATGCTTTTAAATAAATTTACTCGCTTTTTATCTGTTTTGATTCTTGTATTTTTATTTGAATTAATCAGTTTTACTTTTGCGGTATTTTTGAATCTTTCTAGTCTGAATTTGCAGGATTTTGTCCTTAGCAGTTTAGTACCGACTATCCTTCTCAATGGCCTGATATTCCTCATTTTTCAGCCTATTTTCGAAAAAATGTATTTATGATAAACAAGAAATAAAAATGTAATAAAGGCGTAACATATGATACAGCATTTTCTGGTATACTAGTTAATGTCTTATAAGAAGGAGTGTATTATTTTTATGAAGAAAAAACTACTCACATCAATTTTATTGAGTACAGTTATCCTTTCACAAGGAGCTGCACTTGTGAGCGTTAAAGCGGAGACAACTGATGAAAAGATTGCTGCACAAGACAGCAAGATTAATAGTTTGACAGAGCAACAACAATCAGCTCAGGCACAAGTTAACGAGATTCAAGGCCAAGTATCTGCTATTCAAAAGCAACAAGAAGAGCTTAAAGCAGAAAATGAAAAATTGTCTGCTGAATCTGCAAAACTTTCTGCAGAGATTGACGAACTGTCTAAAAATATTGTTGCTCGTAATGAGTCACTTGCAAATCAAGCACGCAGTACTCAAACAAATGGAACTGCTACTAGCTACATCAATACAGTTGTAAATTCTAGCTCTATCACAGAAGCTATATCTCGTGTAGCAGCTATGAGCGAAATTGTTTCAGCAAATAATAAAATGCTGGAACAACAAAAGAAAGATAAAGAAGTAATTGCTGAAAAGCAAGTTGCGAATAACGAAGCTATCAATACTGTAATTGCTAACCAAGAGAAGTTAGCTGATGATGAGCAAGCTTTGGCAACAAAACAAGCTGAATTGAAAGCAGCTCAGGCAAGTCTTGCGGCTGAAAAAGCGACTGCTGAAAACGAAAAGAATTCTCTTCTTGAAGAAAAAGCAGCAGCTGAAAAAGCAGCAGCAGAAGCAGCGGCTCGTGAAGCAGCTTATAAAGCAGAGCAAGAATCAAAACGCCAAGCAGTTGAAGCTTCAGGAAATACTACCCTGCAAGCTCAGGTTCAAGCAGTTGTTAATTCAGCTCCAGCAGCAGAAGCAGCGGCTCCAGCAGCACCTGCAGTAACTCAATCTGTTGCCCGTGCGAATAGACCAGTTTATAGCTCATCTGCATCTTCTTATCCAGTAGGTCAATGTACATGGGGTGCTAAGACATTAGCTCCTTGGGCTGGTGATTACTGGGGTAATGGTGGACAATGGTCTGCAAGTGCAGCAGCAGCAGGCTTCCGTGTTGGTTCACAGCCAGAAGTTGGAGCGATTGCATGTTGGACTGACGGTGGATACGGACACGTTGCAGTAGTAACAGCTGTTCAATCTACTACAAGTATCCAAGTATCAGAAGCAAACTACCTTGGACAACAATCAATCGGTAACTACCGTGGATGGTTTAATCCAACAACTGCACAAGGTACAGTTTCATATATCTATCCGAACTAATCAGTAAAAAGCGCCTCTGGCGTTTTTTATTTTTAATTGAAAAATCAACTGAAAAAAGTTACAATGGTAGTTGGGAAAAGTTGTAATTGGACAATGAAAGACGATTTAGAATCTGGAGGGAATCATGTCTTTTTCTGATTTAAAACTCTTTGCTCTTTCTTCTAATCAAGAATTAGCGCAGCGTGTTGCTCAAGAGATTGGATTGCCACTTGGGAAATCAACTGTTCGTCAGTTCTCTGATGGAGAAATTCAAGTGAATATTGAAGAATCTATTCGCGGGAAACACGTCTTTATTTTGCAGTCTACCAGCTCGCCAGTCAATGATAATTTGATGGAAATCTTAATTATGGTAGATGCTTTGAAACGGGCTAGTGCTGAATCCATTAATGTTGTCATGCCTTACTATGGCTATGCTCGGCAGGATCGCAAGGCTAGAGCTCGTGAGCCAATTACATCTAAATTAGTTGCTAATATGTTGGAAATTGCTGGTGTGGATCGGATGCTGACTATTGACTTGCACGCAGCGCAAATCCAGGGCTTCTTTGACATTCCAGTAGATCACTTGATGGGTGCACCTTTGATTGCTGATTACTTTGAGCGCCGTAATATGACAGGGGGGGACTATGTGGTAGTCAGTCCTGACCATGGTGGTGTGAGTCGGGCCCGTAAGTTAGCAGAGTTTCTGAAAACTCCGATTGCCATTATTGATAAGCGCCGCAGTGTGGACAAAATGAACAGCAGTGAAGTCATGAATATCATTGGTAAGGTGGAAGGAAAAACTTGTATCCTAATTGATGATATGATTGATACAGCGGGAACTATCTGCCATGCAGCTGATGCTCTCGCTGAAGCAGGGGCTGTAGAAGTCTATGCTAGCTGTACGCATCCAGTCTTGTCTGGTCCAGCTATGGATAATATCCAAAAGTCGGCGATTAAAAAATTGGTTGTGCTGGATACAATTTATCTGCCTCAAGAGCGCTTGATTGATAAGATTGAGCAGATTTCAATTGCGCATCTTTTAGGGGAAGCCATTGTCCGTATTCATGAAAAACGGCCGCTGTCACCCTTGTTTGAAATAGGTAAAAAATAATCTGAGATATATGGCTGGGATACTTGATTTCTGGCCTCTTTTTTATTTTATTCCTACTATCTTTTTTAAAAAAAGTCCAACATTCACTTTAAAAGAAAACTCAAATTACTTGATATTTCAAATATAAATAAATGACCATTTAAATAGTTGGTAAATTGACAATTTGTCTCATCCCTTGGTATTATTTGGTTTTAAAAATTTTTATGTAGTAAAATTCTTGACTTTTTTTAGAGTTCGAACTATACTTATTAGTAGGTAATATTAGGTAACGGGGAGTTACAATTATTTTTGAAAAGTAACGAGGAGATGAGATAATGAAAAAGGTTTTGCTTTCAAGTGCTGTGGCCCTTTCACTTTTCGCGGCTGCTGCACCGGTATTTGCTGAGGGTACAGCCAGTCTTTGGGTTAATGACATTGATAATAATGAAGTTCCCCAAGGCAGTACGGACTCAGAATCTAATAAAGTTATGGATGAATTGCAGGCCTATAGAGATGCACAATCAGCTCTGGATCAGCAAGTTGCTGAAGCTAAGAAAGCTCCGGTTGGCAAAAGTGCTGTGATGGAGGATCAAGCTGGTAACAAAGTTCTTGTTATTGGTGAGGGAGAGTCGGCCAATGCTGATCAGCCTTCAGTGGCACCATCTACTACAGACCCATCTACACCGGCTTATTCGGCAGCACCTTACTCCACAGCTTCTTCATCAGTTCCAACTTTTCCAGCACCGTCTCAATCTTCGGCGGCATCCTCTTCAACAGCAGGTAAAAAGAAAACTAAAAAATCAGAAAATAAAGCAAAAAAAGCTCCGGAAGCAAAAGAAGAGAACAAGGAAAATGAGGAAAACTCTGAAGACAAGTCACTTCCTAAGACAAGTGCAGTCAAATAATTTTGTCTTTAATTTGTGCTAACGCCTAAATATCACTGAGCCTTCGTTCGGTGATATTTTTTGTAAAAAATGAAAAATAAAGGATTTTTAGATTATGAAAGAAAAAGATAGGAGTCAAACTTCGAATAAGAAACAGTTCCTTGTTGTTGGCATCTGCCTCCTGCTAGTTGTTCTGGTTATTGTTTCTGTTTTTTATTCTTTCCGTTCATCAGCATCAGGCAGTAAGCTTCGAGTTTCGCATCCTAGCAGGATTGAAACATCAAGCTCATCCGCATCTTCAAGTCAGACAGAAAAGGAATATTTAGCAGAGCGTTTTGCTAAACTGAAAGCTGTGAATTCAGAAACGATAGGCTATGTCTATGCTCCTGGTACACAGTTGGATGAGCCAGTGGTGCAAACGAAAGATAATGAGACTTATCTGCTGAAGACTTTTGAAGGAAAGCAAGAGCCTTATATGGGAGCGGTCTTTATGGATAAGGACAATCATAAAGATTTCAGTGATCGTCTGACTTGGCTTTTCGGGCATGCTCGGGGCAGCAAGGCGGGAGATCATCGCATGTTTAATGATGTCAACTACTATGATCGTCAGGATTATTTTGACAAACATAGATATGTCGTGATTGAGACTCCTGAGCGTAAGTATTATTATCAAGCTATGGGACTGGTTATCGTGCCGGAAGAGACTGCTTTTTATCGGACGGAGTTTAAGGACGACGAGGACTTTACGACTCAGCTCAGAAATATCTATGAAGCTGCTCGGACTAAGGATCCTAAGATCCAGATTAAGGCGAGTGACCGGTATGTGGTTCTTTCAACCTGCCGTGAGGAAGACGACACGATTCGTTCTAACCTTTATTTGCGGCAGATTCCTGATTCAGAACTGCCAGATTTTCTGGCCGAGCATGGCAAGGAATTGACCTATACTCCGACTCGTTGACTGGCCAGTCACGTGAGATGTGGCTATATCCATTATCTAGCAGTAAAGAATTTTAAGGCAAGGAAAAAAGGGACTGAGTGCAAGCTTAGTCCTTTTTCTGCATAAGAAATCATGTAATAGCTTTTGCTATGCTTCTGCATTTATAGTATAATAGTTCTATTGAGCGGCTGGAGGTATGTATGGATTTAAGTAAGAAATTTAATAAAAACTTAGAAAAAATAGAAATTTCGCTGATTCGTCAGTTTGACCAATCAATTTCTGCTATTCCCGGAGTTCTTCGGCTGACCTTAGGGGAGCCGGATTTTACGACACCGGATCATATCAAAGAAGCGGCCAAGGCAGCGATTGATGCTAATCAAAGTCACTACACTGGCATGAGCGGTCTCTTGGAGCTGCGTCAGGCGGCTAGCAGATTTGTGAAAGGAAAGTACAATCTGCACTATCGCCCAGAAGATGAGGTCTTAGTCACTATTGGCGCAACAGAGGCCTTGTCGGCTACGCTGACAGCTATTCTAGAAGAAGGAGACAAGGTCTTGCTGCCAGCTCCTGCTTATCCAGGCTATGAGCCCATTGTCAATCTAGTAGGGGCGGAGATTGTCGAGATTGACACAACGGCCAATAACTTTGTCCTTACTCCAGAGATGCTGGAAGCGGCTATTTTAGAACAGGGCGAGCAGCTAAAAGCGGTCATTCTTAATTATCCAGCCAATCCGACCGGCGTGACTTATTCGCGGGAGCAGATAAAAGCTCTGGCGGATGTCCTAGGAAAATACCAAGTCTTTGTGGTCTGCGATGAGGTCTATTCTGAGCTGACCTATGCGGAGCAGGGTCATGTCTCCATCGCGGAGTATCTGCCAGACCAAACCATTGTCATCAACGGCCTGTCTAAGTCTCATGCCATGACTGGCTGGCGGCTAGGTTTTATCTTTGCTCCAGCAATTTTCACTGCTCAGCTGATTAAGAGCCATCAGTATCTCGTAACAGCAGCCAATACTATGGCTCAGTTTGCCGGCATTGAAGCGCTGACCGTTGGGAAAGATGATGCGGAGCCAATGAAGGCTGAATATATCCAGCGTCGTGATTATATCATAGAGAAAATGGCTGAGCTAGGCTTTAAGATTATCAAACCAGACGGGGCTTTTTATATTTTTGCTAAGATACCAGATGGTTATAATCAAGATTCATTTGCTTTTCTGCAGGATTTTGCAGAGAAGAAGGCTGTGGCCTTTATCCCGGGAGCGGCTTTTGGTCAATATGGGGAAGGCTATATCCGCCTGTCCTACGCGGCTAGTATGGAGACGATTCGAGAAGCTCTGAAACGCCTCAAGGACTACATGGAGGACTATGCTTAAATCTCTAACAAGTCAAGGTCTGGTTCTCTATAACCGTAATTTCCGTGAGGATGATAAGCTGGTCAAGATCTTTACTGAACAGGCTGGCAAGCGTATGTTTTTCGTCAAGCATGCTGGGAAGTCCAAGCTAGCACCCGTCATTCAGCCTTTGACTGCGGCGAACTTGCTGATGAAAATCAATGATGATGGTCTTAGCTATATCGAGGATTATCAGGATGTAGTCACCTATCACCGCATCAATGAGGACTTATTCATCATGGCCTATGCCAGTTATGTGGCGGCCTTGGCAGATGCCAGTCTTCAGGACAATCAGCCGGATCCTGCTCTCTTTGCTTTTCTGCAGAAAACCCTGGAGCTGATGAATAATGGTCTGGATTATGAGGTGCTGACCAATATCTTTGAGATTCAGATTTTGTCACGTTTTGGGGTTTCGCTGAACTTCCATGACTGTGCCTTTTGTCATCGAACGGGTCTGCCTTTTGACTTTTCTTTCAAATATAGCGGAGTCCTTTGCCCTGATCATTACCATCAGGATGAACGGCGTTGTCATCTGAATCCTAATCTTCCTTTTCTGCTGGACCAATTTCAGGCGGTCCGCTTTAGCGAATTGGAGACCATTTCTTTGAAGCCAGATATTAAAAAGCAGCTGCGGGATTTTATCGACCTGCTCTATGATGAATATGTCGGCATCCATCTCAAATCCAAAAAATTTATAGATTCTCTGGGGGACTGGGGAAGCATTTTAAAATATAAGAACGAGGAATAAATCGAATGAAAAAAATAGCTGTTGATGCTATGGGAGGGGACAATGCCCCTCAGGCTTTGGTGGAAGGAGCCAATCGAGCGGTACAGGAGTTTTCGGATATTGAAATTCTCCTTTATGGCGATGAGGCGAAAATTAAGCCTTATCTGACTGCTGGTGAGCGGGTCCGCATCATCCACACGGAGGAAAAGATTGACTCGGACGACGAGCCGACCAAGGCCATTCGTCAGAAGAAAGAGGCTAGTATGGTGCTGGCAGCCAAGGCTGTGAAGGCAGGGGAGGCAGATGCCATGTTGTCTGCTGGAAATACTGGAGCGCTTTTGGCGGCAGGTTTCTTTATCGTAGGGCGTATCAAGAACATTGACCGACCGGGTCTCTTATCTACTATGCCAACGGTTGGCGGTCAGGGATTTGATATGCTGGATTTGGGAGCCAATGCTGAAAACACAGCCCATCATTTACACCAGTATGCGACTTTGGGTTCTTTCTATGCTGAAAATGTCCGAGGAATCAAGAAGCCGAGGGTGGGTCTCTTGAATAACGGAACAGAAAGTAGCAAGGGCGACCCTCTGCGCAAGGAAGCCTACGAGCTTTTAGCTGGGGATTCGACACTTAACTTTATCGGCAATGTAGAAGCGCGTGATTTGATGAATGATGTGGCGGATGTTGTCGTTGCAGATGGCTTTACTGGTAATGCTGTTCTGAAGTCAATCGAGGGAACTGCTATCAGTATCATGGGTCAGCTGAAGAAGTCTATTTTAGGCGGTGGTTTCAAGGCTAAATTGGGAGCTTGGCTGCTCAAGGACAGCTTGCGAGGGCTCAAGAACAGTCTAGACTATTCTAGTGCAGGCGGTGCAGTTCTATTCGGCTTGAAAGTGCCTGTTGTCAAAACGCATGGCTCTAGCGATGCTAAGGCTGTTTATAGCACGATTCGTCAGATTCGCACCATGCTGGAAACAGATGTTGTTAGTAAATCGGTCATTGAATTTTCAGATGCAAAGGAGTAACTATGAGCGAAAAAGAAATTTATGCAAAAATTGTCGAAATCATTCAAGAACATGACAGCAGCAAGCTGCATGTCACTCCGGAATTGAATTTGAAAGAAGAACTGGGAGTGGACTCTGTTGATTTGATGGAATTTATCATCAATCTGGAAGAAGCTTTTGATATTGAGATTCCTGATGAGGATATGGATAACTTCAAAACGATTTCCGATGTGGTGGCTTATATCCATGAGAAACTGAAGAAGCAACATTAAAAATCAAAGATCGGTATCTTCCGGTCTTTTTTTGTATCTTGGAAAGGAAACGATTTCTTTAACTGGGTATATGGTATATAAAGTTTATACGGAATTTCTTGTAAAATATATTCAAAGATGATAAAATGAGGGTATAAAACCACGAAAGGCGAATATTAAAATGTCTAATAAGTTGTTATATTCGGGAAAAGCTAAGGATATTTTCTCTACAGATGATGAGCAAGTCATTATGGCACGCTACAAGGACCAGGCAACGGCCTTTAATGGAGTCAAGAAGGAGCAGATTGCTGGTAAAGGAGTGCTCAACAACCAGATTTCATCTTTTATTTTTGAGAAACTCAATGCAGCTGGTGTGGCGACGCATTTCATTGAGAAGGTTTCGGATACGGACCAGTTAAATAAAAAAGTGGAGATTATTCCTTTGGAAGTGGTGCTGCGCAATTACACAGCGGGTTCTTTTTCCAAACGTTTTGGAGTAGAAGAGGGCATCGCGCTTGAAACTCCGATTGTGGAATTTTACTACAAAAATGATGATTTGGACGATCCTTTTATCAATGACGAACATGTGAAATTCTTGAAGATTGCCAGCGACGAAGAAATTGCCTTTTTGAAAGAAGAAACTCATCGAATCAATGAGCTCTTGTCAGACTGGTTCCGCCAAATCGGACTGAAATTGATTGATTTCAAGTTAGAGTTCGGCTTTGACAAAGATGGCAAGATTATTCTGGCAGATGAATTTTCACCAGACAATTGCCGTCTCTGGGATGCGGAAGGCCATCACATGGATAAGGACGTTTTCCGGCGTGGCCTTGGTGAACTGACAGATGTCTATCAGGTTGTTTGGGAAAAATTACAGGCGATTAAGTAAGGGCAGGGTGTGAAAAATCATGGACAAGCGTATTTTTGTAGAGAAGAAGAGCAACTTCGGTGTGAAGTCACAGAGTTTGGTGAGAGAGCTGACGCACAATCTTCAGTTAAAAACATTGTCAGATCTTCGGATGATTCAAGTTTATGATGTCTTTCATTTGGCAGAAGATTTAGTTGATCGTGCTGAAAAGCATATTTTCTCCGAGCAGGTGACAGATAGATTGCTGACGGAGGAGGAAGTAGAGGCTGCACTTGCAGAGACAGCGTTTTTTGCTATCGAAGCGCTGCCGGGTCAGTTTGACCAGCGGGCAGCCAGCTCTCAGGAGGCTCTCTTTTTGCTTGGTGCTGGGACAGATGTTCTGGTAAGGACCGCTCAGCTTTATTTGGTCAATAAAGACATCTCAGACAGCGAGTTGGCAGCAATCAAGAAATACTTGCTGAATCCAGTTGATTCACGCTTTAAAGATATTGAGCAGCCGATCCAGCTGGAGCAGTTTTCCGAGTCCGACAAGACCATTCCGGTTCTGGACTTCTTTAAGGACTATACGGAAGCGGACTTTAAAGCCTACAAGCAGGAGCATGGTCTGGCTATGGAAGTGGCAGATTTGCTCTTCATTCAAGACTATTTCAAGTCGATTGGTCGTTTCCCGACGGAGACTGAGCTTAAGGTTTTAGATACTTACTGGTCCGACCACTGTCGACATACGACCTTTGAGACGGAGTTGAAGAAGATTGATTTTTCAGCTTCTAAGTTTGAAAAGCAGCTGCAGGCTACTTATGATAAATACTTGGCTATGCGCGATGAGCTGGGACGTGGTGACAAACCGCAGACCCTCATGGATATGGCGACTATTTTTGGTCGCTATGAGCGAGCTAATGGCCGTCTGGATGACATGGAAGTGTCTGATGAGATCAATGCCTGCTCCGTAGAGATTGAAGTGGATGTGGATGGTGTCAAGGAGCCTTGGCTGCTGATGTTTAAAAATGAAACCCACAACCACCCAACAGAAATTGAGCCTTTTGGTGGGGCTGCGACCTGTATCGGCGGAGCCATTCGTGATCCGCTTTCTGGCCGTTCTTATGTTTATCAGGCTATGCGGATTTCAGGTGCGGGCGATATTACTCAACCGATTGCTGAAACGCGGGCTGGCAAGCTCCCTCAGCAGGTCATTTCAAAAACAGCAGCGCATGGCTATTCTTCTTACGGGAATCAAATTGGTCTAGCAACGACCTATGTCCGTGAGTATTTCCATCCGGGCTTTGTAGCTAAGCGGATGGAGCTGGGTGCGGTTGTCGGTGCGGCTCCTAAGGAAAATGTTGTCCGTGAAAAACCAGCAGCAGGTGATGTGGTCATCTTGCTGGGAGGCAAGACGGGCCGTGACGGTGTCGGTGGAGCAACTGGATCGTCCAAGGTGCAGACAGCTGCGTCTGTCGAGACGGCTGGTGCGGAAGTACAAAAAGGAAATGCTATTGAGGAGCGCAAGATTCAGCGCCTCTTCCGCGATGGCAATGTGACTCGTCTTATCAAGAAATCCAATGACTTTGGGGCTGGCGGTGTCTGCGTAGCTATTGGTGAATTAGCAGATGGGCTGGAAATTGACCTTGATAAGGTACCGCTCAAATACCAAGGACTTAACGGTACAGAAATCGCGATTTCTGAATCGCAGGAGCGGATGGCAGTGGTGGTCCGCCCAGAAGATGTGGAACAATTTATCGCTGCAGCAGCTAAGGAAAATCTACTGGCAGTCGTTGTGGCTAAAGTGACAGAAAAGCCAAATCTGGTCATGCACTGGAACGGGGAAACCATCGTGGATATTGAGCGGAGTTTTCTGGATACCAATGGTGTGCGTGTGGTTGTGGATGCTAAGGTTGTGGATGCCCAAGAAGTACTGCCAGGGCAGGCTGTGACTTCTGAAGCAAGTCTGGAACAGGACCTCAAGAGCTTGCTCAGCAACCTCAATCATACCAGTCAAAAGGGGCTACAGACAATCTTTGACAGCTCTGTTGGCCGTTCTACTGTCAATCATCCAATTGGTGGGCGCTACCAAATCACGCCGACTGAGGCTTCTGTGCAGAAACTGCCAGTTGAGCATGGCAAGACTGAGACCGTATCTGTGATGGCGCAGGGCTACAATCCTTATGTGGCAGCTTGGTCGCCTTATCATGGAGCAGCTTATGCAGTGATTGAAGCGACAGCTCGCTTGGTTGCTGCTGGTTCGGACTGGTCCAAGGCTCGCTTCTCTTATCAGGAATACTTTGAGCGGATGGATAAGCAGGCCGAGCGTTTTGGACAGCCGGTCTCTGCTCTGCTTGGTTCGATTGAAGCCCAGATTCAGCTAGGTTTGCCGTCTATCGGTGGCAAGGATTCCATGAGCGGAACCTTTGAAGAATTGACCGTACCGCCAACCTTGGTAGCTTTTGGAGTGACTACTTCAACTGCTGGGCGCATCCTGTCTCCAGAGTTTAAGGCGGCAGGAGAGTCTATCTACTATCTGCCAGGGCAGTTCCTGTCTCAGGATATTGACTTTGACTTAATCAAGAATAACTTTGAAAATTTTGCGGCCATTCAGGATAAGTATGAGATTACCGCTGCCGCTGCTGTCAAATATGGTGGTCTGGCAGAGAGTCTGGCCTTGATGAGCTTTGGTAATCGCATCGGTGCTCAAGTGGATGTTGCTGATTTGCCTTCCGTTTTGCAGGCGCAACTGGGCGGATTTGTCTTTACCAGTCCGGAGCAGGATATTCCAGGCGCAGTGAAGATCGGTCAGACCAAGCCAGACTTTACCCTGATTGTCAATGGTGTCCAGCTTGAGGGAGCAGAGCTTTTGGCAAGCTTTGAAGGCCGACTAGAGTCTATCTACCCGACAGAATTTAAACAGGAAACAGTTATTGAAGAAGTGCCGGCTCTTGTCTCTGATACAGTTATCAAAGCCAAAGAGACAGTAGCGGAGCCGCTGGTTTATATTCCAGTCTTCCCTGGAACCAACTCAGAATACGATTCAGCCAAAGCCTTTGAAGCAGCTGGAGCCAAGGTCAATCTAGTTCCGTTCGTTACTTTGGATGAAGCAGCCATTGTCAAGTCCGTTAACAGCATGGTTGACAACATTGACAAGGCCAATATCATCTTCTTTGCTGGCGGCTTCTCTGCTGCAGATGAGCCAGATGGATCCGCTAAGTTTATCGTCAACATCTTGCTAAACGAGAAGGTCAAGAAAGCCATCGATGCTTTCATTGCTCGCGGCGGTCTCATCATTGGTATCTGTAATGGCTTCCAGGCTCTGGTTAAATCCGGCCTTCTTCCTTACGGGAACTTCGAAGAAGTAGGGGCTAACAGTCCAACTCTCTTTTACAATGATGCCAACCAGCACGTGGCCAAGATGGTTGAAACCCGCATTGCCAATACCAACTCGCCTTGGCTGGCTGGTGTGCAAGTGGGAGATATCCATACCATTCCGGTTTCACATGGTGAAGGGAAATTTGTCGTGACGGCTGAAGAGTTTGCTGAACTGCGCGATAATGGTCAGATTTGGAGTCAGTATGTAGACTTTGATGGTCAGCCAAGCATGGACAGCAAGTATAATCCAAACGGCTCTCTCTACGCTATCGAAGGGATTATGAGCAAGAATGGCCAAATCATCGGGAAGATGGGTCACTCAGAACGTTATGAAGACGGCCTTTTCCAAAATATTCCAGGTCAGAAAGACCAGAAATTGTTTGAAAGCGCCGTTCGTTATTTCCAAGCGAGTCACGAATAAAGCTGGCTTGCAATAACAATCAAAAAAGGAGTCTGCTTGGCCTGGAAGGCCAGGTTTTCTCCCTTTTACAAGACAAAAGAATTTAGGTACAACAATGACATACGAAGTAAAGTCACTGAATGAAGAGTGCGGTATTTTTGGAATTTGGGGCCATCCACAGGCGGCTCAGGTCACCTACTTCGGACTCCATAGTCTGCAGCACCGCGGTCAGGAAGGAGCTGGTATCCTGTCAAACGACCACGGAAAGCTCAAACGCCACCGCGATTTGGGATTGGTTGCAGAGGTCTTTAAAAACCCAGCAGATTTGGATAATCTGACAGGAGAAGCAGCCATCGGCCACGTCCGCTATGCAACGTCTGGCGGAGCCTCCATCAATAATGTCCAGCCTTTCTTCTTCAGTTTCTATGATATGCAGATGGGCTTGGCGCATAATGGCAATCTGACAAATGCCCATTCACTGAGACGGGAGTTGGAAAAGAAGGGTTCCATCTTTGCCAGCTCGTCTGATACGGAAATTCTCATGCACTTGATTCGCCATAGTAAGCAGGAAAATTTCTTAGACAAGCTCAAGGAATCCTTGAGACGAGTTCAGGGCGGCTTTGCCTACCTCATCATGAGAGAGGACAAGCTCTATGCTGCGCTGGATCCTAATGGCTTTCGTCCTTTGTCCATCGGCCGCATGAAAAATGGGGCCTGGGTCGTTTCCAGTGAAACCTGTGCTTTTGAAGTGGTGGGTGCCGAATGGGTGCGCGACCTTGAGCCAGGGGAAATCGTGATTATCGATGATGAAGGCGTGACCTACGATAGCTATACGACAGATACCCAGCTGGCTATTTGCTCAATGGAATATGTCTATTTTGCTCGGCCGGACAGCGTCATTCACGGGGTCAATGTTCATGCAGCCCGCAAGCGGATGGGGCGCAGACTGGCTCAGGAATTCCAGTATGAGGCAGATATCGTTGTCGGTGTGCCTAATTCTTCCCTGTCAGCGGCCTCTGGCTTTTCCGAAGAGTCTGGCCTGCCAAATGAAATGGGCCTGATTAAAAATCAATACATTCAACGGACTTTTATCCAGCCAACGCAGGAGTTGCGAGAGCAAGGAGTTCGCATGAAATTATCTGCTGTTTCTAGCATTGTCAAGGGCAAGCGCGTGGTCATGGTGGATGATTCTATCGTGCGGGGAACGACCAGCCGACGTATCGTCCAGCTCCTACGAGATGCAGGTGCAGCTGAAGTCCATGTGGCTATCGGCAGTCCAGAACTTAAATATCCATGTTTTTACGGCATTGATATTCAGAATCGGCGCGAGCTCATCTCGGCCAATCATACGGTTGATGAGGTTTGTGAGATTATCGGAGCTGACAGCCTGACCTACCTGTCGCTGGAAGGATTGATTGAATCAGTTGGTATTGAGACGGACGCTCCGAATGGCGGGCTTTGTGTGGCTTACTTTGACGGTCAGTACCCAACTCCGCTCTATGACTATGAAGAGCGCTATCTGGAAAGCCTGAAGGAAAAGACGAGTTTTTATTAAAACAAGGTCGGCGGTAGTTGTCGCAATCTTTTTCAAAAATAAGAGTAAGGAAGAAAATTATGACAAATAAAAATGCATACGCTCAATCCGGTGTGGATGTTGAAGCAGGTTATGAAGTTGTTGAGCGAATCAAAAAGCATGTGGCACGTACAGAGCGGGCTGGTGTCATGGGGGCGCTGGGTGGCTTTGGCGGCATGTTCGACCTGTCTCAGACGGGGGTCAAGGAGCCAGTGTTGATTTCTGGTACGGATGGGGTCGGAACCAAGCTCATGCTAGCCATTCAGTATGACAAGCACGATACCATTGGGCAGGACTGTGTGGCTATGTGTGTCAATGACATCATCGCTGCAGGGGCTGAGCCCCTTTACTTCCTGGACTATATTGCCACTGGGAAAAATGAACCAGCTAAACTCGAACAAGTTGTTGCTGGTGTAGCTGAAGGCTGCGTTCAGTCTGGAGCTGCCTTGATTGGCGGGGAAACCGCTGAAATGCCTGGCATGTATGGTGAAGATGACTATGACCTAGCTGGTTTTGCGGTCGGAGTTGCTGAAAAGTTAGAGATTATTGACGGCTCTAAAGTCGCAGAGGGCGATGTCCTTTTGGGATTGGCTTCCAGCGGCATCCACTCAAATGGTTATTCTCTCGTTCGCCGTGTTTTTGTGGACTATACGGGTGAGGAAGAACTGCCAGAATTGGAAGGTAAAAAACTCAAGGAAGTGTTGCTTGAGCCGACTCGTATCTATGTCAAGGCTTTGCTGCCGCTGATTAAGGAAAAGCTGGTTCATGGGATTGCCCATATTACCGGTGGCGGTTTTATCGAAAATGTGCCCCGCATGTTTGCTGATGATTTGGCTGCTGAGATTGAAGAAGACAAGATTCCAGTCTTGCCGATTTTTGAGGCCTTAGAAAAATATGGTCACATCAAGCACCAAGAAATGTTTGAAATCTTCAATATGGGATTAGGGATGATTTTGGCAGTAGCGCCTGAAAATGTGAATCGTGTCAAAGAACTTCTTGCCGAGCCTGTTTATGAAGTTGGCCGGATTGTCAAAAAAGAAAATGAAAGTGTCCTTATCAAATGAAAAAAATTGCCGTTTTTGCTTCGGGAAATGGATCAAATTTCCAAGTGATTGCTGAGCAGTTTCCTGTTGAATTTGTCTTTTCAGACCATCGAGATGCCTATGTGCTCGAGCGGGCGGACAAGCTAGGTGTCAAAAGCTATGCCTTTGAGCTCAGAGAATTTGACAGTAAGGTGGCTTACGAGCAAGCCATTGTAGACCTACTAGAAGCGCAGCAGATTGACTTGGTTTGCCTAGCAGGCTATATGAAAATTGTCGGGCCGACCTTGCTTAGTGCTTATGAAGGACGTATCATCAATATCCATCCAGCCTATCTACCCGAGTTTCCAGGAGCTCATGGCATTGAGGATGCTTGGCAGTCTGGCGTGGAACAGTCTGGCGTGACCATTCACTGGGTGGACTCGGGCGTTGACACAGGCAAAATTATCCAGCAAGTGCGCGTGCCGCGTTTAGCCGAAGATACGCTGGAAAGTTTTGAAGAACGCATCCATGCCGCCGAGTATCAGCTCTATTCACAAGTGCTGGAGAGTTTAGGGGTGGGGAGAAAGTAAGAAGTAAATCAAGTTTTGATTGTGCAATATTGCTAGGAGAAAAAATGATTGAGCTGAAATTAGTAGATGAGAGCAGTTTTCAGGCAGTGCTGGATTTGAAAATATCAGAAGCTGATGAACAAGCACGTTTCGTAGCTCCAAATGTGCGCTCTTTAGCTGACGCATGGCTCTACCGGAAAAATGAAGATGTGTTTCCGATGGCAATCTATTGGGATAAGCAAGTGGTTGGCTTTCTCCTGCTGGAAATAGACAAGGATGAAGCGGAATACTTTGTCTGGAGGATAATGATTGGTCAGCAGTACCAAGGAAGAGGCTATGGTCGAAAAGCCTTGGAAGTTCTGATCAAAAAGGCTCAGATGGATAGAGCTTGCAGTCATATTATCGCAGATTATGTGGTTGGAAATGAAAAAATGAAGCACCTGCTGACTAGTCTGGGTTTTCAGGAAACAGGATTTACAGAAGAAAATAACGAAGTCTCTATGCGCTTGGACCTAAAGAAAGAGGAATAAAATGATGAAAAAAGCCTTGATCAGTGTCTCAGACAAGACAGGCATTGTAGAATTTGCGAAAGAGCTGAAAGCTCTGGGTTGGGATATCATCTCAACTGGTGGTACCAAGGTGGCCCTAGACAATGAAGGAGTGGGCACCATTGCTATCGATGATGTGACTGGTTTTCCAGAGATGATGGATGGCCGTGTTAAGACCCTCCACCCAAACATTCACGGAGGTCTCTTGGCTCGTCGGGATTTAGATAGCCACTTGGAGGCGGCTAAGGACAATCAGATTGAGCTCATTGACCTGGTCGTGGTCAACCTCTATCCTTTTAAGGAAACCATTCTCAAGCCGGGTGTTGAGTATGCGGATGCGGTGGAAAATATTGACATCGGTGGCCCCTCTATGCTGCGCTCTGCGGCTAAAAATCATGCCAGCGTGACGGTTGTTGTAGATCCGGCTGATTATGCTCTTGTTCTGGAAGAGTTGGCAGCAAATGGCCAAACGACCTATGAAACGCGGCAGCGCTTAGCAGCTAAGGTTTTCCGTCATACAGCAGCTTATGATGCTTTGATTGCGGACTATTTCACGGATCAGGTGGGCGAAAGCAAGCCTGAAAAGCTGACCTTGACCTATGAGCTCAAGCAGCCTATGCGCTACGGGGAAAATCCCCAGCAGGATGCTGATTTCTATCAGACGGCCTTGCCACTGGACTATTCCATCGCTTCGGCCAAACAGCTGAATGGGAAAGAGTTGTCCTTCAATAACATCCGCGATGCGGATGCGGCCATTCGGATTATTCGTGATTTCAAAGAGCGCCCAACTGTTGTGGCGCTAAAACATATGAATCCTTGTGGTATTGGTCAGGCGGATGATATCGAGACTGCCTGGGACTATGCCTATGAGTCTGATCCAGTGTCTATTTTTGGTGGGATTGTCGTCCTCAACCGCGAGGTAGATGCTGCGACAGCTGAGAAGATGCACGGTATTTTCCTGGAAATCATCATCGCACCGAGCTACACGGCAGAAGCACTAGCGATTTTGACCAATAAAAAGAAAAATCTGCGGATTTTGGAGTTGGCTTTTGATGCTCAGGCAGCTTCTGGAGCTGAGAAGGAAGTGACCGGTGTTCTGGGTGGTCTCCTCGTGCAAAACCAAGATGTCATCGAGGAAAAACCAGCTGATTGGCAGGTCGTGACCAAGCGCCAGCCGAGTGAGCAGGAGCGCGTAGCTTTGGAATTTGCCTGGAAGTCCGTCAAATATGTCAAATCCAACGGGATCATCATTACCAATGACCGTCAGGTGCTGGGAGTCGGTCCCGGTCAGACCAACCGCGTGGCTTCTGTCAAGATTGCTATTGAGCAATCCAAAGATCGCCTTGACGGTGCTGCTCTTGCTTCTGACGCTTTCTTCCCCTTTGCGGACAATATCGAAGAAATCGCGGCAGCTGGTATCAAAGCCATCATCCAGCCAGGTGGATCTGTCCGTGATGAGGAATCTATCGAAGCGGCTGACAAGCATGGCTTGACTATGGTCTTTACAGGTGTGAGACATTTTAGACATTAAGAAATAGAAAAAATCCTCGGCTCGACCCGAGGATTTTTTAGTAGTCTTATACTCAATGAAAATCATGAACAAACTAAGCAGGAGCAGTTTGCTCAAAGCACTGGTTTGAAGTGTTTTGAGAAATGCGAAAGCGACTTATTTAGGGTAGATATAGGTCAGGCGGCCCCAGTAGGAAGCAGTTGGGTCAAACCAGCCACGGAAGTTGCTGATGTACTGCTTGCCGAGGTAGTTAGACTCTTGAATCTGGATGCGGGTATTGGATTCGACATGAGTCACAACACCGACGTGGCCGTAGCCACCGTCATCCCAGCAGGCGATGGCGCCAACCTCAGGCGTACTGCCGGTGCGGAATCCAGCTCTTCTGGCACTAGCCGCCCATTGACCGCCGTTGCCCCAGTAATTTCCAGCCCAAGGAGCTAGAGCCTTGGCTCCCCAAGTACATTGACCGACAGGATAAGTTGTCGCATTAGCAGCGGCATAGTTAGGCTGAATATTAGCTGATTGAACGCTTGATTTCTCAACCTGATAGCTAGTTCCAGTCAGACCAGTCAGTTGTCCCGCTTTTCTACGATAGACATGGGTATGGAATAGACCGCTCCCCTTGTGTTTCTGAGTGTCCACGGTGAATTTGTAGGTTCCATTGCCAACCTTATTGGCGGTATACCATTGTAAATCATCTTGTCCATTGGCTTCTGACCAAGTTGGCAGAATAATATCGCCATCTCCGTAGGCGTCTGTTACTGTCACCTCATAGCGATTAGCCTCAGTTTTCCTGACTGCAACCTTGGCTTGAATTTGGTCGGTAGACATTGAGACGGCATCTGCTGCGTAGCTACGCTCACTGCCGTCCTTATAGGTGACATATACATGGTTGTTATAGGTTCCAGACAAAGCCTGATGATTACGGATATCAAAGGTTGCGCTGAAGGAGCCATCTCCGTTAGGAGTGGCTGCATACCATTTAAGATTGCTCTGATTGCTAGTGCTCCAAATTGGCACCCGAACAGATTGAATAGGTTTAGATAAAGCTGTTTCAGCGATTTTTACAGTATAGGTTCCTTGTTTGGGGTTGATATTTTCTACAGTAAAAAGCGGTTTTTGCTCCTCGTCCGAAGGTAATTTTCCGCTGTCAACTTGAACTGTCGTTCCTGTTATACCAGTTGATTCCGGTTGAACATAGCTTTGGCCGTAAAGGTGGATATTGTAAGTCCCAGTGTCGTAGTTATGCTTTCTGAGTTCCACCCGAGCGCTGTAGCTACCATCCGGATTTTTGCTTGCTTCATACCATTGTAGATCATCTTGCCCTTTCTTATCAGACCAAGTTGGAAGAACAATTCGATGCATGGTATCAGGTACGTTTTTGACAGTAATTTCCATGATACCGGTCTGAGGGAAGCTGGTTTCGATTATCGGTTTCGGATTTTCAAGATGGAACGTAGTACCAGACAGGAAAATCATTTTTCCGTTTACATTTTCATAAGTGTCAACGAAGTATCGTCCATAACCACGATGTTTGGATAGATTAAACTCAGTTAATTCTTCTCCTGCGTCATACCACTGAAGGTCGTCGCTGCCTTTTTCCTCTGACCAGACAGCATGGACAATCTTTGAGTGAGCTTGGTCTTTGTTGCGGGAAAAACTAATGCGCCCTGTACCTCCTGAGACGGATGCATTCGTTTTACTAGCTGGTTTATCTACATGAAAGGTAGTGGCATTTAGAGCTACCAAGCGCTCTCCTATCCGTATGTAGGTATGAACATGAAACGTACCATATCCTGGATGATTGCTTAAGTCAATGTCAGTGATGGGTGTTTGTGGTGTATCATACCATTTCAAATCATCTTGTCCGTTTTCTTCAGACCAAACAGCATGAGCAATAAGATAAGGTTCTTGAGCTTGGGAACGGGTATAACTAATAGAGGCTGTACGATCGTTCACAGTCACATCGACATTGCTGGCACGATCAGTAGGGTATAGAATTTTGACTTCAGATTCAGGCGTTTCGGTCGCATGAACTGTTGAGTGGCTCGCAAAGAGACCTAGGACAGCTCCAGATAATAAAAACAGTTTTTGATATTTCTTCATAAAACTCCTTTGTGAGAATGGTTTTGGATGGGCCCACCTGTATTATTCGGAAAATTTGTTTGAAAATGATAGTAAATTTGACAAGCCCTGAATATTTTTTGTCTAAAATGGGTACAAACCACTCAAAAAGGAGAAGGCTGAAGCCAACAATAATTACGGCAATCATATGGAAGAGATATTCTTTTTCTCATTAGAATGGAATAAAACGAACGATTGTGATATAATTTAGATAAATAATTCGTAAAAATGCTATATTTTTACATGATGTGTTAGTTTGGTGCGTAAGCGCCTGTGATATTGGATATTGAGGTATCTTAGCTATGAAGCTTTTGGTTGTTGGTTCAGGCGGTCGTGAGCATGCGATTGCCAAGAAATTGTTAGAGTCTCAGGGTGTGGAGCAGGTGTTTGTCGCTCCTGGAAATGATGGTATGACCTTGGATGGGTTGGATTTAGTAAACATTGGAATTTCCGAACATTCTAAACTAATTGAATTTGCCAAGGAGAATGATATTGCTTGGTCCTTTATCGGTCCGGATGATGCGCTGGCAGCTGGAATTGTAGATGATTTTAACCAAGCTGGGCTCAAGGCTTTCGGCCCATCTCGTTTAGCAGCGGAGCTGGAGTGGTCCAAGGATTTTGCCAAGGAAATCATGGTCAAATACGGTGTTCCGACAGCAGCCTATGGCACATTTTCCGACTTTGAGGAAGCCAAGGCTTATATCGAAAAGCAGGGAGCGCCTATCGTGGTCAAGGCGGACGGCCTAGCTCTGGGTAAGGGTGTAGTCGTAGCGGAGACCGTGGAGCAGGCGGTCGAAGCAGCTCACGATATGCTCTTGGATAATAAATTTGGCGACAGCGGTGCGCGCGTGGTTATCGAGGAGTTCCTGGATGGCGAGGAGTTCTCCCTCTTTGCCTTTGTCAATGGCGATAAGTTTTACATCCTGCCGACGGCTCAGGATCACAAGAGGGCCTACGATGGGGACAAAGGTCCCAATACAGGTGGTATGGGAGCTTATGCGCCGGTGCCTCACCTGCCACAAAGCGTGGTGGACCAGTCAGTTGAGACGATTATCAAGCCCGTTCTCAAAGGCATGATAGCTGAGGGCCGACCTTATCTGGGCGTGCTCTATGCTGGGCTGATTCTGACAGCAGATGGCCCTAAGGTCATTGAGTTCAACTCGCGCTTTGGCGACCCAGAGACCCAGATTATCCTGCCGCGTTTGACGTCTGACTTTGCGCAGAACATCACGGACATTTTGGACAAGAAAGAGCCTGCTATCACTTGGTTGGATGAGGGCGTGACCCTTGGCGTGGTTGTCGCATCAGAAGGCTACCCGCTGGACTATGAGAAAGGACTGCCTCTGCCAGAGAAGACAGACGGCGACATCATCACTTACTATGCTGGGGCTAAGTTCGCGGAAAATAGCAGAGCACTGCTGTCAAATGGCGGTCGAGTATATATGCTGGTCACCACAGCAGATACCGTCTCAGCTGCGCAAGAAAAAATCTACGACCAACTAAAAAAACAAGACACAACAGGCCTCTTTTATAGGCATGACATTGGTGGTAAGGCTTTGTAAATCAATGAAACTTTTAGCCGTGAGACTTAAATATAGAATTCAGGTGTTTGAAAAATGAAAAATAGATTGCTATTTTTAGAAGGTTCAAGCTTGACCTCACGAGAAACTTTGACAGTTTTGTTGAAAGAAGGCTATAAAATTGATGTATTATCTCCTGGAAGATTTTCCATTGCACACTTCAGTCGTCTAACCCATAGAGTTCCGATAGTTGATGTGAACCGTTTTCCTGTAGATTATTTGAGACAGGTTAGTCAGTTGCTTCATAAAACCAATTACAAGGCCATTTTGCCAACACATGAAGAAGGCTGGTTATTGGCAAATGGGAAACAATTTTTGCCTCAATCGCTACCAATCGCCCTTGCTAATAAAGAGCAGTTTGAAAAGTTAGCTGGAAAGATTGCTTTTGCTGAAACTGCGGATTTATTAGGACTTCCCACACCTAAGTGGGAGTACGTGAAAGATGCAGACTCTATACTGTTAGACTATCCTTATTGGCTGAAAGCAGATTATGGTACTGCCGGTCGCTCGGTTTATAAGATTTCAAGTAAGAAAGATTTGGCTGAAGTGGCGAGCAAATTAACAGCGAGTGATGAGGAATGGATGGTTCAGCAAGACATAGTTGGAGACTATGGTCAGGTTCAAGCAGTGTTTGATCATGGAGAATTACTCGCAGTGCATTCTAGCGTAAAAGTAGGTTCTGGCGCGGGTGGTTCGGCTGCGGCAAGATTAAGCATAGAATCTAAAAGAACGAGAGAGCATGTCGAAAAATTAGGACAATATATACACTGGCATGGTTGCCTAACCCTAGATTTTATACGTAGGGGAGACCAATTTTACTATATAGAGTGTAACCCTAGAATGGTAGAGCCTGCTAACGCCTATAAAGCAGGAGTTAATTTTCCAAAAATCATGATAGAACTAGCAAGTCACAGCTACGCTAAATCTGAGGTCATTCTTGGTCAAGCAGGTGTTGAGACGCATAGTCTGATGGCTTTGATTATTGGAACAGCTGAAAAGACGAAAAGTAGAAGAAAAATATTGCAGACAATAAAGTACTGGCTTTTAAGACGTGATAGTGAAGAAGTGTTGACACCTGTCTGGAAGGATTTGCCGAGCATTATACCTCTTGTGACAATTATACTTCGTTTATTGCTAAAACCTAAGAGCGTTGAAAATCTGGTTAATCAGACTGTTAAACATTATAGTGTTGAGTCAGCCACTGTAAAAAATATTGAGCAAAAGAATTAGTTTATTCAGAGGAGAAAATATGAAACCAATTATTTCCATCATCATGGGCTCAAAATCCGATTGGGCAACCATGCAAAAAACCGCCGAAGTGCTAGATCGCTTCGGAGTTGCCTACGAAAAGAAAGTTGTCTCTGCCCACCGCACGCCTGACCTCATGTTTAGACATGCCGAAGAAGCCCGCAGTCGTGGCATTAAGGTTATCATCGCAGGTGCTGGTGGTGCCGCGCATTTGCCAGGAATGGTAGCAGCCAAAACGACTCTACCTGTTATCGGTGTACCGGTCAAATCACGTGCTCTCAGCGGTCTGGACTCCCTTTATTCGATCGTTCAAATGCCAGGTGGTGTGCCTGTGGCGACAATGGCTATCGGTGAAGCGGGAGCGACAAACGCGGCCCTCTTTGCCCTCCGTCTCCTGTCAGTAGAGGATCAGGCTATTGCGACAGCTTTGGCAGATTTTGCAGAAGAACAAGGAAAAATCGCTGAGGAGTCTAGCAATGAGCTCATCTAAAATTATCGGAATTATCGGTGGCGGTCAGCTGGGACAGATGATGGCCATTTCTGCTATCTACATGGGGCACAAGGTCATTGCGCTGGATCCTGCGGCGGATTGCCCAGCTTCTCGTGTGGCGGAAATCATCGTAGCTCCTTATAACGATGTGGACGCCCTCCGTCAGTTGGCGGAACGTTGTGATATCCTGACCTATGAATTTGAAAATGTTGATGCTGATGGTTTGGATGCCGTTATCAAGGATGGTCAGCTCCCTCAAGGGACGGACCTGCTCCGCATTTCTCAAAATCGTATCTTTGAAAAGGACTTTCTCTCAAACAAGGCCCAAGTCACCGTGGCACCTTACAAGGTCGTGACTTCTAGCCAAGACTTGGCGGATATTGACCTGTCGAAAAATTATGTCCTTAAGACTGCGACTGGTGGCTACGATGGGCATGGACAAAAGGTCATTCGCTCAGAAGCAGACTTGGAAGAAGCTTATGCGTTAGCCGACTCAGCAGACTGCGTTTTGGAAGAATTTGTCAATTTTGACCTTGAAATTTCCGTCATCGTGTCCGGAAATGGCAAGGATGTGACAGTTTTCCCAGTTCAGGAAAATATCCATCGCAATAACATCCTGTCTAAGACCATCGTCCCAGCTCGCATTTCAGAAAGTCTAGCTGACAAGGCCAAAGCTATGGCAGTGCGAATCGCAGACCAGCTTAACTTGTCTGGAACCCTCTGCGTGGAAATGTTTGCGACCGCTGATGACATCATCGTCAATGAGATTGCCCCACGACCACACAACTCTGGGCACTACTCTATCGAAGCCTGCGACTTCTCGCAGTTTGACACCCACATTCTTGGTGTTCTCGGAGCACCATTGCCAGTCATCCAACTGCATGCGCCAGCCGTTATGCTCAATGTTCTCGGCCAGCATGTCGAGGCCGCTGAAAAATATGTCACAGAAAATCCAAGCGCCCACCTCCACCTGTATGGTAAAATAGAAGCGAAGCACAACCGCAAAATGGGGCATGTGACTTTGTTTAGTGATGTGCCGGATAGTGTGGTTGAGTTTGGGGAGTAAGACAGGACCCCAGTTATAAGGTCCGTCGTCTTACCCCTGCAAAGTTGACTAGGCTTGTCGTAGCTGATAAAGTCAGCAAGAGAAGTCAGTCAACTACTGCTAGAAGGGATTGATTTTTAGTGGACAAGTTTTTTACAACTGAACATGGTTATTTTAATTGGCAATCTATAGTAGCAATTGTAGGGATTTTAGGTTTTTTATGGGGGATTTATGTTTATACTGATAAACTAAAATCGAAACAAAAAGAACAAAAAATACAAAGTCAAGTACAAAAACAAGAAAAATTAACGGAACCTTATAACGAGTTAATCAGGATAATATCTTTATTTCCTAATAAAACGCCCTATGATGTTATGACTAACCTACCGTTTCCCCCAGTATTTAATCGTGAAGATTTTGATACGGTAAATAGAATTTTAGAAATTCAGATTCAGGAAGATTTTAAAAAGCGATTGGAGCGAGAAAATCTTAACTATCAAGATGAAGAAGATATAAAAACGGAGATTAGGAATAGAGAATACTGTATTAGAGAAATAGAGAAAATTAAGAATCAGTATTTTTTAGCTAAGAAAGAATATGAACAATTTAGAAGTAACGTTAAGATTATTGAACTGTATGCCAGTCAAAACGTAAAAAATTGCTTAGCCAAGTTTGATGTTACTTGGCACAACGCTTTTATTGCAGGTAGACCTTTAGAATATAACGATGGTAGAAACAATAAATTGGATGATATTCGTTGGAAACTTGAACAAGCCGTAAGAGCTGACCTAGGTATTATTTAAAGGGGAGAGATTGATATGATTCAAATCATCGTTAATGCTTTTGTTGAAAAGGATAAGACTGGAGCAGTCGTCGAAGTCTTGTTTGCTAGTAGCAATCACGAAAAAGTGAAAGCCAAGTATGAAGAACTAGTTGCTCAATATCCTGAAAACTATTTGGTGATTTATGATTTGCCATTGGATACTGATTTGAACACACTAGATCACTATCCATCTGTGTTTATTGGGAAAGAGGAGTTTGAGTAATCATGGAATTATTTTAACAGAAGTGAGGGAATATGGATTTAACGAATGAGCGTATTGATGCTCTCAAAAATCAGTTTAAAATTGATGAGATTTTGCAATCTATTGGTTATTGTTTTATTAAAATTTTAGGTCAAGGAGGTCAAGGTGTAGTAGTTTTGACAAAAGATAGTACTGGTATCGAAAAAGCTGTTAAAATTATGAAAATACCAACTTCTAGAGGACGTGCAAATAGGGCAAAAATTGAGAGACTAAAAAATGATATTGAATTTTGTTCACAGTATAATCATGAAAATGTTATTAAGTATCATTTACATGGAGAATATCCAAATGACGGACAAATAGCTCAATTCTTATATGCAGTAATGGATTATTTCCCCAAAAATCTTAGGGATGTAATAGATGAATCAGAAAATTATTCACCAGAACAAAGATTAAATTATTTAATTCAATTATCAAAGGGCATAAACGCTGCTCATGATAAAGGAATAATTCATAGAGATATCAAGCCAGAGAATATTCTAATAAGAAATGAAAATTTGGTTTTAAGTGATTTTGGAATTGCGCATTTTCAAGGATCTGATTTAACTGTTGCAGAAGATTTATTAGTAAATAGAAATTATTTATCACCAGAACAAAAGAAAATTGGAGAAGCCCTTAACATTACATTTGCGTCAGATGTGTATTCTTTTGGTTTGATTGTTAATGAATGCTTCACTGGAGAAAATCCAGCTGGGTCAGAATATAAGCGTATTTGGCATACTTATCCTTATCTCTTTGAATTAGATAAGTTAGTCGATAGATTAATTAATCCGTCCCCGGACTCAAGGCCATCAAGTGACAGTGTTCGTATGGATTTGAAGCTTTTAAAAGCTGAATTAGATAGCGAAAAAGAAGATCTACAACATGTAAATACTGGCGGACATGAGATTGAAGATAAAGACAGAATTTTAAAGATATCAAGTGAGGATTTAATTTTTTCACAGTTCGTTTTGAACGATCTTTCAAATGAAAGTTTGAAAGAATTGAATTTTAATTACCATTGTTCGATTAATTATAGTGTCACAGATGAATTGCACTCTAACTTTCTACTCCAACAAATAATGGATAAATGTGAGGCTACTTTTTCGTATGAGAGTGTTCACTATCTCTCTAATAAATTATATGCACCTCTTGATATTTTTAATAATCCAGAAGATATATCTTTATTTGAAGAAATGAGGGGAATCTTGTTATCTATAAAGGGTGACAAAGTTATATCTGGAAAAATTTTAAAATTTTTTAGTTCTTGTAGTAATGATCATTGTAAGAAAATATTGAGTGATACTGATAATATTATTCAAAACACCAAGGAAAATATAGTTGGGGTTCCAATTCTACATTTAATCAATCATTTAAGAGAAAATAATTTTAAGTGGAATCTATCAGGGAAATTTTATGATAAAATCAGGTTGGATTGGACAAATTATAAAGGTGAATTAAAAGACATCCCTTTAGAACTACCCCTTTTTAAAAGAGACCTAGCTTTTTATCAGCATAGGAAGGATAAGATATTGAAAGTTTTGGAAACGATTCGTTCCCAATTTACTATGGATTATTATGAAACTGATTCTAAAAACTATTCATTGAAGTTTGATAATCAGTCTAATCCAGGGGTATTTCAGTATTTTAAGGATTATTGTTTATCAAAAACAAAAAAAGGCTCTATATTTGAAGCGGATGTTTCAGACTTATTTAAAAATATTAGAACTAATGATGAAGAAGGGATAGTGGAATTAGTAATTTCTACAGATTTTGATGTAAAAATTACATTGTCTAAAATTTTTATAGATAATTATAGTGAGGAATAAAATCATGATTAACCGTTATTCTCGCCCTGAAATGGCGAACATTTGGACTGAAGAAAATAAATACCGTGCTTGGCTTGAGGTGGAAATCTTGGCTGACGAGGCATGGGCTGAATTGGGAGAAATCCCTAAGGAAGATGTGGCTTTGATTCGTGAAAAAGCGGACTTTGACATCGACCGTATTTTGGAAATCGAGCAGGAGACTCGTCACGATGTGGTTGCCTTTACACGTGCGGTTTCTGAGACTCTTGGCGAAGAGCGCAAGTGGGTGCACTATGGCCTGACCTCGACCGATGTGGTGGATACGGCCTACGGCTACCTCTACAAGCAGGCTAATGATATCATTCGTGAGGATCTGCGTCGCTTCACCGACATCATTGCGGAGCGGGCGCGGGAGCATAAGTTCACCATCATGATGGGACGGACCCACGGGGTGCATGCGGAGCCGACGACCTTTGGTCTTAAGCTTGCGACCTGGTACAGCGAAATGAAGCGCAATATCGAGCGTTTCGAGATTGCGGCTGCGGGTGTGGAAGCTGGGAAAATCTCTGGTGCGGTTGGGAACTTTGCCAATATTCCACCATTTGTGGAAAGCTATGTCTGTGAGAAATTAGGTATCCGTCCGCAAGAGATTTCGACTCAAGTATTGCCACGTGACCTCCACGCTGAATACTTCTCAGCTCTAGCCTTGATTGCGACGTCTATTGAGCGTATGGCGACCGAGATTCGTGGTCTGCAAAAATCTGAGCAGCGTGAGGTGGAAGAATTCTTTGCCAAGGGGCAAAAAGGATCTTCAGCTATGCCTCACAAACGTAATCCAATCGGCTCTGAAAATATGACTGGTCTGGCGCGTGTCATTCGTGGCCACATGGTGACAGCCTTTGAGAATGTCTCTCTCTGGCATGAGCGCGACATTTCCCACTCATCTGCTGAGCGGATCATCGCTCCGGACACGACCATTCTCATTGACTACATGCTCAACCGCTTCGGTAATATCGTCAAGAACTTGACCGTCTTCCCAGAAAACATGAAGCGCAACATGAACTCAACCTTTGGTCTTATTTTCAGCCAGCGGGCTATGTTGACCCTGATTGAAAAAGGAATGACGCGGGAGCAGGCTTATGACTTGGTGCAGCCAAAGACTGCCCAATCTTGGGACAATCAAGTAGACTTCAAGCCTCTGCTTGAAGCGGATCCAGAAGTCACTTCTCGTCTGACTCAGGAAGAGATTGATGAAATCTTCAATCCAACTTACTACACCAAGCGCGTGGATGAAATCTTCAAGCGCGTGGGGCTGGATTAAACAAAAAAATAGGCGCTTCTTAGGAAGTGCCTATTTGCTTGTTCTTAAATTTGACTGGCCAGCTGCCCGATTTTCAGCAGCATTTTTTGGCGTTCTTGGTCTGTTTTGCGTTCTACTCCGTTGAGCTCGGTCAGTTTGACTGGAGAAATGCCACAAAGTTTCAGTATTTGATTTTTAAGCACCTTGCCGTAGTCTTGGACGAAAGGAAGAGCAAAACCTGGTGTGTTGTGGCTGACGATAATCCAGCCGGTCTTGCCTTGCAGGTGGCCTTGGAGTCCGACTTTCTTATAAGAGTAGGCGAAGTCAGCCGCAAAGACACGATCGATAAAGCCTTTGAGAATGGCCGGCATGCCGCTCCACCAGATAGGGAAAATGAAAATCAGGTGGTCTGCCCAAGTGATCAAATCTCGGTATTTGGCCATTTCAGGGTCTTTGTGCAGGTCACGACGTCTATGTTCTTGGTCAAAGCGCAAGATTGGGTCAAAGTTTTCAGCATACAAGTCCAAGGTTTTCACCTCGTGCTTCTTAGAAAGATTGCTTTGAACTTCTTTGAGAATAGCAGCATTGAAGCCAGTTGGGCTGGGGTGGGTGTAAATAATCAAGGTTTTCATGATCGTTCTCCTTTGATATAAATGTCAAGCATGTGCTCGATCGTGTTTTGGATGGCTTGAGGATCAAGGTCTTGTCCGATAGGACTGTTGGCCAGAACGGCTAGGCCTGTGATAAAGCTCCAAAAGTGAAAAAGGCTTTCCGCTTCGCTATTGCTAAAATTCTCCTCCTCGCGAAGCTTTAAAACAAGCTCCTTAAATTTATCAAATCCAGGCAAATCGGACTCCAAGAGAATGGTGTCCTGGGTCACCTTCATATATTTAAAAGGGAATTTGATAAAGAGAGCTTCGAAGAAATAAGGGTAGGTCTTGGCAAAAATAATGAAATTAAGACCAAGCTGGGTCAGCTGTTCACGCGCAGAACCTGTCGCATCAATATTTTCATTGATTTCCTGATTGAGAAACAGCGAAAGCTGGGTCAAAACCACCTTGAGATAGCCTTCCTTGCTCTCAAAATGGCGGTAAGGGCTACCGTGAGTTACACCACAGGCCTTGGCAACAGTCCTGAGCGAAAGCTGTTCAATCCCATGTTTTTCGATTTCGTCAATCCCTGTTTGAATGAGCTGTTCTTTCAGCTGGGCAGTATTGCGTTTCATGTATCTCCTCCAAAAGTATACACTGTCTACTTATCTATCTTTAGTATACACTGTCTACTTTTTCTTGTCAACTAATTTGATGCTTTCTTCTAGTCTAGGATGTGGCAGAATTTGCTTTCGGTAAAATAAAATGTTAAAATAACATTAAAATGATAGCGCTTTCTTTTTAGGGTGGATTGCTCGTTGTAAAGAAACGCTGAGAAACGGAGGACACCTATGAAGAAAATTATCAACGATCCAACAGTGGTTGTGGACGAGATGCTGGACGGCTTGGCCTATATTCACAGCGATTTGGTTTATCGGGTGGAGGGCTTTGATATTATTGCCCGCAAGAGTGAGAAGACAGGCAAGGTTGGCTTGATTTCTGGCGGTGGCAGTGGTCATGAGCCTTCCCATGCTGGCTTTGTCGGTGAGGGCATGCTGTCGGCCGCTATCTGCGGAGCGGTCTTTACTTCACCAACACCAGACCAGGTCTTGCAGGCTATCAAGGAAGCAGATGAGGGAGCTGGGGTCTTCATGGTGATTAAGAATTACTCCGGTGACATCATGAACTTTGAAATGGCTCAGGAAATGGCTGAGATGGAAGGGATTGAGGTGGCTAGTGTCGTCGTAGATGATGATATCGCAGTGGAAGACAGCCTCTATACCCAAGGTCGCCGCGGAGTGGCTGGCACCATTCTTGTCCATAAGATTCTAGGGAATGCGGCGCGTGCAGGCAAATCTCTGACTGAAATCAAGGCTCTGGCTGATGAGCTGGTCAAACATATTCACACGGTTGGCTTGGCTCTGAGCGGGGCAACCGTACCGGAAGTCGGCAAGCCTGGTTTTGTTTTGGCTGATGATGAGATAGAGTTCGGTATTGGCATCCATGGTGAGCCAGGCTATCGCAAGGAAAAGATGCAGCCGTCTAAGGACTTAGCTAAAGAATTGGTCGAAAAACTCAGTCAGTCCTTTGAGCTCAAATCTGGCAAAAAAATTGGTATCCTCATCAATGGTATGGGGGCAACACCGCTCATGGAGCAGTATGTCTTTGCGGCAGATGTAGCAAATCTCCTGGCAGATGCTGGAGTCGAAGTTGTTTACAAAAAGCTGGGTAATTACATGACCTCCATTGATATGGCGGGGATTTCTCTGACCTTTATCCAGCTGGACCAGCCAGACTGGCTGAAAGCTCTCAACAGTCCTGTCACAACAGCCGCTTGGTAAGGAGGTGCTTATGGACGCAGCAAGAGCAAAAAAATGGATGCAGTTGTTCAACGAGAAGATCCAGGACCAGAAAGTCTATCTGTCTGATCTCGACACTCCCATCGGCGACGGTGATCATGGCGCCAATATGGCCAGGGGAATGGCGGCAGCAGTAGAGAGTCTAGCTGCTAAGGACTTTGCCAGTGCGGCTGAGGTTTTTCAGGCTGTTTCTATGCAGCTGATTAGCAAGGTCGGCGGTGCTTCCGGACCTCTCTATGGCTCAGCTTTCATGGGTATGGCCAAAGCTGAAAAAGACGGCAAAGACTTGTCAGAAGTCATCCAAGCTGGGCTGGACATGATTCAGAAGCGGGGCAAGGCTGTGCCGGGTGAGAAGACCATGGTGGATGTCTGGTCGGGGCTTCCCATTTCTCTGCAGTCCGGAGACTTGACGCGTGAAATGATTGGTTCCCTAGTGGAAGCGACTAAGGATTTGAAGGCGACCAAGGGGCGGGCTTCCTATGTCGGTGAGCGCTCTATCGGTCATATCGATCCCGGTTCGGCTTCATCTGGTCTCCTCTTTGAGGCTCTTCTAGAAACGGAGGCAGGCTGATGGCAGATACTGGCATTCTTATCATTTCCCATTCCAAAAACCTGGCCCAAGGCTTGTTTGACCTCATTTCGCAGGTGGCGGCAGATGTGGCCATCAGCTATGTGGGCGGGTTGGACGACGGTAGCATTGGGACCAGCTTTGAAGGGATTCAGGCAGCTTTAGATGCCAATGACAAGGACACTATTTTGGCCTTTTTCGATCTGGGTTCGGCTCGGATGAATCTAGAAATGGTCGCAGACTTTTCTGACAAGGAAATCATTATCAATAATGTTCCTTTGGTAGAGGGCGCTTATACGGCTGCTGCCCTTCTTCAGGCTGGGGCAGATTTGCCTAATGTTTTGCTTCAGGTCCGTGAATTAGAAATAAAGAAATAGCCGTTTTTCTAAAGACTTGATAAACGATTTTATTTGCAAAATGAAGAACATTTTATATCAAAAAGCTGGGATTTAATCCCAGCTTTTTGCTTTATCCTTGTACCAATTTTCAGGGAAATAGCCAGTATTTCTTAATTTTTTCTTCTTTAAATTGATTAAAAATAGGACAAATTTATAGTCTGTGTTTAATTTTTGACACTATTCGCTTTTTAATGAACAAAAGTTTTTAGAATGGATTGCAAATTGGTATAGATAGACTTATAATAGATATAAGTACACAAGATGAAACAAAAAACGACAGCCGATTAGAAGCCATCGTTTTCAATCTTAGTGGTCCCGATTGCAGGAAATGAACTTAATCTTGAAGAAGTCACCGCGTTTGTAAGTTTCGCTGTACTCTAAGATCTGTCCAGTGCTTTCCAGCTGGGTAATCTTCACCTGATGAACGGTCGGGAAGTTGGTATCAACTTCCAGTACTTTCGCAACATCTTTTGGTGTTGGGAAGACAATTTCATTGGTTTCTTCAAAATGCTCATCATTCATGTGAATGTGGTAGTCAGTTTTGAAGCGGTTGTAGATAGAGCTGTAGTAGTCCATATCTGGATAGTTAGGATTGATGTACTGCTCAGGTATATAGGTTTGGTGATAGATATAGACTTTATCGCCAGTCCGTCTGATCCGGTCAATCTTATAGTAGAACTGCGTTGGTGCTAGTTCTAGCTTATCCAAGATTTTTAGGTCATTCCCGCGTTTAATGGAGAGAACAGTCACCTTATCTTTTTGGATAGGGAAGGTCTCAACGTCAGAAAATTCCACCAGTTTGTGCTTTCTTGCACGTGAAACGAAGGTTCCCTTGCCTTGCTGGCGGATGATGTAACCATCATTGGCCAGTTCATTCAAAGCGCGGACAACAGTAATGGAGCTGACATTAAACATCTGAATCAGCTCAGCCTCTGTGTAAAACTTATCGCCATTTTCAAATTTGCCAGAAATGATTTGCTGCTTGAGCTCATCTTTGATTTGTTGGTATTTTGGAATAGCCATTTTGTTCACCTCTCTTTTTTTACTTTTCTTACTTAAGATTTTAACATATTTTTAAAAAAAATGTTGACATTTATGCAAAAATTTATTATATTAATATTAATAAGAGATGAAAGCGGTTTTATAACCGAGGGAACATCAGATGGCAAGATTCAAAATTGGTCATTCCTTCTGTTTGGATGATCGGGAGTTTAAGATTTTATCGGGAGCCATTCACTATTTTCGGGTACAGCCTGAGGATTGGTATCATTCCCTTTATAATCTCAAAGCTCTGGGCTTTAATACAGTAGAGACCTATCTTCCCTGGAATATGCACGAACCCCAAAAAGGTGTCTTTGACTTCCAAGGGATTTTAGATATTGAGGCATTTTTACAGACAGCTCAGGATTTGGGACTTTATGCCATTATCCGCCCTTCGCCTTTTATCTGTGCGGAGTGGGAGTTCGGTGGTCTGCCTGCTTGGCTGCTCAATGAGAACATGCGCATCCGCTCATCAGATGAGGCCTTTCTGCGGGCTGTAGCCAGCTATTATGACGAGCTGCTGCCGCGACTGACTCCAAGGCTTCTGGACAATGGGGGAAATATCCTCATGATGCAGGTGGAAAATGAGTACGGTTCTTATGGGGAAGACAAGGCCTACTTAAGAGCAATCAGACAGCTCATGGAAGAACGAGGTGTAACCTGTCCGCTCTTTACTTCAGACGGACCTTGGCGGGCTACGCTTCAAGCGGGTACATTGATTGATGATGATGTCTTTGTGACAGGAAATTTCGGCTCCAAGGCAGATTACAATTTTGCTCAGATGCAGGAATTCTTTGACGAACATGGCAAAAAGTGGCCGCTCATGTGTATGGAGTTCTGGGACGGCTGGTTCAATCGCTGGAAAGAACCTATCATCAAGCGAGATCCAGACGAACTGGCTCAGGCTGTTCACGAAGTGCTCCAGCAGGGCTCAATCAATCTCTATATGTTTCATGGCGGTACCAATTTTGGCTTTATGAACGGCTGTTCGGCCAGAGGAGTCATTGACCTGCCACAGGTAACTTCCTATGACTATGATGCTCTACTCGATGAGCGAGGCAATCCGACGGACAAGTACTATACAGTCCAGAGGATGCTGAAAAAGTATTATCCAGAGTATCCGCAGATGGAGCCCTTGGTGAAAGAGTCTTTTGAGCTCAGGAATATTCCGCTCAGTCAGAAGGTTAGTCTCTTTGAGACACTGCCAGACTTGGCAGAGCCTATCGAAAGTCTCTATCCGATGAAGATGGAAGAGTTGGGGCAAAATGTCGGCTACCTGCTCTATCGGACTTGGGCTAGTTGGGATGCTGATCAGGAAAGGCTCCGTGTCATTGACGGTCGCGACCGTATGCAGCTCTATGTGGACGGTCAGCACATTTCAACCCAGTACCAGACAGAAATCGGTCAGGATATCATGGTGGACGGCCAGAAAAAGGCAGAGCACCAGCTTGACATTCTGATGGAAAATATGGGCCGGGTCAATTATGGGCACAAGCTACTGGCAGATACCCAGCAGAAGGGGATTCGTACGGGTGTCTGCAAGGATCTCCACTTCCTGCTTGACTGGCAGCATTATCCGCTTCCGCTGGACCATCCAGAAAAGATTGACTTTTCAAAAGGGTGGCAGGAAAACCAACCAGCTTTCTACGCTTTTGACTTTAAAATGAAAGCGCTTAAAGATACTTATCTGGATCTGTCCGACTTTGGCAAGGGCGTCGTCTTTGTCAATGGTGTCAGCATTGGCCGTTTCTGGAATGTCGGACCGACCCTATCGCTCTATATCCCGCACAGCCTGCTCAGAGAGGGCGACAATCGCATCGTTATCTTTGAGACAGAAGGGATCTACAGCGAAACCATTCACTTAGTTAACCAACCTACATTTAAAACAATAAAGGGGGAAAATCTATGACAATAGTAGGTGCACGTATCGATGGACGTTTGATCCATGGACAGGTAGCCAATCTTTGGACTACCAAGCTTAACATTTCACGCATTATGGTGATTGACGATGAGGTAGCTGAAAATGCTATCGAAAAGAGCGGGCTCAAGCTCGCAACGCCAGCTGGTGTGAAACTCAGTGTCTTGCCGATTGCTAAGGCAGCAGAAAATATCTTGGCCGGCAAGTATGATTCGCAGCGACTCTTGATTGTTGCTCGCAAGCCAGACCGCTTCCTGCGGTTGGTCGAAGCTGGTGTTCCGCTGGAAACGCTGAACGTCGGCAATATGTCTCAGTCAGACGAAACTCGCTCTATTACTCGCTCTATCAATGTGGTAGATGCAGATGTTGAAGCCTTTCACAAGCTTCATGAAAAAGGAGTAAAACTGACAGCGCAAATGGTTCCCAACGATCCGGTTGAGGACTTCATGAAGTTATTAAAATAAGACAAAATTTTAGGAGGACATTGTTATGATACAATGGTGGCAAATTTTACTACTCACTTTGTACTCAGCTTATCAAATCTGTGATGAGTTGACCATCGTTTCGTCAGCAGGATCCCCTGTATTTGCTGGATTCATTACTGGCTTGATTATGGGTGATTTGACGACTGGTTTGTTTATTGGTGGTAGCCTGCAATTGTTCGTTCTTGGTGTAGGAACATTTGGTGGGGCTTCTCGTATTGATGCGACATCAGGTGCCGTTTTGGCGACAGCCTTCTCTGTAGCACAAGGCATTAAGCCAGAGTTGGCTATTGCGACAATCGCAGTACCAGTAGCAACTTTGTTGACCTACTTCGATATCTTAGGTCGTATGACAACGACTTATTTCGCACACCGTGTGGATGCAGCCATTGAACGCTTCGACTATAAAGGTATTGAACGTAACTATCTCTTAGGTGCCCTTCCTTGGGCTCTGTCTCGTGCCCTCCCAGTCTTTCTGGCTCTGGCATTTGGTGGAGCATTTGTACAAGCGATAGTAGATGGTGTTGCTGGTGTGAAATGGCTGGCTGCAGGTTTGACACTGGCAGGTCGTATGCTTCCAGGACTCGGGTTTGCTATCTTGCTTCGTTACCTTCCAGTTAAACGTAATCTTCACTACTTAGCTCTTGGTTTTGGCTTGACTGCTATGCTGACTGTTCTTTACTCAAATATTCAAACTTTGGGTGGGGCTGTATCTAGTATTGTTGGAACTCTTCCAAAAGATGCTGCGATCACATTTGCCAACAACTTCAAAGGCTTGTCTATGATTGGTGTAGCTATCTTTGGTATCTTCCTTGCAGTACAGCATTTCAAATACAGCCAAAGAACAGTAGTTGCTGCTCCAGCTGCTAGCACAAACTCAGAAAGTGAGGAAATTGAAGATGACGAACTCTAATTATAAATTAACAAAAGAAGATTTTAAACAAATCAATAAACGCAGCTTGTTCACCTTCCAATTAGGCTGGAACTACGAGCGGATGCAAGGTTCTGGCTATCTCTATATGCTCTTGCCTCAGCTGCGCAAAATGTACGGAGACGGCACTCCAGAATTGAAAGAAATGATGAAATTGCATACGCAATTCTTCAATACATCACCTTTCTTCCACACTATTATTGCAGGTTTTGACCTAGCTATGGAAGAAAAAGACGGTGTTAAATCAAAAGATGCGGTCAATGGTATCAAGACAGGTCTTATGGGGCCATTTGCTCCTCTTGGAGACTCTATCTTTGGCTCTCTTGTGCCAGCCATCATGGGATCTATCGCTGCTACCATGGCTATCGCAGGCCAGCCTTGGGGAATTTTCCTTTGGATTGCTGTAGCAGTTGCTTATGATATTTTCCGTTGGAAACAGTTAGAATTTGCCTACAAAGAAGGGGTCAATCTCATTACCAACATGCAAAGCACTTTAACAGCTCTTGTTGAAGCGGCTTCTGTATTGGGTATCTTTATGGTGGGTGGTTTGATTGCTACTATGATCAACTTTGAAGTATCCTGGGTATGGAACATCGGTGAAAAAGCTATTGATTTCCAAGACATGATGAATCTGATTTTCCCACGTTTGATTCCAGCAGTCTTTACAGGCTTTATCTTCTGGCTCTTGGGCAAGAAAGGAATGAACTCTACTAAGGCTATCTTCATTATCATTATCATGGCAGTAAGCTTCTCTGCTATTGGCTATTTCCTGCTGGGACAAGTACCAGAGTAATGGAGTGATTTATGAGTAAGAAATTAGTTTTAGTCAGTCATGGTCGCTTTTGTGAAGAACTGAAAACAACTACGGAAATGATTATGGGGCCTCAGGAAGACATCCATGCAGTAGCCCTGCTTCCGGAGGAAGGTCCAGAAGACTTCGCAGCTAAATTCTTAGAAACGGTTAAAGATTTTGAGGATTACTTGGTTTTTGCGGATCTCTTGGGGGGCACTCCTTGTAATGTAGTCAGCCGCTTCATTATGGAAGGACAGGATATTGAGCTTTATGCGGGGGTCAATCTGCCCATGGTCATTGAGTTTATTAACGCTTCTTTGACAGGAGCAGAAGTCAGCTATCCATCCAAGGCAGCAGAGAATATTGTTAAGGTTAATGATGTTCTAGCGGGTCTAATGGATGATGAAGATGAATAAAAGCTTGAACAGCCACTTCTAGTTAGGTCAAGTCCTTGCGCTGTCAGCAGATGGGAGACTGATGATAGGTGAGGCCAAGCCACTGTGGTTGATTCAAGCATATTGGTCTAAGAGGAATTTGGGAGATGCCTCTTAGCCTAGGGAAATGGATAGTTCAGCATTGCAAAATGCAGTCGCTGTCTGGTTTGAAAAAGCTTGTTAAAAGCATAGTTCAAGTCTAGCCATCGTTGCGGGGGTGGGACAGCGAGCCGAAAATCTTGGATTTTCTGGATTTCTGTCCCACTTCCCCTTTTTTTAAAATAATGGAAAGGAATGAGAAAGAGAATGTTAGATTATTCACAGGAAGAATTGCAGCGTCTGGGGGCTGACATCACAACGAGAGAAATCTATCAGCAGCCTGGGGTTTGGCAGGAAGCCTTTGAACATTACAAGGCTCAAGCCGCAGACATCGCTGCTTTTCTGAAAAAAATCGAGGACAAACATGACTACATCAAGGTCATTTTTGCCGGAGCCGGCTCATCAGCCTATGTTGGAGATACCTTGACGCCTTATTTCAGGCAGATTTATGATGAGCGCAAATGGAATTTCAACGCCATCGCGACGACAGATATCGTGGCCAACCCCTTGGTGCATCTGAAGAGAGAAGTGCCGACAGTGCTGGTTTCCTTTGCCCGCAGCGGAAATTCTCCAGAAAGTGTAGCGACTGTGAACTTGGCCAAGCAGTTGGTAGATGACTTGTACCAGATTACCATTACTTGTGCTGCTCAAGGCAAGCTAGCCCAGCAGGCCCAAGGTGATGAAAAGAATCTTTTGCTCCTGCAGCCGGAAGCTTCTAATGATGCTGGCTTTGCCATGACTTCTAGCTTCAGCTCTATGATGCTGACAGCCCTTTTGGTCTTTGACCGGGCTGAACTAGACCAGAAGGAAGTCAAGGTTGCGGCTTTGATTCAGCTCAGTCAGGATGTTTTAGAACGCGTTGCAGATGTGCAGCAGCTGGTTGATTTGGATTTCAGTCGGGTCATTTATCTAGGGGCAGGGCCTTTCTTTGGTTTGGCACATGAAGCCCAGCTCAAGATTTTAGAGCTGACAGCCGGCCAAATTGCGACCATGTACGAAAGTCCAGTCGGTTTCCGGCATGGGCCTAAGTCGCTGATTAACCAAGACACAGTCGTTCTGGTCTTTGGTTCGGCAGATGCCTATACCAAGGCTTATGATTTGGACTTGGTGAAGGAAGTGGCTGGTGACGGGATTGTCCGTAGACTGGTCTTGCTGACTGGCCGGGAGGAGCAGTTGGAAGAAGTCGAGCAAGTAGTGCTAAGTACCCAAGAGCCTCTGGGAGATAGCTATCGCATCTTCCCTTACATCGTCTATGCTCAGCTCTTTGCCCTCCTGACCTCGCTCAAGGTCAAGAACCGTCCAGACACACCGTCTCCGACAGGAACAGTCAATCGTGTAGTACAAGGAGTTATCATTCACCCTTTTGGGGAGTAAGAGAAGGAAAAGTTATGGAGAAATTACAAATCAGCCACAAAAAAGTGAGCCATTTGAAAAAACTATCAGATGAACAGGGGATTATCGGGGCTTTGGCCATTGACCAACGTGGATCGCTCAAGAAAATGCTGGCCAGCGGAGAACACTCGCCTTCTGGTGACCAAGCTCTGGTTCAGTTTAAAGAATTAATCTCTAGTCAGCTGACGCCCTATGCCAGCTCTATCCTGCTGGATCCGGAGTTCGGTCTGCCGGCAGCTGAGCTGCGGGATGCGTCCTGTGGGCTGATAGTAGCCTATGAAAAGACTGGCTATGATGCGACAGCCGAGGGCCGCCTGCCGGACTTGCTGCCTAACTGGTCAGCTAGTCGCATCCGAGACATGGGCGCAGATGCCGTCAAGGTCTTGATTTACTATGATGTGGACGACAAACCAGAAATCAACGATATCAAGCAGGCCTGGGTTGAGCGCGTGGGCAGTGAATGCTTAGCTGAGGATATTCCCTATTTTCTGGAGATTCTGACCTATGATGCTAAGAGTGACAGTGTTTTGGACGCTAACTATGCCAAGCTTAAGCCGCACAAGGTCAATGAGGCAGTCAAGCTCTTTTCAGATCCCCGTTATCATGTAGACGTCTTAAAGGTTGAAGTGCCGGTCAATATGAACTTTGTCGAGGGTTTCACCAAAGAAGGAGTTGAGCCAGTCTACAGCGTGACGGAAGCCCGAGATTTCTTTAAAGAACAGTCAGATGCGACACACTTACCTTTCATCTTCCTCAGCGCTGGTGTCAGTGCCGAGCTTTTCCAAGAAACGCTGCGACTAGCCCATGAAGCGGGCTCACAGTTTAACGGAGTTCTGTGCGGACGAGCTACCTGGAAGGATGCAGTTTCTGTCTTTGCCCAAGAGGGAGCTGCAGCAGCTCAAGTATGGCTGGACGAGACAGGCCGTCAGAATATCGAGGATCTTAATCAAGTCTTGCGCCAAACAGCTGTGTCTTGGGCGGACAAGCTTGACCTGCCTTTTGAAGACAGGACTTGGCAAGTTCGTGATTTTTAATAGGATAGATAAAAGAGGTTTGATATGAAATCTTACCGAGAATCCATTTTTGGCAAGCTGGGAGGTCAGGAGATTCTGGCTTATACTTTTGAAAACGATCGAGGCTATCGTCTGACAGTCATGAACTACGGAGCGACCGTCATCCAGTATATCACTCCTGATAAAAATAATCACTTTGACAATATCGTCGTTGGCTTTGATCAGTTTGAGGATTATATTGGGAACAGTCCTAAGCACGGAGCCAGTATTGGTCCAGTCGCTGGACGTATTGCCAGTGCAACTTTTGAGCTGAATGGCCAGACCTTTCAGCTAGAGGCAAATAATGGCCCAAACTGCAACCATAGTGGCTCCAGCGGCTGGGACAGTAGCGTTTTTGAAGTAGAGGAAGTCAGTAATGACGGACTTACCTTTTATACAGAGCGGACTGACGGAACTGGCGGTTTTCCTGGTAATCTGAAAATCTGGGTTTCCTATACCCTGACAGAGAAGGGCGAGCTGGAAATCTCCTATCAAGTGCAGACAGATCAGGATACCTTGGTCAATCCGACCAACCACAGCTATTTCAACCTGTCTGGTCGTTTCAATCAGCCCATTGATGATCATATCCTACAGCTCAATACTGATGGTGTTTATCCTATCGCAGCTGACGGCCTTCCTGAAAAAAAGGCTGATGCAGAGCGCGACTTTGTCAAGAAGCTGACCAAGGGCGCTGCCCTTAAAGAAATTTTCGATGCGCTTGACGAGCAAATCCAGCTGGTATCTGGCTTGGATCATCCCTTTGCGTTAAAACCAAGCCGAGACCAGGCAGGCACGCTCTATCATCCAGCATCGGGCCGCCGCCTGACCATTCAGACTCAGGCTCCCTGCCTCGTGATTTATTCAGCGAATTGCGTGGATGATTCTATTCGGTTTGACGGACAGCCTATGATTCAGCATAATGGCTTGGCTCTGGAAGCTCAGGCCCTGCCGGATGCCATTCACAGTAGCCAGCAGTCAGATGTCATTCTCAAGGCCGGTCAGATTTTTACCAGCAGGACAGTGTATTTTGCTGATGTAAAAGCAACTTTATAAAGAAACAATCGCGAAAGAGCACAGAAAACGGCAGTACCTCCTTCTGCCGTTTTTCTTTGTCCAGTTTTCAGAGACTATGTTTCCATAAGTAGCTAATTTAAGCAAGTAAAAAGCCTCCACAATCAAAAGCAAAATCTTTTTTGCTAACTGAATTTTACTTTAAGTTTTTCTTAAGCTAAGGCTGCTATACTTATTTTTATCAAATGAAGCCCCCTAACTTTGTTTGATAATCCTAAACTTTTTCATAATAATCTCCCATAAAGGCCACCCAATCCGGTGGTCTTTTTTTGCTCAAATTTTAGAATAAGACAGGATGTTTATCGGATTGTAACTCAAATGTTAAATTTTAAAGGATACGTTATACAAAGTTAAGGTTTCTTTAAGTTAGGGGCAGTATACTATGAGTATCAAATGAAGACCTCCTAACTTTATTTGATAGAAATCCTAAACTTTTTCATAATAATCTCCCATAAAGGCCACCCAATCCGGTGGTCTTTTTTTGTGTTCAGACGCGAATTAGATTTGCTTCCTCTGCCTTATTTTCTGCTATAATAGTTCTATGAGTAGAATTTTAGATAATGAATTAATGGGTGATGAGGAATTAGTGGAGCGCACCTTGCGTCCCCGGTATTTACAGGAGTATATCGGCCAGGACAAGGTCAAGGACCAGCTGAAGATTTTTATTGAAGCGGCTAAGCTGAGGGATGAGGCGCTGGACCATACCCTGCTTTTTGGCCCTCCAGGTCTGGGGAAGACGACCATGGCCTTTGTCATTGCCAATGAACTAGGCGTTAATCTCAAGCAAACTTCAGGTCCGGTGATTGAGAAATCTGGTGATTTGGTTGCGATCTTAAATGACCTTGAGCCGGGTGATGTCCTCTTTATAGATGAGATTCACCGCTTGCCAATGGCAGTAGAGGAAGTGCTGTACAGCGCTATGGAAGACTTTTACATCGACATTATGATTGGCTCGGGCGAGACCAGTCGCAGTGTCCATCTGGATTTACCGCCTTTCACTCTGATTGGAGCGACCACTCGGGCAGGCATGCTGTCCAATCCTCTGCGGGCTCGCTTTGGAATTACTGGTCACATGGAGTATTATGAAGCTGGCGACTTGACGGAAATCGTCGAGCGGACGGCAGAGATTTTTGAGATGGCTATTACCCACGAGGCTGCGAAGGAGCTTGCTCTGCGTAGCCGAGGCACACCGCGGATTGCCAATCGTTTGCTCAAGCGGGTCCGGGACTACGCGCAGATTATGGGCGATGGCCTGATTGATGATAAGATAACCAATCAGGCTCTCTCTATGCTGGATGTGGATCAGGAAGGGCTGGACTATGTGGACCAGAAGATTTTGAAGACCATGATTGAAGTCTACGGTGGCGGTCCCGTGGGGCTGGGAACCCTCTCGGTCAATATTGCTGAAGAGCGCGAAACTGTTGAGGACATGTATGAGCCTTACCTAATTCAGAAAGGCTTTGTCATGCGAACTCGGACTGGGCGCGTGGCTACCCGTAAAGCCTATGAGCATCTAGGATATGAGTATATGAAGGAATGATGACAGAAAAGGAGATTTTAGACCGACTAGGTCAAGATCCAGACATCCGAGCGATTTTGGAAATTATTCGCAGTCTGGAGCTCAAGGATTCTTGGTTAGCGGCTGGATGTGTGAGGAATTTTATCTGGAATATGCTGTCAGAGCGACCAGGTTTTGACTCAGAGACGGATGTAGATGTCATTTTCTTTGATCCGAGTTATGCCGAGGCAGAGACGATAGAGCTGGAAGCCAAGCTCAAGGTAGACTGGCCACAGTATCGATGGGAGCTGAGAAATCAAGCCTATATGCACCGCCATAGTCCTGGAACAGCGCCTTATAAAAATGCTTGCGAAGCCATGAGTAAGTATCCTGAGCGTTGCACGGCTATCGGCCTGCGCTTGTTGGCAAATGACAAACTGGAACTTTTTGCTCCCTATGGTTTGGAGGATATCTTAAACTTTCAGGTCAGACCGACTCCTCATTTTCTTGAAAATAAGGAGCGCCAGCGTGTTTATACTGAGCGCTTGGCTAAGAAGAATTGGCAGAAACGCTGGTCGCAGCTGGAATATCACTATCCTGATAAACAGGTATAAGATAAGAGTAAAATGTTTAAGTTATTTTAAGGAAGTTTTAAGGAATGGATATTATACTATAATCAAGTTAAGAAATTAACTTAACTCCTAAAACTTTTTTCTTTTTAAAAAATAATCTCCCTACAAAAAGCCACCAAACGGTGGTTTTTTGCTATTTTCAGACATGAGAGGGACAGGGCTTGCCAGTTTTCAACTAGAATCAGGAAACTGTAAACGATTCAGGGCTAGTTTTTGCCATTATTTTGTTATAATAGATAGCGAGGTATTCTATGAAGAAAATTGTATTTGTATGTTTGGGCAATATCTGCCGTAGTCCGATGGCAGAGTTTGTCATGAAGAGTTTAACAGACCAGCTGAAAATCGAGAGCCGGGCAACCTCAAGCTGGGAGCACGGCAATCCTATTCATCGGGGGACACAGGCTATTTTTAAGAAATATGCCATTTCTTATGATAGGAACAAGACTTCTCAGCAGATTTCGACAGCGGATTTTGCGGATTTTGACTACGTCATCGGTATGGATGAAAGCAATGTCCGAGATTTGAAGCGGATGGCGCCTGAGGATTTTCAGCATAAAATTTATCAGTTTGAAGAAGAAAGTGTGCCGGATCCTTGGTACACAGGAGATTTTGACCAAACCTATGATTTGGTCTTGGCTGGCTGCAAGAAGTGGCTAGAGCGTTTGGATGGATAGGAATATGGATAAAGTAAAAGAATTTTACGATAAATACAAGGTCTATCTGACCCGGCAGAATTTAGAACTCTTGGCTGTCACGGTCATTGTACTGTCAGCTATTCTGGTCTTTACTTCGGGGATTCCTGGTAAGGGCGTTTTAACGCTGGATCAGGGAAAGATCAAGTATGACGGAACCTTGGTTCGCGGGAAGATGAACGGTCAGGGGACTATGACTTTTCAAAATGGGGACAGTTATAGCGGTCAATTTCGCAATGGCATCTTTGACGGCAAAGGAATCTTTACCTCGCAGTCTGGCTGGAAATATGAAGGGGACTTCAGCAAGGGTCAGGCCGATGGACAAGGAAAGCTAACGACAGAAGGCAATGTCGTTTATGAAGGAACGTTTAAACAAGGAATTTATCAAAATGCGCATTAAATGGTTTTCGCTCGTCAGAATCACGGGGCTGCTTCTAGTTCTGCTTTATCATTACTTCCAGGGCGTTTTCCCTGGCGGTTTTATTGGCGTGGATATCTTCTTTACCTTTTCTGGCTTCTTGATTACCGCTTTGCTTATTGACGAGTTTGCCAAGAAGAAAGAAATCGATATCCAAGGCTTTTTCAAACGGCGTTTTTATCGGATTGTACCCCCTCTGGTCTTTATGATTTTGGTCGTTATGCCCTTTACCCTCTTGATTCGTAAGGATTTTGTGGCTGGGATTGGGACACAGATTGCGGCTGCTTTGGGCTTTGTGACCAACTTTTATGAAATGCTATCTGGCGGCAGTTATGAGAGTCAGTTTGTGCCGCACATCCTGATCCACACTTGGAGTCTGGCTTTAGAAGCGCACTATTATGTTCTTTGGGGCTTGGCTGCTTGGGGCTTGGGAAAGGTTGCCAAGTCAGCGGCCCGCTATCGCGGTATGATTGCGCTGGTTTCTGCAGGTCTCTTTTTAGTCAGCTTTGTATCAATGTTTGCTGGCGCTTTGACCACTAAGAATTTCTCTGATATTTATTTCTCAAGTTTGACCCACGTCTTTCCTTTCTTTGCAGGAAGCATCTTGGCTACCTTGTCTGGTGTCGGCCATGTCAGCAGTCGCTTTAAGATGCTGGAGCAAAAGCTGGCTCTCAAGCAAGTACTAGGGATTATGGGGGGCAGCGCAGCTGTTTTGCTTTTGCTCAGCTTCCTACTCAAGTTTGATAACCTTTGGACCTACCTGGTAGGATTCTTGATTTCGACTATTTTGGCCTGTCTGATGATTTTGGCTGCTAGGATGTTGCATGACAAGCTCCCTGATGTGAAGGAGCCTGGCATTGTCAACTTTATCGCAGATACTAGCTACGGTGTTTATCTCTTCCACTGGCCATTCTATATTATTTTTACCCAGCTGATGGGTAATGGTCTAGCTGTTCTCTTGACTACGCTGCTGTCTCTTACTTTTGCAGCTTTGTCTTTCTACATCTTGGAGCCAACTCTTGCTGGTCGCCAGCCAGTCATCATGGGCACCAAGATGGACCTGTCGTCTCTTACCAGACCAATCTTTTACAGCATGATTCCGCTGACTTTGATTATGTTCTTTATCTCGGTGACAGCGCCAAAGGTCGGAGCTTTTGAGGAAAGTTTGATTGTCAATGCTCTGAATCAAGCGGATACAAAGATGCAAACAACTCGCAGTCAGGTTGATCAGTCCAAGGCTACTGAGTACAATGTGGCGGACGGGATTACTATGATTGGTGACTCCGTTGCCCTACGCTCAAGCGAACAATTGCAGCAGATCTTGCCAGGAATCGAGCTAGACACTGTCGTTAGTCGCAGTCTGAGTACAGGCTTGGAGGTCTACAAGACAGATATTGCTAATAGAGTGCTGAAGAAGCAGGTTGTCCTGGCTCTTGGAACCAATTCGTCTGGTTATTCGAATGAACTTTTGGATGAGTATGTTTCCAGCCTGCCTAAGGGTCATCAACTGATCCTCGTGACCCCTTATGACGGTCGCTCAGAGGGCGGCGTCTTGGCCCAGCAGCGGGAGTATGAGCTAGAATTAGCCAAGAAGTATGACTATGTCTTTGTGGCCGACTGGCATCAAACTGCTATCGAAAATCCGCAGATTTGGGAAGGGACAGACTATGTCCACTTTGGCTCAAACTCAGAGTCCATCATTGAAGGGGGAACTCTCTATGCCAATACCATTAAGCAAGCCATAGATGAAGCAAATTCTGGTAATGTGAAACCATAAATAATCAGCTCGGTTCGTCCGAGCTTTTTATATCTAAGATAAGAAAGCGCTTTCAAATTTTATGTGAAAGTAAAAGTATGTGAAATCTCTAAAAAATAAAAAATTTTTTCACAAAAACTAAAAGAATAGGCAGTAAAATCAGTAGTTTTGTTATACAATTCACAAACTAATAGAGAAAAGTTTGTGAATGTTAAGTGAAAGTGTTTACAAAAATCATTAAATAGGTTATAATTAAATTGTGAAATATTTAACAAAGGTTAGTGTTCTTCGTCTAACCTAAGGCAAAACCATTGGAGGAATAGAATGGCTGAAAAGAAGAAAACGGTAGAACAAGAAGACAAGGCTTTGGCAGCGCAAAAGCATGTCGATGAATTGGTGCAAAAAGGTCTGGTTGCACTCGAGGAAATGAGAAAGCTGAATCAGGAACAGGTGGACTACATCGTAGCCAAGGCCTCTGTAGCAGCTTTGGATGCTCACGGTGAGTTGGCCCTGCACGCTTATGAAGAAACGGGTCGCGGAGTTTTTGAAGACAAGGCAACGAAAAACCTTTTCGCCTGTGAACACGTTGTGAATAATATGCGCCATACGAAGACAGTTGGCGTTATTGAAGAAGATGATGTAACTGGTTTGACCCTGATTGCGGAGCCAGTGGGTGTTGTCTGTGGAATTACTCCAACAACCAATCCAACTTCAACAGCTATTTTTAAGGCTTTGATTTCCTTGAAGACTCGTAATCCAATCATCTTTGCTTTCCACCCATCTGCTCAAGAATCATCTGCCCATGCAGCGCAAATCGTTCGTGATGCTGCGATTGCAGCAGGTGCGCCTGAAAACTGTGTGCAGTGGATTACAGCGCCATCTATGGAAGCAACTTCTGCGCTTATGAACCACGAAGGGATTGCAACAATCCTTGCGACAGGTGGTAATGCAATGGTGAAGGCAGCTTACTCATGTGGTAAGCCAGCTCTGGGGGTTGGTGCTGGAAACGTACCAGCTTATGTGGAAAAATCCGCTAATATCCGTCAAGCAGCGCACGATATCGTTATGTCTAAGTCCTTTGACAATGGTATGGTCTGTGCCTCTGAGCAAGCGGTTATCATTGATAAGGAAGTTTATGATGAATTTGTAGAAGAGTTCAAATCTTATCATACTTACTTTGTAAATAAGAAAGAAAAAGCTCTGTTGGAAGAATTCTGCTTCGGTGCTAAGGCAAACAGCAAAAACTGTGCCGGTGCTAAGCTCAATCCGGATATCGTTGGTAAGCCAGCTACTTGGATTGCAGAGCAGGCAGGCTTCAGCGTGCCAGAAGATACAAATATCTTGGCTGCAGAGTGTAAAGAAGTTGGTGAAAAGGAGCCATTGACACGCGAAAAACTGTCACCTGTCATCGCTGTTCTCAAGTCTGAATCCCGTGAAGACGGTGTTGAAAAGGCCCGTCAAATGGTAGAATTCCATGGTCTTGGTCACTCAGCTGCTATCCATACAGCGGACGAAGAGTTGACCAAGGAATTTGGTAAGGCTGTCCGTGCTATCCGTGTTATTTGCAACTCACCTTCTACTTTCGGCGGTATTGGGGATGTTTATAATGCCTTCCTGCCTTCACTGACTCTGGGCTGTGGATCTTATGGTCGCAACTCAGTTGGTGATAACGTTAGTGCTGTGAATCTCTTGAACATCAAAAAAGTAGGAAGACGTAGAAATAATATGCAATGGATGAAACTCCCTTCAAAAACTTACTTCGAGCGTGACTCTATCCAATATCTGCAAAAATGTCGCGATGTGGAACGTGTCATGATCGTAACAGACCATGCTATGGTAGAGCTTGGTTTCCTAGATCGTATCATCGAACAACTCGATCTTCGTCGTAATAAGGTTGTTTACCAAATCTTTGCAGATGTAGAGCCAGATCCAGATATCACAACAGTTGAACGTGGTACAGAGATTATGCGTACCTTCAAACCTGATACAATCATCGCGCTTGGTGGTGGTTCACCAATGGACGCAGCTAAAGTCATGTGGCTCTTCTATGAGCAACCAGAAGTGGACTTCCGTGACCTTGTGCAAAAATTCATGGATATCCGTAAACGTGCCTTCAAATTCCCGTTGCTTGGTAAGAAGACTAAGTTTATCGCAATTCCTACAACATCTGGTACAGGTTCAGAAGTGACACCATTTGCCGTTATCTCTGACAAGGCTAACAACCGTAAGTACCCAATCGCTGACTACTCTCTGACTCCAACTGTAGCCATTGTAGACCCAGCTCTGGTACTGACTGTTCCAGGATTTGTTGCAGCAGACACTGGTATGGACGTGCTGACTCACGCAACAGAAGCTTATGTATCTCAGATGGCAAGCGACTTTACGGATGGTTTGGCTCTCCAAGCAATCAAACTAGTCTTTGAAAACCTGGAAAGCTCTGTTAAGAATGCTGACTTCCACTCTCGCGAAAAGATGCACAATGCCTCTACTATCGCTGGTATGGCCTTTGCCAATGCCTTCTTGGGAATTTCCCACTCTATGGCCCATAAGATTGGTGCTCAGTTCCACACCATCCACGGTCGTACCAATGCGATCTTGCTGCCATATGTAATCCGCTACAACGGTACACGTCCAGCTAAGACAGCGACATGGCCTAAGTACAACTACTACCGTGCGGATGAGAAATACCAAGACATCGCTCGTATGCTTGGCTTGCCAGCTTCTACTCCAGAAGAAGGTGTTGAATCATTTGCGAAAGCTGTTTATGAACTGGGAGAACGTGTCGGTATCGAAATGAACTTCAAGGCTCAAGGTATTGACGAAAAAGAATGGAAAGAACATTCACGCGAATTGGCCTTCCTTGCCTATGAAGACCAATGTTCTCCAGCCAACCCACGCCTTCCAATGGTTGACCACATGCAGGAAATCATCGAAGACGCATACTATGGCTACAAGGAACGCCCCGGACGCCGCAAATAAGCGAGTAGCTTCCTCAATAAAAAATAAGACAGTCTGTCGGTCATCCCCTACCTTTGGTGGGGGATATTTCTATGTATCTTAGCGAGGCAAGACCGTCGGTCGAAGCTGAGCTTAGAGACATTGATGCTGAGGAGCGTAGTGACGTGAGTGCTAGATCTCTTAACGAAAAGAGCTTGCTGGGATAAAAAGACGTAAACCTTCTGACTACTTGTGATTGAGTGAGCTTTTGTGCTAAGATAGGGGGACAATGGAAAATAGGTAGAGGGCCCGACAAATTTCAGAAAAACAGAAAATCTATATATTAACCTATTGAAGATTTCCTCTTTCTATGGTATGATGAAAGAGGTTTCAAGAATCGTTGGGAGGATAAGACATGAAAAACCCTACTTTACTTAAAGAAATGTTAGATTATCGCGGAAGAGATGAAATGCCCGACGATTTTGATACCTTTTGGAATAAACAAGTGGCAGAAGTGGAAGTGCCTCAGGACTACCAGTTGCTGGAAAAAGATTTTCAAATTGCATATGCGACTTGCTATGAGCTAACCTTCAAGTCTGGAAACGGTGGGCAAATCTATGCTAAGCTAGTTGTGCCTAAGTTATCAGAAAAAGTTCCGGTATTGTTTCATTTCCATGGTTATATGGGGCAGGGCTGGGATTGGGCTGATATGCTGGCCTATACGGCAGCGGGCTGGGGTGTGGTGTCGATGGATGTGCGAGGTCAGTCTGGCTATTCACTGGATGGTAATAGAGAAGTCCGCGGCAATACTGTTAAAGGACATATTATCCGTGGGGCTCTGGATGGACCGGATCAGCTCTTTTTCAAGGATGTCTATCTGGATGTTTACACCTTGGTCGAGCTAGTGGCTGGTTTGGACTTTGTGGATGAAAACTGTTTGTCTAGTTTTGGTGGTTCACAGGGCGGAGCCTTGGCTTTGGTAGCAGCTGCTTTAAATTCTCGGATTAAGCAGACTGTAGCTATCTATCCCTTCCTTGCTGACTTTAGACGGGTTTTGGAGATTGGCAATACCAGTGAAGCCTATGATGAGCTCTTTCGTTATTTCAAATTCCATGATCCTTTTCATGAGACAGAAGAGCAGTTGTTGCAGACACTTGCTTATATTGACGTGAAAAATCTGGCCCATCGTATTAGCTGTCCAGTGCAGATGATTATTGGCCTGGAGGATGATGTTTGCTATCCTATCACGCAGTTTGCCATTTATAACTGTTTGGGTGGAGAAAAGGAGTATCATCTTCTGCCTGAGTATGGGCATGAGGCTATGAATGTTCGTGTCAGCGATACTGTCTTTAACTGGCTCTGCGGAACCAAAATAAAAAGACTTTCTCTCGTTTCGAACTTTAAATCCGAGAGATAATATTCGTCCCCCCTTTGGGGCTAGGCCTTTGCCTAGCCCTTTTTACTTCCCTGAGGGAGCATAGAAATGAGAATCTTTTTAGAAGTTTGCTTGCTCTTTCATTGACTTTTCTACAAAACGGAATCCTGAAAGTACTTTCAGGAATTTCTGTTTTTCTGGAAAATTCGGAAACTAAAATCTAAATCTCAAACAATATTGAAAGCGCTTTAAAAATTATTTATAATAACATTATGAAATACTCGAGTTAAAAAATGGAGTCTAGGATAAGGAAGTAAAAATATTTGTTTGCGGCCTTCTTCCCTGCTCCACCTGAGGTCTTAGGTAGTTGTTAGACTATCTGATCAGACCGATGTCTTACGAAAGGAGATTGTATATTCATGTCACAGATTTTAAAAGATGACTTGATAGCCAAGATTAAAGACGGCATCATTGTTTCTTGTCAAGCCTTGCCCCAGGAGCCGCTTTATACTGAAGCTGGAGGAGTCATTCCTCTCTTGGCCAAGGCTGCTGAGCAGGGCGGTGCTGTTGGTATTCGAGCTAATAGCGTTCGCGATATTCGGGAGATCAAGGAAGTAACTTCTCTGCCCATCATCGGAATTATCAAACGCGACTATCCGCCACAAGAGCCTTTTATCACGGCTACCATGCGGGAAGTGGATGAGTTGGCTGCTCTGGATATTGAAGTCATTGCTCTGGACTGTACCAAGCGGGAGCGCCATGATGGCCTGACAATTGCGGATTTCATCAAGCAGGTCAAGGTCAAGTATCCTCATCAGCTATTGATGGCAGATATCAGTACCTATGAGGAAGCTGCTGCTGCTGTAGAAGCTGGTGTAGACTTTGTCGGCACTACCTTGTCGGGCTACACTTCCTACAGCCCCAAGGTTGACGGACCGGACATTGAGCTCATTCGCCGCTTGTGCCAAGCAGGCTTTGATGTCATCGCTGAAGGAAAGATTCACTATCCGAGTCAAGCCAAGCAGATACATGATTTGGGTGTAAGAGGCATCGTTGTCGGCGGAGCCATTACTCGGCCTAAAGAAATTACAGAGCGCTTTGTTGCAGGATTAAAATAAGTGAGGTAGATGAATGACAACCTTAACACTAAATAAACTATATAAAAAATATCCTAATAGTGATTTTTACTCTGTTGAAAATTTTGATTTGGATATTAAGGATAAGGAGTTTATCGTTTTTGTAGGACCTTCCGGATGCGGAAAATCAACAACCTTGCGAATGATTGCAGGACTTGAGGATATCACAGAAGGGGAGCTCTATATTGATCAAAATCTTGTCAATGACATTGCTCCTAAAGATCGGGATATCGCCATGGTTTTTCAAAATTATGCCCTTTATCCTCACATGACTGTTTATGACAATATGGCATTCGGACTTAAGCTTCGCAAGTATGACAAGGCTGATATTGACAAAAGAGTTCAGGAAGCAGCGGAAATCCTTGGGCTGAAAGAGCTGCTGGATCGTAAACCAGCCGACTTGTCTGGTGGTCAGCGCCAGCGGGTAGCTATGGGGCGGGCGATTGTCCGTGATGCCAAAGTCTTCCTTATGGATGAGCCCTTGTCTAACTTGGATGCTAAGCTGCGCGTGTCCATGCGGGCAGAAATCGCAAAAATTCATCGCCGTATCGGAGCGACGACAATCTATGTAACCCACGACCAGACCGAGGCCATGACCTTGGCTGACCGCATCGTTATCATGTCAGCTACTAAGAACGAAGCAGGAACAGGTACTATCGGCCGAATTGAGCAAATCGGTACGCCTCAGGAACTTTATAACGAACCAGCTAATAAATTTGTGGCAGGTTTTATCGGCAGTCCAGCCATGAATTTCTTTGAAGTGAACTTAGAGGGCAATCAGCTTACAGATGGACAAGGTTTTGCTGTTGGACTCCCAGACGGTCAGCGTAAAATCCTAGAAGAAAAAGGATATCAAGGAAAGAAAGTGATACTGGGCATTCGACCAGAGGATATCTCAGCTGAGTTGATAGTGGAAGATACTTTTCCAGATAGCACTGTAGATGCTGAAGTCACCGTTTCTGAGTTACTAGGCAGCGAGTCTGTTCTCTATTGTAAGGCTGGCGTACAAGAATTTTCAGCCAAAGTGGAAGCTTCTAACTATTTGGAGCCTGGCTCTAAGATTCGCTTTACCTTTAAGATGCCTAAGGCTCATATATTTGATTTTGATAGTCAGGAGCGAATCAAAATCTAAGAATTTTAAACAAAAATGAAAACGCTATCTATAAAAAGAGAATTATTAAAAGGGAGTGAATTTATCGAGTTAAGGTTCTAAAAATGCTTATTTACTGTTCTGAATAAGCAGTAAAACAAGAAGGACTAACAGGTCCATGTCTGTCACCAGGTCCAATCCTTACTTGAAACTGGAAAAACAAAGACAAATAAGTCTCTCGGTTTTTGGAAAGAAAAGGACTAGATTCAAGAGAAATCCATTTTTAAGGAGAAAAGAATATGAAATTCGGAAAATTATTCGCATCGTTATTGACAGGTGCTGCGATTGTTTCTTTAGCAGCTTGTGGAAACAGTGGCGGATCAGATAAAACAGCTAGCTCTGGCAGTAATTCTGGCAAAACAGAGATTACTTGGTGGGCTTTCCCAGTCTTCACACAGGAAAATGCTAACGATGGTGTTGGAACTTATGAAAAATCAATTATCGAGGCTTTTGAAAAAGCGAACCCAGATATTCATGTCAATCTAGAAACTATTGACTTTAAATCTGGTCCTGAAAAGATTACGACCGCTATCGAAGCAGGCACAGCACCAGATGTTTTGTTTGATGCACCAGGTCGGATTATTCAGTATGGAAAAAATGGTAAATTAGCTGATTTGAATGATCTCTTTACTGATGACTTTGTCAAAGATGTCAATAATGATAACATTATCCAAGCTAGCAAGGCAGGAGACAAGGCTTACATGTATCCTATCAGCTCTGCTCCATTCTATATGGCTTTCAATAAGAAAATGTTGGAAGATGCCGGTGTAGCAAATCTTGTCAAGGAAGGCTGGACAACATCTGATTTTGAAAAAGTGCTGAAAGCTCTGAAAGATAAAGGCTACACTCCAGGTTCCCTCTTTAGTAATGGTCAAGGTGGTGACCAAGGAACTCGTGCCTTCATCGCTAATCTTTACGGCGGATCTATTACAGACGAAAAAGTTACCAAATACACAACTGACGATCCTAAGTTTGTCAAAGGACTGGAAAAAGCAGTTGGTTGGATTAACGACGGTTTGATGATGAACGGCTCTCAATATGATGGTGGAGCAGATATTCAAAACTTTGCTAACGGCCAAACATCCTACACTCTTCTTTGGGCTCCTTCTCAAAATGGTATTCAAGCACAACTTTTAGAAGCCAGCAAAGTCGATGTGGTGGAAGTACCGTTCCCATCAGAATCTGGCAAACCAGCTCTTGAATATCTTGTAAACGGATTTGCAGTCTTTAACAATAAAGATGAAAAGAAAGTAGCAGCTTCTAAGAAGTTCGTCCAATTTATCGCTGATGACAAAGAGTGGGGACCTAAGAATGTAGTTCGCACAGGTGCTTTCCCAGTTCGTACTTCATTTGGAAAACTCTATGATGATAAACGTATGGAAACCATCAGTGGCTGGACTCAGTACTATTCACCATATTACAACACGATTGATGGCTTTGCTGAAATGAGAACCCTTTGGTTCCCAATGCTCCAATCTGTATCCAATGGTGATGAAAAGGTTGAACCTGCTTTGAAGACATTTACAGAAAAAGCAAACGAAACAATTACTAAAAAATAAGCAAATGTGAAATCCTCCCCTTTTTCTGTTGACAGTTTCTAGAGGTAGAAAAAGGGGGATTTTGTTAGAAAATCTTGAAAGAGGGGTACCTCATTGTGAAAGTCAATAAAATCAGAATGAAAGAAACCCTAGTATCATACGCGTTTTTAGCTCCAATACTGATATTTTTCACGGTATTTGTCTTGGCACCTATGATTATGGGTTTTGTTACTAGTTTTTTTAACTATACGATGACCTCCTTTACTTTTGTCGGATTTGATAATTATATTCGGATGTTTAAAGATCCGGTCTTTATGAAATCGCTGATTAATACGGTCATTATCGTGGTCGGCTCTGTGCCGATTGTAGTTCTCTTCTCTTTGTTTGTGGCTTCGCAGACTTATGAGATGAATGCTGTCTCTCGTTCCTTTTACCGTTTTGTATTCTTCCTGCCAGTTGTTACAGGGAGCGTAGCTGTGACGGTCGTATGGAAATGGATCTACGATCCGCTGTCTGGTATTTTGAACTTTGTTTTGAAGTCAGGCCATGTCATCAATCAAAATATTTCTTGGCTTGGGGATAAACATTGGGCATTGCTAGCGATTATCATTATTCTCTTAACAACTTCTGTGGGCCAGCCTATCATTCTCTATATCGCAGCTATGGGAAATATTGACAATTCTCTAGTTGAGGCTGCGCGAGTGGATGGTGCAACAGAAATGCAAGTCTTCTGGAAGATCAAATGGCCTAGCCTGCTTCCAACAACCCTTTACATTGCTATCATTACTACGATTAACTCATTCCAGTGTTTTGCCTTGATTCAGCTCTTGACATCAGGCGGACCTAATTATTCAACCAGTACGCTCATGTACTATCTGTATGAAAAAGCCTTCAAGTTATCTGAATACGGCTATGCTAATACCATGGGAGTCTTTTTAGCAGTCATGATTGCCATCATCAGCTTTGCCCAATTCAAGATTCTTGGAAACGATGTAGAATACTAGAGAAAGGAGAAAGAAGATGCAAACTAAAAAAATGAATGTTTTTAAGGTGGTATCAGGCTTTGTTCTGGCCATACTAACCATCCTCTTTGTCTTTCCTTTCTATTGGATTTTGACAGGAGCTTTCAAGTCTCAACCAGCAACGATTGTCATTCCGCCAGAATGGTGGCCAAAAATGCCAACGGTTGAAAACTTCCAGCAATTGATGGTGCAAAATCCAGCAATGCAATGGATGTGGAATAGTGTTTTCATTTCGCTTGCGACCATGTTTTTGGTCTGCGCCACGTCTTCTTTGGCAGGATATGTTTTGGCCAAGAAGCGGTTCTATGGTCAACGGATTCTTTTTGCCATCTTCATTGCGGCCATGGCTTTGCCTAAGCAAGTAGTACTGGTACCACTAGTGCGTATTGTTAATTTCATGGGAATTCACGATACCTTGGCTGCAGTAATCTTACCGTTGGTTGGCTGGCCTTTCGGAGTTTTTCTAATGAAGCAGTTCAGTGAAAACATCCCGACAGAGCTTCTTGAGTCTGCTAAAATCGACGGTTGTGGCGAAATCCGGACTTTCTGGAGTGTTGCTTTCCCGATTGTCAAACCGGGCTTTGCGGCTCTAGCTATTTTCACCTTTATCAATACTTGGAACGACTACTTTATGCAATTGGTTATGTTGACATCTCGCCAAAATCTGACAATCTCGCTCGGGGTTGCGACTATGCAGGCTGAAATGGCAACTAACTATGGCCTCATTATGGCTGGAGCAGCTTTGGCTGCAGTGCCAATTGTGGCAGTCTTCCTCATCTTCCAAAAATCCTTCACACAAGGAATCACTATGGGAGCTGTTAAAGGATAAAAATATGATTTTTGATCAATTAGAGAATCTCGTTCGCTATCGAGGGATTCACAAAAATATCGATACAGCCATTGATTATTTCCTGAGTCACAATGTATCTAATCTAAACTCAGGGCGCTATGAAGTAGATGGTGATAAGGTCTTCTTCTTTTTGCAGGAAAATACTCTCAGTCAGCAGCAAGAGGAAAGCTTTGAATTTCACCAGAGATACTTGGACCTGCACTTTCTTTTGGAAGGGCATGAGCTGATCCAATACGGCTGTCAGATTAGAGAAGTTCAGGAAGCCTATGATGAAGGGCGAGATATTGGTTTTGTTGTTTGCGAACAGACTTATCCGCTCTTGTTAGACGGTTTCAATTTTGCTGCTTTTTTGCCAGAAGAAGCCCACCAGCCTAATCAATTTGCTGGCAGAGAAGAGACAGTTAAAAAGTGTGTGTTTAAAGTTTTATTGGATTAATATTTAAAAAGGAGGCTAGCAATGGATAAAAGAGGTACCCGATTGATAGAGACTATTTTTGATACGGATAATTTCTTTATGCAGATTTGTGAGAAAATCCTTGATTTAGCGACAGTAAACTTGCTTTTTCTGCTGACATCTCTGCCTCTTCTAACCATCGGTATTGCGAAGCTAAGCCTCTATCAAACTCTTTTTGAAATCAAAGGCGGTCGTCGTGTAAAAGTAACGGCTGTCTATATCAAGGCCTTCCGAGAAAATTGGCAGCTGGGCTTCAAACTAGGCCTGCTGGAGCTGATGCTGTCTGCTATCAGTATTTTTGACCTCCTTCTTATCTGGGGTCAGGAGGCTCTGCCTTTTCAAATCCTGAAAGTTGCCTGCTTTGCTCTTCTTATCTTTACAACAGCGCTCTTTCTGTGTGTTTATCCGCTGGCTGGCCGATTTGAGCAGTCTCTCATAGGTGGGTTACAGACTAGTCTAGTTTTGCTCAGTCTTAACTTTCCTTGGTTTTTCCTGATGATAGCCATTCTAGTAGCAATTTTGACAGTGCTTCTTAGTTCAGGACTTCTGCTTTTACTAGGGCTATCGCTCTTTGTTTTAATCGGTTTTGCTGGATTGGCCTTCACGCAGATTACTGTTTTAGAGAAGATTTTTGCCAAATACGAAAGGCCTTAATTTATAGAAATTCTAGATTTGGAGATAAAAGAAAATGAAAAATATGACCAAATACCAAGGAGTCATTCCTGCTTTCTACGCCTGCTATGACGAAGAAGGTGAAATCAGCCCGGAGCGGACTCGTGCTTTAGTGGAATATTTCATCGCCAAGGGCGTGCAAGGTCTTTATGTCAACGGTTCTTCGGGAGAGTGTATCTATCTGAGTGTAGAAGACCGAAAACGGGTTCTAGAAGAAGTGATGAAAGTTGTTAAGGGGCGTCTGACCATCATTGCCCACGTGGCTTGCAACAATACTAAAGACAGCGTGGAGCTGGCTCGTCATGCGGAAAGTTTGGGTGTGGATGCTATTGCCGCTATTCCGCCGATTTATTTCCGTTTGCCAGAGTATTCGGTTGCCCAATATTGGAATGACATCAGTGCGGCGGCGCCTAATACTGATTTCGTGATTTACAATATCCCTCAGCTGGCTGGTGTAGCCTTGACTCCTAGTCTTTACAAGGAAATGCTCAAGAATGAGCGCGTGATTGGTGTGAAGAACTCTTCAATGCCGGTGCAGGATATTCAGACCTTTGTAGCTCTTGGTGGAGAAGATCATGTAGTCTTTAATGGTCCAGATGAGCAATTCTTAGGTGGCCGTCTTATGGGTGCTGCAGCCGGTATCGGTGGTACATACGGAGCTATGCCAGAACTCTTTCTCAAACTCAATCAACTGATTGCTGATAAGGAATTGGAACGTGCTAAAGAGTTGCAATATGCGATAAATGCCATCATCGGAAAATTAACCAGCGCCCATGGCAATATGTACGCTGTTATTAAGGGTGTTTTGGAAATTAACGAAGACTTGACCATCGGATCTGTCCGCTCTCCTCTGACACCAGTGCAGGAAAGTGATCGGCCAATTGTGGAAGAAGCTGCTCAGTTGATTAGACAAACCAAGGAGCAATTTTTATAAGCAACAGGATAAACACTAGAGAGAAGGTGTGCTATGAAACACTATGTTGCTATTGATATTGGCGGCACCAATATCAAGTATGGCTTAATCAACGAGGCGGAAACCTTGGTGGAAGCACATGAAATGCCGACGGAGGCCCACAAAGGCGGTCCGGGAATTATGCAGAAAGTTGAAAGCATTGTTGCAGGCTATTTAGAAAAAGGACCTATTGCTGGGATTTGTATTTCTTCAGCTGGCATGGTGGATCCAGATAAGGGTGAAATTTTCTATGCTGGGCCACAGATTCCTAATTATGCTGGCACCCAGTTCAAAAAAGTCCTGGAAGAAAAATTCTCCCTGCCTTGTGAGATTGAAAATGATGTCAACTGTGCTGGCCTGGCGGAGGCTATGTCGGGCAGCGGCAAGGGAGCCAAGATTGCCCTTTGTTTGACGATTGGTACAGGTATTGGAGGCTGTCTAGTCGTAGATGGTCAAGTCTTCCATGGTTTTAGTAACTCTGCTTGTGAGGTCGGTTACCTGCATCTACCAGACGGAGCCTTTCAGGATGTGGCATCTACAACTGCTTTAGTCAATTATGTGGCTGAGCTACACGGAGAAGACGCAGAGCATTGGAATGGCCGTCGGATTTTCAAAGAAGCAACTGAGGGCAATAAACTCTGTATCGAGGGCATCGATCGCATGGTTGGCTATCTAGGTCAAGGAATTGCCAATATCTGCTATGTTGTTAATCCAGAAGTTGTTATCCTAGGAGGCGGCATTATGGGACAAGAAGCTATTCTTAGACCGCGTATTCAGGCGGTTTTGCAGGATGCTTTGGTTCCAAGTATTGCTGACAAAACCAAACTGGCCTTTGCTCATCATCAAAATACTGCGGGTATGTTTGGAGCCTACTATCATTTCAAAAATAGACAAGCTTAACCTGAGATTTTTCTCAGGTTCCTTGTCTTTCAAGAGGAAAATCAAATGGCAGAAAGAAGTTTCATTCAGGAAGCCGCTCAGCTTCTAGGTTCCTTGATGGAAGATTTTCAAAAGAAGACAATTCAATCAAATGATGAAATCCGCTTTTACGAGTGTTTAGCAGAAGTTTTAAGGAATTTGGAGAAAACCAAAGTCCTGGATAACCGTCTTCTCATTGCTCTTGAAAGCTTCCATAAAAGTGCTAGTTTTTTAATTGGTCTTAGTAGCCTCAAACTGGATCGGTCTACTTATCAAAAGTGGCGTGCCTACGATGCCTTTCATATGGAAAAAGTTCAGCCCCAATTAGAAATCTACGGGCCAATCCTTCCCTTGTGAAAAAAAGAGGAAAACGTTAGACCAAAAAAGAAAACGAGTCAGAAAATCCTGATTCGTTTTTATCTTTTATGGGTATTGCGACGGTAATAGCCATTCAATTTCTGATTTTCCCAAAAGCTGTTAAAGATTCTTTCTTTCTTCTCGCGGTTAATCTCTAGGAAAAAGGCATAGATGAGGTCAATCATGAGAAGCATGGGGAATTGTGCGGAAATCCGCAAGATAAACTCAGGCTTGCTTTGAAGAGCAACAGGAACGACTTCAGTGAAGTCTTCTTGAATCTTTTCAGGCTGTCCTGTCACCAAGATGGTTTTTGCTCCCATATTTTTAGCGTCAATCAAGCTGTCAATGATAGACTGGGTCTGTCCGGATAGAGAAAATCCGATAACGAGGCAGTTCTTGTCCAGAATACTAGTTGTCCAAGCGAAGCCATCTTGGTCAGTTAGGGCTTCACAAACGACTCCTAGTCTCATGAAGCGTAGCTTCATATCACGTGCTACTAAGCCTGAGCTCCCTGTTCCAAAGAAATAAACACGGTCGGCCTCTTCTATGATTTGAGCCACTCGCTTCAGCTTTTCCTCATCTATCAGTTCTTTTGTCTGCTGGTGGATTTGATTGTAGTTGTACAAGACATGACGGGATAAGCTGCTTTGCATATTATCTGACTCGGTTTGCGCCTTTTGTAGGTCCTGTAAATATTGAAAGTTAAATTCCCGATAACCTTTAAAGCCACATTTTTTGGCGAAACGGGTCAAGGCTGCTTGAGAAATGTGCAAGGTTTGAGCGAC
>NZ_CAUTAP010000014.1:0-72953 GCF_963536705.1 uncultured Streptococcus sp. | reverse complement strand
CAAGCCAGTATCGGAAGAAATGAAGCGCTAAAATAGACAATAAAAACGAATACCTGCTAAGCTAAGTGAACTTTGAGGTATTCGTTTTTTGTAATGCTAATATTATAAGAAGGATAGAAATAATAGTATGTTTTTACATATAGGTCAGCTAAGACCTAAGTGTTTCGACTGTTCTCCTTATGAATTCATCATTTCTATACTAGCAAGTTCAGCAGGAGATTAAAGAGCCCCAGCCAAAGGATAGCTAGCAACAAATTGCGGCCCTGCTTTTCTTTGAAGAAATTTCTCCGCAGAAAGAGGCAGAAAACCAGCAAGACCAAGGAGCACACCAGCAACAAAAACAAGATAAACATAGGTATAAGATACAAAAGCAGCCTCAAACCAAAATACATTTCATTTTCTTTCCAATAAAATAATAGACGAGCTCGAAAGCGGTCAGTTTCATTCATTAACAGTTCTATAATCCTTTTTAATTATAACAAAGTCCTCAATTTTAAAACAGCAAAAACCAGATTGGCAAATCCAATCTGGCTAAAATCATATTCAAGCAATTTATTGCTCCGGCCAATTCAGTCCAACATGAGAATTCATTTCCTGATAGGCGGTATCAATCCGTGCTCTGGTTTCTTGATCCAGTTTGTCTCGATACTTGCCACCTTCGACAAAGTCGTCCAAAATCCAGGTCTGATAAGTGTATAAAGGTAGACCGTCTGCCGAAGTAGTGCCCTTTTCAACTCGGCTGACCCAGCTCGGATGAGCCTGGGCACTTTTTATCTGTGTGCCCTTTGGTGTCTTTTCAATGGTAACATCCATTAGCACTCCGCGCTCGGTCCAATGAGCATTTTCAATTCCCTCCATAGTTTCGATGCGCTGATTGGAAATGAAATTTCCCATAGAATACATGATCAGCTTCTTCTGACCATCTTTCTCTAAAATCTCCGCCGGCTCAACCACATGCGGATGCCCTCCAAAGACGATATCTGCTCCCCAATCAACCATTTTATGGTAAAGGGTCATCTGCTCTTCTGTCGGCTCCAGCTGGTACTCTACCCCCATCTGAGGCATAACAACCGTGATATCTGCTTCCTTTTCCGCCCGCTCAATCTCGGCCCGCATCTTTTCTTCATCCAGATCGGACAGGCGATTATCATAGTCTTCCTGACTGAGCAGCCCTTCCATACCATTGTAACCATAGGAGTAAGCCAGCAGTGCAATCTTAATGCCTTTAACTTCCTTTATCAAGAGTGGTGCCTGACTGCGGCTTTCATGTGGATAAACACCGATAGGAGTGATTCCCTCTTTTTCAAAAGCCTGAGCTGTAGTGAAAACTCCCTCCAAGCCAGAGTCTAAAATGTGATTATGAGCTAGGTCCATCACCTGATAGCCAGCATCCTTGATTGCTGGAACTACAGCTTCCGGAGCATTAAAGAGCGGATAGCCATTCAAGGGATAGTCCGGCCGAATCGTGCCCTCAAAGTCCCCTAAGACCAAATCTCCCTGCAGAAGCCATTCCTTAGCATATTGGAAATTCTCAGAAAAATCATAAGTGCCATCTTCTTTCTGAGCGCTCAGATAAAGGCCATCGTGATAAAGCAAATCCCCAGTTGCCATGATGCGAACCGTCTGATTCTGAGAGGAATCTGACTGCTGCTCTTTCTTACTAGGAGACAGAAAGGTAAAATCCTGCAAATGTTCTGACAAGAGGATTAAGCTGGCTGACAGCCCTACTACGGTCAAAAGCACTCCGACAAACTGGCGATTGCTAAGCTGTTTTTGAAAGATTTTGGGACGAGGAAATGGAAGTTCCATAAACCAGTCCCGCCAAGCATGGTAAGCATCTGCCAGCAGATTATGTTCCGCAGTAAAATCAGATATCTTCTTCCAAAGTTCCTGAAAAAAAGTCTGAATCTTCTCCCAAAGAATTTTTTTATCCATCACATCTCTCCGCCTTTTCTTGCTTGATAACAGCACATCAATCTTTACTATATTGTACTATTTTTACCGTCAAAAGGAAAGAAAAGCAAAAAGCAGGAGAGGGAGAAGCATGCTACAATCTTCAAATTGCGGCATGCTTCCACCATTCTCCTGCTTCATTATCTATTTTTTCAATTCTAATAGCTGATTGCCGAGCTGAAACTCAGCTTTCATTCTTACACAAAACTCCCTACATCAACGGTCAGCACCTGGCCGTCTCGGACGACCTGCTGCCCAGCAATGTAGACATCCTGAACATCGCTGCCTTTGACCGCATATACTAGGTGCGACAGCATATTTTCCAAAGGATAGAGATGAAGTCGTCCCTTAGGTTGAATGACAATGAAATCGGCTTGCTTGTCCGATTCAAGACTGCCGATTTTGTCCTCCAAGCCCAACGTCTTGGCTCCTTCAATAGTCAAAGCTTTCAAGGCCTGATCAATCGTAAACTGGGTCGCATCTCCTGCCCGCATCTTCTGAAGGAGAGCCGCTGTCCGACCTTCTTCAAACATATCCAGATTATTATTGGAAGCAACAGAGTCTGTAGCTAGTCCAACGGTCACCCCAGCAGCTAATAAGTCTGTCACTGGAGCTACACCGGAAGCCAGCTTGAGGTTGCTGATAGGATTGTGGGCGATGCTGACTGGTGAAGCCGCTAAGTCCGCAATCTCTGAAGGATTCAGCTCAACCCCGTGAGCAAAAATGGCTGACTGCTCCAAGTAGCCTAGGCCTTTCAAGAAAGCCAGAGGCCTTTTACCATAACGCTCAAGAATGATTTTATTTTCTTCCTGGGTCTCTGCCACATGGATATGAAGCTTCAAATCCAGTTCACGCGCTAGCTCAAGACTTCCCTTGAGCAAAGCTTCGTCACAGGCATAAGGCGAATGAGGCGCCACCATGATCTGAAAATCTTCATCATTATAGGAGAGAATTTTCTCAATAATGGCACGAGTACGAGCCAGAGTCTCTTCTGCTGTTTCCGACTCTGAGCTAAAGAGGGTTGGTGAGAAATAGCAGCGCATACCAGACTGCCGCACAGTTTGGTAAATCCGGTCAATCTCTACTCCCTGAGGATTATACATGTCGTTAAAAGTTGTTGTTCCTGACAGCAGCATTTCAGCCAAAGCTAGCTGGACAGCCTCGGTCGTTAGATCCGCTGTGAACTGACTTTCTGCTGGCCAGATATAGTCCTCCAGCCATTCATGCAGATTACTGTCATCACGAATCCCGCGCAGCAAGGTCATGGCCGAGTGAGTATGGCAGTTGACCAGCCCTGGCATGATCCAAGCCCCTTCATAATCCACTGTTTCACTGCATTTCCCTAGCCAGTTTTCATCATAGGGACCGCAGTAGGCAATGCGGTCATCTTCCACGACCAACAGCCCTTCCCGGTAAACATGAAATGCGCTGTCACAGGTCACTAGATTGACATTTGTATAAGCTTTCATCCGCCATATCCTCACTTTCCCAATACTTGGCTTCAAGAGATTTTAGCTATTATAACAAGCCTAATCTAATTGTGCAAGTCTTTTAATACAATTATGGCATAAAAAAGAGCCCCAGCTGAGGCCCTAGTTGTCAATCATTATCTATGACTAATCTTCCGTGTCAGGAAATCCCCAACAAACTGAATAAAGAAGATGAGCAGCAAAATAAGAATGGTCGCAAGAATAGTCACATCATGGTTGAAACGCTGATAACCATAAGTCAGGGCAACATTTCCCAGTCCGCCAGCACCAATCGCTCCCGCCATAGCAGTCTCACCAACCAGAGAGATCAGCGTAACAGTCGTCACCCGAATCAAGTCCGGCAGACCTTCCCGCAGGTAAACACCGACAATGTCCCAGAAAGTAGCACCACTAGCCTGCGCCGCTTCAATGACTCCTCGGTCTAGTTCGGATAAGACCACCTGAACCTGACGGGCAAAGAAAGGAAAAACAGCCAGTGAAAGAGGCACCAAGGCCGCAGTCGGTCCAATCCCAGTTCCCACAATAATCCGAGTAAAAGGATTGATGAGGGCTAGGAGAATGATGAACGGAATAGCCCGGAAGATAGAGGTAACCTTGTCCAATACGAAAAAGACAAGTCTATTTTCCAAAATACCTCTAGGCCCTGTCAAGACAAGCAAGAGACCTGCGATAAAGCCTAGAATCCCTCCGATAAAGAAAGGAATGATAGTCATATACAGAGTCAGGTAAATAGCTGTTCCCCAGCCAGCCTGCCCAGACCAGCCCATTCTATAAACATTGGGCATAAATTGTTGAATCAGCTGTAGCATTAGTTACTCCCTTCTTTCAAAACATGCAGCTCTACTCCTGCTTCGCGCAGACTTTCCTGCACCGCCGCCAGTTGCTTGGTCTCTCCAGATAAGATAACGACCATTTCTCCGACTGGTACATGGTCTAAAATCTCAATATTGGCGTGAAGAATATTGGCAGATATGTGATACTGCTTGTAAATATCGTTTATAATGGCTGTGTCCGTCACCACACCTGAGTATTTCAGGTGGGCCAGAATGGAATTTTCCGGCAGGTTTTGCACAATCTTTTGCTGATTGATTTTGATCATGGCCTCATTGATACCCGTTGCAGTCGTAATGAAGTCTTGGGTCAGCTCATTCTTGGGATTAGAGAAAATATCCAGAACTGAACCTTCCTCAATCAGCTGACCATTCTGCATAACGGCTACCCGGTTGGCAATGTCCTTGACAATCTGCATTTCGTGGGTAATGAGGACAATAGTCAGACCCAATTTTTGATTCAAATCCTGCAATAGAGCCAGAATCTGCTTGGTGGTCTTAGGATCCAGAGCAGATGTGGACTCGTCCGAGATTAGGATTTTGGGATCATTGGCTAAGGCCCGTGCAATGGCCACCCGCTGCTTCTGACCGCCAGACAGCTGGGCAGGATAATTGTCCGCCCGATCTGCTAAGCCTACCAAGTCCAAAAGAGTGTGAACTTTCTTCTCTTTTTCAGCAGCTGATAAAGGTGAATGCTTAAGCGCAAAAGCAACATTTTCCTTGGCTGTCATCTGAGCCATGAGGTTAAAATGCTGGAAAATCATCCCGATATCCTTACGCTTTTGGCGCAACTGAGCTGCAGTAAGCTGAACCTGATGATGATCATAGAAAACCGTATCATCCACCGTGATCTTACCAGCAGACGGCACCTGCAGCAAGTTAATGACACGGACCAGAGTAGATTTCCCGGCACCAGAATAGCCTACAATTCCATAAATATCACCCTGATTAATATGAATGGTCACATCTTCTACAGCCTTAATGTCTTGCTTTTTTTGCTTAAAAATGACATCAATGTGATCCAATTTGATAATTTCTTTGCCCATAATTTCCGATTCACTCCTTGATTTGTCCAATATGAGATTTAGCCACTATAGCCTCTTAGTTTGCTTTCCGCCTGTCGCTCGACTAGGGAAATGTAAAATCATAAGCTACAATCTATACCGACCTAGCTAAAAGCTAGATAATGATCAAACTAAATGATCATAATAGCAGATAAAGGGCTGGAGAAGCTAATCTCCGCCCTTCTTAATCATTTCATTTATTCAATACAATGACCTTCTGCTGGAAAAAAATTACCAAACCGGCTGATCCATACCATCTGATGATTCTTCAATAACTTTTTTCACTTCATCAGTATGGTAAGCCTTGATAATTTTTTCAATCGCGTCAGCCTTGTCTGATTTCTTCCAATCTGGTTTCGCTGCAATCAGGTTATACCATTGTTTTGAGTTTTCATTGGCTTCTTCTTTGAAGAGGGCCTTCTTGTAGTCAATGCCTGCTTCGCGGACGAAAGTATTATTGACAACTGCAGCATCTGCTGAAGTCAGAGAAGCTGGTGTTTGAGAAGCATCCAACTCAGAAATTGTCAGATTCTTCTTGTTTTCTTTGATATTGGCAACAGTCGCAAGCTCGTTCCCTTTAACATCAAGCTTAATCAAGCCAGCTGATTCAAGAAGATAAAGAGCACGGCTCTCATTTGTCGCATCATTTGGAACGGCAATTGTCCCATTTTCTGGGATGTCTTTCACATCTGTGTATTTATTTTTGCCGTCCTTTGTACCAGAGTAGAGACGAATAGGAGCGATATAGGTATCCGCAACAGACACAAGGTCTGCTCCCTTCTCTTTGTTCCAGTTTTCAAGGAAGTTGTAATGTTGGAAAGCGTTGATATCCACATCACCGTCAAGCAGAGCTTGGTTAGGCTGAGAGTAGTCGGTAAACTGTGTATACTCTAATTTAACGCCTGCATTTTCTTTGTCAAGAATCTCTTGAACCTTGTTCCAGCGCGCTTCTTCTGTATCACTCAGGCTCATTACCCCAACCTTGACGGTTACAGGTCCGTCTGCTGATTTGCTCTCCTTACTAGAAGAGCCTCCGCAAGCTGCCAAACCCAAGGCTGCCAGGCCGACTAAGCCGACTGAAAAGATTTTTTTCAAATTCATCATTTATTCTCCTTTAATGGATAAAATTCTAAATCTTCTATTTTATAAGATTACTTCTCATTTTACCATGTTAAAGGAGACTTGGCTTATATAAATAATTTATCGCCGTGATAAAAAAATTATATAACGATTTGAAGCATTTGAGTTGATTTTATCCCCTTTTACTGCATGAAGGTCAGCAGATAGCCATATCCTTCTGCTTCCATTTTCTCTTTTGGAATAAATCGCAGAGCTGCTGAGTTGATACAATAGCGCAAGCCGCCTGCTGCTTCTGGTCCGTCTGTGAAGACATGCCCCAGATGGGCGTTCCCTGAACGGCTGCGCACTTCGATCCGCTCCATGCCATGGCTCTTGTCTTCATAGTATCGCAGAACTTCTCTGGCAATGGGCCGGCTAAAGCTAGGCCAGCCGCAACCAGACTCAAACTTGTCTCCAGCAAAAAAGAGCGGCTCTCCAGTCGTCACATCAACATAAATTCCTTCTTCAAAAGTGGCATTGTAGGCATTATGGAAAGGACGCTCTGTTGCACTATGCTGGGTCACCTGGTACTGTTCTTCCGTCAGCTGCTCTTTTAGTTCCGCATCTGTAGGTTTCTCGTATGGGCTCGGATCGACCAAGGGCTGATAAGCATCATTGACATTGATATGACAGTAGCCACCGAGATTTTTCTTGAGATAATCCTGATGATAGTCCTCAGCTAGGACATAGTGGCGCAAAGGTTTTAGCTCAACAGCAATCTTTTGTCCCAGCTGCTTTTCCTGCTCAGCAAAGACCTGCTCAATGACCGCCTTATCGGCTTGATTGGTATAGTAAACGCCCGTCCGATACTGACGTCCTACATCATTTCCCTGCTTATTGACTGACAGAGGATCAATGACTCGGAAATAATAGAGTAGGATTTCCCGCAGGCTGACCCGCTTTTCATCATAGATTAAATGAACCGTCTCTGCATGGTCCGTCTGATGAATCAGCTGGTAGTTGGTTGATTCCACCTGTCCATTGGCGTAGCCGACTGTCGTTTCCTCCACACCCTCAATGCGAGAAAAGTACTCTTCCAATCCCCAGAAGCATCCACCTGCTAAATAAATTTCTGCCATAAAAACACCTCATTTCTTTGCGACTATTTTCTCATAAAAGGAGTCGAAATTATAGCAATTTGATTAGAACTTTCTTCAAATTGATATGAAAAAGCTGGGTCTTAATGACAATCAACCCAGCTATGTTCTTCATTTCAAATCACAACAACTCTTGTATAGAAGATTATTCCTCAATATACTTCAATTTTCCTCGAAAATCTTCTAAGCTTTCATAGCCTTTTTCTTCCATAATACTCTTCAGTTCTGCGGTGATGCGTTCGAAGGCTGCCACTCCTTCTTTATGAAGGTTTGTTCCTACCTGTACCATACTGGCTCCACAGAGGATATGCTCAAAGGCATCGCGCCCCGTCAGAACACCACCTGTTCCAATGATTTGGATTTCCGGTTTAAGGCGTTGGTAAAAAGCATGGACATTGGCCAGAGCGGTCGGCTTGATGTACTGACCTCCGATACCCCCAAAACCATTTTTCGGACGAATGACCACTGACTCATCTTCTATATAAAGACCATTTCCGATAGAGTTTACACAATTGACAAACTTGAGCGGATATTTGTTAAAAATCGCAGCGGCTTGATCAAAATGCACGATGTCAAAATAAGGAGGCAACTTGATACCCAGCGGCTTGGTAAAATAAGCAAAAACCTCTGACAAAATCTTTTCCGTCGTTTCAAAGTCGTAAGCAATCTGCGGCTTGCCAGGGACATTGGGGCAGGAGAGATTGAGCTCAGTAATGCCTTTAAAGTCACTTGCCTGCACTTTCTTAAGAATGGTGTGGGTTTCTTCTGGCGACATACCGACCAAAGAGAGGAAGAAAGTCCGATTTGCTTCGCTTTCCTGGAGTTCCAGCAGGTAGTCAAGATAGTAGTCCAAACCATTGTTGGGCAGGCCCATGGAGTTGATAGACCCTAGCGGAACATCCTGATAGCGCGGTTCTGGGTTTCCCTGACGAAATTCCAGCGTCGCTGTCTTGGTCACAAATGTTCCCGCAGCAGAATCTTTGACTTCTGCCAGTTCCTCTTTTGTCATGCAGGCAACCCCAGCTGCATTCATCAGGCAGTTATCAAAATCAAAACCAGCAATCTGTGTAGATGTCGAAACCATAGTAAAACGCTCCTTTTTCTTCTGAAGGCGAGTGCCTTTAGCTCATTTCCTCTATTATATCACCAAACTCCGCTTTTTCGTTTTTTTAACCGGCAATTCCTGACTAACGTTCGGAAAACATCCAGTTCGCTCAGCTATTTTCTGGAATATTTCAGAAAACAAATTGTGGAAATTTTTAGAAAATTCAACTTTTTTCTTTACAAGAGAAAAAAAGTCTGCTATAATGTTCCATGTAATAAAATATGACATCTAAAAGATGCCTGTTTTAAAAATTTAAACACATCCTCGTCACATAAGTTGCAAGCAGCTTTCGACAGGATGGTTTACTATTTTATTTAAAGGAGAATGACAGATGACAACTGCTAAAGAATATATCCAAAGCACTTTCGAGACCGTAAAAGCCCGCAACGGACACGAGGCAGAATTCCTCCAAGCTGTTGAAGAGTTTCTCAATACTCTGGAGCCCGTTTTCGAAAAACACCCAGAATACATTGAAGAAAACATCCTAGCGCGTATTACTGAGCCTGAGCGCGTTATCAGCTTCCGTGTTCCTTGGGTAGACCGCGAAGGCAACGTACAAGTCAACCGTGGTTACCGCGTACAATTTAACTCAGCAGTTGGTCCTTATAAAGGCGGACTTCGTTTCCACCCAACTGTAAACCAAGGTATCTTGAAATTCCTCGGATTTGAGCAAATCTTTAAAAACGTCTTGACTGGCCTGCCAATCGGCGGTGGTAAAGGTGGATCTGACTTTGATCCCAAAGGTAAGACTGATGCTGAAGTGATGCGCTTCTGCCAAAGCTTTATGACAGAATTGCAAAAGCACATCGGCCCATCTCTTGACGTTCCAGCTGGTGATATCGGTGTCGGCGGACGTGAAATCGGCTACCTCTACGGTCAATACAAACGCCTTAACCAATTCGACGCTGGTGTCTTGACTGGTAAACCCCTTGGATTTGGCGGCAGTTTGATCCGTCCAGAAGCAACTGGTTATGGATTGGTTTACTACACAGAAGAAATGCTCAAGGCTAACGGCCAAAGCTTTGCTGGCAAGAAGGTGGTTATTTCTGGTTCTGGTAACGTAGCCCAATACGCTCTTCAAAAAGCAACTGAGCTGGGAGCAACTGTTATCTCTGTTTCTGACTCAAACGGTTATGTTATCGATGAAAACGGTATTGACTTTGATCTTTTGGTTGATGTCAAAGAAAAACGCCGCGCTCGCTTGACAGAATATGCTGCTGAAAAAGCTACTGCTACTTACCATGAAGGTTCTGTCTGGACTTACGCTGAGAAATATGACATCGCTCTGCCATGTGCGACACAAAATGAAATCAATGGTGACGCAGCTAAACGTTTGGTTGCTCAAGGCGTTATCTGTGTATCTGAAGGTGCCAACATGCCTAGCGACCTGGATGCTATCGCAATTTACAAAGAGAATGGTATCTTCTACGGACCTGCTAAAGCTGCTAATGCTGGTGGTGTAGCTGTATCTGCCCTTGAAATGAGCCAAAATAGCCTTCGTCTGTCATGGACTCGCGAAGAAGTTGACGGCCGCCTCAAAGACATCATGACAAATATCTTCAATACAGCTAAAACAACTGCTGAAACTTACGGACTTGGCAAAGATTACCTGGCTGGTGCTAACATTGCTGCCTTCGAAAACGTAGCAAATGCTATGATTGCTCAAGGTATTGTTTAACTAGTCGATACATCCTATCGGAGGACTATCATGAACTTACGGCCAATGGAAGTGAGAGACAATCCAGCTGTAGCGCAGCTCATTCGAGCTAGCTTAGAGGAATTCGGGCTTGACAAACCAGGAACTGTCTACTTTGATTCTCATCTAGATCATTTGGCCGACTATTATCAACATCAAGAGAGGGCAGCTTACTTTGTTCTGGAAGATGAAGGTCATCTCGTTGGCTGCGGTGGCTTTGCACCTGTGTCTGATAAGATTGCTGAATTACAAAAACTGTATGTCACTAAAAATAGTCGTGGCAAAGGTTATTCTAGCCGGCTGATAAAGCAGATTTTCCAAGAAGCCCGTCTAACAGGTTATGAACAGCTTTATCTAGAAACCACTACTGAACTGGCTACGGCCGTGGCCATCTATCAGCACTATGGTTTTACATCACTGCAGCAACCACTTTCTAACGCTGCCGGTCACCCAGCTATGAATATCTGGATGATAAAATCCCTCTTATCAGATGAATAGATGTCAGTATACTCTGGCCGTCTCAAGGACATCATGACCAACATCCTCAACGCAGCTAAAACTACCTCTGAAACTTACGGACTTGGCAAAGACTACCTGGCTAGTGCTAATATCCCTGTCTTCGAAAACGTGGCAGATACCATGATTGCGCAAGGTATTTGTTTAAGCACTATCAAACTAGAATAAATCCGACTGCTTATCAAAGCAGCCGGATTTTTATATATCTAATTTTTCAAAAAATTTGCCTGCTACCTGCTTTTCTTTTAGCTTCTCTAACAGCTCATTCTCCAGGAAAGGACTTAGTTCGTCAAAATCTTGGCAAACCTTAAAAACAGTCTCTCTGTCCAACTGGCTATAAGCTAGTTCATAATAATCCTTCTTATGATGCCAGTTCTGGTCATAGTTGACATCTGTCCGTTGATAGTAAACAATGTTTTGCTTCGGAGTCAGGTAAATCTTCTGCGTCAGAATGCTTTTCTGATCTTTGGACAGCTTGCTACGGCTGAAAATTTTAACCCCTTGAAAAATTTTGTGCTCATGGATACCTTGATTTGTGACTTTTAATTCAATTCTTTTATAATGCATACTGATACCTCCAGAAATCACCTACATTATATCAGGTTCTGGTAGATTTTCAAGCAAAAATGTGTCATTTCCAAAAGTCTTTAGTTCCTTCTAAAATCTCTTCTGTAGGCGTCACTGTCGCTTCAATAATATTCTTACCCGTCTTTTTTAGATAGGCTTGTATCAGATGATAGCCATAAGCATAGCCCGCAGCATAAGGCATACCGACTGGTATTTGACCTTGAATCTCAGCGATTTCATCACCGTAGAGATAAGGAGCCATTTCCGCCATCCCCGTTAGCTGAAGCTGACTTGAGATGATGGGCTTAATCTCTTCTAACTGCTCGGAACTAGTTGAAGTGACCCAAAGTCCGATGAGATCTTTGCCATAGAGTTCAGCAGCAAAAGACTCTGCCAATCCTTCACTAACTACCCAGTCTGCTAGTGTTGTCTGCTGGTTCCATTTGATAAATTGGAAGCGGACATTATGGTTGCACTCGTGGGCCAGCGCCGCCTGTACACGTGGCAAAGTATAGTCATTCGGTAGCAGACTAAGCATGAGGTAGCCTGGAATTCCTCCATCTCCACTGTAACCCTTATTGAGCTGGAGCATGGGCTTTTCTGGATTGCCTAATAAAATAGTAAAATGGTAATCCTCAACCTCTAAATCATAGCCAGCTTGCTCAAAAAGACCTATACTCCTCTTGATGGTATCTTGACAATTTTGCCAGAGTTGATCAGAGCTCAGAGCATCAATAGCCGGTCTATCCTTTTCTGACAGAGTGCTGGGTAGCTGATTCATAAAGCCAAGTAGGAAAAGAGCATCAAATCCTCCGGGATACTTCGCTTTCAGAGGAATGTGTTGTGTTTGATATTTTGTTGCAAAAGGTGCTAATATTTTAGCGCGAAAGCAACCTTCTCTCTTTTCTAAAGGCAATTCGAGCAACTCCTGATAAACCTTATCAGAACGAATGATATTGATTTGCATGATAATCTCCTTTTCTAATTTTCACCAGTATACACCCTCCTCTAAGGTCAGAGTCAAGAAAAAGATTTGAAACTTTTGTCTCAAATCTTCTTTTATCTATTCAATTTGCTGCCTCCACTTTCAAATCTGGGTGCGGAAAATAGCAAAGGCGTTAAAGTGATGGGATAATATTCCCTATTGCTCCTTCTTTTTCTCTTGCTTTGTCTTGTTTTTCTCCTTTTGCCACTTAGCATTTTCGTAGGTCACGGTATAGGTATCCTCATCGCCGCCTTCCCCATCAAAGATTAGGTCAAAGCGGATGGACTTGCCTGGCACCAGATTGGTGCCGATTTGTGTATTGTCAAAGGTTGAGCCATCCAAAATATAGACATTTTCCTTCTTGTCATAGAGTCCAAAATCATAAGGACTGACCAGAATGGGCTTTTTCGAAGTATTTTCAACCGTGATAGTCGCAACGACAGCTACTCCTGTTGACTCATCGCTCATGACTCTCTTGCTATCTTCCACTGCCGAATGAACTGTCACCTTAAGTCCACTGGAAAATTCAACTGTTTTTTCAAAAGCATGGCTGTTATAGGACTCTAAAGGCGAGTTATGGTAGCCTGTGAGAGACTTGAGATGGTCATTTTCCTCCATAAGGCCAATCGTAGTAATGACGAGGAGAATGCTGAGTAAGGCCAGAAGAAAGATAATAATCCCAGACACCAGAGCTGCCCAAAAGAGCCCCTGCTTGTGGAGAGGGCGTTTTAAACGGTAAACAAGATTGTCCTCACTGACAATCTCCTGCTGAATTCGCTGATTCATATGGACCTTTCTAATCAATAATTACTTGCCTTTTGAAAGAGGTCCAAGCGTCGGAAGCTCAATCCCTTCTCGCAAAAGCGCCTCATGGTAAAGACGGTAGAAGATATGGTAAATAGAAATCTGCATGCCTCCCTGCACTATCATGCTAATACGGAAGTTGAACTGGCCATTTGAAGCCATCTGCGGCCCCAAGATATTCGGCTCTTTAAGAATCTCTGGATGTTCTGGAACAGCTTCTTCATTGACCTTGGCAATGATGCGGTAAATCTCGTCCAAATCCGTCTGGGCATAAATGGGAATGTCAATCAGAACCCGCATATCTCCACGAGACAGATTGCTGACAACCATGATATTGCGGTTTGGCACAAAATGAAGCGTTCCGTCCGCGTCCCGTACCTGCGTCGTCCGAATCCCGACACTGATTACTGTTCCAGCGATGTTGATAGGACCGTTAGTCAGGCGGACATTGTCACCAACATCTAACTGCCGCTCGAGAAGAATAAAGAAGCCATTGACTAGATCCGACAGGAAGCCCTGAGCTCCCATACCGATCGCCACACCGGCAATCCCCGCACCAGCCAAAAGACTGGAAACCGGCAGTCCCAAGATGGATAAAACCCAGTAAATCAAGAGGAAATACAAGACATAATTAAGCAGATTCTCAATCAGCCGAGTAATGGTTTTCTGTCTGGCTACATCCTGCTTGGATAGCTTGAGAGAGGGAGCAATGATCTTGGTCACTGACAAATGCAGGATTTTCTTAACGATGTAAAATAAGATAAAAAGCAGAAGTAAAGAGACCAGCTTGGAAAAAAGGTCATCTGCAATCTTGCTCCAGTCAAACTGCTGGATATAGCGGGAAAAGACATTTCCGGTCTTAGACATAGGCTACCTCCAAAAAGATTACTACCATTATACCACAAAGACCAATCTGCATGGACATAGAATGGTTAGCATGACCTAGCATTGCTTTCGCCCTCTTTCTATCGTATAATAAAATAAGTATCTAAGACAAGAAAGGAACTTACATGGTCCATCGCTTCATCACTATTTGGAATAAAACCAATCTAATCAAGCGGATTTCCATTGGTATTGGCATTGGTGTCCTGCTGGCTATCACCTTTCCCCAAGCACAAGCCATCGGACTTCTGGGCCAAATCTTCGTTGGCGGCCTCAAGGCCATCGCTCCGATCCTCGTCTTCGCTCTGGTGGCAAATGCCCTGTCTCAGCAGCAAAAGGGGCAAAAAAGCAATATGAAGACGGTCATCTTGCTTTATCTTCTGGGAACCCTTGCGGCTGCCTTGGTAGCGGTTCTGGTCAACTTCTTCTTTCCAATTAGCATAGAGTTGGCTTCGTCCTCCCAAAAAGTTTCTCCGCCAGATGGAATCGGACAAGTCCTCAGCAATCTTCTGCTTCAGCTGGTGGACAATCCCGTCAACGCCCTCATCACCGCTAACTACATCGGTATCCTGTCTTGGGCTGTTATCTTTGGAATTGCCATGCGAGAAGCTAGCCACCACAGCAAGGAACTGCTCCAAACCTTGGCAGATATCACTTCTAAGATTGTCGAGTGGATTATCAATCTAGCCCCTCTTGGCATTTTAGGCCTGGTCTACACGACCATTTCCGGCAAAGGCTTCCAGGCTCTAAAAAGCTATGGTATCCTGCTGCTGGTCTTGATAGCCAGCATGCTGATTGTCGCTCTGATTATCAATCCTTTGATTAGCTTTATCATGCTGCAGAAAAATCCTTATTCCTTGGTCTGGCGCTGTCTACGAGTCAGTGGTGTAACTGCCTTTTTCACGCGCAGTTCTGCGGCAAACATACCCGTCAATATGAAACTCTGTCGGGAGCTAGGACTCAATCCAGAGACCTACTCAGTCTCTATTCCTCTGGGAGCCACTATCAACATGGCAGGGGCTGCTATTACTATCAATACCCTGACCTTGGCTGCTGTCAATACGCTGGGTATCCGGGTTGACTTTGGCACAGCTCTAGTTCTCAGTGTCGTAGCAGCAATTTCTGCCTGTGGGGCTTCCGGTGTAGCTGGCGGGTCTCTTCTGCTCATTCCAGTCGCTTGCAGCCTCTTTGGGATTTCCAATGATTTGGCCATGCAGGTAGTCAGCGTCGGCTTTGTCATCGGTGTCATTCAGGACTCCTGCGAGACAGCCCTCAACTCTTCTACTGATGTCCTCTTTACAGCTGTGGCCGAGATGAGCAGCTGGCCGAAAGAAAAACGCTATTAATTTCAACAAAAACCTCTAGACTTCCATCATTACAGAAAGCTAGAGGCTTTTTTATGTGCGAAAATTAGTTCTTTCGATGCTTGGCAAAGTATTTCTTTGTTTCACTGATAACAATAGGAGAAAGCACCAGAAGAGCGATTAAGTTCGGCAAGGCCATGAGGGCATTGACAATATCTGCAAGAATCCAGACCGCCTCTAGACCCACAAAGCCACCGAGAACAATCATAAGGACAAAGAGCAGGCGATAAACGCGGATATAGCGCACCCCAAAGAGAAATTCAAAACAGCGCTCGCCATAGTAGTTCCAACCTAAAATAGTCGTAAAGGCAAACAGAACTAGAAAGACTGAAAGCAGAACCGGACCAAAATTAGCAAAAACACTCGCAAAGGCTGCCTGAGTCAGGGACACACCGTTGAGATTGCCATCCCAGACCCCTGTGATTAAAATCGTCAATCCTGTCAGGCTACAGATAATCAGGGTGTCAATAAAGGTTCCGGTCATGGAAATCAAGCCCTGTTCTACCGGTTCCTTAGTCCGAGCTGCCGCCGCTGCAATGGGCGCTGATCCCAAGCCAGATTCATTGGAGAAAACTCCACGCGCGACCCCATTTTGAATTGCCATCTGGATGGTCGCACCGGCAAAGCCACCGACAGCAGCCGTCTGGCTAAATGCTGAGCTAAAGACCAGCTGGAGAGTCGGCAGCAGACGATCGAGATTAACCGCTAAGACAGTCACAGTCCCCAAGATATAAATAGCCGCCATAAAGGGCACAACCTTGGTCGATACTCGAGCAATAGACTGGATACCGCTGAAAATAACCAGAGCCACCAAAATAGCCAAGATAGAAGCTGTCACAGCTGGAGGCAGCTGAATGGTATTCTGCATGGCCTCTGTGATGGAATTGACCTGCGTAAAGGTCCCAATCCCCAAGAGAGCCACCAAGATACCAGCTATCGCAAAAAAGATGGCCAGCGGGCGCCATTTCTCGCCCATTCCTAATAGGATATAGTGCATGGGACCGCCCGCCATAGCGCCATGAGCATCCTTGCGGCGGTACTTGATAGCTAAGAGGCCTTCGGCATACTTCGTCGCCATCCCAAAGAAAGCAGCCACCCACATCCAGAAGAGAGCACCCGGTCCACCCGTTTTAATGGCTGTTGCCACTCCGATGATATTTCCCGTTCCCACCGTCGCGGCTAGAGCCGTACAGAGAGCCGCAAAGCTCGAGACATCGCCCTGATGCTCCTCGTCTGATACAAAGATTAGCCGAAAGGCACGCGGAAGACGAAAAATCTGCAACAAGCCTAGACGCAGACTGAGATAGATACCAGTACCAACCAGCAAAATGAGCAGGGGCGGACCCCAAACAAAAGAATCCAGACGATTCAATATTTCCAACATGATATAAACTCCTTTTCACACCGAGAAAAAGAAAGAGCACATGAAAAACATGTACTCTGGATGTGCTGGAGTAGGGAAATCCCTGCCTCTTCGCTCTGTCCTTTTACCTGAGAGTTTGAGCGGTTCTAAACCGCCTTGCCCCTTCGGTGCCATTCATGGTCTCTCCAGAGTTCCGTCCATTTCACAGTCAGAGGTGCCCGCCTCTTTCTGAAAAACTTCGTTCGGTGTTGATTATTAATTTTCTATTATTCTAAAAGAACATTCGCCTTTTGTCAATATTTTATAAAAAAATTTAAGCATGTAAACGTTTTTTTATACAAAAAAAGAAGCCCAGAGGCTTCTTACTTAGCTTAATTCAGCGATAATAGCCTTGAGCTGGTCTTTAGTATGAACACCTGCGACTTGCTTAACGACTTGACCGTCTTTCTTGAACAGAAGGGTCGGAATGGACATAATGCCAAATTCGCGGGCAGTATTCGGATTTTCATCCACATCCATTTTGAGGATTTTCAATTCGTCTTCATGAACTTCCCCTGCCAACTGCTCCAAGATAGGTGACTGCATACGGCATGGACCGCACCAAGTTGCCCAAAAATCAATCAGAACCAGTCCGTCTTTTGTTTCTTCTGCGAATGTTGCATCTGTAACTGCTACTACCATAAATTTTCTCCTTTAATAGCTTACTTTTGATAACATTTTACACCAAAAGCAAGAGAAAGAAAAATATTTGCTACGGGTAGGATCTTAGTCACTCAGTGAGAAATGGTTGGTCATGAGATTGCTGGCATCCAAGAGAACTTTCTCCAAGAGCCGGTCTGTCGCTTCTTGCACCTTGTCGCTCATAGCTTGATTTTCAGCTTCAAAGTCCACATCCTCGCCCTTAGCCAGAGCTCGATCTACCCGACCGATCATCTCATGACCCCAGGCCATGATCTTTTCCTGATAATCATCCAAGTCTCCGACATGACTGCTAAAATGAGCATCAGCCAGACCAGCAATCAGGCGATTGGCCCAGTAGAAGGAATCCGTCGAAACCTTGTCTGTCGTGTTGGCAAAGTAGTCTGGCGTTGTTGAGACTTGAGTAAAGAAAGGAACAGCTGTATTGTAAGGCATGGAGCCGTAGGATAGCCACTGGATGCCCGTTGTTTCCTGCGGTTGATTAGGGCGCAGCTGTAAGATAGCTGTCTGACTGGTCCGATTGATCCCAATGGTCCGAAAGGCCCGTCTGCTGTGGTAATCTCCCTCTGCTCCATAAGGATCATAAGGCGAATCCTGATAGTGACTGCTCAGGACATACTTGACATCTTCGATTGTAATCTTGCGGTAAGGCTTACGACACCAAGGAATGAAGAAACTTCTTGGATCTTGCTCCGCTTCTGGATTGAGAAAACGCTGGATATCCCAAGCTCGCGGTGTATTGTAATGGCGGTCCTTATCCTTCTGGCTGCCAAAAGCATAGCGGGGATTGAAACCCTCGTCCGAGTAATTCAGATTGAGATGGTTTTCCTCAATAAAGTTTTTAAGATTTGGATGACAGAGGAAGTGCTCAGGATTGTCAAATTCAAAATAATCGCTGCCCAGCTGATTGGGATTGGTCACATAGGCATCATCCGGCACGCGCCGCGCCATCCAATGGTGGCCGCCAATGGTTTCCAGCCACCAGATTTCATTGACATCTGAGATTGCAATTCCATTGGACTCATAAGTGCCGTACTTCTCTAGGATTTTCCCTAGACGAAGAACCCCTTCGCGAGCTGTCTTGATATAGGGAAGAACCAGCGTAAGGATATCTTCCTCGCTGATACCTGACTCTACCAAAGGGTCAGCCCCCAGTACGCGGCTGTTGGTCGTAATCGTTTCCGTTGCGCTGACAGCAACATTGTAGCTGTTAATCCCGGCTGCTCCCCAAATTCCATCTTTGGGAACTGCGTCTGGCACTGCCGTATAACGGACTGGATTATCTGGCAACTCCATCTCAAAAGATGTCAAAACTGACTGATAATGGCGTGGCTGGTCTTGTGGCTCCACTACAACAAATTTCTTGGGCGTAAAGACCCCGTTTTGTGAATCCTCTGTACGAGCCACAATGGTTGAACCGTCGTAACTGGCTTTCTTGCCTACCAAAATAGTCGTGCAAGAACCTGATGCGTGTTTTAATCTCATTATTTAATTTACCCTCCGAAACACTTTATGCTGCTTACATTATAGCAAAAAGCAGGCCCTCATAAAAGGACCCGCTGTTATCTCTCGCTGAAACTTCTAATACCCTATTCGATTTTCAAGACATAGGTATGTTCCTTGTAAAGCTCATCAATCTCAAAATGCTCCAAATCTTCTTTCCTTGAGACAATATAATGTCCTTCTCTTTGATAATAGCCTAAAGGATTTCCTGACTTATCTGTCAGACAGATTGTCTGCTGCTTAGTATCAACGCTGAAAGAAAACGGTCTTTGATCTTTGGAGCGTCCGACAACTAAATAATCTTGACAAATCAGCTTGCCGCCCCACTTCTGATAGAGGTGATTTGCCTGCTCTCCGTCTCTGGTAAAGATGACCAAGGCCTCAACTTTCTTTTCATGCAGCTGCTCTCGAGCAGTTTGAAAGAGTTGACTGGCTATCCCTTGATTCTGAAAATCAGGATGGACAGCCAGATTAGCGAAGTAAGCTATCTTTTCTCCCGGATAATATGCATAAGAATGACTTGCCTCTTCGGTGTAAATCCCAATATCTAGAAGCCCCACAACCTGATCATCTTCCACTGCTATGAGCTCAATCGAATCTTGGTAAGGCTCTTCAGTAAACTCATCCTTGCTGCGGCTCATATCATCAAAGAAAGGCGAAAAGAGATAACTCAAAGCCTTTGTATAAATCCAACTTTTCTCATAAGTCGAGTCATAGATTTGTATTTTCATTTCTGGCCTCTTACTTAAATATCACAATCGTTGCACCGCTGCCGCCAGCATTTTGCGGAGCATAGCCAAAAGACTTAACGTGCTTGTTGCGGCGGAGGTATTTTGTCACTCCTTCACGGATGACGCCGGTCCCGATACCGTGGATAATATCCACCTGAGCCATGTTATTGAGTAGGGCCTGATCGATAAAGGCATCCAGCTCTTCCATGGCCTCTTCGTAGCGTTTACCGCGCAGATCTAGCCTAGCTTTCGGTCCAGCAGTATTAGCCCGCTTGACCACATTGACCTGCTTGCGCTTAGGTTGCTGCTCCTTTTCAGCTTTGAGTAAGTTGAATTCCTGCTCATCTAGTGTCATCTTGATAAGACCGACCTGGGCTTCCCAACGACCGTCCTTGAGTTGCTTGACCAAGGTTCCCCGCTGACCATAGCTGGTGACTAGGATATCATCTCCCACCTTGGGCGCCCGATTTTTCTTGGCCTGCTTGAGCACCTTATTCTTTGATAAATCAACGGTTTCTGGTGCCAACTTTTTAAGCTGAGACTTGGCTTCAATAATCTCATGCGGTTTGAGACTGGATTTATCATGGAGATTTTTGAGAATGCTCTCACTCTCTGACAAAGCCAAATCAACGATTTCCTGGGCTTCCAACCGTGCCTTATTCAGCTCGGTTTCCTTTTCTCGGTTAAACTCATTATAAAGTTTTTTGAGGGCTCGGTTAAATTTGAGATTTTCCTGCTCCACCTCACGGATATTATCCAAGCGCTTGCGGCTTTCCAGCGTCTGCTCCTCTAGTCGCTCAATGATTCGATTGACATCGCTGTCTGTGTTGGTCTGCTCTTGGGCATGGCCAACGATAACTTCCGCCAAGCCCAAACGTCGAGCGATTTCAAAGGCATTGGAGCGACCAGGCACTCCCTGCATAAAGCGATAGGTCGGTCTTAAACTATCTGTATCAAACTCCATGCTGGCATTTTCCACCCAGTCCGTCTCAATCCCATAGGCTTTGAGCTCAGGATAGTGGGTCGTCGCCATGGTTTTAATCTGCCTTAGCCGCAAGTCTTCCAAGATAGCAATAGCCAGAGCTGCTCCCTCCTGCGGGTCAGTTCCAGCTCCCAGCTCATCCAGCAGAACCAGACTCTCGCTATCAACCTGCTCTAAAATAGAGACGATATTAGTCATGTGACTGGAGAAAGTCGACAAACTCTGCTCAATGGACTGCTCATCACCAATGTCTGCAAAAATCTGACTGAAAATCCCGACGCGACTCCCCTTGTCCGCCAGAATCGGCAGACCTGACTGGGCCATGATCTGAGCCAAGCCCAAGGTCTTCAGCATGATGGTCTTACCACCGGTATTAGGCCCGGTAATGACAATCTCTGTCAAGTCTGGCCCAAAATGCAAATCATTAGCCACTGCATTTTCAATCAGGGGATGACGGATACTAAGCAGTTGGATGTCCTGCTCTTCCGACAGGTCAGGCACCACCGATCCCGTCTCCTGCATGAAGCGGATCTTGGCACGCACTAGGTCCAGATGTCCGATAATCCAAGCATTGTTGGCAATTTCAGCTGCATGGGGACGGAAGAGGTCAGATAATTCCTGCAAAATCCGCTGAATTTCATAACGTTCGTCCGCCCGACTGCTGGCAATTTCTTCGTTGAGATTGACAACTGCTCTAGGCTCGATATAGACGGTATTGCCGCTAGCAGAAATATCGTGAACCACACCAGAAATGCGGTTGCGGTAGGTATTTTTCACGGGCAGCACATTGCGGCCATTCCGGCTGGCTACTACCTGATCCACCAGCATTTCTCCCTTGTTTTTGAGAATCTCTTGCAGAATTTCCCGCACCTGGTTTTCATTTTCTTGAATTTTTCGGCGGATACGGCTCAAACTTTCGCTGGCAAAGCTTTCAATAAAGCCGCCATCATTCACAGCCTGCAGACTTCCTTGCAGCTTAGGGAAAACAACTAGATTCTCAAACAGACGGTCCAGCTTTTCCAAGTGCACATTTTCCAAGTCATCATAAAAGGACTTGAGTTCCTGAGTCACAGCTAAGACGCGCTTGAGAGCCAAAAACTCCTCAATATTCAAGTCGCTTTCCAGCTCTAAGCGCTTGGTCAAGGCAGTGATATCCTGGGTCGCAACCAGACTAAAGTGCGGATGCTGCACAAAAATCTGCTGCATATCTGTCATTTCCAGAAAAGCCGAGGCCACCGTCTCCTTCTTGCTAGTCGGCAAAAGCAGGCCCAGCTCCAGCTGCCCCTGCTCGGTCAAAAGATAGGGAGCAAAAAGTTCTTTAATCTTGCTAAATTCTAAGGTTTCTAAAATTTTTGTGTTCATAACTTTCTTTTCTAGTAAAAAAGAACCCAGCTAGCAGGCCAACTGAGTCGTCTTTTATCCGATAACTTGATTCACCCAGAGATCTTTGAGGATATTGGATGTGATAGGGGTATACTTGACAATAAAGCGAATCATGAAGCTGCTGTTGAGCCGCTCCTGAACCATCTCCATCGGCACCGTCGCTAAAATAGTCAGGCACATTCCCAAAACAAAAATAGAGATGCAAACAGCGATGGCTCCGCTGGTCACATTGTACCATTTGGTATCTAGCTTATTGGGGTAGGGAATCAGATTCGCAAAAATCCCAAAAAAGCGACCAAGGATGTAGACAGCTGTAAAAATAATGAGATAGGCCAAACCAGCATAAAAAACCTGATCCAACTGAAAGAGCTGGGAGCTAGGGAAAAAGTAGGTCGAAGAGCCCTGAGTCGCGCTGGCATAAGGCACCCAAAGACTGATAAACTTGGCCAAGCTCTTATAAAAAGCTCCAGCTACCAGCATGGAAACCATGGTCGCAGCAGCATAATAGCCCTGCAAAACAATGCCACGCGAGTAGCCGATATAAAAGCTCCAGGCCAATATTAGTAAAATAATAATAGAAAACATTATTTCTCCTCTATTTACCCGACTTTTCTCTCAAATCACTGAGCATTTTGTGACGAAAATCTTCTAGTTCTTTTTCTTTGTCATCAAACTCAATCTCTCGACTGAGTTGAGTAGACAGGCTATTGACCGCCAGCAAAATCGCCAGGACTTCATCATCTGCCGCAGGCATCTGCTCTTTGATAGCCTTATATTTTTCCTTTGCTACCCGTTCCACTTCTTCCATAAAGAGATTATCGTGTTCTGTTGTTAGAGTTAAGGTCTTGTTTCCAAATGTAAATTTATATCGATTCAAATTTGCCATAAAATCACCTCATTGTATTATATCAAAAAAGAAGCCCTTTGTCAGTTATAAAAACACTTGGAACTAGACAGGGACTTTCTTTTTCATCTTTTTTGACATAGCAAACAGTGATGCTCTCCTACAAAATTTTTGTAGGATTTTCAATCTTATGACTTTCGACTTTTCCATTTTATGGTACAATAGGGGGTATGGAAAGTATCACCCTCAGTCCCAAACAGCAAGAAATTCAGGCTTTTGTTGAGAAATATCAGAGCCAGCTGGCTCCCAGCAAGAACCCACATATTCAATATTTCTTCCGGCTGGATCAGGCGACGGTCAGTGTCTTTAGCTCTGGAAAAGTTCTCTTTCAAGGGGCAAAAGCTGCTCACTACGCTGGCTTTTTTGGCCATCAACCAGAAAAATCCAGTTCTAGTGCTGCTTCTCAGAATTTTGCCCTCATTGGGACAGATGAGGTCGGCAACGGCTCCTACTTTGGAGGTCTAGCCGTCGTAGCCTCTTTCGTCACTCCAGACCAGCACGACTTTCTGAGAAAACTGGGTGTCGGTGATTCTAAAACCTTGAACGATAGCAAGATTCGCCAACTAGCGACGGTCTTGAAAGAAAAGATTGCCCATCAAGCTCTGCTCCTATCGCCAGAGAAGTATAACGAAGTCATCGCTTCTGGCTACAATGCTGTCTCTGTCAAGGTAGCCTTACATAATCAAGCTATCTACCTACTGCTGCAAAAAGGTCTAAATCCTGAAAAAATCGTCATCGATGCCTTTACCAGCCAGCAAAACTACAATAAATACCTAAGGCAGGAAAAAAATCATTTTCCAAATCCGGTAAGTCTGATTGAAAAGGCTGAAGGAAAATTTCTAGCTGTTGCGGTCAGCTCTATTATCGCTCGTGACCTCTTTCTGGAAAATCTAGAAAATCTCAGTCAAGAGTTAGGCTATACCCTGCCTAGCGGAGCCGGAAGCAAGAGCGATCACGTTGCCAGTCAGATTCTTCAAGCCTATGGAATGGCCGGTCTGCAGCATTCTGCTAAACTTCACTTTAAAAATACTGAAAAAGCACAAAAAATTCTAGAAAGGTAACCTATGAAAAAATCAAATCCTGTCCTCACATTTCTCAAAGAATGGGGCCTCTTTCTCTTCTTCATCTCTGTCATTATCCTATCACGGCTCTATCTCTGGTCCCCTGTAAAGGTAGATGGCCACTCTATGGACCCTACGCTGGCCAATGGGGAATATCTACTTGTGCTTAAATATCAGTCTATTGACCGATTTGATATCGTTGTTGCCACTGAAACAGATAAAGATGGAACAACCAAGGAGATTGTCAAGCGGGTTATCGGTATGCCGGGTGATACTATTCAGTATGAAAATGATACTCTTTACATCAACGGTAAAAAAACAGACGAGCCTTACCTGACAGACTACATCAAAAAATTCAAAGAAGACAAGCTCCAATCCACTTATACTGGGGATGATTATGATGACAATGGTGAGTTTTTCAGAAAACTCGCTGCTCAGGCTCAAGCCTTCACTGTTGACAAAGATGGCAGTCCTGTCTTCACCATCAAGCTTCTAGATGATGAATACCTGCTTCTGGGTGACGACCGGATTGTTTCCAAGGACAGCCGACAGGTTGGTGCCTTCAAAGCAGAACAAATCCAGGGCGAAGCCAAGTTTCGCTTCTGGCCGCTGCTGCCTTTTAAGACCTATTAAGCATATCGAACTCAGTTGAACGTCAGCTGGGTTCGTTTTAAAAGAAGAACCTATAAACTATGGAATTTTACTTTTCAGGAACGATTGAACGCATTATTTTTGAAAATCCCAGCAATTTTTTCCGTATCCTGCTCTTAGATATTGAGGATACAGATGCCGAGGATTTTGAAGATTTTGAAATCATTGTCACCGGATCCATGGCAGATGTCATGGAAGGCGAAGACTACACCTTCTGGGGCAGTCTTGTCCAGCACCCAAAATATGGCCAGCAGCTGAAAATTTCCCGCTATGAGCGTGCCAAACCCAGCAGCAATGGCCTAGTAAAATACTTCTCCAGCGACCATTTCAAGGGCATCGGGGTCAAGACTGCTCAAAAAATCGTCCAACTCTACGGAGAAGATACCGAGGACACCATTGATAAGATTTTAGCAGAGCCGGAAAAGCTGACTCAAATAAACGGCTTGGCAGCTAAGAACCGCGAGGCCTTTGTCGCCAAGCTCAGACTTAACTACGGAACTGAGATGGTACTAGCCAAGCTGGCAGCCTACGGCATTCCCAACAAGCTGGCTTTTCAAATCCAGGATACCTACAAGGAAGAAACGCTGGATATTGTCGAAAAATTTCCCTATCAGCTGGTAGAGGATATTCAGGGAATCGGCTTTAAAATCGCTGACCACTTGGCAGAAGAACTGGGCATCCAAAGTGATGCCCCTGAGCGTTTTCGGGCTGGCCTTGTCCATACTTTGCTGACCCAGTCTATGGAGCGGGGAGATACTTATGTTGAAGCTCGTGATTTACTAGAGCATACCATCGAGCTCTTAGAAAGCTCACGCCAAGTGGAGCTGGACCCTAGTCTAGTCGCTGATGAGCTGGCCCATCTGATTGAGGAAGATAAGGTCCAAAATGTAGAGACCAAGATCTTTGAAAACAGCCTATTTTTTGCTGAAGAAGGGATTAAGAGCAATCTGGTCCGTCTGCTGGAAAAAGGAGAGCAAGACTGCTTTGACGCAGATAACATTACTGCGGCTATCCAGCAAGTGGAGGAAAGCTCCGGCATCTCCTATGACAGTATCCAAAAAGAAGCCATCCGTCAGGCTATCAATCAGAAGGTCTTTATCCTAACCGGCGGACCGGGTACTGGAAAAACTACGGTTATCAACTGTATCATTGCAGTCTACGCCCAGCTTCGCGGTTTGGATCTGCGAAAGGTCAATGATCTGCCGATTCTGCTAGCAGCTCCCACTGGACGTGCTGCTCGTCGCATGAACGAATTGACCGGTCTTCCTAGCGCTACTATCCACCGCCACTTGGGGATGACTGGCGATGATGATACCAGTCATTTGGATGATTATCTGGATGCTGATTTTATCATTGTGGATGAATTTTCCATGGTGGATACTTGGCTGGCTAATCAGCTGCTCAGCAATATCTCCTCTCAGACCAAGCTCTTGATTGTCGGAGATGCGGACCAGCTGCCCTCTGTCAGTCCAGGTCAGGTACTGGCGGACTTGCTGCAGATACCAACTATTCCACAGACTAAGCTGGAAACCATCTATCGGCAGAGCGAAGAGTCTACAATTGTCACACTGGCTAGCCAGATTCAGAAGGGCATTTTACCAGCAGACTTTACAGACAAAAAAGCGGATCGCTCTTATTTTGAAGCTAGAAATGAGCATATCCCGCCTATGATTGAGAAAATCGCTAGCGCAGCCATTCGCAGCGGTATCCCAGCTCAAGATGTTCAGGTATTGGCACCTATGTATCGGGGGCCAGCCGGTATCGACCAGATTAACAATCTTATGCAAAATCTCATCAATCCTGTAGAGAAAGATGAACTGACCTTTGAAGCTCCCGACTGTCAGTATCGCCAAGGAGATAGGGTTATCCACTTGGTCAATGATGCTGAAAGCAACGTCTTCAACGGTGACTTAGGCTATATCAGCGACCTGCTGCCTGCTAAGTACACCGACTCCAAGCAGGACGAGCTAACCATTAACTTTGATGGCAATGAACTTGTTTATCAACGCAGCGAATGGTACAAGATCCGCCTAGCCTACGCCATGAGCATTCACAAGTCTCAGGGCAGTGAGTTTCCCGTGGTTATCTTGCCCATCACCAAGAGCAGTCACCGGATGCTGCAGCGCAACCTCATCTACACTGCTATCACCCGCGCCAAGAGCAAGTTGATCTTACTTGGGGAAAAAGCAGCCTTTGACTATGCCGTCAAAAACACCGGTACCGCCCGCAAAACCTATCTGAGAGAGCGTTTTGAAGACCTTCAGTCTCCTCCAGAACTTGCCCACAGTCCTGTGGATAGCGTGGAAAAAGCTGTGGAAAACTATGTTCTGACCGAAGAAAATTTCCTGAAAATCGACCCCCTAATCGGCCTGACCGAGGAAGATATCCACAGTATATTTAGCACATAAATAAAAAGGCTGGGACAGAATTAAATTTTTTAGTTCTGTCCCAGCCTTTTTTTATGCCTTATTTCTCTGGCTAAAGAGCTGCATGAGCTCATCATCAAAGATATCCATGCCGATCGAGGTCATCATAAACTGCAGAAAATGGAAGCGTTCTGGCAGTTTTTCAGGATCGCTTTCAAAAACGGTCCCATGCATCCAAAAATTCACCAGCAGCAGAAAAACTTCTGCAGCCTGGTCCGGATACTCGGTCTGAAGGGAGCCATCTGCCATGCCTTTTTTGATAATGTCACTGACCACAGAGGCGCCTATCCGCAGATTGTCCCGCATCATGGTCAAAATAAAGCCCGCGTCCTTCTCATACTCACCCAAAATGATGCCATCTATGGCCCGGGCTGTCTGACTTTCCAGATTGGACTTGAGGATGGTTTGCAGCTGCTCTCTGCCAGTCAGATTTTCCGTAGCCTTGAGCCACTGCTTCATCTCTTCTTCCATCAGCTCCTGCCGGCTACTCATCACCGCCAGGACAATCTCATCTTTTGACTTGAAATGATGGTAGATAGCCCCCTTGGAAATGCCTGCCGTCTGGGCGATGTCCTGCATACTGGTCTTTTCGGGCCCCTTTTGGATAAAGAGCTGGGTCGCTGTATTTAAAATTTTTTCTCTCATGGCCTGGGATTTGTCTTTTCGTTGCGCCATTCTGTTCCCCTTTGTTTCTAATATAGCTTTATTCTACCAAAAAAGCCGGGGAAATACAAAACCATAAAAATATCTTTAAGCCTTGTCTTGCTGATCCCTTTGATACCAAAGATAGATACTGTAAGCCGCCATCAAGATATAGCCTAGGAAAAAGAGCGGATTTTCCGTCCCCTTCCCCAGGAAAATGCCTTCACCAATGGTATTGATGGCCCCGTGGAAAAGAACACAGTAAAGGATGGACTGACTGACCTTGTAAAGAGCCGCCAGCCAGAAACGGGCGAGCAGGCAGGCGGCAGTAAAGACTAGAAAAGAAGTCCCTGCCTGACTGCTGCCGGGGGTAAAGAAGAGGGGCAGATGCCAGACAGCCCAGATTAACCCAGTTGTTACAGTTGCTAAGGGAAAGGGCAGAAGCTTTTCCAGAGTCGGCTGCAGGAAGCCCTGCCAGCCAATCTCTTCATTGCCGCCTGTCAGAAGAGTCGTCATGAGAAAAAGCAGAGCAATCCTGAGGGGGCTAAAACCAGGCAGGAGCGGGCTCCAAAAGACTATGGAAAGGGTGTAAAGAATTGTAAAAATCAAGAGATGGACCCAAGTCCTTTTTCGGGCCGATCCGATAGAAGCCAAGAGCTCCTTGAACGATTTTCCTAAGACCAGTTTGGCTCCAATGGCCGGGCCAAAAACACCAGCGATGGTTAGGACCTGGGAAATAATAGGAATCCTCAGAAAAGCCGAAGCCAGCCAGGCAGACCAGCTGATGCCAAAAGTCCAGAGCAGAAAAATTAGAATTTGCTTGACAGATGAGGAATCTTTATAGTTTCTAGCTTGCATCTTTCTGAACTCCTTTTCGATTGCCCTTCCAATACCACCAGCCGACCAGCAGGGCGGTCATGATCAGATTAGCAGCCTGGAAGCTGAGATACCTTCCGCCATTTGTAGCACTGCCGACAATCGTCGCCTGAGCAAAGTTAATGCAGCCGTGAAAGACCATGCAGGCAAAGACAGAGGCCGTCTGCTTGTAGAGAACCGCCAGACAGAAACAGAGCAAGATACCAAAGGAGAGATAGAAGAGCAAAGAAATCTGACTTTGACTCGTTCCCGGAATCAGCCAGAGGGGCAGATGCCAGGCCACCCAGACCAGAGCCGTGATGACAGTTGCCAGAGGGAAGGAGAATTTTTTCTCCAGAGCCGGCTGCAGGAGGCCCCGCCAGCCAATCTCTTCATTCCCGCCTCCAGCAAAGGTGATAAAGGCCCAACCCAGAGGAAACATCAGAATGGCATTCAGAGGCGGCAAGGCTGGATTGGCGATAAAAAGGGTCAAAACCCGAACCAGACAGAAGGCCAGCATATAAATCCACCAGCCCTTAGCATGAGAAAAGATAAAGTCCAGCATCTTCTTAGGATGAGAAATTTTGAGGCTGAGAAAAGTTCCCAAGGCCGGTCCGAAGCCACCGATGATAATGAGAGCATAGCCCAAAGGCTGATCCCCGCTGGTCAGCTTCAGGGCGGCTAAAATATACAGAATCAGCCAGGATCCCCAGCTAATACCAAAGGTCCAAGCTAAGTAAGGCCAAATATGCTTGGGTTCTGGCCCAACATGTGTTTGTGTGTTCATATGATTACTCCTTTTTCTTTGGCAGAAGAGCGATTGCCAAGATTTTTAGCCTGCATCTTTCTGAACTCCTTTTCGATTGCCCTTCCAATACCACCAGCCGACCAGCAGGGCGGTCATGATCAGATTAGCAGCCTGGAAGCTGAGATACCTTCCGCCATTTGTAGCACTGCCGACAATCGTCGCCTGAGCAAAGTTAATGCAGCCGTGAAAGACCATGCAGGCAAAGACAGAGGCCGTCTGCTTGTAGAGAACCGCCAGACAGAAACAGAGCAAGATACCAAAGGAGAGATAGAAGAGCAAAGAAATCTGACTTTGACTCGTTCCCGGAATCAGCCAGAGGGGCAGATGCCAGGCCACCCAGACCAGAGCCGTGATGACAGTTGCCAGAGGGAAGGAGAATTTTTTCTCCAGAGCCGGCTGCAGGAGGCCCCGCCAGCCAATCTCTTCATTCCCGCCTCCAGCAAAGGTGATAAAGGCCCAACCCAGAGGAAACATCAGAATGGCATTCAGAGGCGGCAAGGCTGGATTGGCGATAAAAAGGGTCAAAACCCGAACCAGACAGAAGGCCAGCATGTAAATCCACCAGCCTTTGGCATGGGAGAAGATAAAGTCCAGCATCTTCTTGGGATGAGAAATTTTGAGGCTGATAAAAGTTCCCAAGGTCGGTCCGAAGCCCCCGATGAAATTGAGAGCAAAGCCCAAAGGCTGGGCTCCGCTGGTCAGCTTCAGGGCGGTTAAAATATACTGAAGCAGCCAGGATCCCCAGGTAATGCCAAAAGTCCAGGCCAGAAAGGGCAGGATATGCCTTGTCTCTGGCTCTACATGTGTTTGTGTGTTCATACGATAACTCCTTATCAAATGTAGAATAGTGAAAAGTCATCCGAAAACTGGTCAAAAGCATCCTTTACTTTCAGTCTTTCAGATGATTGCCTGTTTTGAAACGCAGATTTTTAAAATCCGATCATTCGGTTTGTTTTGTTATAAAAAATAAAGACCTGCGCCAAATAGAAAACATAGTCTTTTAGTCCTTGCCTAAAATAAAAAGCAAAGATAGACTAAATAATCCTAAAAGCTATATCAGCACCGTTTAGCTACTGCCTGCTGCTTTTAGTTTCTAAGTTGTCCTGACTCTGATGCTTAAGACAGGCCATTTCTCTGCTACTTGCTCCTTTCTTGATTTTGCAATCGCCGAATTTGCCAGAGATTGGAGGCAAGGCTCAGACCCCCTACTGCCATAATACCCAGTCCTCGCCAAGGGCTAAAGACAGAAGTCAGCAAGCCACCAGCAAGGACAGCATATCCAGCTTTGACTCCCCACTTAGAATAGCGTATGAGATTCTCACCCTGTGTTATCTTTTCTAGCCACACCTTACGTTTTTCTGCCTGCTGCTGCAAAAACTCTTTCTGACCTTCCCGCTGCCGATCCAGCTCCTGATTAAACTTGAGGATGTGCTCGCTTGTTTTTTCTACTACAGATTTCTTCATTTCGGCTCCTTTCTTTTTAAAAACCGACCAGACGGTTTTTTATTTTATAAACTCAGTATAACAGACACAGAAAACTTTGTCCAGTATTTTTTCAAAAAAGATTATTTTTAGTCAATGAAAATTATCAGACAACTTAGAAACTCGTCACAAGCAACTCTCTCATACTAAAAACTATATCTAAAAAAGCCCGGTAATGAACCAAGCCTTTATCTTTATTCAAACCCCGTCACTGTCAGTCCTAGCAGACGAATACCTCGTGGTTGTTCTTCCAAGCTATCGTAAATCTCATGAGCCGTTCGCTCGATTTGCTCCTTGTCTTGAGTGGCTAGATTCAAACTTTTCCTTTTAGTCAAGGTGGAGAAATCAGCATAGCGGATTTTCAGAACGATAGTTCGCCCTTTCTTGTCATGCTTAGTCAAGCTATTTTCTACCTTCTGTGCCAGCAGGGTCAGCTCTTTCTTGATGTCCTCCTCACTATAGAGCAGTTTGGCATAGGTCCGCTCCTTCCCGATCGACTTACGAATACGATTGGATTTGACTGGACTATTGCTGATGCCACGCGCTTTACGATAGAGATCAAAACCAAAGCGACCAAACTTATCAATCAAGGTCATTTCTGATACCTTGAGCAGATCTGCACCGGTATAAATACCCATGCCATGTAGTTTTTCAACGCTCTTCTTACCAACTCCATGAAACTTGGCAATATCCATAGGCGCCAGAAAGGCCTCTGCTTCCTCAGGCAGAATAACAGTCAGACCATGAGGCTTCTCATAGTCACTGGCAATCTTGGCCAGAAACTTATTATAAGAAACGCCTGCCGAAGCTGTCAGATGGAGTTCATTCCAGATATCATGCTGAATCAGCTTGGCTATTTTGACTGCGGATTTAATCCCCAGCTTGTTTTCCGTTACATCCAGATAAGCCTCGTCGATGCTCATGGGTTCAATCAAGTCCGTATAACGTTTGAAAATTTCTCGGATCTGCAATCCGACCGCCTGATATTTTTCGTAATTCCCCGAGATAAAAATCCCCTGGGGACAACGCTCATAGGCTTCCTTGGAGCTCATAGCCGAATGAACTCCGAACTTTCTGGCCTCATAATTGCAGGTGGAGACGACACCACGACCGCCTGTCAAGCGTGGGTCGCTGCCGATAATGACTGGATGCCCCTTTAACTTAGGATTATCCCGCTCTTCCACCGAAGCGAAAAAAGCATCCATATCAATGTGGATAATCTTCCGAGATGTATCGTTAATCAGTGGAAAAATCAGCATACCCTCCTCCTTTCTCCTGCCATCAATCTCAGCTTACAGGCTTTCACAAAGTCAGCCCTTTTTGCTCAAATAAATCTGAAACAGTTTTTCGTTCTTGTAAAAAGTATTTTAAACGTAAGATTCTTCGTCAGCAATTTTTGTATGACATTTTAATTACTTTTATTATAACTTTTTTACCCATTTTTCCAAAATATTTGAAAAGAGTTATGTTTTTCAAATCTATAGTACACATCTGAGACTTTTTACTTTCTGTATTATAAAAGAAAGTCTTTCTTTCTGCCAAAAATGGTTTGTGAAACCGATTACCATATGATATACTTTACTTATAAATGTAACAGTTTATGTTGCTAGAATAAAGAGGAAAATCAAATGGTTGTAAAAACAGTTGTTGAAGCTCAAGATATTTTTGACAAAGCTTGGGAAGGCTTCAAAGGTGAAGACTGGAAAGAGAAAGCAAGTGTTTCTCGCTTCGTTCAAGCTAACTACACACCTTATGATGGAGATGAAAGCTTTTTGGCAGGTCCTACTGAGCGCTCACTCCACATCAAGAAAATCGTAGAAGAAACAAAAGCTCACTACGAAGAAACTCGTTTCCCAATGGACACTCGTCCAGCATCTATCGCTGGTATCGACGCTGGTTACATTGACAAGGACAACGAACTGATTTACGGTATCCAAAATGACGAACTCTTCAAATTGAACTTCATGCCAAAAGGCGGTATCCGCATGGCTGAAACTACTTTGAAAGAAAATGGATACGAACCAGATCCTGCTGTTCATGAAATCTTTACTAAATATGTTACTACAGTAAATGACGGTATCTTCCGTGCTTACACTTCTAACATCCGCCGTGCTCGTCACGCCCACACTGTAACTGGTCTTCCAGATGCTTACTCACGTGGACGTATCATCGGGGTTTACGCACGTCTTGCTCTTTATGGAGCTGACTACCTCATGGCTGAAAAAGTTCGCGACTGGAATGGTTTGACTGATATTGACGAAGAAACAATCCGTCTGCGCGAAGAAATCAACCTGCAATACCAAGCACTCGGTGAAGTTGTAAAACTTGGTGATCTTTATGGAGTGGATGTTCGCCGTCCTGCCTTTGACGTTAAAGAAGCTATCCAATGGACTAACATCGCCTTCATGGCTGTCTGCCGTGTCATCAACGGTGCTGCTACTTCTCTCGGACGTGTGCCTATCGTTCTTGACATCTACGCAGAACGTGACTTGGCTCGCGGTACTTACACTGAATCAGAAATCCAAGAATTTGTTGATGATTTCGTTATGAAACTTCGTACAGTGAAGTTTGCTCGTACTAAAGCTTACGACCAACTTTACTCTGGTGACCCAACCTTCATCACTACTTCTATGGCAGGTATGGGTAACGACGGCCGTCACCGTGTTACAAAGATGGACTACCGTTTCCTTAACACACTTGACAACATTGGTAACTCTCCAGAGCCAAACTTGACTGTTCTCTGGACTGACAAACTTCCATACTCATTCCGTCGCTACTGTATGCACATGAGCCACAAGCACTCTTCTATCCAATACGAAGGTGTAACAACAATGGCTAAAGACGGCTACGGTGAAATGAGCTGTATCTCTTGCTGTGTGTCTCCACTTGACCCTGAAAACGAAGAACAACGCCACAACATCCAATACTTTGGTGCCCGTGTAAACGTGCTGAAAGCCCTTCTGACAGGTCTCAACGGTGGTTACGACGATGTTCATAAAGACTACAAAGTATTTGACATCGAGCCTATCCGTGACGAAGTTCTTGAATTCGAATCAGTTAAAGCGAACTTTGAAAAATCACTCGACTGGTTGACTGACACTTACGTAGATGCCTTGAACATCATCCACTACATGACTGACAAGTACAACTACGAAGCTGTTCAAATGGCCTTCTTGCCAACTTACCAACGCGCTAACATGGGATTCGGTATCTGTGGATTTGCTAACACTGTTGATACCTTGTCTGCTATCAAGTACGCAACTGTTAAGCCAATCCGCGACGAAAACGGCTATATCTACGATTATGAAACAATCGGAGAATACCCACGTTGGGGTGAAGATGATCCTCGCTCTAACGAATTGGCTGAATGGTTGGTTGAAGCTTACACAACTCGTCTGCGCAGCCACAAACTTTACAAGAACGCTGAAGCAACAGTATCACTCTTGACTATCACATCTAACGTTGCTTACTCTAAACAAACTGGTAACTCACCAGTCCATAAAGGGGTATACCTCAACGAAGATGGCAGCGTGAACTTGTCTAAATTGGAATTCTTCTCACCAGGTGCTAACCCATCTAACAAGGCAAAAGGTGGCTGGTTGCAAAACTTGAACTCACTTGCTAGCTTGGACTTCAGTTACGCAGCTGACGGTATCTCATTGACAACTCAAGTTTCACCTCGTGCGCTTGGTAAGACTCACGACGAACAAGTAGACAACTTGGTTACTATCCTGGATGGCTACTTTGAAAACGGTGGTCAGCACGTTAACTTGAACGTTATGGACTTGAAGGATGTTTACGACAAGATTATGTCTGGCGAAGACGTTATCGTTCGTATCTCAGGTTACTGTGTAAACACTAAGTACTTGACTCCAGAGCAAAAGACTGAATTGACTCAACGTGTCTTCCACGAAGTACTCTCTATGGACGATGCTTTGAGCTAATAAACGACTTACAAACCATTTGAAAGAAGATTGGAAATCTCCAATCTTCTTTTTTATATTTTAGACTTCGAGTGACTGCCAACTTGATGATATTTTTCAGAGGCTTTATGGTATAATGGTTCTATTGCTATACTAGGAAAAGGACTGGGGAAATGACAGAGAAAGGTATCAGGGAAAAAGCTAAAGATTTTAATCTGGCAGTAGATGTCATTATGCTGGCTGGGACTCTGCTGCTGCAGAGCGGATCCGAGACTTATCGGGTGGAAGATACCATGATACGTATCGCTCATTCGCAAGGGATTATCGACTGCAATGCCTTAGCAATGCCAGTGGCTATTTTCTTTTCGATTGAAAATACAAATGTTTCACGGATGAAGCGCAATCTCAAGACCAACTACAATATCGAGAAGGTCTGCGATGTTAATCAGGTCTCCCGTCAGTTGGTAACAGGAGAAATCAGTCTTCAGGAGGCTTTTGATGAGCTGAATCGCCTCAAAGCTAAGGAGCTGCCCTATAACAACAAGCAGCTGATTGCTGCGGCAACGCTCAGTGCTCCCTTCTTCTCCATCATGTTTGGCGGAAACTTCTACGATGCTTTGGGGGCTGCCATTGCTACCTTCTTTGGCTTTGCCTTCTCTTTGTATGTTGACAAGTATATCCGCATTCCTTTTGTGACAGCTTTTGCTGGAGCCTTTGTCTTCGGACTGCTGGCTCATGTCTGGACGCGCTATTCCGGTTTTAACTCCACAGATGATTTGATTATTGCGGGCTCTGTCATGCCTTTTGTGCCCGGAATTGCTCTGACCAACTCTGTGCGTGACATCATGACCAACCATATCAACTCTGGGATGAGCAAGCTCTTTGAATCGCTCCTCATCACTCTTGCTCTCGGTGCAGGCACTTCTGTTGCCCTCCTTATTATGAAATAAGCCTATGACAATCTTGACATTCTTACTGCAAGCAGTTGCCAGCCTACTGGCTATCATTACTTTTTTAATCGTTCTAAATGTCCAGCGCAGTATGCTGATTCCCGGTGGAGTACTGGGTATGGCTATTTGGCTGCTCTATCTCCTGCTCAAAGGACCGACCAATGTCATTATAGCAACCTTTGTGGCTGCTATCATTGGTTCCTGCGTCAGCCAAATTCTCAGCATCATCTACAAAACGCCCGCTGTTGTTTTTATTTTGGCCATTCTAGCCCCCTTGGTCCCAGGCTACATTTCCTATCGGACGACTGCCTTCTTTGTCACTGGTGACTACAGCCAAGCCATGATTCACGCCACTCTGGTGGTCATTCTGGCCTTGGTCATCTCGATTGGCATGGCCAGCGGCACTGTCGTACTCAAGCTCTACCACTACTTGAAAAAGCGCCAAAGCAAACTCACAGCAAACAAACAGTAGAGCCATCTGCTGTTTTTATTTTGGAAAATACATCTTAAGCCTGATTTAGCTGAGATTAGATGTTTTTGTAAGAGTTTTATTCCTAAGTATGGTAAAATAGTTTTCGGAATATACTAGAATAAAAGGATTTAAAGAGGTCTTATAATGACAATCGGAATCGACAAAATCGGTTTTGCGACCAGTAATTATGTCTTAAAATTAAATGATTTAGCGGCAGCCCGTGGGACTGACCCAGACAAGCTTAGCAAGGGGCTCTTGCTCAAGGAACTTAGCATTGCTCCTCTGACTGAGGATATTGTTACCTTGGGAGCGGCAGCAGCAGAACCCATCCTGACAGCAGAGGACAAAGAAAAGATTGATATGGTCATCGTGGCTACTGAGTCAGGGATTGACCAGAGCAAAGCGGCAGCCGTTTTTATCCATGGTCTTTTAGGCATCCAGCCTTTTGCCCGCAGCTTTGAAATTAAGGAAGCCTGCTATGGAGCTACTGCTGCACTGGACTATGCCAAGCTCCATATCGAAAAACATCCAGACAGCGAAGTTTTGGTGTTAGCTAGCGACATTGCCAAGTATGGCATTAACACACCTGGCGAGCCAACCCAGGGAGCGGGAGCTATTTCTATGCTGATTAGCAGCAATCCTCGTATCCTCGCTTTCAATGATGATAATGTAGCTCAGACACGCGATGTCATGGATTTTTGGCGACCAAATTACTCGACAACGCCTTATGTCAACGGCCTCTATTCAACCCAGCAATATCTGGATAGCTTAAAGACAACTTGGACAGAGTACCAAAAACGCCACAAGCTAGCTCTCAAAGATTTTGCAGCCTACTGCTTCCACCTGCCTTATCCAAAACTGGCCCTTAAAGGCCTCAATAAAATCATGGATAAAAGCCTGCCCCAAGAGCAGCAAGACCAGCTCAGAAAGAACTTTGAAGCCTCTATTCTCTACAGCCAAAAAGTTGGAAATATCTATACAGGCTCCCTCTTCCTAGGTCTTCTGTCTCTTTTAGAAAACTCTGACAACCTCAAGGCTGGCGATCGGATTGCTCTCTTTGGCTATGGCAGCGGAGCTGTCTCTGAAATCTTTAGTGCCAATTTGGTAGAGGGCTATGAAAAGCATCTATCTCAAACACGCCTAGAGGAATTAGACCAGCGTCAGGCTCTTTCCATCCCGAATTACGAGCGCATCTTTTTTGAAGAAGCTGAGCTGGATGCGGAAGGCAATGCCAGCTTCTCTGGCTATGAGGAACAAAGCTTTGCTCTGGCAGAAATTGCAGAGCATCAACGTAAGTACATCAAAGTTGAGAAATCATCATGAAAGTAAACTGGACTGGATTTTCTAAAAAAAATCCTGCTGAACGGCTGCAGATGCTGAAAGAAAAGGGACTTTTACAAGATGAACATTGGCAGCTGCTAGACAGTCAGCAGACTTTGCCTCTGGAAACAGCCAACCAGATGAGTGAAAATGTGCTGGCCACTCTAGCCCTGCCCTACTCTCTGGTGCCAGACTTTCTGGTGGATGGCAAAAGCTATCAAGTTCCATTTGTGACAGAAGAGCCATCTGTGGTAGCAGCAGCCAGCTTTGCCGCTAAGATTATCAAACGTTCAGGCGGATTTGAGACCGAGGTTCACAAACGCCAGATGATTGGGCAAATCGCGCTCTATCAGGTTGATAATGCAGACCGAGCCATTAAAGATATTCTCATGAAAAAGAAAGAGTTGCTGGAACAGGCCAACCAAGCCTATCCATCAATTGTTGCCCGTGGTGGTGGCGCTAGAGAATTCTGGCTGGAGCAAAAGGATGACTTCCTTATTTTCTATCTATCTGTGGATACGCAGGAAGCCATGGGAGCCAATATGCTCAACACCATGCTAGAGGCCCTCACCCTTTCTCTGGAAGAGCTGACTGGCGGTAAGAGTCTGATGGCTATCCTGTCAAACTATGCAACAGATAGCCTAGTAACAGCCCGCTGTGTCATCGACTATCGCTTTCTCAGCCGGGATAAGTCTGAGGCGGAGCTTCTTGCGGATAAAATGCAGCTGGCCAGCAAATTAGCCCAGGTTGACCCTTACCGGGCAGCTACCCACAATAAAGGTATCTTTAATGGTATTGATGCTTTGGTGCTGGCTACTGGAAATGACTGGAGGGCTGTGGAAGCCGGTGCTCACGCCTATGCCAGCCGAGAAGGAAGCTACCGTGGCCTCTCTACTTGGACGGCAGACCCAGACAAACGCCAGCTTCATGGTCAGATGACCCTGCCCATGCCCATTGCAACTAAGGGAGGCTCCATCGGCCTCAATCCAGCAGTGGCAGCCAGCTTTGACTTGCTGGGGCAGCCTCAAGCCAAGGAATTGGCTTCCCTCATCGTATCGGTCGGATTGGCACAAAATTTCGCTGCCCTCAAAGCCCTGGTCAGCACTGGCATCCAAGCCGGACATATGAAATTGCAAGCCAAATCTTTAGCATTACAAGCTGGAGCCCAAGGCGAAGAAATTGCTGCTGTAGTCCGTCGCTTAACAGCTAAGAAGACTTTCAACCTCGCTGCTGCTCAGGAAATCTTAGCTGACTTACGAAAATAGAACAAGTAAAAAGGCCTTAATGGCCTTTTTTGTATGTCTTTATGCTATTTATTTAATCTGTTCCTGAGCTTCTTTTAGCCGACCGTAGAATAGATAGGGTACACTCTTTAATTCTTGCAAGTTTCGGCAGGACAGGGCGCACATGATAAGGCGCAGATCCAATTTCCAGCCTTCTACAATATCAATAACCTCTTCCACTGAGTGATTTTCCACCAAGTCTAGCATGGTACGAGAGAGACCAACCGCCTTGGCTCCTAAAACAAGGGATTTGATCATATCCAAAGGATGACGGACACCTCCACTAGCCAAGAGATCGACCTCGTCGCGAAGTGGTTGAAGAGCTAGCAGGCTCTGCAGAGTAGATTGCCCCCAATCATTAAGGTAATCACGATTGCCACCCCGCTGATTTTCAATATAGGCAAAGCTAGTGCCGCCCCGGCCAGAAATATCAAAAGTCTGAATGCCCAAGGAGCGCGCTTCTTCGACAGTAGAGCGATCCATGCCAAAGCCAACTTCTTTAAGAATTAGGGGAAGATCCAGTCGCTGACTATAATCCGTCAAGTGCTGGCGCCAAGAACGAAACTCCCGCTCGCCCTCTGGCATCAGCAATTCCTGCATGAGATTGACATGAACCTGCAAAAAGAGAGGCTGCAAATCAGCTATCGCCTGCTGGGCGGCTTGATAAGGCTTGTCCAATCCGATATTGGTAGCCAGCAATAAATTAGGCCGACCATCCGCCACCCGATAGGAAGGATCAGAAGGATTCTTCAAGGCTGCGCTGTAAGAGCCAGTTACAAAAAGAAGGCCACAACTTTCAGCTACTTGAGCCAACTTTTCATTGATTTGACCGCCTTTGTGGCTACCGCCAGTCATAGCATTGATGTAAAAAGGAAAGTCCCAATCACGACCAGCAAAGTGAGTAGATAGGTCAATCTCTGCCAAATCATACTTGGGCAGAGAACGGTGAACCAGTTCCATTTCATCAAAACTGTTGTAACCCGGACGCTGCTCTAAAGCGTATTTGATATGGTCATCCTTACGATTCTGGCTCATCATGGCCCATCCTTTCTCTGTATAATAGCTCAATACCAGCTTCTTGCCAGGCTTGAATCAATTTCTTACTAGATGCAGCATCAAAGCTGAGAGCAATCCCGCAGTCGCCACCACCGGCACCACTGCTCTTAGCCACACAGTTCAGTCCCTCTGCCGCTTCTTTTAAGACTTTCAGCCTGTCTGTATAAATAGCTGGACTGAGCCTTTCTAAGAGCTGACTAGCCTTTTCCATACTAGACTGAATAGCAAGCTTATCTCCTGCTAATAAAGCCTTCTCCAAGGCATCAACCTGCGTCCTACTGCCTGTCAAAAAGGACTCTGAAATAGCTGACTTGACCTGATTGACTAAGTCCTTAGAGATAGCCGGCTGCTTGGTCCAGCCAACTAGAAAATCCATGGCTAAGCAAGGCTTAATACTACGAATTTCAAACCCCCAATCCTCTGCTAACAGCTGTAGCAAATTAACTTTGCCCATACGCTTGCGAACCAGCTCTCTATCAAAAGATCGGTAGTAAATCAGGTCTTCATAAGCAATGCAGGCTAGATCTCCCATGGAGCCATTGTCCCCTCGCTTGAGGAGAACGTAAGAAGCCATTTTAAAGAGTAGCTCCGACTCCAAGTCCAGCTCATAAAGTCCTGCCATGGCCTTCAGAATCAGAGTAACCACACTACCGCTGGAGCCAATCCCGAACTTCTTGCCGTCCCTTTCCATCTTGCCACTAATATTCAGAGAAAAAGGCTGAAGTTGGCAGCCTAAGTCCTGCAAATAAGTGTTCATAACTGCTATCGTCTCCTGAATCAAGGCATAATCAGGGTCTGGCTCTAGGTTAGCACTATGATTAAACATATCTGATGTCAAGCGATAGGCAGAGGCTGTCTGGATTTCCCCAATCATATAGATAGGAATGGCCTTGATAATGGCTGGCTGACCAGCCGTCAGCACTGCATATTCACCCGCTAGATAAAGCTTGCCACAGGTTTGGACTCTTACACTAGTCTTCATCTGACAAGTCCTTTGTTTTGGAGACGATAAGCCGGTAGTCCTTCTCAAAAATAGCCACCAGATGGGCTAGGTCTTCCTCCAAGCAGAGCACCTTGACATTTGGCCCCGCATCCATGGTAAAGTAGCAACGCTCGCCCTGGTCCCGCAGCTTTCTGACAGCATCCATAGCTTGGTAAGACTCCTCTGTCAGATAAGAAAACGGCGGATAAGCTTTCTCTGTCGTGGCATGCATCCGGAGAGCATTTTCTTCCGTCAGCTGACCCACCTTGGCAAAATTATTGTCTCGTAAATAGCCTAGCATGGCCTGATAATCCAAGGCAGACTGGGCAATCCAATCTGGGAAAATGGTGGAAGTTTTAGCACAGAGCTCCATGCCGTCGCGGCTGGAAATGGGCTTTTTCTCATCGTGCAGAACCAACATAATCATGGCTAGTTTCAAATCCGTCTTGACTGGATAAATGGCCCCACTGTCCTTATCCCAGGCCGCTAGCGGACCAAAGAAAGACCGAGCTGATGACCCTGAAGCAAACTTAGCCAGCTGGGCCAGCTCTTGCGTCTGATAGCCCGTCTGAAAATAAGCATTGCAGGCCTTGACTAGGGCAGATAGACCGCTGGAGCTGGAAGACAGCCCTGCTGCAGTTGGCATATTATTGCTGGTATCAACGCGGACAAAACCATCTTCTGGAGAGCGGAAACGGTCAATAATCTTACTGATTTTGGCATGTTCTGCCGAGCTTTGCAACTGACCGTCAATATAAAACTCATCTTCAGTCGCTGTAGCCGGCAAAGGACTCAGTTGCGTCTCGGTATACATATTTTCCAGTGTCAGCGAGATACTGCTGGTAGACGGAATCATCTTTTCTGCATCTTTCTTCCCCCAATATTTGACAATTGCAATATTGGCATAGGATTTGACACTTACAGGCTTTCGATCCATGTGTTAATGGCCCCTTTCTCTCTCAATAAGGCGGCTAAGGCCTCCGCCTGATTTCTTTCTCCTACAAGAGCAATGACACAGCCACCCAGACCGCCGCCGCTCATTTTAGCTCCCAAAGCTCCGTTTTCAAGAGCTGCCGCTACCAGCTCATCTGCTTTCTGGCAAGAAACCCCTAGCTTGGCTAACTTCTCATGAGCCTTGGTCATAGCTTGTCCCATTGTCATCAGGTCCTTGATAGAAATGGCTTTCTCAAGGATTTTCGTTAAATTCCCCAATTCCTGCAGCAAAGGCAGAGCCTTTTGGCCCTGACTTTCTACAGCACGGATAGCTTCGCGGGTATGACCGTGAATGCCCGTATCTGCAATCACTAAAAAGGCATCCAGATCCAGCTCAATTTCGCTGAAACCGAAATTGCGGATAAACTTAATAGCTACATCGCTAAGGCAGGTCTTGGCATCGAGGCCGCTGGGATTCATATGGGCAATCATCTCTGCCCGATTGGCCAGAATCTCCAGTGTTTGGTCATCCAGTTCTTCCTCAAAGTAGTCAAAGACCGCCCGAATAGCTGCAATACTAACCGCGGCTGAAGACCCCATTCCCCTCTTCTCAGGGACCATGGACTCCACCTGACAGCGAATCTTAGCCCCTTGCCGGCCGAGATGTTCTAGACAGGCAAAAATAGCCATAGACAGCGTATCCTCGGCATAGAGGGTCCAGGCCCGCTCAGATGGAAAGACCTGACAGGTCACTTCAATACGATTAAGAGGCAGGGAAATGGCCGGATAGCCGTAGACCACCGAATGCTCTCCCATTAAAATAATTTTACTATGTGCCTTGCCGACACCGATTTCTTTTGTCATACTCTTCTCTTGTCTGTAGATTCTCTCTATCTTATTTTAATATACTTTGGCAAAAAAAGCGATTTTTATTAAGAGAAAATCACTGGGGCTAGAGACCAATATTTATATAGGCAGACACGATAAAACTCCGGGGCTTGCAGCCGGAGTCTTTTAAAGTTCTCTTCTTATCAGGTCCATCAGCTGGTTACGGTCTAAGATCCATTGAGCCCGCTCGTCTTTTTCATAGGTCCGGTTGGATAGGAAAATAGCCGCCTTTTGCTCCTTACGATTATACATGATAAAGGTTCCTGTGTAGCCAGTGTGATCCAGCCAGCTGCCCTCTAGATTCCAAGCTAGACTGCGTCTTTTGCCAGGCTCTTTGGAAAAATTCTGGGTCAGATTGGCCGCAAAGTCATCCTGCAGATAATGTTCCAGAAATATTTCCAAATCCCTGAGACTTGAAAATAAGCCAGCACTACCAGAATGGATGCCTAGAGCACGCGCCTTGGGGTCATGAACCTGACCATCCTTGACACCGCGAACGGTCGGCACAGCTCCTGGAACTGGCCCAAAACCTGTCTCAGTCAAACCCCAAGGCTGGAAAATCTGACTTTGAAAAATCTGATCCAAGGCCTGACCGAAGATCTCTTCCAGCATAAAACCCAAGAGCAGAAAATTCACATCCGTATAGCGAAAGGTCTTATCTTCAAGCACTGTCAAATGATTGAGTGCTTCTTTCAACTCGGGAGCTGTCAGCTGATCACGATTAGGAATAAAGGGATCTAGTCCTGATGTGTGGGTCAAGAGCTGACGCAAGGTCACATCTTCTTGATGAAAGGCCGGATAATAATGCTGTAAGGGCAAATCCAGTTCCAGCTTGCCCTGCTCATACAAAAAGGCTGCCAGAGTACCAACTCCGACCACCTTGCTGACGCTAGCCAAGTCATAGACCAAACCCACTTGAGTGGCCTTTCCTTCTTGCGGATCAGCTAGACCAAAGTAGAATTCCTGCCACCGGCCAGCTTGGTACAAGGCCAGACTAGCACCGGGATAGATACCATCTTTTAGCTGTTCTTTGATTTTACTGATGATGTTTTCTATAGTCATGCTTCAAACCACAATTCAATCTTACTAAAATCCTGACTCAGCAGGAACTTATCTGACTTAGGTACAAAGACCTCGTGTCCTTCAAAGATAGGACGCAGCGCAGCGGTTTCTAAACGATTGACTTGAGCTTTGAGCATAGTCAAGTCCCAAGTTAGGGCATTGTCTGCCTGCAAGTCTTGTCCCTCTGCTTCTATAAAGGTCAGAAAGTCCAGCGCATTTTCAATCTTGCTGTAAAATTCTTGGGCTTCATTGGCATTAGGTACACGAATTTCTACCGTCTCTATCTCAAATTGGCTAAGACCGATAAAGTCCTCTTGCTTTTCAAATTCAGGCGCCACCGTGACTTCTTGTAGATTTGCTCTATTCTCTTCTGCATGCAGAAGAACTAGATCGCCCTCTGGTGACAGAGCTTCAAAAGCATAGCCTTTCTCTCCTTTATACAGCTTAGTCCAAGCAGGCTTTTGAGCCAATAGCGACTCGATTTCTTTAGCATCTGCAACCTTGACAACGATTCTGGCTAATTTTTTAGGACCTTTGACTCGCCGCGACCGCATACTGGGTGATTCTTCCAGCTGCAGTTTCTCTGTCTTAGTCTGATCACCCAAGGACAGAAATGCAGCTTCCTCTAAAAGGGCCTTCATGCCCAGCTGATTTACGAAAAATTCTTGATTTAAATGACGATTATTTATTTTTAATACAGGGATAATTCTAATAATATGATTCGCGCTCATAATTCCTCCAAACCATTTTATTGTAATGGATTTTCATCTTTTTGACAAGAAATTATGCGCAAATAAACAATTTTTAAAACAAGAAGGACTTGGATTTATTGGTAAACGGTCTGAGCAATAACCAAACCCCTAGCGGACTCAAACTCGTACTGCAGATAGGACTGGTAGGTACCAGGTGCGATAATACCACGAATATCCAGAATATCTGTCCCAGCCTGCCCAATAATCGAATCTGCTAGCAGGCAACAGTTGGTCGACAGGACAAAATACGTCTTGAAACGACTGGTTTTAAACTTATATAGCTGCGCTCCTAGTTCATGCTTCAACTTGTAGGAGTATGTTGGCTGGCCATTTTTCAGTTCTGCTGGCGGCTCCCATTCTACCAGCAGCTGATTGATCTCAGCCAGGCGCTTCTCAACCGCCTCCTTCTCCTTATCCGTCAAAGCCAGAGAATAACCAAAGAGTGTTTTCTTGCTTTCTTTTTTGCAAAGCTCAATATAGGCGTCTTTAGGAACCTTGAAGAGAACACCATCTCCAATCATGCCCTTGCATCGCTCAGAAAAAACATCATAACTGCCATAAGAAATCACTTGTCCCTGATAGCAAATATCTACATGACCTATGGCTCCTAATAAACTTGTCTTTGAAGTATGAACCAAGACCTCTAAGTCCGCTTTTTTCTCTCTATTCTTAACAAGACTATAAACATTTTTACGATCAGAAGCTGCATCTCCCTGAATCAGTCGATTAAAGCGTTCCAGATTTTCTACCGGAATAAAGGTTGCAAAAATAATAGGTAGGTTAATACGAATTTGCCTACGCAGCCGATGTTTTTCACGGTCATTATCAAAAAAGAGGCCATCCCGGATATTGGACGTTCCCAACATCATCAAATAGATTCCCAAAATCAAAAACTGCAAGTGTCCGTCAGTCGCAGGCGAAAGAATACTGGTCAGTCCAATCCCACCATAGAGAATGGTATCAAATAGATAGCGCAAACCTCCCTTGACATGATTTTGCCGATAAAGCAGATAGGTCACTCCGTAAATACCTGCGGTTAAGAGCTGGTAGCTACCCAAACTGATAATCACAATATTGACAGGCACATCACTGATTCGGTTGAGCCAGCTGATACCTATAGCGACTGCAATCTGAAGCAGACTATGCCAGACAGCCCCTTCTTTCTTGCGCGTAAAAACATGAAGAACAATATTTACCAAGCCAACAACTGTCAGATAAAGCGAAATAAAATCGAAGGCCAGCTTAGTAAATCTGAAGCCATTGACAATGATAATCAGGCCGAAAACAAGGGCTAAAAGACCAAAGAGTAAGGTTCTACGGCCACTGATCTTATGATATTTTGATACTTGCATCTCCATCTTTACCTTCTCTATCGTTCGAAAAAAGAGCTGAGGAAATCCCCCAACTCTAATCTTATGTGCTTATCCGTAGATTGTTTTAAACAAGAGGACCGCTGTGATACCTGCAAGAATCGGTGCTACAACTGGAACCCAAGAATACCACCATTTTGAATCACCCTTGTGTTTACCCAAAACAGCTTCTGGCAGGATGAAGTGGAGGATACGAGGTCCGAGGTCACGAGCAGGGTTCAGTCCAGGTCCAGTAGGGCCTCCCAGAGAGGTTACCAAAGCCATTACCAAGAAACCAAGTGCCAAGTGAGCGACTGCTGATGAAGCATTGGTTGCTTGAGCAAAGGTATTATGCACCGCCTTATCCAAATCAGCTTCTGCTATTTTTTGACCAACTTGAGCCGCTTGTAAAGCTTGTTGCTGAACATTTGACTCAATAATTGATTTTAGCTCTGCACCAAAATGAAGTTTTGTCAAGCCTAGAGCGGCAAAGAAAAGAACAAAAGAACCAACAAACTCATTGATAAAACCATTGAACAAGGCAGCTTTACGTGATTCAGGCGTGCCATGGTCTAGGCTAGAGATAGTAGAGAAAGTACCTAAGATATTGTTAGGGTTTTCTGTTTTCAGATAGTAAGGACGGTGAGTCGCAACGACCAAGGCCTGTCCAAAGATAGCTCCTAAAAGCTGCGCTGCAATGTATGGTGCAACCTGTGCCCAAGGGAAATACCCGCTGACAGCAAGTCCCAAAGTAAAGGCAGGGTTGATATGGTTACCAGACACATTACCAAACATCAAAGCTGGAATCATAACCCCCATACCGTATCCGACAGCGATGACCAACCAACCGCTCTGATGTCCCTTAGTTCCTTTTAATTCAACGTTGGCAACAGCTCCGTTCCCCAAGACAATGAGGATAGCTGTTCCTAAAAATTCTGTGGCGTATTTAACGACCCATTCGAAATCCATTTAGTGATACTCCTTAAATATTTTTTAGACAAAGTCTATTTTATCAAGTATAATGGATAATGTAAAGGTCATTTTTAATAAAAATAAGAAAAAGAGGGAAGAATATGCGTTTTAATCAGTATAGTTATGCAAAAACGAAACGGGAAAATATGTTGATAGAATTAGCTGAATTAGGCTTTTTTTATGACAGCAATCGCTCTGATAAGGAAAATCTTGAAGATTTTCTACGCACCAGCTTTTTCACTTATAAAAATACAGATTATCCCTTGAAGTCCTGGGCTGCTGACAGCCAAACAGACCTGCTGAGCTTTTTCCAGTCTGACAGAGAACTGACGGCGTCTGTTTTTTACACTGTGGCCTTTCAGCTGCTTGAGTTCTCGCCCTTTATTGATTTTACGGATGTTGAGGCCTTTCGCAAAGAAACGGGCTTTCCCATTACATTTGGAGACTTGTTGGAAAACCTCTACCAGCTGCTCAACACTCGGACAAAAAATGGCAACCTCTTAGTTGATAAGCTAGTCAGCGAGGGTTTGATTCCTGAGGACAATACCCACCACTACTTCAACGGCAAGAGTCTGGCAACCTTTTCCAGCCATGATGCCATCCGTGAGGTGGTTTACGTAGAATCACGCGTGGATACTGATCAAGACGGTCGTCCGGACCTCATCAAGGTCAGCATTATCCGCCCTCGTTACCAAGGGAAAATTCCGGCCGTCATGACTGCTTCTCCTTATCATCAAGGAACCAATGATCCTGCCAGCGACAAGGCTCTCCATGACATGAATGTAGACTTAGTAAAAAAAGAGCCTCATCAAATCAAAGTACAAGATCCTGAGCTCAAATTGCTCCAGCTGGATTCGCCAGTTCCTGCCCAAGAAGTCTCTGAAGCCGAGGAAAAATTGGGTCATATCGGCACCTACACGCTCAATGACTACTTGCTGCCCCGCGGCTTTGCTAATCTCTATGTGTCTGGCGTGGGAACCAAAGACTCTGAAGGACTGATGACCAGCGGCGACTATCAGCAGATCGAGGCTTATAAGAACGTTATTGATTGGCTAAACGGCCGCTGCCGAGCCTTCACCGACCACACTCGCCAACGGGAAATCAAGGCCACTTGGTCCAACGGAAAAGTGGCTACGACCGGTATCTCCTATCTGGGCACCATGTCCAACGGTCTGGCTACGACTGGTGTAGACGGATTGGAAGTCATTATCGCAGAAGCTGGGATTTCTTCTTGGTACAACTACTACCGCGAAAACGGCCTTGTCACAAGCCCTGGCGGTTATCCAGGAGAGGATTTTGAATCCTTGACCGAACTGACCTACTCCCGCAATCTGAGGGCTGGTGACTACCTGCGCAACAACGATGCTTATCAGCAAAGCCTAGAGCAACAGCGCAAAGACCTAGACCGGCAAACTGGAGATTACAATCAATTTTGGCATGACCGCAACTACCTTCTCCATGCAGATAAGGTCAAGGCCGAAATCGTCTTCACCCACGGTTCTCAAGACTGGAATGTTAAGCCCCTCCATGTCTATAATATGTTTCGAGCCTTACCGCCCCACATCAAAAAGCATCTTTTCTTCCATAACGGCGCCCATGTTTACATGAACAACTGGCAGTCCATTGACTTCCGTGAGTCTATCAATGCTCTGCTGAGCAAAAAACTGCTGGGATGTGAATCAGACTTTAAACTGCCAACAGTCATCTGGCAGGACAACAGCCAAGCTCAAAGCTGGTTGACCTTGGAAGACTTCGGTGGACAAGAGCAGAAACTTCAGCTCCAACTAGGCCAAGACTGCCAATCTATCCAAAATCAATATCCAGAAGAAGACTATAATCGTTTTGCTAAAAATTACCAAAGCTTCAAGACTGAGCTTTTTGAAGGTAAGGTTAACCAGATTACTCTGGACTGGACCTTGGAAAAGGACCTCTTTCTCAACGGAGCGAGCCAGCTCAATCTTCGCCTCAAATCCAGCACCGATAAGGGACTACTTTCTGCTCAATTGCTGGACTTCGGACCAGCTAAACGCCTCACACCAATTCCTACGCCTATTGAGCCTAGAGTCATGGACAACGGCCGCTACTATATGCTGGACAATCTGGTTGAACTGCCCTTTGCCGAAACGCCTCATCGCGTCATCACCAAAGGCTTCATCAACCTGCAAAACCGGACCAACCTACTGACTATCGAAGAAGTCACTCCTGACCAATGGCTGGAATTTTCCTTTGAACTGCAACCAACTATCTATAAGATGAAAAAAGGCGACCAACTGCGCCTTGTCCTCTACACTACAGACTTTGAGCATACCGTCCGTGATAAGACCGATTATCAGCTGACTGTAGATTTGAAGCAATCTAGTCTGGATTTGCCAACCATGAGCTTTAATATGAACGAAGATTTAGACGAAACAAGCAATTAAAAGAGCAAGGCTCGCGTCAAATAGGTTTCATCAAAAATTCTCAATACGATACACATTCCCCTTATAAAGAGCATAGCCTGCTTTTCATTATTGAAAAACTCTGGCTCTGCTTCTTGCCACTTTCCCAAAAAATGATATAATTTGAAGAGTGAAGATTACCAAGGGCTCAGCCCTTGCGAGAGAAAGGAAAGAAAATCTTATGATGAACATGCAAAGCATGATGAAGCAAGCACAAAAGCTGCAAAAACAAATGGAAAAAGGACAGGCAGAACTGGCTGCAACAGAATTTACCGGCAAATCAGCCCAAGATTTAGTCGTTGCTAAACTGACTGGTGATAAAAAAGTAGTCAGCATTGACTTCAATCCAGCCGTTGTGGATCCTGAAGATTTGGAAACTCTGTCAGAGATGACTGCACAGGCCCTGAATCACGCGCTGGCTCAGATTGATGATGCTACTCAGAAGAAAATGGGCGCTTTCGCAGGCAAATTGCCATTTTAAGCAAGATAAATAACCTTCCAACTTGACTAAACATAAGTCAAGCAATACTCGAACCAGCAAAAAAGACTGAAGAATCTCAGTCTTTTTTGATTTATAGTCATTTTCTCACTAGTCCACTACACAAAATTAAGCAAATCCGCTGCCTTGCTCATCAAAAGCAGGGCATAGTCGGGATTGTTTTGCAGTTCCTTGATGGAGCTCTGAACCAGCTCTAAATCATCAGTTATCATGCCATCAACACCCAGACGGAAGGATTTGCCGATGCTGTCTGCATCATTGATGGTCCAGTCATAGAGTTGCTTATCCGTCGTCCAAAGCTTATCGACAAAGTTTTCATCGAGGGTCGAGTACTCCATCGTATAGCCAGAAGCCTGTGTCCGTGGGAAAATAGTATTGTAGGGCAGGATAAAGAAGGTCGGTATGCTCTCATCATACTGGACTGTCTTGTCAATAACCTGATAATCCAAAGACTGAATCTGATGGCCATAAACCTTGATGTTGGCTCCGTATTGGCTAAGGAAACGGTCCATCATATCGTCTGAGTCCAAGCTGCTGGTCTTGATTTCTATCAAGAGTCTCTGGCCCATCTGATTGGCTCGTTTGAGATAAGCATCAAAACTGGAAATTTTGGCAGTGTGTCCATTTTCTGAAATATCTAAAGCTGTCAGCTCTTTCAGAGTCAGCTCTTGCGGTTTAGCATCAACGCCGGCCAAGGCTTTTAGATTGGCATCGTGCATCATGACAAACTGGCCATCCTTGGTCTCCTGTACATCCATTTCGATATAATCTGGCTTGAGCAGGGCAGTTTTCTCTAGCGACTCAACTGTATTCTGAACACCATTTCCCTGCGAAACCCCACGATGCGAGATGGTCAGAGGGACGTTTTCCAAGGGCAGATTGAGATAGACAAAGCCTTCAAGGGCAAAGACAGAGCTAGTGACCAAAAGGATAAACCAGCGCATGATAGGCAGGCCTTTCCTGTAGCGGTATTCAGACAGCTTACTGTCTGTCAGAAAAGCCACAAACTTAATCAGAAAGTAGGCTACCATGAAGTAATAAGCCAGCTTTATGAGGCAGTAATTGACAACCGCTGCTATCAAGGCTATCTGATTGGACTGGCCATCCGCATACTGCTGCAACACTAAAATCGGAATGCTGCTTAAAAGAAAGAAGAGAAAGCTCTTGGCCAGTATCCAAAAGAGCTGCCAAGTATAGCGAATCAAGTGCCCCTTGGTCTTCTCCAAACTATACCTAATCGCGTCTCGTAGGCGGAAATGCTCAAAAAAGAGCTTGGGCAGGGCAAACATTAGTCGGACAGCTATCAAAAAAAACAGAAAACCTAAAGCATAGATTGATAATTTCATCCATAAGGCCGTCTTGAGATAGGTCACGATAAATTCTGGAATCAGAATTTTATTTAAGTAGTAGATTTTGAGAATTTGCCTCAGAAAGGGAAAGATAAAGCCCATATACAGTGCAATAAAGAGGACCTTGCTGGGTCGGGCGTAGCAAATCAGCGAACCGCTGTCTTTAAAACTTTTCTTAATAAACTGAAAGGCGCTGCGTTCTTCCTCGTCCAGAAGATTGCGGAGCCCCATAAATATCAGTCCAATCTGAAAATAAGCGATAAAGAGATTGGCCGCAAAAAGCGCTAGAAAGGCTAAGCCAACCCAGACATTTGAAGTCAGAACTTTAAAGGCATTCGTATAAGATAAGAAGAGGTAGCCTGTCTGCTTGAGCAGAGTCTCTGCTGCAAAGGAGTTGAAAGGCACCCAGGCCAGCTCCATGAGCATAAAGACTGTGAAAAAGAGCAACAAAATTTTATCAAGATTGCGATAGAGACGTAAAAGTCCCAGTCTTTGTGATTTCATTTTCTTCCTTTATATTGTGAACGATACAAAACTTGCTAAAAAGCAATTCTTATTTAAAACAAGGTTGAGACAGATGTCCCAACCTTATTTTTATTTTCCAAATAAACGTGCCCAGAAGCCCTTGCTTTCCTGCTCCTGCACCTTTTCCTTGGCTTCATCCAACTCCAACAGCAAGGTTTCACGCTCATTCATAGCCTTAGCTGTTAGCTGCTGCTGCTGGTCCAGCTGCTTGTCCTTTTCAGCAATCTGGACATCCTTGATGCGCAGCTGCTCATCTTTCTTAGCCAACTGGCTGTCCTTGGCCTTAAGCTGCTCATAGAGACGCACAATCTCAGCATTTTTTTCATCCACCAAGATTTCCATCAGCTCGCGTTGCTTCACATCTTCGCTAACAGGTTCATCTTCAAAAATAGTTTTCTTATAAATCTCTTCCAGCTTAATCAAGCCGCTGCGGGTCACCACCGTGACTCCTTTTTCATTCTTTTCCGTATCTTCTGGCGGCAGTGCCTTGACACGATTGTTAATCGCCTGGCGGCTAACTCCAAGAATCTCGGCTAACTCGCTGACTGTCTTTTCAATTGCCATAATTTCCTCAAAAACTTTTTCTAGTTTGTAGATACCTAAATCTTATCATATCAAGCCTTAACTGTCAAATTTCACAATATTTTTTGAGCCTGACTCCTATCTTTTCAACCCCTTTTTGTGATACAATGAGACAGATTAGTCTAATAAAAGAAATGAAAAAATCGAATGATTTTAGAAGCCTAGAGATGTTCAGCTACAGTCCTCCAAGAGGAGCTGCAAGACAGCAAAAAGGCATCCGTAAGGACATACCAGACTTCCAACCAACAGATAAACTCCACTCTCCACGAAAGGAAAAGACCAATGAACCATTTTGACACAATCATCATCGGTGGAGGACCGGCTGGCATGATGGCAGCCATTTCCAGTTCTTTCTACGGGCAGAAGACCTTGCTCCTTGAGAAAAATAAACGATTGGGCAAGAAACTAGCCGGAACGGGTGGTGGCCGCTGCAATGTGACCAATAACGGAAACCTAGATGACCTCATGGCCGGTATTCCGGGCAACGGACGCTTTCTTTACAGCGTTTTTTCCCAGTTTGACAACCATGATATCATCAACTTCTTTACAGAGAACGGTGTCAAACTCAAGGTTGAGGACCACGGCCGTGTTTTCCCAGCGACAGACAAGTCCCGCACTATTATAGAAGCTTTGGAAAAGAAAATTGCAGAGCTGGGTGGCACTGTCATCACCAATACTGAAATCGTCTCCGTTAAAAAATCCGACGACCTTTTCACTGTCAGATCCAGCGACCAGACTTGGACCTGCCAGAAATTGATTGTGACGACTGGCGGCAAGTCCTACCCTTCAACAGGCTCGACAGGCTTCGGTCATGATATTGCCCGACACTTCAAGCACACAGTGACTGACCTAGAAGCTGCTGAAAGTCCTCTTCTGACTGACTTTCCTCACAAAGCGCTTCAGGGGATTTCGCTGGACGATGTGACCCTCAGCTATGGCAAGCATGTCATTACCCACGACCTGCTCTTTACTCACTTTGGCCTATCAGGCCCGGCAGCCCTGCGCTTGTCTAGCTTTGTCAAGGGTGGAGAAACCATCTTTCTGGATGTCCTTCCTCAGATGAGTCAGCAGGATCTGGCGGACTTTTTAGAAGAAAACCGGGAAAAATCGTTGAAGAACTGCCTGAAAATCCTCCTACCCGAGCGAATGGCAGACTTTTTTGCCCAGACCTTTCCCGAGAAAGTCAAACAACTCAATCTCATTGAAAAAGAAGCCCTCATCAAGCAAATCAAAGAACTAGCCATCCCTGTCACTGGCAAAATGTCCCTGGCCAAGTCCTTTGTAACCAAGGGTGGCGTCAGTCTCAAAGAAATCAATCCCAAAACTCTGGAAAGCAAACTCGTTCCCGGCCTCCACTTCGCTGGAGAGGTCCTAGACATCAATGCCCACACGGGCGGATTCAACATTACATCTGCCCTCTGCACCGGCTGGGTGGCAGGAAGCTTACATTATATGAGTGATGGCCCATATTTATCCATTCAGGTCAAACAAAAGGAATAAGCAAATGAATCGACTAGAAAATGTAGAATTCGTCAACATGTGCATGATTTATGAAGGAGAAAAAGTTCTCGTACAAGAACGAGTCAAGTCTGACTGGCCTGGTATCACTTTTCCTGGCGGGCATGTAGAGCACGGGGAATCTTTTACCGATGCAGTTATCAGAGAAGTCAAAGAAGAAACTGGATTAACCATATTCAATCCTCAACTTTGCGGCATAAAGAACTGGTATGATGATAAAGATTTTCGTTATGTCGTCCTGCTCTACAAGACAAAGCACTATTCCGGTGTGCTGAAATCCTCAGACGAAGGACAGGTCTGGTGGGAAGATTTTAAAAATTTGTCCCATTTAAAGCTAGCAACAAGTGACATGTCTGATATGCTGCGTGTTTTTTTTAGAAGACGATTTAAGTGAATTCTTTTACTATAAAGACGGTGACGACTGGCTTTATGACTTGAAGTAGAAATAAATAGGCTAGGAAATTCCTAGCCTATTTATTTCGCATTTGTCCGAACATAAGCAGCAATCACATCCGCTGTGTACTGGGCAGTTCCTGATCCAAATTGATCGATATTCTTCTTGAATTCTGGATTGTGGACATAGCCTTGACCGATGTGAGCAAAGACTTGCAGCGAGCAGTCAAAACCGTAAGTGCGAATGGCTTGTAAGAGACGCGCTGCCTGCTCCTGATTTTCTGCTGCTTCAATCGGCAAGCCTTGCTGCATATTCTCTGCCAGACTTTGAAAAACTTGATTGAAAGCTGCGGCAGATTCTTCTTCCCGTCCATTTTGACGAGCCAATGCTTCTGACATGACTTCTTGACCGTATTCTTCGACAGCATCTTGATGGTATTTGTGATTGTCTTCGTAGGTAAAACCTGCGAATTTTTCTTTCATTGTCATCTTTCTTTCTCCCTTTTCATCTTGGATGGTTTTTTGCAAGGTGGAAATCAAGGTATCCAAGCGGTCTCTTTCCTGCTGCAAATACTCTAACTGCCTAACCAGATGCGGCAATAAGGCCTGATCGTCCTGACTCAGCAGCTCTGCTATTTTCTCCAAAGAAAAACCCAGATACTTATAGTAAAGGATGACCTGCAGCCGCTCTAAATCAGCTTGGCTGTATGTCCGATAGCCATTTTCTGATTTGGCAGGAACTAACAGTCCGATTTTGTCGTAATGATGCAGGGTTTTGACAGAGACGCCTGAAAGCTGCGCAGCTTCTTTGATATGGTACATGATAGACCTCCTTACCTAACTAGTATATACCATGACCTAAGGGGAGGGTCAAGTTTTTTAGAAAATTTTTAAAATTTCCTTACAGTTTCCAAAGCGGCTAGCAGTTATTTACGAGAAACCATAGCAATAAAGCCCAGTTTTTCTTGATTCTTTTGGAACATCTTAAACATCTTCATAAACTGACCGTAGTTCTCTTTTTTAAGGGCATTAAAGCAGATTTTCAGAGTTCCTCCAAGTCCTTCATCATAAATCATCCCTCGAAGACTCATCAAGGTCATTTCGCCGACAAAGGTGTCCACACGGTCAAAAGCATGAGAACGTGCCAGCTGAATCCAAGATCCTTCGGTTAAGGGTCCCACATTGACATTAATTGCACGAGATAGCTCTTCCCGGACATTCTCATCTTTTTGCTTGAGCATGACGTCGTGGGTGAGGAGCACTCCACCTGGCTTCAGCACCCGGTAGTACTCATCCATACATTTGGCCTTCCCCTTATCCGTCTGCATGGTCAGCATGGCTTCATTGATAACAATATCAAAAGAATTGTCATCATAAGGCAGCTTCATGGCATTAGCCTGCTCAAATGTGACGAGTTCACCAACACCAGCCTTGTCTCCATTAAGTCGCGCCTGAGCCAGCGCAGCCTTATCTAAATCAACTGCAGTAATCTGGCAGCCATATTTTTTCGCTAATTCAATCGTTGTAGTTCCCATATTGCAGGCAACCTCTAGAACTTTCTTATCGCTGGAAAACTGCCCCTGCTCAATCAGCCAGTCGGTTGCCAGCTTACCACCGGGACGAAGCCGTTTCTTTCCTAATTTTGCTAAAAATTTATGACCTGCTTCTGCCATTTTCGAACCTCCATAATTTTGATTGGTTCCATTATAGCACAAAATATTATATTTTCAGACAATTCTTAGAATTTAGCAAAAAAACAGACCGAATCAATCTGTCTTGTATATCTTTACAGCCCAAGAAATCCAGCCAGATATCGCAGCAAGGCCACCAAGACTACACCAAATACAACAGTTGCAATTAAGTTCTTATACTTAAAAGCCACATAGCTAGTTGGAAAAACGGCCAGCAAATCCAACCATTTAAAACTTGGCAGCTGGCCTGTTTTAGCATTGGTGACACTGGATAGGATAAGGGCAAAGATTATGGAAACTGGCAGATAGTTGAGGAAACGCTCCACCATAGGCGGAAGCCCCTTGTACTTGACTAGGATAAAGGGCAAAACCCGTGGAATCCAAGTGACCAGGGCTGACAAAAGAATGGCCAGCAAAATATACTTACTTATCATCCAAAATCACCCCCACTGTACATCCTAACAAGGTTGCAAAAAGCACCGCCAGCGAATTTTGAAGCAGCATGGTCAGGAGCAAGTAGGCAAGGCCCACTACACCTAAGACTAAAAAGAGCTTCTTTATCTTGACCCGGCGCAGCATGATTGTAAATTGAGAGGAGAAAATACCAATAAACATGGCGACTAGGGCAAAGTCTAGGCCAAAGCTCTCAGGATTGGGCAGAAGGGCGCCGAGGGCAGTTCCTAAAATAGTACCCAAGACCCAAGCAGTATAGCTCATGAAATTGTTACCCATCATCCAGCTAGCCGCAATCTCTTCTGTATGCACCTGCTCTCCCATCAAGACTCCATAAGATTCATCTGTCAAAAAAGAGCCAATGACAATATTCTGCATCAAGCTAAACTTACGAAAAAGGGTCGATGCATGCAGACAGAGCAGAAGATGCCGGATATTGATGAGAAAAACAGTCAGTGCGATGGCCAAAACCGGCGCCTGCTGGGCAAATAAACCAATCATGGCAAACTGAGCACTGCCAGCATAAACCAGAATACTCATCAGCCCCATCTCCAAGGGATTCATATGAGGCGCCGCCATGATGCCGCAGGCTAGACCAATTCCAATATAGCCCAGAGCCGTTGGCACTGCCGCTTGTGCCCCTTGTTTAAATGTCTGTCCACGCATTCTTCTCCTTTACTCCATCGTTTCAAAAGCCAAACTCGGCTTAGCATTCAGATCCAAACTGGCAAAACTCTTCTTATTCCACTCACTGACACTAGCATAAGCAATCATACCAGCATTGTCACCGCAGAGGCGAAGAGGCGGAATAATCACCTTAACATCCTGAATCTCAGCTGCCAAGCGTTCTCTCAAGCCTTGATTGGCCGCAACACCGCCCGCCACGACCAGAGTTTTAACTGGATATTTTTCCAGTGCTTTCTTAGTCTTGGCCATAAGAATATCCATGACCGCCGCCTGAAAGCTTGCTGACAGGTCTTGATTAGACAAGGCCTCTCCTTTTTGCTGGGCATTGTGGTGCAGGTTGATAAAGGCCGACTTGAGACCAGAAAAAGAAAATTCCAGATTGTCTTCCTTAATCATGGCCCGCGGAAAATCATAAATATCCTGTCCTTGATGAGCTAGCTGATCAATCTCCCGGCCTGCTGGATAGGTCAGCCCCATGACTCGACCGACCTTATCATAGGCTTCACCGACCGCATCATCGCGAGTTTCCCCCACAATCTTATAGTCACCAGCCTGACTGACATAGACCAGCTCAGTATGACCGCCACTTACCAAGAGAGCCAGCAAAGGAAACTTCAAGGGCTCCACACTCTGGGCTGCCATCAGGTGCCCAGCCATATGATTGACTGGAATCAAGGGAATATCATGAGCCCAAGCAAATGATTTGGCTGCGGCTAAGCCAACCAAAAGCGCCCCAACCAGACCTGGACCGTAGGTAACAGCCACAGCTGTGACTTGCTCCTCGCTAATCCCTGCTTCTGCCAAGGCCTCCTCAATGCAAACCGTAATGACCTCCACATGATGGCGGCTGGCCACTTCTGGTACCACTCCGCCAAAACGCTTGTGACTTTCAATCTGGCTGGCAATAACATTGCTCAAAAGCTCCGTCTCATTCTTCAGAACCGCCACACTGGTCTCGTCGCAAGATGTCTCAAAAGCTAAAATATATCTATCTTTCATGGATCTCTCTTTTCATGACAATCGCATCTTCCACCGGAGCATGGTAGTAGGCCTTCCGCCACGCGATTTCTTCAAATTTTTCTTTTTTGTAAAATAGCAGAGCTGACCTATTTGACTCTCTCACTTCGAGGAAAATTTCCTTGTCGGTAGGTAAAAAGTCGAACAAGGCTGTCGCGATTTTCTGTCCCTGGTAACTAGGCAATACAGCAATCTGCAGGACTTCTGCTTCAAAGTCTGTCTCCTGCCAGATTAAAAAGCCGACAAGCCGATTCTCATCTTCTGCCAGCGCACAACTGTTCACATCCGAATGCAGAACCTCTTCCAATTGACCCACAGTCCAAGGGCTGACCTCATAGACTGCAAGCAAGAGCTGTTCCAGCTCTTCTGCCAGAACTGCCGCGTCCACATCCGAGTTAGCGCTCCATTTTCTCATCTCAATCATAGGCGCTGAATGTAAGAATCACTGGATTCCTGATGGGTCTTGAGCCAATTTTCCTCGGCTTCTACCCGCTTGAGATAATTAGGGACAAAGTCATGAATGGACTGAGCTGGCAGGTCCAAACCGAGACGACCAATAACTGCTGCGTCTGGTAAGGTTGGCTGAATAGCAGCCTGAGGAAGAGCCGCTTCAATCTGCTCCACAAAAGCTGTCGTTTCTCCGACAAAGGTGACTGGCTGGTCAGCAGTGTCAGCTATTCCCAAAACCTCTGCCAAAGGTAGATGAGCTTCCGGCCGTACAGCCTGACCAGACTGGTAAAAGCCAGCGTAGACATTATTGCGGCGGGCATCCATGATAGGAATGACCAAGCCTTCCACCTGCTCTGGAACTAAAGCCAGCAAACTAGATACACCAACCAGCTCAATCTTGAGGGTATGCGCCAGGGTCTTGGCTGTCGCCACCGCCATTCGCAGACCTGTGTAGCTGCCCGGACCCTGAGCAACTACGATACGATCCAAATCCGTCGGCTTCATGTCCAGACTATTCATCAGAAAATCAATAGCCGGCATCAGGGTAATGCTGTGGTTTTTCTTTATATTTAAAGTCATCTGCGCCAGCAAGGTCTCGTCCTCTAAAATCGCGAGCGTCAGCGCCTTACTTGACGTATCAAAAGCTGCAATCTTCATGCTTATCCTCTATTTTTCCTCTTGCCGCCAAAGTGAGCGGCGTTTTAATTTGTCTTCGTAGAAACTATCTACCAAAAATTCCTCTAAAATCTGGCTAAAAGCCTCCAAATTAGGCACTTGCTGCGCCAAGTGTTTTCCAAAAATCGCTTCTTGCTCAGCAATCTTGGGCAGCAAATCCGCTCCAGCAGCAGTCAAGCTCAAGCGAGAACTGCGCTTGTCTTTGCTAGAAATTTCCTTCTTGACCAAGCCTTTTTTAATCAAAGCCTGCACCAAGCGACTAGGGCTTTTTTCCTCACAAATCAGGGATTCCCCCAAGCCCTTGAGAGACAGCGGAGCATGTTCGCCCAAAACGAGCAAGACCTCGCTTTGATTGGGCGTAATTCCCAAAGGCTCTAGCAACTTCCCATATTCTCTCGTCGCTAAGCTCTCTGCACTTCTAAACAAATAGCCAAATCGAATTCCTTCTGCTACCACGCTGCTCTCCTTTCAAAAATCACTTCTATACTATTTTACACTAGATTAGGTAAATTGTTGACAATTTTAGTTAAAAAATATAAAATCTTAAATAGATGATATATCATCTATTTGCAAAAGGAGGAAAAACGGATGACCCCAAACCCTACAAATCAAAAACCAGCTAGAACAATGACCCACGCTTTTGTGACTGGTGCGACCGGTCTTTTAGGAAATAATCTCGTGCGTGCTCTGCTAAAAGAAAACATTCAAGTGACCGCTCTCGTTCGCTCCGAGGAAAAAGCGCGCAAACAATTTGCCGACCTGCCTATCCAGATTGTCAAGGGGGATATTTTAGAGCCCGAAAGCTATCGTGACTATCTAGCAGGCTGCGACAGCCTCTTTCATACCGCTGCTTTTTTCCGCGATAATTATAAAGGCGGCAAGCACTGGCAGGAGCTCTACGACACTAATATTATAGGCACAAATAACCTCCTAGAAGCTGCTTACGAGGCTGGTATCCGCCAATTTGTCCATACTTCCTCCTGTGTCGTACTGGAAGGTGAGGCCAATCAGCTAATCGATGAAAGCATGTCTCGCTCAAAAGATACTCCTTTTGATTACTATCGCAGCAAGATTTTGAGTGAAGAGGCCGTTCGTGATTTCTTGGACAAGCATTCAGATGTTTTCGGTTGCTTTATCTTGCCGAGTGTAATGTTGGGTCCTAGAGACCTTGGTCCGACCTCCAGTGGGCAGCTGATTATCAATTTTGTAGAGCAAAAACTTCCAGGTATCTTAAAGGCTAGCTATAATATGGTGGATGCTAGAGATGTAGCAGATATTCATCTCCGCGCCATGAAATACGGACGCTCAAAGGAGCGCTATCTGGCAGTTGGACGGCAAGTGACCATGACAGAATTGTACCAAATACTGGAAAAAATCACTGGCGTTCCCGCCCCCAAGCGCAAGATCTCCCCTCTTTTCGTCAAAATCTATGCCCAAGCAAGTGAGCTCTACCACCGGCTCACCAAAAAACCAATTTTGGTTACCAATGAGCTCGCTCATCTCATGGCCGAAGAATATCTCAAAAGTAATTTTAGCTTTGCCAAAACCGAGAGCGAGCTAGGCGGACAGCATCGCCCTCTCGAAGAAAGCTTAGCTGACGTGGTAGATTGGTACCGCAAGCACGGCTATTTCGCCAAATAAGCAGCCCTCAAAATCAAGTGACCAAATGTTCATCGCTTGATTTTTCTTTTTGTCAAGCCGCTTTGGCTGAAAAACCGTCTCTGAAATTCACCGTCCCGACTTGCTTCCTAAGCTCATTCTATGGTATAATTACAATAATAATTAAACATCAGGTCAATTTCATTACTCTTACTTTTCCATAAGATACAAGGCTAAAACAGCATTTTAGCCTCTTCATTTGAGTAAGCCCTATCAGAAGTCACAGCAATCGCTCACTTTCCATTTATCATTTTTAATTTATCATGTGAAGAAATGCGCTAACGCCTGCCTTCTTTTATTTTTTAGACCTTATCACAGAAAGGAATCTTATGATTTACAAAGTTTTTTATCAGGAAACAAAAGAGCGCAGTCCGCGCCGTGAAAAGACACGTGCCCTTTATTTAGAGATTGAAGCGGCTAATGAATTGGAAGGCCGCATTCAGGCTCGTAAGCTCATCGAAGAAAATACCCCTTACAATATTGAATTTATTGAGCTCTTGTCTGACAAACACCTCGAATACGAAAAAGAGTCAGGCACTTTTGAATTGACGGAGTTCTAACCCATGGCATATACCTTAAAACCCAAAGAAGTTGGCGTTTTTGCGATTGGTGGGTTAGGCGAAATCGGTAAAAACACCTACGGGATTGAATACCAAAATGAAATCATCATCGTAGACGCCGGCATCAAGTTCCCAGAAGACGACCTGCTAGGAATTGACTATGTCATTCCCGACTACTCTTATATCGTGGAAAATATTGACCGCGTAAAAGCTGTCCTCATCACCCACGGGCATGAGGACCATATCGGCGGTATTCCTTTCCTGCTCAAGCAAGCCAATGTTCCTATCTATGCTGGTCCTTTGGCCTTGGCCCTCATTCGGGGCAAGCTAGAAGAGCATGGACTTTTGCGCGATGCCAAACTCTATGAAATCAATCAAAACACAGAACTGCAGTTCAAGCATCTGAAAGCTACTTTCTTCCGGACAACCCACTCTATTCCAGAGCCTTTGGGAATTGTCATCCATACGCCGCAGGGTAAGATTGTCTGTACCGGTGACTTCAAGTTTGACTTTACACCAGTCGGTGAGCCAGCAGACTTGCACCGTATGGCCGCTCTGGGCGAGGAAGGTGTGCTCTGTCTCCTATCTGACTCGACCAATGCTGAAGTTCCGACTTTTACCAATTCCGAAAAAGTGGTCGGGCAGTCTATTATGAAGATTATCGAAGGCATTCATGGACGGATTATTTTCGCCTCCTTTGCTTCAAACATCTTCCGGCTCCAGCAAGCAGCAGATGCTGCTGTCAAGACTGGTCGTAAGATTGCGGTCTTTGGCCGCTCCATGGAAAAAGCCATTGTCAACGGGATTGAGCTAGGCTATATCAAGGTTCCTAAAGATACTTTCATTGAACCAAATGAACTCAAGGACTATCCAGCTGGCGAAGTGCTGATTATGTGTACCGGAAGTCAGGGTGAGCCGATGGCAGCCCTGTCTCGGATTGCCAATGGTACCCACCGTCAGGTGCAGCTGCAACCTGGAGATACAGTCATCTTTTCCTCTAGCCCTATCCCTGGTAATACGACCAGCGTTAACAAGCTGATTAACATCATTTCCGAGGCCGGTGTAGAAGTGATTCACGGTAAGATTAACAACATCCACACCTCTGGACATGGTGGCCAGCAAGAGCAGAAACTCATGCTTCGCTTGATCAAACCTAAATATTTCATGCCAGTCCATGGTGAATACCGTATGCAGAAAGTCCATGCAGGCCTAGCCGTTGATACTGGAGTACCAAAAGACAATATCTTCATCATGAGCAATGGTGACGTTCTGGCTCTGACAGCTGACTCAGCCCGTATTGCCGGCAGCTTCAACGCTCAGGATATTTATGTTGATGGGAACCGCATTGGTGAAATCGGAGCTGCAGTCCTGCGCGACCGTAAAGACTTGTCAGAGGACGGTGTTGTTCTCGCTGTCGCGACGGTTGACTTTGAGTCCAAGATGATCTTAGCCGGTCCAGACATTCTCAGTCGCGGTTTTATCTACATGCGCGAATCAGGCGACCTCATTCGCCAAAGCCAGCGTATCCTTTTCAATGCCATTCGCATTGCACTCAAGAATAAAGATGCCAGCGTTCAATCTGTCAGCGGCGCTATCGTCAACGCCTTGCGTCCTTTCCTCTACGAAAGTACCGAGCGCGAACCTATTATTATTCCGATGGTGCTTACACCAGACGAAGACAACTAAAAAATAAGCTTTGCTAGATTAGCAAAGCTTATTTTTCTGCTTTATTTTTTGTTCGAGAAGCATGCTTAATAATCCAAGCGCAACTCGGACTCAATTCTTCCTTTTGCCAAGATCCAATCACCCTCTCAAACTTTTCAGGATCTTCTTTATATAAATCATTCAGATTATTAGCGACACTTTTTTGGATTGATTTATCCGAATCATCCTTTAGATTCCTTAAAATAGCGCTAAATTCATCAAAATAATCTAAGACCACTGTCTGCTTTTTAGCCCAAGGCAATCGGATACGCATACACTCGCTTGCTAATCTACGGACGCGCATATTCTCGTCTTGGCTCCACTCCAGCAGTAAATCCATCGTAGCTTTAGGATAATTGGCCAGCAAGGGCCGCATGGAAAATTCTCCAGTAAATCGCTTGGTTAATTCCTTACTGAAGGCTGCACTCAGCTCGAATTCCTGACCTCCGTACAGTTCTACGTATTTGCCAATTGGCCACAACCAGTACCCCTCTGAGAACATACCCAAGCCGCCCTCTAACTCTGGACCAAGTATCTGCTCAAAAACCTTCAGAGAATCAGCATAGGAAAACGGCAAGCATTCTTTGATACTCTTTGCCAGCAACTCTTGACGCTGAGTAAATTCCAAAGCCTCTAATTCGCTTTCAACTAGAGAGATAAAATGCTGAGCATCAAATTTATCTGTTACTGTTTGCAAGCGACGGCTCAAATCCTCCGCATGAACCAAATCATAATAATCTTTAACCTTTTTCGCCATGATTTTTAAATCCCCTTAACAGACTTCTCACTGCTCCTCTGACTTCTGCTTCTTCCTCTTTCTCAGCTAGAAAAAGAGACAACTCATTCAAGGCACCTGAAATCATATGAGCCGCCATATCCAAATCAATAGAGATAAGTCTTCCTTCTTTAGATAAAATGTCTAATTGCTCTCTCAAATGAAAGAAAGAATTAGCCTCATCCTGACGACGCCACTCTTTCCACTCAACGACATTGGGACCATCAAGCAGAAGAATACGTTTATTTTCCGTCAAGGTCGCAAAACGAACAAAAGCAACACAGCCTTCCACCAACTGCTCCCAAGAATCCTGTGCTTCCAGGGCGTTTTTTTCTACATAAGATCCCAGTTCGGATTGAATTTGTGCTAGTACGGCGGTAAATAAAGCTTTCTTATTCCCGAAATGGTGATAAAGTGCGCCTCTTGTCATTCCCAACTCATCTACAATTTCTTCCAAGGAAGTTTCTGAAAAACCCTTTAAAGAAAAATGTTTCCGGGCGATAGCTAATATTTTCTTGCTTGTCTCTAAGGAAGCCTGCTGTTTTTTATTCATCTTCACTCTCCAAATAATTTGCTGCAAACTCAGCGTTAGGTGGAATGACTTGAATTACATCAACCAAAACAGAACCCGGCGCTTCCACAATGAAATGGCGCTGACCAAAATCTTCACTCTTAATGGGAAGAAGGAACTCCATTTCTTCTTGCTGACGCAATTCTTCATAAAAACAATCCACATTGTCAACTTCGATATTGATGATTAGGCCACTCGCCTTAGACTGGTAGGCTTGTGGCACTGTCCCATGCTTGCTATCAATAAAAGCAAGCTCAAAACCACTCTCGATATTCTTTAAACTAATATACCAATCTGAACGGAAAGATTCCTGAAATTGGAAATGGTCAATGAAAAATTGTGCCACTTGATGGACATCTTCGCTCATTAAAACGGGGTATAAACTGGTAATCATTTGTTCTCCTTTTCTTAAACTTTATTTTAACATACACACTGAATGTATGCAAATGAATATTAAAAAACAGAAGCCAAATTGGCTTCCGTCTATTTAAGAATGGCTTCGTTTAATCGCTTGATAAAATGATATTTGGTAATGCCCTTTTGCGGGACATCTGTTAGACTGGCGTAGATTTCATAGCCTTGCTTGATGTAAAAATCCTTGGCCTGATAAGATTTAGTGGACAAGGTTATACTAGTAGCTCCAACTTCTGCAACCTTTTCTTCTAATTCTGCCAGCAGACTGGCTCCCAAACCTTTTTTCTGATGTTCTTTATCCACCACCAAAGCCTTGATATGAATGTTTGCCAACACCTGTTGGGCATGGAGCAAGGCAATTAACTGGCCATCTTCCTCCCGCCTTAGATAATAATCTTGAGGTTCAAGTTTTTCAAGCATACCTGAACCAAAACAAGCCTCATATTGCTCATCAAAAACCCGCTTAATAAAATCATGAAATTCTTCCATCTTTCTCCTCCACGAAAAAGCAGGGGATATGCCAATCCTCCTGCTCTAAGTTTAGTATAAATCTAAATAATTATCCACTTCCCATTGAGAGACAAATGTTGCATAGCTTGCCCACTCAATGCGCTTAGCTTCTAAGAAGCTCGTATAGATATGCTCGCCAAGAGCCGCTTTAACGACTTCGTCTTCTGTCAAGGCCTTCAAGGCATTGTGAAGAGTAGACGGCAGGTCTGTAATTCCAGCTTCCTTCCGCTCCTCTGGAGTCATGATATAGATATTCTCTTCGATTGGTGCTGGAGCTTCGATTTTATTTTCGACACCGTGCAGTCCAACTTCCAAGAGAACAGCCATAGCAATATATGGATTGGCCATCGGATCAACGGAGCGCAACTCCAAGCGAGTACCCATACCACGAGAAGCCGGCACGCGCACCAACGGTGAACGATTGCGTCCTGCCCAAGCGATATAAACGGGCGCTTCATAGCCAGGAACCAAACGTTTGTATGAGTTAACCGTTGGGTTCATGATAGCTGTATAGTTATAAGCATGATTAATCAAACCACCCAAGAAATGGTAGGCTATTTCTGACAGCTGCATACCCTTTGGATCTTCTGGATCGAAGAAGGCATTATTTCCGTCTTGATCAAAGAGGGACATATTACAGTGCATACCAGATCCCGCAATGCCAAACTTAGGCTTAGCCATAAAGGTTGCATACAGACCATGCTTACGAGCAATAGTTTTCACAACCAGCTTGAAAATCTGAATCTTATCACAAGCCCGAAGCACTTCGTCATACTTAAAGTCAATCTCGTGCTGGCCGACTGCGACCTCATGGTGGCTAGCTTCTACTTCAAAGCCCATCTTGGTCAGGACATTGACGATTTCCCGACGGGTATTGTCTGCCAAGTCTGTCGGCGCCAAGTCAAAATAACCACCCTTGTCATTTACTTCCAGCGTCGGGTCCCCATTTTCATCCAACTTAAAGAGGAAAAACTCTGGCTCTGGTCCGAGGTTAAAGGATTTGAAGCCCAGCTCTTCCATATGCTTGAGGGCGCGCTTGAGGTTACTGCGAGGATCCCCTAGAAACGGTACATGATCTGTCGTATAAACATCGCAAATCAGACCCGCTACACTGCCGTTTTCATCTCCCCAGGGAAAGACTGTCCAAGTATCCAAATCAGGATAGAGATACATATCTGATTCATTGATACGGACAAAACCTTCGATGGAAGAACCATCAAACATGGCTTTATTGGATAAGACCTTGTCAAGCTGTTCATCCGTGGCAGGAATTTCCACATTCTTCATAGTCCCTAAAATATCAGAGAACATAAGACGAATAAAGGTAACATTTTTCTCTTTTACTTCGCGACGGATATCAGCTGCTGTAATAGACATTAAATTTCTCCTTGTAATTCAAACAAAATAACTATGGTCGACGCATCTGACCAAAGGTTGGCAGAGAAGAAGCAAAACGACCTTGCTGCAAGATGTCATGATGCAGGGCACGGCGGACATCTTTGTCACTAACGGTCTTGCGGGACTTGGCTTCACGCTCAGCATATTTCCTCTTAATTGCAGCGATATTATAGCCTTCCGAGATATAATCCTTAATTTCTAAAAGGCGGTCCATATCATTCAAAGAATACATCCGACGATTGCCCTCATTCCGAGCAGGGGTAATCAGATTCTGGTCTTCATAATAACGGATCTGACGGGCAGATAGGTCCGTCAGTTTCATAACACTGCCGATGGGAAAGACTGCCATGTTTCGGCGAAACTCTTTTTCCTTCATTCAAATTCCTCTCTACGCACTATTATAGGACGAAATAAATCTTATGTCAAGAAATAATGTCAGATTTTCTTACACGGATTTTATTTTTTCTTTTCAAAGATGGTTCGCAGCCGATCTATATCAGAATTTACCAGAATTGCAACAAAGACTCCCATAAAGGTTTCAAAGATTCTGGCAAAGACATACAAGATGGTATCTTCCGGCCGAATGGACAGGGTAATAATCAGCATGGCAGATACTCCGCCAATGACTCCCGCCTTGTTGTTCATAGCGACATTGGTCATGATTGTCAGCATGGTACAGACCGGCACCAAAAGGAGGGTGACCCAATACTGCTCCTTAAAGACACTATTGGCAATGAAAAATAGCAGAGCGTAAAAACCACCGATGCTGTTTCCCAAGATTCGCGATGTCCCGAAGTGGACACTCTTATCAAAATCCTCACGAAGACTAAAGACTGCCGTCAAAGCACCGATTTGCAGCCCTTTCCAACCAAAAAGGCCAAAGAGCAGTAGAATGATGAAAACAGCCAGACCGGTTTTAAAGGTACGCATGCCCAGACGAAATTTCGATTTATCAAACTTGTACTTATTGAAATAACTCATTAGTCTCCTTCCAGGAAATCCTCCCTCTCTTCATTTTAACATATTTCGTCTCAAAAAAACTCTTTCTGCTCAGGACTTTTCTCGCACAAAGAAAAAGCTCTATCAGCTAGCGCATCAAGAGCTATCGACTATTTAAAAGCTGAGACATTATCTGTCCCAGCCGCATTTTTATTATCTTTAGTTTGGATAAATGTAGGTAACTCCACCCATAAATTCATTCGGATTAAAGTAGCCACGATAGTTGTTAATTTGCTTTTGGCGATTGTAATTCGCTTCTAGAACTTGAATTGAGCTGTCGCTTTGCACATCTGTCACATAAGCAACATGTCCGTATTCGCCACCATCCCAAACTGCAATAGCGCCTGGTACTGGAACATTTCCTGTTGCATAACCCTGAGCACCAGCATTGATTGCCCAAGTATTAGCATTCCCCCACCAGTTGCTTGCCCAGGGAGCCATTTCTTTCACGCCCCAGGTACATTGGCCGATTGGGTAAGAATTGCCATAGTCAGTTGGCGTATTTAAGACAACATCTTCAGTATCAGATACCAAAGCAGCATCACTTGTCGCTTCATAAGCTGGAGCGCTGTAAGGATTGTAAGTCTGAGCCAAAGCTGTACCATTTACTTGCAGCACATCTCCTGGGTTAATCGTATCAAAAATTGTCTTTCCATTATTGGCAGCAAGTTCGTAAGGATTCATTCCATTGGCACTAGCAATGGCAAAAAAGGAGTCCCCTTGCTGGACAACATAAGAATCTGCATGAACAGCTTGAGCGCCGATTGTCGCCAAAAAAGCTGTGGAAGTTAAACCAAGAGTCGCTTTAGCAAATGTTTTTTTCATAACTGTTTTTCTCCGTATAATTTGATGATAAAAAAATCATACCTCATTTACATGTCAGTTTTTTTAGAGTTATGTTTTTGTCATGTTACAAATGATTTAGACTTTTGCTACATAAGATTTTGCAGTATTTTTAAAGATAAAAAGGCTAGGGATTCCCTAGCCTCATCTATTATCAGTCTTCTTTACCTTTCAATTTTCCTAGACCTAAAGCACCAATAATGGCTGCTAAACCTAGATATGGCAGATAGACTGTATCTTTTGCTCCCGTTTCTGGCAGAAGAGAAACAGGAATCTTTTTAGCCACTGAAGTTGGATTAGCTCTTCTTGGATCGTTTATATCTGAAACAAGCAGATGCTGTGCCTTAGGAGTGACTGTTGTAACTGTATTTGAAGCATAGACCACATGGTTGACCGTATTGATGTAGGTATTTTCAAAAGTACCCGTAGCAATCCGCTTCATCTGTAGATAGGTTTCAGCCTGAAAAGCTGAATCCAGAGAAATAGTCTCTAAGAATTCTTCCTTGAAACGAATAGAAATCAAGCCTTTCTCAAGATCAATATTCGCAGCTGTATACTCAGTCAAATCTGTACCAGCCTTTATCACCTTACCATCTTTGAGCATGATATCTACTTTGGCAGAGGTTTTGTAAGCACCCGTGTACTCATCGCCTCGTTGATCATAATCATCCACAAAGCTATAGTCTGTCAAATCTTCAGAATGGTTAGCAGGGATCAAGCCGCCGATGAGACGGTAGTTAAAGTGCCGTCCCAACGTCAGTTCCTTGCCATCCAAGTTCTCCGCACTTGCTGGATCAAGGCTCAGAGTAATATCTTTTTCAGGACTGATTTTAGGAACATTGTTGACGACTACGTCTGTCGCATAACCATTTCCAAAGTCAATTTGATAAGCCCGGTTCTCGAATTTACCGCCTGTGCGGCCCATTCCTTCTTTGACAGCCATAGGGCTTGTTATCGTCAAAGACTTACCTGTTACGACATATTGGTCATAAAAGGCTTGGGCATCGTCTGCTGCAAAGAGTTGGAAAGAACCTTTAACAGTGATATTGGCCTTTTGAAGGAGCTCTCGAACTGCTGCAGGGGCTGTTTCAAGGCTCTCGTAGTGGGTCAATGTTACACCTGCCACAGCTTTGCCATCCGCATCTACTAGCTTGACTAATTCCGGACGAAGTTCAAGTGCTTCTTCCGGATAGTCATCTACATAGTAGAAACCTTTTTGAATCGTGCTCTTAGATGACTTGTCACCCTTATACTGATCCAAATCCCAAGTCAGCTCGTAGTAATTGGTCGAACCAGCCAAGACTTCCTTACCATCAATCACCAATCCTGCCTTGTTTTTATTGACCTTGGTTGGCTTGATGTAATTATTGCTAGGATTGTCTGAATCATCAGGCTTACCTGGTGTAGTCACGCGTACTACGTTTGAGCGGACACCATAGGCATCATTGACTGTCAGGGTGAAATTATTAGTATAGGTTGCGCCATCGTTGAGCACTCGGCCAACCACTGTCGGAAAGAGCGTAGCAACTTCTTTGGTCGTATCAGCGTTATAAGTAGCTAAGGTTGCTGGAGTTGCCTTGAATGTCACTGTGTGACTAGCCCTATCATAGCTGACGTCAAAACCTGCGCTAGCAGCTTTTGTTGCTTCTAAGTCAACTTCATAACCACTTGGCAACGGATCAGCAATGACAAAGGAAGTCGTTTCACTTCGCCCAGCTGGAAGAGCTTCTGTCTTTAAAGCAAACTGAACAACTGATTGTTTAGCGACTAGAGTCTTATCAATATTGGTGCCTTGGTCATTTTGAATCTCTTTATGAATCTGCGGCTGAGATTGCAAGAGATGATAATGATAGTGCACAGTCGGAGCTACGGGCACTGCTGGCTCTTTTTGATAAACAGGCTCTGCTGGTGAGGTTGGTAGCGGGCTATAAGTTGGTTCTACCGGCTTGTTAGGCTCCGGTGTATCTGGTGTAGGAGTTGGCGCTTCCGGCTCCTTATCATAAGTCGGTGCTGCCGGAGGTGTTGGCTCCTTTTCATAGGTCGGTTCTACCACTGCTGGCCGGACAGCTTTTTCTACTTCATAGTTTGGCTCAGATGGCTTACTAGGCTCTGGTGTTTCCGGTGTACGCGTCGGTGGCGTCGGATCTTTTTCATAAGTCGGTGCTGCCGGAGGTGTTGGAAGAGCCTTCGGTGTCGGTGTAGTTGGGGCTGGATCCAAAGGCTTAAGCGCTTCTTCAGTTGGCACTGCAGGAGCTGTAGGAGCTACTGGCGCTTCCGGTTCTTCTACTGTGATGATTGGCAAATCATTCGCTCGAACATCACCATTAATCGCAAACCAAATATTTGGTTTCTTAGGAGCTAGCTTGTCAGCCCTACGTGGATCAGTAGCCTCTGGCTGGCCTAACACTTCAGAAGACGAAATCGTTCCAATCGTCATGCTGTTGGTTGTACCAGAAATTTCCACCGCTCCTGCCCCATACCATGAGTTAGGAGCATCTGTAGTGTCCCAGCCTGAGTCTGGCTGAGCATTCTTATACATGGTAAAGCGAGATCCGCCAACTCCTTTTTTGAAGTTTTCAGACTCAGTCGCATAGATTTGGCCGTTCTTTTCACCAATAGATGAACCCGAAATCTTGTTGAAAGTTCCGGTATAATCTTTGGCCATTTCGATAGAGTTAGCTTCACGGTTGAGGGAAGCCACGGACATCAAGGCCTGGTCAAAATTAATCGGTTGGCCTTTATCATCATAAAAGACAAATTCCGTCTTCACAAAGAGAGAGGTTGCATCTTCAAAATTTCCTGTATAAGCTGAAGCAAACACTCCCATGGTTGGATCTTTAAAAATACCTAACCAAGCCTTATCATTGCGGAATTGGGAGCTTGGATCAAGAGTATAAGTATAAACGATTTTAGAAACTTTTTTCCCTCGATAATAAGTTCCCTGAAGATTTGTATAGGTTGCTGTTGCAGACTGACCGCGGCTCAGCAAAACAGAAGACCATTCAGTCGGCCCTTTACCACTTGTTACGTTAGAACTATAGTCTGCATACTTGCCAACCGTACCAAAGCTTTCCTGCTGATTGGTCTGATAGTTAGCATTTTGAATATCTGTTACTTTGAAGTTGTCCAACTGGAAGAGTTTCTTAGAAAACTCTGCAGTGTTCTTCACAGCGGCTTCCATGCCAGCATAGCTGACAAACTCACCAGTTGTAGTCAGTGACAGATCAGCATTAGGTTCTGATTTGAAAACCAGACTTTGCGCAATTGGACGGCTCAGATGCCCGTCTTCAGTCTTCTTTGCTTCTGCGATAGCCAGTCCAGCCTTAATCTTGGCCTGTTCAGCATCATACTTAGCCTTATCTTGCTGATACTTCGCTAATTTTGTATTATAGACAGCCAAATCAGCATTATACTGGGCCAACTGAGCTTGATAATTTGCTTGGGCTTGAGCATTACGCTTCTTGATTTCTTCATTTTCAGCTGCTATAGTGGCATTCTTAGCTTGGTTCTCTGCCAGCTTTTGCTCATATTCTTTTTGAGCTGCTGCATTTTCAGCTTCAATTTGAGTCTTTTTAGCTTCATAAGCTGCTAAATCTGCTTCATATTGAGCTTTTTTATCTTGATTTTCCTTTTGGATACGGGCCAATTCTGCCTGATAATTCGCCTGAGCAGCTTGATATGCCGCTTCATTATCAGCATTGGTCTTTCGGACAGTAGCTAAATCTGTTTGATATTGGGCAAGTGCTGCCTCGTAGGCCGCTTTTGCAGCCGCATTCCTCTGTTTAATAGCTTCATTATCAGCAGCAATCTTAGCATTGGCAGCTTCATTGTCAGCCAAAGCTTTTTCATACCGAGCCTTAGCTTCCGCATTCGCTTTTTGAACACGGTCCAGCTCACTAGCATAAGCCGCCAGAGCCGTATCATAATTAGCCTTTGTTTCCGCATTTAGTTTTTGAACACGAGCTAATTCTGCATCATAGGCCGCTTTTGCTGCTTGATAGGCTGCCGCATTATCCGCATTCGTCTTTTGAACCGCTGCTAAATCTGTTTTGTACTTGCTCAGTGCTGCTTCATAATCTGCTTTCAGCTGAGCATTTTCTGCTGTGATCCGAGCTACTTCTGCTTGATGAGCAGCCAAATCTTTAGCGTATTGTTCCGCTGTCGCTTTGTTTTCTGCTGTAATCCGAGCTACTTCCGCCTCGTAGGCTGATACTTTTTCTTTGTACTCCTTGACCTTGGCATCAATCTCGGTTACCTGCGCTTGATAATCTGCTGCAATCTCCGCTTTTTTGTCTGCTGTTTCTTGAGCAGTCTGGGCTACTCCTTTGTCAACAGCTGG
>NZ_CAUTAP010000013.1:0-81480 GCF_963536705.1 uncultured Streptococcus sp. | reverse complement strand
CTGCAAACATCGTTCCTAACTCAACTGGTGCTGCTAAAGCTATCGGTCTTGTAATCCCAGAATTGAACGGTAAATTGGACGGATCTGCACAACGCGTTCCAACTCCAACTGGATCAGTTACTGAATTGGTTGCTGTTCTTGAAAAGAACGTTACTGTTGATGAAGTAAATGCAGCTATGAAAGCAGCAGCTAACGAATCATACGGTTACACAGAAGATCCAATCGTATCTTCAGATATCGTAGGTATGTCTTACGGTTCATTGTTTGACGCAACTCAAACTAAAGTTCTTGACGTTGACGGTAAACAATTGGTTAAAGTTGTATCATGGTACGACAACGAAATGTCATACACTGCACAACTTGTACGTACTCTTGAATACTTCGCGAAAATCGCTAAATAATTCAATAGTAGAAGAAAGAGGCTCAATTGAGTCTCTTTTTCTGTGCACTGTTTTACGAGAATTATCAGAGACATGGCTATTGGAATGTACAGATCTATCTCCTATTCTTTATTAGTCATATAGAAAGTCAGTTCTGATACATCTGTCCATTTTTCCAAATGCTTCAAGGAGCTATTTTGCGGTATGAGAAGCTAAGCATAGTTTTCTTAAAGAAAACTATACCAATTTTATACTTGACAAACCAAAAAACAGTGTGTATACTATCTTTGTTGAAGTTATTTAACTTCAAGTAAACTATACCAATTTTTAATAAGAAGGGCTGGTTTCTAAAATATAGGAAATCAGAAGTAACATTATGTGTGGAATTGTCGGAGTTGTCGGAAATCGCAACGCAACTGATATCTTGATGCAGGGCTTGGAAAAGCTGGAATACCGAGGTTATGACTCGGCTGGAATTTTTGTAACAACAGGAAAAACTTCTAGTCTGATCAAGTCGGTCGGTCGTATCGCTGACCTGCATGCTAAAATTGGCATTGATGTTGCTGGGACTACTGGTATCGGACATACTCGTTGGGCTACTCATGGAAAACCAAGTGAAAACAATGCCCATCCTCATACTTCACAGACTGGCCGTTTTGTCTTGGTTCACAACGGTGTGATTGAGAACTACCTTGATATTAAGAATAATTATCTAGCTGGTCATGACTTCAAGGGGCAGACAGATACAGAGATTGCAGTGCACTTGATTGGCAAATTCGCTGAAGAAGAAGGCTTGTCTGTTTTAGAAGCCTTTAAAAAAGCTCTCCATATTATCCGTGGTTCTTATGCCTTTGCTTTGGTAGACTCACAAGATGCAGATGTTATCTATGTTGCTAAAAATAAATCTCCTCTTCTAGTCGGACTGGGTGAAGGCTACAATATGGTCTGTTCAGATGCTATGGCCATGATTCGTGAGACGAATCAGTTTATGGAAATTCATGACCAAGAGCTGGTTATTGTCCGTAAAGACAGTGTGGAAGTGCAGGATTATGATGGGCATACTCTAGAGCGTGAAAGCTATACTGCTGAGCTAGATCTGTCCGATATCGGTAAGGGGACTTATCCATACTATATGCTCAAAGAAATCGACGAGCAGCCAACTGTGATGCGTAAGCTAATCAGCGCTTATACAGATGATAAGGGGCAAGTATCAGTTGATGCAGATATTGTCAAGGCTGTTCAGGAAGCTGACCGTCTCTATATCCTTGCGGCTGGAACTTCTTACCATGCTGGCTATGCTTCTAAGCGTATGCTGGAAGAGCTGACGGATACACCTGTTGAGCTGGGCATTGCCTCTGAGTGGGGTTATGCTATGCCGCTCCTTAGCAAGAAGCCTCTCTTTATCTTTATCAGCCAATCTGGCGAAACAGCTGACAGCCGTCAGGTCTTAGTCAAGGCGAATCAGATGGGCATTCCAAGTTTGACCGTGACCAATGTTCCGGGTTCTACGCTTTCTCGGGAAGCCAATCATACCATGCTGCTGCATGCAGGTCCTGAGATTGCGGTTGCTTCTACTAAGGCCTATACAGCTCAAATCGCAACCTTGGCTTTCTTGGCTAAAGCTGTTGGCGATGCCAATGCTTCTGAAAAAGCGGCAGCCTTTGATTTGGTTCACGAGCTGTCCTTAGTTGCGCAGTCTATTGAGTCCACTTTGTCAGAAAAGGAGTTGATTGACAATAAGGTCCGTGGCCTTCTGGAAACAACTCGCAATGCTTTCTATATCGGCCGTGGTCAAGACTACTATGTGGCGATGGAAGCCAGCCTGAAACTCAAAGAAATTTCTTATATCCAGTGTGAAGGTTTTGCTGCTGGTGAGCTCAAACACGGTACAATCTCTCTGATTGAAGACGGGACACCAGTTTTGGCCCTGCTTTCTGATGAAGTCTTGGCTAGCCATACTCGGGGCAATATTTCAGAAGTCGTAGCTCGTGGAGCCAAAGTTTTGACTATTGCTGAGGAAAATGTGGCTAAGGATGGAGACGATATTGTCCTGAGCCAAGTTCATCCATACCTGTCACCAATCTCTATGGTGGTACCGACACAGCTCATTGCTTACTTTGCAACCTTGCACCGTGGTCTGGATGTAGATAAGCCTCGTAATCTGGCTAAGTCTGTCACTGTAGAATAAGCTTTCTAACGAATCTTGATAATAATACTAAGCCTCAGATTTTTCTGGGGCTTTTGGTATGGTATTTGGTGATAGTGCTCTTTGGAAGTCTCTTTCTATCATGATAAAACCATGTTATTCTATGCAGATAGACAATGGATTGAGCATCATTTCTGTATTTATCACTAATTAGTGATAAAATATTTTTATCTTAAATATCAGGAGGACAAAAGCATGGTGGAATTAGGTATTTCTACTTTTGGAGAGACAACGCCGCTGGAGGGGACAGGGCAGACCTATACACATGATGAGCGGATTCGGCAGCTGGTAGCAGAGATTGAACTGGCAGACAAGGTGGGGCTGGACGTGTATGGCATTGGAGAGCATCACAGGGAGGACTTTGCGGTCTCTGCGCCGGAGATTGTGCTGGCGGCTGGTGCGGTCAAGACGGAGAAGATTCGCCTGACCAGTGCTGTTAGCGTCCTGTCGAGCTTGGATCCTATTCGAGTCTACCAGCAGTATGCGACGATTGATGCATTGTCAAATGGCAGAGCAGAGGTCATGGCTGGCCGTGGCTCTTTTATCGAGTCCTTTCCACTCTTTGGCTATGACTTGAAGGATTATGAAGAGCTTTTTGATGAAAAGCTGGACCTGCTCCTCTATGCCAGTGCCGAGACTCGGCTAAATTGGAAGGGCAAGCTGACGCAGACTATTGACAATCGGGAAGTCTACCCACGGGCTGTGCAAGAAACATTGCCAGTTTGGGTAGCGACGGGGGGCAATGTCGAATCGACCATTAAGGTTGCCCAGAAGGGCCTGCCAATTGCGTATGCTATTACCGGTGGACAGCCTAAGCGCTTCAAGCCCCTGCTGGATGCGTATCGCCGGATTGGGCAGGAAAGTGGCCACTCAGATGAAAAGTTGAAGATTGCTGCCCACTCTTGGGGCTGGGTCATGGAGGATAATGAGGAGGCGGTCCGGACTTACTTCCATCCGACCAAGCAGGTAGTGGACGCTATCTCTAAGGACCGCCCTCACTGGAAGGAGATGACCTATGAGCAATACCTAGATCAGGTAGGACCAGAGGGGGCCATGTTTGTCGGTAGCCCTGAAAATGTCGCTCAGAAATTGATCAAGATGATAGAGGAGCTGGGACTGGACCGCTTCATGCTGCATCTGCCGTTGGGATCGCTTCCGCATGAGCAGGTACTCCAGTCTATCGAACTCTTTGGCACCAAGGTTGCACCGCTCGTGCGGGAGTATTTTGCAGCTAAGGGTAAGTAAGATCTGAGTAGCAGTTTTTTGATAAAAATTACTTATCTCATCCATAGAAAATATATATGGTCCTTATCTAAAAAGGGTACGAAAAATAAGGTTATTCAGCAGAGTCTGAAAAGCCTTGAAAAAGCTAGCTTAGTCTAGCTTTTTTATTTTGCTTTGATAAATATTTTTAATCAGGCTGATAGGGAAAATATATTTCCCAGGAGAAGGAGAGGATGGTAAGATATATTACAAATTCAAAGAAGGAGGAAGTAATGGTCAGCAAGAAAGAATTAGTGCTGAGAGCTTTTCGGGGTGAAGAAGTTGACCGAGTGCCTGTTGGATTCTGGTTTCACTTTGTAAGCCAAGAGGAAAAGATGCTAGGCCTGGACAATCCAGTGATTTTCAATAAAAGTGTTGAGGGGCATACTGCTTATGTTCGAGCTGCACGGCCAGACTTTGTCAAGATTATGAGCGATGGCTTCTTTAAGTATCCTAGCGAGCTTTATTCGGATCATATTGAGTCCATTCGGGACTTGGCAGCCATCCAGTCTATCGGTGAGCATCATCCTTGGATTGAGCAGCAGATTGAGATGGTGAAGGCTGTGAAGGCAAGCTATACGGAGGACCTCGCTTCCTTCTACAATATTTTTGCGCCGGTCTCCTATCTCAAGCGCTGGTTCCGCAGGGAAGGGTCGCGAGGAGATAGAGAAATTGCAGATTTTCTGGCAGAGGATCCTGAGCTGACAGGACATGTTTTAGATGTCATTGCTGGTGATATTGCTATTTTGACTAGACGTATCATTGAGGAAGCGGGCACTGAGGGGATTTATCTCAGTACACAGCAAATCCAAGACGGCCGGGTAGATGCGGCTAGTTATCGTCGTTATATTGAGCCTAGTACAATTAAGGTTCTGGAAGCGGCCAATGCGGCTGGCGGTCAGAATATTCTCCACATCTGCGGCTTTGAAGGGGCCAGCAATGATTTGGAACTGTTCAAAGACTATCCGGCTCAAGTCTTTAACTGGGCAACTCACCATGAGGGGGTCAGCTTAGCGGAAGGGCGCAAGCTCTTTGGCGGTCAGACTGTTCTGGGCGGCTTTGAAAATGGCAGAGCAGCTCTTCTAAATACGGGCAGTCGTGCAGAATTAGAGGCTGAGACCAAGCGGTTGCTGGCTGCAGCTGGAAGTCAGGGAGTGATTCTAGGGGCTGACTGTACTGTACCAGATGATTTTGAAATAGAAAGATTGGACTGGATCCGTCAGGCAGCTAATCAGTTCTGACGGACTTGCCAAAGTCCTAGAGAGTGATTTTCAACTCTTTCAAGGAGGAAGATAGATGAATCGGTATCAAAAAAGGCTTGCTGCTCTTGCTCTGATATTCTTGATAGTAGGAGCATTTCTGAGTATCAGTCAGATCTACGCTCATCAGTCTTCAGGCAAAAAAGAAGATGATTTGCAGGTGCTCAAGAAACTGCCAGAGCAGTCAACTGGCTTGATGCAGCCCAATGATATCGCTGCTCTGCTCTTATCGGATTAGAATTTTTACTAAAAGGTTGACTTAGCTCAATGGGCAAGCTAAAAAACAACCCATTGGCTAGATAAGGATAATAAAAAAGGAGAGAAGATGACTTCAAAAAGAGAATTAGTACTGAAAGCTTTCAGAGGAGAGCCTGTTGATCGAGTGCCGGTTGGTTTCTGGCATCATTTTACCAGTGATGATGAATGGCTGGCAGGTTTTGGGAACCAAGTCATTATTGATAAAAATCTGGCTGGTCATCAAGCTTTTCTGGCAGAAGTCGAGCCAGACTTTATCAAGCTGATGAGTGATGGTTATTTTGCCTATCCTAATGAACGCTTGAAAAAAGTCCAATCTATCAAAGACTTGGAAGATATTGAGCCGCTAGGTGCTGACCATCCTTGGATTAGTGAGCAGGTGGAGCTGGTTCAGAAGATTAGAGCTGGCTTTACAGAGGACTTGGTCGCTATTTACAATATTTTTGCGCCAGTGACCTACTTCAAATGGTTGGTCGGCAAGGTTGCCGGAGGGGATGATATCATTGCAGATTTCCTGGCAGAGAATGCAGTGCTCACGAAGCGGGTGCTGGATGTGATTGCTCAAGATATTGCAGCTCTGACGGAGCGGATTATCAAGGAAGCTGGTGCGGATGGAATCTACCTCAGCGTTCAGAGCATTCAGGATGCACGGGTGTCGCCTGAAGACTATAAGGCTTTTATTGCACCTAGTGAATTGGCGGTGCTGGAAGCAGCCAACGCGGCTGGCGGAGTGAATATCCTGCACATTTGCGGTTACGAAGGCGCGCGAAATGATGTTCATCTTTTCACAGATTATCCAGCTCAGGTCATCAACTGGGCAGTGGGGCCAGAAGGTATCAGCCTAGCGGAGGGACGAAAATTATTTGGCGGTCGGACTGTCCTGGGTGGCTTTGAAAATGGCAAGGACGGCCTGCTCTACACGGGCAGTCAAGCGGCTATTCAAGATGAGACCAAGCGGCTGATAGCAGAGGCTGGCAAGGACGCTTTGATTATCGGGGCTGACTGTACTATTCCAAGCGATATTAAGACAGAGCGGATTCAGTGGGTTCGCCAAGCAGCAAGCTTAGCATAAGAAGGAGACGAGAAAATGAGCAAGAAAAAATGGATTATTGGTGGAGCAGCAGTGATTGCTATTGTAGCTGCGACTTATTTGGGGCGGACCTTGACAGGTGTTTCATCTAGCAAGACAAGCAGCTCTGCATCAGGCAGTGGCAAGGTCACGACATTGAAAGTGGCACATACACAGAACTATGTTCCTTATGACTTTGTGGACGAAAAAGGCGAGTCAGATGGCTATGAAGTTGCTGTTCTCAAGGCCATTGATGAAAAGCTGCCAGACTATCAGTTTGAATATACTGGTACCAGTGATGAAGATCTTTTAGTCGGTTTGGAATCTGGGAAATATGATATTGGAACCAAGGGAGCATGGTACACTGAAGAGCGGGCGAAGAAGTTCATCATTCCAGAAAGCCCAATCGGCGCTAGTATTATCGGTTTCACTATCCGCAAGGAAGACGCTGAAAAATACAAGACCATTGATGATTTTGCCAAGGGAAAGGGCAAGTTGGTACCGATTTCTCCGCAGAATGCTCAATGGGCCGTTATCGAAGAGTATAACCAGAAGCATAGTGGTGCTCCTATTGATTTGACTGCAGCAGAGTCCTTCAAGGTTGCTGATGCTTATGCTTGGGTTCTGGAAGGGCGCTACGATGCTTTCTTTGACATCAAGCTGTCGTTTGAAAAAGCAGTGACGGACAAGGACGGTTCTTACCATCAGTATGCGGATCAACTGACTTGGTTCCCTTACAAGGGGATTCCGACCTATCCACTGCTTCATAAAAACGAAAAAAATGAAGAATTTGCCAAGGCATATGAGAAGGCAATTAAGGAACTGGAAAAAGACGGAACCCTGGCTAAACTATCTGAAAAGTATTTCGGAGAAGATGTCTTCTCTTATGTGGACAAGGATTAGTGGCTGCTGTCTGCTGATCACGGAAAATCAAAAGGCTGACTGAGAAGCTAGCTGAATACAGAGCTGGTGGCTTCTAAGCTGACCTTGATGCTGTTTGAAGGAATTTTCAAAGAGGATAACTAGGCGAGAGCAAGGCTGCTCCAATTTGAAAGTGCCCGTCCAAGAAAAGCTTATTCTATCTAATCACTGTCGAAGGAGAAGAAAATTATGGTCTCGTATGACTTATCCCGTGTCTTTGGCCTGCTGCCTAGTCTGCTGCAGGCTCTGCCGACCACTTTATGGATTATGTTTGTGACAGCATTGATTGGCTCCTTGCTGGGTGGTCTGTTGGCTTGGGCTCAGATTGCTGAGGAGCAGTCTTTTGCTGGTCTGGCTAGAGGATATATATTTATTCTTAGATGTACACCGCCTATTGTCTTACTTTTCTTGGTTTTTTATGGCATTCCAGAGTTTTTAGAATGGTGGCTGGGGCTGGATATCAACAATTGGTCGAGGACTGTGTTTGTCATCATCACCATGATTCTGCTTTTTGCGGCTATGATTGCGGAAGTCTTCAAGGCAGCTTATCTTGCTGTTCCCAAGGGACAGACTGAGGCAGGTCTCAGTATTGGCTTGACACCGGTACAGACTTTTCTGCGCATCGTCCTGCCACAGGCTTTTCGCATCGCCCTGCCCAATCTCACGACTGCCCTTCTTAATCTCATGCGGGATGCTGCTCTGGCTTATACGATTGGGGCAGTTGATGTCATGGGAGCAGGACAAAATCTCATCAGCCGGAATCTGGGAAATTATTCCCTCGAAACCTATACAGCGGTGGCCTTGATTTACTGGGGGATTGCCCTAGTGGTTTCGCTGGCTTCCCAGCTTCTGGAAAAAAGTCTGACAGTCAAGGAGAGGTAAAGAATGGATTTTAATTATATTGTAAATACCTTTCTAGTTACTCTGAAAGGCATACCGGTAACCTTAATCATTATGGTGGTGGCTATTCTGCTCAGCTTTATTCCGGCTCTGTTTCTAGCTCTGGGACAGATTTATAAAGTTCGAGGTGTGCGGACCTTTTCGGTGGTTTATCTGGCCTTTATTCGAGCGACGCCTCCTATTTTGCTTATTCTCTTTTTCTACAGTCTTTTTCCTAGCTTGCTGAATCAAATATTCAAAAGTCTGGGTAGTCAGGTAGACGTCTTTAAGTTCAATCCGCTTTACTATGCTTTCATCATCTATAGCCTGATGACGACAGGTAGTTTGTCGGAAATACTGCGCTCTGCCATTTTGACAGTGGATAAAGGGCAGTTGGAGGCGGCTCAAGCGATTGGTTTAACGAATTTTCAAGCTTATCGGAGGATTGTTTTTCCTCAGGCATTGCGCTCTGCCCTGCCCAATCTGGCCAATCTGGTTATCAATCTAGTCAAGGGAACCTCGCTGGTGTTTGTCATGACGGTCAAGGATATCACAGCATTGGCTAAGATAGAGGCCTCCCATTCTTACCAGTATTCAGAGTCTTACCTGGTGATTTTTGTTATTTATCTCATTATTTGTGGCTTGATTCAGTGGATTTTTAGGGACTTGGAAAAGCGCTCCGCTCTTGCTTAGGAAGGAAAGATTATGTTAGAAGTAAAACATATCTCCAAACGATTTGGAGAGCACCAGGTGCTGGCAGATGTCAGTCTCAAGGTCAACCAAGGTGACGTTGTAGTTATTCTGGGCCCCTCAGGCTCTGGGAAAACAACATTTCTACGCTGTCTGAATCACTTAGAAAAAGCGGATGGCGGCCAGCTGACTTTGTCTGGTAAGGACTATGATTTGGCTAAACTCAGCAAAAAGGAGATTTTGGAAATCCGTAGAAAGACGGCCTTTGTCTTCCAGCATTATAATCTCTTTGCCAATAAAACAGCCCTTGAAAATATCTTGGAGGGCTTAGTGATCGCTCGTAAGATACCAAGGGAAGAAGCGATTGAGATTGCGGAAGAGTCCTTGAAGCGCGTGGGCCTTTTGGCCTACAAGGACTACTATCCTTCTCAGCTATCAGGCGGTCAGCAGCAGCGGATTGGGATTGCGCGTGCCATTGCTGTCAAGCCAGATGTCATCCTGCTGGATGAACCAACTTCGGCTCTAGATCCGGAACTGGTCGGTGAAGTTCTCAGTGTCATGAAACAGCTGGCTCAGGAGGGAGTGACCATGGTCGTTGTGACCCACGAGATGAGCTTTGCCCGCGATGTGGCCAACCATGTCATCTTTATGGACGGCGGTCACATCGTCGAAGAAAATCCTCCTCAGGAATTCTTCTCTAGTCCGAAGGAAGAGCGGACCAAACAGTTTCTGTCCCGCATTCTGTCGGACGCCAGCTATAGCGTAGAGTATATGATTTAAAAATCTGGATTGTGTCCAGATTTTTATTTTTGATAGATAGCTGTTATCCTTTGACTTGATAATGAAAAAGATAGACAAAAAACTAGACCGAGATAGGCGTATCTCGGTCTAGTTTGCGTTTCAAGAAAGTTGCTTACCAGAGGATTTCGCACTGGCTGCCGACAGCATTTTGGAAGGATTCGACCGGTGGCTGGTCGGTGATAATGCAATCCAGGCTAGAGTAGTTGGAAAGTTTGAAATAATGACTAGTGTTAAACTTAGAATGGTCGGCTAGTAAAATGGCTTTATCACTATTAGCAATCATTTCTCTTTTGATGTGTGCCTGATTGTGGTTGGCTTCGTAAGCAGCGTAGCGATCCAATCCGCGGCAGCTAAAGAAGAGTAAGTCTGCATGGAAATTGTTGATGAAGTTGGCAGCAAAATCGCCCAGCGCGGAATTGGTCCCGCAGCCAATATGTCCGCCTGATAAGAAGAGGGTAACGTTTTCAAAGTTATTTAGCTGGCGGGCTGCTTCAATACCATTGGTTATGACACGTAGGTTCTGGAATGGTGCCAAATGCGGAATGAGCATGGCTGCAGTCGTAGAGCTGTCAATGAAGATAGACTGGTTATGAGTGATAAAAGTTGAAGCAATTTCAGCAATTTGCTGCTTGCTTTTTTCTTCTTCACGGGCGCGAGCAGAATACACATATTCTACATTGTTGGCCGTAATCAGCATGACCTCACCATGAGAGCGGATGATTTTCCCCTCTTTTTCTAGCTCAATCAAGTCCCGTCGAAGTGTTGATGTAGAACAGTACAAAAGTTCTTCAAGTTGGGCGGTTGCAATAATCTTTCGCTTGCTGAGAATGTCTATTATTCGACTCATTCGTTCCAAAGAAACCATAGTGACCTCCACCGATGAACAAAGCTGAACATTTATGGTCACATTATAACACAATAAACGAAAAAAAATCAATATAGTAACCGTTAAATTGAACGATTATGAACAGTTTTGACTATATTATTATATAAAAGTTGGTTATTTATCAATTAGAGGTATAGGTATTGAATGCGCTTACAAAAAATACTATGATGAATTCAGAAAGGAGTGAGATTATGGATCATCAAGAAGAAATAATCCGCGAACAAATATGTGATGTATGCCACAAGATGTGGCAATTAGGCTGGGTAGCCGCTAATGACGGCAATGTCTCAGTCCGTCTAGACCAAGATACCATTATTGCAACGCCAACAGGTATCAGTAAGAGCTTTATCACGCCTGAAAAACTCGTCAAGCTCAATCTAAAAGGGGAGATTATTGAGGCTCAGGACGGCTATCGTCCTTCCAGTGAAATCAAGATGCACATTCGCTGCTATGAAGAACGGGAGGATGTGAATGCTGTCGTCCACGCGCATCCGCCAATTGCGACTGGCTTTGCACTGGCTCATATTCCGCTTGATACCTATTCCTTGATCGAGAGTGCCATTGTAGTAGGAGCCATTCCAATCACTCCATTTGGTGTGCCATCTACCATGGAAGTGCCAGATGCCATCACCCCATACTTGCCAGAACATGATGTCATGTTACTTGAAAATCATGGTGCCTTGACTGTGGGAAGCGATGTAATCACAGCTTACTATCGGATGGAAACCTTGGAGCTGGTTGCTAAGACCACCTTCCACGGACGCATGTTGCTTTCTACTAAGGGAGTTGAGGAGGAAGAAATTTCTCGTCCAACCTTGGAACGCTTATTTGCAATGCGGGCCAATTATAAAGTCACAGGCCGTCACCCTGGTTATCGTAAATACAATGGTGACGGAAGCATCAAAGAATAAGAAACATCGGAGGAAATGATTATGACTCAACATCCACGTATTGGAATTCGTCCAACCATTGACGGACGTCGCCAAGGTGTTCGGGAATCACTAGAAGTACAAACCATGAATATGGCTAAAAGTGTGGCTGACTTGATTAGCTCAACCTTGAAATATCCTGACGGTCAGCCTGTTGAATGTGTTATTTCGCCATCTACCATCGGTCGTGTGCCTGAGGCAGCCGCATCACATGAATTATTCAAAAAATCAAATGTCTGTGCGACTATCACAGTGACACCATGCTGGTGCTATGGTAGTGAAACCATGGATATGTCACCAGATATTCCGCATGCAATCTGGGGCTTCAATGGCACTGAACGGCCAGGAGCTGTTTATCTCGCTGCAGTACTGGCTTCACATGCTCAAAAAGGTATTCCAGCTTTTGGTATTTATGGCAGAGATGTCCAGGAAGCTAGCGACACTGAAATTCCAGAAGATGTAAAAGAAAAAATTCTCCGTTATAGTCGGGCTGCTTTGGCAACAGGACTGATGCGTGACACAGCTTACTTGTCCATGGGCAGCGTCTCTATGGGAATCGGCGGCTCCATTGTCAATCCAGATTTCTTCCAAGAATACCTGGGTATGCGCAATGAATCAGTTGATATGACGGAGTTTACTCGTCGGATTGACCGAGGCATTTATGACCACGAAGAATTTGAACGGGCCATGGTTTGGGTCAAAGAGCACATCAAAGAGGGTGTGGATTGCAACCGCGAAGACTTGGTTCTTTCTCCAGAAGAAAAAGCAAAACAATGGGAATTTGTAGTCAAGATGTTCATGATTGGCCGAGACCTCATGCAAGGCAATCCTCGCTTGGCTGAGCTTGGCTTTGAGGAAGAAGCTGTTGGGCATCATGCCTTGGTTGCTGGCTTCCAAGGTCAGCGTCAATGGACCGACCACTTCCCGAACGGGGACTTCATGGAAACCTTCCTCAATACTCAGTTTGACTGGAATGGCATTCGTAAGCCTTATGTCTTTGCGACAGAAAATGACTCGCTAAACGGTGTGTCTATGCTCTTTAACTATCTCTTGACAAATACACCGCAAATATTCGCAGATGTCCGGACTTATTGGAGTCCAGATGCGGTAGAACGTGTGACAGGACACAAGTTAGATGGGGATGCAGCTGATGGCTTCCTGCACTTGATTAACTCTGGTTCTTGTACCCTGGATGGAACAGGTCAAGCCAGTCGAGACGGCAAGCCAGTCATCAAGCCATTCTGGGAATTGGAGCAGAGTGAAGTGGATGCGATGCTTGAAAACACAGACTTCCCACCAGCCAATCGCGAATACTTCCGTGGGGGCGGTTTCTCTACTCGCTTCTTGACCAAGGGTCATATGCCTGTGACCATGGTGCGCTTGAACATCCTCAAAGGCGTAGGTCCGGTCTTGCAAATCGCTGAAGGCTATACCTTAGAATTGCCAGAGGAAGTGCATCATACCTTGGATAATCGGACAGATCCAGGCTGGCCAACCACTTGGTTTGCACCGCGTTTGACAGGAAAAGGTGCCTTTAAGTCTGTCTATGATGTTATGAACAACTGGGGAGCAAACCACGGTGCCATCACCTATGGCCATATTGGAGCGGATTTGATTACGCTGGCTTCCATGCTGCGTATCCCAGTTAATATGCACAATGTGCCAGAGGAAGACATCTTCCGTCCCAAGAACTGGTCACTGTTTGGTACAGAAGATCTAGAATCTGCCGACTATCGCGCTTGCCAATTATTAGGGCCAATTCATAAATAAAGATTTTGGGTGGGCGTGCCTCTTTCTAGGCACGCAGCCTACCCAATAGAAAGAGAGTAGCTTAGATGACCAAGACAATTATTCTAGCCTGTGTAGGTGGCTTAACAACCAGCATGTTGGTAGAGCGAATCAATGAAGTTATTCATCGTGACCAATTGGATTATTCCTTTTATTCCATTGGGATTATGGGTATGAATAACTTGAAGAATATCGATGTCTTATTGCTCAGCCCACAATTAGCCTATTTAGAAGAAAAGGCTAAAGCAAGCCTGCAGGTGCCAGTCGCAGTCATTAGTGATGAAGATTTCGAGTTGATGAGAGGCGAAGAAGTGCTTCGTCAGGCTGAAGTATTGATGGACTAGGCCTATGGCAGGACAAGACAAAGGCTCAAGCCAAGAGCTGATGCGACTGATTATCACGAGTAGTAAAGTGACTGCGCAAGTCATGCAGAGTTTGGAGTTGGCTCAGTCAGGTCAGAAGGAAGAAGCAAATGCTGAGTTGGAACAAGCGAGAAAACTTAGCGTGGAAGCTCACAACTTACAGACCAGCCTTATCCAGTCTGAACTGAGTGGTCAAGCCAATCCTCCAAGTCTGCTGGCGGTCCATGCTCAGGACCATTTTATGAATAGCCATTTATTACTCGAATTAGCCGCCGTATTTCTCAATCAAATAGAAGAAATTGAAGATTTAAAAGCAAGAATTGCAAAACTGGAACAGGTAGGTGAGTAGCATGGATCATCCTGTCATATTAGAAATGAAGGGCATTGTTAAAAGCTTCGGTCCAGTCCGAGCCTTAAAAGGGGTCAATTTTGACTTGCGGGCTGGTGAAGTGCATGCTTTAATGGGTGAAAATGGGGCTGGTAAATCCACTTTGATGAAGGTCTTGACTGGTATCTATGGAGCAAATGAGGGTACCATTCATTACAATCAAGAAGAGGTGGTATATTCCAAGCCCAAGGAAGCAATGGATGCAGGGATCGTTATCGTTCACCAAGAATTGAATATGATGAACCATCTAACAGTGGCTCAAAATATCTTTATTGGACGGGAAGAAGTTCAAGGTAGCTTCTTTATTAACGATGCATCCAGTATTAAGAAAGCAAAAGAACTCTTTAGTCTCTTAAAACTAGACATCAACCCAACTGAAAAAGTAGGAAATCTGACGGTTGGGAAACAACAAATGGTCGAAATTGCCAAGGCCCTCTCAATGGATGCCAAGGTGATTGTCTTTGACGAGCCGACAGCAGCTCTGACTGAATCGGAAATCAATGAGCTCTTTGTTATCATCGACGACCTGCGTGCAAAAGGTGTTGGTATTATCTACATTTCTCACCGGATGGATGAGATTGCCCGAATCACAGACCGCGTGACTGTTATGCGGGACGGTGAGTATGTAGGCACGGTCAATACCAAAGATACCACCAAGGATGAAATCATCTCTATGATGGTTGGACGGACGATTTATGAAGATCCTAAGGCTGCGTCAACAGTAGCAGAAGATGCTCCTGTGGTGCTGGAGGTGAAAAACCTCTGTGCTGGAACGGCCGTTAAAGATGTGAGTTTCAAACTCCATAAGGGTGAAATTCTAGGCTTCTCAGGATTGATGGGAGCCGGTCGGACAGAAGTTGCCCGTTTGCTGTTTGGTGCGGACAAAAAAGAAAGCGGTTCCATTGTTATAAATGGGAAAGAAGTAAGCATCAATTCTCCCCAAGATGCCATTCAGGAAGGGATTGGTTACTTATCTGAAGACCGCAAGCGCTTTGGCTGTATCGTGGACATGACCATTGCCAACAATACGGTTATAACCAATCTTGATAAGTATATCAAGGCTGGCTTGATTGATGATGGTGCTATTGTCAAGGCAAGTGATCAGTTTGTTCAATCTTTACATACCAAGACACCGTCATCCAAACAGCTGGTCCGCAATCTTTCGGGAGGAAACCAGCAGAAAGTAGTCATTGCCAAATGGCTGGAACAAAATAGTGATATTTTAATCTTTGATGAGCCGACACGAGGGATTGATGTCGGAGCAAAAAGTGAAATATACACACTGATGAATGATCTGGTTGCTCAAGGCAAATCCATTATTATGATTTCGTCAGAACTGACAGAAATCTTACGGATGAGCGATCGAATCGTAGTCATGTGTGAAGGTAGAAAAACGGGTGAGCTGGATATTAGCCAAGCAACACAAGAGAGAATCTTGGCGCTAGCGACTGACCGTTAAAAGTGAAAACAGAGGTGTTTACGTATGGAAGAGAAACAATCCTTATGGATGAAATTAGAAAAAACAGTTGGTTTACAAAAGCTGATTGCCTTGATTGCCTTGGTGGTAATCTTTGCCTTCTTTGCCATCTCCAGCGAATCATTTCGTTCGTTTGATACGGTAGTCAGTATCTTAGATGCGTCATATTACATTGGTTTCCTTGCCATTGGGGTCACATTTGTCATCATTACAGGTGGTATTGATCTCTCTATTGGTACGGTGATGATGTGCTCGGCTATTATCGGGGGCGTCCTTCATACCAAGATGGGCTGGCCGCTCTGGCTGTCTTTGCTGGCCATTCTAGTCATTGGAGGATTATTCGGCCTGCTGAATGGAATCATGGTCGCAAAATTCGGTTTGCCGCCTTTTATCGCGACACTGGGTACGATGATGATTTCCCGCGGTTTGAGCTCTATTGTCTCAAATGTGCAAAGTGTGACCTTCCCTCTTCGTGGAACAGGTGAAGGTTGGTACAAAGATTTATTCCGAACTCAGGATAATTTCCCGACAGGCTTGATCGTGCTGGTGCTTGTAGCTGTCCTTGCTGCGGTAGTATTGAACAAGACAAAAATTGGTCGCTATATCTTCGCGATTGGCTCCAATAAAGAAGCCACTCGTCTGTCAGGGGTCAATGTCGTCAAATGGGAAGGCATGGCCTATGTCATAGGCGGTTTGTCAGCAGGACTTGCTGCTGTTGCTTATGCGGCCACCTACTCTACGATTCTGCCAGGGACTGGTAACGGTATGGAGCTGGATGCGATTGCCGGTGTCGTAGTAGGGGGAACTTCTCTAGCTGGTGGTGTCGGATCTGTTATTGGTACCATTATCGGGGTCTTCATCATGTCAGTCCTGAAAATTGGTTTGCCTTATATCGACCTACAGCCCCACTATCAACTCTTTATTACTGGTTTCGTTGTTATCATCGCTGTTTACTTTGATATTTTCATTCGCAAGAATAAGAAGAAATAAGTACAGCCCTCGCTATCATATAAATGAGTGTATAAAACATAATAGGAGCTTTTATCATGAGAAAATCATTTAAATTTGCTACTGCGGCACTTCTTGCTGCTGCTGCGATTGGACTAGTTGCTTGTTCTTCTAAGAAAGACAACAATAAAGCTACAAACAGCAAGGGTGGAGACTATCGGGTAGAAGTAATTGCCAAAGGTTTCCAACATGACTTCTGGAAAGCCGTTAATAAGGGTGCTGAACAAGCGGCAGATGAATTTGGCGCTAAGATTACTTTTGTCGGCCCTCAAAATGAAACCGCTATCGCAGAACAATTGGAACAGTTGAACAATGCCATTAACAAAAATCCAGATGCGATTGCCTTAGCAGCACTTGATACCGAATCAGAGCTAGACGCTATTAAACAAGCCCAAGCGAAGAATATCCCGCTGATTGGTTTTGACTCAGGGGTTCCAGGTGCACCAGACGGAGCAATCAAAGCAACAGCCTCTACTGACAACCATGCTGCTGGTGCCAATGCAGCAGAACACTTATTCCCGATGCTAGAAAAGAAATTGGGCGATAAGCCGGTTCGTATCGGAGTGGTTTCCCAAGAAGCAAACTCACTCTCTATCACACAACGGACTTCCGGTTTCATTGACAAGATGGTTGAGTTGCTAGAAAAGAAAGGCATCAAAACGGCTGTTGTTGGTCATGATAAATTCAAAAATAATGTCTCTGAATCAGATGCCAAAGCTATCATTGAAGTTCGTGTACCAGCTCAAGTAGACGATGCAGCAGGTAAGACAGAAGCTTCCACTGTACTTGAAAAATCAGATACAGTCGCTATTTATGGTTCAAATGAATTTGCAGCTAAAGCTATTATCAACGCAAATGGCAGTTTCAAGGAATCTAAGCTCGGTGCAGACAAGATTTTGGCTGTCGGTTTTGACTCAGGTGCCTTGCAGCAAGATGCGATTCGCAACGGTCTCTTTGTAGGCTCTGTTACGCAAGATCCAATTCAAATCGGCTATCAATCTGTAAAATTAGCTATTGAAGCGGCTCAAGGAAAAGAAGTCAAAGATGTAGACACAGGATCAAAATGGTATGATGCCAAGAACATCGACTCTGATGAAATCAAACCATTGCTTTACCAATAATCAAAATTGTTTGTAAAGATTGGTGTATTGGAGGAGATGAGAATGACATTGATGAAATTACTGGCCATTGACCTAGGTGCTAGTTCAGGTCGTGTCATGCAAGCAATTTACAATGGCCATAGTATCCAGCTATCAGAAGTTCATCGGTTCAAAAACGAGCCGATGAACGTGAATGACGGTCTTTATTGGAATATCCTACATCTGTTTGGAGAAATCAAGATTGGGATCAAGAAAGCTTCGGCAGATGGGATTCCTATTCGATCCATATCCGTTGATACATGGGGAGTGGATTATGCCTACCTAGACCAAAACGGAGATTTGCTCTACCAGCCGCATTGTTATCGCGACAATCGTATGGGCCAATACGAAGAAACTTTTTATAAGAAAATAAGCAAAGAGGCGCTTTTTGAGGAGACAGGCGTACAGCCTGCCTGCATTAATACTGTCCTGCAAATATTCGCTGATTTGCAGGAAAAGCCCCATTTGGCAAGAGTTGCAGAGCGCGTGCTCTTCATGCCGGATTTGATTAACTATCTTTTGTCAGGTGTTTTATCCAGTGAGTATACCATTGCCAGCAGCAGCGGTTTGCTCAATATCAATTCTCAGACATGGTCTGACAGTGTTTTCGAGACTCTGGAGATTCCTAAAAAGTGGTTTGGTGAGGTGATACAGGGAGGAAGAGTCCTGAGAAGCCTGTCGCCACGGATTACCCAAGAGCTGAAAATTGAGACTTTTGATGTCATTGCTGGTGCTGGTCATGATACAGCGGCAGCTGTTCTGGCTATTCCTTATGCCAGTGAGCAGCCAACAGCCTTTATCTCTTGCGGTACTTGGTCTCTGGTTGGTCTAGAATCTCCGAATCCTGTGACCAGTCAGGCAGCTTTGGCGGCCAATCTGACCAATGAAGGCTGCTTTGACGGACACTATCGGATGTTGAAGAATACGACAGGGCTCTGGATTATCCAAGAACTGCAGCGGGACTGGCGTTTGCAAGGAGAGGACATCAGCTTTGCTGAAATGGTGACACTGGCAAGAAACGTCACGAATAATCGCTCTTGGATTAACCCCAATGATGCTATTTTTGCAGCTCCGGGAGACATGGAGGCTAAGATCAAGGAGAGTTGCCATATGACCAACCAGCCTGTTCCGCAAAGCAAAGGAGAGGTTGTCCGAGTGGTCTTGGAAAGTCTCGCTTTTGCCTACCGTCAAACCGTGGAGCAAATTGAGAGGCTGACCGGTCAGAAAATCGAGCAGATTCACATGGTCGGCGGCGGTATCCAAAATGAACTGCTCTGCCAGCTGACAGCTGATGTAAGCCAGAAACCAGTCCTAACAGGGCCGATTGAAGCCAGCGCTTTGGGAAATATCTTGGCACAGCTTTTGACCTTGGGTGAGATTCAAGATCGGCAGACTGCCCAAAAGCTCATCAAGGATTCAGAAAAGACCAAGCAATACCAGCCTCAAGAAGGCTCAGACTTGGCTCAGTCCTATCAAGAATTTCAAGCAAGTATGAAAGTAGGAAGCTAGATGTTAAAGCATGTTCCAACTATTTTAAGTCCAGAATTGGTCAAGTATCTGATGGAGATGGGCCACGGAGATGAAGTGGTCATTGCTGATGCAAACTTCCCTGCCCATCGGATTGGTCAGCGGGTTATTCGCTGTGACGGCCACGGAGTTCCAGCACTGCTAGATGCTATCTTGACTGTGCTGCCCTTGGATACTTATAGCGACTACCAAGCAGGTCTTATGCAGGTAGTGCCGGGCGATCCGACCGTACCAGTCATCTGGGATGACTACAAGGCTTTGTTAGAAAAGCACTATCCAGGTACAGCCATCAAAGAATTTGAACGCTTTGCTTTCTATGAGCAGGCGGAAAAAGCTTATTTGGTCATCCAAACGGGCGAAGGAGCTCTGTACGGCAACATCATTTTGAAAAAAGGTGTCATTACCAGCTAATGAAAAAACAGGTAAGAGGTGGACAAGGCTGCTTCTAAAAAGAGTGTCCTTGTTCCTCATCTTTATCTGGAGCTTTCTTTGCTTTTTTTATCAAATAACTTGTTAAAAAAATCACAAAAATCTTGCAAAAAGCAGATTTTTGCAATATCATTATATTGACAATATAAATTAAAAGGAGAAAATATATGTCTACATTTTACGTACCCGCTGTCAATCTTATTGGCAAGGGGGTTGTCAAGGAAGTTGGTCCTTATGTTAAGGAGCTGGGTTACAGCAAGGCCTTGCTGGTGACGGATAAATTTATCGAAGGCAGCGATATCCTGCCACAAATCCTAGCACCACTAGATGCAGAAGGCATCCAGTATGTGGTCTTCAGCGATGTTGAGCCAAACCCGACTTGTAAGAATGTCATGGATGGTGTAGCTGCTCTCAAGGAACACAACTGTGACTTCATCATCAGTGTCGGCGGCGGTTCACCGCAGGATGCGGCTAGCTGTATTTCAGTAATTGCGACAAATGGTGGCAAACCACAAGACTACGAAGGTTTGCACAAGTCTGCTAAGAAAGGTCTGCCGGTAGTGGCAATCAATACCACAGCGGGAACTTCAGCTGAAATTACCATTAACTATGTCATCACAGATGAAGAACGCAAGGTTAAGATGGTTATGGTGGACAAGAATAGCTTGGCTCTGATCTCAGTCAATGACCCTGAACTCATGGTATCCAAACCAGCCGCCCTCACAGCAGCAACAGGGATGGATGCTTTGACTCACGCGGTCGAAGCTCTCGTCACACCAGGAGCTTACGGTGTAACCAAGAAATTATCTATCGGAGCCATTGAACTTATCAAGGAATACCTACCTCGTGCGGTTGCAAATGGCCATGATATTGAAGCGCGTGAAGGCATGGTGAATGCCATCTTCCTTGGCGGTATGTCCTTTAACAATGCTGGTCTAGGTTATGTTCACTCTATGGCTCACCAGCTAGGGGCAGTTTATAATCTGCCGCATGGTGTCTGCTGTGCCATGCTCCTGCCAGTTGTAGAGCGTGAAAATGCGAAACGGGTACCAGAAGCTTTCCGCAATGTTGCCAAAGCCCTTGGTCTGCAAATCGAAGGCAAGACTGACGAAGAATGTGCAGCTTATGCCATTTCTGAAATCGAAAAACTGTCTGAAACGGTTGGTATTCCGAAGAAACTTACTGAACTTGGTATCGAAGAAAAGGACTTTGACTTTGACTACCTATCTAAAAACGCTTTGATTGATGCTTGTGCGCCAGGCAATCCATTCATGCCGACTCTAGAAGAAACGATTGCTTTTTATAAAGAACTCTTCTAAGAACGAAAAAATTCTGCTGAAACAAACAAAGCTCTGCATGACTCTAGCTTGCAGGGCTTGTTTTATAGGAATGAAAAGAGCCTAAACCAAAATTTTGATTACATTTGTAAATTTATTTTAAAAAATTATGTAAAATCTATTGACAAATAAATTCTGTCATGATAAAATTACAACTGTAAACAAAAAAGTTTACGTAAATTTAATCAGAAGGTATGAATACAGCCAGAAGGCAATTATTTTTGGGAGGATTATAAATTATGTAAAATTATCTTCGTCTGAAAGAGATTTGATTCACTCATAAAAGTAGAGACTGACTCAGTTTTAATTTTTGGAAATCGAATAAGTTATGTAAAATAATAGATAGGAGAAAATCTCCCAAATGAATATTTATAGTAGATAAGGAAGAGATTTCTTATCTGAAATTTGGTAAAAATAAAAATTATGTAAAGCGAAAAATGAAGAAAAGTGAGGCAATGCTATGAACAACAACTACAACAATTTTAACAATATGGACGACCTTTTCAACCAACTCATGGGGCGCATGGGTGGCTACAACAGCGAACACCGGCGCTACTTGATTAATGGTAGAGAGGTCACACCGGAAGAGTTTGCTCAGTACCGGGCTACTGGCAAGCTCCCTGGTCAAGGAGCAGGTGAGCAGACTAGCCAGACTGCTGCTCAAGGACCTAAGCAGGATGGTATGCTGGCTAAGCTAGGTCGCAATCTGACTCAGGAAGCTCGTGATGGTAAGTTAGATCCAGTCATTGGGCGCAATAAGGAAATCCAAGAAACTGCTGAAATCCTTTCCCGCCGGACTAAGAATAATCCTGTATTAGTCGGAGATGCCGGAGTTGGTAAGACAGCTGTCGTAGAAGGATTGGCTCAGGCTATCGTCAATGGTGATGTGCCAGCAGCCATCAAGAACAAGGAAATTATTTCTGTTGATATTTCTGGTCTGGAAGCTGGTACTCAATATCGTGGTAGCTTTGAAGAAAATATCCAAAACTTAGTCAATGAAGTCAAGGAAGCCGGCAACATTATCCTCTTCTTTGATGAAATCCATCAAATCCTAGGAGCAGGATCTATCGGTGGAGACAGCGGCTCTAAGGGCATGGCTGATATTCTCAAACCAGCACTTTCTCGGGGTGAGCTGACCGTCATCGGGGCTACTACACAGGACGAGTACCGTAACACCATTCTCAAAAATGCAGCTCTGGCTCGTCGTTTCAATGAAGTCAAAGTCAATGCTCCGTCTGCCGAAGATACCTATCAGATCCTTCGAGGCATTCGGGATTTGTATGAAAAGCACCACAATGTCATCCTGCCGGATGAAGTGCTGAAAGCGGCTGTGGACTACTCTGTTCAGTATATTCCACAACGGAGCCTGCCAGACAAGGCGATTGACCTGGTCGACGTGACTGCTGCCCACCTGGCAGCCCAGCATCCAGTTACCGATGTTCATGCGGTTGAACATGAGATTGCTGAGCAAAAAGACAAGCAGGAAGCAGCTGTTGAAAAAGAAGATTATGAAGCAGCTCTGAATGCCAAGACTCGCATTGAAGAGCTTGAAAAGAAAATTCAAAACCACACCGAGGATATGAAGGTGACGGCTACGGTCAATGATGTAGCAGAGTCTGTTGAGCGGATGACGGGAGTGCCGGTATCTCAAATGGGAGCCAGCGACATTGAGCGCCTCAAGGGCATGAATGACCGTCTCAAAGCCAAGGTTATTGGTCAAGCCAAGGCTGTAGAAGCTGTGGCTAGGGCTATCCGCCGAAACCGTGCAGGCTTTGATGAAGGCAACCGTCCAATCGGAAGCTTCCTCTTTGTTGGTCCGACAGGTGTCGGCAAGACTGAGCTGGCTAAGCAACTGGCTCTGGATATGTTCGGTACCAAGGAAGCGATTATCCGTCTGGATATGTCAGAATACTCCGACCGGACTGCCGTTTCCAAGCTGATTGGTACCACTGCGGGCTATGTCGGCTATGATGATAACAGCAATACCTTGACTGAGCGCGTGCGCCGCAATCCTTACTCTATCATTCTCTTGGATGAGATTGAAAAGGCGGATCCACAAGTGATTACCCTTCTCCTTCAAGTTCTGGATGACGGTCGTTTGACAGATGGTCAAGGGAATACAGTCAACTTCAAGAATACGGTTATTATTGCGACTTCCAATGCCGGATTTGGCTACGAAGCAGGCTTGGAAGAGGATGCAGAAAAGCCTGATCTGATGGACCGACTCAAAGCTTATTTCCGTCCAGAATTCCTCAATCGTTTCAACGCAGTTATTGAGTTCTCTCATCTCAAGAAAGAAGATTTGATGGAGATTGTTAACCTCATGCTGATCGAAGTAAATCAAACCTTGAGCAAGAAAGAAATTGATCTGGCTGTATCCGATTCAGCAAAAGAATTCCTGCGCGATGCTGGTTATGACCAAGTCATGGGTGTTCGTCCGCTCCGTCGTGTCATCGAGCAGCAAATTCGTGACAAGGTGACTGACTTCCACTTGGATAATCTAGATGCTAAGCACTTGACGGCCGATTTGGAAGATGGTGTCTTGGTTATCAAGGAAAAGGGTGCTGCCGCATCTGAAGAAGACAAGCAGGCAGAATAAAGCTTACTAAGTCAACTAACTTTTCAAAGACCTCCTTCTTAGATGAAGGCAGGTCTTTTTTGTTAAGTAGGAATTACAAATTACTTTCTGTGAATAAATTAGTATCTATCCCAACATCTCAACTTGACTCTCCTTAATAGAACCTAAAAGCAAGCAACTTTATAAAGCCAGTATATTAGCCTATCAGGGGGATCAGCTTTATGCAGAAGGATTTAAAACAAGAGAGATGAATAATTTTTGACGAAAGCAGATTGCTATGAAACAGTCCATAACTACACTTAAACACAATGTCATTATCTTTGCTACTCTCAGCACTCTAAGCGGCTGGGTTGGTTATGTTGTTGATAAATTAACCGGTCAGGCTCATTACGAAAATATAGAAACAGAGATAGGAAGTGGCTCTTTAGGGATGCTGATTTGGCTGGTAACTACGTTAACCTGTACCATCTTTCTTCGAAGCTTTGGCAGAGACGGCTGGAAATAGGCAGGGTTTTCCATTCATTTTAAAAATAACAAAAAATTATACCTTGTTAATTTTTTAGTCTACCCTCTTGTTATGATGATAGTGATACTCTTGGGACTGATGACACAAGGCATCAGAGTGACAGATGTGAAGGTTGAGTTCATGGCCTATCTTGGAATCTTGCTCACACAGATAGGGACTCAATTCATAAAAAATATTTTTGAAGAATCCGTTTGGAGGGCATATCTTACCAATCAATTAATCAAATTAAAATTATCTGACTTAAAACTATATCTACTTGTTGGTTTTATCTGGTGGATTTGGCATCTGCCTTACATTATGAAGCTTCTGTCTGAGAGAGAAATCCAAAATACCTTACCAGTTGGGAGGCTTACATTCTTCCTTATCGGGATGATAACTGTTGCATGCTGGACGGTTATGTATACAGAGATTTTTAGAATTACTAAGTCAGTATGGCCGCTAGTAATTATGCACACTATGGAGGATGCGGTTATAAATCCTTTACTATTACTAGGATTTGTCACTGTGGAAAAAATCAAGCTTTCCTCTTCTCGCTATCAGTGGGGATGATTCCGACTATTCTTTATCTACTCGTCGGCCTAGCTATACGGAAATGGAGAAAAAAACAGGAGTATAGAAAGGCGAGCTAACAGAGTAATAAAAGACGATAATGTTAATTCTTTTTTCTACCTTAATAGAGGTAAAAGGCTCTCATAAGTCTATAAAAGTGGGAAAAGTTGACATTTTAATGACTTGTGTTCTAATTTTTTTGTACATTTTCAAGTTTTTATATATGTAAATGTCAGAAAAAAGTGTATAATGGATTAGTAAATTAAATTTTAGGAGAGGATTTAATTATGAAAAAGTTGGATATTACAACCATGCCCGACTATAGGAAAGTCGAGGCTGTTGTTCAGTTGTTAGTTAATGGAACCTTAACTAGTTATCGAATTGCGACGGATGCAAACATCAGCAAGATGAGTATCCTGACCTTAACTAAAGGAACCAGCAAAATTAAGAACATTACTTATCAAACTGCGATGGCCTTAATTAATTGGTATGAAGAAAACCATGAAAAATATGGCATCACTATTCATCAAAAGGCCGCAGGATAGTCTAAAACTATGATGTAGCTCAACCCTAACCCAGCTAACCATTTGGATAGCTGGGTTTTTCTATGCCTCTTAATGAGACAAGCCGTGGGCGCAGTCGAATTTAGAGGCATTGATGCAGACTGAGCGCAAGCGAAGTCTAGGTTCCGCTAAAACTTAATGGAACAAGTTTGAAGCTCAATTGAACTTAAGAGCAGCAATGCTCACTTTCTTACTTTTTTCTGTCCTTATGGGCAGATTTTTTTGACAGTCCAAGAGTGAACAGTCACTTGTGTAATTCTTGGTCTTTTTGTTACCGTTTTCAAGATTTATAATAAATCTATAAGAATAAGAAAAATAAAGGGGAGTTACCATGAATATCCTTCTTAATATTCTAAATTGGTTCTCGCAGAACATTCTGCAAAATCCAGCTTTCTTCGTCGGCCTTTTGGTGCTAATCGGTTATGCACTGCTTAAGAAACCAGCCCACGATGTGTTCGCTGGCTTCATTAAAGCAACAGTCGGCTATTTGATTCTTAATGCCGGAGCAGCCGGTCTGGTGAATACTTTCCGGCCAATTCTGGCAGCCCTGAACTTTAAGTTCAAAATCGGGGCGGCGGTCATTGATCCTTACTTTGGATTGACAGCGGCGAATACAAAGATTGCGGAAGAGTTTCCAAACTTTGTCGGAACAGCTACAACAGCGCTCTTGATTGGCTTTGGCTTCAACATCCTACTAGTAGCTTTCCGTAAGGTCACTAAGATTCGGACTCTCTTCATCACTGGTCACATCATGGTTCAGCAGGCTGCTACTGTATCATTGATGGTGCTCTTGCTGGTACCGCAGCTGCGCAATAGCTGGGGAACCTTGGCTATCGGCCTCATCTGTGGTCTCTACTGGGCTGTCAGTTCCAATATGACTGTCGAAGCGACTCAGCGCTTGACTGGCGGTGGTGGTTTCGCCATCGGTCACCAGCAGCAATTTGCCATCTGGTTCGTTGATAAGGTTGCGCCTTTCTTTGGTAAAAAAGAAGAAAATCTGGACAATCTGAAGCTGCCTAAGTTCCTGTCTATCTTCCATGATACAGTCGTTGCTTCTGCAACTTTGATGCTAGTTTTCTTCGGTGCTATTCTCTTAGTCTTGGGACCAGATGTTATGGCCAACAAAGAAGTTATCACGACTGGTACACCATTTGACCCTGCTAAGCAAGACTTCTATATGTATATCATGCAGACAGCCTTTACTTTCTCTGTCTATCTCTTCATCCTCATGCAAGGGGTGCGCATGTTCGTATCAGAACTGACTAATGCCTTTCAAGGTATTTCAAGCAAGCTCTTGCCAGGTTCCTTCCCTGCGGTGGATGTGGCAGCGTCTTATGGATTTGGCTCACCAAATGCCGTTCTTTCTGGCTTTGCCTTTGGTTTGGTTGGCCAGCTGATTACCATTGTACTATTGATTGTTTTCAAAAATCCAATCCTGATTATCACTGGTTTCGTTCCTGTCTTCTTTGACAATGCAGCGATTGCAGTCTATGCCGATAAACGTGGTGGCTGGAAAGCAGCCCTTGTCCTATCATTTATTTCAGGTGTGCTGCAGGTAGCCCTTGGTGCTCTCTGTGTGGCTCTGCTAGGCTTGGCTTCTTATGGCGGATATCACGGTAATATCGACTTTGAAATTCCGTGGTTAGGCTTTGGCTACATCTTCAAATATCTGGGTATTATCGGTTATGCTCTGGTTTGCTTCTTCTTCTTGCTCATTCCTCAGCTGCAATTCGCTAGAGCTAAGGATAAGGAAGCCTACTATCAAGGTCAGGTACAGGCAGAAGACTAAACTTCTATGATTATAAAATAAGATTTCGGAGGAAACTAAAATGGTTAAAGTATTAACAGCATGCGGAAACGGCATGGGATCATCTATGGTGATTAAAATGAAAGTGGAAAATGCGCTGCGTAATTTGGGACAGACAGACTTCACAGTCAACTCCTGCAGTGTCGGGGAGGCTAAAAGTTTAGCTTCAGGCTACGATATCGTGATTGCTTCTCTGCATTTAATCAATGAATTGGAAGGCCGCACCAATGGGAAATTAATCGGCTTGGACAACCTGATGGATGATAAGGAAATCACTGAAAAATTAAGTCAGGTATTGTAAGAATTTCTATCTATGAAGATGGGTTCTCAGTTAGGGTAGGGTGGTTAGGCTGCCCCACCTTCCTATTATTGTCTATTGTGAGATTGCGCAGGGGCTAAAATTCTGGAAAGTATTGAAGATGCCCCTTGTATCTAATGAAAGGAAGAGAAATGAATTTAAAACAAGCATTGACAGACAACAAATCCATTCGTTTAGGTCTTTCAGCCGAGACTTGGCAGGAAGCAGTCAAGCTATCAGTAGAGCCCTTGATTGAGAGCGGAGCTGTTCAGCCTCAGTACTACGATGCCATCGTCGAGTCGACAGAAGAATATGGACCTTATTACATTCTCATGCCAGGCATGGCTATGCCTCATGCCAGACCAGAAGCAGGGGTTAATCGCGACGCCTTCTCCCTGATTACACTGACAGAACCAGTCACTTTTTCAGATGGCAAGGAGGTTAGTATTCTGCTTTCTTTGGCGGCTACCAGTTCCAAGATTCATACCAGCGTGGCCATTCCGCAGATTATTGCTCTGTTTGAGTTGGAAAATTCCATTGAGCGCCTCAAGGCTTGCCAATCAGAAGAAGAAGTGCTGGCTCTGATAGAGGAATCCAAGGACAGCCCTTACTTGCAGGGTCTGGATTTAGATTCCTAATGCATGCTTAGAGATAATTGATTGCAACTGAAACTAAGAAATGAGGTAAAAAGATGTCAAAACAGATTCCAAATTTACAGGTGGCGTTGGACCATTCAGATTTGCAGGGAGCTATCAAGGCTGCTGTCTCTGTCGGTCATGAAGTGGATGTGATTGAGGCAGGAACGGTTTGTCTCCTGCAAGTGGGAAGCGAGCTCGTCGAAGTGCTCCGCAGTCTTTTTCCAGAGAAAGTCATCGTAGCTGACACCAAGTGTGCGGATGCCGGCGGAACGGTAGCTAAGAACAATGCGGTACGCGGCGCAGACTGGATGACCTGTATCTGCTCAGCAACCATTCCAACCATGAAGGCAGCCTTGAAAGCTATTCAGGAAGAGCGCGGCCAACGTGGGGAAATTCAGGTCGAACTCTACGGAGACTGGACTTATGAACAAGCTCAGACTTGGCTGGATGCCGGTATTTCGCAGGCCATTTACCATCAATCCCGCGATGCTCTTTTGGCTGGGGAAACTTGGGGAGAAAAGGATCTTAATAAAGTCAAGAAACTGATTGAGATGGGCTTCCGCGTATCAGTGACAGGCGGTCTGAATATTGATACGCTCAAACTCTTTGAAGGAGTTGATGTCTTCACCTTCATTGCTGGACGCGGTATTACTGAAGCTGAAGATCCAGCTGCTGCTGCGCGGGCCTTTAAAGATGAAATCAAGCGAATTTGGGGGTAGGCCATGGCACGTCCAATTGGAATTTATGAAAAGGCAACACCCAAGCATTTTTCTTGGAGCGAGCGTTTAGCTTTTGCCAAAGAACTAGGCTTTGACTTTGTTGAAATGTCGGTGGATGAAAGCGATGCTCGCTTAGCGCGCTTGGAATGGAGTAAGGAAGAACGCTTTGAAGTGGTCAAGGCCGTTTATGAAACGGGTGTCCGCATTCCGACTATCTGCTTTTCTGGGCACCGCCGCTATCCACTAGGATCAAACGATCCAGCCCTCGAAGCCAAGTCGCTGGAAACCATGAAGCAATGTATCGAGTTGGCTCAGGACTTGGGAGTACGGGTCATTCAGCTAGCAGGCTACGATGTTTATTATGAGGAGAAATCTCCTGCAACTCGTGCTCGCTTCCTGAAAAACCTCCGTCAAGCTTGTGATTGGGCGGAGCAGGCTCAGGTCATGCTGGCGATTGAGATTATGGATGATCCTTTTATCAACAGCATTGAGAAATATCTGGCTGTCGCGAAAGAAATCAATTCGCCTTATCTCTTTGTCTATCCGGATACGGGCAATGTCTCTGCTTGGCACAATGACCTTTACAGCGAGTTTCTGCTGGGCCATCAAGCCATTGCAGCCCTGCATTTGAAAGATACCTATGCCGTGACCGAGCAGTCCAAGGGGCAATTCCGCGATGTGCCTTTTGGTCAAGGTTGTGTCAACTGGGAAGATACTTTCAGAATTTTAAAAGAAACCAATTATCAAGGGCCATTTTTGATTGAAATGTGGTCTGAAAATTGTCCAACGGTAGAGGAAACCAAGGCGGCTATCAAAGAAGCCCAAGATTTCCTTTATCCACTCATTGAGAAAGCGGGGTTAAACTAATGCTGTTACCAGAATTAAGAGAGCGCGTTTACAAGGCTAATTGTGACCTACCAAAACATGGCTTGGTTAAGTTTACTTGGGGAAATGTCTCTGCGGTGGACCGCGAAGCGGGCTTGATTGTCATCAAACCGAGCGGTGTGGACTACGATAAGCTCAGTCCGGAAAATATGGTTGTGGTCGACTTGGATGGCAATATCGTTGAAGGCGACCTCAATCCGTCATCTGACTTGGCTACCCACGTGGAGCTCTACAAGGCTTTCCCAAAAGTCGGTGGCGTTGTTCACACGCACTCAACGGAAGCGGTTGGCTGGGCACAGGCTGGGCGCGATATTCCATTTTACGGAACGACGCATGCGGATTATTTCTACGGTCCCATTCCAGCGGCACGTTCATTGACAGAAAGCGAAATCAACACGGCCTACGAAAAAGAAACAGGCACCGTGATTATTGAAACCTTCCGCGAGCGCGACATTGACCCCATGGCAGTGCCAGGTGTCACTGTGCGCAACCACGGTCCCTTTACTTGGGGCAAGACGCCAGAAGCTGCGGTTTACCACAGCGTTGTCTTGGAAGAAGTTGCCAAAATGGCGCGCTTCACCGAGCAAATCAAACCCGATGTCAAAGAAGCACCAAAATACCTCATGGACAAGCACTACCTCCGCAAACACGGACCGAACGCTTACTATGGGCAAAAAGGCGCTAGTCATTAAAAAAACAAAGAGCAGTCCCAGGGATTGCTTTTTTGTGTTGGTTTTAAGTGGCATCTTGATTTTTAAAGTGGTATAATAAATGCAATTTGATGAGTTAGAAAGAACAAAATGACAAAAAAAGTAACAATCAATGATATTGCTAGCTTGGTTGGGGTGTCCAAGGCGACGATTTCCTATTACTTAAATGGAAATATGCGGAAAATGTCTTTGGAGACGAGGGAGAAAATCCGGCTGGCCATTGAAGAAACGGGCTATCAACCCAACAAAATGGCGCAGAGTTTGGTGACCAGAGACACCAAGACGATTGGCGTTGTGATTGCGGATATCACCAACCCCTTCATTTCCTCAGTTATCAAAGGGATTCATGACACTTGCAAGAAATACGGCTACACGGTTAACTTTACCAATTCGGACAATGACCAGCTGATTGAGCAGGAAAATATCGAGCGGCTTCAGCAGCAGAATGTCTCAGGGATTATTCTCGATACGGTGGATGCCAATTCGCTCCTGATTCAAAAGCTGAGTAAGAAGCGGACGGTTCTAGTGGACAGGCAATCGAGAGAAGTGACGCTGGACACGGTTGTATCTAATAATCGTAACTCGACCAAGGCTTTTCTGGCAGAAATGAAGAAGGCAGGCTATGAAGACATTTACTTTGTCACCTTTCCGATTGAGGGGATTTCGACGCGGGAAATGCGTTATCAGGGCTTTAAAGAAGAGGTTTCGGCTGACCCAGAGAAACTTTTGGTTTTGGGACAAGACGGGACAGCTCAAAAAATTCTTCAGTTGATTGAGCAAAGGCAAGAAAAAATCGCTTTTTTCACCATGAACGGCCCAGCCCTGCTTGATTTTATGAAAATCTTGAACAAGACCGACTACAGCTATCCCCGTGATTTTGGTCTGGGTTCCTACGAGGATTTGGAATGGATGGAGGTTTTAAATCCGAATGTGTCCTGTATTCGCCAAGATTCTTATAAAATTGGTCAAGTGGCAGCAGAACATCTAATCAAAAAATTAAGAGGAGAGCTAGCGGCGGAACCTGCTCAACTCCTTGTAGTTCCTAGCTTTACAGTTCTTAGAAGCTCTTTTTAGAAATGAAGTATTCGCGCGAGTGGATACTTTTTTTAAAATATTTTTTGAAACCGCTTGCAACTCTAAAGAGAATAGTGTATACTATAACAGTAGAAAAGTGAAACGGTTAACCATAAATTAAAGCATTATTTTATAAGGGAAACGTAGTTCACTTTTATTTTTTGAAAATAAGTTAACCGCTTCGCCCAGAGTTTGAAAATAATTTCGCAGTGAAAGGTTGATTGCTCGTCTAGAAAGGAGACCTAGTGAATAGTAAAACAATATTAAGCGACCCCTTGGATGCCTGCTATGCCGTTGCAAGGTTGACCGATAGCGCTAACGACTATCTTTTGGTGGCTTCGGAGACCGAAAATGCCTGCTTGGCCTATGATGTCAATCGCGATTTCGCAAGGACGGTGGTTTGGAGCGAGGTTGGTGGCACCATGTCCATTATCCAAGTGCCAGGGACGCTGGATTTCTTGGCAACCCAGCGCTTTTATCCCGGTTTTGATGCTAAGGATTGCTGGATTGTTCACGGACAGTTCGAGGGCGAGGGCAAGTGGACAATCACGGAAGTGGGGGCTTTTCCTTATCTGCATCGCTTTGATTTAGTTGACAATGAGCGTGGAGCTATTCTTTTTATCGGTTGTACGATTGCCAATTCCAAGCAGTTTGTCGAGGACTGGTCGGATGACGGGAAAATTTTTGTCGGTCATTTTGATAAACAGGTAAGGCAGCTGACAAATGTAGAAGAATTGCCACTTCGGCTCAAGAAAAATCACGGTTACTATCCTGTTCACGCGGAGCATTACTCGCTTATCACAGCGGTGGAAGGGATTTATCGTTTGGACTATCCGCAGGGTGCGTCTGACTGGACTTTGACCCAGCTCTTTGATGAAGAAACGAGCGATATTGTGCAGTTGGACATGGACGGTGACGGTCGTCTGGAAAATATGATTATCCAGGCTTTCCATGGCGATAGCTTGCGAATTTTGTCAGAAGATTTTAAGGAGGAATTATTTGCCTATCCAGAAGCGACGCCTTTTGGGCACGCTATCTGGTCGGGGACTTTACTCGGTCAGCCAACCTTTGTCTTTGGCTGGCGCTCAGGGAAGAAGCACTTGCTTGCTTTTACCTATGAAAATGGACGTTTTCTGGAACACATGATTGCTCCAGAAGTTGCTTCTAGCAACTGTTTGGCTTTTGAAAAAGCTGGAAAATCCTATATCTTTTCGGCGAATAATGGGAAAAATACAGTTGCTCTTTACGAACTACAAAAGGAGGAAAAGAATGCCTAAGAAGAAAGTTCTTGTGACGGGAATTGTGCCTAAGGAAGGCTTGGTCAAGCTAATGGAAAAGTACGATGTGACCTACTCAGACGGGGAGTCGTTTTCACGCGACTATGTGCTGGAACACTTGCCTGAGTACGACGCTTGGCTCTTAATGGGGCAAAAAGGGGACAAGGAAATGATCGATGCGGGGAAAAACTTGCAAATCATCTCTCTTAATGCGGTTGGTTTTGACCATGTGGACATCGAATACGCCAAACAAAAAGGGATTGTGGTCTCCAATTCGCCGCAAGCTGTGCGGGTACCGACAGCTGAAATGACTTTTGCCCTTCTCTTAGCCGCTACCAAACGTTTAGCCTTCTATGACAAGATTGTCCGTACAGGAAACTGGATTGACCCGAGCGAAAGACGCTATCAAGGGCTGACACTTGAGGGCGCAACGCTTGGTATCTACGGTATGGGGCGTATTGGTTCAACTGTGGCTGGCTTCGCCAAGGCTTTTGGGATGAAAGTGCTCTATCACGACCTCTATCGATTGCCAGAGGAGAGGGAAAAAGAATTGGGCGTTAGCTATGTGGAATTTGATGATTTGGTTGAGAAGGCTGATGTCATTACCATTCATGCTCCGTCTCTACCGTCCACTCACCACAAATTTAACAAAGAAGTGTTCAAGAAAATGAAGAACAGAAGCTATCTAATCAATGCAGCGCGTGGTCCGATTGTGTCTGAAGAAGACTTGATTGAAGCGCTTAAAACTGGAGAGATAGCGGGAGCTGGTTTGGATGTCTTTGAGTTTGAGCCAGAAGTTTCTGAAGAGCTTCGCGCTTTGGACAATGTTATCATGGCGCCGCATGCAGGAACGGGAACGATTGAAGGTCGCCGTACCTTGGCAGCAGAAGCCGCAGCGAATATTCTTTCCTTCTTCGAAGGGAACCCTGTCAATGTCGTAAACAAATAAAATAAAGGAAAAAGGGTAAAACTATGCTAGAAGCCTTACAAAAATTTTTCGATGTTTTTGGTGCAACAATCGTTGTACCAGTAATGATTTTTATTGTTAGTCTGTTCTTGAAAGTCAGTCCCAAGCGCGCTTTTTTCAGTGCCCTGCGCGCGGGGGTTGGTTTGACAGGATTTGGCTGGGTCATCTCTGCTTTTACACCGCTGGTAACCAAGTACATCCAGCAAATGGTTGACACGGCAGGGCTCAATTTGCCTATCGTTGACATCGGTTGGCAAACGGGTTCTCTGACTGCCTTCTCTTCTTCAATTGGTCTGTCCTTCTTCGTTTTTGGTCTGCTGATTGAGTTGCTTCTTTTCCTTTTTGGGATTACGCGGGTCTTTGTACCGTCCAATCTCTGGAATAACTTCGGTTACATGATTTGGGGAACCATGGCTTATGCGGCAACAGGAAACTTTATCCTCTCCTTTGCTTTCATGGTCTTTGTCCTTCTTTACTCACTGATTATGTCAGAAGTGGTAGCAGAGCGCTGGTCAGAATACTACGGAGTCAAAAATGCAACAATCAACTCTATTCACAATATCGAAACCTTGATTCCAGCCTTAGTATTGGATCCGCTGTGGAACCTTATCGGTATTAACAAGGTCAAACTCAATCCAGAATCGCTGAAAACCAAGCTGGGAATTTTCGGAGAACCCATGACTCTCGGTTTCTTGCTGGGGATGATTATCGGGATTCTCGGTAGCTTGAAAAATCTGGCGAGTTTGGAAGTCTGGGGTGGCATTCTAGGTTTTGCCATGTCACTTGCAGCCGTTATGACCATTTTCCCCTTGATTACAGGCGTCTTTGCAAGCGCTTTCGGACCTCTGGCTGAAGCGGTCGAAAAGAACAAGAAAAAAGAAAGCGAAGAAGAAGACGGACTGGCAGACAAGAAACGCTGGTTTATCGCAGTGGATGACGGAGTTGGTTTTGGTGAACCTGCCACTATCATTGCGGGGCTCATTCTGGTGCCAATCATGGTCTTGATTTCCTTGATTTTGCCGGGCAACCGCGCGCTTCCAGTCGTTGACTTGATTGCTATTCCCTTTATGATTGAAGCCATGATTGCCGTATCAAAAGGAAATATCCTCAAGGCGATCCTAAACGGAATCGTTTGGTTTTCACTGGGACTTTATGCGGCCAGCGCCCTCGGTCCAATTTATACGGAAGCTGTGCAGCAATATGGAGCGGTCTTGCCAGCAGGAGTGGTCTTGATTATGAGTTTCAATCTTTTGGCTCACCCTTTGACGGCTCTCGTCTTCTTTGCTTGGATTTCGGGCAATCCGCTTTGGATTGGCGTGACGATTGCTGTTTACCTAGTGTCTCTTTTCTTCCTACGGACAAAACGCGAGTCTATCTACGCTTATTTGCGGAAAATGGCAGATAAAAATAGTGGCTTTGAAGGAAGTAAAGAAAAGATTATGATTAGCGAAGACTAATGAATGACAGATTTGAATTTGGAGGACTGTATCATGAAGAAAATTGACGGACATGCACATATTTTAAATACCATTGCTGGTTTTAACGGCAAGGGCAGACTGAATGCTCTGGGCAATGGCTATGCCATTTGGGACGACGGCGAATTGATTAAGCTCATTCCAGACGGCTATGGCGACAAGGACTTTACAGCAGAGGCTTTCTTGAAGTACATGGATGCCAATGATATTGAGAAAGCGGTGATTTTGCAAGGACACTTGAATGGCTATCAAAACTACTATACTCATCTGGCGATTAAGCGCTACCCAGACCGCTTTACAGGCGCATTTTCGGTGGATCCATTTGCTGAAAATGCTATGCAGATTGTTCGCCGTCATGTAGAAGAGCTGGGCTTTAGAGCACTCAAATTTGAAATCAGCCAAGGTGGTGGTATCCACGGCTATCGTGGACAAAAGACGCCTTTCCGCTTGGACAGCGACCCGCATGTCAGCTTGATTTTGAGCTACTTGCTGGATTATCCAGGCTTCGTTATCACTGTGGACTATGGCAACTTTGACCAAATCAGCCACCAGCCGGATGCTATTGCCAATCTTGCTCGTTTGCACCCAAGCCTTGACTTTGTTGTCTGCCATTTGTCATTCCCGCATGCAGATACACCAAATCGTCTGCGGGCGGAACTCAACATGTGGAAAGATTTACCAAACATCTACACAGATATTTCTGCTATCCAAGATATTGACCGTCCAGATACTTTCCCATTCCCTAAATCTGAAAAGAATGTTCGGATTGCTAAGGAAGTGCTGGGAGCGAAGCGCATCATCTGGGGCACAGATTCGCCTTGGTCAGCTACTTTTAACACTTATGAAGAGTTGGCAACTTGGCTGGAGCACGTGGATATTTTCACGCCAGAAGAGCTAGAAGATGTCCTCTACAATAATGCAGAGCGCGTTTACTTTAAGCCGTCGGCTGTTCAAGCAAACCGTGAAGCGGTTGATGCAGCGACTAAGGAATTAGGCTTGTACTAAAGCCGCATGTGCTTGTTCATAAAGAAGCTGTGAGGCAATCTCAGCTTCTTTTATACTTGAAATCGGAGGAGAAAAATGAAATATTTTTTAAGTATCGATTATGGGGGCACCAATACCAAGGCAATCGTATTTGATGAAGAAGGGCGACAATTAGGGCAGTCTGCTTTTAGTACCAAGAAGATTGAGGAAAAAGCAGGCTATCGCGAAGTGGATTTGAAAGAGACCTGGCAGGGGATTCGTCAGGCTATGAGGCAAGCTGTCAAAAATGCCCAGCTTAAGGCAGAAGACATCAGCGCTCTTGCCTGTATTGGTCATGGGAAAGGCCTCTATCTGCTGGACAAAAACGGTCAGGAATTTACGCGCGGTATCTTGTCTACAGATGAGCGAGCGGTCGAGCTGGCTCAAGAATTTGAGGAACGGCTAGACGAAATCTGGGACTTGACGCACCAGCATGTTGCTGCCGTGCAAAATCCCGTTTTGCTTCGCTGGTTCAAAGAGTATGAACCAGAGATTTACCAGAATATTGGGGCAATTCTGTCGGCCAAGGACTATGTCCGCTTCAAGCTGACTGGGCGTATTCAGCAAGAGATAGGAGATGCTTCGGGCAATCACTGGATTAACTTCCAGACGGGCACTTACGACAAAAGAATTACGGCTTTCTTTGGTATTGAAGAAATGTACGAGCTTTTGGCACCCCAAGTGGACTATGCAGAGCTTGTTGGTGGCTTGACCCAAGAAGCTGCCGCAGCAACGGGACTTCTTGCAGGAACGCCTGTGGTTGGTGGGCTCTTTGATATTGATGCTTGCGCAATCGGCTCTGGCGTCTTAGACGCCAGCACTTTTAGCGTGATTTCAGGCACTTGGAATATCAATACTTATCCCAGCAAGACGGCAGTCAGCCAAGATAGCGGCTTGATGCACTCTTATTTTCCCAATCGCGATTTTTTGATAGAGGCAGGCAGCCCAACTTCGGCGGGCAATTTGGATGCTATGATAAAAATGCTGATGATGGAGGAAATCCAACATCTCAAGGCTTCAAATTCCTCTATTTACGATGTACTGGAAGTGTTTTTGCAGGAGACGGACGCTTCTTACAGCAAGATTCTCTTTTTCCCTTTTCTTTATGGCAACAATATCGGCAGAGCTGCTGAGGCTTGTTTCTTTGGTCTGACAACCCAGTCCAGCAAGTCAGAGATGATTCGGGCGGTTTATGAGGGGATTGTCTATGCGCACAAGCAGCATATCGATGATTTGCTAGCGACGGTTGAGCAAAGACCGCGCGCTTTGCGCTTGTCAGGCGGTGCGACAAATTCGCCAGCTTGGATGCAGATGTTCGCTGATATTTTAAATATCCCAGTAGAGACGGTTGAAGCGCCAGAATTGGGGGGTCTGGGCGGCGCCATTGCTTGCTTGCAAGCGGTGGATGATTTGAGCCTAGAAGAAGCTGTCGAAAAAATGGTTCGGGTCAAGGAGCGCTTTGAGCCTCAGGCTAAGGAACATGAGCTTTACCAAAGGAAATATCGCGTTTACCAAAGTTTGCTTGCAGCCATGGAGCCTGCTTGGGCAGAGCTTTGTCAGCTACGGACGACATTAGAATAGAGGGTTAGGATGAAAATAAAGCGAGAAGAATTGATTATCAACACGATTGCTTTTAAGGAAGAATTAGACAGGGGAGTCAAGCAAGAAGATTTGCTAGAAAGCGTCAAAGAGCTAGGACTTTCAAGGGTTGAAATTCGGCGAGAGTTTTTAGGGGATATTGATGTAGAGTTAAAAAACATCAGAAAAAAAGCCGACCAGCTAGGGCTGTCGCTCTTTTACAGTGTCAATGAGGATTTTGTCATAGGAGATAGGGTCAATCCGAAACTTAAGACTTTGCGGCAGGAAGCGGAGCTCTTGGGCGCTCCCTTTGTCAAATTAAACACGGGCGATGCCGGTCAGATTTCGGTGGCTTCTTTGGCAGAGTTGGCGCCTAGTTTTCAATCATCTGTCGGACTTAAGCTGGAAAATAACCAAGACTCTCTTTATGCCAGTATCAAGAATTGCCGTTTGATGATGAACAAGGTCAGCGCAGCAGACCTGCCTATTGCTTTCGTCTTTGACCTTGGCAACTGGGCTTGGCTGGGAGAAGATATAGAGCAGGCTTTTGCTAGCTTGGCAGAAGTTACCGATTACCTCCACTGCAAAAATTACCGTCATGTAAATGGTCAAGTGGAGATTGCTAGTTTATTTGAGGGTGAGTTAGATGCTCCTAGCCTCATGAAGCGCTTTAGCCATGTGCGCTATCTTGCCCTAGAATATCCGACTTCCTTGGAAAACTTAGAAGCAGACATCGCGCGGCTGCTGGAAAAATAAAACTGAGGTAGGTTCACCTACCTCAGTTTTATGGTTGATAATTGCTTTTGTCTTGGTCAGTGATTGGTCGAATGACGCGGCAAGGAACGCCAGCCGCCACAACATTAGCTGGGATGTCCTTGGTCACGACGCTCCCTGAGCCAATGACACTATTGTCTCCAATCGTCACACCTTGATTGACATGAACGCCAGCACCTAGCCAGACATTGTCGCCAATCTTAATCGGCTTGGCATAGCAAGCCCCCTGACTACGCTCCCAAGCATCCAGAGCATGATTGGACGTGTAGAGTCCGACGCGCGGTCCAAAAAGGACATTGTCACCAATCTCAATACCGCCGCCGTCCAGCATAACACAGTCAAAATTTGCATAAAAATTGTCCCCGATGCTGATATTGTAGCCGAACTCACAACGAAAAGTCGGCTCAAAATGGGCATTTTTTCCGACGGATTTAAGCACTTCTTTTAAAATAGCCTGCCGCTCGCTAGCAGGCTGTCCAAAACTGGCATTGTAGCGGTTGGTCAGAAAGACCGTTTTTTCGCGTGCTTCGACCAACTCGGGAGTCAAGTCATTGTACATGGCACCCGAAAGAATATGCTGCTGTTGTTCTTCAAGATTCATGGAGAGCTCCTTTTTTCTTTTATTATAACATGCAAGGGAGTGGGAAACAAGACTTTCCAAGTAGCTGAAAAATCCTTCATCTTTCAATTTTGTAAGCGGTTCTGATATACTAGAAAGGAAGTTTAAAGGAAAGAAAAGCAAATGATTTATTTAGATAAAAGCAGCTCTGTCTTGCTCAACTATCTTTTGCAGTTGACAGAGCCTGAAACAATTATGGCGATTTCTCGTGCCACAGGGCAATCGCGCCGCAAAATTTATTATCATTTAGAAAAAATAAACGACGCTTTGCCTCAAGGAGTGGACAAGATTGTCAGCCAGCCGCGGGTCGGACTGGTTTTGACAGCGGAACAACGAGAGGCTTGTGAAGCCTTGCTTGAAAGCGTGGATGCTCACAGCTATGTCATGAGTATGGAAGAGCGCATGCAGCTGATGATTCTCTTTATCTGCGTCTTGAAAGAGCGCGTGACGATTGAAAAGCTCATGGATTTGACCGAGGTGTCGCGTAATACAGTGCTCAACGACCTCAACACCATTCGTAGCCAGCTGACGGTCGAGCAGTATCAGGTTAGTCTCATTACAACCAAGTCGCAGGGCTATGTTCTCAAATGCCACCCGCTCAATAAAGTCCAGTACGTTCACGCTCTGTTGACCACGATTTTTTCTGAGGGCAATAGCGGTTTTATGCGGATTTTGGGAAGTAAAATCAAGCAGTTTGTGCAGGAAGATGTGCTGCTGTCCGAGGAATTACAAATTTTTCTCAACCAGCAGGTGCATTTTATCGAGCAGGACTTGGGCAAGAAAATCAATCGCTATGAAATCGAGTTTATGCTCAAGGTTCTGCCTTATCTGCTGCTGTCCTACCGTAATATGACCTTGAGCGAGCAGGAGAGGGACGATTTGTACCGCGAGTTTTCTCTTATTCGTAAGCGCGTGGAATACAGCACGGCTAAGAAGCTTCAGACTTTGCTGGACGAAAAATTGGGCTTGCATTTGGATGAGATTGAGCTGTCTTGGATTGCGGTTTTGTTGCTTTCTTATCGAAAAGACCAGGATTTACATGCAACTAGTGAAGATTTCGCGGATTTGCAGCTGGCCATTGACAATTTCATCTGGGATTTTGAAGCGCATTCTCCCTATGAGCTGGAAAATCGTGACGACCTGATTCGCAATCTCATGACCCACTGTAAGGCGCTTTTGTTCCGCAAGACTTACGGCATTTTGTCCAAAAATCCGCTGACGCGGCACATTCTGCAAAAGTATCCTGAGCTTTATCACTATACCGAGCAGAGCGTGGGGATTTTGGAGGAGGCCTGGCTCATTTCGCTGACGCGAGACGAGATTGCCTACTTGGCTATGCACCTAGGTGGTGCTTTGAAGCCGCAGGCGACGAGGCCCAAGGAGGTCAAGCAGATTTATATTGTCTGCGATGAGGGGGTGGCAGTCCAGCGCCTCTTGCTCAAGCAGTGCCAGTATTATTTTCCGCATGACTATATCCGCGCGGTCTTTACCAGTGAGCAATTTAAGAGCGTGGAAGACCTGTTGGAAGTGGATTTGCTGATTGTGACCAGCGACGGGCTTAGCAGTAGATTTCCGCTGGTGCAGGTCAATCCTATTTTTGACTATGAAGACGTGGTCAAGCTCAACCGCTTTATCAAGTATCGCCTGACAGCCAGTCAGCACAGCGATTTCAGAAGTGAGCTAGAGCGGCTCTTGGCGCATTATCTTGCCAATAGCGAAGAAGCCAAGGAACTCCAGTACCAAATCGAAAACCTGGTCGAAAAGCAGATTTTGACTGGAAATTAGCCTGATTTTACCAGTTCAAGGACAAAAATGTACATTTCGAGGACTTGTGTTTTAATTTTCTGAAAAATCTGTTATTTTATTTTGCATATGAAAAGAAAAATCATCCAATATATCTATCCAATTATTTTACTTTTTCTAGTAAAAATGTTAACAACCGTGTGGGTTGAAGTTTTTTTAAACGGTAGGAAAGTAAAAGTCTACAGCGATTTGGAAATGACGATTTATTTGTCTGCTTTGCTAATTACGATTGTCTGTTCAATTTTTGCTATTTGGCGCTGGGGTGATAAATCTATCTTTAAATTTTCTAAAATAAAACTGTCTTATATTCTAGTAACAGTGGGACTTTATTATTTCCTTCAGTATTTTAACGAGCAGTATTGGCAATGGTTTCCTAATTACGTTACGACAAATCAACAAGGCTTAGATGATATTAGATATGCGCATCCTAGCACATTTGTATGAGGCAGTCACTTGTTCGTGATGTCTATTTTGAGCCCTGTTCGTGAGGAGTTGGTTTTTCGTGGAGCTATTATGACCAGTTATTTCAGGAATTCCCAATATTTCTTGGATGTTCTTGTTTCGGCAGCAGCCTTTGGTATTTTTCACATTATAGGCTTTCCTTGGTCTTGGATTGATTTTTTCTTTTATGCAATGGCTGGTGCTGTGATAGATTTTATTTTTCGCTACACCAAGTCCATTTACTACCCTTTGACTTTCCATATTTTTTGGAATACAGCTAATCATTGGAGTGAGATTTGGAGTTTCATCTATTTGAATATTCTCAATCATAACCACCCGTCTAACGGGTGGTTTGTCCTAGGGCTATAAGCCCACATCACCAGCCAGCGCCTAAAGACGCTGGCTTTCACTTTGTTCAAGCCTCATTGCTCTTGACTTGTCACAAACCTCTCAAAGAGGTGTTTGCATTACTTACCACTATCCCTAAAGGGATCCTCATATTCTTTTACACTCAATTTATCCAACGCTATATCATGCTTTTCCTGCTCTTGGATATATTTCTTAATTGTGGCTTCATTAAGTCCTACTGTACTCACGTAATAGCCTTCCGCCCAAAAATGTCGGTTCCCAAACTTATATTTTAGATTGGCGTGCTTATCAAACATCATGAGAGCACTTTTACCTTTTAAATACCCCATAAAACTAGAAACACTTATCCTCGGTGGAATACTTACCAACATATGTACATGATCTGGCATTAAGTGACCCTCGATAATTTCAACACCTTTATAACTACATAATCGGTGGAATATTTCACCCAAACTGTTTCGATATTGATTATAGATGACTTTTCGTCTATACTTAGGTGTAAACACAATGTGATATTTACACATCCACTTTGTGTGTGATAAACTATGTGCCTTTTGCACCATATTTTTCTCCTTTCGCTTCACAATGGGCTTGAACACCTTTATTGTATCGCGTTTGGAGTTTTTTTGGTATAACCTTCGAGGCGCACCCGCATAGCGGGTGGTTTATTTGTCTCGCACCTAGCGGAGCGAGACAGACTGAAAGTCACAAATTAAACCACACCCGCAAGTCCAAACTCGCGGGTGTTTTTATCAAAAAATAAAGTCCAATCTTGAACACAGACCTGTGTTTTATTTGGTCTTTTTTTATCCCTTGAGGCGGACTATACTAGAAGCATAGAAATCAATCAATTTTTGAGGAGGAATGGACTATGCCAAACGTGAAAGACATTACCAGAGAATCTTGGATTTTGTCAACTTTTCCAGAATGGGGCACTTGGCTCAATGAAGAAATTGAAGAAGAAGTAGTGCCAGAAGGCAATTTTGCCATGTGGTGGCTGGGCAACTGCGGTGTCTGGATTAAGACGCCGGGCGGTGCCAATGTCGTCATGGATCTGTGGTCTAACCGAGGAAAATCAACCAAGAAGGTTAAAGATATGGTCAGAGGCCATCAGATGGCCAATATGGCTGGTGTCCGCAAGCTGCAGCCCAATCTGCGCGTGCAGCCGATGGTTATCGATCCTTTTGCTATCAATGAACTAGATTATTATTTAGTTTCTCATTTCCATAGCGATCACATTGACATCAATACCGCAGCGGCTATTGTCAACAATCCTAACTTGGACCATGTTAAGTTTGTCGGACCTTATGAGTGTGGCGAAATTTGGAAAAAATGGGGTGTGCCTGAAGAACGCATCATGGTAATCAAGCCAGGTGAAAGCTTTGAGTTTAAGGACATCAAGGTGACAGCTGTTGAATCATTTGACCGTACCTGTCTGGTGACTCTGCCAGTCGAAGGTGCTGAAGCTCAAGATGGGGAACTGGCGGGACTGGCTGTGACCGATGAAGAAATGGCACGCAAGGCAGTTAACTATGTCTTTGAAACACCAGGCGGAACCATCTATCACGGTGCAGACTCTCACTTCTCTAACTACTTTGCCAAGCACGGTAAGGACTTCCAGATTGATGTAGCTATCAATAACTATGGTGACAATCCTGTCGGTATTCAGGACAAGATGACGTCTATCGACTTACTGCGTATGGCTGAAAACCTGCAGGCCAAGGTCATCATCCCAGTTCACTATGATATCTGGTCCAACTTTATGGCTTCAACGGATGAGATTTTAGCCTTGTGGAAGATGCGCAAAGAGCGCCTTCAATATCAGTTCCATCCATTCATCTGGGAAGTGGGCGGCAAGTATACCTATCCTCTGGACAAAGATAGAATCGAATACCACCATCCTCGTGGCTTTGATGACTGTTTCGAGCAAGAGTCCAATATTCAATTTAAAGCCCTCCTTTAATATTCTTTGAAAATCTTTAAACCTTGTCAGCCCTGCCATGCTGTTTTCAAATTCAGTCCTTGGCTAGCTTTCAAGTTTGCCCTTACCCTTAGATTTTCATTGATTATAAAATGTTTTTCTACTTGATGAAGCAAAAGTTCAAATGGATAAAGGCTTCAGAAAGTATCCGATGAGATTATCCCTATCTTGCGATATAGGGATAATTTTCTTATAATAGATATGAGACAATTTTTATCGTTTCTACGACCATTGTTTATCCTGTTCTGATGTCAGGACAGATTTTAGTAAAAATAAGGAGAATCCAATGTCACAATTATCAGTTAATGCCATTCGCTTTTTAGGGATTGACGCGATTGAAAAGTCTAAGTCAGGTCACCCTGGCGTAGTCATGGGTGCTGCACCGATGGCTTATGACTTGTTTACTAAACAATTGCGTATCAATCCAGAAGAGCCAAACTGGATTAACCGCGATCGCTTCGTCCTATCTGCAGGACATGGCTCTATGCTGCTTTATGCCTTGCTTCATCTGTCTGGCTTTAAAGATGTCAGCATGGAGGAAATCAAAAACTTCCGCCAATGGGGTTCTAAGACACCAGGTCACCCAGAGTTTGGCCACACAGCTGGTGTCGATGCCACTACTGGTCCACTGGGACAGGGTATTTCTACAGCTACTGGATTTGCTCAGGCAGAACGTTTCTTAGCTGCTAAGTATAATCGTGAAGGCTATCCAATTTTCGACCATTACACTTATGTCATCTGTGGTGATGGTGATTTGATGGAGGGGGTTTCAGCTGAAGCTGCTTCTTATGCTGGGCTGCAAAAGCTGGACAAGCTGGTTGTTCTCTATGATTCAAATGATATCAACCTAGATGGAGAGACTAAGGATTCCTTTACAGAAGATGTTCGTGCCCGCTATGAAGCATATGGTTGGCATACTGCCTTGGTAGAAGATGGAACAGACCTTGCAGCGATTGATGCAGCCATCAATGAAGCTAAAGCTTCCGGCAAACCATCTTTGATTGAAGTCAAGACGGTTATCGGTTACGGTTCTCCAAACAAGCAAGGAACGAATGCAGTGCACGGTGCGCCTCTGGGAGCAGAAGAAGCGGCAGCTACTCGTAAAGCCTTGGGTTGGGAGTATGCGCCATTTGAGATTCCTGAGGAAGTCTATGCAGACTACCGTACAAATGTAGCGGAGCGCGGTGCAGCAGCTTATAATGCATGGAAGCAGCTAGTAGAGGACTACAAGCAAGCCCATCCAGAATTAGCAGCTGAAGTAACAGCTATCATTGCTGGTCAGGATCCAGTAGAAATCAAACCAGAAGACTTCCCAGTACTTGAAAATGGCTTCTCTCAAGCGACCCGTAATTCTAGTCAGGATGCCCTCAATGCGGCAGCTAAGGTCCTTCCGACTTTCCTCGGCGGTTCTGCTGACTTGGCTCATTCCAATATGACCTATATCAAGGAAGATGGCCTGCAGGACGACGTCCACCGTCTCAACCGCAACATCCAATTTGGTGTGCGCGAGTTTGCTATGGGAACAATTCTTAACGGTATGGCGCTTCATGGTGGTCTTCGCGTTTACGGTGGTACCTTCTTCGTCTTCTCAGACTATGTCAAGGCAGCTGTCCGTTTGTCTGCCCTTCAAGGCTTGCCAGTGACTTATGTCTTCACACACGATTCTATTGCAGTTGGTGAAGACGGCCCAACTCATGAGCCGATTGAGCACTTGGCTGGTCTGCGTGCTATTCCAAATCTGACTGTTTTCCGCCCAGCAGATGCGTGTGAAACTCAGGCAGCTTGGTACCTGGCCCTTAAGAGTCAATCCACACCGACTGCTCTGGTCTTGACCCGTCAAAATCTGACAGTAGAAGAAGGCACAAACTTTGACAAGGTAGCTAAAGGAGCTTATGTGGTTTACGAAACAGGAGCAGATTTCGATACCATCTTGCTGGCTTCTGGTTCTGAGGTTAATTTGGCTGTTGCAGCTGCTAAAGCACTTGCAGCAGAAGGCGCTAAAATTCGTGTGGTCAGCGTGCCATCAACAGAGCTTTTTGATGCTCAAGATGCAGCCTACAAAGAAGAAATTCTTCCAAATGCAGTTCGTCGCCGCGTAGCAATCGAGATGGCAGCTAGCCAGCCTTGGTACAAGTATGTCGGTCTGGACGGTGCAGTTATCGGAATCGACCAGTTTGGTGCATCTGCTCCGGCAGGCAAGGTTCTGGAAGAATACGGCTTTACAGTTGAACACGTAGCAGAAGTTGTTAAAAATCTTAAATAAAAAGACATAAAATCAGGGTGTTAGTCATCCTGATTTTTGCTTTTTAAAAAATGTGGTTAGGCCAGTCATGCTTCATCCGACTTGAGACGGACTTTACTTGAAAAGTCAGAATCGTCTTGTAAAAATAAGGGAAATCTGCTATAGTAGTTCATATATGACATTCGAAGGAGAAAATATATGAATCCAACTATGCTTATTGTATTTGCGGTTGTACTGGTAGGGATGACCTATTTCCAAATGCGTACTCAAAAGAAACAGGCTCAGCAGCGTATGGAAAGTCTTAACAAGCTGCAAAAGGGTTATGAAGTCATTACCATCGGCGGTTTATACGGAACAGTAGATGAAGTGGACACAGACAAGAAAACAGTTGTTCTGGATGTGGACGGTGTTTACCTGACCTTTGAACTGACAGCTATTAAAACTGTACTGCCATTGACTGAGGGCACTCCTGCTGTTGCTGGTGGTGAAGGAAGCGTTGATGTTCCTGAGGAAGAATCAGCGATTGAAGAGTAAAGAAATAAACAGCTTGCGGGCTGTTTTTTTGTTTTGACTCATACGTTTAGGAGGTGTCTGGTTTCAAGCTTATTGGCCTCGCGGTTTAGACAGGCTGGGTGAGTTTTAACTGAGTTTGGATTCTCTGGTTGACATTCTGTCCTTATTTTATGACCTCAGGCTTGAAAAAGCGGATGAATTGCCCACATTCCAAGGATTTATGATATAATGAACTGATAAAACTTTAAATAGGATAAAAAGTATGTTTAGTTTTAAGAAAAAAGAAAAGCTGAACGCACCGCTGAATGTTCCCAAACACATTGCTGTCATTATGGACGGCAACGGCCGCTGGGCCAAAAAAAGGATGCAGCCGCGCGTGTTCGGTCATAAGGCTGGTATGGAAACCCTACAAAAGGTGACGATTGCTGCCAAGGAAATGGGTGTTCAGGTCTTGACTGTCTATGCTTTTTCAACGGAAAATTGGTCTCGGCCGGAAAAGGAAGTTTCCTTTATCATGAATCTGCCGGTTGAATTTTACGACCGCTATGTGCCGGAGCTGCACAAGAACAATGTAAAAATCCAGATGATTGGTGATACGGCTAAGCTTCCTAAGGCGACATTTGAAGCTCTGGAAAAGGCTGAAAGCTTGACCAAGCTCAATACAGGCTTGATTCTCAATTTTGCCCTAAACTACGGTGGTCGATATGAGATCAATCAGGCGGTTAAACTAATTGCTCAGGATGTTCTGGATGCCAAACTCAGCCCCGGTGACATTACTGAGGAAGTCATTGGCAACTACCTCTATACCAGCAACTTGCCTAAGATGCTACGCGATCCGGATCTGGTGATTCGGACCAGTGGAGAGTTGCGCCTCAGTAATTTTCTGCCTTGGCAGTCAGCCTACAGTGAGCTGTATTTTACGGATATTCTCTGGCCTGACTTTGATGAGAAGGCTTTGAAGGCTGCAATTGCAGAATACAGCCGTCGGAATCGACGCTTTGGCGGTGTTTAAGGGAGAAAGTAAAAGAGTATGAGTAAAAATTTACAAAAACGTCTAATCTTTGGAGGAATCGCTCTTGCTATTTTTATTCCTCTGGTATTGACAGGAGGAGTCATTTTTCAGATTTTTGTAGGGCTGCTGGCTATGCTGGCGGTGCATGAATTTCTCCAAATGAAAGGTCTTCCGACAGCCACAATCGAAGGTGTCTTAGCCATGCTGGCAGCCTTTGTCCTAACCCTGCCCCTGGAGAACTATCTGAAGTTTCTGCCGGTGGATGGCAATGTCGTGGCCTATGGCTTGGTCGTCTTTCTTCTATTGATTTCGACTGTCCTAGGTTCCAATTACACCTTTGAAGATGCGGCTTATCCGATTGCAGCTAGTTTTTATGTCGGTCTTGGTTTTAATGCCTTGATTGATGCCCGCTTGATGAATATTGACAAGGTCCTGCTAGCTCTCTTTATCGTCTGGGCTACTGACAGCGGAGCTTATCTGGTCGGGGTGCGTTTTGGGAAAAGAAAGCTGGCGCCGAGAGTTTCTCCTAATAAGACTATTGAAGGAAGCCTGGGCGGCATTCTATCAGCCGTTCTAGTGACTGGAATCTTCATGTTGGTTCGACCGCAAGTGTACGCACCTTACAATGCCTTTGTCTTTTTAATTCTGGCAGTGCTCTTTAGTATTGCAGGCCAGCTAGGTGATTTGGTCGAAAGCTCAGTCAAGCGTCATTTCGGGGTCAAGGATTCTGGTAAATTCATTCCTGGCCACGGCGGTGTTTTGGACCGTTTTGACAGCCTTCTCTTCGTCTTTCCGCTGATGCATTTCTTCGGCTTGTTCTAAGACAGTCGAGCGTAGCTGAAAGCAAGGGATGGCAAGCTTGTCTAACGACCGCACAATCTGAGAAGGAACTGGGATTTGGAGCTCAAAATTTTGAGAGGAGCTTCTACCCTATTTTCAAGAGTGTCAGCTATGCAGGGGCGGGAAGCTCGGTATTTGGCCGTTTTCTGCTCCTTCTTTGATTTAAAGAAAAAACAAGATTTCTAGGAAAGGTAAAATATAGAAGTCCATGCAGTTTATAACCTTTATTATTATTTTTGGGATCATTGTGGTGGTCCATGAGTTCGGACACTTCTACTTTGCGAAGAAGTCCGGCATTTTGGTCAGAGAGTTCGCTATCGGTATGGGACCCAAGATTTTCTCCCATATTGGTAAGGATGGGACGGCCTACACGATTCGGATTTTACCCTTAGGAGGCTATGTGCGTATGGCCGGCTGGGGGGAAGATTCCACCGACATTAAGGTGGGGACACCGGCTAGTCTGACCTTGGATGCAGAGGGCAAGGTGGTTCGCATCAATCTCTCTGGCAAAAAGGTTGACCAGACAGCTCTGCCCATGAATGTGACCGGCTTTGACTTTGAGGAAAAGCTGGAAATCACAGGTCTGGTCCTTGACGAGCTCAAGACTTATGCAGTAGATCATGATGCAACGATTGTTGAAGAAGACGGCACTGAGGTGCGGATTGCACCGCTGGATGTTCAGTATCAGAATGCTAGTATCTGGGGCCGCCTCATCACCAACTTTGCTGGCCCTATGAATAATTTCATCCTGAGCGTGCTGGTATTTATGCTGCTGGCCTTTGTTCAGGGCGGCGTTCGCGATGAAAACAGCAATCATTTTCAAGTCATGGATGGTAGTGCTATAGCAGCTGCTGGGGTTCAAAATAACGACCAAATCCTTAAGATTAATGACTATGAAATTAGCAACTGGGCGGATCTAACCAGCGCTCTGGCGAAAATCACAGCCAAGAGTAAGGAAGCGCCGACCTTGTCTGTTACCTACAAACACGGCAGTGAAACGAAAGAAATTACCGTACAGCCTAAAAAAGACGGCAATCGTTATCTGCTAGGGGTTTCCCCAACGATCAAGACTGGCTTCTGGGACAAGGTGATTGGCGGCTTTACTGCAGCTTGGTCTACTACGGTTCGCATTTTGTCAGCTCTGAAAGATATCGTCTTCAACTTCAATATCAATAAGCTGGGCGGTCCGGTCGCTATTTACAATTTCAGCAGTCAGGCTGCAGAGCAAGGATTACCAGCAGTCCTTAGCCTTTTGGCCATGCTGTCGCTCAATATCGGTATTTTCAACCTGATTCCCATTCCAGCCTTAGACGGCGGAAAAATCGTCCTCAATATTCTGGAGGCTATCCGCAGAAAACCACTGAAAAGAGAAACTGAGACCTATATCACTCTGTCTGGAGTGGCTATTATGGTCATCCTGATGATTGCCGTTACCTGGAACGATATCATGAAATTATTCTTCTAAGAAACTAAAGTTCTTAGAACTATGAAAAAGAAATTATTCAATGAAAGTCAAGGAGTTTTGTTTTTATGAAACAAAGTAAAATGTTAATTCCAACCCTGCGTGAGATGCCTAGCGATGCTCAAGTTATCAGTCACGCTCTGATGCTGCGGGCTGGCTATGTCCGTCAGGTTTCAGCTGGGGTCTATTCTTATCTGCCGCTGGCTAATCGTGTGATTGAAAAAACAAAAAAAATCATGCGGGAAGAGTTTGACAAGATTGGTGCAGTGGAGATGCTGGCGCCTGCCCTGCTCAGTGCAGACCTTTGGCGCGAGTCTGGCCGTTATGAGACCTATGGTGAAGACCTCTACAAACTGAAAAATCGTGAGAAATCCGACTTTATCTTGGGGCCAACCCATGAGGAAACTTTTACGGCTATCGTCCGTGATTCGGTTAAATCCTACAAACAGCTGCCGCTCAATCTCTATCAGATTCAGCCTAAATACCGCGATGAAAAACGTCCCCGTAACGGACTCTTGCGGACGCGTGAGTTTATCATGAAAGATGCCTACAGTTTCCACGCTAACTATGACAGCTTGGATGTAGCTTATGATGAATACAAGTCTGCCTATGAGAAAATCTTTACCCGCAGCGAGCTGGATTTCAAAGCCATTATCGGTGATGGTGGTGCTATGGGGGGCAAGGACAGTCAGGAATTCATGGCCATTACGCCAGACCGGACGGATTTGAATCGCTGGGTGGTTTTGGACAAGTCTGTAGCCAGCTTTGATGAAATTCCTGAAGATGTTCAGGAAGCTATTCGGACAGAATTGACCAGCTGGATGGTATCTGGTGAGGATACCATCGCTTACTCCAGTGAGTCCAGCTATGCTGCCAACCTTGAAATGGCGACGGATGAATACAAGCCTGCAGGACGTGTCGTGACTGAGGAAGAAGTTGCCCGCGTTTCCACGCCTGACTGCAAGACAATTGACGAAGTTGCTGCCTTCCTTGGACTGGATGAAAGCCAGACAATTAAGACCTTGGTTTACATGGCTGACGAGTCTCCTGTCGTAGCACTTCTGGTCGGCAATGACCAGCTTAATGAAGTCAAGCTGAAAAATCATTTGGCAGCGGATTTCTTTGACGTAGCTAGTGAAGATGAAGTCCGTCAGCTCCTAGGAGCAGGATTTGGCTCACTAGGGCCAGTCAATCTGCCAGAAGGCGTGAGAATCATCGCTGACCGCAAGGTGCAAGACCTGGCTAACGCTGTAGTGGGTGCTAACGAAGATGGTTATCACTTGACTGGTGTCAATCCAGGCCGTGATTTTACCGCTGAATATGTAGATATCCGTGAGGTTCGTGAAGGTGAAATTTCACCGGACGGCCAAGGTGTCCTCAAGTTTGCTCGTGGGATTGAGATTGGACACATCTTCAAGTTGGGAACTCGTTACTCTGACAGCATGAACGCCAATGTCTTGGACGAAAATGGCCGAGCAGTACCGATGATTATGGGTTGTTACGGTATAGGCGTCAGCCGTCTCCTGTCCGCTGTTATGGAGCAGCATGCCCGTCTCTTTGTCAATAAAACTCCTAAGGGTGAATTCCGCTATGCTTGGGGCATTAACTTCCCGAAAGAGCTGGCACCATTTGATGTGCACCTGATTCCGGTCAATGTCAAGGACGAGGAAGCCCTGACTCTAACTGACCAAATCGAGGCTAACTTGCTGAGTGCCGGTTATGAGGTCTTGGTGGATGATCGCAATGAGCGCGCTGGTGTTAAGTTCAGCGACAGCGATTTGATTGGCCTTCCAATCCGTGTGACAGTTGGTAAGAAAGCTGCAGAAGGCATTGTCGAAGTCAAGATTAAAGCTACTGGCGATACCATTGAAGTCCACGCTGATAATTTGCTAGAAACCTTGTCTATTTTGACAAAATAAAAGCAACTGCCAGTTTTATCTGGCAGTTTTCTTTTGCTTATTGGAGGTGAAAATGCTATAGTAGGAAAAAATAGATTGGAGGACCGAATGATGGGATTATTCAGCGGTTTATTAGGCAATGCCTCTCAGAAAGATATTGAAAAAACAGAAAGACAATTAGAGGATATTCTGACAACAAAAGAGAATGTGGAACTGGCTTTTAGCCTCATTCGCGACTTGATTGTCTTTACAGATAAGCGTTTAATCTTGGTCGACAAGCAGGGAATGACTGGCAAAAAGACTTCTTATAAGTCCTTTCCATATCGCTCTATCAGTCGCTTCTCAGTGGAAACAGCCGGCCATTTTGACTTAGATGCTGAGCTGAAAATCTGGGTTTCCAGCGCTCAAGAGCCAGCAGAAGTCCTGCAATTTACCAGCGATCGCAGCGTCATCGCCATCCAAAAAGCCTTGGCAGAAGCAGTGTTAAGATAGACAAAAAAAGCCTTCTGAGCATTAACTGTAAAGTTAAATCACTCAGAAGGCTTTTTTATTCTTCTTTAAGTCCTTGCCCCTTCAAAAAATCAAAGACAACATCTGGTTTATCTTGGAGTTTTTTGAAGAAAGTTTGACTGCTTTCAGAGTCACCTGCTGACTGAATCAGTTGTTCTTGATCTATTTTGCTGAGGTCAAAGTCAAAAATGGCTATAGCTTTTTTCTTGTCTTCGGAAATCTCAACGTGAATTTCAAGCCCTTTTAGCTTTTCTTGATCTTCAATCATGGGACTTTTCTTAAGATCTTCTCTATAGATTTTTGTTAGTTCTTCGACGCTCATTTTTTGATTTTCTTCAGGGATGGCCTGGCTGGAAATAAGCTGGAAAGATAGGATCTTGTCTTTAGTATAGAAAAGTTTAACTGAATTAGTATAATACTCATCGATTTTATTAGAAAAAGTTTTCGTCTTTGTCTTTTCTTCTTTGGTTTTGCTTTGATTCTGATTTTGCTTGGGTTTGTTTTCTTGCTTATGCTGATTAGGCATACTGCAGGCAGTCAGGGTCAGCAGACAAGCGCTGGCTAATAGAATTTTCTTCACAATTAAGACTCCTTTTGATAAATGTTCTGTTCTATTATATCATAACTTAGTGTCAAGAAGAATGCATTGACAATTGTGTAGGAGTCGCGCTTTGCCCTACTCTTTTTCTGTCGAAAAAAGAGCTGATTTATGGTAAAATAGGGTCACTACTGTACGAGGAAATGTCATGTCAAACAAGTTTGAAATTTTAATGCATCAGCTGGATATGCCACTGGAAATGAGAAATTCAGAGGCCTTTTTGAATGCTGAAATTGAGAAGGTTCTGGTCCACAAGGTCAGTCGGGTCTGGGAGTTTCATTTTTCTTTTGCGAATATTCTGCCCATTGAGATTTTTCGGGAATTGCAGAAGCGCTTAGCTCAAGAGTTTTCTAAGACGGGCAATCAAGCTGTTTTTGAAATTCACTGTCAGGCTCCCCAGGTGTCGGATGAGCTCTTGCAGGCTTATTACCAGCTATCCTTTGAGGAGGGTCCATGTGCCAGCCATGGCTTCAAGAGTCTGTATCAGGATCTGCGGGTTCATTTGGATGGGGACAAGCTGTTGATTGAGGGGGCTTCGACCATTGATACGGAGCATTTTCGCAAGAATCACCTGCCCAATCTCAGTCAGCAGCTGGTCAAGTACGGCTTTCCTCAGTTGACCTGTCAGGTTCAGCACAGCGATGAGCTGACTCAGCAGCAAGCGGAGAATTTCCAGGTGGAGAATGACAAGATTGTTCAGGCGGCCAATGAAGAAGCGCTAAAAGCCATGGAATCCCTGCAGCAGATGGCACCACCGCCAGAAGAAAAGCCAGCCTATGACTTCCAAGCTCGCAAGGCTGCGGCTAAACCAAAGCTGGATAAAGCAGAGATTACCCCTATGATTGAAGTTCAGACTGAGGAAAATCGTCTGGTCTTTGAGGGAATGGTTTTTGATCTGGAGCAGAAGGTCACTCGGACCGGTCGGGTCTTGCTTAATTTCAAGATGACAGACTACACGTCCAGCTTCTCCTTGCAGAAATGGATGAAAAACGAAGAAGAAGCCAAGAAGTTTGACATGATTAAGAAAGGCGCCTGGCTGCGCGTGCGCGGAAATGTGGAGATGAACAACTTCACTCGCGACCTGACCATGAATGTGCAGGATGTGCAAGTCGTTACCCACTATGAGCGCAAGGATCTGATGCCTGAGGGTCAGAAGCGGGTTGAATTTCACGCCCATACCAATATGTCTACGATGGACGCCCTGCCTGAGGTCGAGGAAATCGTTGCAATAGCAGCCAAGTGGGGCCACAAGGCTGTCGCCATTACTGACCATGGCAATGTGCAGAGCTTTCCTCATGGCTACAAAGCTGCCAAGAAGGCTGGTATCCAGCTGATTTACGGCATGGAGGCCAATATTGTAGAAGACAGGGTGCCTATCGTCTACAATGAAGTGGACATGGAGCTGAGCGATGCGACCTATGTGGTCTTTGACGTGGAAACAACAGGACTTTCGGCGGTTTATAATGACTTGATTCAGGTCGCAGCCAGCAAGATGCATAAGGGCAATATCATCGCAGAGTTTGATGAGTTTATCAATCCTGGGCATCCTCTTTCGGCCTTTACGACGGATCTGACTGGGATTACAGATGAGCATGTCCGCAATGCCAAACCGCTAGAGCAGGTGCTGAAAGAATTTCAGGAATTTTGCCAGGACAGTGTCCTCGTTGCCCATAATGCTACCTTTGACGTGGGCTTTATGAATGTCAATTATGAGCGTCATGGCCTGCCAAAAATTACTCAGCCAGTTATTGACACGCTGGAATTTGCCCGCAACCTCTATCCAGAGTACAAGCGGCATGGTTTGGGGCCTTTGACCAAGCGTTTCCAGATTGCTCTGGAGCATCATCACATGGCCAACTATGACGCGGAAGCGACGGGCCGCCTCCTCTTTATATTTATCAAGGATGTGGCTGAAAAGCATGGTGTGACCAATCTCAAGGATTTGAATACAGATCTGGTCGATGAGAATTCCTACAAGAAAGCTCGGGTCAAGCATGCGACCATTTATGTGAAAAATCAGACGGGACTCAAGAATATTTTCAAGTTAGTCAGTCTGTCCAATACCAAGTATTTCGAAGGTGTCCCGCGAATTCCTCGGACCGTGCTGGATGCCCATCGTGAAGGCCTGATTCTGGGCTCAGCCTGCTCAGAAGGCGAAGTCTATGATGCTGTTGTCTCTCAGGGGGTGGATGCAGCTGTCGAGGTAGCCAAGTATTATGACTTTATCGAGGTCATGCCACCAGCTATCTATGAGCCACTGATTGCCAAGGAGCAGATCAAGGACCAGGCAGAACTGCAGACCATTATTCGCAATCTGATTGAGGTCGGCGATCGCTTGGGCAAGCCTATCCTTGCGACGGGGAACGTCCACTATATTGAGCCGGAAGAAGAAATCTATCGTGAGATTATCGTCCGGAGTCTTGGTCAGGGAGCTATGATTAACCGAACCATTGGTCACGGTGAAAATGCCCAGCCGGCTCCGCTTCCTAAGGCTCACTTCCGGACCACCAATGAGATGCTGGATGAATTTGCCTTCTTGGGCGAGGACTTAGCTAAGAAGCTAGTCATCACCAATCCGAATCAGCTGGCGGAGACCTTTGAGCCAGTCGAGGTGGTAAAGGGCGACCTCTATACACCTTTCATTGACAAGGCCGAGGAGACAGTTGCCGAGCTGACCTATCAAAAGGCCTTTGAAATTTATGGCAATCCGCTGCCAGATATCGTGGACTTGCGGATCGAAAAAGAGTTGACCTCCATCTTGGGGAATGGCTTTGCCGTGATTTACTTGGCTTCGCAGATGCTGGTGCAACGCTCAAATGACCGGGGCTATCTGGTAGGTTCACGGGGGTCAGTCGGTTCCAGCTTTGTTGCGACCATGATTGGGATTACTGAGGTTAATCCTTTGTCACCCCACTATGTCTGTAGCAAATGTCAATACAGCGAGTTCATCACGGACGGCTCCTATGGTTCTGGCTTCGATATGCCGGATAAGGACTGCCCAGAGTGCGGCCACAAGCTGAGCAAGAACGGTCAGGATATTCCTTTTGAGACCTTCCTTGGATTTGACGGAGACAAGGTACCTGATATTGACTTGAACTTCTCCGGAGAAGATCAGCCAAGCGCCCATTTGGACGTGCGGGATATCTTTGGTTCAGAATACGCCTTTCGGGCTGGGACTGTTGGTACCGTTGCGGCTAAGACGGCCTATGGATTTGTCAAGGGCTATGAGCGCGACTACGGGAAGTTTTACCGAGACGCAGAAGTTGAGCGTCTGGCGCAGGGAGCTGCCGGAGTCAAGCGGACGACTGGACAACACCCGGGCGGAATCGTTGTTATCCCTAACTACATGGATGTTTATGACTTTACACCGGTCCAATATCCAGCTGACGATGTGACGGCCGAGTGGCAGACCACCCACTTTAACTTCCATGATATTGATGAAAATGTCCTCAAGCTAGACGTTCTGGGACACGATGATCCGACCATGATTCGGAAGCTTCAGGACTTGTCTGGCATTGATCCTACTGATATTCCTATGGATGATCCTGGTGTCATGGCCCTCTTTTCTGGGACGGACATTCTGGGTGTGACTCAGGAGCAGATCGGCACGCCGACTGGTATGCTGGGAATTCCGGAGTTTGGGACCAATTTTGTACGGGGTATGGTTGATGAGACCCATCCGACGACATTTGCCGAGCTCTTACAGCTATCTGGTCTCTCTCATGGTACGGACGTTTGGCTGGGCAATGCTCAAGACTTGATCAAGCAAGGGATTGCTGACCTGTCCACCGTTATCGGCTGTCGGGATGATATCATGGTTTACCTCATGCACAAGGGCTTGGATCCTAAGATGGCCTTTACGATTATGGAGCGCGTGCGGAAGGGCCTTTGGCTGAAAATTTCTGAAGAAGAGCGCAATGGCTATATCGCAGCCATGAAGGAAAACAATGTGCCAGAGTGGTACATCGAGTCCTGTGGAAAGATCAAGTACATGTTCCCCAAGGCCCATGCGGCAGCCTACGTTATGATGGCCCTGCGGGTGGCCTATTTCAAGGTGCATCATCCGATTTATTACTACTGTGCTTATTTCTCCATCCGAGCCAAGGCCTTTGATATCAAGACCATGAGTGGTGGTCTTGATGCCGTCAAGCGCCGGATGAACGAAATCGCTGAGAAGCGTAAGAACAACGAAGCCTCCAATGTAGAAATTGACCTTTATACGACCCTGGAAATCGTCAATGAAATGCTGGAGCGGGGCTTCAAATTCGGAAAGCTGGATCTCTATAAGAGCCATGCGACTGAGTTTCTCATCGAAGAGGATACCCTTATCCCACCATTCTCTGCTATGGACGGTCTGGGTGACAACGTTGCCCGCCAAGTGGTCAGAGCCCGCGAACAAGGCGAATTCCTCTCTAAGACAGAGCTCCGCAAACGCGGCGGCCTCTCTAGCACCCTAGTTGAAAAAATGGACGACATGGGAATCCTGGGCAATATGCCTGAAGATAACCAGTTGAGTTTGTTTGATGATTTGTTTTAAGAAGGAGGTTCATGGAAAATATTACGGAACAATTTAATGCGGTTGCTTTAGAATATGATTGGGTAACCACTCTTTTGGAAGGCAAGCCTGATTATCTACTGAATAATTTGCCTGACAGTAGAGTTTCCGCTTTGGATATTGGTTGTGGCGGAGGGAATACCTGCATTTTTCTGTCTTCATATTTTCAACATGTGACAGGAATAGATCTATCTGCAGATTTTCTGCAGATAGCAAAAGATAAAGTAGAAAAAGAAGATTTACAGAATGTAGAATTACTGCAGGATGATTTTTTAACCGCTGTTTTTGAGAAACAATTTGATTTTATTTTCAGTCGAACGACATTTCATCATTTGGACATCCCTGAAGCTTTGGAAAAATGTAAGAAATTACTAAAGCCAGGTGGCATCCTGTTTGTTATGGACAATGTATCAGAAAAGCCCACTCCTTCAACTTGGACCTATGTTGTAGGCGCTTATTTAGATTTTCCTCGACACTGGAAAAGATTCGGCTTGAAAAATGCCAGAAGAATCTTCAAACATAGCACCTCCAAATCTTGGCTCAATCATTTAGCAACAGATCGCTACCTTTCTAAAAAAGGATATGAAGAGATTTATGGGAAGTTGCTGCCAGGCTGTAAATTAATTCAGGATGGTTGGAATATGAAAGTCATCTGGCATCATAAACCAATAGATGGTTAACAAAGGAAAGGACTCTCTCATGAAACTTAGAATAAATGCCGAAGATAAGCCTGCGCAAAAGGTGTTTGATTACTAGCTGGATCTTGACCCAGATACGATTTTGAAAATGACTGCCTTGATTTGCGGCACTGTGGCAGCGGTTAGCCTGCTGTCCCTGTTTAAAGAGAAATAACAAAAGAAAAGGAGAAGCAGCATGGTTCTGCCAAATTTTAAAGAAAACTTAGAAAAATACGCTAAACTATTGGTTGCCAATGGTATTAATGTGCAGCCGGGTCACACGGTGGCGCTCAATATTGATGTGGAGCAGCGTGAGCTGGCTCACTTGATTGTCAAGGAAGCCTATGCTCTGGGTGCTCACGAGGTCATCGTCCAGTGGGCGGATGATTTGACTACGCGGGAGAAATTCCTCCATGCACCGATGGAGCGCTTGGACAATGTTCCAGACTATAAGGTGGCTGAGATGAACTATCTCCTCGAAAAGAAAGCCAGCCGCTTGGGCGTTCGTTCATCTGACCCAGGAGCTTTAAATGGCGTGGATGCCGAGAAATTATCGGCTTCTGCTAAGGCTATGGGGATAGCCATGAAGCCGATGCGGATTGCAACCCAATCCAATAAAGTCAGCTGGACAGTCGCTGCAGCAGCCGGTACAGAGTGGGCTAAGAAGGTCTTTCCAAACGCAGCCAGTGATGAGGAAGCGGTAGACTTGCTTTGGGATCAGATTTTCAAAACCTGCCGTGTCTATGAGAATGATCCAGTAGCCGCTTGGCAGGCGCATGAAGAAAAACTCAGCTCAAAAGCTAAGGTTTTAAACGAGGAGCAATTCACAGCTCTGCACTACACAGCTCCTGGAACTGACTTGACATTGGGCTTGCCCAAGAACCATCACTGGGAGTCAGCTGGCAGTCTAAATGCTCAGGGCGAGTATTTCATTGCCAACATGCCGACAGAAGAGGTCTTTACAGCACCGGACTTTCGCCGGGCAGAAGGTTATGTGACTAGCACCAAGCCTCTCAGCTACAATGGCAACATCATCGAAGGCATCAAGGTGACCTTCAAGGATGGCCAGATTGTGGATATTACTGCTGAAAAGGGAGACCAGGTTATGAAAGATCTTGTCTTTGAAAATGCTGGTGCGCGTGCTTTAGGTGAGTGTGCCTTGGTACCAGATCCAAGTCCGATTTCTCAGTCAGGCATTACTTTCTTCAATACTCTCTTTGATGAAAATGCTTCTAACCACTTGGCTATCGGTGCAGCCTATGCGACTAGTGTGGTCGGTGGAGAGAATTTCTCTGAAGAAGAGCTGGAAGCAGCGGGTCTCAACCGCTCGGATGTCCATGTGGACTTTATGATTGGCTCTGATCAGATGGATATTGACGGTATCCGCGAAGACGGCAGTCGCGTAGCCATCTTCCGCAATGGAGACTGGGCAATCTAAGATTTCGAGTTGCCTTAAATGGCGCATTCCATAATGATAGCTTCCACTTGCTTCTTTAGAAGCCTTGCTAGAAATATAGAAAGAAGGGGAATATATGATTGGTAGTATGTTTGTCGGTTTTATTATCGGCCTTATCGCCGGGGCTATTACCAGCCGTGGGGAGCGCATGGGCTGTATCGGAAAAATCCTCTTGGGTTGGTTTGGTTCCTTGATAGGTCAATTTCTTTTTGGTCATTGGGGACCAATGCTTGCTGATACAGCTATTGTTCCATCAGTGCTAGGAGCAGTTATCCTCTTGGCTATTTTCTGGAGACGGGATAGTTAGAATAGAAAAAATACCTAGATAGAAACTATCTAGGTATTTTTGATAATGATATACAAGTTGTTTACTCAATCACCAACATGCCGTCTTTGACTGCAAATGGGTCTTTTTCATTGATGCGGTCATAGAACATAATGCCGTTGATATGGTCGATTTCATGCTGAACGACAATGGCGTTATAGCCCTTGAGCTTGATACGATGCTTTTGACCGTCCTTATCAAAGTAATCCACGGTCACTCGCGCATGCCGAACTACGTAGCCCGGTACTTCTCGATCAACTGACAGACAGCCTTCACCATCAGCTAAAGCTGCATCCTGAACGGAGTGGGCTACAATCTTAGGATTGTACATCAGTGTTTGCAGGCTATAAGCTTCCTTAGGTGGATTGCCCTCTTCGTCGTCAGGGTTGGGAACTAAAACGGCGATGAGCCGTTTGGAAATATCCAGCTGGGGAGCAGCTAGACCAACACCACCGCGCAGCCCCATTTTTTCTGCCATGACTGGATCCTGGGAATTCTTGAGAAATTGCATCATTTTTTCGCCCAGAATGATTTCCTGGTCTGACAGAGGGAAGCTGATTTCCTCAGCGATAGCGCGCAGGGTCGGATTGCCCTCGCGGATAATGTCCTCCATATCAATTAAATGGGCTGGTTTGGTTAATCGTTCAATAACAGATGTTTTTTCACTCACAGACATGATTCTCTCCTTTTTCTATCCTTCATCATAACATAAAAGCTGTAAGAAATAAAGGCGGGAGCGGTTTTGACTGTCTGGCGGTGCCGGATTTTGAATGGAGCCACAGCGACCCATAATATTCCTGACAAAGAAATTGCGTCTTGACCCAAAAAACTGTATGATAGAGGTAGTGTGAATTTTAAAGGAAAATAGAATGAAAAAATTGATGGAAAAGGTGAGTATCCTCTCGCTTTCTTTGATTCTGACTACGGCTTTTTCGATTTCCAGTGCCCAGTCGGCTATGTTTGCTTTTTATAAGGGGATTCCAGAAAGTTGGGTAGAACTTCTGGTTTCTTTGCCTTCGGCTGGGATTATGCTGATGTTGCTGTTTAACAGAGTCATTGAAAAATACCTGACAGAGCGTCAGATGATTGTGAGCGGGCTTCTAATCTTTTCGCTCTGCGGGCTTCTTCCTCTTCTTAATCAGTCTTACTGGCTTATGTTTGCCTCTCGGCTTGTCTTTGGGATGGGAATCGGTCTGCTCAATGCCAAGGCTATTTCGATTGTGAGCGAGCGCTACGAGGGACAGGAACGCGTTCGGCTTTTAGGACTGAGGGGGTCGGCAGAAGTAGTCGGGACAGCCCTCTTGACTTTTGGCGTCAGTCGGCTTCTTCCTCTCGGCTGGCAGGCTGCCTTTCTCGTCTACACCTTTGGACTGGTGGTTTTGGCGCTTTATCTGCTTTTTGTCCCTTATGACAAGGTCTCTGAAAAGCAGCAAGAACAGTCTGAATTGACTCCTAAGCTAAGCAGTCATGATTGGCAGTTAAGTCTAGCTTTTGCCTTTGTGGCGGGGGTTATTGTACTGACTTATATTGCTATCAATGTACGCGTGCCGGGAATTGTAGAGAAGTCTGGCATGGGGACGGCCCAGACTGCAGGTGTGATACTTTCTTTGATGCAGTTGATTGGGATTGCAGCGGGGGTCAGCTTTGCCAGTTTGACACGTGTTTTTAGAGACAAACTGCTCAGCCTTTCCGGTCTGATTTTTGGTTTGACTCAGATTATCATTGGCTTCTCACCTGATCTTTTGTCACTCAGCATGGCTACTATTAGCGCCGGTTTTGTCTATAGTGTCGGTCTGACGACCATTTTTTACACCCTGTCCGAGCGCATTTCCTCCCACCTCCTCAATCAAGCCACTTCTATCGTGATTTTAGGCTGCAGTATCGGAGCAACGGCCACTACATTTGTCCTCAGTTTCATTGGGAGATTCTCTAACGCTCCATCCTTTATCTTCAGCGTTTTGGGTCTGACTATGATTCTGACCTCGCTCTTTGTTCTAAGATTTAGCAAAGAAAAGAGCGGACTAGCTCCGAGAATCTAGGAGGTTATACCATGCGTCTGGATAAATTTTTAGCAGAAAATGGTCTGGGCTCCCGCGCCCAGGTTAAGCAGCTCCTAAAGAAAGGGCTGGTTTTGGTCAATGGCAGAGCAGAGAAATCACCTAAGACTCAGATTGATGAGACAGCAGATGAGATTATTGTTTCTGGCCAAAGGCTGACCTATGAGAAATTCGTCTACTACCTTCTGAACAAGCCGCAGGGAGTCATTTCGGCGACAGAAGATGACCGTCATCAGACAGTTCTGGACTTGCTGGATGAGACTGCCCGCCAGAAAGAAGTCTTCCCTGTCGGTCGCTTGGATATTGATACCCACGGCCTGCTCCTTCTGACCAATAATGGCAAGCTAGCCCATGCCATGCTGTCACCTAAAAAGCACATAGAAAAAATCTACCGAGCTCAAGTGGCAGGCCTGATGAACCAAGCAGATGTAGAGCGCTTTGCTGCAGGAATAGAACTGAAAGATTTCACCTGTCAGCCAGCTCATCTCAAGATTTTAGAGCTGGACGAGGCAAAAGAGACTTCTCTCGTAGAAATTACCCTAGCTGAAGGCAAGTTCCACCAGGTCAAGCGCATGGTAGCTGCCTGCGGAAAAGAAGTTACAAATCTTCAGCGCCTCACGATGGGACCCCTACAGTTGGATCCCGCACTAGCTCCTGGAGAATGGCGGAGGCTGACCGAGGCAGAAATACTTTCTTTAGAAATCTTTGGGGTTGAATTGTAAATGAAAAAGCCTGAATTCCTCATACAAAAGAGTTGAAACAGAATCATTTGACAAAGGTAGTCCTTCTTGGTAGAATAAGTATGTCGTAAAGACAAATAACTTCTTCTTGGTTGCAGGCCATGCCAAACCTGTCACTCGGATGAAGCGTAAAGAAAAGGAGCTTATCATGGCAATCTCAAAAGAGAAAAAAAATGAAATCATTGCACAATACGCACGTCACGAAGGTGACACTGGTTCAGTAGAGGTACAAGTTGCTGTCCTTACTTGGGAAATCAACCACCTCAACGACCACATCAAACAACACAAAAAAGACCACGCTACTTACCGTGGTTTGATGAAGAAAATCGGTCGCCGTCGTAACCTCTTGGCTTACCTTCGTAAGAACGACGTTAACCGTTACCGTGAGTTGATCAACTCTCTTGGACTTCGTCGCTAATCTTGCGTCTAAAACGTTTCTATACTTCGTTGACTTCGCCTCGATGTACCATTAGTACAATCTTCGCCTCGTCGCCTAGTTTATAAACGTTTTATCTAGCAAGAATCATGATGCTAAGGGCGTCAAAAATCCGTATGAAAATAAGGAAACGACACCGTGTTCGATGAACACAAGGAGTTTCATCTTTTTTGCTAGGATTTTAGCCCGAGCTCAAAATGGCTCTCTGACTTCAGGGGGCTTTTTTTGTTTTATTGACTCGCTTAGGCCATGTTCAATTGAATACACAAAGTTGAAACTACTCCACTAAAGAGTAGTTTTTCTTTTTCACTAGGATTGTAACCTAATCTCAAATCAGTTTTCAGGGTTTTGGAGTACGATTATTCGTCTTTCCCCTAAATTCATTTTAAGCTCTTCAAATATCATTTCCTAGTCTAATTCTTCTAATTTCTCCAAACAAAAAGGTCTTCTATGATTTTAGAAGAACTTTTTCGATTAGCAGCTTTACTCTTTCAAGAATTTTTGGATCGCAGGAGCGGCAGTGATAGCAAATCTTTCGTCAATGCGATGCTCCCCGCCTTCTACAGTGACCAACTCTGCATTTGGAATGGTCTGACTCGCTTCGACCGCATACTGGTAGGGCACGACTGCATCATCAGTACCGTGGATAATGAGGGTAGGAGCTGTGATTTTGGTCTGTTCGGCTTGGATGTCAATATCTAAGGCATCGATTAGATAAATCTTGCCCAGAGTGGTATTGTGGTGTGTCAGGCTATCAGGAAGTTGGTCGAAGTCAGGACTCCCTAGCTCACGATAGGTCTCTTTGGCATCATCGAAAAGAACGAAAGCTGGAAAGATAAGCAGGAGTTTGTGCACACGGTCCGGATAAGCAGCAGCATAGAGACTGGCAACGACACCGCCTTGGCTGGCACCGAATAAGCTCATTCTGCTCTTATCTACAAAGGTCTCGGAACGAAGCTTTTCCATGACTTGAGTCAAGTCTGTGAGTTCGGTCTTGACTGACATATTCAGCATATCCTGTCCACCGCTTTTCGATTGGCGGCTGCCGCCGTAGAAATCCAAGCTGTAAACCAGATAACCTTGCTTTGCCAACAGCTGGCTGTACATTTCATATTGCTCAAGGGTGTTGTTCAATCCATGTGCGATAACAATAGTCGGCAATTTTTTACTCTTGTAGTCAGAAGGAGCAGTAATCTTTCCGTAGAGCTGCTTGTCATCGTATGAAACGCTGTATTCTTCAGACACGATGTCTTCTGTCGGAGTCGGTTGATTGTCCATTTTCTCGCTAGAAGCTGTCTGTGTGGTTTCTGGCTTAGGAGGAGTAGGATTTGATTTGGTTTGGGAGTGCCAGAAGAAAAGAACCAGTCCAGCTAAGCTCAAGGCTGCTAAAAAAGCCCAAATATACTTCATAGTTCTCTCCTTTCAGTATTTGTAGTATTATAGCGGAAATGAATGTATTTTACAAGAAGAGAGATTTCTTGTTTTTGATTTTTCTGGATCTCATACAAGAAAATCCAATTCATTTATCTAAGCGAGATTCAGATAGCCTTGAATTTTTTAGAAAATATTGCTAGACTGTAGCTACTAAGATAAAAACACAGTTCTGGTTGGTAGTCCAGACGCAAAAAATCGATTTTTTGTCAGTAACCTTCCTCCTTGGTTGTCCATTCTTAGGGATTTTTAAAGGAGGTGCTGTCATGGATAAGATTTCAATGACGCTGACAGTTTATTTTGAAGAGGGATTTTGGCACGGTCTTTTCGAGCAGGAACATGCTCAATCTTATAGAGTTTGCCGAGTCACCTTTGGTGCAGAGCCTAGCACGCAGGAATTGTTGGATTTTCTAAACCGTTATTATCATCGGTTGCAGTTTAGTCCTAGCATCAGGGTGAAGGAGAAGACTAAGTCGGTCAGTCTTAAACGCTTGCAGAGACAGGCTAAAAAAGAGCAGCTGGCTTCACGGTCTTCAAAGTCTCAGGAAGCGCTGAAGCTGCAATTTGAAGAGCAAAAGAAAATCGCTCAAGTCAAGCGCAAGCAGCAGAAAGAACTGGCTAAGCAAAGGAAATTCGAACTCAAACAGCAAAAACGATTGGAAAAGCACAAGGGGCATTGAACCTGTTTTTTCTTATTTCTATGGAAAGGTCTTCCGGTGGGAGGCTTTTTTGTTTGTCAGGCAATCAGTGAGTGGCTTAAAAAGTGAATTGATTTCTCCAAGTCGTTTTATTTGACAGATGTAACAAAAGAGATTACAATGTAATCATAAAATAAAAATTACAAGAGTAGTTTTGAAAAGGAGAAGTTATGATTGAAATCACATATTTGGATGCTGTCAAGCAGGAGCGCAAGATGACCTTTGAGTCTTATCAGGAGTTTGAACAGTCCCAGCAGGCCTGCTTGATTGGAGTGGCAGATTATTACCCAGTTAAAAAACTGACTTATAAAGGTCATGATTTGAACTACCAGGGTACTTATGGCGACGTCTTCTTTTTCCTGATGAAGCAGGATTTGACAAAGTTTGACTAAGAATAAAGGAGAAAAATAATGGTAAAAGCAATTACAGATGCAACATTTGAGCAAGAAACAAAAGATGGATTAGTACTCATTGACTTTTGGGCCACTTGGTGCGGACCTTGTCGGATGCAGGGGCCAATCCTTGACAGGCTCTCAGAGGAAGTTTCCGAAGAGGAGCTCAAGATTGTCAAGATGGATGTGGATGAAAATCCAGCTACAGCACGCGACTTTGGCATTATGTCTATCCCGACCTTGCTCTTTAAAAAAGACGGTCAAGTCGTCAAGCAGCTAGCGGGTGTTCATACTGCCCAGCAGATTAAAGCCATTGTGGCGGAGTTGGGATAAGGTAAGATTACGGTTATATTGGCCTGTTTTAAAATGAGACTGTTCTTGTTTGGAGCGGTCTTTTTTATTTCGATTATAACAATAATGAGTCAATTTAAAATTTTTGTTTGAAAATACATATTTTAAGGTATAATAAGTAGAGGTAAATTTTTTCCAACGGGATCGCGCTATAGAGCCGCATTGTTTAAAACATAATGGGAACGAGGTAGAGGTTATTATTCAATTATTAACGAATTTTTTCTTTGCTTTCATGGTTTTGACACCATTCATCGCTCCAGCGGTTTTGTGTTTTTTTGTAGGCTGGATGATTCCTAGAGAGCAGATAACACAAAAAAGAATCTTATTAGTATTGGCTTTGTTGATCCCTGTTTTGCTTCTAATTTCGTATTTCGCCCCTCAGATATTAGGCCTAGTGTTTTGGAGTCTGATCTGGTTTTTCATCGGGCTGTTGCGAATGAAGAGTTATACTAAGTCACAGTACTGGACAAGATGGCTTATATTTATCGCTTGTTTTAGTGCCTATATTTTACTTTATCTCCGCTTTTTTGGGCCTCTTTATTTTTATTAAACTATTTAAAAATCAGCTTGAACGAAATTCAAGCTGATTTTGTTTATTCTTTATTGCCCCAACTCCTCGCTGTAAGCAATAATCTGATCAACTGTGTCTGACAAGAACTGGATGGTGTCGCGGAGTGGTTTGTCTGTGGAAATATCTGCTCCGATAATCATAGCTGACTCAAGCGGAGTCTTGCTGCCGCCAGATTTGAGTAGCTCAAGCCAGTCACGTGCACCATTTTCGTCATTTTTCAGGTGTAGGTAACCGGCAGTAGAGATGACCAGACCTGCGGAGTAAGTGTAGCTGTAAAGTCCCATGTAGTAGTGGGCTTGGCGCATCCAAGTTAAGGTAGCATCGTCGTCAATTTCAACGGCATCTCCCCAGAAGTCCGTAAAGACTTCTTTCATGATAGCGTTGAGTTTGCTTGCACCGAAGGTTCCGCCTTCTTCAATCAAAGTATAGACCTTGCGTTGGAAGGCAGCTTCCAGCAAGTGAGTAATGAAGTTATGGAAGTAAGTATCCGTCAAACGGTGAGCCAGGGCAAAGCGTTTCTGGCGAGGGTTATCAAACTGGCGTTCCAGATAATCACTGAGTAGGAGCTCATTAAAGGTAGACGGTGCTTCGACATAGTAGGTGGACATGTGAGCGTTGAAATAGCTTTGGTGATTGTCAGAGAAGATAAACTGACCGGAGTGGCCAATCTCGTGAATCAGAGTATAGACATCACTCATACGTCCAGTCCAGCTCATGAGGACATAAGGGTGAACCCGATAAGGATCAGCAGCATAGCCTCCAGAATCCTTTCCAGCATTGGCCGCAAAGTCGACCCAGCGTTCTTCCTTATAGCGGGCAACTTCTTGACAATACTCTTGTCCGAGAGGCTCGACTGACTTCATGACGAGGTCATAGGCATCATCAATGCTGACTTCGGGATTGAGCTCGCTGTCCAAGTCCAGTTTCCAGTCGGCAAAGGTCATTTTTTCAAGTCCGTTTACCTTGGCGACATGCTTGAGGTATTTTTGAGCTACTGGGGCAAATTCGCTCATAATCAAGTCAATCTGCCGGTCAAACATAGAGCGATCAACTTCTTGCTCAGCTAGTAAGTAGTCAAAGACAGAGTCATAGCCTTTCATGTCAGCCAGCAATTTTTCAGACTTGACCTGAGCTAGATAAGCAGCTGCGGCAGTGTTTTGATGCTGACGAAGCCCTTCTGAGAAAGAGCGGAAAGATTTTTCGCGGATTTCTGCATTTTCATGGTTTTGATAGAAATTCTCATAGGTGACAAAGCTGTTTTTGTAAACTTTGCCGTCTACTTCAAAGTCAGCCATAGCAAAGTCGCCAGCCCGCATCTTGGTGTAAATATCCTGTGGACTGTAAAAGACTTCACCTAGGTTGGTCAAGGCTTTTTCGACATCCGCTCCCAGATAGTGGGCTTTTTTGATTTTCGCTTGGCGAATGGCTGAGGTCAAATGGGGTTCTTGTCCTAGCCTTTCTAAGACAGCTTCATCTGCACCGACCAGGGCGTCGTCAAAGAAGCTGAGTGCGACATTGGCCTCGGTCTCAAACTCCATGGCTGCTTGGGCAATCTGCGCAAAGCTCTCGTCGCCATAGTCAGTGGTCTGTGGCATAAAACCGTAGTTGCCGATGTGGCTGATTTGGATATAAATCTGCTCTAACTCAGCAAATGCCCGTTCAAAATCTTCGAAAGTGCTAAGTTTGCCTTGATAATCACGGACGAATTTCTGGATGTCCTCTCTGGCCTTTTCGATGGCTCGCAGGAAGTCCTCTTGGTCTTGGTAAAGGGCTGTTAGGTCCCAGAGTTCATTTTCCGGGAATTCAGAACGATGTTTTTGTTCCATAGTCTACTCCTTTTGTCGTATATAGAAATAGTATAGCAAAAAATCCCCCAAAATGTCTTTGGGGGAGAAGGATAAGTCAGTAATTTTTAGCTGTTTATCAGATCGAGGATAAAAGTCAATGTTTCTTTGCGGCAATCCTTTTAAAAAGCAGTAGATAAGACAAGAATACGAAGATAACCAGGCCTAATAGCAGGGTGAAGACGTTTTGAGTTCCTTTTGTCATATTGGGAGCTTGATTGGCGATGACAGCCGTTACTGCGGTACCTATTGCGCCCGCAAAGGTCTGGGCCAGCTGAAAGAGCGCAGTCGTATCTGCAGTCTTTCCTTTATCAACTTGAGTCGTGGCTAGAGCTAGTGTGTTATTGAAGGCCATGTTTCTCCCCAAGGTAAAGCAAATATAAATCGCAATAACAGCTGTTAAGGTGAGTTCTTTTGTGAAGATAAGGAGCAAGAATACAGCAAGGAAAAGAAGTGAATTTCCTGTAAAAAGGGTTGGTTTCGGACCATTTCTATCATAGAGTTTGCCAAAGACAGGAGAGAGGAAGGCTCCAAGCATGGTTCCTGGAAGTAATGCAAAGCCTGCCTGAGCGGTTGAAATGTCTTTTTCTATGACCAGGAAGTTGGGAATCAGAAAATTAGCCGATAGGTTGATAAACTGAAAAATGAAGAAGGGTAAAATAGCCAATAAGACCGTCGGTTGCTTTAAAATCCGAATATCTAGGAATGGATGATCAATCTTTAAGCTCCGATAGATGAAGCAAGCTAGTGGTAGTAGACAGAGAATAAGATAGAGCCAATCGATATGTCCTTCTTCTAAGCTGGAGATGGCTACAATGGCAAAGACGAGTGAGCTTGCTAAGAGGAGAAATGAGAGAAGATCAAAGGCGCGTTTCCTCGACTGTTCGGAATTTCTTAAAAAGAAAAAACCAAGAATAAAGGAAATGATTGGGACAGGAAGAATAAAGGTATAAATCATATGCCAGTCAAAACGACTAATCATAAAACCACCGTAAGTCGGCCCAATTGCTGGTGCTAGGCTGACCACCATCCCAGATAAGCCCATGTAGGTTCCGATTTTTTGCTTAGGAACACGCTCAACAATCAAGTTAAAGAGCAAAGGAATGGCTAATCCAGTAGCTCCTCCTTGTAGGATTCTCCCTACCATCAAGATGGTAAAGCTTGGAGCCAACATGGCAATCAGAGTTCCCAAGCAAAAGTTAGCCAAAGCAGTAAAGAGGATGGTTCGCTCTTTCCAATTGTGGGCCAAGGTCGCTCCTAAAGTAATCGTAATGGCCACTGCTAATAAATACCCTGTCGTAATCCATTGCAGCGTTCCCAATCCTAAGCCAAAGACCTTGCTTAGATGCGGGAAGGTTACATTCATACTGGTTTCAGATAAGATGCCTGCAAAGCTGACTAAGGCTGTCGCAAGGAGCGAGAAAAAATCTTTCTTTTCAACTGTTTGATGATCTGGCACGATTGTCTCCTTTACATGTTTGAAATGGGTCACTGTATTTATTATAAAGCAAGAAGTTCTCTTTGAAAAGTGAATAGTGGCTATACCGCCATCCTATTTGACGAATCGAAAGGGAAAAAACGAACTCTGACAGCCAACTATCATCAGCTATAGAAAAGAAAAATAGGTTTTCAGTACTTTTATAGAAAAAAGCCATTTCCAGCCTTTTTCTTTTGCCTGAAATTGTGGTAAAATAAGGTCTGTACGTGCTTGATACAAAGATGAGGATATAATAAGCTACTAAGGCCATGATATTAAAGTCACAGTGCTAACTGAACACGTCCTAGGTTTTTTGTAAAAAAAGATAAATCTATCTAGGAGTAGTCGCTCCGTCGTTTGCTTTCCTATTTTTCTTAGAGTTGCTTAACGGTCTTAGTATCTTGATCTTTGTAGCCAAGGCGTATGAAAAAATTTGAGCATATGCTCGGCAAGGAGTCTTTATGACAAAACAAGTTTTTAAAACCGTTTTTGCAGGTCGTGAGCTGGTAGTTGAAACCGGTCAGGTTGCAAAGCAGGCAAATGGCAGCGCCGTTGTTCGATATGGAGAAAGTACCGTTTTAACCGCGGCAACCATGTCCAAAAAGATGGCTACGGGGGACTTTTTCCCATTGCAGGTCAACTATGAGGAAAAAATGTATGCAGCTGGGAAATATCCTGGTGGCTTTAACAAGCGCGAAGGCCGTCCGTCAACAGATGCGACTTTGACCGCCCGCTTGATTGACCGTCCGATTCGCCCTATGTTTGCGGAAGGTTTCCGCAATGAAGTTCAGGTTATCAATACTGTTCTTTCTTATGACGAAGATGCTTCGCCTCAAATGGCTGCTATGTTCGGTAGCTCTCTGGCTCTTTCTATCTCAGATATTCCTTTTAACGGCCCTATCGCAGGAGTTCAAGTCGGCTATGTAGACGGTGAATTTATCATCAATCCTAGCAAGGAACAAAAAGAAGTTTCACTTTTGGAACTGACAGTGGCTGGTACCAAAGAGGCTATCAACATGGTAGAATCCGGAGCTAAGGAACTTTCTGAAGATATCATGCTGGAAGCTCTTCTCAAAGGGCACCAAGCGGTCAAAGAATTAATTGCCTTCCAAGAAGAAATTGTCGCAGCAGTCGGCAAGGAAAAAGCGGAAGTGGAACTGCTGCATGTTGATGAAGAGTTGCAGGCAGAGATTGTCGCAGTCTACAACAGCGACTTGCAAAAGGCTGTTCAGGTAGAAGAAAAGCTGGCGCGTGAAGCCGCAACTCAGGCTGTCAAAGACCAAGTCACAGCAGTTTATGAAGAGAAATACGCGGACCACGAAGAATTCGACCGTATCATGCGTGATGTGGCTGAAATCTTGGAGCAAATGGAGCATGCAGAAGTGCGTCGTTTGATTACCGAAGATAAGGTCCGTCCTGACGGCCGTAAGGTTGATGAAATCCGTCCGCTGGATGCGGAAGTGGATTACCTGCCGCGCGTGCATGGTTCTGGTCTCTTTACTCGTGGGCAAACCCAAGCCTTGTCTGTTCTGACTCTGGCACCAATGGGCGAAACGCAAATCGTGGACGGCTTGGATCCGGAATACAAGAAACGCTTCATGCACCACTATAATTTTCCGCAATATTCTGTCGGCGAGACAGGCCGTTATGGGGCTCCTGGCCGTCGTGAAATTGGACATGGTGCTCTTGGGGAGCGTGCTCTGGAGCAAGTCTTGCCTAGCTTGGAAGAGTTTCCTTACGCTATCCGTCTGGTAGCGGAAGTCTTGGAGTCAAACGGTTCTTCCTCACAGGCCTCTATCTGTGCGGGCACTTTGGCTCTGATGGCCGGTGGTGTGCCGATTAAGGCACCGGTTGCCGGAATTGCCATGGGCTTGATTTCAGATGGCAGCAACTACACGGTTCTGACGGACATTCAAGGTTTGGAAGACCACTTTGGGGATATGGACTTTAAGGTAGCTGGTACTCGCGAAGGGATTACCGCCCTGCAGATGGATATCAAGATTGAAGGAATTACAGCGGAGATCCTGACAGAAGCTCTGGCTCAGGCTAAGAAAGCCCGCTTTGAAATTCTGGACTTGATTGAAGCGACAATTCCGGCTCCGCGTCCTGAGTTGGCTCCAACTGCTCCGAAAATCGACACCATCAAGATTGATGTGGACAAGATTAAAATTGTCATCGGTAAAGGCGGGGAAACCATCGATAAGATCATCGCTGAGACTGGTGTTAAGATTGACATTGATGAAGAAGGAAATGTATCCATCTACTCTAGCGACCAAGACGCCATCAATCGTGCTAAGGAAATCATTGCTGGCTTGGTCCGCGAAGCAAAAGTGGACGAAGTTTACCATGCCAAGGTTGTTCGGATTGAGAAATTCGGTGCCTTTGTCAATCTCTTTGACAAGACGGATGCCCTCGTTCACATCTCAGAGCTGGCTTGGACTCGGACTAATAATGTCGAAGATGTCGTACAAATCGGTGATGAAGTGGATGTCAAGGTTATCAAGATTGATGCCAAAGGCCGAGTAGATGCTTCCATGAAAGTATTGCTGCCGCGTCCACCAAAGTCTGATAAGCCAAAGCATCACCATGACAAGGGACATCATCCGCACAAGGAGTACAAAGGTCACAAAGACCATCAAGAAAGCCCTAAAACAGAAGAATAAGAGGTCACTTATCCCTGTAGACCTCATCAGAAATCGGCAGAGGCGAGCCTAGTTCTCGTCTCTCCTTGTTTAGAGAAGGAAGGAGGCTAGCATGGGTTGGTGGAAGGAATCCATTGATATTGTAAAGGAAAATGACCCAGCAGCACGAACGTCGTTAGAAGTCTTGCTAACCTATCCAGGCATCAAAGCTTTGGCGGCCCACCGCCTCTCGCATTTTTTGTGGCGGCACGGCTTCAAGCTGCTGGCGCGCATGCACAGTCAATTCTGGCGTTTCTGGACCCAGATTGAGATTCATCCCGGCGCTCAGATTGAGTCAGGTGTCTTCATCGACCATGGTAGTGGTTTGGTGATTGGTGAGACAGCCATTGTGGAGAAGGGGGCCATGCTTTACCACGGTGTGACCCTAGGCGGGACGGGCAAGGATACAGGCAAACGCCACCCGACCGTCCGTCGAGGTGCCTTGGTCTCTGCTCATGCTCAAGTCATCGGACCAATTGAGATTGGCGAGAAAGCCAAGGTTGGAGCCGGTGCAGTTGTAGTGGCAGATGTTCCAAGTGATGTGACAGTGGTTGGCGTACCAGCCAAGATTGTCCGTGTTCATGGTGAGAAAGACGAGCCAACCATTCATGAGGTAGAGGAGAAACGGGAATACTATCTAGACAAGCTAGAGCATGCCCGTGAAGCTAGCCACCATTCGTCAAGTCTTTAGAAAAGGTTAGCAAAGCTATCGAAGCAAAATATGACAGGAGGAACCGACATGTCAGATTTATCAGATGCTATTTTGAACCAGGTAGTCCTTGAACTGAAAGAAGGTTTGGACGGTCCTGCCAAGGAGTCCTTTACCAAACTACCGCCTAGCCACCAGCGTGAATGGGCTCGCTATATCGGTGAAGCCAAAAAAGATGAGACCAAACTGCGCCGCATAGAAAAGATGAAGGTGTATTTGCTGAAGCCTTAAAGAAAGAGAACTTATGCTATTAGAGGAATTTGAAGATGTAGCAGCAGTCATTGAGCCAACAGATAGGCAGATTATTGACAAGGGGGAGGTATGCGAAACCATCATCCTGTCTTTTAATGGCGAAATTCTGAAACGTTTGGTCGAGTCAGAGGAAGTCTATCCGGGAGGCTATTTGAAAAGCATCAACGGACAGCATCCATGGTATATTTATGACCAAGGAACTAGCAAGCTAGCAGTTATGTTGGCTCCGATTGGGGCTCCCATGATAGTCGGCCAGCTGGAGGAGTTGGCGGCCAGAGGCTTCAAGAATTTCATCATTCTAGGTTCCTGTGGCGTTTTGGATCGCTCAATTGAGGCGGATAAGATTATCTTGCCGGCTGCTGCTTTGCGAGATGAAGGGACTAGCTATCACTATGCCCCACCGGGTGACGAAGTCGCCTATGACGAGTCTCTGCTGATCGAGCTGGAAGCCATCTTTGACAAGCACGATATTGAGCATATCCGCACCAAGTCTTGGACGACTGATGCCTTTTATCGAGAAACACCTGATAAGGTCAAGCGTCGCTTGGCTGCCGGTGCCCAAGTGGTGGACATGGAAGCTTCGGCTATCATGGCTTGGAGTCAATTTCGCAAGACCAAGGTCTATCAGTTCTTCTACACAGCTGACTATGTGGATCATCATAACCGAATCTGGGATGCCCGCCATGAAGAGCGGACAGCTGATGCCATGACTTTTTTCACTATCGCTTTGACAATAGCAAAGGAACTAGAAAGGTAACTACAAGAATGGCAGTATATTTTTACGGCTGTATCACCATGGATGGCTACTTGGCAGACAGCCAGCACAGGATAGACTGGCTGCATCAGCTTGGTTCTGTAGAGGATACAGGCTATGATGACTTTTACAGGCAAATGGATATCACCATCATGGGCAAGCGGACTTTTGAGGAAATCCAAGATTTGCAAGATGTAGAAAGTTTTTATCAAGCTACGGAAAACTATGTCTTTACGCATGATAGGCACCTGCCTGTCAGCAATTACCAGCCAGTAGCTGGGGATGTGGTGGACTTTGTTCACCAGATTGACAAAGGCAAAAATGTCTTTGTGATTGGTGGTAATTCCTTGGTAGGACCGCTCTTGGATGCGGATCTTTTCGACCACCTCATTATTCAGATAGCACCCCTTATCCTAGGAAAGGGGGTTCCCCTCTTTACCCAAGAGGAAGGGCAGCGCTTTTACCAACTGGATAGCTTCAGACAATTTGGCCCTTTTGCAGAGCTGGTTTTCAGCCGAAAAAGTCAGAAATAGAGAAGGGAGTGGACCGCATGATTAAAATTTACGACACCATGACCCGCAGCCTACGTGAATTTGTGCCCATTGAAGAGGGCAAGGTTCGCATGTATGTCTGCGGTCCGACGGTTTATAACTATATCCATGTCGGCAATGCCCGCTCAACAGTAGCTTTTGACACAGTTCGTCGCTATTTTGAGTATCGGGGATTTGAGGTCAATTATATTTCCAATTTTACAGATGTAGATGATAAGATTATCCATCGCGCCAAGGAAGAAGGCATCACACCAAAAGAAGTGGCGGACAAGTATATCGCGGCTTTTCGTGAGGATGTGACGGCCTTAGGTGTCAAGCCGGCTACTCAGCATCCGCGTGTGATTGACTTTATGGAGGCAATCATTGACTTCGTGCAGACTTTGGTGGACAAGGGCTACGCCTATGAGTCAGAGGGTGATGTCTACTTCCGCGTCGAAAAGTCTCGTGATTATGCCAAATTAGCCAATAAAACCTTGGCAGACTTGGAGTTAGGTGCTTCTGGTCGGACAGATGAGGAGACTGCTCGTAAGGAAAATCCAGTGGACTTTGCTCTCTGGAAGGCGGCCAAGCCGGGCGAGATTTCCTGGGAAAGTCCTTGGGGAGCAGGTCGTCCGGGCTGGCACATCGAGTGTTCGGTCATGTCGACGGAGATCTTGGGTGATACTATTGATATCCACGGTGGTGGGGCAGACCTAGAGTTTCCTCACCATACCAATGAAATCGCCCAGTCAGAGGCCAAGACTGGTCAGACTTTTTCCAACTACTGGATGCACAATGGCTTTGTCAACATTGATGACGTCAAGATGTCCAAATCTCTAGGCAATTTTATCACTGTTCACGATGCCCTCAAGACCATTGACGGTCAGGTGCTGCGTTTCTTCTTTGCTACCCAGCATTACCGCAAGCCGATTAATTTCACGGAAAAAGCAGTTCATGATGCAGCGACCAATCTTAAGTATTTGAAGAATACCTATGAGCAGCCTTTCACTGGTCAAGCAGACTCTGCTCAGCTTCAGGTCTTTCTAGACAAGTTCACCGCTGCAATGGACGAAGATTTCAATGCGGCCAATGGTATCACGGTTGTCTTCGAGTTAGCCAAGTGGATCAACTCTGGCAACTACACCGCTGATATTAAGGCAGCCTTTGCCGAGCTCTTAGAAGTTTTTGGTATCGTCTTTGTGGAAGAAGTCTTGGACGCGGACATTGAGCGCTTGATTGAGGAACGCCAAGTGGCGCGGGGTAATCGAGACTTTGCGACTGCAGACCGTATTCGGGATGAGTTGGCCGCTCAGGGCATCAAGCTTTTAGATACCAAGGACGGAGTGAGGTGGACCCGTGACTGATGTCAACCTGATTAACGGCATTGCCCTCGCCTTTGAGGGTGATGCTGTCTACTCCATGTATATCCGGCGTCACCTGATTTTTCAGGGGCTCACTAAGCCCAATCAGCTGCACAGGGAAGCGACCAAGTACGTTTCTGCCAAGGCTCAGGCCAATCTCATCTCTCTCATGCTGGAAGAGGGGATTCTGACGGATAAGGAAGAGGATATCTACAAGCGCGGCCGCAATGCCAACAGCCACACCAAGGCTAAGAATACAGATATCGTCACCTATCGGATGTCTACCGGCTTTGAAGCTGTCATGGGCTACCTGCATATGACCGAATCCATTGAGCGACTGGAAGAACTGATTGACTGGTGTATCAAACGGGTGGAGGAAAGCAAATAAAGAAAGATTTTCTAGCTCCGTTTACAAGCTAGATAAATTGAAGATATCTAAAACAGAGTTGCTGCGGCAGCTCTTTTCTTTAGTGTCTGTATTTGCTATAATAATAGAAACTAGTTAAGGAGAATATCGTGAAAAAATATTTGGTTATATCGGTAATAGCCTTGGTTTTACTTCTGCTATGGGCGTATAGCAACAGAAATAACAAACAAATCGAGACTTCTTCTGGAAAGACCAATAGTGCTAGCACAACTTCGTCCAAGGCGTCTAGCAGTAGCCAGAATTCAGAGCAAGCCAGCCTTCAGGAAACTTCTTCTAGTAGCATAGAGCTGTCCAGTTCAGAAGACACAAGTGAGCCAGCAGCAGAAAGTTCTGAATCTTCCATGAATGAAGAAGAGATAAAAAATGGAGACTACTCTAGCATTGTAGGAACTTGGAAAAGTGGTACTGGAAATACATTGGTGTTTGATGCCAATGGTTTGGTGAGCGAAACTCAACATTTGAGCGAATATGGTGCAAGAGATATGTATGGTTTTGTTAGTATTGGAGTCCTCCCTAAGCAAGGTGCAGGTGGTTATGTAATAGCTTTTATACCTAAATGAAAAGACTACACTATCACTAATGCAGGAGAAACATATAAAGATGCATCAGATCATGATCGAGATCGGATTTGGGCTGGTCAAGGACTGGGAACCAATACAGATCCGAATTCCTTTTATTATAAAATAGACTGAAAAGACTAGCTGCTTTCCATGGCAGCTAGTCTTCTTTATAATTTTCGTAAAATTCTACCTTAATTCTAATAAAGGTTTCCAAGTCTCGCAGGAGCTGCAGGAGCATGGCGCGGGTTTCAAATTCCTGGCGGGTCTTAGGGAGCGGCCGCTCGCGAAATACGGTCAAATAGTTGTCAATCTCGTCCAAGAGGTCTCGGGCGGGATTTTCTTGGCTCAGTTGCTTAGCGGTCTGAGAGAAGAGGCGGGCTAAAATCAAGCTTTCACTGGCTGCTAGATGGCAGTTGTTGATATTGCTAGCCATGTCTTGCAGGATGCGGTTTTGGGCCTGTCGCATTTCAAAATAGTGGATATGGTAGTTGGTCTGGTGAAAGAGGTGGTTGGAGTGATCCAGATAGACCAGCTGCAAGGCCTGCTGCAGAACCTTATCCAGCTCCTTGATCAGCGCTGCATCATTTCGGCCGTCTCCAGCTTTTAAGAAATATTCAAAGCGCAGCAAAATCTTTTTCAGCTGTTCCTCCACTTGCCCATGGTAGCTATCGATCTCTTGCTGGCGCGAGGGCATATAGAGATTGGCAAGGAGAGCAAAGCCAGTTCCAATGAGAAATAGAGCTAGTTCATTTCCAAGGAGTGACCAGGAGGTGGATTTTTCTAAGAGCAGATGGGTGACGAGGACGGTACTAGGTGTAATGCCGATTTCCCAGCCAAGGCGAAAGGCCAGAGGCACATAGACTACGATATAGATGGCCAATGCTCCGAGATGAAAACCTAGAAAGTGAAAAGCCAGGCTTCCGATAGCCAGAGCCAGCAGGGTAGATAAAAAGCGATTGCCAGCTAGCTTTGCAGTGCTGCGGCGGGTATCGGTCACGCTGAGGATAGCAATAATTCCAGCTGAAGTTGAGTAGGCCAGACCTAAAAAGTCAGCCAGCCAAGCAGCTAGACAGGTAGCTAGTACCAGCTTGATGGTGCGTTGGAGGAGAGACATGAGTAAGAGTTTCCTTTTTTAGACTTCTTTCTATTATAGCATGACAGACGGGGAATCTTAGGGGCTGCTGATTGCTTTTTATCAGAGCAGAATTCTGTCTCGCCCGAGTAAATCCTGCCGCCATTTTTTCGCCTTTGTGTTATACTAGTCCTATGGAAAAAAACGATATTGTCTACGGTGTGCATGCGGTGACAGAGGCTCTCGCAGCTAACACTGGAAATAAACTCTACATTCAAGACGACCTGCGTGGTAAAAAGGTCGACAAAATCAAAGATTTAGCAGCAGAAAAGAAGGTTTCTATCTCATGGACGCCTAAGAAAACCTTGCAGGAGATGACTGATGGAGCTGTTCACCAGGGCTTTGTCCTGCGGGTGGCGGAGTTCGCCTATACTGACTTCGAGGTGCTGTTGAAAAAAGCAGAGCAGGAAGACAATCCGCTCTTGCTGATTTTGGATGGGCTGACTGACCCGCATAATCTGGGCTCTATCTTACGGACGGCTGACGCGACCAATGTAGCGGGAGTCATCATTCCCAAGCACCGGGCAGTCGGTGTGACACCAGTCGTGGCCAAGACTTCAACGGGTGCCATTGAGCATATTCCTATTGCCCGTGTGACTAATCTCAGCCAGACTCTGGACAAGCTCAAGGAAGCTGGTTTCTGGATTTTCGGTACAGATATGCAGGGGACGCCTTCTCATAAGTGGAATACAGCAGGCAAGCTGGCCCTCATCATCGGCAACGAAGCTAAGGGGATCTCAAGCAATATTAAAAAGCAAGTGGACGAGATGATTTCCATTCCCATGAATGGGCATGTTCAGAGCCTCAATGCCAGTGTCGCAGCGGCTATTCTCATGTATGAAGTATTTCGCAATCGCCTATGAAAAGAAAAATCTTACTGGTGGACGGTTACAATATGACGGCCTTTTGGCGGGAGACTCGTCCTTACTTTAACCGCGGAGAACTAGATGCCGCACGAACGATTCTGCTTCAGAAGCTCAGTAATTATGCCAGTTTTGAAGGACTGGAAGTTATCTGCGTCTTTGATGCCCAGTATATGCCGGGAGTTCGGCAGACCTACGAGGAGTTTAATGTGACGGTCGTTTTCACTGAAGAGGAGGAAACGGCGGATGACTATATCGAGCGCTTGGCAGCTGAGCTCAATACACCCAAAAATCAGGTGTCAGTTGCGACTAGCGATCTCAATGAGCAGTGGACTGTCTTCGCCCAAGGAGCTTTGAGAGTTTCCGCTAGAGAGCTAGAGAAGCGAGTGGCTGTTACCAAATCAGACCTCAATAAACTGAGCGGACAAATCAACCTGCAAAGACCGCCCTTGCGACCGATGGACAGCCAATCTTTGCGTGATTTACAAAAAATGATGGAGAAAAAAGATGACCTTTAAAATTTTAACCGATTCAACAGCAGACCTGCCAGAAAACTGGACCCAGGAAAATGATGTTCAGGTCCTAGGCCTGACCATTCAGCTAGATGGCCAAACTTATGAGACAGTTGGCGCAGGCAAGCTGACCAGCCAAGAACTTCTGGATAAGATGGAGTCCGGCAGTAAGCCGACTACCAGTCAGATCAATGTCGGCCAGTTTGAAGATGTTTTTCGTAGCTATGCCAAGGAAGAGACACCAGTTCTCTATGTAGCCTTTGCTTCAGCCCTGTCAGGTACTTATCAGAGTGCTGTCATGGCACGGGAGATAGTCTTGGAAGATTTTCCAGGTGCACTGATTCGCATCATTGATACCAAGGCGGCTTCTATGGGGGAAGGACTTTTAGTCATGAAAGCGGCAGAAGCTAGAGCGGCAGGCCAGACCTTGGAGCAGACAGCAGACTTGATTGAGAGCTTGGTGCCTAAGGTCAAGACATATTTTCTGGTTGATGACCTCAATCATCTCATGCGGGGTGGTCGGATTTCCAAAACTGCTGCGCTTATGGGGAGCTTGGTCAATATCAAGCCGATTATCGCTGTCAAGGGAGATGGGACTCTGGACTCGGTCGCTAAGGTTCGCGGCAAGAAGAAGGCACAGGCTGAAGTTGTCCGCATGACTCTGGAGGGAGTTGCTGACCCGCGGGTGGTTATTGCCTATGCAGGTGCCAAAGAAGTTGCTGAGAGTCTAAAAGCCCAGCTGCTGGAAAGCGACCAAGTAGAGGAAGTTCTCCTCATGCCTCTGGGACCTGTCATTTCTACCCATACTGGTCCTGGAACTTTGGGACTCTTTAGTATTGCCCAAGACATTCAAGACTAAGAAAACATGAAATCGCTATTTCATAAATAATTGCTTCAAATCTATTGCTTTTGCCTACTATTTTTGATATGATAGTAGGCGGTATTGTTTACCCCATTTGTAAGGCCCCGGAACCTTTCAAATAACCCGCGGACCGGAACATCCGCCCTGTAAACAAAAACGATATTCATATAGGAGAAATCATGAACAAAACAACATACATGGCTAAGCCAGGTGAAGTTGAACGCAAATGGTATGTAGTGGACGCTACTGATGTCCCTCTTGGACGCCTTTCTGCTGTTGTAGCAAGCGTACTTCGCGGAAAAAACAAACCAACCTTTACACCACACACTGATACAGGTGACTTCGTAATCGTTATCAACGCTGAAAAAGTAAAATTGACTGGTAAAAAAGCGACTGATAAGATCTACTACACTCACTCTATGTACCCAGGTGGATTGAAACAAATCTCAGCAGGTGAGCTTCGCTCTAAGAACGCTGTTCGTTTGATCGAAAAATCAGTTAAAGGTATGCTTCCGCACAATACTCTTGGCCGCGCTCAAGGTATGAAGCTGAAAGTATTTGTAGGCGCTGAGCACACTCACGCTGCACAACAACCAGAAGTTCTTGATATTTCAGGACTTATCTAAGGAAAGGAACAAATAAGCTATGTCACAAGCACAATATGCAGGTACTGGACGTCGTAAAAACGCTGTTGCACGCGTTCGCCTTGTTCCAGGAACTGGTAAAATCACTGTAAACAAAAAAGATGTTGAAGAGTACATCCCACACGCTGACCTTCGCCTTGTCATCAACCAACCATTTGCAGTTACTTCAACTGTTGGTCAATACGACGTTCTTGTAAACGTTATCGGTGGTGGTTACGCTGGTCAAGCAGGAGCTATCCGTCACGGTATCGCTCGTGCCCTTCTTCAAGTAGACCCAGACTTCCGCGATTCATTGAAACGCGCAGGACTTCTTACACGTGACTCACGTAAAGTTGAACGTAAGAAACCAGGTCTTAAGAAAGCTCGTAAAGCATCACAATTCTCAAAACGTTAATCAATACGATTATATCAACGTTTACAGACATTCAAGAATTATTTCTTGGATGTCTTTTTTGTTTCAA
>NZ_CAUTAP010000012.1:0-94665 GCF_963536705.1 uncultured Streptococcus sp. | reverse complement strand
CAGAACTAAATCCTTTGGATAAATTAATTGTCTAACTTTTGGGGGTCAGTACATTATCTGATGCTTATTAAAAATATTTCTGATTTTAGGATTGCTTCTGAATCTCTTCTCGATACTCCGATATCGTCTTTCCTGTCCACTTTTTAAAGGCTCGTGAGAAGGAAGATACTTCCGAATAACCAAGCAAATAGGCTACATCATCCGTTGTCATGTCAGGATTTTTGAAATAACCAAAGGCTAGGATTTTTTGAAACATTTGTAATTCTTGATTAAATTTGGTACCTTCTGCAGTCAGGTTCCGTTGCAAGGTACGACTGTTAATACCTAATGATGCTGCTATATCTTCGATGGTAAAGGAACCACTTGGAATAGCCTGGTAAAGTTTCTGCTGGACGATACCTGTGAAACTTTCACTGGTCATTGCTTCTGCTAAGCGTTCCTTGAGTTGAGGTTCTAGGTAGTCTAACATGACATTATTGGCCGTGAGGAAAGGCTTCTCTAAGTCAGCTTTTTTAAAGACTAGTTCATTCCCTTCCATTACTTCCACTTGGCATCCAAAAATACTAGCGCTGGCTTCTTCATAAGTATAAGGAGTCCCGACATGCACTGGGACAATCGCTTCGCCTGTTCCCGTCCGAATCAAATCAACCTGCCCCACCTGATTGAACGCATTTCGCTTTTAGTTATCATCACTTTTGGTGAGATGATTATGGGACTAGCTGATTTCTTTACCCTTGAACATTTCTCCATTCATTCTATCCTTTACTTTATCATCATGATCAACCTCTTTATGAACTATTTCGGTCAGTTTGACCATGCTATTGATGAGGAAGGGGAGAATAAAGGAATCTTCTTGATTTACAGCAACTATCCGATTTTCATTGGTTTGATTATGGTCACTGTTTCTATGAGTTTCTTGATCAATCCTGAAGCTCACCACCTCTTTGCGACTAGCTTCTTCTATGCTGGTATCGGGCTCTTCCAAGCTGCGGTCTTGTCAAATGGTCGCTTCAACAAGAGTTACCTCAAGTATGACAAAATCTATTATGGCTTACAAGCTACATTCTTCCTTATCGGACTGCTCTCAGACAATCCAACCATCGTCATTGCTATCGCAACTCTAATGACCTTGGCGATGGAAATTCATTTTACTCATTTTTATATGACACAGACCAAGAAATTCTCAACACCTAATTGGGAATTGTTCTAACAAAAGACCTTGAGAAAATTTTCTCAAGGTCTTTTGTATTTAATAGCAATAGCATTTGTTGTCTAATGCAGACTTGATTGAAATCTCCTGCAAATGCAATAAACAAACTAATTATTTCACCACGATATTAACTAGTTTATTTGGAACGCTAATCACTTTCACGACTTCTTTGCCAGCGATTTCAGATTTAATTTTCTCATCTGCCAGAGCGATTTCCTGCAGTTCCTCACGGCTCAGGTCCTTAGCTACGATTAGCTTAGCACGGACTTTACCCTTGATTTGAACTACGATTTCGACCTCTGCCTCAACCAGCTTGCCTTCGTCATAAGTTGGCCAAGCTACATAGGAAATGCTCTTGTCAGTTTGAGCGACTGCCTGCCAGAGTTCTTCAGCCAAGTGCGGTGCGAAAGGCGCAAGCAATTGAATGAAACCTTTAGCATATTCGACATAGAGTTTTTCTTCCTTGTTGGCTGCATTGACAAAGATCATGAGCTGGGCAATGGCTGTGTTAAACTTGAGCTCCTCAATCTGCTCTGTGACAGACTTGACTGTTTCATGGTAGACCTTGTCCAAAGCTCCGCTATTTTCAGAGACCAGCTCCTTAGAGTTAAGGAGACGATAGACCCGATCCAGGAACTTGCGGCTACCTTCTAGACCTTCCTCGCTCCAAGCGATGGACGCATCCAGCGGTCCCATGAACATTTCATAGACACGCAGGGTATCAGCGCCGTATTGCTCTACTACATCGTCTGGATTGACCACATTCTTCAGAGATTTAGACATCTTGGCTGGTGCTTGCTCCAGTTCTTCTCCCGTTTCGATGTTGAAGAAGGAACCATCACGTTTTTCCACCTTGTCTGTCGCTACAAGAGCACCACGATGGTCACGGTAGCTAGTCCCCAGAATCATTCCTTGGTTAAAGAGTTTTTGGAAAGGTTCTTTTGTTGGAACGACACCGAGGTCATAAAGGAATTTGTGCCAGAAGCGAGCGTAGAGGAGGTGGAGCACGGCATGCTCTGCACCACCGATGTAAATGTCAACAGGAAGCCAGGCCTTGAGCAGCTCTTCGTCTGCTAATTTCTCATTATTGTGCAGGTCGATGTAACGCAGGTAATACCAGCTAGAACCTGCCCATTGAGGCATGGTGTTGGTTTCGCGGCGTCCTTTGACACCATCTTCCCGAGTCACTTCCAGCCAGTCAGTCAGATTAGCCAGAGGGCTTTCACCGGTACCAGAAGGACGGATATCCTTGGTTACAGGCAGGACGAGTGGTAGTTCATTTTCAGGGACAGCCGTTGAAGTACCGTCTTCCCAATGAATGATTGGAATCGGCTCACCCCAGTAGCGCTGACGGCTAAAGAGCCAGTCGCGCAGGCGATAGGTTACCTTTTTATTTCCGACACCTTCCGCTTCCAGCCAAGCAACCATCTTGTCAATCGCGGCAGCCTTATCCAAGCCATCTAGGAAGCCAGAGTTAATATGCGGACCGTCTTCTGTGTAAGCAGCTTCAGCAACATTGCCACCCTCTAGAACCGGAATAATCTCTAAATCAAACTGCTTAGCAAACTCCCAGTCGCGCTCATCGTGCGCAGGAACGGCCATGATAGCCCCTGTTCCGTAGCTTGCAAGTACATAGTCGGCAATCCAGATTGGGATTTCCTTGCCATTGACAGGATTGATGGCATAAGCTCCTGTCCAGACACCGGTCTTCTCCTTAGCTAGATCAGTCCGAGCCAGGTCAGATTTGAGGCTGGCTGCATGTTTGTAGTCTGCTACTGCTTGAGCTTGTTCTGCACTTGTAATGGCATCGACGAGAGCATGCTCAGGAGCCAAGACAGCATAGGTCGCACCAAAAAGAGTGTCCGGACGAGTGGTAAAGACGGTGAAGTCCTTGTCTGTGTCCTTAATCTTGAAGGTTACATTGGCGCCGGTTGACTTGCCGATCCAATTGCGCTGCATATCCTTGATAGACTCTGGCCAGTCCAGCTCCTCCAAGTCATTGAGCAAACGTTCTGCATAGGCTGTGATTTTCAGCATCCACTGACGCATGGGTTTACGAACGACTGGATAGCCACCGCGCTCAGATGTGCCGTCTGGCAGAACTTCCTCATTAGCGATAGCCGTTCCCAGCTCTTCAACCCAGTTTACTGGCACTTCAGCTTCATAAGCCAGGCCTTTTTCGTAAAGCTTGGTAAAAATCCACTGGGTCCACTTGTAGTAGTTAGGGTCAGTTGTATTGACCTCCCGGTCCCAGTCATAGGAAAAGCCCAAAGCATTGATTTGACGCTTAAAGTTGGCAATGTTTTCTGCTGTAAAGTCAGCTGGATCATTTCCTGTATCCATGGCATATTGCTCAGCTGGCAAACCAAAGGCATCCCAGCCCATAGGATGAAGAACGTTATAGCCCTGAGCCCGCTTGTAGCGGCTGAGGATATCTGTCGCCGTGTAGCCCTCCGGATGCCCTACATGGAGCCCCGCTCCTGATGGGTAAGGAAACATGTCCAGCGCATAAAAGTTAGGCTTGTCCTTATCCGTACCTGTCTTAAATGTATGGTGCTCTGCCCAATATTTCTGCCACTTGGGCTCGATTTCTTTGTGATTATAATAAGCCATTCTTTTCTCCATTTTTTGTACTGTTTCTATTATACCATTTTCAAGGGATTTTGAAAGACGGAATCCAGTTTTCACTGACAAAAACTATAACTCATCTCTAAAGCGTTAGTCTCTGATTGACCTCTAAAATTAAAAGTTGTATAATTCTGACCGGAGGAATAATCATGAATTTACAAACTATTTTCACTTATGTTTTCTTTGTTATTTTTATTAGCACAGAAATGTGGATTAAAAATAAAACTAAGTCAAACAATGTAAACGACTCTGCAGATAAAGGGAGCCGCTACATCATTATCGGCAGTGTTATCTGCTGCTTATTTTTGATAAACGGACAATTTCTCGACTTTGTCCCCCACTTACCCAGCCTCACTATCTATCTTGGAATCCTCATCTCCCTAGCAGGGTTCGCATTGCGGGTCTATGCAGTCAATTATCTCGGAAAAAACTTCACACTGGCCGTTCAAACAACCGATAGTCAACAATTAGTAGACCATAGCCCTTATTCTATTGTAAGAAATCCTGCCTATACTGGCAGTATCTTGTCTATCCTTGGTCTATCGATTACATCACTAAATCCTCTTACAATCATTATCAGTCTTATTTTACTCGTGGTAGGATATAGCATTCGACTTAGAGTAGAAGAAAAAGCTTTAAGCAATCACTTTGGGAAAAATTACGAAGCTTATTGCCAAAAGGTTAGATACCGAGTTTTTCCTTACATCTGGTAATCCCACCAAAAAACAAGCCACCCTGTCAGTCCTACAGTTGAAAGGTAGCTTGTTTTGTATTTTACTTTTATTTATCCAAATCCCTGACATATTGGTCGACTGCTAGGATAGCACCTGCAATATCAGAAGCTGAAATCTCAAATGGCATCTGATGAATGGTTTCGCCCTCAATCGTCGCTTGCTGACCAACTTTGAGCAAATCTTCATAGCTGGTATTTTCTAAATGCATTTCTTTCAGAGTTGTCGGCATACCAATTTTTTGATAGAAGCGAATATATTTTTCCAATTCTTCTTTAGGTCGGTTTTCTAAGAAGAGCTGGGTCAAGGTTCCATAGGCAACTTTTTCGCCATGGGTCAGGTGATGAATATCTCCTGTGAGAGCTGTAAAGCCGTTGTGGATAGCATGGGCTGCTGCTAAACCTCCGCTCTCAAATCCGACGCCGCTGAGAAGGGTATTGGCTTCAATGATATTTTCCAGAGCTGGGGTCACGACTTTCGCTTCACAGGCTGCGATAGCCTGCAGGCCATCTGCAAATAGTGTTTCTTCACACTTCTTCGCAATCGCTACACCAGCTAGGCTCTGTCTTTGTCCCAGCATGGTAGTGCCATTTTTTTGCTGGACAGCACGCGCTTCTACCCAAGTCGCTAAACCATCTGCAATCCCAGAAGCCAGAAGTCGTTTTGGCGCTCCAGCAATTACTTTCGTATCCACCAAGACGAGTTCAGGGTTTTTACTATAGAAAATGTACTTTTCAAAGGCTCCATCTTCTGTATAGATAACAGAAAGTGCTGAAGTTGGGGCATCTGTAGAGGCAATAGTTGGCGCAATGACCACAGGACGTCCTAGTATATCTGCAATCGCCTTCGCACTGTCAATCGTTTTCCCACCGCCTAGACCAATAACCAAGTCTGCTCCGTCTTTTTCAGCCAAAGCAACGACCCGATCAATTTCAGCGTCAGAAGCTTCTCCGTTAAAAGCGACATGCAGCACATGAAAGCCATAACGGGTAAGGTAGTCATTGAACTTTTCCCCAACAATCTGGTAAACCACATCATCACAAAGCAAGACTGGATGGCTGCCTAACTGAAGAATCTGTTTTGCATTTTCAAACAGGGCATTTTCTCCCTGAATATAACGAGACGGGCTTGCAAAAATTCTCATAGAACACCTCTTTCATTTATTCATAAATAGAGCATTGAATATGCCTTTTAAATGTATTCCTGATTGTGAATTGCTGACCAGTCAGCAGCAAAGTCATCCACTGCCTTAGAGATAGACGGCATGGCAAAGGCTGCTGCAAAGATATCTGGTCCTGCTGTAATGGCTTGGGCCCCATCAGCAAAAGCACGATTAATTTGGCTAACATTCTTAAAGGACGCTGCCAATATTTTGCTGGCGGAATGTTCCCGCTCAATCGCTTGAGCCAGCTGGCTAATTACAGCATCTGAATCAATATTGAGATTTTCCATGCGGTTATAGTAAGGAGCAAGGTAGTCCGCCCCCGCTTCAATAGCTAATAGCCCTTGAAAAGTTGTATAAATGGCTGTCGCTGTAATCTTGTAGCCTTCTGCTTTGAGAGTTTTGATAGCTGCCAGCCCAGCCGGTGTGACCGGAACTTTAATATAGACAGCATCGCCGCATTTTTTTCGAATTTCAGCAGCATCCTTCAGGATGCCCTCATAATCCTTGGCAACAACCTGCACATGGATAGATGAACCTTCTCCTATGATTTCCCGAACAGCGCGAATCCGTTCGAAAAAATCTATTTTTCCTTCTTTTTTTGCGATGGTCGGATTAGAAGTCACTCCCGCCAAGGGGAGGACTTCCGACCATTTTTTTATCTCCTCTAAATTTAAGGTATCAAGCATGAATTCCATAAATTGGACCTCTTTTACAATGTGTGCTCCGTACGTCCGATAATATCATCTTGCGTCGCCTTGGAAAGCACATTGAAGAAAGCAGAGTAGCCTGCAACGCGAACAATCAAATCGCGGTGTTTTTCAGGATGCTTCTGAGCATCAATCAAGGTTTCCCTAGAAACGACATTGTATTGGATATGATAGCCATGCAGACGGTTAAAGAATGTACGAAGCAAGGCAATAAGTTTCACTTTATCTTCTTCCTTAGACAGGGTCTGAGGATTCACTTTTTGATTGAGCAGAACACCTCCTACGATTTCATCTGTCGGTAATTTAGAAACAGATTTCAATACGGAGGTCGGGCCATTCTTGTCCATATTGTGGGATGGAGAGCAGCCCTCAGCGAGCGGTGTTCCGGCATTGCGGCCATCTGGTGTCGCCAAAGTACCGCGACCTTGACCAACATTGGCTGAAATAGAAGACGTTCCTGAGTAGCGGATACCGCCAATTGGACCGCGACCATAGCGGGTATTTGGATATTTAGCGATTTCATCCACATAAATATCGTAAGCATCTGTCACTAGCTTATCTGCGTAATCATCATCATTACCATATTTTGGTGCATCATGAATCAGCATCTCTTGAATTTCTTTACCACGCTCACCAGCATAGTCCGTTTCAAGTGCATGCCAGAGTTCAGCCGGAGTCAGCCTGCCTTCCTCAAAGACCAGCTTCTTGATGGCCGCCAGTGAGTCTGATAGATTGGCAATACCGACTTGAAGACCAGAAATATAGTCATAGACAGCTCCGCCCTCTTTCAAATGCTTACCGCGTCCGATACAGTCATCTGTCAAAGCTGAGCAGAGGATATCCGGCACTTCTCTTTCAAGAGACAGGTCGATAGAATTCTCCACGATGACACTCATGCGGGTCAAATGGCGCAAGGTCTTGTCCCAAGCCGTTTGCAGCTCAGCAAAGCTCTTCATATCTTTAAAGTGACCGAAGCTTGGTGCAAAGCGCTTGCCAGATGCCGGATCAATCCCATCATTCATAGTAATCAGGAGCACCTTAGGGAAGTTCATGTAGCTCATACCTGTGCAACGGTAGCCCCATTTACCAGGCACAGCAGTTTCCACACAGCCGATAGCACTGTAATCGTATGCATCTTCTTCCAAAACGCCTTTGGCGATAAAAGACGGAATGATGATTTCATCATTATTGAAAGCCGGCATACCGAAACCAAGCTTCATGACTTCAATACACTCATTCATAAAGCGAGCATCCAGACCTGCATGATAGCGAACAGTCAGATTCGGCTGCGGAAGATGAGTTTGAGCTACAGATTTCAAGACAAGGTAGGAAAGTGGGTTGACTGCATCTCTCTTATCTCTCGTTTGCCCCCCGATTGTCACATTTTGATAAAGGGGACTGCCCGCAGATGAGAATGTGTGAGCCTGACTGCGCACTTTATTAATGGTAATCGTCTTAATCCAGAGATTGGTTAAGCGTTCTACAATGCTAGCCTCTGTTTCACGTCCAGCTTCCAAATCTGCCTTGACATAAGGATACATGTACTGGTCAAAGCGTCCATAAGAGAGCGAATGTCCGTTGGACTCGATCTGAAGGATACACTGGATAAACCAAACAGACTGAACAGCTTCAGCAAAGGTTGATGCTGGCTCGTACGGCACTTTAGAACAGATTCTAGCGATTTCTAAGAGCTCCTGACGGCGCTTAGGCTCTGCTTTTTCAGCAAGCTGATTGGCCAAGGCCACAAAACGCTCCGCATAAGCTTTCACAGCATCTACTACGATGAAAATGGAATCATAGAAGTGGTATTTGTCAATACTAGCCGGATCGGTCAAATCCAAGGCTTCCTTAGCTGCGCGAGCTTTTTCTTCAAAACCTTTCAGTCCATAGGCCAAGAGTTTTTGATAGTTGACCGCCAAGTGGGCATCCCCAGAGTTCATCTTTCCTTCCATGCCAAAGAAGCCAGTTTCCATATAAACCTGAACTTCCTCTGGAAGTAAAGCTCCAGCTCTCGCACGGAGGTTATTGTTTTCCCAGAAAGGAGCAATACTGCGGAGCTGCTCTTTGGTTTCCTCTGTAATGTAGAAGACGTCTCCGTCCCGCTTCTCAAAAAGATCTAGTTCATTGAGTACAAACTCTAAAGTATACTCTGGGAAGATAGGCGCGTCTTTATTAGATGAAGCCTGATTGCCGACGATCATCGTTTCATCTTCGATATAAAGCGTCATATTTTCCAAAATCTCTTTGAGCATGTAAGCACGTTTCAACACATTTGGTTTTTCCTTATGCTTATCATAAGCCTTGGTAGCTAAGACAGCGCGCTCTGCATCAATATAGGGCTTTTTATTTAAAACATCTTCCCGATACTTATCCATCCGCTCTGTTAAGCTGCCAAAATAGGCTGTTTTTATTGTTGTTTTTTCTACTTCTTTTACTTGGATCATTTGGTCACAACCTTTCTTATGAAATTTAATTTATTTCTTTCGTAACTATTGTAACATGCAAAATCTTAGAATTCAATCATTTATAGGCGATTACTGAATTAAAGATTTTTTGCACATTTGTGCCATCTGAGCCAAGAAACTTTTGTGTTTTTATCCATCAAAATCAGATTATTCTTCATTTTTCAATTCGTTATTGTAGGCAATCTTATCCTGAAACTTCACAAATGGGAAATAGACAAAGGCAGACATAGCTAGAATGACAATTTGAATGACTGCCCCTTGCCAGCCAGCGACCATAAAGCCAGAAATGATAGCCGGTGTACTCCAAGGCAAAGTCACACCTGCGAATGGCTGCATAAAGCCAACCGCAATCGCCATGTAGACAATCAAAGCAGCCAAAACTGGCACCAAAACGAAGGGCAGGAACATGACCGGATTCATCACAATCGGAAAGCCAAAGACAACTGGCTCGTTGACATTAAAGATTGCCGGGAAAGCAGCAACTTTCCCCAGAGCCTTATACTGTTTGGACTTGGCAGCAAAGAGCATGGCTACTACCACTCCAAAAGTGATACCGGATCCCGATAAGATAAGAAAACTATCCAAGAACTGTTGGGTCACAATATGAGCACCTTGACTAACGGACAGCTTATCTGCAGCAAGTAAAGCCTTATTTGCATCCAGGTTAGACAATAGTAAGGCTGTTACGACGCCATTGACAACGGATTGCCCATGAACACCAAACCACCACAGAAAAGAAATGAAGAAAGCAATACCGATAGCTCCATACAGAGAGCCCGTCAAACCTTGCAAAGGCACCTGAATGACATCGTAAATCATCTCAATAAAGGTACCGCCACCAGTCGCTATCTTGGCAATAATGTAAACAACCATTGATAGCAAGAAAATAACGAAAGCTGGAATCATGGCTTCAAACTGCTTGGCAATCGCTTGCGGAACCTGCTCTGGCATTTTGATGACAATATGCTTTTGAATGAAAATCGTATAGATACTGCCAACTGCCAGACCAATGAGAATGGCTCCAATGATTCCTTGTCCGCCAAACCAGACCTTGGCAATCGCATCTGCAATCGCCTCACCCTTTTCTGGTATGTAGGAGGATTTTAAGAGGATAAAGAAAGAAGAAAGAGACAGCACCCCTGCTGGCAGAGGCTCTACGCCGCTGTTCTTGGCATAGGAATAGCCGATTGAAAAACAAGAAATCAGCCCCATAATGGCAAAGGTTCCTGAATAAACCTGCATAAACGGTTCTGTCCAGTCTGCCCCAAACACACCAGCAATGGCTTGATTTAGACCTTCAAACGGCAATTGCCCTACAATCAAGAATAGACTTCCCACAACTGTAAGGGGCAAAATTGCCAACATACCGTCTTTTAAGGCGATAATCCCGCGCATATTGACAAACTTCATAATCGGCGCAATGATTTTTTGAGTATCCACTTTAGACATAACGAAGCTCCTTGATTTTAATGTTTATCCAACAAACTCAAAGCGAGATTTAACACTTTTTCGCCATCTAGCATACCGTAATCAGCCATCGGAATAACTGCAATCGGAGTATGGCAACTGTCGCAAATAGCTGTAGATTTGTCTAGTGTATAGGCTACCTGCGGGCCCAATAAAGCGACATCCAGATCCGCTGCATAATCAGCCAACTTAGCCTGAGAGTAGGCTTCAATCTCAGCTTCCAGCCCTTTTTCAGCTGCAGCTATTTTCATATTGTTGACCAACATTCCTGTTGAAAAACCTGCCGCGCAAAACAAACCAATCTTAACCATCTTTTCATCCTCCTGATGATTTATTTTTCCCCTTGTAATTCTCTTCTCAAGTCGATGATTTCTTTGATGAGGTTAATCTCTGTAATGCTAGTCATCAAATGATCTTGAGAATGAACAAACAGTGCTGTAATCTCTGTTTTCGTTCCTCCAGCTTCCTGAGCTAGGAACTTGGTCTGCAAGTTATGGGCCTCTAACAGCGCCTTATCTGCCAGCTCAATCTGCTCATCGCATTCTGAAAACTTACCATCTTTAGCTAGTGATAAAGCTTGATAAATATGCTGCTTGGCATCACCAGCGTCTAAGATAAGACCCATGATAATTTGATCTGCTACAATCATTTCCATATGTTACAATCGCTCCTATCTTTATGATTAACAAAAACTTGTTCTTTTGTTTGAAAGTGATTTATTTTTGTTTGTAACTAGAATGTATCACCTTTATCTCAGTCCGTCAATATATTATAGAACAAATTAGCTTATTTAAATTATTTTGCACATTTGTGCAGAATAAAAATTCCCCCCATAAAGGACAGTTCTGTACAGCTTTATTCATCTGCGATTCAAAGGCACTCTATTAGATAAGAACGATAAGCAGATTCGGCACAAAAAAGAAGTAGCAGCTATTCGCTTCTACTTCCTCATATTGTGCTATGTTAAGAAACCGAAACTTATCTTTTTATACGGCCTTCTCAATTTCCTTTGCTATTTTACTTTTCCGCAATTTCCTCTGGAGGATGTATTTCAATAAAACAGCAGGATTCAGACTGTAGGATAATTGCCATTTAAAATAATTCATCCACTCGATGACAGCAAAAAACCAAATTGCTAAAGAGATTATGGATGTGGGAAATTCACTGTAATTTAACATAATTATCAGGGCTCCTACACCCAGTAAAATAAGGTCTAAGATCTTTAGTATTCTGTAAATCTCGCCTGTATATCTTTCAGCAAATCTTGGATTGGAAATCCTTTTTATCAAAATCCACCAGAAAACAGAGCCCTGTATCAAAATAAAACTCAGTACAAACAAGGAGAAAGAAATAGAAATCAAAGCTCCAGTAGTAAGAATCCATTTTTTGAGAAGGAAAAAATTCATCCAAAATACTAGCACAGCGACTAGCTCCCCTGTGGCTAAACTAGTCAATTTTTGTTTCATTAACTTTTTCAAATCAACAATCCACCTCCATACATAGCTGCTAATCCACTATTAAAAAATAGGATTCCTAAATTTAGTTTTGGAAATCTCTTGCACCTGAGATGCCGCTACCATCAGGAAGTGAGGAAACTCCCATCTCCATCCAAGTCTAGCATTTTTAGAATCGTCGCTTCATCCGTAATCAAATGATTGACATAGCCAGCTCGCAACACCGCTAAGATGGCAGCAGACTTTTGACTGCCATAGGCAAAGGCCAAACTAAGCGGCACCTTTTTCAAATTTTCCAAAGAGATGGCAATCGTTCGATTTTGCAAATGCTGGTAGACCATCTCCCCTTTTTTATTAAAGAAGCGACAGCAGATTTCTCCGACAGCATCCTGACTCTCTAGAGCAAGAAAATCCTCTGAGGTCAGCATGTCCAGCCATTGGCGATTTCCCGTGTCAACCTGCCCTCCAATACCAACCACAGCCACATCCAGCTCCTGCCAGCTGCTTTTCAGATCTTCAAAATATTTAGAAGCCAATATTCCATTTGTCAGTTGCTCGTTCTCCTGAATAATCGTGGAATTCATAAAACGGCAGTCCCCATGGTATTTTCCAGCCATGCTATAGATGAGGGTGTTCACATGATAGCGTGCATGGATATGACTCGGTCCACCTGCCAAAGGAAAGAAATGGACATTTGTCAAATGCTTGCTGCTGGAGTGCTCTACTAAAAGGCTCAAGCTCTTTCCCCAAGAAAATCCCACTTTATCATTGTCTTTAATCAGGCTACGTAGCATACCCGCAGCAGCTTGAGCAAGCCTTTCTTCCAAGTCTGCTGGAGATTCATCTACTAAGTTACTGACAATTTCGATTCCCTTGAGCCCGTATTTTTCTTTTACATAGTTTTCCAAATGGAACAGGCGAGTGTCAAAGTCTTCAATCTCAATCTTTACAATGCCCTCTTTTTTCGCTTCTGCCAGCATTCGGCTGATAGTGGTGCGATAAATCCCTGTCTCAGCCGCAATGTCAGACTGGCTTCTTTCTTCGATATAGTAGAGATAAGCAATTTTTGCCAATAGTTTTTTTCTTTCATTTTTCATCTTATCTCCTTCTCTCTGCTAGATTAGGGTCAGCTTGATATCGGCAGCTTTCAAGCGCTCAACAGCCTCTTTCGGAATCGCCTTGTCAGTCACCACTTGCGCAATCTGCTTGAAGCCAAATCTCTTAACCGTTCCTTTTCTGGTAAACTTACTTGAGTCCGTCAAGACAATCATCTGGTCAGATGCCTCTGACATATACTGCACAACCTCACTCCGCATCAAATCCTTGCCTGTAAAGCCTAGATTTTCATCATAGCCATCTGTTCCGACAAAAGCATGTTCTACGTGGAAAAACCGAATCATTTCCTTGAGAAGAGGCCCTACTGTCACTTGAGAATCTTTCTGAAATTCTCCGCCCAGTAAGATAATTTTACAAGAATCAGTTTGTTTTATATAATCCGCAATAAAATAAGAATTGGTAATAATCTTGACATTCTTCTTCGTTCGGCAGATTTCCTCAGCTAGCAAGGCGCAGGTCGAGCCTGATTCGATCATAATGGTTTCATTATCCTGAACAATTTTTGCTGCTTCCTGGGCAATTCGGCGCTTGGTATCATAATGAAAGGAAAGCCTGACATTCAGATCATCGCCGCTATTTAAAACAGCATAGCCATGCTCTCTGCGCAGCAGACCTTTGGTTTCCAGCTTATCCAAGTCCTTGCGAATCGTTACTTTGGACACTTTTAAGCGGTCAGACAAAGTATTGACATCGATTCGTTCAAATTCAGATACTAATCTAACAATTTCATCTAAACGTTCCATTCTATCACCTCTGCTATTATTGTAACAAAAGACGCCTTAAAAATAAAATAAAAATAACTTTCATTCGTAATTGTTTTTCTTTCTAAAATAAGTTATAATGATTGTATCCAAAGGAGGCCTGAGTATGGAAACAACAAAAGGAATTATTTTCAACATCCAACATTTCAGTATTCATGATGGACCAGGGATTCGTACAACGGTTTTCCTCAAGGGCTGTCCTCTGCGCTGCCCTTGGTGCTCTAACCCAGAATCACAGCAATTCAGACCCGAGCCTATGCTGGATGCTACTACCAAAAAAAGCATCACTATGGGGGAGGAAAGAAGTGTCGAGGAGATTATCAACGAAGTCCTAAAGGACAGAGATTTTTATGAAGAATCTGGCGGCGGCCTGACCTTATCTGGCGGAGAGATTTTCGCCCAGTTTGAATTTGCCAAGGCCATTCTCAAAGCGGCTAAGGAAAAAGGGATTCATACCGCTATTGAAACAACTGCCTTTGTAGAACATGAAAAATTCGTGGATCTCATCCAGTACGTTGATTTTATCTATACAGACCTGAAACATTATAACTCTGTCAACCACCGCAAGGTGACTGGAGTAAAAAACGAATTGATTGTTCAGAATATCCACTACGCCTTCACTCATCAAAAGACGATTGTTCTGCGCATTCCTGTCATTCCGGATTTTAATGACTCTTTAGAAGATGCAGAGCGGTTTGCGACTTTGTTTAATGAACTATCCATCAATCAAGTCCAGCTGCTGCCTTTCCATCAATTTGGCGAAAATAAATACAAATTACTTGGCCGAAAGTATGCCATGGAAGATGTCAAGGCCTTGCACCCTGAAGACTTATTTGAATACCAAGATGTCTTTTTGAAGCATGACATTAATTGTTATTTTTAGTCTTTAATTTTTAAAACACTAAAAAACAAGCTACGCTTTCAGCCCTATGGTTGAAAGGTGGCTTGTTTTGTTTATTCTCCAAACAGTTTGAGTTTGCTTTCAATTTCCTGATAGACCCGACTGGACTGCATACCGACGGCTGCAGCGCTGTCGCGACAATACTGGAGCAGGAAAGTGTAGTACTTGTAGTAGAAGCTCAGGTCATAGCCCAGCTTACCTAGAATGGCTAGCTGCTCCTCAAAACCTACAATCAAGTCTCGAAACCACTGCTCATTCCAAGTCATGGAGATGCTATTTGGACGTAAGCGATAGTAATAGAGCGGTTCATTGAGATAGATAATCTTGTCTGACTGAAGATAAAGCTTATAAGTCGTAAAAGCATCTTCTGCCACTCGGCCGACTGGATAGCGTACTGTATCAAAGAGCTTACGCTTATAGAGCTTGGCCCAGGCACAAAGAAAGACACCGTCTACCATGCGCCGTCTAGGGTACTCCTCAATCATCTCTTCTCGCGTATAGAGGGTTTCAAAATGCTCTGTCGAATAGTAGAGGAAGGCTGAATCCTCAGCACGGAAACTACAGTGGTGACCAATGGCAATGTCCGCATCGTACTCCTTGAGCTTTTCATAAAGACGGGCAACATGCTGCTCAGGCAGCCAGTCATCTGAATCAACAAAAATCAAATAGTCTGCACTGGAGTGCTCAATCCCTGTATTGCGGGCACCGGACAAGCCTTGATTGTCCTGATGAATGAGACGAATCCTAGCATCCTGGTCAGCCAGCTCTTGGCAAATCTGGCCCGAAGCATCTGTTGAACCATCATTGACTAGAATAATCTCCAGATTTTGATAGGTCTGACGACAGACGCTGTTCACACATTCTGCTAAATACTGCTCAACATTGTAAACAGGGATGATAACACTGATTAATTCCTGAGACATGATAACTCCTATTCTTTTCCTGTCTTTTTATTATACATGATTTTTTAGGTTTGTGAGGTGTTTTTGGAAAATAAGTTTTTAAAGGATAGCTTTCTATTTTTAGACACATTTTGTTCTATTGTTCAATTGCTGTGTTTTTACACTTATAAAAATCTTTCGTTCTTTATTTTGTGCTATACTCGAATTAGGGATTTTAAGGGAGATTAGGAAATGTTTGGATTCTTTTTCGTCGCATTTGTGGCTGTCTTTGGCATCGTCTTTTTTATCAGTTATAAGCTACTTGAAGACCGAGAAGATACGGACTCAGATTGGTCGTCCAGCCAAAGCCCAGAGCCTGACTATTTCCAGCAAACCCAGACTGCCCCTTGGGAACTCAAATACAACAAGGGAAAACAGGGAGAGTACCAGCTTGGTCAGGTCTTGAACCAGCTCTATGGCTATAAAAAGATTTTGTACAATCTCTATATCTTCAAAGAAGATGGCACTACTACTGAGATTGATGCCCTGCTGATTCATCCATCTGGAATTTACATTTTTGAGTCCAAAAACTACAAGGGCTGGATCTTTGGCTCAGAAAATCAGCAACACTGGACTCAGGTTCTTTCCGGTGGCCGCGGAAAATCTTACAAACATTCTTTTTTCAATCCCGTTATTCAAAATAAAGTTCATCTCAAATGGCTCAGCTACTATCTCAACCAATACACGCCAAATCTATATTCCTATATCGTCTTTGGCAATGACTGTCAACTTAAGGAAATCCATCTAAACAGTGATAGGCATAAGGTTATTCAGACCTGGCAAGTGATCGGAGCAATTGACCGGCAGGCCTACCAAAGTCAAGTCTACCTGTCGCCTGAGCAGATTGACGACCTTTATCGTATGCTCCTGCCTTTGACCAAGCGAAAGCAGGTCATCAAAGAGCGCCATATTAACAGTATTGCTCAGAATAAGCAACGAAGAGACGCAGAAAAGATCTGCCCTCGCTGCCAGCATGGATTGGTGCTCCGTACAGCATCCAAAGGTTCTAAGGCCGGTCAGAAATTTTGGGGCTGCTCCAACTTCCCAAGATGCCGCTTTACTCAAAAATACCAGAAACCTGTCTGCAGTCCGCCTGCTGCGCAAGCACCTAATTTTGGACAGCCTGTCGTGCAAAACCTAAATCAAACACAAAGCAACAGCTAGAATCTGCTGTTGCTTTTTTGTAGATTATTTTCCCCTCTAGCTTGCAAAACCTAAGATTTTTTCTTCAAGCCAAGGAAGCCAGCACCCAGCCCTAAGAGTCCGAGCCCAAGCAGATTGGTCAATAGACTGCTTTGACTGCCGGTCTTAGGCAATTGTTTGGAAGAAGCTTGCTCAAGAGTTGGCTCTTGAGACGCTGCTTGAGGGTCCGTCTGGCCGCTTGTTTTGTAGGTCAGATTTTCCACTTGGCTCCCCTTTGGATCAGGTCTTGCAGGAGTTGGCTGCTGGGCTTGATTTTGGGGATCCTGCTCCATATCGGCCAGCGGCACGATACTCTTCATAAACTCATCTTGTGAAATGGCCCTTTCTTCGACTGCATCTTGAATACCAGTGAGGCTAACAAAATAGTAACGAGCCCAATCCTTGGTCAGTCGCTGAATACCAGCCAAACCAGCTCCTGGATACCAGAGCGGCTTACTCACTTCTTCAGCAAATTTCCAGTCACCGCCAACTTGAATACCAAGCTTGGCATCTGGGTCAGATTTTTCAGAAATACGCGCTTCGACAGAAACCAGAACAGCCCGAATGGTCTGAGGATTCGGAATATCACGAGCCTGATCAGAACCCCAGTGGGCAACCCTATCCTGCTTAGGTAATACCTCAATAGCTGTTCCCCCGCCAGCCAAGGCTTCCTGCCGCGCATCTCCTACGTAGCTGGACATATTCCCCTTGAACTGAGCAACCCATTGAACCCCTTGAGGGTGATCCACAATTTTCTCCCAGACATTGGAGTCCTTCCGAAGGACGAAAGCCTGCATGTTACGAACATCTGCCCAAGCATTGCTGGCCTTATTGTCCGTCATTTCCATCACAACACCCCAAGGATCAAATTCATTCATCCATTTGCCGCGTTCCTTGTCAAAGACAGCCTGTGCTTCTTCGTCGGTCATCCCTTCGCCTTTATAAGCTAGGTAGTACCAATCAGCTGCGGGGTCATAAGTCGGACGACCGCCTAACACGACGGCTCCGCCATTAAATTGGCCGGGGCCGCCATTAGGACCGCGCTTTTGACGCTCCCCATTTTCTTCAACGACATTTTCCTCCGACCAAACCCAGACATCCCCTTGATTGGCTCCCATCTGAGCAATGGCGCGCTGCTTCTGCTCATCGGACATAACCTGACTAGCTGGCAACTCACTAGCAGCTGATTCGGCCTGACTTGCAGGAGCTGCTTGGGGTTCAACCACAGCTGGATTTTCAGCCTCAGGACTTGCTTGGGCTGCTGGAGAAGCCGGCGTTTCAGCTACTGCGGCAGGGGCAGGCGCAACATCTTCTGCTTTAACTCTTGAGACGCACGTCAAAGCTGCTAAGGACAAGAGGGAAGCACATAGCAGCAAGCCGCTTCCATACTTGGCAGCAGAAGCAGATTTTGCTAGGCCTTGCCAAGAAAACTTATTATTCATATCATTCTCCTTTCATAAGACACAGAATCTAGCTTAATCAATGAAACAAGCAGACCGATTCACTGCTCTTAGCCTTCATTGATTCTGAATAACAAATAATCTCCCTGCAAAAACAAGCTTAGGGCAGAGGATTCCCTGCGCTCTTGTATATCTTATACCAGTCAGCCCGAGAGAGCTCAATATCAAAAGCAGCCACCATTGAGCGAATTCGCTGTGGATTCATGGAGCCAACAATTGGCTGCATCTGAGCCGGATGACGCAAAATCCAGGCCAGAACTAAGGCTTCAAAGGAAACTTGATAGTCTGACGCAAAGGCATGCAGAGTTTCTGTAAGCGGAGCATATTTAGGATGCTCCATAAAAAGTCCCTGGTTCAAGTCAACCTGAAATGGTGACCAAGGCTGAATCGTGATATGATGCAATCGACAATAGTCCAATACACTACCATCCCGGACGATTGCCAAAGGATTGAGCATATTGGCATTGAGCCCAGCATCCAGCATCGGAGTATGGGCAGGACCAAACTGCAGTTGGTTGGCAATCAAAGGCTGCTCCACACTTTTCTGCAGCAGCTCGATTTGATAAGGATTTTGATTACTGACTCCGAAATAGCGGACCTTCCCAGCTTGGTGCAGCTGTGAGAAAGCTTCAGCCACCTCTTCCGGCTCCACAAGAGCATCTGGCCGGTGTAGGAGGAGCACATCCAGATAGTCTGTCTGCAAACGCTCCAAGCTGCCTTCAACCGAGCTGATGATATAATCCTTAGAAAAGTCAAAATGGTAGTTGGTGTGAACATCCCGCAGTCCGCACTTGGACTGGATGAGAACTCGGTCTCGGGGAATTTTAGCTGAGCGAAGAGCCTGCGCAAACTTGGCTTCAGATTGCCCACCAGCATAAACATCTGAGTGGTCAAAGAAATTAATTCCCACTTCTAATGCTGTTTCAAGAACGGAAACGACCTCTTTAGGATCGTGCTCTGCCAATCGCATGCAGCCCAAAATCAGCTGACTGGCTTCTTTCAGTTCATTCCCGACTGTCATATATTTCATCGCAACACCTCATTTCTTATAGACCGGATGATCAAGCAAGGTCAACTCTTCAATCTTGACATTTTCAGTTTCAAAGACGATAAATTCATTCTTTTCCTTAAGTAGGCCAGACGGCACATAGAGATAGTGAATTGGTCCTTCATTCCAGTAGCGGCCAAGGTTGAAGCCGTTGACCGAAATACAGCCCTTCCCATACTTAGAGCAGTCAATGAAAGTATCAGCGATATCATCTAACTCTGCTTCAAAGCGATAGAAGGTCGGTGCTTTAACTCTTTCAGGTGGAGCTGAGTAGCAGTCTAGCTTGGCCAGCATTTCCTGGTCAAACTTGAGCGCATAATGCTTCCAACCCTTGCGGAACTGGTGGTTAATCATGATACCACCCTTGACTCCCTTGGATTGACTGGGTGCACCCAGCTTGTAACCATAGTTGACCCGCCCCATATTTTCCACCAACACATCAATCTGAATCCGTTCGGTGTCAGCTGAGAAGAGCATTTCATCACCGATTTCTTCCCGATACTGGGTAGCTAGGTGCTCCTGATTGACATAGAAATGGCAGCGATCATGAGTCTCCAATGCCTTGAGCCTTTCCTCATGGTATTGATTTTTGATATCGGAACGGTAGAGAATATAGCCATGATTCTGCCCAATCTGCTCCATAGGCTGCGGATAATCCAGCTGAATTTCCTCTGTGATGTCCGCTACAACATCCAGCAGATTTGCAGTCCCAAGCAGCGGAAAACTGCCATAGGCCTTAGCCTGTCGGCTAATAGGCTCCATCTGCTCAAGCTCTGGAAAGACCTCGTGGGTCACCCGCTGAACAGCGTAGTATTTCTCTGTTGGCTGCCCCCACTCAGTAATGGGTGCGTCAAAATCATAGGAGGTAATCTGCGGCAAATCCTTGGTCTTGCGGGCCGAACAGCCGCTGATAAAGCCAAAGTTTGTCCCACCTCTCAATAGGAAGAGGTTCATGCTGCCTAGCTGCAGCATTTCTTTGACATCCTGAGCCAAATCTTCTGCCTCTCGCCGAACGATTTCCTCGCTCCAGCGGCTGAACCAGCCATCCCAAAACTCGGTACACATAAGCGGCCATTTCTTGCCGTAGCGCTCCATGAAAGCTCGCAGATTATCTGTATTTTCCTTGGGCTGAGAGCCGAAATTCCCCGTCACAAAAATATCATCTTCAATCAAGGTCCCAGACTCCAAGGCCTCAATCCAAGTCCCATCAGAAGTAAAGAGGGGAACCGTAACTCCACGTACCTTCATCATCTGTGCAATGCTGCGCATGTAGGCCTTGTCCTCGGCGTAAGAACCGTATTCATTTTCCACCTGCATCATGAGGATAGGCCCCCCTTGATCACTCTGATAGGGCAGAAGCTTGGGAAAGAGCCAGTCATAGAAATGACTGACCTTTTCCAGAAAAAGCGGATGATTGACCCGCAGGCGCATCGAAGGATATCTCAAGAGCCAGGCTGGCAGGCCGCCAAAGTCAAACTCTGCACAGATGTAGGGCGTCGGCCGGACAATGAGATAAAGCCCCATCTCCTCAACCAACTTGAAGTATGCTTCAAAATCCAGCATGCCCTCTGCCTGAAACTGACCTTCCTGAGGTTCATGCAATGCCCAAGGAATATAGGTTTCTACCGTATTAAAGCCTAAAGCTTTAAGATTGTAAAGGGTATCTCGCCACTGGTCTGGATGAAGCCGGAAATACTGAATAGCTCCCGATAAAATCTTAAAAGGCTTGCCATCCAGGTAAAATTCTTCTTTAATTTCAAATTTTGCCATCTATCCAAGCTCCTCCTGTTTATCTGCCATCTTGACAAAGGGCAGATATATAGCGGTCGAAATAGCGATGTTAACCAGCGAAAGAATAATTGCCCGCCAGTCGAAGGCTGTCGCAAAGAAACCGTAGAGAATCGGCGGCATTACCCAAGTAACGTTTTGAGTAACCGGCGCAACCAAGCCCATAGAGGTTGCAAAGTAGGCTACTGTTACCATGACCATTGGCGTCAGGACGTATGGAATAAACATAATTGGATTCAAAACGATTGGCAGACCGTACATAACCGGCTCACCGATGTTGAAGACCATTGGGAAAATTCCCAACTTGGCCACTTCGCGATAGTGCTTGTTCCGAGATTGCCAGAGAATGGCAATGGCAACACCAATCGCATCAAACCAGACAAAGGCACCAAAGGAATTATCCGTCCACATGTAAGGAATCGCATGCCCAGCCTGATAAGCTTCCAGATTGGCCAGCATGGTCACACCAAATAGACTGGCCATAACTGGCGCCAGCACATTACCACCGTGCAGTCCGAAGAACCAAAAAATCTTATTGAGAAAGACAATGAGCAGCACAGCCCAGAAGCTTTGAGACAAGCTGAGAAGCGGCGCCTGCAGAATCTTGTAAATCCAGTCAATCAAGAGCTCGCCTGTCACAAGGTTAAAGAGATAGGTCGCAATTCCCACGACATACATGGCAATCGCAGCTGGAATGATAGACAGGAACGGCTTCATGATAGCTGGCGGAACAGAATCTGGAAGTTTGATGGTCCAGTTACGATTCATGACCTTACAAAAGATGATGACAGATACAAAACCAATCAGAATGGCAGTAAAATAACCACGCGCACTGATCTGGTCACCTGGAATGACACTGTTAATCGTCACAGACAGATTACTGCCGTCAAGTTTTAGCTCTGGGAGTTTTGAAATTGCCTTACTCAGCCCTGGTGTTTTGCCAGCCAACTCAAAGGTTTTAGTGACTGAGCCACCAATGGTAATGATGTAGGAAGCCACAGCTACCAGACCAGCAGACACCTTATCAGTATTGTAAATCTTAGCGATATTGACCCCGAAGGTAAAGAGGAATAAGAGGGTAACGATAGGAATACTGCCCTTAAATACCAGCCAGTTAATATCAATCAGCCACTGGAAGGTAGAGGAAATCCAGGTCCAGCCGAACTGTCCTGGCAAGTCAGATAGAAAGGCGTTGACCATGAGGGCGAAAGAGCCCGTCATAATCACAGGCATGGTCCCGATAAAAGAATCCCGTAGGGCAACCAGAAATTTTTGGTTGCCGATTTTATTGGCAATAGGCATGAGACGCGCTTGCCATTTATCAACCAAACTACTCATCTGCATTTCTCCTATTCATCAAATTTTTTATGCAAATCAACAATCTCCTTTGCCAAATCAACAAAGGCGATACTGGTCATGAGATGATCCTGCCCATGCACCATAAATAAACTAAGTTCTGTCTTCTCTCCTTGTGCCTCCTTGCTCAGCATTTCAGCTTGAGCGTGATGGGCTTGCAGCAGGGCCTTCTGAGCCTGACTCAGTCTCTCCTGAGCTCGGTCAAAGTCCTGCTTTTTAGCTGCAGCAATTGCTTCGATAGCACAAGACTTGGCCTCTCCGCCATACATAATGAGGGTCATAGCGACCTCTAAGGAATCTTTATTTTCCATAAAAGTACCTACTTCATGAGCGACTCTGCCAAATCCAGGACCTTATCCCCCTTCATCATTCCGTAGTCCGTCATAGGGATAACATCCACCGGAATACCTTTTGAAGCTAGTTTTTCCTGTAAATCCTCCAGCAGATAGCGGACCTGAGGCCCCAGCAAAAGGACATCAACCTTTTTCTCGCTTAGATAGTCTTCTGCTTCTGACACTGGCACCGCAAATATCGTCGCAGCCAAGCCGCACTCCTCTGCAGCTTTCTGCATTTTATTGACCATGAGACTGGTGCTCATCCCAGCCGCACAGACTAACATAATTTGTTTTGTTTCCATCAGCATCCTCCTTTATGAATCTGACCTAGCCTGCAACGACGCTTGCTATTTATTTTCAATATATAAACAAAAATCCGAAAACAGAATATTTTTCACTATGTTATTAATATTCTATAAACATTATAACTATTTTTTTGTACTATGTCAACGCTTACATTTGAGATTTATAGCTTTTTTTGATAGTATAGCAGCAGAGGAAAGAAGATGACACGAACTAGAAAACAAAACGAGCTAAGGGCAACTGTCCTGGATCAGCTCTATGCCAAACGACCGATTTCTCGGATTGATATTTCAAAAGAAACTCAAATTACACCAGCCACGACTGGCAGTATCATCAATGAACTGATCAAGGAAGGCTTGGTACTGGAGCTGGGCGAGCTCAATGATGAGAGCGTAGGCCGCAAGAAAACCCTGCTAGATATTGCGCCTCGTAGCCGCTACTATCTGGGCTTTGAGATTTCTGAAAAACACCTGGCCATAGTCATCGCTGACAATACCGGTGAGATTGTAGAAAGCAGCATTCGGACTTATCAGGTCGAGGTGACAGGCGGCCCGTCTGACCAGGAAATTATCCGGCTGATTCAAGATTTTCTGAAGAAGAACAGCAAATACTCCATCTCAGCAATTGCCCTCGGGCTACCGGGGCATGTGAATCTCTCTGAGAGTGATTTTATCATTTCTAAAAATCCCCACTGGGGACAGATTAACCTGCAGACTATTCAAGAAGCCTTTGACCTCCCTGTCTACTTTGCCAATAAATCCCACTGTTTGACAATGGCTGAACGCCTCTTTAGCTATCATCCTACAGACAGTAATTTTATCGTCTATCATGTCGCCAGAGGTATTCATTGCTCCTACATGTACAAGGGCAGTATTTACAGTCAGGAGAATTATCTTATCGGGGAGGTAGGACATACTGTCATCAATCCCGAAGGCGAGCGCTGTCCTTGCGGCAAGCACGGATGCCTGCAGGTCTATGCCAGCGAGAGTGCTCTGATTGATAAAGCAGCTATCCTGTATCGGGCTTCCCAGACCTCGCTCCTAAAGACCCTTGTAGAGGATGCTAACGACATTGATTTGACAAGTCTGATGACCGCCTATCGCTTAGGAGACTTGGGGAGCATTGAGTTGATTCATACTGCCTGCCGCTATCTGGCCATTTCCATTTCTAACCTCTGCCAACTTATTGATAGCGAAAGGATTTATCTGGACGGCCAGCTCTTTTCCTATCCGGTGATTGCCGAGCAGGTTCTGGCTCAGTTAGAGCAGGAAGTCCCTCTCTTTCCAAAGCAAAAACAAGCAGAGATTGTTATTATCCCCTACTCTAAATACAGTATTGCCCGCTCTGCAGTCAGCCTCTGTGTCTATCATGAATTTTTGGATAAAAAAGGAAACCTATAAAGGCCGAGACAAGAATCTCGGTTTTTTTACAAAAAAAGAGACAGGCTTTCTAGGAGCTTACCCCTAAAAGCCTGTCTCATTTTACTATCTATTGATTGAGCGTGAAATCATGGAAATGGTGTGGCGCTGCCCTCTGAGAGCCTTGCTCATGGCAAAGATATTTTCAACCGGGGCCAGACAGCCGTAGCCGGAATCTCCGATATGCTGGATATCTACACCGCAGATTTTGTTACGGATAGCCATTTGCTTGACAATATCTTCATCAGCACTCTCTTGGCTGGTACCGATCGCACTCATAACCAGAGCCCCCTTTTGATGGGCCAGTCGGACAATCTGCTTCAAGTCCTGCTCATCAAAGCCTGGCACACTGCCGACTGCCGGTGCTAGGACAATATCAACACCAGCTTCGATAAATTGAGCGATTGCTTCTAGGTCTGCTACCGGCTCATCCACACCTGAAGCATGCATTTTGCCCGCAATCAGCAGGCCTGAAAAATTCTCCTTGACCACTCGAATGGTGTCGATAATGGCTTGATTGGTGACACCAGTCCCCGGATTACCTGTTAGACAGATAAAGTCAACGCCCAGCTCTTCTGCTCGCTGAATGGTCGCTAGACTAGCCTGACGCCCCTCATTTATGATCAGTCGTTCTCCTGCCATCTGGGCCTGACTGTCCACCGGCTCTAGATTGATACCGATAGGACGGCCCACCAAGCGATGAAGTTCCTGAACAAAATCTTCCTTGGCGTCCAGACCAGCTACAAAAGGCTGGAAGATATCAATCCCATTCAGCAAAATCAAGTCAGCACCAAAAGACCGAGCAATCTCTGCATTGGTCACATCACCGATATAAGATTCTTTGAAAGCTACGTTTTCAGATAGGATAACGCGGCCCTCACTGGCCTTGATGCTCTGTTTCAGCTCCGGCGCAGTCATACTTAAAATTTCTGAAGCATTTGAACTAATGAATCGTTTTACCATAAGAACATCTCTTTTCTTTATTATTCATTAATAAACACTTTGAAATCTATTCTATTTGGATATTTTGTTTGTTTTTTGTTATCAACTACAGTATAGCACAAGGCCACAAAAATGTAAACGCTTTATATTTTCTTTGACAAAATAGTCTGCTTTCACAAACAAAAACAGACTATTGAAATGAACTCGATTATTTTTGATTTGAGCAAGATTCGATAAGCGTCTTATCTCGGCATCACCAGATGACCACCCGCTCTTCTGGACTCCGCCACATGCCGTCTCCCTCTTGGACATCAAAGGTCGTAAAGAAGTCGTCAAAGTTAGGCAGCTGCACATTGGTCCGAAGCTTGGCTGGAGCATGGACATCGACGCTTGCCAAAAGCTTCATATACTCTTCGCGTCCCTTCATTCGCCAAATGCGGGCAAAGTTGGTAAAGAATTCCTCAGCAGAGAAATCCGCTTCTTTCTTGGCTGCTTCTAGGGCTGCTGCAATACCGCCCAGATCTGCCACATTTTCTGAAACAGTCAGCTTGCCATTGACCTTAGCACCATAGGAATCCTGCCCTTCGAACTGGTCAATGACCTTTTGAGTCCGTTCGGTAAAGGCTTGGTAGTCATGCTCCGTCCACCAATTATTAAGACTGCCATTTTCATCAAAGGAAGCTCCATTGGTATCAAAAGCATGAGAAATCTCATGGGCAATGACCGCTCCGATACCACCGTAATTGGCTGACGAGGACTGGTGCAAGTCATAGAAAGGCGCCTGCAGGATAGCCGCTGGAAAGACAATCAGGTTTTTCTGCGGATTATAGTAGGCATTGACCATATGGGCTGGCATTCCCCATTCCTTGTAATCCACCGGTTGATTCCACTTGCTCCAGCTGTAAGCAATATCAATCTGGCTTAGCTTCTGAGCATTTTCAAAGAGAGTCAGCTTTTCATCCACGACCTTGCGAGAATAGCGCTCAGGAAGCTCGTCAGGATAACCAATATAAGGCTTGATGACATTGAGTTTGACAATAGCCTTGTCCCGAGTTTCTGGTGTCAGCCAGTCATTCTGAGCCAGGCGATTTTTATAAACTTCAATCATCGTCGCCACTTTCTGCTCCACATCAGCCTTGGCTTCTGGAGAGAACTTCTGACCGGCATACCAGAGACCAACAGCTTGATTAAAGGGACCTTGGGCCAGGTAAAATGCCGCTTTTTTCTTGTCCTGAGCCTGAGGAGTCCCTGATAGAGCACGATGATAAGCTCCTGCCAAGACACGGATGTCATCCGTTAGATAAGGTGTCGTATTACGAACTGCAGAGAGAATCAGCAGAGCATGGAGTTTATCCCAGTTAGCGGCTGTATAAATATCCTTAGCTGCCTGCCAAAAACGCTCTTCTGGCACAATGACTTGGTCGGGTTCTTGACCGATTAACTTGGTGAAAATATCCGCCAGAGGCAACTCTGGCACCAAGGCCTTGAAATCGTCCCACTTATAAGGATGGTAGAGCTTAGCATACTCAGAGCTTTCTTCACTAGACAGAACATACTGAGCAAAAACAGCATCCAGCTCCAAGATCTTGTCCAGAAGATCCTTGATTTCCTCTTCTGCAAAGTCAAATATTGCTAGCAAATCTTCCTGAGCCTTGCGCCATTTTGCAAGTAGGTCAGCCTTCTGCGGATGGTTCTCCGCATAGTAGGTCGTGTCTGGCAAAATCGTTCCCGGTCCGTCTGCCCAGAGGACATTGATTCGGGCATCCATAAAGTCAGGCGCTACACCAAAGGGGAAATAAGTCGGCTTGCCAGCCAGCTCGAAGTCAGCAATCTTAGAAGCATAATCTTCAAAAGACGCTAGGTTGCGAATTTCATCAATGTAAGCACGCGCAGGCTCAATCCCTGCCGCTTCCCGCTTGTCATAATCCACTGCTAAGCGGTGGTAAGCAACAAAGTTCTGCAGAATGGCATCTTCTGGCACTCCATCGCCAGCCAGCCATTTGTCTGTCGTAGAAAGCATAAGTTCCTCAATCTCATCTGCCAGATCCATGAAGCCGCCCGTCACTGGCTTATCATCAGGAATAACCGCCGTCTTGGCCCACTCACCATTAATCGCATCATAGAAATCATCTTGTAGTCGTGTCATCTTCTTCTCGCTTTCATGCTTTTGATATAACCTTATCAAAATCTACTTGTTTTTTCAAACATTTCTTATATTAATTTTAGAGATTTATTAAAAATTAACTTGACTTAATTTTTATTTTAATGTATATTAATCTCATAGAGGTGTATGAGATGATTACGATTAAAGATTTGACTGTTAGCTATCAGGATACGCTGGCTCTTGAGCCCCTTTCATTAACCATTAAAGAGCCAACCATTACTGGGATTATTGGTCCTAACGGAGCCGGAAAATCCACCCTGCTCAAGGGCATGCTAGGGATTATTGACCACCAAGGCCAGACTCTGCTGGATCAAAAGCCACTGCAGAACTCTCTCCAACGGATTGCCTATGTGGAGCAAAAGATTAATATTGATTATCATTTTCCTATCAAGGTCAAAGAGTGTGTCTCTTTGGGACTTTACCCGCAGCTCAAGCTCTTTCAGGGGCTGAAGAGTTCTCATTGGGACAAGGTAGCTGAGGCATTGAAAATTGTCGGTTTAGAAGACTTGGCTGAGCGCCAGATTAGCCAGCTATCCGGCGGGCAATTCCAGCGAGTCTTGATTGCTCGCTGCTTGGTTCAAGAGGCGGATTGTATCTTTTTGGATGAGCCCTTCGTCGGGATTGACTCTGTCAGTGAAGAGATTATCATGGCGACTTTGCGGAGTCTCAAAGCCGCAGGCAAGATTATCCTGATTGTCCACCATGACCTGAGTAAGGTAGTTGATTATTTCGACCAAGTTATCCTGCTCAATCGTAAGCTAATTGCCTTTGGACCTACCGAGACCAGCTTTACCAAAGACAATATGAAAAAGACTTACGGCTCCCAGCTCTTTATGAATGGAGGTGCCTAGGATGATTTTAGAATTTTTCCAAGGGCTGCGGGATTTTCACTTTCTGCAAAACGCCCTCATCACAGCCATCGTCATTGGGATTGTTGCTGGAGCTGTCGGCTGCTTTATCATTCTGCGCGGCATGTCGCTCATGGGGGACGCTATCTCTCATGCGGTTCTGCCCGGTGTGGCCCTGTCCTACATTTTAGGGATTAATTTCTTTATCGGAGCCATCACCTTCGGACTTTTGGCCTCGATTATTATCACCTACATCAAGGGCAATTCCATTATCAAAAGCGATACAGCCATTGGGATTACCTTTTCTTCCTTCCTAGCTCTGGGTGTGATCCTAATTGGCGTTGCCAATAGTTCCACAGACCTCTTTCATATTCTCTTTGGGAATATTTTGGCCGTACAGGACATTGATATGTGGATTAGTATTGGAGTCGGAATAGCTGTGCTCTTAATCATCATCCTCTTTTTCAAGCAGCTATTGATTACCTCCTTTGACCCCTTGCTGGCTCAAGCCATGGGCATGCCGGTCAGCTTCTATCACTATCTGCTGATGATTCTTTTGACCTTGGTCTCTGTGACAGCCATGCAGAGTGTGGGAACCATTCTGATTGTCGCTCTCTTGATTACGCCGGCAGCAACGGCCTACCTCTATGCCAACAGTCTGAAAACTATGATCCTGCTGTCCTCAGGACTGGGCGCTCTAGCTTCTGTACTGGGGCTCTTTATCGGCTACAGCTTTAATGTCGCTGCAGGATCCAGCATTGTCCTGACCTCAGCTCTCATCTTTCTCATCTCTTTCTTTATCGCCCCTAAGCAACGCTATTTAAAACTTAAAAACCGACCTAAACTAAAATAAAATTTGATGGAGGAATCCCATGAAAAAATTAGGTTTTTTATCCCTGCTTTTGCTAGCAGTCTGCACTCTCTTTGCCTGCTCCGGTCAGAAGAAGGCATCCAGTGACTCGTCCAAGCTCAAGGTTGTTGCGACCAACTCAATTATCGCTGATATTACCAAAAATATAGCTGGCGATAAGATTGACCTGCACAGCATTGTACCAGTCGGCAAAGACCCCCACGAATATGAACCCCTGCCCGAAGATGTAAAAAAGACTTCTCAAGCGGACCTCATCTTCTACAATGGTATCAACCTGGAAACTGGCGGCAATGCTTGGTTCACCAAGTTGGTCAAAAATGCCAATAAGAAAGAAAACAAGGACTACTACGCTGTCAGCGATGGCGTTGACGTCATTTACCTTGAAGGGCAAAGTGAAAAAGGCAAGGAAGACCCTCATGCTTGGCTCAACTTGGAAAATGGTATTATCTATGCGCAAAACATTGCCAAGCGTTTGATTGAAAAAGACCCTGACAATAAGGCCACTTACGAGAAAAATCTCAAAGCCTATGTGGAAAAGCTAACCGCTTTGGACAAGGAAGCCAAGGAGAAATTCAACAATATCCCAGAAGAAAAGAAAATGATTGTGACCAGCGAAGGCTGCTTCAAGTACTTCTCTAAGGCCTACAATGTGCCATCAGCCTACATCTGGGAAATCAACACCGAGGAAGAAGGAACTCCAGATCAAATCAAAAGCTTAGTTGAAAAACTGCGCAAAACAAAAGTGCCATCTCTCTTTGTCGAATCAAGTGTGGACGACCGTCCAATGAAGACTGTCTCTAAAGACACCAATATCCCAATCCACGCTAAAATTTTCACTGACTCAATCGCTGACCAAGGCGAAGAGGGTGACAGCTACTACAGCATGATGAAATACAATCTGGATAAAATTTCTGAAGGATTGGCAAAATAATGATAAAAGGTTAGGAAGACAAAATCCTAACCTCTTTATTCTTGGAGAAGGAGCTTCACATGGAGTCGCTCTCAAATTTCCGGTCAAATTATTCGAAAAAAATCACTATTCGCTGTACAATGAAGTTATCAAACATGAATGGAGACTTCCTATGACAACTTTTCTCGGAAATCCTGTAACCTTTACTGGAAAGCAACTGCAAGTTGGCGACACAGCCCACGATTTTAGCTTGACAGCCCCTGACCTTTCAAAGAAAACTCTGGCTGACTTTGCTGGCAAAAAGAAAGTCCTGAGCATCATCCCATCTATCGATACTGGTGTCTGCTCAACTCAGACTCGTCGTTTCAACCAAGAGCTCTCTGACTTGGATAATACCGTTGTTATCACTGTTTCAGTTGATTTACCTTTTGCTCAAGGCAAGTGGTGTGCTGCTGAAGGCATTGAGAATGCTGTCATGCTCTCTGACTACTTCGACCATTCTTTCGGCCACGACTATGCTGTTCTCATCAATGAATGGCACCTTTTGGCCCGTGCAGTTCTTGTCTTGGACGAAAACAACACTGTGACCTACGCTGAATATGTTGACAATATCAATACCGAGCCTGACTATGATGCGGCGATTGCAGCAGTTAAGAGTTTATAAGAGATAAAAATACGGACCTGCTAGTCCGTATTTTTTTGTGCGAAAAACTTCTGCCAAAACTGACGGAACCAAGCCCAGAAACGCAAGAAAAAGGATGGTCGATCCAGCAATTTCTTGAACCGAGCAATCTCTGCCTTTACCTGTTTATAAGCACTCCGTCCCTTTCGAGCATAAGGGCTCTTAGCCGAACGATAGCCCAATGGGCCACGATTGTTCTGAGGTGATTTGAACTTGCGGCCGCCATTTTCAATGGCAAGCCTGCGAAAGCGAGGATCCCAGACTGCAGGCGTTTTGACATCATAGCGAGTATGAGAAGCCTGATTGTCCGGCCGGTTATTCTCACCATAGTTAAAGCTGGCGCCATTCACAATACCATTTTGGCTGGCCCCCTCTGGATCGATAATATTGAGAAAACGACCTGTCTGATCCAAAATAAACTCTGTATGAAAATCAATCAGGATTTTTATATTGGCCTGACTTGCTTGACCATCCGGATAGATAGCTTGACTAGACATCTTATCAATATAGGCTTTATTATGCAAGCGAGAGGATTCTTGAAAGCTATAAGGCAGCGCTGGAAAAGCCTTTAGATAGGAGGCCAAGGCTTCTGCATCTGTCATACCAGCCTGACGGTAGTGATCTCTGACCCACTGGGCCTGCTGGCAGGAAATGACATAGCGAAACTGATGTAGCTGCCTTTTGAGCTTTTGATTGCCATCCTTTTGGCTAAAATCATCTGCCGGAAAAGCCTGGCGCAAGGTCCTTGAAAAAATCTTCCAAAAGCCATCATGAGGTGTTAGGTTTGGAGCAATCCGAGCCAGCAAAAAATCCGTCTCTGCCTTGTTTCCGCTCAGCTCCTCAGGCATATTAGCAAGATTCATAGCCAAAACCAGCAACTCCTGAGCTCCTAACCTGCTGATCTGAGCCTGCTCAGCCTGCCAGAGCTTTTGAAAAAAGGGACTGCCAAAAAGCTGAGCCTCCCGCAGGTAATCTCTTTCTTCTGACACTGTTTTCCCTTGCACACTAATCTCTGCAAAAACTTGTTCTAACGCTGTCTGAGACCAGCCGATTGATTGCAATTGCTGAAAGAGCTGCTCTTTCTCTTCTTTCGGATACATGGCTTCCCTCCTTTCTGTTAGCTCTAATAGTTCAAAACTGTAGGGATTATAATAAAAAATCTAATCTACATAGAACAATTAGATTTTATCACAAACTCACATGATAACAAAGAACAAAATATGAACCCTTGGAGTGCTAACAATAAAGATGTTCTTAACAAATCACTCAATAAATAAAGAGAAGACCAAACTGGTCCTCTCTCAGTATGAGTTTTATTGAAATGAGTCGTCCAACTTTTCACCGATTAGACAATTCATCTAGAATTTGATTTTATCGATAAATGCTCTTAAGCTTTACGGCGTTTTGCAAAAACCAGTCCCAGCATAGAGAGCAATCCCAATCCTGCAAGTGCTAGAGATGATTCAGCAGAACCTGTTTTTGGAAGAGCTGCCGGAGCCTGATAGGTCTGAACTGGTTTCTTTCCGTTCTTCACTCCCGTTGTAGTGACTTTCAGAACCTTTCGCTCATTCTTAGAAACGAGGTTGGTTGGGTCGTCTGTCTCAAGGGCTGCAAGAGCTGCTTTCAAAGCTTCAAGTTTGGCATTTTCGACTCTATATGTTTCTTCCTTACTTGCCAAGTTTGCTTTAGCATCATTGAGAGCTGCTTCTGCTTCTTTTAGAAGAGCAGGGGCGTTTTGCAAGCGAGTAACATAGTCTTTAGCAGCTTGAACAGCGCGTTGAGCCTCTTCCAGAGCTATAGCCGCAGCAGTTGCCTTTTCTTGAGCGGTCGCTGTAGCTGCTTTCAATTCAGCAAGCTTGGCATTAGCTCCCTCAGCTGTTTTTTGCGCACTTGCTTGGGCTGCTTCTTTTTCTTTCAAGCTTGCTTGAGCTTTAGCTAAAACTGCAAACTTAGCCTTGGTTTCTTCAGAAGCCGAATTCTTGCTATTTTCGAGTTCAGCTTGGTAAGTACGTTCCGCCTTGGCTAACTTGTCCTTAGCAGTTTTCACAACCTCACGCAGTAATAGGGCTGTCTCCTGCTTGTTCTGAGCATTTGTCAACGTGCGTTGAGCAGCATCCAACTTAGCTTGTGAAGCCGCCAAATCTTTACGAGCAGCGTCTGCTTCTTGATTATTGGCATTTGGATTGATTAAGGCTGGTGTTATTTTGGAAGGATCTTTAATATCACCGTCATTATTTGGGAAAAGAAGGAAGTTAATTCGGTTAATAATGCCGTTGTTGCTAAAGTTAACAGCAACATATGCACCTTTCTTTTGATTATCAAGATGCCCCACTACCTTTTGGGCATAGATAGTCCCTCTCTCCCTATACGCACTGCTATCTCCTAAATCAAACAGTTGGAATTTGATATCATCGTAAATTGCCTTTTTTAAATAGTCAACAGAGACATTCTCTTGGCTAGCAAGAATAGGATAAGGGCCGAGTTCGTTAGTTCCTGATACTCTATGACCAAACTGATCCAGTCCAAATTTAGCAACCACACTTCTTGGAACATCTACTTGTGAAGTTATAGGTTCTTTTGATTGGTATTTATATTTTTGTTCACGGGCTGCTTGGCTTAGAGCTGTTGCATAGTCAATACTATTTTGTGTTAATGTTACTGGTGCTGTTCCTGCTTGCTTACGGATTTGATTAATCAAATCTTGTGCATAATAGTTCAATTCCATCAGAACATCATTTGGAATAGCATTGATGTTAACCATTCGTTGCGCATCTTTTGGACTACCAATATAATTATTGCTCGATTTTAGGGTAGCTGCTTCTTTAGCAAGTGTTTCTTGTGCCTCAGATGTTAACTTTGCTGTACCGTTGATATTGTTACTTTTAATTGCATTTATATAAGCTTGCGATAGGGTAAAAGTATTGTGAACCTGATCTTGAGACGAAAGTTTCGCTTCTTTTTCCTTGATTTCTGCTTGGGCTGCTTTGATATCTGCCTGGGCTTGATCAATCGACGCTTGTCGTTTCGCATCTTCAGCTTCAGCTGTCTTCAACTGGTCTTGGTAAGAATCCAGGTTCTTTTGTGCCTTGTCAAGCTCATCCTTTGCCTTCGTTACCTTTTCACTCACCAGTTTGCTGTCCACAGCTTTTTGGGCTGCATTCACAGCATCCTGAGCAGTTTGAGTCTCGGTTTGTGCCTTAGCTGCTTGAGCTTGAGCATCCTGAGCTACAGCTGCCTGTGTGTCTTCTGCTTTTTTAGCTGTATCAAGAGCTGCTTGGGCTTGCTTGGCTGCGTTTTCCGCTGGGGCAACTTTTTTCTCAGCTTCTGCCACAGCTGCCTGAGCCTCCGCAATTTTTTCTGAACTTGTATCAGCATTATCTTTCTTGTCTGTTTCAACCTTAGTCTCAGCAGTCGCAACCTGTTCTTTGGCTTGGTCAACAGCCGCTTTCGCTTGATTAACCTGCTCAGTTTGCTGTTTAAGAGCTTCTGGACTTGCAGATAGAGCCTTATCTTGGTTTGCAGGTGCATTTGCATCCACTGGAGTTGTATCTGCAGCTACAGTGTGAGCAAATCCAGTACTAGCAAGAACTGCTGCACCTAAAATGACATGTTTTTGGATTTTTTTCATGCTTTTCCTCCTGATATGTTAATAGTATAATGAGAAAAGCTTTGTTTGTCAAACTATTTACATGTTTTTTTGAGAACATTTATCACAAATATGTCCAAAAATAGAATCTCGTCTCAATCGCTTCCAAAAAACCTGTGTGTCTGGCCAGAATCATATAATGAATTTTACGCTTACTGACTTTGTCAATGATAAACTCTTGAACGAGTGCAAGTATACTAGTCATAGAATGCAGAAAACCGCCCGTCAAGCAACGAGCGGTCTTCTTATTCACGCATTTCTTATCCTTTGATGGCAATAAAGGGTGATCCTTCTGTATTATCCGTCGGATCGACACTCTTGACTCCAAAGAGATAGTCTACTGGATACCAGCCATTATTAGCTGCATTATAAGGGTCACGAACATAGGTTTTTCCATTGTCATAGCCTTTGAGAACCAGCTCATGAGTCACTGGATAATGGGCAAAGATGCTAGTACCAACGGCACCTAGAACATGATGCCCCTGCGAAAGCACTTCTTTGACAGCAGAAGCTGTAAACAGGGTCTCAGTCGTCAGATCCCAGTGCTGGGCAGCTCGGACTATACCACGGCTGCTGGTACCAAATCCATCTTTATTAAATTCATTGGTATGGTTATATAGGTAATCCGCAACGGTTGTCGGCAGAACTTCTGAGCCAGTAATCCCAGAAATAACCATGGCTAGCGTTGTCGGCACGCATCCTGTCGCATCCATGCTGTAAGGACCATACTTCCTGCCACCCCAACGGCCATCACAATGAAGAAAATCTAAACATCAAAGAAAGGCTTAGACGCTGTATTCTTGCAGCGATTTTTGTTATACTAATGATAGAAAGTTCAGCGAGGATGCAAGATGACCCCAAATAAAGAAGACTATCTCAAGTGTATCTATGAGATTGGCAGCCGCCACAAAAAAATCACCAATAAAGAAATCGCCCAGCTCATGCAGGTTTCACCTCCGGCTGTGACGGAAATGATGAAAAAAATGCTGGCGGAAGAACTTCTGGTCAAGGATAAAAAAGCCGGCTACCTGCTGACTGATTTGGGGTTAAGGCTAGTTTCTGACCTCTATCGCAAGCACCGACTGATTGAAGTCTTTCTGGTCAACCATCTCGGCTACTCGACTGATGAAATCCATGAGGAAGCCGAAGTCCTAGAGCACACTGTTTCTGAGCGTTTCGTTGAGCGTCTGGATGCCATGCTCCAATACCCCAAGACCTGTCCACACGGAGGTACCATTCCAGCCAAGGGAGAGCTTCTGGACGAAGAAAACCAACTGACTCTGGAAGAGGCTTCTGCCCCTGGCGACTATATCATCAAACGCGTACACGATGACTTTGACTTGCTCAAATACTTGGAAAAATATAACCTGCAAATCGGCCAAACCATCACCTTCATCCAATACGATTCTTTCGCTCAGGTCTATCTTCTCAAGACAGAAACTCAAGAAATCCAAATCAATCCTAGGATTGCCCAACAGATTTATGTAGAAAAACTATAAACAGAACCCAGTTCGGACTTTTTAGTCTAAACTGGTTTTTTATTGACAAAAATAAGATGTCAGATTACAATAAGTGTACTTATAAAATATCTAGAGGGAAAGCTAATGGAAAAATCGCAGTTTAACTCCATCTACAAGGATGAATATCAAAACTCAACCGGTCTGCTCTTTATCCGTACCTATCACAAGTGGCATGGGCTGATAAAAAACAAACTGAGAACGATTGATTTGACCCATCCTCAGTTTGTCGTTCTGACCACTCTTGCAGCGCTTCTGCGTCAGCAAGAATGGGTTAGTCAAACCGATATTGCCCGATTTTCTGACATGGATGTTATGACCGTATCCCAAATCATCCGCCTTTTGGTCAAGAAAGGTTTGATAATGCGGGAAGTCCATCCCAAGGACAGCCGCGCCAACATCATACTTCTAACGGATACGGGGCTGCAAAAGGTCAACCAAGCCCTCCCTCTAGTAGAAGGCATTGATCAGGCGTTCTTTGGAAAATTAGGAAATAATACAGAAACATTAAACCAACTCTTAATCAAACTGGAGGCAGAAAATGACTAGATTTTGGATTGGTGTCGTATCAAAAGAACATGTACTAAGAGGTGTAGAAGGTGGATTTTGTCAAGTCTGCCATGGAAAGAAAGCACCATTGAACCGAATGAAAAAGGGGGACTATCTTCTGTACTACAGCCCCAAGTATCAGCTGAATGGTCAGGAAAAGCTACAGGCCTTTACAGCAGTTGGCAAGATTCTAGATGACACTGCTTACCAAGTAGAGATGTTTGAAGGCTTTGTCCCATTTCGGCGAGATGTCAGCTACTACCAGCCTGTCAAAGACTGCCCTATTGAGCAAGTCCGACAGCATCCTCAGTGGCGCCAATATGCTTCTCAGATAAGATACGGACATTTCGAAGTTTCGAAGGACTTCTTCCTTTATGTTTTTGAGCAAATGAAACTGGACAGCCCTGCAAATCAGTAAAAGCAACTTCGTTTGACTTACACCTAAACCTTTGCTCACCGGTCATCAAATCTAAAGTTCCGATTTCCCTTGAGAATCGGAACTTTTTGATTTGAAGTAAAAATCTCGATTTATTAAATCAGCATAAATGCCGATAAACTGCCCACGACAACATTAATTAGAGCATGCACGATCCAGCTGGCTAAAATGGAGCCATCAGATTTCTTTTCATTGACAAAGCCCATATAGGCCGCGATGCCACCCGTACACAAAATGATGAGCAGGGTTTGCTGCCAAGAGAGCACTGTTATAAACATCAAGCCATGGAGCAGACCAAAAAGAGCAGCTTGTATGGTGTTGGCTACCACAAAGGATAAGCGGCTAGCCAATCTCTTTAAAAGAAAACCTCTGAATAACAGTTCTTCCGACAGAGAAGTTTGAAAAATACCATAAATCAGAACAGCTGGCAAGGCTTGGAAGCCCAGGCCTGAGAAATTCGAAGTCGCTGTATCCAGATTTTTTACAGCAGGATATACTAGCAAAAACGAAAGAACTAAGAAAAATAGCGAACCCAGCAAAATCCACAGCCAGATCTTCTGACTGCCCGTATCTTTTAGCGGTTTTAAGCCAAGCCATTCTAAAAATGGACTTTTTCTTCTAGCACTTATCAACCACCAAACAAAAGGAAGAAAAGCAAACAAAGCAATTTGAATCAGAGCATTCAGCATCTGTTGAACTAGATTTCCCATGGTAAGAGACTCCTTTCTTTTCTTTAATATGATTATACAAGACAAACTTCAAGAATTTATAAAGTAATTCTAAAATATTTCTAAAGAATGAAAGAAATCATAAACATAAACAAATCAAGGATTATTGCCACTTCCACTTGCCTACTATGCTTATCATTTTTGGACTAAATGATGTCAAAAAATCTTTAAAAACTTATCTCAAAAATCTAAGAAAAGTTGCAGATAAAAATAAGGCCATGAATTTAAAAAATAGAAAACTGACAATGAGTTAAAGAAAGGAAAAAAGTCCTAAAATTTTATCACACAAAGTCAAATTTTCAGCCTATCGATCCTAGATCATTTTCTTTTTAGTCCAATACTTCCAACTCTTGCTCATCCACTTCCTACTCCTCAGGGTTTCAATTTTACAGGCTCAGAACCATGCCAAAAGCTGTTTTTTCCTTCTTGCCAACCCCCTTACATTTTGCTACAATGATGTCAAAAATCAGTAAGGAAAAATCATGCCACAAAAACTTTTTAAAGAATTTGCCCAGCTAGATCAAGTAGAAGCTATTGTTCTCGGTGGATCTCGTGCTGGACAGCATTTTGACAAAGACTCAGACTATGATGTCTATATCTACTTGACAGATTCCATTGCTCCCACGACTCGACGCGATATCCTCAGCAAGTACTGCTCCTACATGGAAATCGGCAATCAGTTTTGGGAACTAGAGGATGACTGTGTGCTAAAGAGCAAGATCGAAATTGAGCTCATTTACCGTACACTGGATAGCTTTGATAAAGACCTGCAGACTGTAGTCCTAGACCATCAGGCTCAGAATGCCTACACCACCTGTATGTGGCACAATCTGCTCCACAGCAAAATCATCTACGACCGAAATGGTCTCTATGAGGCACTTCAGAACAAGTACAGACGACCTTATCCAGCTGAACTGAAAAAGAATATTATCAAGAAGCAGCTCCTCCTACTCGATCAAGCCATGCCAGCTTTCTCCAAACAAATAGAAAAAGCGCTCAAGCGTCAGGACTTGCTCAGTATCAATCACCGTAGCAGTGAATTTTTTGCTTCCTATTTTGACTTGCTCTTCGCCCTAAATGAACAGACGCACCCTGGAGAAAAGAGAATGCTAGAGTTTGCAAAAACCAACTGCATGCTATTACCTCAGCATTTCGAAGAAAATATACATACCTATTTTCAAAAGCTCTACACTGAGCCCGCTAAAGCGATAAAGCTTATCAATCAGCTAGTGGCGACCATCAAAGAAGTCATTCCTCAAGAAATTATTGATAGTTTTTAGAAATGCAACCTGAAGCCACAGCCTCATTGCTGCAGAAGCTAAAAAAATTAGGAGTTTGAACATTAGTGTTCAAGCTCCTTTTCATGCTTCTTATCAGCGATTCTTTGTATCCAAGATAATAGTCACTGGACCATCATTGACTAGTTCTACCTGCATGTCTGCCCCAAAAATCCCCGTTCGAGTCAGCACCTCTTGCTTCAGGGCAAGATTGAAGGCATCATAAAAATTGCTAGCCATCTCTGGCGGAGCAGCCTTAACAAAGGCTGGCCGATTCCCCTTTTTGGTATCTGCATGCAGAGTGAACTGGGAAATTGACAAAATCTCTCCAGCAATGTCCTTGATAGACAGGTTCATCTTACGCTCAGCATCGGAAAAAATCCGCATATTGACAATCTTCCTGACTGCATAATCCATATCCTCCTGACTATCGTCAGGCCCTACGCCTACTAGGAGCAGGAGACCTTGTCCAATACTGCTGTGCAGCTGCTGGTCAATGCTGACCTGAGCACGTTTTACGCGCTGAATCACTATTTTCATATCTTTTCCTTTGATTTAACGGTAACCTATAGCTAGATAATGATTTCCGAAGAGAATCAGCCATTAGTCCGCTTGACCGAGTAGACCTCCGGCACGCTCTTAATCTTATCCACCACCGTTGTCAGCATGGACAGATTCGCAATGCCAAAAGAAACGTGGATATTAGCAAATTTCATATCCTTGGTCGGCTGAGCATTGACTGTTGAAATATTTTTGGTGGTATTGGACAGAACCTGCAACACATCATTGAGGAGGCCAGAGCGGTTGAGACCGTAAATATCAATGTGAGCCGTGTACTCTTTAGTCGTGTTGTTGTCTTCCCATTCCACATCAATCAGCCGCTGCTCGTAATTTTCCTGAGCCTTGAGATTCATGCAGTCCTGCCGGTGAATGGCTACACCGCGGCCTTTGGTAATATAGCCGACAATGTCATCACCCGGTACGGGATTACAGCACTTAGCAATCCGGATGAGGAGGCCAGACGCCCCCTGAATAACCACACCGCCTTCGTGCTTGACCTTGAGAGTATCTTTTTTGTTTTCGACCTTGACTTCGCCGCCCTTGACCAATTCCTCCGCTTCTGCTCTGGCCTTGGCCCGCTCTTCCTCACGGCGCTCTTTTTCTGTCAGGCGATTGAAAATGCTAATGGCACCAATCTCACCGAAGCCAATCGCCGCAAAAAGCGCCTCTTCAGTCTTATAGCTGGTCTTCTGCAGCACTTCTTCCATGTGCTTCTTGTCCATGTACTTATTGGCTACATAGCCATGCTCCTGGAATTGAGCCTGCAAGAGCTCCCGCCCTTTGGAGATAGACAGCTCCTTGTCTTGATTTTTAAAGAACTGACGGATTTTATTTCTGGCCTTGCTGGTCTTGACAATATTGAGCCAGTCGCGGCTAGGTCCGAAGGAGTTAGCATTGGTGATAATCTCCACCTGATCACCTGTCCTAAGTTTGGTTGTCAGAGGAACCATGCGGCCATTGACCTTAGCTCCCGTGGCTTTCTCACCGACCTTGGTATGAATCTCATAGGCAAAGTCAATGGGGCCCGAGTCCTTAGGCAGAGAGCGCACTGCCCCATCTGGTGTGAAAACGTAAATTTCCTCAGCTAGATAGCTCTCCTTGACCGAGTCAACGAAGTCCTTGGCGTCATTAGACTGGTCCTGCAGCTCCATCAGTTCCTTGATCCAGTTCATCCCGATGGCCGATTCTCTGCTGTCTACATGTCCCTTGATGCCTTTCTTGTAAGCCCAATGGGCCGCAACCCCATACTCAGCGACCTCATGCATTTCCTTGGTCCGAATCTGAAACTCAATCGGACCTTTGGGGCCATAAACGGTCGTATGGATGGACTGGTAACCATTGGCCTTGCGGTTTGCAATATAATCCTTGAACCGCCCCGGCATCGGCCGCCAAAGTTCATGAATGTAGCCCAGCATGGCATAAACATCACTTTGAGTATCCAAGATACAGCGAATAGCAATCAGATCATAAATCTCATCAAAACGCTTCTTCTTGTCCTGCATCTTGCGATAGATCGAGTAGATATGCTTGGGCCGGCCATAAATCTTACCGTGCAGATTACGCTCGCCAGCATAGGTCTCAATCTTCTGAACCACCTCTTCTACCAGAGCTTCACGCTCCCGACGCTTCTCCTTCATCATGTGGGAAATTTTGTAAAATTCCACTTCATTGAGATAACGGAAAGACAAATCTTCCAGCTCCCACTTGACACTGGAAATCCCCAGGCGATGAGCCAAGGGGGCGTAGATTTCCATTGTTTCTCGGGAAATCCGCTCCTGCTTATCCTTGCGCAGATGCTTGAGCGTCCGCATATTGTGGAGACGGTCTGCCAGTTTGACCAAAATAACCCGGATATCCTCCGACATGGCCATCAGCATCTTACGGTGATTTTCTGCCAACTGCTCCTCGTGGGATTTGTACTTGACCTTACCCAGCTTGGTAACCCCATCTACGATCACGCGTACATCCGTCCCAAACTCTCTTTCCAAATCATCCAGCGTCGCACGGGTATCCTCGACCACATCATGAAGAAAGCCGCAGGCAACCGTTACCGCATCTAGCTTAAGCGTGGCCAAAATCCCTGCCACCTGAATAGGATGCACGATATAAGGCTCGCCTGACCTGCGAAACTGCCCACTGTGACAGTCAATCGCATAGATCAAAGCTTTCTGTATGAAGGCCACATCCTCCGCAGCCAGATATTTTCTCGTAAGGGCCAATACCTGATCGCCCGTCAAATTCACTTCTTTTGGCATCTCGTCTCTCCAATTCCTGCCTACTATTTTATCACTTTTAACCCGATATGAAAACCTAGAAGACGGTTCTATGTTTGTTTTAGTACAAAAAAGTGGAATCAATAATAGGTAGTAAGCTTTAAACTGAAGTTAGCCTCCTAAAACTTAAAAAACATCTATATCTTATACTAATTATTGACCAAACCCCAAGCAAAGAAACATAGAGATACAAAACTACTCCGCTCTAAAATTTTGAATAGGCACTTGAAGCAAAAAGGGAAATCGGTTTCAAGATTTGAAAGGAAAACAGCCTTCCGTACAAAATCTATAAGAAATATTTATTTAGTCCACCTACTTAATATTCCAAGCAGCAGATTTCTCAAACAATTTTAATAAATTTTTTGAGAAATCATTAAAGTCAGCTATTTGAGCCTCAATTCTCATTTTTTTATGTTGTGCTTTAATCTTAAGATTAGATTTCTATACTTTTACTTATCTATTTAAAATAAGGCTGTGACATTTCTATCACAGCCTTATCCAATAATTCAAGAACTACTAGAATAAACGAAGCTAAGTATAGATGATATACACAATATTAAAACTGGTTTCATCATTACTTTCTACACCTTCCAGTAGCATTTCTATTGCTAAGATTCTACCTATTCAAATTGTTCCTCTTCTTCTTTTTCAACCATCTTCTCTTTCTTTCTATGAGCGTACTCTCTAATTGTCAGACCCGTAGCAATGTTGGTTAAAAGTAAGATTACGAGTAAGTAAACCCATATTGGAGTATTTGATAAAACACCAGATTGGCTTGTTTTTTCAGTTACAACAGGATTGGATAAGAAATTCAAAACAGCTTGGTTATCTGTTCCGTTTGAACGAGCATTCGATAATACTCCTTGAAAGTTCTTATTAAACTCAGTACTATCTTCAATATTTTTAGCCTGATTCTTAATAAGCGACTCTGTTTGTTGGTGAACTTCCTTCACTTCTCCTTGGACTCTTTTAGCTTGCTCTGCCAAAGTGTTAAATTGCGTATCCATAGATCCGATTGCATTCCCATTAGAGGCGATTGTATCAGATGTATTTCGAGTACTAGATGCAAGCTTTGTAACAATATCTAGCAAACTATTACTACTATCATCAGTTGTATAAAGTCTATTATTAGATAAACTGTCACTAGAACTTGTTGGAGAAACTTCCAGAAGTTCTGGACTATTTTTCTTCCACTCTTCATACTGTTTATTTAAATCGTCAACGGCTTGTTGATGCCAATCAGATAGTTCTCCAACAATTGCAGCAAAATAATCATTCGGTAATTCTTCTTTTGTCAGTTGTGGAAGAGAAGCAGTATTTTTCTGAAGTCGATTTATCTCTGCACTTAACTTAACATATAATTCAATCCCTGACTGTCGATATTGGTCCACATCTTCTGGTTGTAGTTTATCCGCTACAGACGATGGCGAAATATTCCCATACATCTTTGCAACTGAGTTACTTGCTGGATTAGCAATATCAATATCGTAGGACGAAGATGGGCTTCCATATAGGTTCTTAATCGTAGCTGCCGCGGTATCAATTCTAGATAGTTGTTCAAAAATATTAGACAAATCTGTCTTAATTAATGCATCATTTCCCTTATTGTTATCATAAAAGAAACTGTATTGTAAAGGTATTCTCTCACTACCAATCTCAAGCTCAAATGCAACCGTATTGAGACCATAATTAGGAGAAAGCTGAATTTGCAGTTGAAGGCTAGTAGGTTCAGAAATACTATCAACACTTGGAACTACCGTAGCTCCCTGAGCCCCTTGAACCTGTATATTCGTCACACGGATAGTAGTTGCAGTATATTTATTACCCCCATTTCCTTCAGAAGTCATCTCAGGGTAAACATGCTCCATTGTAACTGTTTTTGCATCTGTTGACGGCAAAGAATCATTGGCTACAGTTATAAAAGTATAGCCTGGCATTGAGCCAGTAGTAGCACCTTTAACACTAGCATAGCTAGCTAACAAGTTTAATTTTGCATAGTAAGAAGCAATTTGGTCATCTGTTAAAGCCCCAAACTCTCTTAGTTTATTAAATAAGGTCGCGTAATCTCCAGAATTAACACTAATAGAAGCAATTGTACTATTTACATAATTAGTATAATCTCCAGGCAACTCATCTGAATCTGATAAAGTATTAACAACCTGTTTGGCCAGCGCCTGCCTCACATTATCTTTATCCACACCATCACTAACAGCTTTTAAAATCGCATCTTTATCATCTCCCAAAGAACTTGTATCAACCTGCACCCCATTAAAATAATTCTGGGAAATTTGGTCACGAGAACCCTCAAGAGAGTTTCTAATGGACTCCAGTTCCTTTTGAGATTGCTCAATCTGCTCTTGAGAATGATTTATTTTATCATTATAACTTTCTATGTGCTTAGCTAAACGAAGCAAATAAGAATCTGGTTCATTTGGCTCAGTAGGTGATTCCGTATTTCCAAAAAGATGTAAATAACTTATTGAATTTTTATAAAGGTCAAGATATAATTTGTTATCTTTATCATATTGATTCTTAACGGAGTTTCCTGCCACCTGAGCATTATGGTTAGCAACTTGTGATTGAACTTGCTTATACTTTAAAATTGGATCTGTTTGACCCATTAAAGATTCAGCATTTCTTTTTAATAAATCAGAAGTTGAAGTTTTGAAATTTGATGTTGCTTGTTCAAATGATCTATTAGAGGACTGAACACTCTCTGCAATTGAAGGGATCGAATCTATTGATTTGATACTCCTATCAGCAGGTTGAACAATTGAAGTAGATAAAGAATCATAGATATCAGACTCGTCACCAACAATTGTATTCATCTGAAGTTTAGCATCATCAAGGTTATTAATGACACTTGTAAAGTACAGACGAATTGTTTTCTGATTCAAACTATTAACATAATCTCCAACCTGCTGAGCCATCTCAAGCGACTGTTCTTTTTTTACAGAATCTTTTACTTTATATGTAATTTTAGCCTTTTCAGGATTAAAACTAGATAACTGCAATATATTGTGTGAAAAATCTTTAGGAATGTAAATGATAGCTTCAAGGGAATTGTCTTTGTACTGACTCTCCGCCTGATCTCTAGACATGACTTTCCAACTTGCCTTTTTTCTCTCATCTTTCGCTAGTAATTTTGTAAAATCATCTCCAAAATTATATTGAGCGCTATTTAACTGTTCGCCTTCGTCTTGATTTACAATCCCAATACGAAGATGTGTCTTCTCTTTAGTCCCTAGAACAAAAGAAAGGCTATCTGACTGTCCCATATAGATAAGAAGTCCTGCAGTAATTACTATACATAAAATAGCCAAGACTTTCCTAAGCAAGTGATTTTTTCCTTTTTTTATACCCATTATGGATTTTTCTCCTAAATTGATTTTAACATTATCATCAAAATATTTATAATTTATTCATGATAATATACATCCTACAATCATTATAATTATTACAAATAGTAGGATTTCTTCTATTATAGCATATTCAGAAATTATTATGGAAGCTTTATGTACCTATTTTTCTTGCGGAATTCTCAAACGATGAACACTTCTACCAACGAAGAACTGTGTTTCATTAAGTTCAACCAATGGTTCATTGTATTGAGTACGACCAGGCACAACTTTCTGTTCGTTAAAGATGGTACCAAACGTTCCCATTGGAACATTTTGGCGAAGCCGTTTGAAGAACGGTGTGAATTTGCTAACTATGCCACTTTGATAACCATGGAAAATCAAATGAATGTTGACCGACGAAGATTTTGTGAACAAAGTATTTACATCTTTATCCATCAGTACAATCTTATCACCAGCTAAGTTTATATCTGGAAGATAAACAAACATTGGTTGCACTCTACGCTTACCAGACTGAATAATGCCTAATAGTTCACCAAGGAATTGGCTAATATTCGCCTCCTCAATTCTAGTATCAAAGTGTTCATTCATACCAACAAAACGTCCATCAGTATCAACCACTACGCGATCAACTTTCCCAGAAAACTCTGAAAAAGCAGATAATATCGTACGCTCAATACTATATGTTTGAGAAGGAGTATCATCCATGAGAAGAATAAATTCATAGTTCATTGGTTCGATAGAGCGAACCAACGTTGTTTCCTTATCATAACCAATTGGAATATTGTATTTTTGCCGTTCCTCTTGGACAGCTACATCATTTTCAAATTGCTCAAAAGTAATTTCATTAGCCAGCATTGGAACAGCTTCTGGTCTAGGGCCATCCCATAACTTATCCATTACCTCAATAGCGTTTTCTAAACTCTGCAGTCTTTCAAGATTGGAACTTCCTTCTGTTGCAAGGTATACTTGAAAACGAATAGGTTCTTCAAATCTAATCTGACCACGACCAGGAATTACTTGATCAGCTAGAGCATCAAAACCAATAAGATCTTTTTTAGAATCCTTGTCGACCAAATACAAAACAAACTGTGTAGCAAAATTACTTCGCATACTTAACTTCATAGTAGTGTTCCGAAGAACTGTTGCTATCAAATAGATACCTAAGCTTGCGCCCTCACGTAACACCTGATGAAAAGCGGATTCAACAGAACTTTCGAGTGGATGATCACGTACAGTATCATAAGAGTCAACAATATTTAAAATGAATGGTAAATACTGACCTGTCTTCTGCTCATACTGTTCAATAGAAGTAACTCCATATTCCGCCAATAAATCACGGCGTTTTTGTATTTCTTTTTGTAAACTCTTAAGGAGCTTCAATAGTTTTTCGGCATCATCTAGAGTAGCAATATCTGCCACATGCGGTAAACCTTTCAGAGGAAACAGTCCATTCGTTCCAAAATCAAACAGGTTAAATTGCATTTGATCTGGTCTATTAAGCCGAGCAAAATTCATAACTAGCGTCTGAAGCGCTTGAGATTTCCCAAACCCTGGGGAAGCATAAATGATACTGTGACTAAACTCTTCTAAATCAAATTCTAGCATCCGCTGATCCTGCTCTGAAGGAATATCCATTAGAGCAAAAGGAGCTTTGTGAAGCTTCTTCTCTGTCCATTTCGTAGTTAAAACCGGTGACGTAATATCTTCATCAAGCGGAGGTAACCATGGCTTAGCTGGTATACAAAGGTCTACATTCTTTGCGTGTTGAGCAATATATTCCACAACAGCATCTAGTTCAGTCTCATCAGTATTAGCATCTGTGCTGACCGTCTCTTCCAAGTAAGACAAATCTGTAGTAGCGAGTTCATACTGCCCCAGCTCATTGATTATCCAAAGCCGATTGTCAACTTCTTCACTACGAGCTTTCACTGTTGGTGCATATCGTGCTCCACTCCATGCTGATTGAAAGAGTTCATATATTTCATTATTCCCAACTTGTAAATAGGCACGACCTGGCTGAGTAATACTTGCAGCATCTGGTGTTTTTATAATCTCATTTGAATCCGCTTTTTCCGCCACTTTGAGTGCCAACTTAAATCGAGAATTAGACCAAATTTGATCATTAACAACTCCTGAAGGCTTTTGAGTAGCTAGAATCAAATGAATCCCTAGGGAACGTCCAATACGCGCTGTTGTTACAAGTTCTGTCATAAACTCAGGTTCATTTTGCTTCAACTCAGCAAACTCATCCGAGATCAAAAATAGATGTGGAAGCGGCTCAGTAGGGAAATCTCCCTCTATTCCAGAGCGACCTTCCTTGTATAATTTTGTATATCCATTAATATGATTGACCCCAAATCTACCAAATAGGCGTTGACGCTTTTGCAACTCTGCTCTAATGGAAGCTAACGCGCGCTGGATTCCTGCTCCATCTAAGTTTGTGATAACGCCCATCAAATGTGGCAAATCTTTAAATAAATTTGCCATCCCTCCACCTTTAAAGTCTATTGGGAGAAAACCAATATCTTCTGGACTAAAGTTTAATGCTAGCGATAAAATGTAAGATTGTAATATCTCCGACTTACCCGATCCTGTTGTCCCGGCAACAAGACCGTGGGGACCATGAGCACGCTCATGTAAGTTCAAGTAGACAATATCATCTTTTCCTCGAACCCCAAGTGGAACAGCAAGGCTCTTCGATGTATCTCCTCGAGCCCATCGGCTAGAAATATTTAAGTCATCAACCTGTTCCACATTATACAATTCTAAGAATGTAATTGCATCAGGAAGTGCATTTTTTTGAGTTTCCTCATGAACTAGATTACTTAAACTACGAACAGCACCTTCATAATCATCTATCAACGGATACGGAGTAAAAACTTGGTTTACATATATTCCTCTATTATTGATTAAAGTAGCTGTATCTCCATTCTTTAAATCAATAAGCGTGGTTACCGTTTCAGGTAATTGACGACGACTTTCTTTTACCCAAATAACAGTTACTCCAAAAGAAGCCAAATCTGCTCGTGAAAGGCTTTCGTTGATAGCATGACCAGACAACAAGCGATCATCTGAAATGACTATCACAATCTGAGGTAAAAAGGTTCTTTCCTTCTGTTCCTTATCTTGAATGCGAGACTGTAATACTTGATAAAGACTTGTAAGTACAGCATCTTTCGTACGATCATCATGTACAAAACCACGAACATTAATCATTGGTAACAGAAAATGAGGTAAAAACCGCCATTTCTTCCAAATTTGATCATAATCTTCCTGCGAAGTCAAATTAACAAATATTACATCGTGATAAGAATGAAAAGCTGCAACTTGCAATAAAAGTTGCTGGATAAACAACTGACCTATGTCATGTTGAGCAACCAGCCCAACAATATTCTGAGCAAGTGTTGTTGTAACAGGAACACCTTTTTGTTTCTCATAAGTCTTTAACAAATCTTGAGAAAAAATTGTCAGCTTATCCTTAGTTAAAAAGTCCGTTTGATAATCAATTTGAAGCTGACTATCAATATCTCCCAAGCCAAGCGAGACAGTCATAAAATCTTCATTAAAAGGTAAGCGTTCATAAAGACGTTCATCATAACGCATAATCATATCAATTAACGTATTGATATTTGGTTGCTGATAAAATAGAATATTCTTTTCCTCTGCATAATGCTTATGTAGAGTGGATAATTGTTTTAATAAATACGCCTCGTAATCTTCTACCCTTGTTATCTTCTTTTGTTTATACTCTTTTTTATCAGTAAAATAACTCGTAATTGAAAATGCAGCTGTAAGAACACTCATTCCCCCCATACTCAACATCATAATGGCATTTCGTCCCATTAGAACAACTACCAAGCCAGAAAGAGCAACCATACCTAGAGGCGGAACAATTGCTCGCCAAATAGCATTTTTAGGTTTTGTTGGGGGATTTTTAGGTTTTTCTATTCTCTGACGTTTATCGTATATCGTGGGGAGTACTCGAGGACTACGACGATAAACTGGGAAATTAGATTGATAAATTGACTTTTTCTCTTCCAATAGGACACTTTGAGTATTGAAATTTGCTTTCTCAAAGAACGATGAAATTTGCCATTGATTTTCTAAAAACTCTATAAAATAGTTCTCTACAAAAATACTATCTCCTTTTTTAAATTCAGAAATAATATCAGAAGAAATCAATTGCTCGTTCAAATAGAAGACACTGCCATTTGGATAGAGATAAACTTTACCATTGGAGAACAAAACATAGGCTTTCGAGTGAATGAGGAGATCTGCTTCTTTTTCTTTTGAAATAATAAAATCTTGATTTGGAGGAGAAATGTAACTAACAGAAATGTCACTCTCTTCTTCAAGGACAAAAACAGTCTTATTTTCAATAGTATTTTTTCCTCTGGTTAATTCTTTTCCATTAGAGTAGACCTTACTATCATTCACGTTGAAAAAAAGTCCTTGCACTTCAGCACTGTCGCCTTCCATAAAAGTGAGTAAAGAAAGTCGCTTGCCAAATATAACCACTTTGATTTGCCCAGAAATTTTATTAGAAATCAGTTCTTTTTCTGTATTGTGAAAAAATTTTTTGTCTTCCCTACTCATCTTTTTCTTCACCTACTTTTACACCTAGTTTTTTAGAAAGCTCCTCTATTTCCTTGCGATATTCACTTAATTTTTTTTGTTTATTAGCACCCTTCATATTCTTATCTTCACGGGTTTGTTCATATAAATTAGTATAAGCGTGCAGGGTCAACTGATCATCCCCAATATTCTGAGCTAAATCTAGAGATTTTTTATAGTCTCCCCTTCCAAGATAAATCCAATAATCTAAAAGATTTTCCTCGCTGGATGGAGTGATTGTGTTTAAAACGCTTGATTTCTGCTCCTCAGACAAGTTATCTAAATGAACATAAGAGGACGCTAAAACATATTTTGCTTCTTTACCTAAGCGATTTACTTGAAATTTTTGTAAATCGTCGGCAACATCGTCATAATGCTTAGAAATAAAATGGCTCTGTGCATCCACTGTCGCACGCTGAACAGGGATAGACCAAAAATAAAAATATGCTGCAAAAGCTCCTAAAGCAACAGTTGTAACGCTAAAGATTCCCATTCCAATAGAAAAAATACGCCAACTCCGTTTTGAAACCACTATCTTTTTTTTCTTTTCTTCCTGATAAGCTTTGTCGTAAGCTTCATTAACATATTTTATTACTTCTTCATATGTCTTACATGCAGCTATATCCTGTACCAATGAATCTCTTATTGCAGCTATACCATCTATTAGTAATTCAAAATCAAGTTTTGGTCGCAGAATAGAGACAACCAAAGCCTTGTAGCTCATTAGAAACGTTTCTGAAGTATAAGGTATAGGACTCATAATTCCTTCTAAACCAAAATGTAGAATCTTAACAACACTTCCTTGTAGAAATATATTTTTCGGATGGATATAAGGAATCTTAAAATTATGCTCAGAGAATGTCAAAGTTTCCATTTTCTGAGCCAACTCCAAACGCTTTACTTCTGTCATCTCTTCCGCAATAAGTTCTTTAAGACTATAAGAATATTTTGGCTTATCATAAATTAGTGATAAAAAACCATTATCTTCTAATGTCACGGCAGCATCCACATAATTTTCAATTGTAGATAATTTTTGACGAGAAAAATGGCTGGCTGGCAGAATAACCTTGACCTTTTCCTTACTGTATTTAATTTCAATTTTATCACTCATTTATAATTACCTCCAATACATCTCCATCCCCTAATGGATATTCCTTTAGAGCTCTATGCTGTTCTATTCTTAGAAGCTTTCCTCGAACCTCTAAATGCCAATTGTTTTGATGAATAGATAATGTTTTATCTAGATTATTTGAACACATTAACATCTTTACTCCCTGTAAAGATAATAATTTAGAAAAGCGAATATCTATTTCCTTATCTTCATATCTAATTGTTGCGTTTAAATATTTTTCCCCCATGAAAAATCCTTCCTAAATAAATTCCAATTAAAATCATTGCTACAATAAATAATACTGCACCAAGAATTGACCATATCATTGTGGCCCCTGATTCCTCTGTGTCTACAATAATACTGTCAGAAACCTGATAGTTCTGAAAAAGAGCATGTCGATAAACTTGGAGGTCGAGTCCATCACCACTCCGAACTTCTTTCTTACTGAAATTAGCTTGGTTTGCAGTCTTAAGCATTTCCTGAGCATCAGTTTTAGATTTCGTCGCTTCTTGCTCTATTCTATCCATAAATAAATTAGGTGCATAAATATGCTCAATTTCATTACCTTGGGAACGCTGCTTTTTTTGCGTTATCGAATCTGTTTTTAAATCTAATTCGCCGTCCTTAGCATAAACAGTACTTCCAGTAAACAATAACAATAAAAATATCACTAAAACTCGACTTGATTTTTTCAACATTTCATCTCTGCTTTCTAGCTTAAAAGACTAAGAAAAATATTCAGCATCCATAAGTACGTTATAAATATTCCTAAACAACATTTATCTATCATAAAAATCTGTAATAAATTTTATATTGACTAGTCTCATTCAAAGATTAGTCTTATTTTATCACGAATTGTATTAATATTCAAACTTTCAAACAGTTATTCACAAGCAGATTGTGCTGTTGTGACAAAAAATATATCACCTAAATAAATTTAGATGATATGATATATAATTCTAAATCCAAATATACCGCCCCGATTCAATTGTGATATGTCTTACTTCCCTAAGATACTTCTGATTTATCACCAATTAATATTCAAATTTCAATGCTCAGAGTGTTATCTATCGCCTTTATTTAACGATATTTTTTCTAACTTGCGCTACTCAAAACATCTCTAAATATCTTTCCCATAATCTTTTCATCAGAAAGGACATTTCGACTGAGATTATATCATAAACAAAGTGATGTCCTCTAATATAACGATTCTTTTCATATCATTGTTTAAAGGCTCTATAATTTCTGTAGTGGGTAAAGCACTGTAGGAATGATGGAGCCTCTTTTGTTGTAAAAAAAATCCCATAAGACCTATAATGAAAAGCGACCAAACCATCATTAGAAAGACTCTTATGGAACAGTTAAATTTTATCACAAACTTACTGGGAATGAAAGACCCTAATATCACTATCTTGGATGTTCTAGATGCTGGTACACATAAAGAAATCATCGCTAAGCTAGATTATCCTGCTCCTAAATGCCCTCACTACCAAGAACAAATGACTAAATATGACTTCCAGAAAGAATCGAAAATACCTTACCTAGAGTGTGCAGATTATAATACTCTCATTCGCTTGAGAAAGCGCCGTTTCCGCTGTAAAGTCTGTAAGGAAATGGCTGTCGCAGAGACTTCCTTAGTCAAGAAGAATCACCAAATCGCAACCATTATCAAGCAGAAAATAGCTCAAAAACTAATTGAGAAAGTCCCTATGACTGCCATCGCTGAAAGCTTGGCTGTCTCTACTTCGAAGAAAGAATTGCTTGTCTAAATCCTATCTTTCAAACTGTTTTTAAGACCTTTTTGAAAGAGAAAAATAAAATTATAAACGCTTTGAGCTTACCTACTCAAACGCAAAACTAGAAGCTACTAATAACCTTATCAAAATCATCAAGCAAAACGCTTTTGGCTTCCGAAACTTTAAAACTAAGACCCTCGTCGTTTTGAATATCAAAAAGGAGAGGACTGATTTAGCCCTCTCTAGGATATAACTTTTTGGGGTCAGTACACAATCTTACTCCTTTAATTAATACGCATAGCCAATCAATACGATTACACGACCTGCACCTTCAGTCTGTACGACATGGTAGAAAGGAGTATTTAATTCTCGATCATTCTGTTCTAACGTCCATAGTAAACGAGCATAGGCTTCTTTAGTTAATTCTTCATAATCATGATCTATCGAAACCATTAAGACATTATTAATTTCAAAATATGTTGAGAATCGCATTCCCTCGACTTCTAAATACTCCTCTTCTAATGGAAGGAGAAACTCTACATTCATATTGCCATCGTAAGGCACATTATTCAAACTATAGACGAGCGGACCATCAGGATGCCCGCCTGCTTCTTCAATTGCTGCCATAAAAGCATCCAGCTCATTTTGCATCTGACTCACATGAAATTTTTTTCGTTGTTTAATTACATTCCGAGCTTCAAAGACAGCATCATTAGATACTCCTTCCGCCACAATATATTCCATTAATTCACCTCCCAACTGCTATAGGCATCAACCCTAATTTCTCTGCCAGGATGATAAAGAACATGATAGACTGCCAAGGTTTCTAAATTTTTACCTGCATATTTTGCAGCCAAAGTCTCATAATACTCCCCTAAACTACTTGAAGAAAATGCTGCAAAGTCATCACTGCTCACTAAAACTTCATCTTCAAAAAGAATAGGTCCGTCATAGTTCCCTGTAGGATTAATTTCGTTACCAAATGTTGAAAAAATTGATAAGACATTCGTACCAGAAAAAGGGTAACTTTTAAAGTATACTGGCCCATCTGAATACACAACATCTAGCATATCCTCTATAAATTCCCAACACAGAGGGTAAACTTCTTGACAAAGTTCCTCTACCGGAATACTTGTCAAATTCCTTTCTTCATAGCCAAACAGCTGATGAAGCACTAACTTTTTTGGCCTTGTTTCCATCATTATTCCGTTTCTTTCTAGATTATTATTCATTTTCTAATTCAATTCATCATAGTCAGGATTTTTCCGCACATAGATAGCCGCATAAACTGCGTCTACTATAACTGCTGGAAGAGTCACTGTTATCAGAATCCCAAATAAAATACCAAAAGCTTTTTCAATATAACCAGTAAGGAGAGTAGGGCCCAATATTGCACCTATAAAAGCTAATGCAGCTGTTGTTCGCCATTCTTTCTTTTTATCACCAGAACCCACTTGATTAAAAGTCCAGACCTTGCCACGATTCTTGGGAAAGTAATACCAAGAGTAAAGAGAGCAAGAAAGAACGAAGATAGAAAGCATCACAAAATTATAAATAATTGATACTTCTGAATAGATTCCTTCATTACCAACTAGCATTAACAAACATATAAAATCGACATCAATAAGTAAAACTAAAATAATCAACGAAATAAGAAGATAAATCAGACTTTTAAATTTTAAAATTAATTTATAAAAAAAGGAGATTAGAATTGCCACACCACAACTTGATATACAGAATATAAATAAAATTTTGTAGATGCCTAATTTATCAATAAAAGTCATTCCCCAAAACAACAAAGAAGATATAAAAAGAGCTATCCAAGGAAATAATTTAATATATCCTATGCTTACCTCGTTAGTAATTAGGGGCCCGTGATAACGTTCATCATTCATAATCAGCCTCCAAATAATTTCTTTAAACCGGACTTGGCTAAGCCAGTTAAGGAGCTATCCTCTGATTTAGTCCACTTATGATTCATTGCCCAAGAAAATGCCATCCCAAGTCCAGCACCAACAACGGTACCAACAGGACTTCCAATCATCTCATCGTGCCGATTGCCGCACCAGCGCTAGAAACCGTATCTACAGTCTGGTTCATTGCAAAGTTTCGAATTTTTGCACCCGCTAAATGGGGGATAGACTTCTAACAAAATTACCCTACTAAAATATTCATCAAATTTCTCTCTTCATGGTTAAATAGCTGATACAGTATAAACCTTTCGGTCTTACTTCCATATTGTTTTAGATTTCTTCTAACATTAATTACAATCTGTCATTATCAGGATGTTTCCTTATATAAATTGCTGCATAAATAGAGTCTATAACAACAGCTGGTAAAGTCAATGTAAATAAAATTCCCAATAAGATACCCAAAATATTTACAACATAGCCAGTTAACAGAGCTGGAAGAAACATAACAACTCCAAAGATTACACAAAAATTGAACAGCAGTTCTTTCTTCTTACTCTTTGCTTTAACACCGTAAGTTTTCCACTGGTTAATCTTCCAAACTTTCCCTTTATTTTGAGGTAGGTAATACCAAGCATAAAAACCACAAGCGAAGAAAAAGAGGAGCAACATTGGAATAACATAGAATAGACTCAAATCCGAATCGTAGACAGTTCGTGCACTAAGAGAACTTCCATTTGAAACGAACATCAATAGGCCGATAAAACATAAGCAGACCAACACTGTCCAAGACACTAAAGCAATTAAGATGTAGGTTAAAGACTTAAAGCGGTTTATCAAAGAGTTAAAACGTCCAAAGAGAATACTCACTACATTAATAATGACACAGGTAAGAAATATAACTTTAATAATTCCAATATTATCCTTATAACCACCACCAAAATATAAAAACAAACTAATAGGTAGGCTAATCCAAGGATAAAGTTTAATATAACCTAGACTGACACCATCAGTAATCAGGGGACCATGATATCTTTCCTTAGTAATATTATTTTTCCTAGATTTATTATTCAATTCTTTCATATTCATCAGCTGAACCACCCCGCTACTGCCTTGAAACCACTTCCAATGGCATTTGTTGCAGCCTTTAATCCATCTTTAGCTACGTCTGTCACAGACTTATTGCCCATAAAATCCCATTTTTGATTCATAGCCCAAGAAATAGCCATACCAGCTCCCGCACCAACAACGGTACCAACAGGACCTCCAATCATCGTACCGATTGCCGCACCAGCATAGGCCGCACCAGCGCTAGAAACTGTATCTACAGTCTGGTTCACTGCAAAGTTTCGAATTTTCTCACCTGTTGAAGACGTCTTATCGTCAAGGAAAGATTCTTTTAAATTCATACCGATTGATAAAAGAGAGCCTGCAACTCCTAAGAATTTCCCGCCTTTAGCCCATTTCCCAGCCTCTTTAAACCCTTTAAAATCATTGAAAGGATTAATACCAGATTTCAAAGCATCTTTTGCCGCAGCCGTTCCTGCTTTGTTTGCATCTTTCAAGGCATTTTGCCAACCCGTCATTTTAACGCCCTTACCGATATTAGTCTTGCGAATATCAGACTGCTTAGTCTCAGTTTGAAATTCTTTCCCTCTCTTATATACCCTGTTATTGTTTCTGTTATAAAGATTCTGGCGTTTTGAACCAATTTGAACACGACCCTTGCTGTCAACAATAATTTTTCTGCCGTTTATATATTTGACTTCTTTTAAATAAGTGCTTACTGTTTTGACAACTTTAGTTCCTTTTTTCACCCATTTATTTAACTTAATCACGGCCTTACTAATCTTAGTCAATAATTCCAAAGGAGTTAAGCCATTAACATCCTGGGTGATTTTCTGAACTTCCTTCAAAAAGTCTTTGTCATTATAAAACGCTTTAGCATCTTCCGAACTAAAACCACTGCTTGTAAAAGCGTTAAGACTTTCCAAACTCTGAGTCTGCATTTCCAGTACTTTAGAGTACTCATCTCCCCGTTTCCAGCCATTGAAGCTAGCCATATTGGTTTTAGTATCGGTCAAAATGGTCTTTCCTTCTGACAAAGGAGTAGTAATTGTGCTGGCATCTGGATTCGTCAGACTGATAATATCAGAAATGGAGCTATAAATATTTGCAGTTGCTTGATTCACCGTACTAATATTGGTCTCTATACTCGAAAAGCCATCTAAAAGCCCTTGTAGATAATCCGTATCAATAATTGCATCTGTGGCTGTCTCTGAGACTGTTGATTTAAACTGTTCAATAGTCTTATCATATTGAGCAGAAAGAACGGCTAAAGCATTAGAAAAATTTGTCAATAAGGGAACCTGATGGTTATTTATCTTAGCATCAATTGCTCCCTTGACATCTCCCTCTAAGCTTCCCGAACGTACCAAATTCTCAAAAGAGGTCTTAGCTGTCTCAAGCTGAGTAGTAATCGAGGTTTGTGAGTTAGACAAAGCTGTCTTCTGGTTATGAACCTCTGTCATATCTATTTTCATCTATCTTCTCCTTCAATACTATGTGTCATGGAAAAAACCCTATATCGAAAATAATCCCTACGATACTGCTGATCTACATAGGATTGATCCAAAGTATCGCTGTAACCTTCTTGTATAATCTGGGAAATCAAATAGCTTGGAATAAACAAAGGTTCAACATCTAGTCTCATACCATAAGGATAGATGCTAGCTAGATAATCTATGTATTCCCGGTCGTCTGGTTCAGAAAGCAATCTCCGCCCCATAATCATCGCCATAAAAGGAACCTTGGCCTTTTCCATCTCGGATACCAATTCCTCTGGAAGCAGCTCGCGATCTAACTCTACCAAACTGCCCAAAGGAAGGATTGGAGCCAACAGTAAATCAGTATAAGATAACCAAATTCTAAAGTCTTTCATAGACAAAACGAGCTCCGAGCCTAAATAAGCCAGAGTTGCTTTTTCTCTTTCCCAATCAAACTCCATCGTAACAGATGTGCCAAGCAAGCTACTGTAGCTATAAAAGGACTCTTTCTTGACAATTGCCAACTGAAGTCTACGAAATGCATCTCCTTGACTGATCAAGGATTTACCCACTTGCTCCAAAATGGCTCTTTCGCCCTCATCAACTTCTAATTGAAGCAAGGAGTTCTGATAAAGGTCACTTATTTCATTCATTTATCTCGTTCCTTTCTGCTAACCTACCTATTTAGCATTTGCTTGATTTTGGTCATCAGTCACTTTATTCTGAGCTGCTTGATTCATTCGCGTCACATCGGTTGTTGTGAAAGACTTGAGACTGCTAATCGCTGCATTGAAAGAGTCAATATCATCATTAAAAGATGTAAAAGGAGTCATCGTCGTTGCTGAAAAAGTTAACTCTGCCATTTCTGCTATCCCAGAGACATTTGTACTGACTGCAGAAGTAAGTCCCGTCCAAACACCATAATCTGTTCCTGTTTTTGCCATTAATTTTCACCCTCTATTCTGAACTAGCTGAATTAGCCAAAGCCTGATAATTAAGCATGTTATTATAAGCTGTATCTGCTGCTGTCTGTAAATTGGCTGACTCTGTTTGAAGCTCTCCGATTCTAGTATTTATACTACTCAAATTTGTATCATGGCTCGTTTTATTGGTTGTAGCAGCGGTATTAGCAGAATCGTACTTCTCTGCATATTTATTCTTCCGATCTCCTTTAAAGCTGGATTCATCTTCCCCTTTTATTTTCGTTAAGGCATCTATAATACCTGTCTGAAAATTATTTATCTGAGTGGATAAGTCTGATTTGGCCGTCTCTAAGCGAGAAATCTTTGCATCTACTGCTGCTTTTTGAGACTTTGCATTATTGCACTTCTGTGATGCTTCATTAGCTAATCTTTGGTACTCAGATGCATTCGACATTTATATTCTCCTCTTTCTGAATTCTGACTAAAATAAAGAGAGATAGGAAGCAATCCCATCCCTCCATTCCAGAGTTTTTTATCCTTTGAAACCAAAGCTATTTGCATCCGCTGTATCACGTTCTGATACAGTATTAGCATAACTAACCAATTGTTGATTGATAGAGCTCAACAATTCTTGGAATTTAACCACATCACCATGCAATTGTTGATATTGTTCAAGATAAGATTGGAAGGCACTACCTTTCCAGTGTGCTTGCATTTCACCGTTAGCAGTATTTACTGTCTGAATAGCTGCTTCGATTTGATCGCGAGCATTAGAATAAACTGCAGCTTGCGAGGTGAGCTGTTCTGGGGATAATGAAATTTCTGCCATAATTGGACTCCTTATTTATAATTTAATTGTTCTTAATAGAACATCTTATGTTAACGATTTTAACTTTTTTGTTAATGCTTGTCAAGTATTTTACAATAGATTTTTATTATGTGATTACTATTAAAGGATATATTCTATTTTTTTGAATACTTCTTATTACTTATATAGTTTTCTAAAAACTTGATGAGAGCGCTTTAATATAGTATAATATAAGTCTGAAATTCATTTTAACAAAGGAGATATTATGTCTAAATCATCCCTTCAAAAAACGGTTGTGCTTTTAAGTACAGCAGCTCTTGCGGCAGCTGTAAATGCTGTTCAGGCTGATGAGAATACTCCAGCAGTCACTACTAATCCTGCCCCAGTAGAAAGCAGCGCAGCGGAAGCAAAACCAACGACTGCTGCAAATCCTACTGAAGCTACTGCGACACCAGAGAACACGGAGCCTAGCTCTGCTATTTCCCCAGAAAATGCCAGCGGAAATACTGATGCTTTGATGGCTATGGCTCGAAATGTAGCAGCTACTGAGGATACTAAGCCCGTGGAGGGACAGACTGTCGATCTTCGTATCTTGGCAACAACCGACCTCCATACCAACTTAGTCAACTACGACTACTATCAGGACAAGCCGGTCGAGACCTTGGGACTGGCTAAAACAGCCGTGCTAATCGAGAAGGCCAAGAAAGAAAATCCGAACGTCCTCTTAGTCGACAATGGCGATACCATTCAAGGAACGCCGCTTGGAACCTATAAGGCCATTGTGGATCCTGTGGAGAAGGGCGAGCAGCACCCTATGTACGCTGCCCTGCAGGCTCTGGGCTTTGAAGCTGGTACTCTAGGGAACCATGAGTTCAACTACGGCCTGGACTATCTGAACCGCGTGATTGAGACAGCTGGCCTGCCAATCGTCAATGCCAATGTGCTGGATCCAGCGACTGGTAAATTCATCTATCAGCCTTACAAAATCATCGAAAAGACCTTTACAGATACTCAGGGACGCTTGACGACCGTCAAGATTGGTGTGACAGGGATTGTACCGCCGCAGATTCTAAACTGGGATAAGGCAAACCTAGAAGGAAAAGTGGTCGTTCGCGATTCTGTTGAGGCTATTCGAGACATTATTCCTGAGATGCGCAAGGCAGGTGCAGACATCACTTTGGTGCTTTCTCACTCTGGTATCGGAGATGACAAGTATGAAAAAGGCGAGGAAAATGAAGGCTATCAAATCGCTAGCCTGCCAGGTGTGGATGCTGTCGTAACGGGCCACTCCCACGCAGAATTTCCAAGTGGAAACGGAACTGGCTTCTACGAAAAATACCCTGGCGTAGACGGTGTCAACGGTAAAATCAACGGTACTCCAGTAACCATGGCTGGAAAATACGGCGACCATCTGGGCGTCATTGATCTCAAGCTGAACTATACCGACGGCAAATGGAAAGTCACTGACAGCAAGGGCTCCATCCGCAAGGTGGATACCAAGTCTAATGTAGCTGATCAGCGCGTCATTGATATTGCCCAAGAATCCCACCAAGGGACTATCAACTATGTCCGCCAGCAAGTCGGTACTACGACTGCACCGATTACAAGCTACTTCTCTCTGGTCAAAGACGATCCATCCGTGCAAATCGTCAACAATGCCCAGCTTTGGTATGCTAAGCAAGAGCTGGCTGGCACGCCTGAAGCCAATCTTCCTATCCTGTCTGCAGCAGCGCCTTTCAAGGCAGGAACTCGTGGGGACGCAACGGCTTACACAGACATTCCAGCTGGTCCTATTGCCATCAAGAACGTAGCAGACCTCTATCTCTATGACAATGTCACTGCTATCCTCAAGGTCAACGGTGCCCAGCTCAAAGAATGGTTGGAAATGTCAGCTGGCCAGTTCAATACCATTGACCCAAACAATAGCCAACCGCAAAATCTGGTCAATACTGACTACCGGACTTATAACTTTGATGTTATCGACGGTGTTACCTATGAGTTTGACATTACCCAGCCGAACAAATACGACCGCGAAGGCAAACTGGCCAACCCAAATGCCAGTCGGGTCCGCAACCTGAAATACCAAGGCAAGGAGATTGACCCCAATCAGGAATTTATCGTCGTGACTAACAACTACCGGTCCAACGGTAACTTCCCAGGTGTTCGAGAAGCCAGCCTCAATCGTCTCCTCAATCTGGAAAACCGCCAAGCTATCATCAACTATATCTTGGCTGTCAAAAATATCAATCCAAGTGCAGATCAGAACTGGCATTTCGCTGATACCATCAAAGGACTGGACCTGCGCTTCCTGACAGCTGATAAGGCCAAGAACTTGATCGGTACTGACGGAGACATCGTCTATCTAGCAGCTTCTGCCCAAGAAGGATTCGGCGAATACAAATTCGTCTACGTCGCACCGAAAACTGAATCAGTTCCTATTGAGCAACCAAGCTCTCCGACTACCGCAGTTGAAGCAGCCAATCTGCAGCATAGCAGAGTAGACTTCCCTGTCTTGACTGCTGTTGACCCTAGCACAAACAAGCAAGCATCCCACAGACAGGCAGGAACAGAAAGCCTCCCAGCAACCGGAGAAAAGTCATCCTCGCTCGGACTCTTGGGACTTGTCATGACCGGACTTGCAGGAATCTTCGCCTTCAAAAAACGAGAAAGACAATAATGATTAAAAAATCAGCAGCCAAAATGGCTGCTGATTTTGCTTTTTAAAGACTGTCCTTACTCAATTCCAACAAAACACTGACTGCGGTCAAGGCATAAAGCGGAGCGGTTTCAGCTCGCAGGATACGTGGACCTAGACCAGCGGAGACTGCCCCTGCTTGGTCAAAGGCAGCTATTTCATCCGGAGATAGTCCACCCTCCGGTCCGAAGATAAAGAGCAGTTTGTCTCCCTTAGATAACCCTCTCACAGCCTGCACCAGAGTAGCAGCTTCCCCTACCTTTGCTGCTTCCTCGTAGGCTACGATGATGCGGTCAAAGTCTGTCAAGGCTGCCAGAAAGTCTGCCTTTTTATCAAAGAGCCGAATCTCAGGAATCAGATTGCGCTTGCTCTGCTCTGCTGCTCCCTGAGCAATTTTCTCTAGCTTTTCACTCTTTTTAGCCAGCTTTTTACCATCCCACTTGGCCACCGACCAGTCCGCTGGAAAAGCCCAGATAGCACTGGCTCCTAGCTCCGTTACCTTCTGAGTGATGAATTCCAACTTATCGCCCTTAGGAAAGCCTGAAGCAATGGTCACTTGAACTGGCAACTCTGTATTGTCTGCCAGCTCCTCCAAGATTTCCAAGCTCTGCTGGCCGGGGTCTAACACCCGAGCCAGCCGTTTCATGCCATCATCAAAAACCAGTGTGACTTGGTCACCCTCTTTGAGCCGCATGACTGAAAACATATGTTTGGCCGTATCCTTATCCGTGACCACCAGAGGGGACTGAGGACTTCCTTTTATAAAATACTGCTGCATCTAACCACCTATCACGCCTGAAATGTCCTGCGTTTTCTTAAAGACACAGGCATTCCATTCGCCCTGAATCATATGCGTTTCCAGGAAAAATCCTGCTGCTTCTGCTGACTCGCGCACCATTTCCCACTTCTCAGAAATGATCCCACTCATAATCAGATAACCCTCATCCTTGACCAGACGATAGGCATCCTCTGTCAGATGGATGAGAATATCCGCCAAGATATTGGCAACTATGACGTCCGCCTTGATTTCCACACCTCGGAGAAGATCCCCCGGCGCCACATGAATGTTCTCCATACCAGGGTTGAGCTCAATATTTTCCTGCGCCACGCGCACCGCCACCTCGTCCAAATCATAGGCGTAGATGTCCTTAGCGCCTAAGAGAGAGCTGGCAATGGAGAGGACGCCGCTGCCTGTGCCCACATCCAACACCGTTTCTCCGCCTCGCAAGACCTGCTCCAGCGCAAAGAGGCTCATCTTGGTCGTCGGGTGAGTGCCCGTACCAAAGGCCATGCCAGGATCCAGCTTGATAATCTTCTCACCAGCTGTCGCCTCATAGTCCGTCCAGGATGGCACAATGGTCAAGTCGTGGGTAATCCGAGCCGGCTCAAAGTATTTCTTCCAATTGTCCGCCCAGTCTTCCTCAGCCAGTTCCTGCCGAGTCAGCTGAATATCTCCCGTCTCCAATCCGAAGCCATCCAGCTCAGCCAGACGCTCATTGGCCTTGGCCGCAACAGCCTCTATATTCACCGAATCCGGGTAGTAGCCAGTAATCCTGACCCGATCGCTCTGCTCAACTTCTGGAAAAAGCTCACCGTACTGATCAACCTGCCCCAGATAATCTGCGCTGTCATCGATAGCCACGCCCTGACTGCCCAGCTCGATCAGAATATTAGAGGCTGCTTCTTCCGCCTCCCGCTTCACTTCAATCGTTAATTCCTGCCAAGTATCCATATTTAAAATACCAAGCCCGTAAAACACAAAGCCAAAATAGGAAATTCTCTGACGACGTTTGTGTCTAAGAGAACTTTATCTTTTTGCCACAGTGTTTAGGGCGGGTTCAGTTTAGAAATTTAACTGAACGATCCTTTCTTTGTTTATTTCATTGTCTTCGTCATGTAAACCATATCCATGCCCTCTTTTTCAGGCTCAGTATGGGTCTGATGATAGCCGTTTTTCTCATAAAAAGCTACCATGCCTTTGTCCTGGAAAACCGTGCACAAATCCCATTTCATAACGTTGGAAAATTTCTCCTCAATCAGACCAAGCCCCTCAGAACCATATCCTTTGTTCTGGTACTCTGGCAAAATCGCCACTGTCCCAATCCAGCCTGCTGTCTGTTCGTCATTTGTATTCAAGCGAATAAAGCCCAGAATCTTCTCGTCGTCTTTGACAAAATAATAAAAACTATTGGGCCGCTCAACCAGCTTCCAGCGAATCCGCTCTCGCTCCTCCAGATAGGGGTCGTATTGATCCTGATATTTCTCATAAACGGCCTTAAAACTCGCTCGCTGAATGGCAATAATGGTCTCTAAATCCTCAGCTCCTGCCCGCTCAATATGAATCATGCTTGTACCTCCAAATAATCGCTCAACCTGTCCTGCAGCTGCGGAATAACCTTTTTATCTGATAAGAACTGGCTCGCATCCATCATCTGATAAGCCTGTCCCTCGTCGCCAAAGACAATGCTGGCAAATTCTTCCTGAGTGATGGTTCCCACCATAAAAATAGAGGTTTTGTCAGGATCAAGCATTCCTTGATATTCCTTAGCCCAGACAATATCCACTTCTTCGAGCTTCAAACCAAGCTCTTCAAAAACTTCTCTTTGGATGCATTCAAAAGGTGTCTCCTCGCCCTCGCGGCCACCGCCCGGCAACTCCCACATATTGGGCCAAGGAATGGTTGAAATATCGTCTCGCAAGATAGTCAGCAGCTTGTCATCACAAATCAAGGCAATCTTGCAGCCAGAAAACTCCATCTGTTTGTGCAGCAAATCTAGTCCTTTTTCATCCACCATAAGCGCCTCCTAATACCTTGGATAGGAATAAAAGTCTGTCTCAGTCAAATCCGCTCTGCCATTTTCAAAAGCCTCAGCATTCCAAGCCATCTCAAACTCTGCCGCCTCTGGATCTGCTAAAAAGTCCATGAGTGCATCGAGACCAGACTCAGCCGTTTGGGTTAGAAAATCCACGAAATAAGCCAGAAACTCCCGTGACAGCCCCTTCTTCGGCTCATAGGCCAGGGCAGCCAGATAGTCCTCGGCCTCAAAACGAGACTTGACCGGATTATAGAAAAGCACGGCTTCCTCAAAGTAAATATCCTCAGCCGAGGCATTGCCCTCAACATCAACAGTTTCAACCCCACCCAGATTTTGCACCTCAAGGAGAAAGGCTACTTCCACTGCGTGATTTTTTTTGTCCCAATTTATCTCATAGTCAAAAGGAAAGCTCTTCCCCATTTCCTCGTCCAATATCTCCAAAAAACCGTACTTAGCCATGATTTCCTCTTTTCATTGTGATAAAATATTACTATCTACAATAGTAACACAAAACGCTAAGAAAAACACTTGCAGAAAGGAAATCTTATGCCAGAAAACCTAGCCCTGCGCATGCGCCCGACCGGCATTGATCAGATCATCGGCCAACAGCATCTGGTCGGACCTGGGAAAATCATCCGTCGCATGGTTGAAGCCAACCGCCTGTCCTCGATGATTCTCTACGGACCACCCGGCATCGGCAAAACCTCTATTGCCTCGGCTATTGCCGGCACAACCAAGTTCGCCTTTCGCACCTTTAACGCCACCGTAGATAGCAAGAAGCGCCTGCAGGAGATTGCTGAAGAAGCGAAATTTTCCGGCGGACTGGTGCTCTTGCTAGACGAGATTCACCGCTTGGACAAGACCAAACAAGACTTTCTACTGCCGCTCTTAGAAAGCGGTCTAGTCATCATGATTGGAGCGACGACAGAAAATCCTTTCTTTTCTGTCACTCCGGCTATTCGAAGCCGAGTTCAGATATTTGAGCTTGAGCCCCTAAGTAACGACGACATCCGGACAGCCATTCAGCTAGCCCTGACAGACAAGGAGCGAGGATTTGATTTCCCAGTGGAGTTAGACGATGAGGCTCTGGAATTCATTGCCATCTCTACCAACGGAGACCTGCGCTCTGCCTATAACTCGCTGGACCTAGCCGTACTCTCTACCCCAGAAGATAGCAAGGGCATTCGCCACATCACGCTCGATGTCATGGAAAACAGCCTGCAAAAAAGCTATATCACCATGGATAAGGACGGAGACGGCCATTACGATGTCCTCTCTGCCCTGCAGAAGTCCATCCGCGGCTCCGATGTCAATGCCAGCCTCCACTATGCAGCTCGTCTCATTGAGGCTGGAGACCTACCTATCCTAGCTCGACGATTGACCGTTATTGCTTACGAGGATATCGGCCTGGCAAATCCTGACGCTCAAGTCCATACGGTTACAGCTCTAGAAGCAGCTCAACGGATCGGCTTTCCTGAAGCTCGCATCCTTATTGCCAATATTGTTATTGATTTGGCTCTATCTCCCAAGTCCAACTCAGCCTATCTAGCCATGGACAAGGCCTTAGCTGACTTACGAAAGAATGGAAACCTTCCCATCCCCCGCCACTTACGAGACGGCCACTATGCTGGCAGCAAGGAATTGGGCAACGCACAGGACTATCTCTACCCTCACTCCTATCCTGGCAATTGGGTCAAGCAGGACTATCTGCCCGACAAGATAAAAGATGCCAATTATTTCACTCCTAATGAGAATGGCAAATACGAGCGAGCCCTTGGGATGACTAAGGATAAGATTGACGACTTAAAAAAATGATGACATCGTTTGCAAAAAATCACATTTTTCTCTTGAATTTTTCAAAATTTATGGTATCATAATTATAGAAACGCTGTGGTGTACGACTTCACACTTAAGTGTTGACCGACTATTTTTTGTATTATTAGGGAAACAAAAGACTTCTAACAGCATGCAGGCCGTTTCACGCGGAAGCAGCTTCAGTTAGAGCGAGTTGCCCACCTGCTTAATTGCGCGGGTTCAATACAAATCGTGAAGGTCCGGCACCAATACAGCTTTTTCTATTGCCTCCTTAGCTCAGCTGGCAGAGCAGCGGACTCTTAATCCGTGGGTCGCAGGTTCGATCCCTGCAGGGGGCATAGAAATAGATAAGAAAAAGCCTTGGTTTCAGGGCTTTTTTGTTTATTTAATCCCGCTTTTTTCAGCTCAATCATCTCCTTAAATTCAAAGTAGATTTTCCACAAAAAAATCCCCTTCCTTTAGACACAAGAAAGGAGGGGCATCGCATAGAAAAAACTACGAGAGAAGATTGAAGCAAAATATATTTGACGAAAACCTGATAAAGATGATCACACACCGAGCATATTCCTAAGGATGTCTTATAATTTTTTTGGTTTAGGAATTAAGAAAGATTATATATATCAAGTTTTGATGTACTTCACGCTTGCACATCAAAGCGGCCTTCCCCGTAGTTCTGAGCAACTAATTTGTTCTAGGAAACATCTTAGTTGCTTTTTATTTTAAAACAACTATATTACGGAACATCACAGTCTTGATTAACAAAAGGATACAAGATAGTGACTGATTGTAAAAAAAGCACTTTTTTGCTTTCTAAAAAACGGCTACTGCTAATCCGGGTTTGGAGTAAAAAATCTCTGTCCCTTAAGGGAACAGAGATGAAATTTATTTCTTCTTCGCACGGAAGACAATGAAGCCTACCAAGCCTACTAGAGCTACTCCAGCAGCAATCATGATCCAGCTAGCATTCTCACCCGCTTTAGGGAGAACTTTCTTGGTTCCAACATTAGAGGCATTTCCTCCGCCAGTACCATTATCTGATTCGATGATCACAACAGTACTTCCTGTAGTGCTGCTTGAGCTAGAGCTAGAACTAGAACTACTACTGCTGCTCTTAGAGCTATTGTCCGAACTAGGTTTCGGCGGTTGCGGAACTCCTGGAACTGGTGTATTGGTAATGTTCATACCATCAACAGTAGCTGTATAACCATAAACACGGTCTTCAGTAACTGAGTAGACAATATCTTTTCCATCTTCACCAGTCGCTGGCAAGTCAGTGAACTCATACTTCCACTCACCCTTATCATTCGGACCAATTTCTTTATGAGCAACTTCAGTGCCATTTGCATAGAGACGAACGGTAATCTTGTCTGGACGTTTGCCATCTTTATCGTTGTCATCATTCCAAGTCTTGGTACCTGAAGCGGTAATCAATGCCTTACGGTTGGTAAAGTCTTTGTAAATAATACCAGAACCATAATTTTTGAGCTGAGCGGCATTAACCTGAATCTCTTCATCTGACAGTTGGTAACCTTCTGGTGCCTTGGTTTCCTTAATCAGATAATGCTCCTTAATCAAGTTGCTGAAAGAAGCAATCCCGTTAGCATCACTGGTTGCTTTTTGAACAATTGTCACACCATCTTCATCGTACAATGTGAATTCAGCACCTGCTAGGGCTTTACCAGCTTCATCTTTCTTAGTCACCTGCACACCATAGACATCCCCATGTGCATAGCCGTTTGCACGTTGGTAGCGGACAGCAACTGAAGATTTTTGCTCTTCGATATTATCTGCTCGCATGATTGCTTCGTTCGGGAAGAGTGTTCCATCAGTCGGAACTGTAGGGAAGTTGACACGATAGCGAACATAGAAGCCTTCATTGGCACCGATATGTCCCATGTTAATGGTAAAGGAACGCTTGTCAGGCGCAAGATTAATCGTATAATTTGCTGTCACATCCTCGCGCTGCTGACTTAGTCGGTAAGAGTTATCAGCCGGGTCAACAACCCATGAGCCTTTAAGAATTTGGAAGCTGTTGAGATCAATTTCTCCGGTATTAAAGCCCAGAGTATCTGAAATAACAACATTATCCAGTTCTTGATTTTGTTGGTTGATATTCAGGCTGTAAGTAATGCTCTTGATATTATCCGCATTATTCCAGCCGTATTTTATGAAAGTATAAGGAGTTGCTTGGCCAGGAAGACCTTTGTAGTCAACTTTCCCATACTCAACAATCTTCTTACCAACGATAAGTTTCAGAGGAATAGAGCCTTTATCTCTAGCTACTGTATGATCAACGCGAGCTAAAAGATGAACTTTTCCTTCAATATGAGAGCGAGTCAGGACATAGTCTGTATAAGTCAGTGTAAGCTGTTTAGAGCTTGCATCAACAACAGCTGTCGCTACGAGATTGCCGTCATCATCTTTGACTTCAAAATCAGCTCCCTCCAAGGCAAATTCAGCAGGAAGTCCAATGGTCGTAGTATCTCCTGGCTGAACCTTGCCATAATTAAAGGCAAAGTTTGCGTCAATTTGAAATTTTTCCCAAGGGGAAAGGCCGTCAGTCAGTTCTTCACCCTTTTGATTGTAAACATTTACTGAGGTGATAACATCGTCTACCGTGTTAGCTCTGGCAGATTGACTGCTAGAAAACAGGCTAAAGAGGAGCACAAAGGCTACTGAGAAAAAGCGCGCAATAGTATGAGATATTCTTTTCATAAATAATCCCTCCGTTTTTTTCCTTTTTTCCTTTTTATCGAACATGTAAAAATATTAAAATTCCTTTACATTTCCAATATACTACATATATTAGACTAGCATACGATTGACTATAAGTCAACTATTTACCTTTACCAGTTCAGCTTTTGTCGACAATGTGTAAACCAGTTTATTTCTCCAAAAACCTTGTTATATAAGAATTGAAAACCGTTTCCTCCGTCATCTTCTTGTATTTTCTTGAAACAAAAATGTAATATTTGGCTACATAATAAATGAACAAATATGAATTATATGACCATGAATATTTATATATATAAATTTGTTTTTAAAAGCAAGCATAATTATTAAGGCTTGCTACATAACTAGTCACAATAAAAAAACTGAACAAATCTGCTCAGTTTTCTAATTGATAAATATAAGACAAAGATTATACCTAATTTATACGAATATATAATCCATTATTTTCTACATCATACCGCCCATCATGCCTGGATCCATAGCTGGAGCTGGGCTAGCTGGTTCTGGTTGATTAGCTACTACTGCTTCGGTTGTCAAGATAAGACTGGCAACAGAAGCGGCATTTTGCAAGGCTGAACGAGTCACCTTAACTGGATCAATGATTCCAGCTTCAATCATGTTAACCCATTCGCCAGTCGCGGCATTAAAGCCTGTACCAACTTCAGAGTTTTTCAAACGGTCAATGACGATTGAACCTTCAAAGCCTGCATTCAGAGCGATTTGACGGACAGGCTCTTCCAAGGCACGGAGAACGATGTTACGTCCAGTCCCTTCATCCCCTGCCAACTCAAGACCTGCAACAGCGTCCAGTACGTTGATATAGGCCGTACCACCACCTGATACGATTCCTTCTTCTACTGCTGCACGGGTTGCATTAAGGGCATCTTCGATGCGAAGTTTCATTTCTTTGAGTTCTGTTTCGGTTGCAGCTCCGACCTTAATCACAGCTACACCACCGGACAATTTAGCCAGACGTTCTTGCAGTTTCTCACGGTCAAACTCAGAAGTGCTGCTTTCAATCTGTGACTTAATAACTGCCACACGGTTAGCAATGGCTTCTGGATTACCAGAACCTTCCACAATCACAGTGCTGTCCTTATCAACAGTGACTTTAGAAGCTTGTCCAAGCGCTTCAATCGTAGCGTCTTTGAGCTCTAGGCCAAGATCATCTGTAATCACTGTACCGCCTGTCAAGATAGCGATGTCTTCCAACATAGCCTTACGACGATCGCCAAAGCCTGGTGCCTTGACAGCTACGACATTAAAGGTTCCGCGAATCTTGTTAAGAACCAATGTTGGCAGAGCTTCACCATCTACATCATCTGCGACAATCAAGAGCGGACGATTGGTTTTCAAAATGTTTTCCAATAATGGCAGAATCTCTTGAATGTTAGAAATTTTCTTGTCAGTAATCAAGATGTAAGGATTGTCCAGTTCGGCTACCATTTTTTCATTGTCAGTTACCATATATTGAGACAAGTAGCCGCGGTCAAACTGCATCCCCTCAACTACATCCAGCTCAGTTTCCATCCCTTTGGACTCTTCGATGGTAATAACACCGTCATTGCCAACTTTTTCCATAGCTTCAGAGATGTACTCACCGACTTTCTCGCTGCGAGAAGAAACGGCAGCAACCTGAGCAATAGCTTCCTTGTTAGAAACTGGCACTGAGTTAGATTTTAGGGCTTCAACTGCTGTCGCAACGGCTGCTTCAATCCCGCGGCGGATACCAATTGGATTAGCACCAGCTGTAACATTTTTAATCCCTTCGCGGACGATAGCCTGTGTCAAAACAGTTGCTGTTGTTGTTCCGTCACCAGCGATATCGTTGGTCTTTGAAGCAACTTCTGACACCAGCTTAGCGCCCATGTTTTCAAAATGGTCTTCCAGTTCGATTTCCTTGGCAATGGTTACACCGTCATTGGTGATAAGGGGTGAGCCAAAGGATTTTTCCAAAACGACATTGCGGCCTTTAGGACCCAAAGTCACTTTGACAGTATTTGCTAAGATGTCAACTCCACGAACCATACTGCTTCTTGCATCTGCTGAAAATTTAATATCTTTTGCCATTTTATTATTCCTCTCTTCTAATCTTACTCGACAACTGCTAGAATATTGGCTTCACTGACTAAGAGATAAGTTTCATCTCCGTCCTTGACTTCCACGCCTGCGTGATTTTCTACGAGAACCTTGTCCCCTTCCTTGACACTCAGGGCTACCAGCTCACCGTTCAACGTACGAATACCTTGGCCGACTGCGACAACTTCTGCTGTCTTAGTCGCTGCTTGGCCGGTGCCTGCAATGACAAATCCGCCAACTTTCTGCTCTTTTTCTTCTACTTTCAAGACCACACGGTCTCCTAATGGTTTTAACATAGTTTTCCTCCAAAGATTGAATTTTTAGCACTCTAAACTATCGAGTGCTAATCTATAGTTATTATTTTATCACTTGGTCAGAAATAGTCAAGAAAAAAACCGGCTAGATGAAAGAAAAATTTTATTTTTTCTTCACTTGGTCCTAAAGTCAAAAAAATAAAAAACAAGTCCGAGCTAAAATCCTCTCAGACTTGTCTTTAGGGGGAATGTCTATCTTGCAAGTTTTAGTTTTGCTTCAAAATCATCAATCACTTTTTGCAGATTTAGGCGTCCTCTATAGATGCCATAGCCAAACAAAAGCATAGCTAAGATACCCAGTAGAGCTAGGACGATTCCTGCAATCAGTGCTAGGAGATTGGTCTCATGAAAGAGATAAATCAGAACAAGACCGATGCTGGCAATGGCAAAGAAGAGACTGAACCAGCGTCCTAGATTTTCAATCATATGCTTCTGGTAGTGAATTTCTGTTTCATAGCCTTGAATCAATTCTTGTTCTGTCATGATCTTCTCCTTTTAATATTTCAATCCTGGGTTGAAGAAACCAACTAATACACCAACAAAAGCAACTACAACGAGGATGAGCATAACTTTGATTGGAGAAAAGTTTTTCTTCGCCATCAGCCACCAACAGAAGACGATAAAGAGTGCTGTCAAGAGACCAGGGTAGACACCATCTAACTGATCTTGCATGACCAAAAATGCTTTACCAGATGAATCTTTCAATTGGAAAGCCGTTTTTACTGGAACCCAAGTAGCAGCAACTGCTCCGATAACCATACCACCAACGATAGATACTGATTTACGGATAGCCTGTCCTTGAGGACCTACCAAAAATTCAACTGCTTTATCACCTAATTCATAGCCTTTGAAGTAGGCAAAGCGCATACCGCCATAGATGAGAACATTCCAGACAAGGATGTAGAAGAGAGCGCCGATAGGATTTCCACCTTTAGAGAGGCCAAGGGCAATCCCCAGCAGAACTGGAATCAAAGTTCCAACTACTAAAGAGTCACCGATACCCGCGATAGGTCCCATGAGACCGGCACGCATACCATTGATAGTTTCGCCATCAACAGCGTCACCATTGGCACGCGCTTCTTCCAAACCAGCTGTAATCCCCACTACCAAAGCCCCGAGCTGAGGTTCTGTATTGAAGAAAGCTGTATAGGTCTGCATAGCTTCTTTCTGCTCTGCTTTGTCTTTGTAGAGTTCTTCCACGATTGGCAGCATAGAGGTCAAGTAGCCGAAAGTCTGCATGTGCTCTTGAGAGAAGCAAGTTAAATGACCATAGTACCAATGGTGGAATGATTTCGCTAAAGTCTTTTTAGTTATTTTCTTTCTTTCAGCCATCTTAGATATCCTCCTCATCGTCATCAAAGTCAGCCCCACCAGCCGGCGCGGTTACTCGAGCTGATTTGATTACTTCCAATTCATAGTAAATTACTGCAAAAATCAATGAAACAATTGCACTGGCAACCAAATTAAGACCAAGTGACTTAGCCAAGGTGAAGCCCACAAAGAATGGGATAAAGTCAGCAGCCTTGGTAACGATTTGTTTCAAAAGAATGGCAATACCGACACATGGGAGAAGAGCTCCGACTGTAAAGAGGGATTTCATGATGAAGCCATCCATTGGCAGATGGGTTTTCATCAGTTCAACCATATTCGGACCAAACTTCGTGATGATCATGGTTGGAAGGAAAGAGAAGACAAAGTGGGAAATCCAAGGATAGACCCAGTCAACAGCGTAAAGCTTTTTGAATTCGCCTTTTTCAACAGCTTTCCAGCCAATGTGCTGCCAAAGCAAGTTTGTAGTAGCTGTTCCATAGAAGAGAACTGTACCGATAGTACCAACTGCTGCTCCGATTGGTGCAGCTGCTGCAGCGATAGCAGATTCAGAGGTGATGCCTTTAGAGTGAACAAACAAGATTGCGAGAGGAATCCCAATGTAAGAGATCGCCCGCACGTCAGCGGAAACTGTACCACCTGGTGTTACCAGAGCGATATAGAGGACCTGAAGGGCTACCCCAACCATAATCCCTGTTTTTAAATCTCCAAGAATCAACCCGCTAATCAAACCTCCGACCAGAGGACGTCCCAGAGTGTAGTTACCAATACTAGAACCACCCATACCAGGCATAGAAGCTAAACTAGCAAAAAGACCCAGTAAAGCGGCTTGCAGCCAAGAAATTGTCATAATAGACTCTCCTTTTCATTATTGTAATTAAAAACCAAATTTAGACTTGAAATCGCTCCAGTAACCAATGGAAACATCTGGTAAGAGCTGGAATTTGACTTTGTAGCCTGCTTTTTCAATCGCCTCAATCGCTTCTGCCTCTTCCTGAGTGATGGACTGGTTGTTGCCCAGCTTAACAGCTCCCGGACGGTCATTAGCAGGACCGACGATGATTTCCTTAACATCCCCAGGTACAAAACCTTGGTCCACTAGAATTTCCTTCATGTCTACAGGATTTTTCGTAATGAGGAAATAACGGCTGTCTGACTCTGTGACCTTGCCTGATTTTTCCTTGAAGGCTTCCTTGGTCCAAACAAAAGTCTTCTTGTCAGAAGCTCCCTTGTAGGCCTGAATCAAAACCTTGTTTCCTGCGGCTGCATTATTAACTGCAATCAAGCCATCACAAGGGTATTCCTTAGCCCAGCGAGTGACTGTTTGACCGTGGATCATGCGGTCGTCAATCCGTACAAATGATACTGTCATCTTTAAAATCTCCTTTTATCTTTTATAATATATGGCGGAAGCACTAAATGTCGTCTTCATCTTCGTCAGCTGCATCGCTTACGACTTCAAATTGCTGCAAAGCAGCTGTAGCCTCGGAAAGGATAGCCTGAGCCAGCTCTTTTCCGTCTAAGATGTCTTTCATAACCAAGCCAGTCAGTCCCATGGTCAGGTTCAAACCTCCCAAGATAACTGCTGAGTCGAGCTTACCCATGTCAGCTAAGATACTAGCTGCTGTCGTCAGAGGACTGCCTCCTACAATATCAGCCAGAACTAAGACACTGTCATCAGCACTTAAGCCAGCCAAGGCCTGAGTAAAATCAACTGCAAAATCATCAACTGACTTGCCTTCCTGAAGACCGACCGCAATCACCTGATCCGTCTTGTCTCCGGCAAACATCTTCAAGGAACTCTGCACGCCTGCAGCCAGTCCCCCATGGCTGACCAGTACAAGGTATTTCATCTTTCCTGCCTCCTTTATCCTTCGACTTCTTAGCCAAGTCAGGCTTTAGATGACGAAGGATTTATTGATGATTTTATTGTACAGAATATGGAACCGGTTTCATATTGTCAAATGTCACTTTGCCCAGATGACATTTGTTAGGAAAAATATGACATTTGTCATATTGGTCTAGTCAGCTGTGCTTTTTTCTGGCTTAATTAGCAATAAAAAGAAAGCAGATTATTTTCCGCTTTCTATTTCTCTTTGAATGCTCGGCAAGGCACTGTCAATCTCTTGATTCTGCATAGCATTTTGAATTAGATAGTCCATCCGATCCATCGTATGACGGTCCACTTCCAGACTGATGTCAATGATGGAGCGATTCATCATGTGGTCTAGCCTATCAGAAGTCAAGGAATCCAAGCCAAAATCATCGGCCTGTAAGATTTCTCTACCCTGTTGACTTTTCACTACAGATGGTAAAACTGAGGTCCCCTGCGATTTTTCAAACAAGGCCTGCTGACTTTCTTTATCCTGTGACAGCAAGAGCATAAATTCCCAAGCCAACTTTTCTTGCTTGGTATTGGAAGACATGGCAAAGAGCGAGGTCTTAACTTGTGTTCCCATCACCTGGCTATTAGCTGTTGGCATCGGGATACAGGTCCAAGAAAAGCTAGAATACTTGGCAACATGGTATGGGTAGGGCTTGTAGGTCCGATACTGGGCCAGACTCATAGGATAGAAGGCCACCCGCCCCTCATCAAAGTCATTAGAAGTCACCTTATAGTGCTGGCTGAGCATGTCTAACTTGCTCATAAAGGCCAAGGCTTGGTGCATCTCTGAACTGTCTACATTGATACCGGATTTATCGATAAGGTGGCCGCCATAAGCTACCAGAGCCTGCTGCCAAGTATAATCCGTAATACCGTACTGATCCACCACACCATCGCCATTGGTATCCTTGGTTACTTTCTTGCAAATCTCATAGAAATCCGCCAGGGTCCAACCTGACTCAGGAATGCTAATCCCTTCTTTTTCAAGCAGGTCTTTATTGACACACATCATGATAGGATTGCTCTCAACTGGAAGAGCATAGCTGACTCCCTGATATTGCCCAGCTTCATAAGCCACCGGATAAAAAGCCTTTCGTTCATCATCCGTTAAAAGGGTATCCAAGGATTTGAGCGCGCCAGTCGAAGCCAACATGCTAAAGTCGTTTTCCGGTACCATAAAGAGATCTGGCTGCTCGCCTTTCAAGACTTGCTCAGCCAGCCAGTCAGCGTAATCATCCTTGGGAATACCGCTTTCATAGACGACCTTGACATGAGGATGCGTCTTTTCAAATTTTTTAATCAAGCTGTCCAAGACCTTGTTTTCGCGGCTGTTAGGCACATCCCAGCTAGAGCCAGCATAGACACCGATACGCAGGACTTTTTCCTGAGCTGAAGCCCAAAAGACAAAAGCCAGAGCAACAGATATGATCAGGACAACCAGTAGGGCCAAATGTCTCAGTCTCCACTTCATTTGTCGCTTTCCTTACTAAAATCTCTCTGGGTGACTCCGGTCTGCACAGCCCAGATAGCCAGCTGGGTTCGGTCGCGCAAGTTGAGCTTGGCTAGGATGCCTGACAGGTAATTTCGGACTGTCCCTTCTGATAGAAAGAGCTTGGCTGCAATTTCTTTATTCGAAATCCCAAAGCCAATCTGCTGGATAATCTTCCACTCTGTTCGGCTCATATCCTCAACATTTTCCTCAGTCACCGTGATAGCAAAGTTGGACTGGGCCATCTGTGAAAAGATTTTGAAGACCTTAGTGGCAATATTGGGATTGATCATGGCTCCGCCTCGATAGACTGTCTGAATGGCTTCGTGAAGCTCTTCTGTCGAAACCCCTTTGAGAATATAACCAGACGCACCGTATTTGAGAGCGGAGAAGATAAATTCATCGTCATCAAAGGTCGTCAGAATGATAATCTTAACATCCGGATACTGCTCCTTGACAGCCTTGGTACAGAGAACACCGTCCATGACTGGCATGCGAATATCCATCAAAATCACATCTGGGCGTACCCGATGAAGCTTTTCCAGCACTTCCTTGCCGTCTCCGACTGTCCCAACAACCTCAATATCAGCGTGGGCTGACAGGATGATTTGCAGAGACTCGCGAATCAAGGCCTGATCGTCTGCTATTAAAACCTTAATCATGTCTTCCTCCTATTTTGGGGATTTCGATATGCGTGTAGAAACCGTCCCGATTTTCAAAGCGGACGCTTCCGCCAATAATCATTAGGCGCTCCTGCATCTGCTTGAGGCCATAGCCATAGTGGAGTTCATCAAAACCAACACCATCATCCTGAATGGTCATTACATAGGACTCTTCCTCCAGCAACTCAATCCAGATAGTCTTGGCATGCCCATGGCGGACAGAGTTGGTAATAGACTCCTGAATCACCCGAAACACAATGTCTTCCTTGGCAATATCCAAGTCAATATTATCCCATTCGTAGCGGAGATGAATCTCCAAATTGGAGATGGCTTCATACTCACGGATAATCTTAATCAGAGCTTCCTTCAAAGTGTTATTTTCCAGAGCTCCCGGTCGCATCTTATTGAGCGAGCCGCGGACATCACGGATACCATCTCGAACGACGACTGAAACATTATTGAGCTGCTCCTTAGCCCGATTGGTATCAATATCAACCAAGACCTTGACCGCATCAATACCCGCCGAAATTCCCGTCAGGGCATGGCCCAATGTATCGTGAATCTCTCTGGCAATCCGCTTCCGCTCTCGATCTTCTGCTATTTTCTCAGACAAAGCCAGATAAGAGTTCAACTCGCGATTGGCCTGAGAAGCCATGCGCAGCTCTTCCTCAATCCGATGACGCTCCGTAATGGCTGACAGGATGTAGAAGAGCAAGGAAATCATAAAGACGACGATATTGAGGGAATAGAGGAAGTTCTTACCAAAAAGCAGTAACAGCCGGACGGACTCTGGGTAAAACCGAATATAGGTATCTAAAGAAGGCAGCTTGATAAAGAGCGACATAAGGTCATAGTTGGACAAGAGCAGCATGCCAAAGCTCAAAATAATGAAAGAAAACCAATACTTCTTGTCCTTAGAAGAATTGAACTCCTTAGAGCCATAGAAAATATCCGCAAACACCAAGAGAATCAAGCCATTGTAGGACGAGTGCAAGACGGAAAAGATGACCAGCATGAGCAAGATTTCAATAATGGTCGCTTTGTCATAGACGGACAGCTGATTGGGGTGGCGCTCGCGATAGTACATGACCAAAAGCAGACTGCCATAGAGGCTAATTGATACCCAGAAAATCAAGCTGGGAGAGCCCGGAATAGCATCCAAACGCTCCAAAAGCGAGTGACTGAAGCCCTTAGCTGCTACATAGTTGGTCGCAAAGAGATAGATGGACGCATTATAGACAATGGCAACTAGATTGATGACCATCAGGGCTATTTTGCTATAAAATATACTTTTTTGAGGTCTCATTATTGCCACCCTGTAACTGTGTATTGACTGATATTATCTCTATTAACCAGATGAACGGGAATCAGGTATTGGCTGTCGTAGGATTCCCCCTCCTGCATCAGCTCAATTACCTGCGCCACCTTGCGCCCCATCTGAATGGGCGATTGGGCCACGGTTCCCTCTATATCGCTAGTCGTAGCCAGAAAGTTTTTGATATCTGGTGAACCATCCACGCCATAGATTGAGATTTTCTTATCAAGACCTTGATTTTTAATAGCAGCCAAGGCCCCGATAGCTGCTCGATCATTGAGCGCCATAACTACATTAAAGTCTAAACCTTCGTCTAGAGCCCCTTTGACCTGCGGCATGGTTTCCTCAGTCTGGCCCAGTGTTTCTTTCTGGGAAATAATCCTGTAGCTAGGCTGTTTTTCAATCGTATCAATAAATCCCTGAATCCGGTCCATGGCCGAGACGGCATTGCGGTGCTCTAGAAGGAGAATATTGGCAGAAGGAAGACGCTTCATCATGTCCTGGGCAATCAGGACGCCTGCTTGGTAGTTATCAGACACAATGGTCGTATCCACTTTTACATCCTGACTGATAGGCGCATCCACTACGATAATTTTAATCCCAGCTTTCTTGGCCTTTTGAAGAGAGGAAATAATACTTGGACTATTGCTTTTCACCGGATTGATGACAATGACATCAACCTTTTCTCGGACAAAAAAGTCAATCTGCTGGCTCTGCTTGCCCTCATCCAGCTCAGGATCCCGAACGTAGAGCCTGCTGCCCTGCTGGTTGGTTTTCTTCTCCAGCTCCGCATTTAAGGTCTTGTAAAAGTCATTGTTCATGGTCATGTAAGTCACCCCAATCTTGACCTGCTTCTCATCTGGCAAAACGCCCTTGAAATAAACAAAAAGCAAACCCAAGATAAGCAGAATAAAAAGCGGCCAGAGAGCCTTCTTCTGATAATGCTGTATCCGTTTTTTGACCTTAGCTGATACCATTTTTCACCCCCTATGCCGTAAGCGCCTTTATGAAACATATAGGATTATTATATTACAAAGCCACCAAAAAGCAAAATCTTTCCAGAAATGGCTATAATAAAAGAGGCGAGACAGAATCTAAAAAATCCATGATTTTTGATTCTTGGTCCCACCTCGACAATCATAATTAAACTTTTAAAAGCTTGATAGAAATAGACTTTCAGTCAAACAGATCTTGCATCCTGCAAAACCGAATGATGATTTTTTAGAGCAAGGTCATTTCCCAGTCTTTGCCTCTTGCTTAAAAGGGAAGCTCCTCTTCTTCCAACACCAAATCTGCTAAATCAGCTCCGCTATTATTTTCACGCAGAGCGCGCTGGGCCCGACTTTCCAGGAGCTGGAAGCTATGACAGAGCACTTCTGTCACATAATGAGTCGCCCCCTCCTTCTCATAGCGACGAGTCCGTAGCTCACCATCCAGAGAAATCAAGCTGCCCTTACTTGCATAGCTGGCTAAAGTCTCAGCTAGACGACCCCAGACAACCACATTTACAAAATCCGCCTCACGCTCACCGCTCTGAGATTTATAACGGCGATTAACCGCGACCGTTGCACGAGCCACAGATTTTTCATTCGCAGTCTTGTGCAGTTCAGGTGTAGCCGTCAGCCGGCCGATTACAATTACTTTATTATACATTTTATATCCTCCTAACTTATCATTCGTAAAAGGAGGCAAAAAGTGAAAAAAATGTGGTATAGTATAGATAAAAAGGAAAGTTGCAGCTTCTGCCCCTTTCCTACTAGACTTGTGCAACGGAGGCTCCGATGACCATTAAACATTCGCCTGTGAAAAATCTTCTTTTTATACTGATTTCTCTGTGGTTCGGAGGCTTTTCTGCCTTGGCTGCCGTAGACTACCTGACTAGCTCCAACCCCTACAAAGACACCAGTTTCTTTGTCCTTAGTCTACTGGTTGCTGCTTTTTTCTTACTGCTCCTTATCTTTGCTATTCGCAGACTAACCATTCATGCGACTATCCTCTCCTTTGACCACGAATATGTGACCTACCATTATAGCGGACTCTTATCAGCAGCCACCTACTGCATTCCCATGCAGCAGATTAGTCATGCTCGCTACAGCCGAGACAGTGAAGAATCCGAGATTAGTCTTTGGATGGAGGACGGTTTCCATGACTTTGCAGCCTTTAACCATCCCCGCCACAAAATTTATGCCTATCCTGACAGCCAACTCATCGGCATTGTTTTCAAGAGAAAGCGCCTCAAAGTATTGGAAGACCAAGGCCTAAATAGCCTCATCTACCAGTACAAATACAGCAGTCCAAGCCAGAGTCCCACAGCCACTCCTCAATCAACAACCGACTCGCAAAGCAATAGCAACAGCGTCTTCTTTTGAGACAGTATGGTGATTGGTAAGACAAATCACTTTAGATTACGGAGGATATCTAATGAATTATATAGCTTTTGTTTACTCCATTCTTTTATTATTTTCAACCTATTTCGCTTATAAAAAGAAAATGAGTAGCTCCAAAATCTCATTAATCATCAGTTTGTTTTTATTTTTCCTAACTCTTCTGAATTTATTTTTCTTCAATTTTTTACTGAAAGCTTTAATATCTATACTTTTAATTTTAATCTCAGTAAGTTTTTTCCATGACAGAAAAATGAGTAAGAAGCAGATTCATTATACTCATCATTGTGTTAGATTGATTTTTCATCTGTTAATTATTTATTTTCTCTACCATTAGCATGAGATAGATTTATAACGCTAAATTTATTGCAACAAAAATAGAGTGAAACGACTTGTATAGTCGTTTCGCTCTATTTCATATTTCGGCTGTTATAGGATATATCGCCTATTTCTGAGCTTTTTAGAACGTTAAATCCTATCCCTTATCCCTGCCAATGTTTGGCTGGGTCAAAGGCAGTTCCAACTAGTTCACTATCGGCTAATTCAATGATGCCGCGTTTTTGAGGCGCATTAGGTAACTGAAGTTCTCGTGGGCTGCACATCATCCCAAAACTCCTTTCACCTCGAAGTTCTCCCGGGAAAATCAAATTCCCTTTCGGCATCATAGCACCTGGCAGAGCCACAATCGTTTTGAGGCCGACTTTGGCATTAGGAGCACCGGCCACGATTTGAACGGTCTTATCAGCAGCTATCTGCACTTGGCAGATATTCAGGTGGTCACTATCTGGATGAGCTACCATCTCAACAATTTCTCCAACCACAAACTTCGGCTGGCTGTCATTAACCAAATCCGCTGGGAAGCCTTCCTTGCTCAACTCCTGATTGAGAATGGCCACTTGCTCATCTGTCAAAAAGACCTGTCCGCACTCTGCAATTTCAAAAAGGTCTGACTGCTCAAAAATATTCCAAGCAACAGTCTGGCCATTGTCTTCGCGGTAAACACGCGCTACCCGTCCTTTGCGCTCTGCTGCCAGTTTAGCTCCTTGATTGTCCGCGGCAATAATCATCAGCACGTCGCCGACATATTCTTTATTATAGGTAAAAATCATTTTACGCTCCCTTTTTCTCTTATACTCGCTAAAAATTCATTGATTTGACCCTTGGTCTTGCGTTCACGATTGACCAGACGGCCAATCTCCTGTCCCTTTTCCAGCACTACTAAGCTGGGAATCCCGTAAATGTCCCACTCTTTGGCCAGATCCAGATAGGCATCACGGTCCACTTGGATAAAGCGATAGTCAGGATTTCCCGCTTCTATCTCTGGCAGAAAAGGTTGGATAAATCGGCAATCTCCGCACCAGTCAGCCGTGAAAAAGAAGACAGTCTGCTCCCCATCATTGACATAAGAAGCCAATTCCTCTAAATTTAAAGGAATAATCATACTTCTTCCTCGTAGCTTAGCTGACCATTTTCATAGACAAAAGCAAAATGACGGTCATCCTCTAGGACCAGACCACCAACCAAGCGTTCATCTGTGGACTCGTAGAGCTTGATATAAAGGCAGGAAATAGTACCCTGACTGGAAAAGAAATCTCGCACAAGCTCGACGATTTCCTCCCGATTACGCAGTCGTTTCTGCTCCTGTACGACTTTGGCTGCTCCAAAAGCCAGCGCTCCAGCCCCCAAAAGGGCGGTTGTGGTTAAAATGATTTTTTTAGCTTTCATGTAGAATATTTTAACACAAAAGAGCAGAGGCGACAAACAATATTCCAGATTTTCCTGGGAGAAGTTGGATTCCTAAGCGGGTAGTCCTGTTGATTCAGGCAAGCTATAAGATTTCCCTACTCATTTACCGCAAAAAGTGATAAAATAGGGGACAGAAAGAAGGTAAGTTTATGACAACATTATTTTCAAAAATCAAGGAAGTAACAGAGCTTTCTGCTATTTCGGGTCACGAGGCACCTGTTCGCAGCTACCTACGAGAAAAAATCACTCCCCATGTCGATGAGGTTGTCACCGATGGCCTGGGCGGTATCTTTGGGGTACGCCATGCAGAAGCTGAAAATGCTCCCCGTGTATTGGTAGCGGCCCACATGGACGAGGTTGGCTTTATGGTCAGCGAAATTAAAGCTGACGGGACCTTCCGCGTAGTGGAAATCGGCGGCTGGAACCCTCTGGTCGTTAGCAGCCAACGCTTCAAACTCTTTACCCGTGAAGGTCGGGAAATTCCTGTCATCTCAGGCTCTGTCCCTCCTCATTTGACGCGCGGATCTGGCGGACCAGTTATGCCACAGATTGCAGATATTGTCTTTGACGGAGGCTTTGCGGATAAGGCAGAAGCTGAAAGCTACGGCATCCGTCCAGGAGACACTATCGTGCCAGACAGCTCTGCTATTCTCACAGCTAACGGTAAAAATATCATCTCCAAAGCCTGGGATAACCGCTACGGCGTCCTTATGGTCAGCGAATTAGCACAAGCCTTGTCTGGTCAACCACTAGACAGCCAACTCTATGTCGGCGCCAATGTTCAAGAAGAGGTTGGCCTGCGTGGTGCCCATGCTTCAACGACAAAATTTGCCCCTGAGGTCTTTCTGGCTGTGGACTGCTCCCCAGCAGGCGACATCTATGGCGGTCAAGGTGCCATCGGCGACGGAACGCTGATTCGCTTCTTTGACCCTGGTCATCTCATGTTGCCAGCTATGAAAGACTTCCTCTTGACAACTGCTGAGGAAGCTGGCATTAAGTATCAATACTACTGCGGCAAGGGCGGAACGGATGCTGGTGCTGCCCATCTCCAAAGCGGCGGCGTACCATCTACTACCATTGGTGTCTGTGCCCGCTACATCCATTCCCACCAAACCCTCTATGCCATGGACGATTTCCTGCAAGCTCAAGCTTTCCTGCAAGCTTTGGTCAAAAAGCTGGATCGCTCAACGGTGGACACGATTATCACCTATTAATTTCAAAAAGCAGCCCGTTCTTCATTCGGGCTGCTATCTCTTTTGTCTGATACTTCCCCTTTCAACTTTCCAATTTGAAGAAAATTTTGTTATAATGCTTAGCAGAGGTGAAAATATACATGAAAAAAATTGCTTTTGATTCTGAGAAATACTTAAACCTGCAGCGCGACCATATCTTGGAACGCATTAATCAATTTGAGGGCAAACTTTACATGGAATTCGGCGGTAAAATGCTGGAGGATTTCCATGCTGCTCGCGTCCTGCCAGGCTATGAGCCGGACAATAAAATCAGACTTCTCAAAGAGCTCAAGGACCAAGTTGAGATTGTCATTGCCATCAATGCTAATAATATTGAGCACTCTAAGGCGCGTGGCGATTTGGGCATTTCCTATGATCAGGAAGTGCTGCGACTGATTGATACCTTTAACGAGCTGGATATTTATGTAGGCTCAGTGGTCATCACCCAGTATTCCGGCCAGCCAGCAGCTGACCTCTTCCGCAGCCAGCTGGAAAAGAATGGCATCGCTTCCTACATCCACTACCCGATCAAGGGCTATCCGACCGACATGGACCATATCATCTCACCTGAAGGTATGGGGAAAAACGACTACATAAAAACTAGCCGTAATCTAGTCGTAGTAACTGCACCTGGTCCTGGTTCTGGTAAATTGGCTACTTGCCTATCCAACATGTACCACGACCAAATCAATGGCATCAAATCAGGCTACGCCAAGTTTGAAACCTTCCCAGTTTGGAATCTGCCCCTGCACCATCCAGTCAATTTAGCTTATGAGGCAGCGACGGCAGACCTGGACGATGTCAACATGATTGATCCTTTCCACCTGCAAACCTACGGAAAAACCACCGTCAACTACAATCGTGATATTGAAATTTTCCCAGTCCTAAAGCGTATGCTGGAGCGCATCCTTGGAAAATCACCTTATGCTTCTCCAACGGATATGGGCGTCAACATGGTCGGCTTTGCCATTGTAGATAATGATGCAGCTATCGAGGCATCTCAACAGGAAATCATCCGTCGCTACTACCAGACGATTCTGGACTTCAAGGCGGAGCGCGTTTCTGAATCTGCTGTCAAAAAGATCGAACTCTTGATGAACGACTTGGGCATCACACCGCTGGACCGCAAGGTAACAGTTGTAGCACGCGATAAGGCTGAAAGCACTGGTGAGCCAGCTCTGGCATTGGAATTGCCAAACGGTGAAATCGTAACCGGTAAGACCTCTGAGCTCTTTGGTCCTACGGCCGCTGTATTGATTAATGCCATTAAGAAACTAGCCAATATTGCCAAAGAGACTAAGCTGATTGAGCCTGAGTATGTCAAGCCAATCCAAGGCCTGAAAATCAATCATCTGGGCAGCCGTAATCCTCGACTCCACTCAAACGAAATCTTGATGGCTCTAGCAATCACAGCCATGGAAAATCAAGATGCTGCGCATGCCATGCAGCAACTCGGCAATCTCAAGGGCAGCGAGGCCCACTCCACCGTCACTCTGACTGATGAAGACAAAAACGTCCTGCGTAAGTTGGGCATCCATGTAACCATGGACCCTGTTTACCAGTATGATAGACTCTATAGAAAATAAAAACAAGCTCTGTTAAAAGCTTGTTTAGAAAGCTGGCGTCGCCAGCTTTTTTTGTTAATAACGCTTAGACAGGAGAAAGCGCAAAAGATAGTAAAGTCCCAAAACCAGGATAATGGTCAAGGTCAGAAACTGATTGAGATTTAAGATGATTGGGAAAATCATGGACAGGACACTCAAGCATGCTGCCAGCAGCAAAAGTATATTAAAAAGCAAAGTACGAGTCTTTTCGTCAATCATGCGATTGCGCTCGTCAGTCACTTGAATGTAGAGCTTCTCAAAATTTTCCTCCCGTCTTAGGGCCAGATTATACCGAATGGTCAGCAAAGAAAGCCCCAGCAGGATGCCGACCATGACTCCTTCCTGCTGATCATCCAGAGAATGAAAGTGGCTCCAGGCCAGTCCTACCAAGATGATAAAGGTTAAGATACGCCCCACGATAACTTTCCTTTGAAGTTTTTTCCGAAATTCTTGTTTAGTTAATGTTTCCATGTCAGCCTCCTATTTTTCATACGCTTGAAAAATTTTCAAAATCACCACAATCAATATAACTCCCACAAAAGGCAGGATTTCCTTAGGGATAAAATTGGCTTGAAAATGGAGATAAGATAAGCCAACCACCACCAAAATAGCCAATATCCATTTACACAAATAAGTCCATTTCATGATTTATCCTCCTCAAAGAGAAACACTTCTTCAATCCTTAAATTGAAAAAGGATGCAATTTTATGAGCCAAAAGCAGCGAGGCATTGTAGCGGCCTTTTTCTAAAGAAATAATCGTTTGTCTCGTGACCTCTAGCTTCTCAGCCAGCTCCTCCTGGCTGAGCTTTTTTCTTTTTCGTAATTCTTGAATTCGATTTTCCAAGGCTGCCTCCTTTCCACAATGTAAAACAAACTTTACTTTTCAAATATAGCATAGTCTCCTTTACATCTTTTGTCAAGAAGAAAGCGGCAAAAAAAGAGCTGAAACTCTAAACATTTCAGTCCTTTCATCATCTTGATTGATTTCCTTTTTATTTGTCTTTTAAAGCTACAGCCAATTCTACACAAGCTCCTCCTTGGTCTGGATTGAGCAGGGTCAGACGACCACCGTGCAAGAGAGCTACCTGCTTAGAAAAGGCTAAGCCGATACCATGATGGGGATTAGCTGAATTGCGGCTTTGGTCACTCTGATAAAAGAGCTGTTCCGCTCCCAGCAGCATCTCCTCTGAAAATGCAGGGCCATTGTTCCAGATAGCAAAAACCAACTGGTCCTGCTGCACTGATACCATCAGCTTCACTTCCTTTTGGTCCTGATTAGCATGTTCAAGCGCATTCAGTAAAATATTGAGCAAAGCTCGTTTGAGATAGTCCAAATGAATTGACAAAATCAGACTAAGATCACAATCTTCTTGGAGGTAGAAACGATAGTTTTCCTGTTTGCTGAACAGTGCCCAGTCGTCCTGTAAATCAGCCAAAAAGTCCTCCAAGGAAAGCTGGCTGAACTGATTAGAATCAATTTGAAAAGTCTTAGCGTAATCAATAAGAGAGCCACAATACTCTTCCATCTTGTGACTGGCCCGCAAAATCTCAGCAGCATAATCTGCCTGTGACTGGCCCAACTGCGCCAACTCCAAGAGCTCAGCATTCCCCTTAATCACAGTTAGGGGCGTCTTCAAATCGTGCGATGTCGCTGATAACTGTAAAATCAACTCCTGATTATGTTGCTGCTCTCTTTCTAGAAGACGAGCATTTTCTTGGTGGCTGCTCCGTAGATCGCTATAGACTTCTAGCATTTCCTCAATCCGAAAAAGCTGGCTTTGATTTTCTTCTAAAAGCTTCTCGCTCGTTAGCATTTTTATTTCCCTGTCGATTTTTCGGAGCAATTTCAAAATATGATAAAAAGTAATCAGCAGCAAGCTCCCTGCCCAAAAGAACAAGGTGAAAAGAACGTGATTACTTCCTTGCGTAAATTCATAGCCTATAAGCACAAAAATCAAAACATGGAAAAAGACGATTTTTAAACTGGTTGTCCAGACTAGGCTTTTGAAATTTCGGGTTCTAATTGCCATCTATAGCCTACTCCTCTCACTGTTGCGATTGCTTGCAGCCCTTCTTGTTTGCATTTTTGGCGAATCTGATACACGTATTCTGAGATGGAGCGAAGCTGTGTTTCTGAGCTTTCTGGGTAAAGCAAGGTATGCAGGCGTTCAGCTGAAAAGGTCTGCTTGGGATTGCTAGCAAGTAAATGCAGTAACTTAAACTCTCGCTCTGAAAATTTCAAGACTTTACCAAAACAGGCAACTTCATAGCGCTCTGGATAAAATTGACAAGAAGCAATTTCAGAATATCGCTCCTCCCGTCTTTCCTCCCGCCGAAGATGAGCTCTGACACGCGCCAGTAATTCTTTGGTTCCAAAAGGCTTGACAATATAGTCATCTGCTCCGCGAAAGAGTCCTTCCACCTTGTCCGTCTCCAATTCCTTGGCCGTCAGAAAGATGATTGGGCACGAAAGATGAGGACGAATGTAAGAACACAGTTCAAAACCATTAACAGGCTCCATCATCACATCCAGCAGAATCAAGTCATATCCGACAAAATGCGTCAGCTCTAGCTCTTCTATCCGATCAAGCGTCGTCACATCATAAGCATCAAGCTCTAGGACATTTTTCACTAGCTTCAAAATGCTCCGGTCGTCATCAACTACCAAAATACGATACTGTCTCATGATTTCCATTATAGCATACCTCTAGCGAACATCTCGTTTCAAGCTGAAGAATATAGCAGAGCTCCAAACCAAAGCTAACCAGAACAGCTGTATTCCCAGCCCTGATAGATCTATTGAATGCTGAAGCCCTTCATACTCAAAAAGGTTTAGGGTAGCCAGATCGGGCAGGTATTTTGCTTCCTTGATGAAAGTTGCCAACAAACGACTGAGACCAATCAAGAGAGGAAAGAGCACTGACACCGGCACAACCCAAGATTGAAAGAGCAAAGCGAGGCCGGCAGTTAAAAAAGCCAGAAGAAGATTGCTGAGAAGACCAAAAGAGCTGTAATAAAGGAATTTCCCCAGCAAGGACCAGCTAAAGTCCAGGTCAAAACGAGCCAGCATAACAAGGAAACAGCTACTTATAATGACACTATAGAGAACCAAGAGCAGCACGGCCAGAAAAAGGAATTTCCCAGCCAACCAAGCCCTTCTATTTGATACAGTTAGAAAATTCGTTCGCATCCCAGACTTGACAAACTCCTGGGCAAAATAGAGGGAAGTAAAGATGACGATGACAGGCTGTGCCAGATAGAGGGCATGCAAAGCCTCACTCAGAGCCTTTGTCTGGCCAACTGCTGTTTGACTGTAGTCAAGATTCATCAGAAAAAATGGAACGATTACCAGAGCCACCAAGGCTGCACCAAGAGCGAGATAGTAAGAACGGAACTTAATCCATTCGCTTCTAAGTAGAGCTTTTATCATCAGTATCGCCCTCCTAAATCCGTCTTCAAAAAGCGCAGAGAGGTCATACCGCCGATGACTAGTAACCATGCACCAAGTATCAACAGCCCTTGCAAGGGATTGTTGGCATATTGGGAAGTTGGCGTTGCAGCAAACAACTCTCCTGCTGGCTGTGGCAAATAAGCTCCCCAACTCGTGTGAGCAGCTAGATAGTTTCCTAGATTATAGATTTGGGGTACGAGAAAAAGCAGAGGAACTAGCATGGTCCGAGCCAATAAACCTAACAAAAATGAAAGGATTCCTAATAAGGTTAGAGATAAGGTTTTCCACAAAATCAGACTCCAAGCAGCCTGATTGAGCAGAATCGGATCAAGCCCTTCCTTTCCTAAAGCCAGGTGCATGACCATATAACTACAGTGGATTGATAAAAAGCTACTGGCAAGAGAAAAGCAAGCAAAGGTCATGAGTTTCCCCACAAGCAACTTCAGGCGGTTATTACAGGTCAAGAGACTAGTTCTCAAGCTATGAGACTGAAATTCCATAGCTCCCAAAATTCCAGCTAAGATGACCAAAACCATGCCTGCCATAGAGGCACCATTGAGACCTAGATATTCCAGCGGGTCAATGGCTTCTGCCAGACCGGGAACCGTCTCAGGTGTAGCATCCAAGCCGACAGATAAATACTGTCGGCCCTCCAGCCAGGATACGGCAGGCACCAATAGCAGCATGAAGGCCATACTCACTTTGAAAGCCTTGGTTGAGCAAATTTTCAACCATTCTGAATGCAATAAAGACATCGTTTCTTTCATTTTAAACCTCCTCTGTCAAATCAAAGAAGAGATCTTCTAGGCTGTCTGAATCTTGCAGCACCTCTTCCAATTGTCCCTGCTCAATAATTCGCCCATGATGAATCAAGACTACATCATCTGTCACCATTTGCACCTCTGATAGGATATGAGAAGATAGAAGTACCGTTTTCCCTAAATCAGCCTGCTGACGGATGAACTTTCTAAACCACTTAATCCCACTTGGATCCAGTCCATTAGTCGGCTCATCTAATATAAGAAACTGAGGATCTCCCAGCAAAGCTGCTGCCAAACCCAACCGCTGACCTTCCCCCAGAGACAGGCTTGACAAGAGATCCTTCCTCCTATGAGCAATCCCAGTCATCTCCAAAACCTCATCAATCCGAGACTTGGGAATAGCATTACTCGCCGCAATAATCCTCAAGTGATCATAAACCTTTCGATTTGGCAAACCGCCAATGCCGTCAAAGGCTGCACCTACCGTTCTGAGCGGATAAGTCATTGACTGATAAGTTCGCCCATCAAAAGTCGCAGTTCCTGCTGTCGCCCGATCTAACCCCAAGAGAATCCTCAAGGTCGAACTTTTCCCTGCACCATTTGGGCCTAGAAAAGCTGTAATCCGACCGCTTCTAGCTGTAAAAGAAATATCTTCTAAAATCTGCTTGCTGCCATGCTTTTTGCAGACTCCTTCTATTTTCACTATATGTTCCATACTGAACTCCTTTTGATTTTTCTTTAGTATACAGGGACAAGTTCAGAGAAAGTTCAGACAATAAAAAACTTGCCTTGCGACAAGTTTCTTTTCTCATTTTTCAACCGCATCCCAGAGTTGGCGGATGCTTTTTTTCTGCACTGGATCGACAAAATGTGGAGCAATTTCCACCAAAGATTGCAAGACAAAAGCCCGCTCAGCCACATAAGGATGAGGAACAATCAAATCTGGACTGTATAGCTCCTCCTGCCCTATGTAAAGGATATCCAGATCAATCACACGAGGTCCCCATTTGATCTCCCGCACGCGCCCTAAATCCGCTTCGATGGCCAAGAGCGTCTGCATTAACTCCTCAGGATTGAGCCAAGTCTCAATTTCAACAACTTGATTGAGAAACGGATCCTGCTCAACCCCACCCCAAGGCTCCGTCTCGATACGGCTTGATGCCTGCAAAATTCTTATATTCTGCTCTGCCATTTTTTCCAGAGCCGCATCCAGATTGGCAGCTGGGCTGCCTTGATTGCTCCCCAGAGCGATAAAGGCTTTCCGCTTCTGACGCACTAGCTTGACTGAGCAGGTCTCTAAAGGCAACGGCACCGGTGCCCAAGGCTTCTTGACCTCCAAGCTGACCTTTTGCACCAAAGGATGAGTCAGAAAAATCCGATCAATCAGTTTATAAGCCAGCGTCTCAATCAAGTCTTCCTTGCTTTCCTGACACCAGTGGGTCAAATCCTGAGCCAATTCTCCATAGTGGATAGAAGCTGTCAGGTCGCCTGTTTTGGCAGCCCGAGTCATATCATAGTCCAAAATCAGATCCAGCACAAAACGCTGGCCCAATTCCTTCTCCGCTCCAAACAGACCGTGATAAGCATACACTTCCAAATCCTTAATGCGCAGCTGATCCATTCTCTTATCCTTTCTGATTCAAGTTTCTGCATTTTATCCTTGATAAAACTATCTAGCCTTTCCCGACACGCTCTACTACTGATAAGATCAATGCCCCATCAGTTTGTAAGCTTCATTTTTTAGATCCTTGTCCGTCGCTAAAACGCCACGCGCTGCTGTAGTAACCGTTGCAGTGCCAGGCTTTCTGACTCCGCGCATATTCATACACATATGCTCAGCTTCTACCCAGACCAGGGCCCCTTGAGCACCCAGATAGTCCATCAAGGCCTCAGCAATCTCTACAGTCAATCGCTCTTGAATCTGCGGTTTCTTGGCATAGACCTCTACTGTTCGGGCCAGCTTGGACAGGCCTGCTACCCGACCATTAGGCACATAGGCGATGTGAACCTTCCCGTAAAATGGCAGGAAGTGGTGCTCACACATGGAATGAAAGAAAATATCCTTCTCCACTACCATATTATTGTCAATGATTTCAAAAGACTTGGCCAGATGCTCCTCAGCAGTCTCACCCAGCCCGGCAAAGATTTCCTGGTACATTTTAGCAATGCGCTGTGGCGTCTCCTGCAAACCTTCGCGGCTTCCGTCTTCTCCAACCGCCTCAATAATCTGGGCTACAGCTGCTTCAATTTTCTTCGTGTCCATATATGCTCCTATGTTCATTTTTATTTTTTGATAATTGACTTGACTGAGAAGGACGCTCAGCAAAGTCTAACTCGCGATTCTCAAGGATTGATTTTCTAACCTGAGCCAGAAAATAAAGAGAACCCGTAATCAGCAAAAGCTCATCCGGCTCATGCTCTACTGCTAAATAATCTGATAAATAATCCGGCCATTCTTTGTAAGACAGGCCTTGCTGCTCAGCCAAGGATTGCATGCTCTCTTTAGAAAAACTCCGCGGATCAGCAAAGGCTGTCAAGCTTATAGCTGCTTTGGGAATCTTTTGCAGCAGCTCCACCATATCATCCAAGGCCTTGGTTTGGATACAAGCAAATAAAATGTGCTTCTTATAAGTCGGATAATGCTGGTCCAGTGTCGCTGCTAACGACCGCAGGGCATGGGGATTATGGGCTCCATCCAGAAGAATAAGCGGCTGATCCGATATCCTTTCCAAACGCCCTGGCCATACAGCAGCAAGCAAAGCACTCTCAACCTCTGCTTTTGTCAATAAGGGCAGCGACTGCAACTGACAGTATAGGTCACACAAGTGCAGAGCTAGTCCAGCATTATCCGCCTGATGCAGTCCCATCAGAGCTGTTTGATACGAGTCTTTGGCCCGATAGGCATTCGAAAAGGAAAAGCACTCCCCCTCCTCTGACTCTTGATGTTCCACTTGATAGTCTTGAGACCAAGAAAAGAGCGGAGCATCTTTTTCAGCAGCCTTTTGCTCGACTACTGCCAGAGCCTCTGGCTCCAACCTACCAGTCACAATAGGGACTCTAGGCTTGATAATGCCAGCTTTCTGCTGGGCAATAGCCTCTAGACTGTCACCTAGCAAGGCTACATGATCCAGACCGACTGTCGTGATAGCAGTAAGCAAAGGCTGACAGACATTGGTACTATCCAAAAGCCCACCCATGCCGACCTCGATAATAGCCACATCCACCTGCTGCTGGACAAAATAATCATAAGCTAGAGCAGTTACAATCTCAAACTCAGTCACCCCCTGCAAGCCAGAGTCTGTCGCATGCTGGGCTAAGAGGTCCTGATAAAGGCTCAGCAATCGCTGAAGATCTTGGTCGGAAATCGCATTGCCATTAATGGCAATCTGCTCATTGTAGCTGACTAGGTAGGGAGAGGTGAAAGTGCCAACCCGCAAGCCTCGCACTTCCAAGAGTTGGCGCAGATGGGCAATGGTTGAACCCTTGCCATTAGTCCCTGCAATATGAATGACTGGCAGCTGCAAATGCGGATCCCCCCGCAACTCCAGTAAACGCTCCATCCGCTCCAAGCCAAAATTGGGACTGGCTGTTCGATAGGCTTCCAGCCAGCTTAAATCAGGTAATTCTTGTTTTTTCATCTTACTTATATTGACCTAGATTGAGATCTTCTGTCTGCTGTGCTAGACGAATCGCATCGCCAACAGCTGCAGCCATCCGGTGCTTAGCCACTTCGTGCACTCTGACAACTTCAACGCCTCTGCTAGCCGCAAGGCTAGTCAGATGGGCTGAAGCTGTATCACGGTTTTCAAAGCCTTCCTGAGTATCAGGATTGACCTCAAAGCCGTTTTCTTCTAAGACACTAACGAGAAACCGCTTACGAGAAACCCCAAGAAAAATAGGGAAACCAGCCTGATGGAGACTATCCAGCTCCTGCAAAATGAGAAGATTCTCCCGTTTGGTCAAACCGAAACCAATCCCTGGATCCAGCATGATATTATCACGCGAAAGGCCAGCATTTTCGGCCACCTTCAAAGATTTCTCAAAATACTTCCACATCAGTTCTGTAATTGGTAGTTCTGCAAAAAGAGATAACTCTTCCTTTGTGAAGGCTGAACCAAAGCCAAATTCTGGGAAAATCCTTGAGCTGACATGTTGAGGACGAGCCATCACTGGATTAAACATGACAATGACTGGCGCGCCATATTCCGCAGCTGTCTCTGCCATCTTTTCATCACCCAAAAGACCGGTAATATCGTTGATAATATCTGCACCCGCAGCCAATGCCGCCGCAGCCACTTCCGACTTCCAAGTGTCCACAGAAATCAGAATATCACTTTCCCGACGAATAGCTTCAATGACCGGCACCACCCGTTCTATCTCTTCTTGAATAGCCACAAAATGACTGCCTGGCCGAGTAGACTCACCACCAATATCCAGCATGTGAGCTCCCTCAGAAATCAGCTTTCTAGCCTGAGCCAATGCCGTCTCAACCGTATTGTAGCGCCCACCATCTGAAAAGGAATCCGGCGTCGCATTGATAATGCCACAGAGGCCAGTTCGGCCATTTGGAGCAATTGCTTTTAGATTCACCATTTGACTTTCATCTCATTTCTATCGGCTGCCCTGCTCTTCAACAAAAAAGGCACACTCATCTAGTGTACCGCAAAGCTCTCAGCAGATGCAGCATCCAGTCCTATGAACTGCACTCGACTTCACAAGAAGACCTTATCCAGCCCCTTGTTTCATTTACCATTTTACCATAATTCTTCTATTTGACAAAACACTTTCTAAAAGCAAAAGGGTAAAAGGCTGAGAATAATCATATTTCGGAGAATATGGGCCAGCATAGACAGCTCCAAACGCTGAAAATAAGGCCTGAGGAGATGGGCAAAGACTAGTCCCAAAAGCAGATAGGACAGAAAACACAGAGTTTCCTGAGGATTTTTCGCAAGGGAAAAGCAGAGCAAACCTAGTGCAATCCCCCAGTTTTTCCGATAGCGAAAGGAGAAGTCACTATCAATAAATTTCGGTGCTGCAGGGGATAAAACTGCGATGTCAATCCCCAGAAGCAAAAGAGAAGATGACAGAAAACTCTCCGTCAGCATCTGCTCCATCGCCTGTCCTGACTGCGCCTCCTTGCCACACAGCAGAAGGACCCCCGCAGCATTGACCAAAATCATCAAAAAATACAAGAAAAGCAAGTGTCGATAATTGCTTGACTGACGAAGAGAACCTTTGATTTCCTGAAGTTCTCTGGAAAAATAAAAGGCACAACAAAAAAGCAACCCCAGCAAGCCCACCATAAAAAGCAGATTAGCCTGACTAAAGACCAAGCGATGAGGCATTGGATGAAACATGAGTAGCAGTCCCGTCTGAGTCAACATAGCCAGTAATAACAATTGAATGATTTTCTCTAATTTCAGCATATTCTCTCCATTCTTCTCTTATCATTATAGAAGAAGTAAGAGCAAGCTGGGAGAAATCCCCTCAAATGTCCTAATTTG
>NZ_CAUTAP010000011.1:0-95245 GCF_963536705.1 uncultured Streptococcus sp. | reverse complement strand
CGTCAGGCTGATGGTACTTATCGTAAGCATGTATATGCGCGTGACCATAAGAATAATGCAGGCGAGTACAATGTTCACTTGTATTACTTAAATAATCAAAATCAGCTGCAGGGAGCTGGTGGAGAAAAGACCTCTATCTCCGTGAATCGTCCTCAAGCAGCTACCAATCAGCGAGACCGCGTCCTTGCGGCGGCAGCTGCTATGGTAGGTGTCAAGGGAGGCAGTGCTGAGCATCAGCGCTTGGTCAACGATTATAACAGTGTCAGACCGCTGCCAGTTGGCTATGCTGTAAAAAACACAGATGACTGGTGCGACATTTTTACGACAGTTATTTTCCAAAGAGAGGGCTTGAGCGATCTTATTGGCCGCGAGTGTGGTGTAGAGCGTCATATTCATATTTTCAAGAGACTAGGCATCTGGAATGAAGATGGCAATTCGACACCTAGTGCAGGTGATATCATCACCTTTAACTGGGACAAAGATACCCAGCAAAACGATGGCTGGGCTGATCATATCGGTATTGTCGAAAAAGTCGAAAATGGCATCATTCACACAATTGAAGGCAACAGCAATAACGTAGTTAAACGCAATACTTACCGCATCGGTCATGGAAATATCCGTGGTTTTGCGACACCTCGTTATAAATAAACACACAAAAAAACCAAGGGAAACCTTGGTTTTTTTAACGTCTTAGAATTTTCTTTATGAGCTGAAGCAGCTTAAACTTGAGAGGGTTAGGATAATAACGGAAAGTCCCCATTTTTCGGACGATGAAGCCGTTGAAGTTCTGCTTGAAGCGTAGAACACCGTCAGAACCGTCGAAAATTCCCATAATACCGAGGAAATTATAAAATGGGATACCTCTCTTGATGCTTTCGGTCATAACGTATTCCTGCAGCAGGGCTGGAGCGTAGAATTTATTAAACTCAGGATAGGAGCCACTGAAAAGATAGGTTGCTTCCTGAGGAGTATAGATAAAGAGGCTGGCAGCCAGAATTTGGTCTTGGTCGCCGTACTTGTCAATCAGCTCTTGGGCCTCTGCTTTACGGGTTTCAAAGCTATCAAACTGGCTGGAAAGCTCTCGCAGCTGATTTTGCTTCTTTTCAGATTGAGGATTGTTTTCCAAGTCAGCCTGCAGTTTTTGAATCTTCTGGCTCAGTTTCTCTTGGTCTTTGTGTAAGTTCTGAAGATAGTCCTTGAAGTTGAGACTGGCTGTCATAAAGTCCGCTTGCTTACCAAAGCTATCATAAAAATCTTGATAGTAGTCTAGTGGCTTGTCATCGTATTCCCGCCTGTCAGAAGTAGCAGCTGTCATGTCTTTAAAAATGCTGAGTTGGTCACGCTCCAGCCTTTTTAGCTTGATACCAAAGGTATTAGCCTTTTTGACAGTCGCCTTGCCATTTTTACTGAAGGATTTTAGCAGGTCTTTCTCCGTCAGACCAGCTAAGTCTTTGACATAATGCCAATCAGGCTCCCCGCCTGGATAGCCTGTCTGTAGGCCGTCAAAGTCAAAGCCCATATCAGTCAGTTGCTGGATAAGCTCGACTTTTTCATCAGATGTGGGCTGGCCATTGCTGTCAAAAGTCTGATACGTCTCGTAAGGCTTGATGATGAGCTCCAGGGCGCCTTCTTTTTTAGCATAGGCCTGCAAAGCTTGATAGAAGGGAGTCAGATATAGTGCATCGGTAGAGACAGGACCGCAGTTGATTTCCATATGGAGGCCGCCAGTCATAGGCATACTGTAGAGGACTGCAGACACCACTACCTGTCCCTGCGGGTCAGTGTAGCCGATATACTGGGTACTGAAGCCACGCTTGCTCAGCAGCTCTGCCATTTCCACGGTCTGCATAAAAGAGCGTTGGGAGCTAGCTGAGGTATGCTGGATGAATTCTTCTTGGCTGAGAAGTTTAAAGGTCATAGGCTTCCTTTCTTTTAATGCTTGCTGCGCAGTTTCTTTCTGAGAGTGTAGGCCAGATTGGAGAGGTGGTAAAGAGGATTGGTTGGCAGGTTAAACTCACCAGCAAATTCCTCAATGGTTGGATTGAACTTGGATTTAAAGCTGTAGAGACCGCCCTTGAGGTCGTTTTCGATTCCGCCCATATTTTGCCAATCTGCTCCGCGCTCAAAAGCATGTTTGGCCGTTTCGTACCAAGTGATGATAGCAGGCTGATAACGACGGTATTCCTCGTCCATACCAGCATAGATATTTTCAGAGGTCTTGCCGTATTCTAAGACCAGTGTGCCAGACAGGGGAACGACAGCAGCATCTTGGCTGATTTTGTCCTGCAGAAAGTCAATCTCTTCTTGGAGGCGTTTCTGTTCTTGCTGGTTATTCTCAATCTTGCCGGGCTTGGTTTTCTCGGTAAATTTCTCTGCTTCTTTAAGTGTCTTGGACAGCTGAGCCTGCAAGTCTTCCAAGCGTGACTTTAGATCAATGCTGGACAAGGTGATGTAGGAGTGCTCAGGATAAGTATCCAAGAGTTTTTGGTAATAGTCTTTGCCGCGTAGGTGGATGTTTTTTCTATTTTCCGTTTTCTTCATCAGGGCTGAAAAGTCATCCAGTAATTCAGCTCCGCCAAATTGGATTTGAATACCTTTGTTACGGGCTGTACGAATAGCCTGCCGAGTACTCTTAGAAAGCAGATCCTCGCTGAAATCTTCTTTATGAATATTGGCCTGCAAGCGAGGCTGGATGGTTTCGTCCAGAGACTCAGTCCGCCCGACCCAGACAGCTCCTGCTTGCTGCAGTTCTTGAATCAGCTCAACTGTCTCTGCCTTGTCTTGCAATTCACCGCCCATCTTGCTTTCTGCCAGAAAGAGGCTAGGATCAAACTTGACAAAGAGCGCTTTTTTCTCCTTAGCAAATTTCTTGAGCGACGCCAAAACAAAGGTCAGCAGCTCCTTGTCACTATAGTCCATGATGGGACCGCGCGGGATATAAAGCATGGTCATCCCCAAGGGCAGTGGTTTAATCAGGATACTGGCTGCAGCAACCAAGTGGTCGTCTTTATAGAAGCCCAAGCGCTCATTTGCCCAGTTATCTTTGATCTGAGCCCAGGCTGAGCTCTGTAGGAGATTAGCCTGCGGATGAGCCGTGACAAAATCGTCGTGTTCCTGAGCTGAAATTCCAATTTTGTAACTAAACATTATTTTAAAACCCACTCTCTAATAGCGTGTGCTACGCCGGATTCGTCGTTCGATTTCGTGATATATTTGGCGATTTTCTTGAGTTCTTCCTTACCATTTTCCATGACAACAGGAGAGCCGACAGCTTCCAGCATGGCGCGGTCGTTTTCTTCATCACCGATAGCCATGGTCTGCTCCTTACTCAAGCCCAGTTTTTCGGCCAGATGAAGGATAGCAGCCCCTTTATTGACAGTCTTTTTGACAATTTCCAGATAGAAAGGAGCTGATTTAACCAGTGTATATTTTTCGGCTAATTCCGGTGGCAACTTGGCAATGGCCGCATCCAGAATTTCTGGTTCATCAATATACATGCACTTAACGATTTCTTTATTGACCATTTCTTCAGGTGTGCGGTAGAAGATAGGCATGCTGACCAGATTGGACTCGTAAACAGTGTACTTGCCGATGTTGCGATTAGCTGTATATATGCCATCCTTGGTGATGGCATGCATATGAACACCTAATTTTCGCCCGAGCAGTTCGATATCCAGATAGTCATCATAGGTCAGTGTTTCTTTGATTAATTCTTGACCTGTAAGAGTATCCTGCACCAGTCCGCCGTTGAAGGTAACGACATAGTTGTCTGGCTGATTAAGCTCTAGCTCCTCGAGAAGCTTTTGAACTCCTGCAATAGGACGGCCGGTTGCAATGACGATTTTAACGCCAGCATCCTTGGCATCCTGAACAGCGCTGAAGACTTCAGGAGTAATTTCTTTTTGGTTATTTAAAAGGGTGCCGTCAATGTCAACGGCAACTAATTTGATAGACATATTATTCTCCGTAGGTAAATTGGTCGTTTTTGATATAGTGCATAAAAGTCTGGTTTTTTTCGCTGAAAAGTCCGGTTTCTGCCAGCATTTCCTTGGGGAAGTAGAAGCGATTATCGCCCTGTCTGGTCCCAGCTAGCGAATGAACGATAGGAGACAGGCTGGATAGTTCTGCTAAGCTGCCATCTTTTTGCAAGATTTCAATTTGAGTCCGAGGTTTTTCAACGTCAGGCCGGTAGAAATCATAAGGCAAATCGAAGTTACGATGGATAGCAGTATAGTAATCCGGGTCGAAGCCAACCTGTCCGACAAGATCCCGCATGACATCCAAATGCTTTTCATTTTCCTGAGAGAAGACGATGGATTTAAAGACCTTACGGTTGATGAAACGCTGAGCTAAGTCAGATAAAATCTTGTCTGGACTAGTCATCCAAACTTGGAAATAGGTATTCATAACACCATCATCCAAGGCCAGATAATCCTGCAGGGTCACTCTATTTTCAAAGAATGGAATAAGATTGGGTGATGACAGCGCAAAATAATCCTTCTGAGCCGGATAGAGAAACTTGGCCCGCTTGAGCAGATTTTGCAGCAGAACTTCCATAGCTCGGCTGGCCGGGTGGAAATAGACCTGCATGTACATCTGGTAGCGGCTGACTACGTAATCTTCTACCGCATGCATACCATTGCGCTTGAAGGCGATGCCGTTTTCTACAGGACAAATCACTCGTAAAATTCTGGTCAAGTCAAATTGTCCATAGGAAGCACCAGTAAAAAAGGAATCTCGCAAGAGATAATCCATCCGGTCCACATCAATCTGGCTGGAAATCAGCTGGACCACCTGCTTATTGGGATAGGTATGGTTAATAACGCTAGCTACCTTTTCTGGAAAATCTGGTGAAACCTGCACCAGAACCTGATGAATCTCTGTTTCAGGACTGGTGATGATTTGCTGCGTAATATCCTCGTGATTGGTATCAAAAAGGCGCTCGAAAGTGTGTGAATAAGCTCCGTGCCCCAAGTCATGCAGGAGAGCGGCTGTCATGGTCAGCAAGCTTTCATGGCTATCCCAGTTGGCTTGGTATTTTTCGTTGAAAATCTTGGTGATGCGCCGAGCAATCTCGTAGGCTCCCAGACAATGCGAAAAACGGCTGTGCTCCCCGCCGTGGAAAGTATAGCCGGAGGTACCCAGCTGTTTGATGCGGCGCAGCCGTTGAAATTCTTTAGTATTGATTAAATCATAAATAACCTGATGGTCCACATGAACATAATTATGAACCGGGTCCCGAAATACTTTTTCAATCATGCTACCATTATACCACAAATCAGAGTAGGAAAAAAATCAAAGCTGCAAATGAAAGAAGAGCAATTTTGTCCTTTTTTTGATAAAATAAGGAAAGAAAAATAGAAACGAGATGAAGATGCAAATCAGAATAAAAAATCAAATCCAGCTGGACGGTCATACTGAGCTAATCGATCAGGTCTACGATACGGACTGGACGCAAAAGGGAGACTATCATTATCTGCTATACAAGAATGAAGAAGGAGAGAAAGTAGTTCTGAAATTTCACGATAAAGAGTTGGTTATGACGCGCTTTTCTGTGCCCAAGTCCATCATGCGATTCATCAGTCAAGGTCAGTCGCTGGTTAGTATCCATACACCTGTAGGCTTGCAGCAGTTTGTGACCGATACTCCTTTCTATAAGGTTGATTTTACTAATCAAGTTTTGCAACTTCATTATCAGCTAAAAACTGTTGATGGGGAGCAGATTTTTGCCAGCTATGAGATGGAGATTAGCTGGGGTTAGCTGCTATTCTCCGAGAAAACTATTGAAAATCATAATGTTTCCCCTTGCAAAAGCTTGAAAATTTGGTATAATAGTTTCTAACTCAAGGGAGTAGCTAACGGAATAACCGTTACAAGGTCGTCAATACGAAAGAAATTTCCGGCCTTGTATGAAATAGCGAGACTTGTTAATAAACAGGTCTCTTTTTTGTTTCTGACTTTTTGGATATGACTGATGCGGATCGAGATGATGAGTCCTAGTGGTCAGAAAAGTTCAGAAATAAAAGAGGCCAAGAGGAGGAATACATTGTCAAAAGAACAAAAGCGCCAAGCTTTTTACACCCAGAGTCCTGAGGAAATTTTCAAAACTTTGGACGCTTCAGAGCAAGGTTTGTCCAGTCAAGAAGCAGCCAAGCGTTTAGCTGATTATGGCCGCAATGAACTGGATGAAGGGGAGAAAAAATCTCTCCTGATGAAGTTTTTGGAGCAATTTAAGGATTTGATGATTATCATCTTGTTGGTAGCAGCGCTCTTGTCTGTTGTCACATCAGGTGGTGAAGACATTGCGGATGCCTTGATCATCCTAGCGGTAGTAATCATCAATGCCATCTTCGGCGTCTATCAGGAAGGCAAGGCTGAAGAAGCGATTGCGGCTCTCAAATCCATGTCCAGCCCGGCTGCGCGTGTCCTGCGTGATGGCCATGTCACAGAAGTAGATTCTAAGGACTTGGTGCCTGGTGATATCGTTAGATTGGAAGCCGGTGACGTTGTTCCAGCAGATATGCGGCTTTTGGAAGCTAATTCACTGAAAATCGAAGAAGCAGCTCTGACAGGTGAGTCTGTACCGGTTGAGAAAGACTTGACTGTTGAGGTAGCTGCAGATGCTGGTATTGGTGACCGTGTGAATATGGCCTTCCAAAACTCAAATGTGACCTATGGTCGTGGGGTTGGATTGGTTGTTAATACAGGGATGTATACAGAAGTCGGCCACATCGCAGGTATGTTGCAAGATGCGGATGAAACGGATACACCTCTTAAGCAAAATCTTAATAGTCTGTCTAAGGTTCTGACCTATGCTATCTTGGTGATTGCTGCAGTGACTTTTGTAGTCGGTGTCTTCATTCAAGGGAAAAATCCACTGGATGAGCTGATGACTTCTGTAGCTTTGGCAGTTGCGGCTATTCCAGAAGGTCTGCCTGCTATCGTTACCATCGTGCTGGCTTTGGGAACTCAGGTTTTGGCTAAGCGGAATTCAATTGTCCGTAAGTTGCCAGCTGTTGAGACTTTGGGATCAACTGAGATTATCGCTTCAGATAAGACTGGTACCCTGACCATGAATAAGATGACGGTCGAAAAAGTCTTTTATGACGGAGTCCTGAATGAAGCTGGACAAGATATTGAACTTGGCTTGGAGCTACCTCTCTTACGTTCGGTTGTCTTAGCCAATGATACTAAGATTGACCAAGAAGGAAAACTGATTGGTGACCCAACAGAAACAGCCTTTATCCAATATGCTCTGGACAAGGGCTATGATGTGAAGGCCTTTTTAGGGAAATATCCTCGAGTAGCTGAGCTGCCATTTGATTCAGACCGTAAGCTCATGTCTACCGTTCATCCATTACCAGATGGGAAATTCTTAGTAGCAGTAAAGGGAGCACCAGATCAACTATTGAAACGCTGTGTTGCCCGTGATAAGGCTGGAGATGTTGCAGCGATTGATGATGCTACTTCACAGTTGATTAAGTCTAACAACTCAGACATGGCTCACCAAGCTCTGCGTGTGCTGGCTGGCGCCTACAAGATTATTGATGCAGTTCCGACTGACCTGACGTCTGAAAATCTGGAAAATGATTTAATCTTTACTGGTTTAATCGGTATGATTGACCCAGAACGTGCAGAAGCTGCAGAAGCCGTTCGTGTAGCCAAGGAAGCAGGTATTCGTCCAATTATGATTACCGGTGACCATCAGGATACAGCTGAAGCTATCGCTAAGCGCTTGGGTATCATCGAAGAAGGAGATACTGAAGACCATGTCCTGACTGGTGCAGAGCTCAATGAGCTTTCTGATGCAGAATTCGAAAAGGTTGTTGGCCAATACTCTGTCTATGCCCGAGTTTCGCCTGAGCATAAGGTACGGATTGTCAAAGCTTGGCAAAACCAAGGTAAGGTCGTAGCCATGACAGGTGATGGTGTCAATGACGCACCAGCTCTGAAGACTGCGGATATTGGTATCGGTATGGGCATTACAGGTACAGAAGTATCTAAGGGTGCCTCTGACATGATTCTGGCAGATGATAACTTTGCGACCATCATTGTAGCCGTGGAAGAAGGACGCAAGGTCTTCTCTAATATTCAAAAGACCATCCAGTATCTCCTTTCAGCTAATACAGCTGAGGTGCTGACTATTTTCTTGGCAACCCTCTTTGGTTGGGATGTGCTGCAGCCAGTTCATCTGCTTTGGATTAACCTAGTAACGGATACCTTCCCTGCCATCGCTCTGGGAGTTGAGCCAGCTGAGCCTGGTGCTATGAATCATAAGCCTCGCGGCCGTAAGTCTAGCTTCTTCTCAGGTGGAGTGATGAGCTCTATCATCTATCAGGGTGTCCTGCAAGGGGCTTTGGTTCTGGCGGTTTATGGTTATGCTATCTCTAATCCCGTCCATGCCGGTGATATCAAGGCTATCCATGCGGATGCTCTGACAATGGCCTTTGCAACGCTTGGCCTCATCCAGCTCTTCCATGCTTATAATGTAAAATCTGTTTACCAATCTATCTTTACAGTTGGTCCATTCAAGTCTAAGACCTTTAACTGGTCTATTCTGGTTTCTTTCATCCTATTGATTTCAACTATTGTAATTGATCCACTGGAAAAGATTTTCCATGTGACCAAGCTGGACTTGTCACAATGGACGGTTGTTTTGATTGGTAGCTTTGCCATGATTGTCATTGTTGAAATTGTTAAGTTCATCCAGCGTAAATTAGGTATGGACAAAAACGCTATTTAACAGCAAAAAGTCATCTGCGGATGGCTTTTTTGCGTACAAGGCGATATAATCAAATTCAAAGAAAGGAACTCGAAAGGACGGTGAAAGTATGTATCAAAACTTACGAAAGAAGTTGGAAGAGGCTTCTCCTTTATATTATGAGGAAGAAATCTTATGGTTACTGGATCATATTGGTCATCCAGAAGCGACAATCCGTGATGAGTTAGTCTTTTCGTCCTTAGCGAGGGGACTTCAGGCTGACCTATTTTCAGCTGAACAGTTTCGTTTCTTGGCTCAAGAAGCAGTCAAAAGACAAGGACTTTTTTACGAGAGTGATAAAAATGGTCAAGCTACCTTAACACGTTCCTTCACGGCTTTACTTTATGCCAATCTCTTAAACTGTGATGGCAATCTAAACTCTTCGTATTATCAGGCTTTATCAGTGCAAGGAAGAAAATACTTACTAGATAAGGGGTTAAGCTACTTGTCAGTCGAAAGAGACACAAGGGGTTACTCCAGGAAATACGGTTGGGTCCATGCCTTCGCTCATGGAGCAGACTTATTGACAGAAGTGGCTTGTCATCCGGACTTTCCCTCCAGTAGGATGCCAGAGGTTTTAGAGGTCATTCATCAAGTTTTTAAAAGAGTCTCAGTTCGTTTCGGAAATGATGAGGATTGGCGCTTAGCCCAGGTGCTCTATCAAGCCGTCTTAAAGAAAAAACTGTCGCAGCATGAACTTAGACTGTGGCTTCAATCACAGAGTTTTCCATTGGAAAGCAACCAGGACTTCATTGCTTTTTCCAATTTTCGCTCCTGTTTATTAGAAGTCTATGTGCAGTTGGACAGCAAAAAACAGCTATCAGATGAGCTGAGAGCTGCTATTCAACATTTCCATTACTGAACTTCAATGACCGTTAAAGCATCTCGCAGTTCAGCTGCCAGGTGTTTTTTCTTATAGTCTCGGAATTCGGCTAAATCTTTAATAGCATTATAACGCTTGTGCAGGCGATACATCTGGGGAATCTTATACTGAGGAAAGTCATTAAAAAAGTTCCGAGTCAGTTCCCATTCGCGGATGTAGCCCAGAGGACGCATATGGTAGCGGACCCCTTCGATAACACGGCTTTGATGGCGGTGGTGGAGATGACCAAAAACCACCTCTTTCACCTTGTATTTGACAAAGAGCCGATGAAAAGCTTGGCTTCCTAGGAAGGCGTTGAAGCGCTGGAAATAGGGATGGTCGTATAGAAAGTCTTGATGGGGGACAAAATGCAGAGCAACAATAATGGGATCATCTAAAGTCGCCAGCAATTTTTCTAACTCTTGCAGCGTCTGAACTGTAATACTAGGGTCGTCGAGTTGACGCTCCAATCTGCGGTCAAACCAGAAATTGGTCTTGGTTCTCAGATGTTCTTCCTTGCTTTTTTCTGGAACAAAGCTGTAGTCATACCAGCCAGAAAAGCTGACGAGCGTGGTCCGGCCGAACTGCTGGATCTGAAAATCATAGTTTAAAATTTCTTGCTCAGAAAGTCCCAGCATATCGTGATTTCCCAGATTAAAAGAAAGAGGAATCTCTTGCTTCAAAGTTTCAAGAAAGGGCAAACTAATCTTGGTCAGGTCGTTGGACAGGTCCCCAGCAATGTGTAGGTGGTCAATCCCTTCCTCTTTTAAAAGCTGGAGAAGAGCTTGGTGCTCAAAATCCCCAAACTGATTGGAGTCCAGATGGAGGTCGCTCATAAATCCGATTCTTGTCATGGTTTTAGTCTAGCATATTTTTCAAAACTTGGAAATGCTTAAGCACCTATGGAGAGTCTCCCTTTTATCTGAATACCTAATAAATTATGGCAATTATCTGTTTCGTTTATTCATGGATGAAGTCTAGGAAGTCTTGAAATAATTCTTCCAACCCCATGTCATTATATTACTTTTCTAACAATTAGGTGACAAGGAGTCGCTTGTCTTGCCTAGCTAGGGAAAATCCGATAAAATGTAAGCTGCTGAATGTGAGATTAGGCAAACTGTTTAATTTATGTTATAATTAAACGATGTGTGAAAAGAGGTATTTATGGACATTTCAGAAATTCGTCAAAAGATTGACGCAAATCGTGAAAAATTAGCTTCTTTCAGGGGGTCTCTTTGACTTAGAAGGTCTGGAAGAAGAAATTGCCATCTTAGAAAATAAGATGACAGAACCCGACTTTTGGGATGACAATATTGCAGCCCAGAAGACATCTCAAGAGCTGAATGAACTCAAGCAAACCTATGAAAATTTCCATCAGATGACCGAGCTTTTTGATGAATCGGAAATCTTGCTTGATTTTCTGGCTGAAGATGAGTCGGTTCAGGGTGAGTTGGAAGAAAAGCTGGCGGAACTCGAGAAAATGATGACCAGCTACGAAATGACCCTGCTCCTATCTGAACCTTACGATAATAATAATGCCATTCTTGAAATTCACCCGGGCTCTGGTGGTACAGAGGCCCAGGATTGGGGAGATATGCTGCTGCGTATGTATACACGCTTTGGCAATGCCAAGGGCTTCAAAGTAGAGGTCTTGGACTATCAAGCTGGTGATGAAGCAGGCATCAAGTCAGTGACTCTTTCATTTGAAGGGCCGCACGCTTATGGTCTGCTCAAGTCAGAAATGGGAGTCCACCGTTTGGTCCGGATTTCGCCATTTGACTCAGCTAAACGTCGCCATACTTCCTTTACCTCAGTAGAGGTCATGCCGGAGCTGGATGACACCATTGAGGTGGAAATTCGCGATGACGATATTAAGATGGACACTTTCCGCTCGGGAGGAGCCGGCGGACAGAACGTCAATAAAGTTTCTACTGGTGTGCGACTGACCCATATTCCTACGGGAATTGTGGTGCAGTCTACCGTTGACCGGACTCAGTATGGAAACCGCGATCGGGCGATGAAGATGCTACAGGCTAAGCTTTATCAGCTAGAGCAAGAGAAACAAGCAGCCGAAGTCGACTCACTCAAGGGAGATAAGAAGGAGATTTCCTGGGGCAGCCAAATCCGCTCCTATGTCTTTACGCCTTATACTATGGTCAAAGACCATCGGACCAGTTACGAAGTAGCACAGGTGGACAAGGTGATGGACGGAGATTTGGATGGTTTCATTGATGCTTATTTGAAATGGCGTTTGAACTAGGAAATGTAAGAGATTAGAATTAGATTGAAAGGAAATTTCAATAGATGTCAATAATTGAAATGAAAGATGTTGTCAAGAAGTATGGCAACGGGACCACTGCTCTGCGTAGTGTGTCTATTAATGTAGAACCTGGGGAGTTTGCCTATATTGTAGGTCCTTCAGGAGCAGGAAAGTCAACCTTTATTCGTTTGCTTTACAGGGAGATAAAGCTGGATAAGGGAAGTCTGAAAGTAGCTGATTTCGACTTAGCTAAGATTAAGAAGCGCGATGTTCCAATGCTGCGCCGTCAGGTTGGAGTCGTTTTTCAGGACTATAAACTTCTTCCTAAAAAGACGGTGTATGAGAATATTGCTTACGCCATGGAAGTTATCGGTGAGCGCCGCCGCAATATTAAAAAGCGGGTTATGGAAGTGCTGGACCTAGTTGGTCTTAAGCACAAGGTTCGCTCATTCCCTAATGAGCTTTCCGGTGGTGAGCAACAGCGGATTGCCATTGCGCGTGCGATTGCCAACAACCCTAAAGTCCTGATTGCGGATGAGCCGACAGGAAACTTGGACCCAGATAATTCTTGGGAGATTATGAACCTGCTGGAGCGGATTAACCTTCAGGGAACAACTGTCCTGATGGCAACCCACAACAGCCAGATTGTAAATACTCTGCGTCACCGCGTTATTGCTATTGAAAATGGCCGTGTGGTACGTGATGAAGCGGAAGGAGAATACGGATACGATGATTAGAAGATTTTTTCGTCATTTGATTGAGTCGCTTAAGAGTCTTACGCGGAATGGTTGGATGACTGTAGCGGCTGTCAGCTCGGTTATGATTACCTTGAGCTTAGTGGCTGTTTTTGCTTCAGTAATTTTAAATACAGCTAAGCTGGCAAATGATATTTCCAATAATGTCCGCGTCATGGTATACATGCGTAAGGATGTTTTCGATAATAGCGAAACGATTGTAAAAGAAGGTCAAACAGTTCAGAATGAGGACTACCACAAGGTTTATGATGCTCTGACTTCTATGAAAAATGTAGAGAAGGTTACTTTTTCTAGCAAGCAAGAGCAGTATAATAAGCTAACAGAGACCATGGGTAGTGAGTGGGATGTTTTTGATGAAGAAAATAATCCTCTTTACGATGCTTATATTGTTGAGACCAAGGCACCTAAGTATGTAGAATCTGTTACAAAAGATGCTCGTAAGATTGATGGTGTTTCAGAGGTTCAAAATGGTGGTACCAATACCAAAAATCTCTTTGCGTTTTCTAATTTCATCCAAACATGGGGATTGATTGGGACAGCGCTTCTGATTTTCATTGCTATCCTTCTCATTTCCAATACTATTCGGATTACCATTATTTCCCGAAGTCGCGAGATTCAAATCATGCGCTTGGTTGGTGCCAAGAATAGCTATATCCGCGGACCATTTCTGTTTGAAGGAGCATGGATTGGCTTGCTAGGAGCAACAGTTCCGTCACTTGTAGTGTATTTGACATATGGTATAGCCTACAAGACTATGAATAAGAGCTTGGTAGGTCAAGGACTTTCTATGATTGATCCAAAACTCTTTAGTCCGATTATGATAGCAGCACTCTTTGTGTTGGGAATTCTTATCGGATCATTGGGATCTATCATCTCTATGAGACGTTTCTTGAAGATTTAATAAATCGTAAAAAAACAGAGTTTGAAGAATTTCAAACTCTGTTTTTGTTATAGGTATTGCTTAAATGGCTACTGAGCTAAAAATGGATTAAAGATTTTTTCATGTGAAATAGTGGTATCATGACCATGACCAGGATAAACAGCGTAGTCTTTGGGCAATACCAGAAGTTTCTCACGAATAGACGTCAATAATTGCTCCATGTTTCCAGTCGGCAGATCCGTTCGTCCGATGCTTTCCCGAAAGAGGGCATCACCTGTCAAAACAAGGCGGTCATCTGGAAAGACTAGAGAGACACCTCCGATGGAGTGGCCGGGTGTTGCAAGCACATAGAAGTGAAAGCCTCCAAGATCATAGTCTGTCTCGTAGGAGAAAAACTTCTCTGCTGGTCGACAGATAATATCATCCATATCGGCATGGCGCGCCAGACCAGATAAATTATCTGTCGGTGTGTAGAGCCAGCTGCTTTCGCTCTCAGCCACATAGACAGGTGGGGCAGCATAGTGCTCTCGGACCTTTTCTAAACTCATAATGTGGTCATAATGGGTATGGGTCAAGAGTATAGCAATCACAGGCTTGGCGAGTTCCTCCAGCTTGCGCTCAATCTTTTTCCAGTCACTGCCAGGATCGATGACTAGGAGACCCTGATCGTTCTCTAAGATATAGGTATTTTCAAAAGCAACAAGGTTGATAATTTTATGAATTTTCATCTGATTTCCTCGGAAAATGTATTCTGCTATTGAGTGTAACAGAAAAGAAAATTTTTTGCACAGAATTGCTTTCTAGGCTAGGGCTGAAAATTTTCAGATGTCTCAGAAAGGCTTTTATGATATAATCATAGCAGTATGACACAAAATGATTATAAGTATGCCGTTGTGGACTTGGAGGCTACAGGAACGGGCAGCAGTGCAAAGATTATCCAGATTGGCATTGTTCTGATTGAAAATGGAATCATTACTAAGACTTATGAAACAGATGTCAATCCTCATGAGGAACTGGATGAGCATATCAAAGAGTTGACAGGTTTGGATGATGAGCTGCTTGGCCGAGCCCCGGAGTTTTCTCAGGTAGCAGCGGAGGTATATGAGCTGATTCAGGATGCGATTTTTGTCGCTCATAATGTCAAGTTTGACGCTAATCTACTAGCGGAGGCCCTTTTCTGGGAAGGGTTTGACTTGCTGACACCGCGTGTGGACACGGTGGAGTTGTCTCAGGTCTTTTACCCGACCTTTGATAAATATTCCTTGGGTAATCTCTGCGATCTGCTGGATATTTCTTTGGAAAACGCCCATACTGCTCTGGCAGATGCTCAAGCAACGGCTCAGCTATTTTTAAAAATACAAGACAAAATCAAGAGCCTGCCCAAGGCCTTGGTTGAGAAAATGCTAACTTTGGCGGATAGCATTATCTATGAGTCGCGTCTGGCTATCGAGGAAGTTTATCAGACAATGCCGGATCAGCAAGATAAGGAACTGCAATCCTGCCATGGTATTTTCCTGCGACGTCCCCAAAAGCTGACTTCGGAAAAGAAGCTGTCGCAGGATTTCCTGACCAATCTATACCTGCTGGGCTTAGAAGAGCGGCCAGAACAGCTCAAGTTTGCTCGCTTTATGGAGGAAGCTCTGGACCAGCAGGAGGCTAGTTTTTTAGAGGCGCAGACAGGCTTAGGTAAGACCTTTGGCTACTTGCTGCCTATCTTGTCTAGAGGTCAAGAAAAAGTACTAGTGACGGTTCCGACTAAGATTCTGCAGGACCAGCTGTTGCGAAAGGAAGGGCGATTGTTGGAGGAAGTATTTGGTATTTCCTTTCACAGTCTCAAGAGTCCGGAGAATTATATCAAGCTGGACCATTTCTATCAGACACTGGACAGGGAATATGACAACCGTTTGGTTAATCGCTGCAAGCTGCAACTCTTGGTTTGGCTGACAGAAACTAAAACAGGTGATTTGAACGAAATCGGGCAAGCTCATCGCTTCTCAAGCTACTTCAATGAAATCCGTCATGATGGCAAGCTAAGCAAACAATCTCTTTTTTATGAGGAAGATTTTTGGCGGTTGGGACAGGTCAAGTCGGCCACCAGTCGAGTCGTGATTACCAATCATGCTTACCTGCTGACGCGTTTAGAGGATGACCAGTCTTTGCTGGACAATCGTGTTCTGGTAGTTGATGAAGCTCAGAAGATGTTTTTCGCTTTGGAAAGCTTCTCCCAGGCCAGTATAAATCTGACTAAAACGCTGCAGCAGATAAATCATCTCCTTCAGGAAGAAGGGGAACTTCTGCAGCAACGGCTTTTGCAAAGCATTCAGTTTGAGCTGGCTGATGCCGCAGAGAAGCATCGCAAGAAAGCATCTGAGCTAAGTCCGGAAAAGATTGCCCGACTGCTTCAGGATGTGTCCGAGTTAAAGACTAGTGCACTGCCTGAGCTACAGCACTTGTTCAGTGGCAAATACCAGTATTATTGGTTGGTTGATGAAGTTTTGGCAGATCATCGCTTGATGACTCTGCATGCTGGCCGTTCGGAATTGCTGCATTTTACCGATTTTTTACCTGAAAATGCTAAGATTATCTTGGTTTCGTCCACTCTGGAAATCAGCTCTAATGTCAATCTGGCGCAGTTGCTAGGCTTTGAAAGTTATCACTTTTACAAGCTGAAGAGCAAGAAGAAGCCACTGCAGAAGCTCTTTTTAGATGAAAGTTTTCCAGCAGTAGTGGATTTGTCAACTGAAGATTTTGCTCGAGAGATTGTTGCTTGCCTGCAAGAAGTAGCAGAACTTGGTCTGCCTATCGTCGTCCTCTTCACCTCTAAAGACTTGCTTTTGGCTGTTTCGGACTTGCTGGCTCTGCCGCATTTGGCCCAATATAAAAATGGCGATGCTGGCAATATCAAGCGGCGTTTTGATAGAGGAGAGGCAGGTATCCTTTTGGGCTCTGGCAGCTTCTGGGAGGGGGCGGATTTTGCTGAGCAAGATCAGATTATTCAGCTAATCACTCGGATTCCATTTGATAATCCCAAGGATTTCTTTGTGCAGAAGATCAACAGCCGCCTGAAAACGGAAGGTAAGAATGCCTTTTATGATTATCAACTGCCTCTTGCCATCTTACGGCTTAAGCAGGCTATTGGCCGGACTCGGCGCAATGAGCATCAGAAATCAGCTGTTATTCTTTTGGACAATCGCATTTCTAGTAAACGCTATGGAAAGCAGATTCAGCATCATCTATCACAATTGGCTTCTTTGGATATTCTGCCAGAGGCAGCCATTATGCAGGAGTTACAAGACTTTTTTGACTGAAGCTATCTCAAATCGGCTGAGTTTTATCAGCTGATTTTTTAGGTTCATTCAGATTTTTGGGACAAAATTTGTTATAATGAGAGGCATAGGAAAGAAGGGGTGTTCGTGAAAAAATATTTACCAGGAATTCTGTTATCTTTTGGCATAGCAGCTGTTTCTATCTTTTTAGGCGGTTTGCTTCCCTTGATAGGCTCTAGTGTTTTGGCTATTGTCTTTGGGATTGTTTTGAACAACAGCATGAAGCTGCCAGCTGTTTTTCAGGAAGGACTCAGCTATTCAGGGAAGAAATTGCTGCAGTATTCCATTATCTTTTTGGGATTTTCCATGTCCATAGGTCAGGTTTCTGAGACGGGGCTTTCTTCTCTTCGTATCAGTCTTATCACCATTCTGATAGCCTTTCTGGCGGCTTATCTGGCTGGCCGTTTCTTTAAGATGAACCGCGTCTTGACTATTTTAATAGGTTTTGGAACAGCCATCTGCGGTGGCTCTGCCATTGCGGCCGCCTCACCAATCTTGGAGGCTGATGAAGAGGAAATCGCTCTGTCCATCTCCACTATTTTCTTTTTCAATATCTTAGCAGTATTCATTTTCCCTTTTTTAGGGCATTTGCTGCAGATGTCGGATGCCTTTTTCGGGACTTGGACCGGAACAGCTATCAATGATACTTCGTCAGTAGTGGCGGCAGGCTACACATATAGCCCGTCAGCTGGCGACTTGGCGACCATTGTCAAGCTTAGTCGGGCTCTGATGATTGTACCGGCCTGCTTGATCTTCGCAGCTTATCGCTATATCAAGTCTAAGCAGTCAGCACAAAAGACAAACTTGAAACAAATTTTTCCTTGGTTTATAGCTTGGTTTGTCCTAGCTTCACTTATCAGCAGTTTTGGATTTCTGCCGGCTGCTGTCATCCCCTATACAAAATTCATTTCTCAGTGGCTGATGGCTATGGCCTTGGCAGCTATTGGCGCAAAGGTTTCCTTTAAGCAGTTTAAGCAAGCAGGAGCAGCGCCTTTGCTGACTGGTGCCTTCGCTTGGTTTTGCGTCGCTGTTTCTAGCTTGATTATCCAGTATTTTTTCTAAAAAGGAGGGACTATGCCCTATCAAAGACGGACGTTTGAGTCTCGGATTGATTATAGTTTAATTTTGCCTGTTTTGATGCTGCTCTCAATCGGTGTTGTGGCTATTTACATTGCTGTTAGTCATGATTATCCTGACAATGCTTGGCCCATGGTTGGGCAGCAGATTGCCTGGATTGCGGTGGGCTTCCTGCTCAGCTTTATCCTCATGTTCTTTAACACCAAGTTTCTTTGGAAAATCACGCCCTATCTCTATGTTTTTGGTCTTGGCCTCATGGTCTTGCCTCTGATTTTTTACAGTGAATCGTTGGTCGCCTCCACTGGTGCTAAAAACTGGATTGCTATTCGTGGGGTGACCCTCTTTCAGCCCTCGGAGTTCATGAAGATTTCTTACATCCTTATGCTGTCGCGGCTGGTGGTCCATTTTCTCCAGCAACACAAGCAGGATGAGCGAACCCTAGCTTTAGACTTTTTTCTAATTTTTAAGCTTGGGCTCTACACTGTGCCTGTTCTGGTTCTGTTAACCCTTCAGAGTGATTTGGGGACAGCTCTGGTTTTTGTTGCTATATACGGTGGCATAGTGCTACTGTCAGGTGTTTCTTGGAAGATTATCCTGCCGGTCTTTCTGACGGGAGTCCTGCTGTTGGGAGGATTTCTCTTTATCTTTATTTCCGATGGCGGCCGTGCTTTTCTGCATAATCTAGGCATGCCAACCTACCAAATCAATCGGATTTTGGCTTGGCTTCACCCTTTTGATTACGCTCAGACGACCACTTTCCAGCAAGCACAGGGACAAATCGCTGTCGGAAGCGGCGGTCTGACTGGTCAAGGCTTTAATGTTTCGAATCTCTTGGTTCCTGTTCGGGAGAGCGATATGATTTTCACCGTCATTGCAGAAGATTTTGGTTTCTTAGGCTCGACCTTGGTTATCATGCTTTATTTACTGCTGATTTATCGCATGCTCAAGATTACGATTAAATCCAACAACCAGTTTTATACTTATATCTCAACCGGCTTTATCATGATGCTGCTCTTCCATATCTTTGAAAATATTGGAGCGGTGACAGGGATTCTGCCTCTGACAGGGATTCCGCTGCCCTTTATTTCACAGGGCGGCTCTTCCATCATCAGTAATCTTATCGGTGTTGGTCTCCTGCTGTCCGTCTCCTATCAGAACAGCCTGACGGATGAAAAGAAGGAGCGAATTCCTGCAGTCCGAAAAAAAGTCGTACTGAAGAAATTAAAATAAACATAAAGTAAGTTTTTGACTCACAAATCAGATGCGATTTTGTGATTGGCTCATCTCAGAAAGGATATTTTCATGAAAAAAGCAGCTTTACTCTTAGCTCCCGGCTTTGAAGAAATAGAGGCCTTGACAGTTGTGGATGTCTTGCGCCGTGCAGGTCTTGTCTGTGATATGATTGGTTTTGATGAATCAGTGACTGGCTCTCATGCCATCACTGTTAAAGCAGATCAGGTCTGGAAGGGCCGACTGGATGACTATGATATGGTTATTTTACCAGGGGGGATGCCAGGATCGGCCAATCTTCGTGATGATGACCGCCTGATGCAGCTTTTGCAGGATTTTCAGCAGGCGGATAAATTCATCGCTGCCATTTGTGCCGCTCCCATTGCTCTTGACCGCGCAGGTATCTTGACTGGTAAGTATTTCACTTGCTATGATGGTGCTCGAGACAATATTAAAAATGGAACTTACCGTAAAGAAACAGTTCTTGTTGATGGGAAGTTGATTACTAGTCGTGGTCCATCAACTGCCTTGGCTTTTGCTTATGAGCTGGTTCGTCAGCTGGGTGGAGACGCTGACCAGTTGGCTGATGCTATGCTTTATACAGATGTATTTGGAAACTAAAAATAGGCTGGGACTCAAGGAATGTCCCAGCTTTTTTGAACCACTATGCATCTTTGCCGTCCTCTATTTGGTAGGGGGATAGAGCTGTTGAAAAGGACGAAACCAGCAGCCATTTTTAAATTTTAGATTCTTTGAGATATTTTGTTTAGAAAAAGGCTTGAAAAAAGTCGCAAAAGTGCTGGATTCAGGCAAATATTAGCCCCTTTTTCATGAAAATTATGGTATAATGAAAGGTATGAATTATCAAGATTACATCTGGGATTTAGGTGGAACACTCTTGGATAATTATGAAACTTCGACTGCAGCTTTTGTTCAGACTTTGAAAGAATACGGTCTGCAAGCTGGTCACGATGAAGTTTATAAGGCCCTCAAGGTGTCTACGTACTATGCAGTCCGGCAGTTTGCTCCCCAAGAAAAAGACTTTTTAAAGTTTTATAAGGCCAATGAAGCAGAAGAGTTGACTCACCCTGTCTTATTTGACGGAGCGGCAGACTTGCTTAGGCGGATTGTGGCCAAGGGTGGTCGGAACTTTCTGGTCTCCCACCGGGACAATCAAGTGCTGGAAATCTTGGAGAAAACTGCCATTTCATCAGCTTTTACAGAAGTGGTGACAGCTGCAAATGGTTTTCCAAGGAAACCCTCTCCAGACTCCATGCTCTATCTAAAAGACAAGTATCAGATTGCCTCTGGCTTGGTCATTGGTGACCGTCCGTTGGATATTCAAGCAGGGCAGGCAGCTGGTTTTGACACCTATCTCTTTGATAATATGCAGCATCTTGAGGAATTTATAGATATTGATTAGAAAAGGAACACTATGACAGAAGAAAAGCAGCAAGATATACAAGCCCAGGAATATGATGCCAGTCAGATTCAGGTCTTAGAAGGCCTAGAAGCCGTTCGTATGCGTCCAGGGATGTATATCGGTTCGACCTCCAAGGAAGGTCTGCACCATTTAGTATGGGAAATTGTTGACAACTCAATTGATGAGGCGCTGGCTGGTTTTGCCAGTCACATTCAAGTCTTTATCGAAAAAGACAATTCCATAACAGTAGTGGATAACGGTCGGGGAATTCCCGTTGATATTCAGGAGAAAACAGGCCGTCCGGCCGTGGAAACCGTCTTTACTGTGCTCCATGCCGGAGGAAAATTCGGCGGTGGCGGATACAAGGTATCGGGAGGTCTGCACGGTGTGGGTTCTTCCGTTGTAAATGCCCTGTCCACTCAGCTGGATGTTCGCGTTTATAAGAACGGTCAGATTCATTACCAAGAATACCGTCGCGGTCATGTAGTCGCTGATTTAGAAATCATCGGTGAGACAGACCGTACTGGTACGACAGTTCACTTTACACCAGATCCAGAGATTTTCACTGAAACAGTAGAATTTGACTTTGAAAAGCTCAATAAGCGGGTACAAGAACTGGCCTTCCTCAATCGTGGTCTCAGAATTTCTATCACCGATAAGCGAGACGGAATGGAGCAGGTCAAGGATTACCACTATGAGGGTGGGATTGCCAGCTATGTTCAATACATCAATGAAAACAAGGATGTAATCTTTGAAACGCCGATTTATACCGATGGCGAGATGGATGACATTACGGTTGAAGTAGCTATGCAGTATACGACTGGCTACCATGAAACAGTCATGAGCTTTGCCAATAACATCCATACCCACGAGGGTGGAACGCATGAGCAAGGTTTCCGGACTGCCCTGACACGGGTTATCAATGACTACGCTAAGAAAAATAAGCTTCTCAAAGAAAATGAGGACAATCTGACTGGGGAAGATGTGCGTGAGGGACTGACAGCAGTCATCTCTGTCAAGCACCCTAACCCTCAGTTTGAAGGTCAGACAAAGACCAAGCTGGGCAATAGCGAAGTTGTCAAGATTACCAATCGACTCTTCAGCGAAGCTTTCTCAGATTTCCTTTTGGAAAATCCTGCGGTAGCTCGAAAAATCGTTGAAAAGGGAATTTTGGCTTCTAAGGCCAGAATTGCTGCCAAGCGAGCTCGGGAAGTAACCCGCAAGAAGTCTGGCTTGGAAATCTCCAATCTGCCAGGTAAATTGGCCGACTGCTCGTCCAACGACCCGCAGGAAACTGAACTTTTCATCGTGGAGGGGGATTCAGCGGGTGGTTCAGCTAAGTCCGGCCGTAACCGTGAATTTCAGGCCATTTTGCCAATTCGTGGTAAGATTCTCAACGTTGAAAAAGCCAGCATGGATAAGATTTTGGCCAATGAAGAAATCCGCAGTCTCTTTACTGCTATGGGAACTGGTTTCGGTGCTGACTTTGATGTCAGCAAGGCCCGCTACCAAAAACTAGTCATCATGACCGATGCCGATGTAGACGGTGCTCACATTCGGACCCTGCTCTTAACTTTGATTTACCGCTATATGAAGCCGGTGCTGGAAGCTGGATTTGTCTATATCGCTCAGCCGCCAATCTACGGTGTCAAGGTCGGAAGTGAAGTCAAAGAATATATCCAGCCAGGTGCTAATCAGGAAGAAGAGCTTCAAGCTGCTTTGGCTCGCTACAGTGAAGGTCGCTCCAAGCCAACCATTCAACGCTATAAAGGTCTTGGAGAGATGGATGACCATCAGCTGTGGGAGACAACTATGAATCCTGAACATCGCTTGATGGCACGGGTTTCAGTGGATGATGCAGCGGAAGCTGACAAGATTTTTGACATGCTGATGGGGGATCGCGTTGAACCTCGTCGTGAATTTATCGAAGAAAATGCTGTATACAGTACGCTCGACGTCTAAAAAAATCAGAAAAATCAACCATTATGGGCAAAAATATGATATAATCATTATGTTTGCTTTATAGTAACAATGTGAAGGAGTTCTATATGTCTATTGGACTAGTTATTCTCGTTGCTGTGGTAGCTCTGCTTTTGGTTGTCGGCTATGGTACTGCAGTTCTGATGAGAAAGAGAAATGAAGCTTTACTTCAAAATTTGGAGGAGAGAAAAGAAGCACTCTATAATCTCCCTGTGAATGATGAAGTTGAAGAAGTAAAAAATATGCATTTGATTGGGCAGAGTCAGGTAGCCTTCCGTGAATGGAATCAAAAATGGGTAGACCTGTCCTTAAATTCATTTGCTGATATTGAAAATAATCTATTTGAAGCAGAAGGCTACAATAATTCTTTCCGTTTCATAAAAGCCAAGCATGCTATCGGCAATATTGAGAGTCAGATTGATCTGATTGAAGAAGATATCAAGATGATTCGTGCAGCCTTGGAAGATCTTAAAGAGCAAGAGTCTAAGAACAGTGGCCGAGTGCTCCATGCCCTGGATTTGTTTGAAAAACTGCAAACTCAGGTGGCGGAGAATGCAGATTCGTATGGGCAAGCCCTAGCTGAGATTGAGAAACAGCTGGAAAATATCCAATCAGAGTTTTCTCAGTTTGTGACTCTTAATTCTTCAGGCGACCCGGTTGAGGCAGCTGAAATCTTGGATAAGGCAGAGGATCATATCCTTGCTCTGACACATATCGTTGAGAAAGTTCCTGCCATTGTTGAAGAGTTGACTGTGAAACTGCCAGATCAGTTGGAAGACTTAGAATCTGGTCATCGTAAGCTCTTGGAATCTGGTTATCACTTTATCGAAACAGATATAGAGTCTCGCTTCCAGCAGCTTCATGCAAGCCTCAAACGCAATGAAGCCAACATTTCAGCGTTAGAGCTGGATAATGCTGAGTATGAAAATGAGCAGGCGCAAGAAGAGATTAACGCTCTTTATGAAATTTTTACGCGGGAAATTGAAGCCCACAAAGTAGTGGAGAAGCTGATTAAAAATTTACCAAGCTATTTGGCTCATACAAAGGAAAACAACCAGCAACTCCAAAAAGAGATAGAACGTTTATCTCAAACCTTCCTTATCTCTGATACGGAAACTTCTCATGTCAAGGAGTTGCAGGCTGAACTTTCTGCCCAGGAAGATGTGGTTCTTAGCGCGGTAGAAGATTCTTCTGAAACCAAGCAAGCTTATTCAGTGGTTCAGGAAGAGTTAGAAGCTATCCAAGAGCGTTTGAAAGAAATCGAAGATGAGCAGATTTCTCTTGGTGAAGCACTTGCAGAGATTGAAAAAGATGATGCTAATGCTCGCCAAAAAGTCAATATCTATGCCAACAAATTGCATACCATTAAGAGATATATGGAAAAACGCAATTTGCCAGGTATTCCAGACTCTTTCTTAGAAATTTTCTTTTCAACCAGCAATAATATTGAAGAGTTGGTGAAGGAATTGGAAGCTACACGAGTCAATATCGAATCAGTTAACCGTTGGCTGGAAATTCTAGGAAATGATATGGAGCAATTGGAAGAAGAAACCTATCGTATCGTCCAAGATGCTACCTTGACTGAGCAGCTGCTGCAGTATTCAAACCGCTATCGTTCCTTTGATGATAACGTACAAGCAGCTTTCAACAAGTCCTTGTATGTCTTTGAACATGACTACGACTACGCTCAATCCTTGGAAATCATTTCAAAAGCTTTGGATCTTGTCGAGCCAGGCGTGACAGAGCGTTTTGTGACATCCTACGAAAAAACACGCGAAAATATTCGCTTTTAAAAGAAGTTCCTTCGGGAACTTTTTTCATTCTCAGCAAAAAGGCTCTTATGTTATAATAGAGGGATAAATGAAAGCGGAAAGTCTATAAAAGAAATGAAAAAGATTAAAAAATATATTACTTTCATTATTCTTGGAGGTGTAGCCGTTTTATCAATAACATTGATAAATGGCTGGCGTTTGGATGATTACACTATCCCCAAAAATAGAACAAAAGAACTGTACGAATTTGAGAAAACATTTGATCCTATGTTTAAATTTTTGGAAGAAGAAAAAAAGGATTTTACTGGATTAAAGCTTTATACAAGTAGTGTCTATATTAAAGACGGAGACGAAGTTAAGGAATATGAGGTATATTTAGATACTACCCAATCTGACATTAAAGGTGACTATACAATAACAATCGGTGATAAAGAAGAGACTGTTCCTGTTACTTATTCTAATGGCAAACTAACTTACAGCTCAGAGATAACTCCTTTATTTGATGAAGAAATCCTTAACTTAGTTGTTCAAAGAGATTATTTCGCTTCCTTGGATGTGAAAGAGACTTTTGATAGCGCTGAAACAGAGCTTCGTGATATTATCTACCAGCCAGAAAATCACTCTGAGCTCTTTAAACATCTCAAAAACAAGTATGATATGCGAGAGGGTACTACCTGTCGAATAAGAATAAAACACTCTAGTGGAACAATCTATGGGATTTCAATCCAAATGAAATCGAAGGATAAGGTTGTTCAAATAGATTTAATGATATTTAAACAATAAGATGGCTAATCAATAATTGGGAAGGAGTAAGAGATGAAAACAGTCAAAGGCTTGTTAGTCATGGATGTAGACAGCACCTTAATCATGGAAGAAGGGATTGACCTGCTAGGAGAGGAAGCGGGTGTAGGAGCTCAGGTTGCGGCTATTACCGAGCGTGCCATGCGAGGAGAGTTGGACTTTGAAGCTGCCTTACGTGAGCGGGTCGCCCTTTTAAAAGGTCTGCCAGAGGATATTTTTGCTCGAATTGCTGAAAGGATCCACTTCACGCCAGGAGCCGAGGACTTGGTCAAGGAGCTGCATAAACGTGGTTATAAAGTAGGCTTGGTGTCAGGTGGTTTTCATGAGACGGTGGACAGACTGGCTGAGCAGCTTGGAATTGACTATGTCAAGGCAAATCGTTTGGAAATTCAACAGGGGTTTTTGACAGGACAAGTCTTAGGAGAGATTGTCACTAAGGATACCAAGCTTGCCATGTTAAAAGCATGGGCAGCTGAAAATATGTTGGAATTAAATCAAACAATCGCTATGGGGGATGGTGCCAATGATCTGCCTATGATTCAGGCAGCAGGAATAGGAATTGCCTTTATGGCCAAGCCAATTGTGCGAGAGCAGGCTCCTTATCAGATTCAAGAATGTAATCTCTATCGGGTCATTGATCTTTTAGACAATAGAAAAGTATAGGAGAGAGGCATGCATATTCTAATTGCACCGGATTCATTCAAGGAAAGTTTGTCAGCTGCTCAGGTTGCTCAAGCTCTGCAGACAGGATTTTCTCAGGCCTTGCCAGATGCCAGCTTTGACTTGCTGCCGGTTGGTGACGGCGGCGAGGGGACAATGGCTGCGCTGACAGCAGCCTTGAGCTGGGCTGAATTTTACCACACCGTAACCGGACCCTTTGGCCAGCCAGTAAAAATGCCCTACGCCAGAAATGGTCAGCAAGCGCTTTTTGAAATGGCTGACTTGGTAGGACTTGCCTCTATTCCGGAGGAAAAACGAAATCCCTTGGCCATAGAAATCAAAGGATTAGGGGAATTAATTTTGCATCTGGCTGAAGTCGGTGTTAGAAAGATTTTAGTTGGTGTTGGAGGTTCGGCTAGCAACGACGGTGGGATTGGACTGGCAGCGGGCCTAGGCTATGAATTTTTCGATATGGATAATCATAGATTGTGCCCCATTGGTTCATCTTTGGGAAAGGTGGCTCGAATATCAGCTGAGCAGGTTCCTGCTTTCTTGAAAGAAGTTGAGATTGAGATTTTGACGGATGTTGACAATCCTCTCTGCGGAGAGCGCGGTGCGACAACTGTTTTTGGAGGACAGAAAGGTCTATCTTCCTTATTATTCTCTCAAGTGGATCAAGCCATGGCAGATTTCTATCAGTTGGTCGATTCTCAGGTGATTGATATGGATGGAGCTGGAGCCGGTGGCGGAATGGCAGCAGGACTGGTTGCTTTTGCCGGAGGAAAAATTGTTTCGGGTATTGAAACCTGTCTAAATTTACTGGATTTTGATGAAAGAGTTAAAAAAGCGGACTTGGTCGTAGTGGGCGAAGGACGGCTGGACCGTCAGTCTTTGGCGGGCAAGGCACCAGTCGGAGTCGCAAGACGAACACCAGAAGGCATCCCTGTACTGGCTATTTGTGGCAGTCTGGCAGATGATTTACCGGATTTCCCAGTTGAGAATATTCAGGCAGCTTTTCCGATTATTGCACAAGCAGATAGTTTAGATAAGATACTAGAGCAGGCCGAGCAAAATCTGATTCGCACAGCCAGAAATATTGGGAATCTACTAAAAATGAAAAAAGGCGGTTAGTCCGCTTTTTTTAGTAGATATTCAATTTCTTTGACTATTATGCCTTTCTCAAAGAAGAAGATGTCACAAGACAGGTCACCAAAGTCATTTTCTAAAATGGTCACAATCCGATTCTGGTTGGGACTAAGCTGATAATAAGTGCAACGAAACTGGACGGGGTTCTTATGGTAGACTTTTTGAATATTAGTCAAGTAGTCTGCTTTACCTTTGATGATTTCGATTGTGTCACCTTCTAATTCCCAGCTAACATGATCAGAAAGAAAGGTCTGATAGGTTTGCCAATCGCGCTGATTTTCTGCTTCAAAGAAGGCAAAAAGTTTTTCTAAATTTGTCATCTTATCCGAACCATTTTTTCCAGAGGGAACGCTTTTCTTTTGCTGGTTTTTCTGCTGGCTGAAGGAGCCCAGCAAACTGTTGGCTCATGTCCTTGTCATCTACTTGGACAAGATGGTCGCTATGGACAATTAGGCCAAAAGGAGAAGACTGGTAATCGCTTGAGACAATAGTAGCCTCGCAGCCCAGTTCCTTGGAGGTTTTTAGATAAAAGATTTGATTGCCTGACTCGACTTCTGGGGAAATTTTGACTATTACAGGTTGACAGTTTTTTATGATGCTGCTGAGTATTTCCTTGAAATGACTGCGAATGAGAGTCTCGTTGGCTTGCTCAATAGAGCAGGAGGCCAGTACTCGCTCCTCAAACGTCCCTAAAAATCTACGCTGTTCATCAGGATTGAGCTTGGCTCCGCCCTGAGCTTTTTCCATGATTACTTTATTAATATCAGTCATAATAAAATTGTACCATAAAAGGAGGAATTCTAAAAGCTCGAATGTCTGTTCTGATTTGCTGGAAAAACATTTATATAGTAAGTTTGGAATCGTTTTCTTGTGCAAAATTTCTCAAATTTGCTTAGATTCTCTATTTTTCCTTGAAAAAAAAGCGTTTTTGAGGTATCATAGACTAGTAAATAATTTTAAATAATAAGGAGAGTAAGAAATGTCAATTATTACTGATGTTTACGCTCGCGAAGTCCTAGACTCACGCGGTAACCCAACACTTGAAGTAGAAGTTTATACTGAATCAGGTGCTTTCGGACGTGGTATGGTTCCTTCAGGAGCTTCTACAGGTGAACACGAAGCAGTTGAACTTCGTGATGGCGACAAATCTCGTTACGGTGGTCTTGGTACACAAAAAGCAGTTGATAATGTAAACAACGTTATCGCTGAAGCTATTATCGGTTACGATGTTCGTGACCAACAAGCCATCGACCGTGCAATGATCGCTTTGGACGGTACTCCTAACAAAGGTAAATTGGGTGCGAACGCAATCCTTGGTGTGTCTATCGCTGTAGCTCGTGCTGCTGCTGACTACCTTGAAATCCCACTTTACAGCTACCTTGGTGGATTCAACACTAAAGTTCTTCCAACTCCAATGATGAACATCATCAACGGTGGTTCTCACTCAGATGCTCCAATCGCTTTCCAAGAATTCATGATTGTACCTGCTGGTGCACCTACATTCAAAGAAGCTCTTCGTTGGGGTGCTGAAATCTTCCACGCACTTAAGAAAATCCTTAAATGTCGTGGTCTTGAAACAGCCGTTGGTGACGAAGGTGGATTTGCTCCTCGTTTCGACGGAACTGAAGATGGTGTAGAAACTATCATCGCTGCTATCGAAGCTGCTGGTTATGTTCCAGGTAAAGACGTATTTATCGGATTTGACTGTGCATCATCAGAATTCTACGATAAAGAACGCAAAGTTTACGATTACACTAAATTCGAAGGTGAAGGAGCTGCTGTCCGCACTGCTGCTGAACAAATCGACTACCTTGAAGAATTGGTAAACAAATACCCAATCATCACTATCGAAGATGGTATGGACGAAAACGACTGGGACGGTTGGAAAGCTCTTACTGAACGTCTTGGTGGTAAAGTTCAATTGGTTGGTGACGACTTCTTCGTAACAAACACTGACTACCTTTCACGTGGTATCGAAGAAGGTGCTGCTAACTCAATCCTTATCAAAGTTAACCAAATCGGTACTCTTACTGAAACATTCGACGCTATCGAAATGGCGAAAGAAGCTGGTTACACTGCCGTTGTATCACACCGTTCAGGTGAAACTGAAGATTCAACAATCGCTGACATCGCAGTTGCAACTAATGCAGGTCAAATCAAGACTGGTTCACTTTCACGTACAGACCGTATTGCTAAATACAACCAATTGCTTCGTATCGAAGATCAACTTGGTGAAGTTGCTCAATACAAAGGTCTTCAAGCTTTCTATAACTTGAAAAAATAATCTAACAACATATAAGAGGAGCTAGGACATAGTCCTAGCTTTTTTGATGTGTAAAGATATAAAAATGGATATTTTTTGATTTAGGAACCACCCTAGTTGATGAGAGGGAGATTTATCATCTTTTCCTAGAAAATTGCCTAGAAGTACTGTGTGGGACTGGTCATGCTCTTTCCCTTGAAAAATTGGGAGACAAGATGCTAGCTTTTGCTAAGGAAAATATAATCAACTAATCCCTGCGTTTCCTTGTGACTACATGCTTGAAAAAGTGAGCGATTTACTGAAGATTTTATAGCTTTCTTGTATCAAAATCAGTCTTTTATGGTATACTAGCAAAGTGGAAGGAGGAGTACAATGGAAGAATTATTAAATCAGGTCTTACTATCACAGGATAGTGAAGTTTTCAATCAGATATTTGACGATTACTATCCCATTGATATTGCTCTTTCTTTGGAGGCTTTGGAGGATGAGGAAGGGAATCTCCTCAAAACCTTTACGGAAATGGCTAGTGATGTTCAATTGGTAGAGATTTTAAAAGAAGCCGAGCCGGAGTTGCAACGACAGATTATCCAATCGATTTCTTTCAAACGTACCAGCACTCTTTTTCATCTTATGCCAGATGATGATGTGGTAGATATTTTGGGTTACTTGAGTGTGGACTTGCGTAAGCAATACTTAAGTATGATGAAAAATACCAGTCAAGAGAATTTGAAAGCAATGTTGGCTTACGATCCTCAGACAGCTGGTGGTCTGATGACGACAGAATTCATTACCTTAAATGAAAATCTGACCGTCTCAGCAACTCTCAATAAATTGAGGGAGATTTCGCCCAATACGGAAGTTATTGATACCTTATTTATTAGAAATGCGCATCATTCGCTAGTTGGCTGGATTGATATTCGTGATTTGTTTATTCATGATGCGGAGATGAAACTCAGTGAATTTATGAATACTCAGATAGTGAGTGTAACGCCAGAGGTTGACCAAGAGGAAGTGGCACAGCTTTCTGCCAAATATAATTTATCTGTCGTACCGGTCGTCAATCATCGGCAGGTATTGTTAGGAATCATCACTATTGACGATATTGTCGATGTTTTGCAAGAAGAGTATCAAGAAGATATCTTGCGGATGGGTGGTGTCCAAGAAAGTGAAGAAATTGGAGGACCTTTCAAAGAATCACTCAAGAAACGCTTACCTTGGTTGATGATTAACCTAGTAACAGCCTTTCTAGCTTCTGCGACAGTAGCAATTTTTGATGATACGATTTCAAAAGTTGTAGCATTAGCAGCGATTAGTCCCATTATTACGGGAATGGGCGGAAATTCTGCCTCTCAGACACTTGCTTTGGTTATCCAGGGGATTGCCTTGGGGAAACTGGATCTGAAAGAAGATAGGAATTTAGTATTCAAAGAAATCGTGCTAGCTTTGGTTAATGGTTTCTTTACCGGTTTGATTGCAGCGATTGTCATGTTTATCTTCTATCAAAATTTCTATCTGTCTGTTATTGTGGTATTGGCTATGATGATCAATCTAGCATGTGGGGCTCTATTTGGTTACTTTGTACCACTGATTATCAAGACACTGCAGCAGGATCCAGCTCTAGCCTCAACCATTTTCATTACCACGGCAACAGATGTGTTAGGTTATCTAGCTTTTCTAGGCTTAGCACAAATTTTCTTACCATTGATTATATAAAAAATGATACACAAAAAACGCTTGATTTTTCAAGCGTTTTTGTTTTCTTAGTTGTCGAACAAACCTTTAACTTTATCAATAGCACCGCTGGCCATTTCATTTCCAGCTACTAATTTTTTAGCTTGATCAAGGTATTCACCGAGTTTGTCTTTGTTTTCTTCGATAAACTTTTTGGCGCCATCAAAGTCTTTCTTTTCAATCATTTCTTTTACTTTGTTAAATAAATCTACTGGATTCATAGTTGTTGCTCCTTAGTAATTTTTTATACTATTTAATCAAATTTCTAATAGAAAGACAAGAATTCTGCTTATTTAAAGGTCACACAAACAGCTTCGGGAATATAGAAATCGTGGGAGACTTCAGTTAATTTTCCACTTTCCGCATCACGTTTGAAGATAGTTGCATTGTCTGAGTCTTGATGGACGGCGATGATATGGTTTTGATCCGGTGTGATGTTGAAATCCCTTGGATTTTGGCCATTGGTTGCTGCAATCTGGATTAAGTCCAAACTGCCGTCAGCTAAGATTTTGTAAACGGCAAGAGAGTCATGACCGCGGTTGGAACCGTAGAGGAACTTGCCGTCAGCAGACAGGCGGATAGCGGCTGTTCCATTGGCTCCTTCAAAGTCCTCTGGCAAGGTGGAGACGGTTTGCAGGTGTTCAAAATGGCCGACTCCATCGTAAATCAGGACTTCAATAGTAGAATTAAGCTCACAGATTAAATAGGCGATTTTGTAATGATGGTGGAAAACGATATGGCGGGCACCAGCTCCAGCGGCACACTTGTAGGTGTTCAGAGGAGCGATCTTTCCATCTTCAGCAACATCATAAGTGGTTACTTCATCAGTTCCCAAGTCGCAGGTGATCAGGTATTGATCTGGTGTAAGGTCTGCGTAGTGGACATGGGCAGACGCTTGGTTGGCATGTGGTCCTTGACCTTGGTGAGTAGCTGAGTCAGCTAGTTCCAGTCTGCCATCAGCTAGGCGTTTGTAAACCAAGACTTGTCCCTTATGATAGTTGGCACCGTAAACCAAGTTACGCTCTTCGTCGACTGCGACATAGCAGAGCGGAGCCCCCTCTTCAACGACATGGTTGAGGAGCTGACCTGTCTGGTCAAAGGCTGCAATCCCCCCCTGTCCGTCCTTTGCTCCGACAGAATAGAGATGCCCAGCCTTATCAAAGGCTAGGTAGGTAGGACTGGGTTCTTCAGCAACCAAGGTCAAGTTTTCTAAAGTTCCTTTGTTAGAATTAAAATCTGCTTTGTAAATTCCTTTGGAATCTCTGCGAGTATAGGTTCCAAAGTAAACCGTTTGTGTCATTCCATTACCTCGTGTATATTTAGATTACTTGCTACTATTATATCATAAAAGCAGATGATAGGGCTTAGAGCGGAGGATTTGCCTGATTTTCAAAAGAATAGTATTGGTTTTGAAAAAACAGATAAAAAACAGATAGTGGGTAGGAAGGGGATAGATGGCTTTGTTAGAATAGAATTGTTCAAAAAAACAATTACTGTCAGGAAACAACAAAGTTCCTGCTTGCTAAAACAAAGGAGAAATCAAATGAACGTTAAAAAAATTGCTATGCTCGTTGCTCTTATCGGAATGTCAGGATTCTTTTTAGCCGCATGCGGAAATAAAGAAGCAGATAACTCAGAAATTAAGGATGGGAAACAAGTGGACTTCCAGAAGGATGCTGTTGATAAGAAAACTAAGACAGTCGATGGCAAAGAAGTAACAGAATACACAATGCCTGATGGAAATGTTATCCAAATCCCAGCAGATGGTGAGGAAATTCCAGAAGATGGATCAGGATCTAGCTCAGAAGCTGAATAAAGATTAAAACATGTAGGTTGGAGGCAATATGTTTCGAAGAAAAAAAATGAATCGTAAGACCATTCTATTGGGCAGCACGGTCATTCTTGCTTGTGCTGGGCTGGGAGGCTATCTGTATTTTAGACAGATCAATCAACAACAGGCCATGAAAATGGTAGATAAGACGATTGATTCGCTGACAGTCCAAGAAGCTGTCAATAACAGCAAAAAAACAAGCCTGGTTTTATCTGGGGAAGTAGTTGCCAACAATAGCAGTAAGGTCAAGATTGACCCGTCTAAAGGGGAAGTCAAGGAAGTATTTGTTAAAAATGGTGATACCGTTACACAAGGACAGCCGCTCTTTTCCTATGCGACAGAGCAGCAATTGACAGCCCAGTCGGCTCAATATGATGCCCAGTCCAAAGCTAATGGCATTACAGCTGCTCAAAACAGCGCTGCGATTAAATGGGAAACCTATAATCGCAAGTTGGCCAGCTTAAACTCACTCAAGGACAAATACAATTCCAGTCAGGATGAGTCATTGCTGGAGCAGATAAAGTCAGCTGAAGACGAGCTGGCTCAGGCACTGAGCGATGCTAAGACTGCGGATAGTGAAGTGACGACAGCTCAGATTGAGGCTGAAAAGGCTCAGGTGACAGCTCAGACTGAATCAGACCGGATGAAGTATGATACTGTGACTGCTGATACAGCAGGAACAATTACCTCTATGAATGAAGATTTGCCTAATCAGTCCAAGGCCAAAAAGGAAGAAGAAAACTTTATTGAGATTATGGACAAGTCCAAAACTCTGGTCAAAGGTACTGTCAGTGAATTTGACCGTGAAAAGCTGAGTGTCGGCCAGAAAGTGGAAGTGGTGGATCGCAAGGATCCTAAGAAACGCTGGAGTGGTACGGTAACTCAGGTCGGTAGTCTGACAGCAGAAAATACTTCCAATAATAATGGTGGGAATAAGCAACAGGAAAATCCCAACCAAGGTAAGTATCCTTATACCGTAGAGCTGGATCAAGGTGGTGAAATGCCGTTGGTGGGTTCCCATTCCTATGTCAACATCGTGGAGAATGCTCCCGAGGCAGGAAAGGTAGTTGTCAATAAGGCTTATACTTTCAATAAAAATGGCAAGACATATGTCTGGAAGGTAGAAGGCAAGACTCTGAAATTGCAGGAAGTTAAGACCAAGAAAGTTTCTGACCGTTTGGTAGAGATTACAGAAGGTCTGACTATGCAGGATACCATTTCAACCCCGAGAGCAGGTATGGAAGAAGGGATGGAGGTAGGACAGCATGTTAAAGCTTAAGGATATCCACAAATCTTATCAGCAAGGCAGTCAGGAATTTCCAATTTTAAAAGGAATTGATCTGCATGTGAAAGAGGGGGATTTTCTGGCTATTATGGGACCGTCTGGATCTGGTAAGTCCACTCTGATGAATATCATCGGCTGTTTGGATAAGGCAAGTTCAGGGACTTATCATATTGAAGGGACCGATGTGTCTGAGCTGTCCGACAATCAGCTGTCCGATTTGCGCAATCAGAAGATTGGCTTTGTTTTTCAAAATTTTAATCTTATGCCCAAGCTAACGGCCTGCCAAAATGTGGAACTGCCTCTGACTTACATGAAAATTCCTAAAAAAGAGAGACGGGAGCGGGCACTGGAAATGCTGCGATTGGTCGGGCTGGAAGAAAGAAGTGATTTCAAGCCGATGGAGCTGTCCGGTGGTCAAAAGCAGCGGGTAGCTATTGCACGAGCCTTGGTAACCAATCCCAGCTTCATCCTTGGTGACGAACCGACGGGGGCTCTGGATACCAAGACCAGTGTGCAGATTATGGATCTTTTCAAGCAGTTTAATGATGAGGGCAAGACTATTGTCATCATTACCCATGAGCCGGAAGTAGCCCAACTCTGCAAGCAGACGGTTATCCTGCGGGACGGTAATATAGAGAGCAAAGCGATAGGATAGAAAGGAAGCTGTATGGAAGATATTTTTGTAGCTCTGAATTCAATCTTGTCGCATAAAATGCGCTCTATGCTGACCATGTTGGGGATTATCATCGGGATAGGCGCTATCATCGCTATCTTTTCCATCATTGAGGGAAATACGGAAAATACCAAGCGTCAGCTCATTGGCGGCAACAATAACACAATCAAGGTCGTCTATGACAAGAAAAGCGCCATCGACCCGACCATTCCAGAGAAATCTCAAGCTCAGAAGCCTTCTTATATTCCCTTTATGGGAGAGGATGTATTAAGCAAGATTAAGGAAATCTCTGGGGTCAAGAATGCTCTGCTGACCTATGGTACAGATGAGAAGATTTACTACCTGAGCCAAAAGTCGTCTGGGAAGATTCAGGCTGTTTCGCAGACAGCCGCTGACATCAAGCAGCAGCGTCTGCTGGAAGGTGAAGGATTTGACTCAGAAGCCTTTAAAAATCAAGAGCAGGTGACCTATCTGGAAAAGTCCCTTTATGACAGTCTTTTTCCAAAGGGGGATGGCATTGGCAAATATGTGGAAGTCTTAGGAAATCCCTTTAAGGTTATTGGCGTATTTGAGTCAACTGAGCAGAGTGGCTTAACAGCTGGTGCGGAAAAGGTGGCCTATATTCCCCTGCAGCAGTGGCATCGGATTTTTGATACCATTAATGTCAGTCCTGAAGTGACTGTCCAAACCCACAAGGCCGATGATTTGAAGAAGGTGGCCAAGAAAGTCAGCGATTATCTCAATGAGCAGATGCCACCATCAGACTATATGTTTGGTGTGCTAAACCTGCAGGAATTTGAACGGCAGCTGGATAATCTCAACAAGTCTAACTTCGTCTTGCTAGCAGGTATTGCCAGCATCTCTCTCTTAGTCGGAGGTATCGGTGTTATGAATATCATGCTGGTTTCAGTGACAGAGCGGACTCGTGAAATCGGAATTAAAAAGGCTCTGGGAGCTAGACGGAAGATCATTCTCAAGCAGTTCCTGATTGAGGCAGTTATCCTAACTCTGATGGGAGGAATTATTGGCGTGGTGGCTGGTATCGCCTCTGGCTTTGCCATCACCCAGTCTCTAGCATATCCGTATATTCTATCCCTCTTTTCTGTCTTTGTAAGTTTGCTCTTTTGTTGTATAATAGGAGTAGTATTTGGGCTCCTGCCAGCTGTAAAAGCATCCAAGCTGGATCCAATCGAGGCCCTGCGATTTGAATAGGTAAAGGAGAAAAATCTAAGTATGCACAAGATTCTAGTGGTGGAAGATGATACGACGATTAATCAAGTGATTTGTGAGTTTTTAAAGGAAAGTCAGTATGAGGTAAGGCCAGTATTTGATGGTGGCGATGCTTTGCAGGCTTTTGAAGAAGAGCCCTTTGATCTGGTCATCTTAGACATGATGCTGCCAACCAAGAGCGGTCTGGAAGTACTGAAGGAAATCCGCAAGACTTCTCAGATTCCGGTCATGATTTTGACAGCACTTGATGACGAGTATACCCAGCTGGTCAGCTTTAACCACCTCATCAGTGATTATGTAACCAAGCCTTTTTCACCGCTAATCTTGGTCAAACGGATTGAGAATATTCTGCGCAGAAATACAGTTGCTTCAGAGATTACTCTTGGCGACCTGACGGTCTCTATTGATGACTGCACGGTTTACTGGCAAGGTGAGAAAATGCCTCTGACCAAGAAAGAATATGAAATCTTGCAGACTCTGGCTAAGAGGAAGGGACACTTGGTGACCCGTGATCAGCTGATGAATACCATTTGGGGCTACAGCGAGCTGGATAGCCGGGTACTGGATAATCATATCAAGAATATCCGTAAAAAGATTCCGGGAGTGCCGCTGAAAACCATTACGGGTATGGGCTATCAGCTTGGGGGAGAAGACAAGTGAAGATTGTCAAAAAGAACTTTCTCTTGACCTCGTCCATCATTTTCGTTGTGGTGACTATTGTTCTAGCCAGTCTTTACTTTGCCATGCCGGTGTATTATCAGCAGGTTAAGAGTGGAGAAGCTAAGAGAGAATTTGACCAAGTTTCCAAGCAAGTCAAGGGAAAGTCCAGTCAGGAAATCGGCGAGCTCTTGAGTGATTATAGTAAAAAGAGCAATCTGATTTGGTTTACCTTGCTGGCGAAAGACAATACGATTCTCTATCCCTCACTCGATGCTGGTGATGAAAGTTCTCTGCAGCTGACCATCGTTCCAACGATTGCCAACAGCGACTATGAGAGCAAGAGTTTATCAGAAAGTTTTCGAACTTCAGATGGTAAAGAAGTTGTCCTGAGAGGCGAATATTCCTTACAGCCTGTTTCTGATGCTAGTCGGATTTTGCTCAATCTCTATCCATTTGTCTTGCTTGTGTCTCTGAGTCTAGGTGGTCTGGCTGCCTATCTCTATAGCCGGACTTCCAGTCAGCGGATCAAAGCCATCTCTAAGAGCACCCGTCAAATGACGAGTCTGGCTCCAGATGTGACCTGTCAGGTCAAGGGGCGTGATGAGATTGCTGAACTGGCCCAAGACATCAATCATCTCTATGCTAATCTACTGACCAGTATAGAGGCTCTGCGCCTAGAAAATGAAAAGGTAGCAGAAAGCGAGCGGGAAAAGGCTGAGTTTTTGCGGATGACATCGCATGAGCTTAAGACCCCCATTACCAGCATGATGGGGATGGTCGATGGCATGATCTATGGAGTAGGAGAGTTCAAGGATCGAGACAAGTACTTGCAGAAGTGCCGAGAAATTCTAGAGGAGCAGTCGGAGTTAGTCCAGTCTATCTTAGCCATTTCTAAACTGGAGATGAAGACTGAAACTGAACAGGAAGTCTTTTCACTCAAGCAGGTCTTGGAGGAAAATCTGAGCACCTATCGAGTTTTATCAGATGTCAGACACTACCATTTTCAGGTTGAGCTGGCAGAAGCGAAGGTCAAGGGTAACCGCACCTATCTGCTCAAGGCTATCAAGAATCTTTTGGATAATGCCTTTCATTATACAGTAGAAGGTGGACAGATTCTACTCAGGCTGGAGGAGCATAAGCTAGTCATCGAAAATGAAGCGGAACGAGTTTTGAACAAAGACCAAATTCAGCAGATTTTTCAGCCTTTCTACCGGCCAGACTACAGTCGCAATCGCAAGGATGGCGGAACTGGTCTGGGACTCTTTATCGTTCAGCAGATTTTGGACAAGCATGGTCTGCGATATCAGTTTGAAGCCGTTGATGGGCGGAAGATGCGCTTTAGCATTTCTCTGCCGGCTGTCGAGAAATAACCTTGGATTCTAGCTGGCCTTGCAGGAACCGAAGAGAGAAGTCAGAAGCTGTATTTTGCGAAAAATACAAGTCTTCTGGCACCTCTCTTTTTTTTGCTTTTCCCTATAGCTGAGCAGAGAATTTTTCTCTGAAAAATGTTACAATGAAATGACAAGTTAAAGGAGGAGAATATGGAGCACAAAGAAAAAGATTTTAGCCTATCTTGGTTTTTTAAATGGTTTTTAGATAACAAGGCCATTACAGTATTTTTAGTAACCCTTTTGATGGGACTGAATATTTTTATACTTAGTAAAATCAGTTTTATTTTTAGCCCAGTCATTGAATTTTTGGGAGTAATCATGTTGCCAGTTATTTTAGCTGGCCTGCTTTATTATCTGTTAAATCCCATCGTAGACTGGATGGAAAAGCACAAGATTAATCGACTGGTTGCTATTACCATTGTCTTTGTTTTAATTGCTTTTTTGATTATCTGGGGCTTGGCTGTTGCTATTCCTAGTTTGCAGCATCAGGTCATGGCTTTTGTCAGAAATGTTCCAGCTTATCTAAAGCAGGCTGACAAGTTCATCGACGATGTTGTGACCAAGTATATTTCGGCAGATTTCAAGCCGCAGATTGAAGAATACACTAGTAATCTGTCTAGCCAGATTACTGATTGGGCCAGCAATTTTTCATCGCGGGCAGTTAACTGGGCGGGGAACTTAATCAGTACAACTTCGCAGATTGTCGTGGCTATTATCATCATGCCCTTTATCCTTTTTTACCTGCTGAGAGATGGGAAAAATCTGAAAGGCTATGTGACCCAGTTTCTGCCAACTAAATTCCGCGCTTCCTTTGGTCAAGTGATGACGGATATCAACAGCCAGTTGGCCAACTATGTGCGTGGTCAGGTGACGGTTGCTATCATTGTAGCTCTGATGTTTATCGTTTTCTTCAAGATTATTGGTCTGCGCTATGGTGTCACTCTTGGAGTAATTGCCGGCGTTCTCAATCTGGTGCCTTATCTGGGCAGCTTTTTGGCTATGCTTCCGGCTCTGGCAATCGGTTTGATTGCTGGCGGTCCAGTAATGCTGGCTAAAGTCATTGTTGTTTTCATCGTTGAGCAGACTATCGAGGGGCGTTTTGTTTCTCCTCTGGTCTTGGGCAGTCAGCTCAGTATTCATCCAATTACGATTTTATTCGTATTATTAACTTCTGGTACCATGTTTGGCATTTGGGGCGTTTTCCTGGGAATTCCTGCCTATGCTTCAGCCAAGGTTGCCATTGCGGCCATCTTTAAGTGGTATCAGAAAGTAAGTGGCCTCTATGAAGCCGATTTTAAACAAGAAGGAGAAATCAGTGAGCAAGAGTGAGCAAATGTTGGCAGCTTTACAGGAGCAGGACCTAGCTCTGGCTGATCGCTATTTCGAGCAAGCCCTGACTACAGACAGCGAAGAAGAATTATTGGATTTGGCCGATTACTTAGAGAGTATCGGCTTTTTCCCTCAGGCCAAGCGTATTTTTGAAAAGTTGGCTCCTGACTATCCGGCTTCTTATATCAGCTTGGCAGCTATTGCCAGTGATGATGGAGAGTTGGAGCAGGCGTTTGCCTATCTTGAGGAGATTCAGCCAGACAGTGACTGGTATGTTGCTGCTCTCCTGGCTAAGGCTGACCTCTATCAGCTAGAGGGACTGCCTGATGTGGCTCGTGAAAAATTAGCTCAGGCAGCAGAGCTGACTGATGAGCCTTTGGTAACCTTTGGTCTGGCTGAGATAGATATGGAGCTGGGGGATTTTTCTCAGGCGATTAAGGAATACGCCCAGCTAGATAATCGTACAATCTTTGAGCAGACAGGTGTCTCAACTTATCAGCGGATTGGAGTCTGCTATGCAAGTCTTGGGAAATTTGCAGCTGCCATTGAGTTTTTGGAGAAAGCAGTTGAGCTGGAATACGACGATGCTGCGGTTTATGAGCTGGCAACTATATTAGCGGACCAGGAAGAATACCAGAAGGCCAATCTTTATTTTAAGCAACTGGATACTCTGTCACCGGATTTTGAAGGCTACGAATATGTTTATGCTTTGTCTCTTCATGCGGAACATCGGACGGATGAAGCCCTGACTCTTGCTCAGCAGGGCTTGGCTAAGAATCCTTTTGAGACTCGGCTTTTGCTTTTAGCCTCACAGCTTTCTTATGAACTTCACGATGAGAAAGCGGCTGAACATTATCTTTTGCAGGCTCAGGAAGATGCGGATGATTTGGAAGAGATTGCCTTGCGATTGACTACTCTTTATTTGGAGCAGGAGCGCTATGAGGATATTTTAGAATTTGCAGAGCAAGAAGTCGATAACGCCTTGACCCGCTGGAATCTGGCGCGTGCTTATCAGGCTTTGGAAAATCTGGAAAAAGCAGAAGAACTCTATAATCAACTGGCTCGCGAATTGCAAGATAATCCAGAGTTTCTGGAGCAGTATGTCTATCTTTTACGAGAACTAGGCCGATTTGAAGAAGCTAAAAGAGCTGCTGCTTCTTATCTAAGATTAGTGCCTGATGATGCTAGTATGCAGGAGCTTTATGAAAGCTTATAAAAGCTCAAGAAGCACTTGCTCAGCTCTTTCCCACAATTTATGGTATAATGATTGGCGGTAGAAATTCAGTAAGTACATGTAATTAGGATGAAAAAATCTTAGCTGGATGGGCAATAATATTTTTAGAAGAGAAAGATTAAGGAAAAAGAATGGCAGAACCAATCAAATTATTTCAATATAATACTTTGGGAGCCTTGATGGCTGGTCTTTACGACGGCAGTATGACTGTTGGGGAGTTGCTGCAGTATGGAGATTTGGGCTTGGGGACATTGGACTCTATTGATGGTGAGCTCATTGTTCTTAATGGTAAGGCTTATCAGGCAAAGGGATCTGGAGAAGTGCCGGAAGTGGTTGAGGTGTCACCAGATATGACAGTACCTTACGCGGCAGTTGTTCCCCATCAGGCGGAGGTCATTTTCCGTCAGCGCTTTGAGATGGATGACAAGGAGCTGGAAAAGCGGATTGAGTCTTACTATGATGGCGAAAATCTTTTCCGCTCTATCAAGATTCACGGTGATTTTGCTCATATGCATGTTCGGATGATTCCCAAGTCTACGACGGAGCAGAAGTTTGCAGAAGTAGCGGTTAATCAGCCTGAGTATCGTAAGGAAAATGTCACAGGCACCATCGTTGGTATCTGGACGCCTGAGATTTTCCAAGGGGTCAGTCTAGCAGGTTATCATCTGCATTTTGTATCGGATGATTTAACTTTTGGTGGACATGTTATGGATTTTGTTATCAAGGAAGGTGTCGTCGAGTTGGGTGCTGTAGACCAGCTGGATCAGCGTTTCCCAGTACAAGATCGCAAGTATCTCTTTGCTAAGTTTAACATGGATGAGATGAAAGAAGATATTGAAAAGTCGGAATAAATAGTAGAGGTGAGCATTGTTTGCTTCCCTCTTTTTTGATATAATTGGAAAAAATAAAGGAGAAGAGAAGCTATGATTTATTTGGTAAACGCCAGCCCGAATAGGAATGGTAATAGTTTTAAGCTGGGCCACTTTTTTCTGCGGGATAGAGATTATGAGGCTCTTCAATTAGTGGACTACCACATCGAGCAATATGGCCAGTCAGCAGAAAACGACCAGTTCTTTCAAGTCTATGAGCAACTGAGCCAGGCTGATGTACTGGTCTTTACCAGTCCTATTTATTGGTGGTCTTTTTCAGGCTTGCTAAAAACTCTGTTGGACCGAGTGGCAGATGTGCATGAGCCGCAGGAAGCACTCAAGGGCAAAAAGGTGTTTTTCCTCCTGCAAGGTTCTCAACCCAGCAAAGAAATTGAAATGCTGGACTACGTGATGAGTCGCTTTTGCCAGAACTGCGGACTCGAATATGAGGGGCTGGCAGTAACCAATCATAAGCTAAAAGAAATCGAAGGTTGGGAATTAACAGCCCTGCAGGAAAAATTAGATAAGGTTTTATCAGAAGGTTAAAAGTGAGAAGATTCGTTTGCGAGTCTTCTTTTTTTACTATAAAAATGGAGTCTTTTTTTTATGTGTCTATTTTTGGACACTATGCCCCTCAACTACAGTCATATCCATGGCTAACTAAATATAAATGTTGTATAATACCAATTGCTATTAAATATTAATATAGGAGATTCTATGGGAAAAGAATTATTTAACCCCCATTTAAACAAGTTTTCGATTCGAAAATTAAATGTCGGAGTTTGCTCGGTATTATTATCTACCGTTTTCCTTTTAGGTACTGCGGCTACAGTCAATGCAGATGAAACTTCCAGCGGATCTGTAGATGATAATATCTCATTGCCAGAAAAACCGACGGACTCTGCTGTGAGTCAGCCAGTCAGTCAGCCTGCTCTTGAGAATACAGCAATATCTGCTGTTCCTGAAACAGCTAACTTAGAAGCAAGTGCTGATCAAAATCAGCTGGTAAGTCCAGCTGCTGCCCCAGAGCAAGCGACACCTGAAAAGGCACAAGAAGCTAATCAAACAGCTGAGACCTCTAATGAAGCCAGACCAGCTGAAGCTAGTCGGACTCGCTCTTATTCAGTGCAATATACGCCAAAACCAAGTTCTGCGGCTATGCCAAGGTCTGATCGTAATGGTCAGCCAATGGAGGCAGGAACTTCATTCCGTACAGCCAGTCCTGCTGGTCAAGCTAGCTCTGCTATACAAGATGCAACACCTAATCCTACAGTTTCTAAACCAACACTGGAAGAATCAGTAAGAAAACGCTCTGATGAGTTGATGAAGCAAGTGAACTGGCTAGATTTTGGTGATACTAAATCACTGAGAAATCTAGATAAAGATGGCTCCTTTAAAGTTGGAACAGTATATGAGAAGGAAATTTCGCCGGGCTATGTGGTAAAACTGACTGTGACGGAATTGAAACCTTTCTATGCGACAGAGATCTATCGTGATCGAGTAAAGGGAACTGAGTACGAAAGCAGTTATGATCCCAATGCAAAAAATACTTGGCTTCAATATAACAATAGTAATAATTATGCTTATCAGTATTGGTATGGTGATGATTATCGCCCTAAAATTACTGGTGCTGCTCAGAATCAATGGTCTGCTATTAAGTCAGAAGGGATTGATACCAAAGGACGTAAAACCCAACTGCAGGTTCCTAAAGATGAAGCCAACTATGGTGTGAAGTTCAAAGTTGAAGCTAGATATCGTGGGAAGCCAGTTAAAGCAACCGTTGTCATGGCTGATGGAGAAGAGGCAAACCCTGGTGAGTATGCTATCTTTACAACCAATGGTAAGGGTTGGGAACATTTGGCCGAGTGGAAGCGTACAGTTACAGACGCAAATGGTGTGACTACTGAGATTACAGAAACCTATAAGCCAATGAAGCCTACTACAGAAGGACAATTTATTGGAAATGACGGTACTGGAGTTCATTGGCAGGCCTATGTCAGTCCTGACCAAAAGACTGGCGGACTGGGAAGCCAAGTATTTGGACCGAACGTTTCTAGACACAATACAATTCCGCTTGTCATGACACGTGGTGCATCAGAGGTTGGTATTTATATAGCTTCTTCTGGCCAGCAGGCTGCGATGATTGGTTTTATGGCAATCGATGAAGGGGATGCACCGGATTCCTATGGAAAAGCTATCCATGCTATTTCAAGATACAATGCAGAAACTGGCGGTCAAAATCCACAGCCATTCTTGGGCCGTGTTGCGGCTGATATTGATACCACATCTGGAAACAACTGGAAGCATGACGATCAGAATGATTTAGCCGATGAAGGTATTAATCAGCTCTTGTCTGATGATTTAGTCGGGAAAACCAATGGTCTCTTTCCAGTCAACCGTCTGCGTGACGGAGATTATTCTCTCCGCATCCATGCTTCGGCTAACGGATATGAAAAAGCCTATGTCCGTGCCTGGATTGACTTCAATAATAATGGCGTCTTCGATGAAGACGAAGCCAGTGAATTTACCGAAGTAACAACTGCGGGAGATTATACTGTCAACTTTAAGAAGAATCCAGCTATGACCAATCCTGAACTTAGCAAGTTGGGAATGCGTGTTCGTATCGCCTTGAACAAGGGAGATATTGAAAAGCCTACTGGAACAGCATTTAGTGGTGAGGTTGAAGACCTAGAAGTTGAACTGACCTATCCACCAAAAGGGGAGAAGAAGGAAAGTACTGGAATCCGTGATCAGAGACAGACAGCCACTCTTCATTTCACTCCTCAGGGCATTGCTCAAAATACTGAAAATAAGAGAGTAGCGATTGATACTACTAAAGCTCCGATTGTATTGGATGCGAGAGGAAATGCCCTGACAGCTGATGCAGAAGGCTGGTATAACACTGCTGAAGGCCGTTATAAAGTAACTGCAAACGGTGCTGATGTAGATGTGGTATATGAGCCTAAGGCAGGCTTTATCGGCACAGCCCAGGGAATTAATATCCGTCGTTTTGATACTAACGGCGCAAGTACGGATTGGATTGCCAAGAATCAGGCTGAACCAGTCATCAATGATCAACTGAATACGATGGATGGACGCTATGTGCCAACCGTGCTCAATGTTCCTAAGTATGAAACAACGGATGCTCAAGGATTAACGCAAGAAAAGACGCCTATCTTTAATGATGGTGATGCTCGCAAAACTCCGGCAAGTCCGACGGCAGCAAATCCAGTAAAATTTGTGAAAGCGGATGGAACGACTACAGATGATACTAGAGTTCCAGCTTTATCAAATGGTCGGGAAGTCGGTCGTTTTGAAGTCGAATCTGCAACAGGTAAGATTACTTTCAAACCAAACAAAAACTTTGTTGGTACTGTAGACCCTGTGTCTGTTCAAATGATTGATGGTAAAGGTATTCCGCATCAAGCTGTTTATCAACCAAAGGTGACTCCTGTTAGACCGACTGCTCAAGGTGCCAGCAGCGAGGGCATTCAAGGTGCAGTTCAGACAGGGCAATTGACCTTCAATCCAGGCAATAATCGTGTGCCTATTGATAGCAAGAAGTTGCCAACCTTTGATAATGGCAGCCAGACTAAAACAGTTGATGGTGTCGGCACTTATCAGGTGGATAATCAAGGCCTAGTTACCTTCACTCCACTACCGACTTATACTGGACGGCCAGCGGCAGAGGCTGTCAAGCGAGTAGATGTCAATGGGACAGAAGTAACAGCTACTTATCAGGCTGATGTAAAAGCAGCAGCACCAAGTGCGACGAATGCTGAAACCAGTGGTATACAAGGCCAAGTTCAGCGAGGAAAAGTCAGCTTCACAGAAGGTTCTGCGCAAGTCAACGGTCAAAAACAAACTGTGGCTTTCCCGGCTGGCTCAACTCCGCTCTTCGACAATGGTTCGACTGTTAAAGAAGTGCCTACTGTTGGTAAGTTTGAAGTGGATGAGGATGGAAATGTAACCTTTACTCCAGAGAAACAATTTAAAGGCCTTACGCCGGACATCAGGATTACTCGTACAGATACGAATGGTAGCACAGCTACAGCTATCTACAAGGCAACAGTCACTGCTGTTACTCCAACAGGGACAAACATCACCAGCACTGGTAAACAAGGTCGTCCACAGACAGGTAAGCCAAACTTTGTCAGTGGTAACCCAGATGTACCGATGGATAATGATACTCCAGCGACTTTCGATGATGGAAGTAAGCGCAAGGTGGTTCCGAATGTCGGAATCTTTGAAGTGGCACCAGATGGATCTGTCACTTTCACACCAGACAAGCAATATGTTGGTACACCGGATCCAGTAACAGTTAAGCGAGTAGATAAGAATGGCACTCCTGTGACGGCTAAGTACACGCCTACTGTTGAGAAAGTGACCCCAAGAGCAACAGGCGCTCAGACAAAAGGGCCACAAGGTCAAGTTCAAAAAGGCAAGGTTACTTTTGAACCAGGAAGTCCTCAAGTTGGTTTCCCAGAAAACAGCACGCCAGTCTTTGATACCGGCACGAATGTGAAAGAAATTGCCAAAGTCGGTAAGTTCGAAGTGGATGGAGAGGGTAATGTCACTTTTACTCCAGTCAAAACGTTTGTCGGTAAGACGCCAGAAGTTGAACTCAGCCGTGCAGATGTCAATGGCACAGTAGCTAAGGCCAAATATCGTGCGACTGTGACCGCTGTGACTCCGACGGGAACTGGAGATCAGACAGAAGGTCCGCAAGGCCAAGTTCAAAAAGGCCGTGTAACTTTTAAAGCTGGCGATCCTAAAGTAGGATTCCCAGCCAACAGCACCCCAGTCTTTGACACGGGTACGAATGTAAAAGAAATTGCCAAAGTCGGTAAGTTTGAAGTAGATGGAGAGGGCAATGTCACCTTCACGCCAGACAAGCGCTTTGTAGGTGAAACGCCAGAAATTAGCATTTCTCGCAAAGATGCAAATGGTATTGCCGCGAAAGTTACTTATATCGCGACAGTTACATCAGTAACTCCAACAGGAACTAATGTGACTAGCACTGGCCCACAAGGTCTTCCGCAAACTGGTACCCCAACTTTCCAAGGTGGTGATCCACTGGTTCCAATTGATGAAACCGCTGAGCCAACCTTCGAAGATGGCAGTAAGAAAAAGGCTATTCCAGGTCAGGGAACTTACACCATTGCACCAGATGGCACAGTGACCTTCACACCAGAGAAGCAGTTTGTAGGCAAGCCAGATTCAATTACCGTAAAACGTGTCGATAAGAATGGTACACCAGTCACTGCGACTTACAGTCCAGAGTTTACTAAGGTGACTCCAACTGGTACTGGTGATAAGACAGAAGGTTTGCAAGGTCAGGTTCAAGAAGGTCATGTCACCTTCACGCCTGGTCATGCCTCTGTACCATTCCCAGCTGAAACAACTCCACTCTTTGACAATGGTTTGACTGTTAAAGAGATTCCAACCGTTGGTAAATTTGAAGTGGATGCGAATGGCAAGGTGACTTTCACGCCAGACAAGCAGTTTAAGGGAACCACTCCTGAGCTGACATTGGTTCGAGCAGATGTGAATGGCACTCCTGTTACCGTCAAATACCAAGCAGTGGTGAAAGAAGTGGTTCCAACGGGAACAAATATCACCAGCACTGGTGAGCAAGGCCGTCCACAAACAGGCAAGCCAAACTTCGTGAGCGGCACTCCGGGAGTTCCACTGGATAATGATACTCCGGCTACTTTCGATGACGGAAGCAAGCGCAAGGTTGTTCCAAATGTCGGTATCTTTGAAGTGGCACCAGACGGTTCTGTTACCTTTACCCCAGATAAGCAATATGTTGGGACGCCAGATCCAGTTGTTGTTAAGCGAGTGGACAAAAATGGCACTCCTGTGACAGCTAAGTATACGCCAACAGTTGAAAAAGTGACTCCAAGAGCGACAGGTGCTCAGACAGAGGGGCTTCAAGGCCAAGTTCAAAAAGGCAAGGTTACTTTTGAAGCAGGAAGTCCGCAAGTCGGCTTCCCAACCGACAGCACACCGGTATTTGATACTGGCACGAACGTCAAAGAAATTGCCAAAGTTGGTAAGTTCGAGGTTGATGCGGAGGGGAATGTTACCTTCACACCAGTCAAAACGTTTGTCGGTAAGACACCAGAAGTTGAACTCAGCCGTACAGATATCAACGGTACAGCAGCAAAAGCCAATTACCAAGCAACTGTGATAGCTGTTACTCCGACAGGTACTGGTGACAAGACAGAGGGCTTGCAAGGTCAGGTTCAAAAAGGTCATGTCACCTTCACGCCAGGCCATGAATTAGTTCCATTCCCAGCAGGATCGACTCCGCTATTTGGTAACGGAAAAAATATTAAAGAAGTACCAAATATCGGTAAGTTTGAAGTGGATGCTGATGACACTGTAACTTTTACTCCAGACAAACAGTTCAAGGGTGAAACACCAGAATTAGGAATTATTCGTGTGGACGCCAACGGAACTCCAGTAACAGTCAAGTACCAAGCGGTAGTGAAAGAAGTAACTCCGACAGGTACCACAGTTACGAGCACCGGTCCACAAGGTATCCCGCAAACAGGAACTCCAATCTTCAAAGCTGCGGACCCACTAGTTCCGATTGATGAAACTGTTGAGCCAACCTTTGCAGATGGAAGTAAGGAAAAGAAGATTCCAGGCCAAGGAACTTACACCATTACTCCAGATGGCGTAGTGACCTTAACGCCAGAGAAGCAGTTTGTAGGCACACCGGACCCAATCACAGTGAAGCGAGTGGACAAGAACGGCACTCCAGTGACGGCAACTTACAGTCCAGAGTTTACTAAAGTAACTCCAACAGGTACTAATGCAACAAGCACCGGTCCACAAGGTCTTCCTCAAATTGGCACACCGACCTTTGCAGGTGGTGATCCATTGGTTCCGATTGACGAAACAGTTGAACCGACCTTTGAAGATGGAAGCAAGAAGAAGACCATTCCAGGTCAAGGAACGTATACCATCACTCCGGATGGAGCAGTGACCTTCACGCCAGACAAGCAATTTGTAGGTAAACCAGATCCAATTACTGTAAAACGTGTGGACAAGAATGGTACTCCAGTAACTGCGACTTACAGTCCAGAGTTTACCAAGGTGACTCCAACAGGTACCGGCACTAAAACAGAAGGCTTGCAAGGCCAAGTTCAAGAAGGCAAAGTTACCTTCACGCCAGGCCATGAATTAGTTCCATTCCCGGCAGGTTCAACTCCATTATTTGACAATGGTTCTTCTGTCAAAGAAGTACCGAATGTCGGTAAGTTCGAAGTGGATGCAGATGGCAAGGTGACTTTCACTCCAGACAAACAATTCAAGGGGGAAACACCGGAACTTGAATTGACTCGGACTGATGTCAATGGTACCCCTGTTACAGTTAAGTACCAAGCGGTAGTGAGAGAAGTCACTCCGACAGGTACTACCTCAACCAGCTCTGGCCCACAAGGCCGTCCACAAACGGGTAAACCAAACTTTGTTGGTGGCGACCCGAATGTACCACTGGATAATGATACCCCAGCGACTTTCGATGATGGAAGTAAACGCAAGGAAGTTCCAAATGTCGGTACCTTTGAAGTAGCACCAGATGGATCTGTCACTTTCACACCTGACAAGCAATATGTTGGTACACCAGATCCGGTAACTGTTAAGCGGGTAGATAAGAATGGTACACCAGTGACGGCTAAGTACACACCAACTGTTGAAAAAGTCACTCCAAGAGCCACAGGTGCTCAGACAGAGGGGCTTCAAGGCCAAGTTCAAAAAGGTAAGGTTACTTTTGAAGCAGGAAATCCGCAAGTCGGCTTCCCAGAAAACAGTACACCAGTCTTTGACACTGGCACGAATGTCAAAGAAATTGCCAAAGTCGGTAAGTTCGAGGTTGATATGGAGGGTAATGTTACCTTTACTCCAGTTAAAACGTTTGTCGGTAAGACACCAGAAATCGAAATCAGACGCGCCGATGTCAATGGTACAGTAGCTAAGGCTAACTACCAAGCGACTGTGACTGCTGTTATTCCGACAGGTACTGGCACCAAGACAGAAGGTCTTCAAGGCCAAGTCCAAGAAGGCAAAGTGACCTTCACGCCTGGTCATGATTCAGTTCCATTCCCAGCTGGTTCGACTCCGTTATTTGACAATGGCTCTTCTGTCAAAGAAGTACCGAATGTTGGTAAGTTCGAAGTGGACGCAGGCGGTAAGGTTACTTTCACTCCAGACAAACAATTCAAGGGTGAAACACCGGAACTCGAATTGACTCGCATTGATGCCAATGGAACATCAGTAACCGTCAAGTACCAAGCGGTAGTGAAAGAGGTAGCTCCAACAGGCACCACCTCAACCAGTACAGGCCCACAAGGCCGCCCTCAAACAGGTAAACCAAACTTTGTCAGTGGCGACCCGAATGTACCACTGGATAATGATACTCCAGCGACTTTCGATGATGGAAGCAAACGCAAGGAAGTTCCAAATGTCGGAATCTTCGAAGTAACGCCAGATGGATCTGTTACTTTCACACCTGACAAGCAATATGTTGGTACACCAGATCCAGTAACTGTTAAGCGGGTAGATAAGAATGGTACCCCAGTGACGGCTAAGTACACGCCTACTGTTGAGAAAGTGACCCCAATAGGAACTACCGCAACTAGCACCGGTCCACAAGGGGTCCCTCAAACGGGTACTCCAACCTTCGCAGGCGGCGACCCACTTGTTCCAATTGATGATACAGTAGAGCCAAGCTTCGACGATGGTAGCAAGGAAAAGACCATTCCAGGTCAGGGAACTTACACCATTACTCCAGATGGCTCAGTGACCTTTACTCCAGACAAGCAGTTTGTAGGCAGACCAGATCCAATCACTGTTAAACGTGTGGATAAGAATGGTACTCCAGTAACTGCGACTTACAGTCCAGAGTTTACCAAGGTGACTCCAACAGGTACCGGCACTAAAACAGAAGGCTTGCAAGGCCAAGTTCAAGAAGGCAAAGTCACCTTCACTCCGGGCCATGATTCTGTTCCATTCCCAACGGATTCGACTCCACTGTTTGATAATGGTTCTTCTGTCAAAGAAGTGCCGAATGTTGGTAAGTTCGAAGTGGATGCAGACGGCAAGGTTACTTTCACTCCAGACAAACAATTCAAGGGTGAAACGCCAGAACTTGAATTGACTCGCACTGATGTCAATGGTACCTCTGTTACAGTTAAGTACCAAGCGGTAGTCAAAGAGGTAACTCCAACAGGCACCACCGCAACGAGCACTGGCCCACAAGGTCTTCCGCAAACCGGCACTCCAACTTTCAAAGGTGCAGACCCACTAGTTCCGATCGATGAGACAGTTGAGCCAACCTTTGCAGATGGCAGCAAGAAGAAGACCATTCCAGGTCAAGGAACGTATACCATCACTCCGGATGGAGCAGTGACCTTCACCCCAGACAAACAATTTGTAGGCACACCGGACCCAATCACTGTGAAACGAGTAGATAAAAATGGTACACCAGTGACTGCGACCTACAGTCCAGAGTTCACCAAGGTAACTCCGACAGGTACTGGTACCAAGACAGAAGGTCTGCAAGGTCAGGTTCAAAAAGGTCAAGTGACTTTTACGCCAGGACATAAATTAGTACCATTCCCAGCTGGTTCGACTCCACTCTTTGGTAACGGAAAGAATATTAAAGAAGTGCCAAATGTTGGTAAGTTCGAAGTGGATGCGGATAACAAGGTGACCTTTACTCCAATAAAACAATTCAAGGGTGAAACGTCAGAACTGGGATTGATTCGTTTAGATACTAACGGAACTCCTGTTATTGTCAAATATCAAGCAATAGTGAAAGCAGTAGTCCCAACTGGTAAAAATGCTTCCTCTACGAATATCAAAGGCCATGTTCAGACTGGCAAACCTGTCTTCGAAGCAGGTGATCCATTGGTTCCAATTGATGAGTCAGTAGAGCCAACCTTCGAAGACGGAAGCAAGGAAAAGACTATTCTGGGTCAGGGAACATACACCATCGCACCAGACGGTACAGTCACCTTCACTCCAGATGCTGATTTCCTTGGTCAGGGTACTGGTGTGACCCTTGTCCGTCGTGATAAGAATGGCACTTCAGTTACAGCTCGCTATGTTCCAACCGTAGTTGAACCATCAACTAGCAAGGACAGTGTATCTAGCGGCCGCAAGGGCCAAGCTCAAACGGGCACGCCAATCTTTGAAGGAGCGATTGACCAGGCAGTAGCACCGACCTTTGCGGACGGCAGCACAGAGATGGTTGTCCCAGGAGAAGGAACATATCGGTTCAATATGCTGGGAGCAGTGACCTTTGTGCCGGAAGCCGACTTTGTCGGAACTGCTCGCGGAGTTGTCGTGAAACGTTCAGATATTTATGGCAATGCCGTGACGGCAACCTATACCCCAACTGTTTTGGGAAGTACTGCTACAGAAGATACCAGCAGCATAGGTCTAAAAGGACAGCCGCAGACTGGCAAACCAATCTTTGAAGGCGACGTGGATCCAACTGTTCCGCCAACTTTCGAGGATGGAAGTACTGAAAAGGTTGTTCCAGGCCAAGGAACCTACACGATTGCGCCAGATGGCACTGTAACCTTTGTACCAGAAACGGGCTTTGTCGGCCAAGCTGATGGCGTAACAGTGATTCGCAAAGACCGTAATGGCCAGACGATTTCAGCGGTTTACGTTCCAACTGTGACAGAAAATCCTGTTCAGCCAGAGCGGACGATTACACCTGCACCGCCATCACTTTCTAAGAGTGCGGGTGCAAAATCCCTTCCTAAGACTGGTACAGAAGAAACCTCATACTTGGCAGCAAGCTTACTTGCGGGAGTATCAGGTTTAGGACTGATTGGTTTAGAGAAGAGAAAGAAGAAGTCTGAAGACTAAAAATTAAGAATTTAGGTTTCAGATACTAAATTAAAAGAGGAAAGATTCGTTTATGGATCTTTCCTCTTTTTTTGTTAAAAATAGACTGTTTTCAACAAAGTGTCTAATTATAATGTTGGTTTCTTACAATTATAGTTATATATATGGATAACTAAAATAGAATAGTGTATAATAAAATCTGCAATTTAAATGATTATTTAGGAGATTATTATGGGAAAAGATTTATTTAATCCTCACCTGCGTAAGTTTTCGATTCGGAAACTAAACGTCGGTGTTTGTTCTGTGCTCTTATCAACCCTGCTTCTTTTGGGTGCGGCAACGCAGGTTAGCGCTGATGAGACTGTTTCTTCTGGGACTCAAAGCGAGGTTTCTCAAGCAGGCATAGCAGATTCCGCAGGAAGTACTGCAGAATCAGTAAATTCACCAGCTGAGGAAAGTAAGCCTGACACTATTGCAGTTCAAGCAGAAGATGCGTCTTCAGTAGCGGCTGCAAGGCCTGATTCAGTTGATAAGCCAACAAGTGAGCAGCCGACTGCAGAAACTGCCTCTTCGCAAACAACTGTTCCTGCAGAAGTTAAGTCTGAGGAAAACAGCCAACCAGCTCCTGCTCAACCGGCAGGAACTACAGAGACTCCTCAGCCTAGTCGCTCTCGTCGCGTAAGACGGGATGCGGCACCTACTGGTCTGCGAGATGGTGACCCTAACAACACCATTGAGAAGCCTACTTTGGCTGATTCTGAAAAAAAGAACCCGACAGACTTAATGAAGCAGATTAACTGGCTGGATCTTGGTGATAAAAGTGCCATCAGCAACTTAGATACGGACGATTCCTTTAAAGTTGGTACTGTCTATGAGAAGGAAATTTCTCCAGGCTATCGTATTAAACTGACAGTGACGGAATTAAAACCCTTCCACTCAACAGAGATTTATCGTGACCGTGTCAAGGGTACTGCGTATGAAAACAGCTATGATCCGAATGCGAAAAACACTTGGTTCAGATATGTAAACGAAGACTATAAAAAGCAAGAAGCCGAAGGAGATTCGGCTAGACCAAAAATTATAGGTTCGGAACAGAATCAATGGACAGCCGTCCGAGACCAAGGGATTAACACCAATGGTCGAAAGACTCAATTACAAGTCCCTAAAAATGGTGCTAGCTACGGTATAAAATTCAAGGTAGAAGCGACTTACCTTGGAAAACCTGTAAAAGCAACGGTTATCATGTCAGATGGAGAAGAAGCCAACCCAGGGGAGTATGCTATCTTCACGACCAATGGCCAAGGATGGGAACACTTGGCAGAATGGAAACGTGTCCTGCCAGATGGTCGGGAAATTACCGAAACTTATGCACCGATGAACCCTAACAGATATGGTCAATATATAGGAGATAATGCGACTATACCTGTAATCGACTGGACTGCTTTTACTAATCCAGATCAAAAAACAGGAGGCTTGGGCTCTCAGGTCTTTGGTCCTAATACTTCTAAAGATCACACAGTTCCGATTGTGATGACACGTGGCGCTTCAGAAGTTGGGATTTATATTGCTTCTTCTGGTCAGCAAGCTGCTATGATTGGTTTTATGGTAGTTGATGAGGGAGATGCACCGGCTTCTTATGGAAATGCTATTCATGCTATTTCTGGTTATGATGCCAATACAGGTGCAAGAACTCCTCAGCCATTCTTGGGTCGGGTCGAAGCAGATATTGATACTACTTCGGGTAATGACTGGAGGCATGATGACGATACTGATCACGCAGACGAAGGGGTTAATCAGCTCTTGCCTTCTGATTTGACTGGTAAGACAAATAACCTCTTCCGAGTTAATCGTCTTCAAAATGGTGACTACTCAGTTCGCCTGCAAGCCTCTGCCAATGGCAATAGCAAGGCCTATGTCCGTGCTTGGATTGATTTCAATCAAAATGGTGTTTTTGATGAAAATGAGGCCAGCGAATTTACTGAAGTAACAACGGCTGGTGACTATACTGTCAATTTTAAGAATAATCCAGCGATGACCAATCCTGCAGTTAGCAAGTTGGGAATGCGGGTCCGTATTGCCCTGAATAAGGGAGATATTGAAAAACCTACAGGAACAGCCTTTAGTGGGGAAGTTGAAGACTTAGAAGTCATCTTGACCTATCCACCAAAGGGAGAAAAGAAGGAAAGTACGGGGATAATCGGCCAGCCTCAGAAAGCTACTCTTCAGTTTACACCTCAAGGTATTGATCAAAATGATGAAAGCAAGAAAGCGGCTATTGATACAACTGTAGCACCTGTTGTTTTGGACAATGCAGGTCATACATTAACAGCAGATGGCGACGGCTGGTACAATACTGCTGAGGGACGATATAAAGTAACAGCCAAGGGTGCAAATGTGGATGTGATATTTGAACCTGGCACGGGCTATATCGGTACTACTCAAGGAATTAATATCCGCCGTGTTGATACTAATGGTGCAAGTACAGATTGGATTGCGAAGAATAATGGAGAGCCTGTTATCAACGATAAGTTGAATAATATGGATGCCCGCTATATCCCTACTGTACTCAACTTTAACGAGCATCGTTCAACAGATGCTCAAGGCTTACAACAAGTGCAAGATATTATCTTTAATGATGGCAATCCTGCTAAGACACCTGCTCAACCATCTGCAACGAATCCTGTCTTTTTCTTGGATGCTGATGGCAATCGTATTGCTGGAACAAGTGCGAAGGCAACCTCGCAAGGCCAAGAAGTGGGGACATTTGAGTTAGATCCAGCTACTGGGCGTGTGACTTTCACTCCGAATAAGTCATTTGTTGGGACAGTTGACCCTGTTAACCTACAATTGTATGATACCGATGGAACAGAGCACCGTGCAACCTATCAACCGACAGTAACGCGTGTTGTTCCAACAGCACAAGGAGCAAACTCTGAGGGTATTCAAGGTGCTGAACAATCTGGTAATTTGATCTTTACGCCAGGTGATAATCGTGTGCCAATTAATGAGGCAGTTGCTCCAACTTTTGATAATGGTCAAACAACTAAGGTTGTTCCGAATGTCGGAACTTATATGGTTGATAACGCAGGTCGCGTAACCTTCCAACCAGTTCCTAGCTACACTGGCCGTCCAAGTGCTGAATCTGTTAAACGTGTTGATATGAACGGGACAGAAGTATCCGCTGCTTATCAAGCTGAAGTTAAGGCCGCAACCCCAACAGGTCAAGATACACAGTCTACTGGTTTACAAGGGAAACTTCAAATGAGTCACCTAAACTTTACTCCAGGTCAAGCAAGTATTAATGGACAGAAAGCGACTGTGCCTTTAGCGCCAGAGGGACCACAATTTGTAGTTAATGGGCAAATTCAACAAGCTAATAGTCTACCTGTGCATGATGCAAGTGGCAAGCTACAAGGAACTTACACTGTTCAAGCTAATGGAGATATTAGTTTCCAACCTGCACCAGATTTCCATGGGACGCCAACTCCTGCGCGTCTTCGTGTAAGGGATAAAAACGGATCTACAGCAGAAGCAGTTTACCAACCTACAGTGACTCAAGTAATCCCAACCAGCACAAATGCTGAATCAACTGGCCTCCAAGGTCAACCACAAAGTGGCAAACCAACTTTCAGCCCAGGTGACTCAGCTGTTCCAATTGATATGGATTCTCCAATGACCTTCGAAGACGGTCAATCTAAGAAGACTGTTCAGGGAGTAGGGGTATACACAATTAACTCAGATGGTTCTATCACCTTTACACCTGAGAAACAGTATGTTGGCACACCAACACCGGTTACAGTAAAACGTGTTGATAAAAATGGCACGGAAGTTACCGCAACTTACACGCCAACTGTTACTAAGGTTACACCGGTAGGTACTAATGCGAATAGTACAGGTCCTCAAGGGGTACCTCAAACTGGCACCCCAATTTTTGCGGGTGGTGATCCACTTGTTCCAATTGATGACTCGGTAGAGCCTACCTTCGCAGATGGAAGTAAAGAAAAGACCATTCCAGGTCAGGGAACTTACACCATTGCTCCAGATGGGGCAGTGACTTTCACACCAGAAAAGCAGTTTGTAGGCAAGCCAGATTCAGTGACTGTGAAACGTGTTGATAAGAACGGCACTCCAGTAACTGCGACATACAGTCCAGAGTTCGCCAAGGTAACTCCAACTGGCACCACAGCGACTAGCACCGGTCCTCAGGGTGTTCCGCAAACCGGTACCCCAACCTTTGCGGGCGGTGATCCACTGGTTCCAATTGATGATACAGTGGAGCCTACTTTCGCTGATGGCGATAAGGAAAAAGTGATTCCAGGTCAGGGAACCTATACCATTGCACCAGATGGTGCAGTAACTTTCACGCCAGACAAGCAATTTGTAGGTAAACCGGATCCTATCATTGTGAAGCGAGTGGATAAGAATGGTAGCCCAGTAACGGCTACATACAGCCCAGAGTTTACTAAGGTTACGCCAATCGGCACCAACGCAACCAGCACAGGTCCTCAAGGTCTTTCGCAAACGGGTACCCCAACCTTCCAAGGCGGTGATCCATTAGTTCCAATTGATGAAACCGTTGAGCCAAGCTTCGAAGATGGCAGCAAGAAGAAAGCTATTCCAGGTCAAGGAACGTACACCATTACTCCAGATGGCTCAGTGACCTTTACTCCAGCCAAGCAGTTTGTAGGCAAGCCAGATTCAGTGACTGTGAAACGTGTTGATAAGAACGGCACTCCAGTAACTGCGACATACAGTCCAGAGTTCGCCAAGGTAACTCCAACTGGTAAAGATGCGACCTCTACGAATATCAAAGGTCATGTTCAAACTGGCACACCTGTCTTCGAAGCAGGTGATCCACTAGTTCCAATTGATGAGTCTATTGAACCAACCTTTGAAGACGGAAGCAAGGAAAAGACCATTCCAGGTCAAGGAACATATACCATCACACCAGACGGTACAGTGACCTTCACTCCAGATGCTGATTTCCTTGGTCAGGGTAATGGTGTGACTCTTGTCCGTCGTGATAAGAACGGCACCTCAGTGACAACTCGCTATGTTCCGACCGTGGTTGAACCATCAACTAGCAAGGACAGTTTATCCAGTGGTCGCAAGGGCCAAGCTCAAACGGGCACGCCAAGCTTTGAAGGGGCGATTGACCAGGCAGTAGCACCAACCTTTGAGGACGGCAGCACCGAAATGGTTGTCCCAGGAGAAGGAACTTATCGGTTCAATATGTTGGGGGCAGTGACCTTCGTACCGGAAGCCGACTTTGTCGGAACTACTCGCGGAGTTGTCGTGAAGCGTTCAGATATTTATGGCAATGCTGTGACGGCTACTTATACCCCAACTGTTTTGGGAAGCACTGATACAGAAGATACCAGCAGCACAGGTCTAAAAGGACAGCCTCAGACCGGTAAACCAATCTTTGAAGGAGACGTGGACCCAACCGTTCCGCCAACTTTCGAGGATGGCAGCACTGAAAAGGTCGTTCCAGGTCAAGGTACTTATACGATTGCGCCAGATGGCACTGTGACCTTTGTACCGGAAACGGGCTTTGTCGGTCAAGCTGACGGTGTGACTGTGATTCGCAAAGATCGCAATGGTCAGACTATTTCAGCGGTTTATGTTCCGACTGTGACAGAAAATCCTGTTCAGCCAGAGCGGACGATTACACCTGCACCGCCATCACTTTCTAAGAGTGCGGGTGCAAAATCCCTTCCTAAGACTGGTACAGAAGAAACCTCATACTTAGCAGCAAGTTTACTTGCTGGAGTATCAGGTTTAGGACTGCTTGGCTTAGCGAAGAGGAAGAAAAAGTCTGAAGACTAAAAATTAAGAATTTAGATTTCAGATACTGAATTAAAATAGGAAAGATTCATTAATGAATCTTTTTTCTTTATATTCAAAGAAATAGATCTTAAAAACTTCATAATAGCATTTCTAAAATGTTAAACATTAAGGTAGAATCTGAAATGTTACCAGATTTATTTAATTTATAAGGATTTTTCTATGGTCTATTTTTTCTTTTGTTTTCAAAAATAGACTATAAAACGCTTTGTGTCAATTTTTAAAAAAATTTTTTATATAATTATAGTTATATATATAGCTAACTAAAATGGAATGTTGTATAATAAAACTATTGTAACTAGATGATTATTTAGGAGATTATTATGGGAAAAGATTTATTTAATCCTCACCTGCGTAAGTTTTCGATTCGAAAACTAAACGTCGGTGTTTGTTCTGTGCTCTTGTCAACCCTGCTTCTTTTGGGAGCAGCGGCACAAGTTAGTGCTGACGAAGCTAGTGATTCTGGTGCCCCAAACGAAGTTTCGCAAACAGGAATAGCCGAATCATCAGTGAATTCTGCTGAAACTGTGGCTTCTGAACATTTACAAGCAAAAGAAAGTTCAGCACTTGCTTTTGCTAGTGAGACCCCTCGATCAGATGATAATCCTAGTCCAAGAAGCTCAGAGCCTGAGAAAATTGAAGAATCTACTGAACCTACAGCAACTAAACCAGTTGAGAATACTCAACCAATCACTGTTCACCCAGAAACATCCAACGCGGCTGTCGTGGCTGAAAAGTCAGAAGCAACCGTAGATCTAGCTCAGCCTAATCGCTCTCGTCGTATGAGACGGGATGCCACACCTACTGGACAACAGAACAGCGTAACAACAGGAGTTCCGATAGGTACTGGACCAGCTGGCGCAGATGATGCTACCTCTACGCCACGAGTACCTAAACCAAGCTTGGAGGAATCTGTCAAGAAAGATAGTACCCAATTAGCCAAACAGATTACTTGGCTTGATTTTTCGGATACTGCAAGTTGGAAAGGATTGGATCCACGAGGCGGACTCCAAGTAGGAACGACCTTCAAGAAGGAAATTTCACCGGGCTATGAAGTAACCCTGACGGTCACTGAGCTTAAACCTTTTAACTCGACTGAAACTTATAGAAAACGGGTTGAAGGAACACCGACAGCAAATACTTATGACCCAAATGCTCAGAATGATTTCTTGAAGTCGAGTTCAAAATATGGGAGAACACCGCTTTCAGTTATAGGGGCAAGTCAGGATCAATGGACAACTATTCGTAATCAAGGTTTTAATACCCAGAATCATAAGACGCAACTTGTTTACCCTGAGGATTCAGCTAACTGGGGAGTGAAATTCAATATTGAGGCTACCTATCTAGGGAAGCGTGTGGCCCCTACGGTGGTTATGGCCGATGGTGAAGATGCCAACCCAGGTGAATTTGCTATCTTCACTACTAACGGAGAAGGATGGGAATATCTCGGTGAATGGAAGAATAAGAGTACTGCCAAAGAAGCCTACACCGTTATTACCAAGCAAATGCTGGATGATGAAAATGTAAAGAGAAGAGGTCTCTTAATCTTAAGAGATACAAGCGTAGACTGGTATAAGTACCTCAGTCCGGATACAGTGACAGGTGGCTTGGGAACTCAGGTCTTTGGACCAAACCGTTCGAACGAACGGACGGTTCCTGTGGTGATGACACGCGGAGCTTCTGAAGTAGGATTTTACGTAGCATCATCTGGGCAACAGGCTATGATGATGGGATTTTTAGTGGTGGATGGCAGTGATGCGCCAGCGACTTATGGCGAAGCCTTCCATACCATTTCAGGTCGTGATTCTCTGACTGGTAAGCTAATTAATCAGCCTTACTTAGGGACTACTCCAGCAGACATTGATGTTGAGTCATCCAATGACTGGGTTCTGGATGATAAAAAGGAGCATAAGGACGAGGGTGCCAGCCAATTACTAGCAGACGATCAATTAAGTACTTCTAATGATTTGCTAGATTTAGACAAAGCAAAAAATGGAACTTACACAATTAAAATCAAAGCTAATCCAAATGGCAATGCTAAATCCTATGTCAAGGCATGGATAGACTTCAACAATGATGGAGTCTTCAATGAAAGCGAAGGTAGCAACCTACAAGAGATTACAGCTGCTGGTGACTATACCTTGACCTTCAATGCCAACTCAAATATTACTGGCGGTCAAGTAGACAAATTGGGTATGCGTTTCCGAATTGCGACTAATAAAGGTGATATTGAACAACCAACCGGTATTGCCTTTAGTGGTGAAGTAGAAGATATGCTCTTGCACCGCATTTATCCTCCTAAGGGGGAGAAGCAGACTACGGATGGCTTTACAGGCGAGACTCAAACTGCTGTCCTTCACTTCACACCTAAAGGAACGGATCGCTCAGACGACAGTGTCAATGCAGTTATGAGTACCCAAGCGCCTCAGGTTCTGGATAAACAAGGCAATGCTCTGACGCCTGTTGATGGCAACTATATTCGTCCAGAAGGGACCTATCGCTTGACCGTCAATGGCAATGATGTTCAAGTAGTCTTCACACCAAATGCGGAATTTTCTGGAATTGCTGATGGAATTAACATCCGTTGGACTGACAGCAATGGTACATCAACTGGATGGACTTCAACGGATGCTTCTGACCCTAATAAAAATGATCAATTGACTACAATGGATGGCCGTTATGTACCGACAGTTCGTAAGATTCCAAACTACGAATCAAGTGGTCTTCAGGGACTGGAACAAAACAAAACGCTAGTCTTTAACGATGATGATGCGAATACGCCTCCTGTTACGCCAGACGCTACCCATCCTGCCAGCTTTGTGGATGCTAACGGTCAGACAGTAGCAGGCAACACGGTGCCAGCCATGTCCAATGGCCAGCAAGTCGGGACCTATGAATTAGATCCAAATACCGGCCAAGTGACCTTCAAACCTATCAAAACTTTTTATGGTACGCCAGACCCAGTGGTAGTTCAAGTCAGTGATGCCGATGGTAAAGCACACCGAGCACGCTACCAACCTAATGTGACCCAAGTAACACCAAGAAGCACCAATGTTGAATCAACTGGCCTCCAAGGTCAAGCACAAAGTGGTAAGCCGACCTTCACCCCAGGTGACCAACAAATCCCAATTGACATGAGCAAAGCCATGACTTTTGAAAATGGGACGAACACCTTGGAAGTAGCTAATGAAGGAACTTATACTATCAATTCAGATGATACCATTACCTTCAAGCCACTTAAGCAATTCACTGGCAAGGCAACACCGGTTACAGTCAAACGTGTCGATGCCAACGGCACAGAAGTGACTGCAACCTATACACCGAACGTGACCAAGGTCACACCAACCAGCACACCTGCTACTTCATCAGGTCCTCAAGGTGTTCCACAAACAGGAACGCCAGTCTTCAAGGAGGGCGATCCAGCGGTCCCAATCGATATGACCAAGCAAATGACCTTTGACGATGGTCAACCTAAGAAGATTGTTGCGGGCGTAGGGGAATACACCATCAATTCAGATGGATCTATTACCTTTACTCCAGATAAGAAATATGTTGGAACCCCAGCCTCGGTGACGGTCAAACGAGTTGACGAAAATGGCACCGAAATAAGAGCAACCTATACGCCAACCGTGACGGAAGTGACGCCAAGAAGTACCAATGCCGTTTCAAGCGGCTTGCAAGGACAACAACAAAGTGGCAAGCCGATCTTCACCCCAGGCGACAAAGCTGTGCCGATTGATATGGCCCAACCAATGACCTTTGAAGATAATCAAACAACCAAGAAGGTAGACAAGGTCGGGACTTATGTCATTGAGTCAGATGGTACGATTACTTTCACGCCAGACAAGCAATATGTGGGGACCCCATCTCCAGTAACAGTTAAACGCGTAGACACAAATGGAACAGAAGTAACGGCTACTTACACACCAACCGTGACGCGTGTCACACCAACCAGCACCAATGCTGAGTCAACAGGCCTGCAAGGTCAACCACAAAGCGGCAAGCCAACTTTCAGTCCAGGTGACCAACAAATCCCAATTGACATGAGCAAAGCCATGACCTTTGAAAATGGTACCGACACATTGGTAGTAGCTGATCAAGGAACTTATACTATTAATTCAGATGGTTCCATTACTTTTAAGCCAGAGAAGAAATTTACTGGTAAGGCAACACCAGTCACGGTCAAACGTGTAGATGCGAATGGAACCGAAGTGACAGCTAAATATACTCCTTCTGTTGAAGAAGTTATTCCAAATGCGACTGGTGATCAGACTGAAGGTCTACAAGGATTGGTTCAGAATGGTAAGATTACTTTTGAAGCCGGAAGACCAGAAGTTGGTTTTTCAGCAGACAATACCCCAGTTTTTGACACGGGTACCAATGTGAAAGAAATTGAAAATGTTGGTAAGTTTGAAGTGGATATTGATGGCAATATTACCTTTACCCCGGTTAAGACATTTGTAGGTAAAACACCTGAAATTGAAGTCAGTCGTGCAGATGTCAACGGTACCCTTGCTAAGGCAAAATATCAAGCAACAGTGACAGCTGTAAAGCCAACTGGTGTTGGAAACAAGACAGAAGGCCTGCAAGGTCAAGTTCAAGAAGGTAAAGTGACCTTCACACCAGGGCACGACTCTGTTCCATTCCCTGTTGGTTCGACTCCATTGTTTGATAACCATTCAACAGTGAAAGAAGTACAGAATGTCGGTAAGTTTGAAGTGGACTCTGATGGTAAGGTTACCTTTACCCCACTCAAGCAGTTTAAGGGGGAAACACCAGAACTTGAATTGACTCGCACCGATGCTAATGGCACTCCAGTAACCGTCAAGTACCAAGCAGTTGTGAAAGAAGTGGTTCCAAGAGGAACTGACGCGACTAGCACAGGTCCTCAGGGGGTTCCGCAAACAGGTAGTCCAAGCTTCCAAGGTGGTGATCCACTTGTTCCGATTGATATGGATTCTCCAATGACCTTTGAAGATGGTCAACCTAAGAAGACAGTTCAAGGAGTAGGAGAATATACCATCAACTCAGATGGTACTATCACCTTTACCCCAGACAAACAGTATGTGGGGACCCCAGCTTCAGTTACTGTTAAACGTGTAGATAAGAACGGCACGGAAGTTACTGCCACCTATACGCCAACGGTAACACGGGTAACGCCTACTAGTACCAATGCTGAATCAACTGGTATCCAAGGTCAACCGCAAAGTGGCAAGCCAACTTTCAGTCCAGGTGACCAAGCTGTTCCAATCGATATGACCAAGCCAATGACCTTTGAAAATGGGACTGACACTTTGGTAGTGGCTAATCAAGGAACTTATACCATTAATTCAGATGGTTCTATTACCTTCCAACCAGTTAAGCAATTTACTGGCAAGGCGACACCTGTTACGGTTAAACGAGTCGATGCTAACGGTACAGAAATAACTGCGACTTATACACCGACCGTTACCAAGGTGATACCAACCAGCACCAATGCAACCAGCACTGGCCCTCAAGGTATTGCGCAAACTGGCACTCCGACTTTCCAAGGCGGCGACCCACTTGTTCCAATCGATGACACAGTGAAGCCAACCTTCGAAGATGGAAGCAAGGAGAAGAAGATTCCAGGTCAGGGAACCTACACCATCACTCCAGATGGCGCAGTGACTTTTGCGCCAGACAAGCAATTTGTAGGTAAACCAGATCCAATCACTGTGAAACGTGTTGATAAGAATGGTACTCCAGTAATGGCAACTTACAGCCCAGAGTTTACTAAGGTTACTCCAACTGGTACTGGCACTAAGACAGAAGGCTTGCAAGGCCAAGTTCAAGAAGGGCAAGTAAGCTTTACCCCAGGCCATGACTCTGTTCCATTCCCAGCTGCTTCAACTCCACTGTTTGATAATGGTTCCGCAGTTAAAGAAGTACCGAATGTTGGTAAGTTCGAAGTGGATGCAGATGGTAAGGTGACCTTTACTCCAGACAAACAATTCAAGGGTGAAACACCGGAACTCGAATTAACTCGTGTGGATGCCAACGGTACTCCTATCACCGTCAAATATCAAGCAGTAGTGAAAGAAGTGATTCCAACTGGCACCAATGCGATTAGCACTGGTCCTCAAGGTGTTCCACAAACCGGTACTCCAACGTTTGCGGGTGGTGATCCGCTGGTTCCAATCGATGACACAGTAGAGCCAAGCTTCGACGATGGCAGCAAGAAGAAGACTATTCCAGGTCAGGGAACGTATACCATTACTCCAGATGGCGCAGTGACTTTCACGCCAGACAAGCAATTTGTAGGCAAACCAGATCCAATCACTGTGAAACGTGTGGACAAGAATGGCACTCCAGTGACGGCTACCTACAGTCCAGAATTTACGAAAGTAACTCCAAATGGTACTGGCACTAAGACAGAAGGCTTGCAAGGTCAAGTCCAAGAGGGCCAAGTCACCTTCACTCCAGGCCATGACTCTGTTCCATTCCCAGCTGGTTCAACTCCATTATTCGATAATGGTTCCGCAGTTAAAGAAGTACCAAATGTTGGTAAGTTCGAAGTGGATGCGGACGGCAAGGTTACTTTCACTCCAGACAAACAATTCAAGGGTGAAACACCAGAACTCGAATTGACTCGGACTGATGCGAATGGCACTCCAGTAACCGTCAAGTACCAAGCGGTAGTGAAAGAAGTGATTCCTACTAGCACCAATGTGATTAGCACTGGTCCTCAAGGTGTTCCGCAAACTGGCACCCCAACTTTTGCTGGCGGTGATCCACTAGTTCCAATTGATGACTCAGTAGAGCCAACTTTCGAAGATGGAAGTAAGGAGAAAAAGATTCCAGGTCAAGGAACTTACACCATTGCACCAGATGGCGCAGTGACCTTCACCCCAGACAAGCAGTATGTAGGTAAACCGGATCCAATCACTGTAAAACGTGTCGATAAGAATGGCACACCAGTGACTGCAACCTACAGTCCAGAGTTTGTCAAGGTAACTCCAACTGGTACTGGCACTAAGACAGAAGGCTTGCAAGGCCAAGTTCAAGAAGGCCAAGTCATCTTCACGCCAGGCCATGACTCTGTTCCATTCCCAGCTGGTTCAACTCCGCTGTTTGATAACAATTCAACAGTTAAAGAAGTTCCAAATGTCGGCAAGTTCGAAGTGGATGCGGACGGCAAGGTGACCTTTACTCCAGACAAACAGTTCAAGGGGGAAACACCGGAACTCGAATTGACTCGGACTGATGCGAATGGGACTCCAGTAACCGTCAAATATCAAGCAGTAGTGAAAGAAGTGATTCCTACTGGCACCAACGCAACCAGCACAGGTCCTCAAGGTGTTCCACAAACTGGCACCCCAATTTTTGCGGGTGGTGACCCACTAGTTCCAATTGATGAAACCGTAGGGGCAACCTTCGCAGACGGCAATAAGGAAAAAGTGATTCCAGGTCAAGGAACTTACACGATTGCCCCAGCTGGCTCAGTGACCTTCACTCCAGACAAGCAATTTGTAGGTAAACCAGATTCAGTTACCGTTAAGAGAGTGGACAAGAATGGTACTCCAGTCACTGCAACTTACAGTCCAGAGTTTGTTAAGGTAACTCCAACTGGTAAAGATGCTTCCTCTACAAATATCAAAGGTCATGTTCAAACCGGCAAACCTGTATTTGAGTCAGGTAATCCATTGGTTCCAATTGATGAGACGATTGCACCAACCTTCGAAGACGGAAGCAAGGAAAAGACTATTCCGGGTGAGGGGACTTATACCATCACGTCAGATGGGACAGTCACCTTTACTCCAGAAGCTGATTTCCTTGGTCAGGGAAGCGGTGTGACCCTTGTCCGTCGTGATAAGAATGGCAGCGAGATTACAGCTCGCTATATTCCGACCGTGGTGGAACCATCAACTAGCAAGGACAGTATATCTAGCGGTCGCAAGGGCCAAGCTCAAACGGGCACGCCAATCTTTGAAGGGGCGATTGACCAGGCAGTAGCACCTACCTTTGCGGATGGCAGCACCGAAATGGTTGTCCCAGGAGAAGGAACTTATCGTTTCAATATGCTGGGGGCAGTGACTTTCGTACCGGAAGCAGACTTTGTTGGAACTGCCAGTGGAGTTGTCGTGAAGCGTTCAGATATTTATGGCAATGCCGTGACGGCTACCTATACACCAACTGTTTTGGGAAGCACTGCCACAGAAGATACCGGCAGCACGGGTCTCAAAGGCCAGCCGCAGACTGGTAAACCAATCTTTGAAGGCGACGTGGATCCAACCGTTCCGCCAACTTTTGAGGATGGCAGCACCGAAAAGGTTGTTCCAGGTCAAGGTACTTACACGATTGCGCCAGATGGCACTGTGACCTTTGTACCGGAAACTGGCTTTGTCGGTCAAGCTGATGGCGTGATAGTGATTCGCAAAGACCGCAATGGTCAGACGATTTCAGCAATCTATGTTCCGACTGTGACAGAAGATCCTGTTCAGCCAGAGCGGACGATTACGCCTGCACCACCTTCTCTTTCCAAGAGTGAGAGTGGAAAAGCCCTTCCTAAGACAGGTACGGAAGAAACCTCATATTTAGCAGCAAGCTTACTTGCGGGAGTATCAGGTTTGGGATTGCTTGGATTAGAGAAGAGAAAGAAAAAGTCTGAAGACTAACATAGGCTTGAAGAAATTCCGTTAACGAACTAGAAGAATTTCGGGAGAGCGCAAAAACAGGTAGAACTTATGTTCTACCTGTTTTGTTATCAAAAAATTCTTGAAAGTGATGGAGATAATAGAAAGCTTCAGCTAGCTAATGACTGTCCTGCTCCTAAGTCTGTTTCATAGTTAAAAAGGGTAATTCTACATTTTCATGCTTTTAATTTTCTCTTCGTCTGGTGTGACGCGCAGGGTTTTCTGGCCCGTATAGGTGACAAACCCTGGCTTACCACCGGTTGGTTTGTTGAGTTTTCTAGTCTCAATCATATCTACTTGGACCAGATTAGAGAGTCTGGCCTTGGAGAAGTAGGCCGCTAGCTCGGCAGCGTCAGTCTTGACTTCATCGCTGGGCTGAAGATTGCCTGTGATGACCACATGACTGCCTGGAATATCCTTGGCGTGAAACCAAAGCTCGTCCTTCTTGGCCATCTTAAACGTCAGCACATCATTTTGTAGATTGTTACGTCCAACCAGGATAATGGTTTGGCCATCTGTTGCCAAATATTTCTCCGGTTTCTGCCTTTTTTGGATTTTCTCTCTCTGGCGTCGGCGGATAAATCCAGTCTGGATTAGTTCCTCTCGTATTTCTGCAATTTCAGTCAGGCTGGCCTGAGCAAGAGCTATTTCCACGCTCTCTAGGTAGAGAATCGTAGTCCGTGTCTCCTCAATCAAGCTGGTCAGGTGTTTGACGGCTTCCTTGAGCTTCTGGTAACGTTTGAAATAGCGCTGGGCATTTTGGTTGGGAGTCAGGGCCTTGTCAAGCGAGATAATAATCTTCTCACCTGTATAGTAATTATCCAACTCAACCTGGTCCTGATCGTTAGGTACCTGATGGAGAAAGGTAGTTAAGAGCTCCCCTTTTTGGCGGAATTCTTCTGCATTCTCCGTTGCTAGAAGTTCTTCCTCTTGCTTGACCAGCTTTTTTCGGTTCTTTTCCAACTCATTTTCTACTCGGCGAATCAGTTCGCTGGCCTGCTGGTTGACCCGATCTCGCTCTGCTTTGTCCTTATAGAAAGAGTCCAAAAGCTCGGATAGCGTGGACATTTGGGCCTTGCTGTCGGAAAATAGCAGAGCAGAGAAGGATTTTTCGGTCAGGCTAGGCTGAGTCGGACTGGCAAAGAAGGCTCGGAAAGTTTTGAGCTTGTCAGCTGTCAGACGACAACTGAGTTCAGTAGCTGTATCCCGCCCCAATCCTTGAAAAATCTGTTGCAGGCGTTTGGGCTCTAAGTCTTCAGTATGTAAGATTTCAAAGAGCTTTTCATCACCCACAGTGAAAGGATTGAGACTGCCAGTCTGAGGAGGTGCGACATAGGTTGAGCCAGGCAGGATGGTTCGATAGCTATTCTGAGAAAATCCGACATGTTTGATGGCTTCAATAATCTTACCGCTAGACTTGTCCAAGAGAATGATATTGCTGTGCTTGCCCATGATTTCGATGACCAGAGTCACAGCCACGCTATCGCCGATTTCGTTCTTATTGGAGACGCTGATTTCCAAAATCCGATCATTCTCCACTTGCTGGATTGCTTCAATGACGGCTCCCTGCAGGTATTTGCGCATGACCATGATAAAGGTATTGGGAACAGCTGGATTTTCAAACGTGGTATCTGTCAGCTGGACGCGCCCAAAGACCGAGTGGGCTGATAGGAGCAGCTTGTGGCTTTTACGGTTGCTGCGAATCTGTAAAACCAGCTCCTGTTCAAAGGGCTGATTAATCTTCTGAATACGGCCGCCCAGCAATTCGCGGCGGAGCTCCTCTGTCATGTGGTGTAAAAAAAATCCGTCGAAAGACATGTTTTTCTCCTTGAAACTTGCTAAAGAAAATTATAACAAAAAACCAAGCTAAAAGCTTCTAAAGTCTCGCCAAAAAGCAATTTAATTTTTGTCTATAATTGCTTCTATAAACCAAATCCGAACATTTTATAAAAATTTTCAAAAAGGTCTTGACATCCTTTCAGGAAAAACTTAAAATATAGGAAATTAGAAAAGTAGTAGATGCATTTGTTTTTAGCGAGCTTGTGGTTGGTGGAAATGAGCAACAAATCTTTATGAAATTGGGCTAATGGATAAAATGAATTTGAAACAATAAGAATTCGGTGGGCACACCTTACAGTGCAGCTTGTTTGATGACAAGATAGAGACATGGGGAATATTAGCTATTTTCCATAATTGAGGTGGCACCGCGATTTTCGCCCTCACACAGAATACCTGTGTGAGGTTTTTTTGTTGCTTATTATAAAAAACAAGGAGAATTGCCTATGTTTAAACGATGGCGTCCCTAGGGATTGATAAAAAATATAAAACAAAGAAATGGAGAAAGAACATGAAAAACAAACGATTAGTAACTATCTTAGGCCTTTTGGCCGTTTTGGCAATCGGTGGGATTGTCTATTCCAGCTTGAACAGCAAAGGTAACACCACTAAGACTGGCGACGACAGTCAGACAGTCAAGGTCGGCGTGCTGCAGTATGTCAGCCATCCTTCGCTGGATTTGATTTACAAGGGGATTCAGGATGGTCTGGCTGAAGAAGGCTATAAGGGCGACAAGATTAAGATTGACTTTATGAATGCTGAGGGCGATCAGAGTAAGGTCTCTACTATGAGCAAACAGCTGGTTTCCAATGACAACGATGTGCTGATTGGGATTGCGACTCCATCTGCTCAAGGACTAGCTGCAGCTACTAAGGACAAGCCTATTGTCATGGGAGCTATCACAGATCCAGTTGGAGCAAACCTAGTGAAAAATCTGGACAAGCCAGGGGGCAATATTACTGGTGTCTCTGACCGCAATCCAGCTAAGCAACAGCTAGAGCTGATTAAAAAATTGACCCCAGATGTCAAGACTATCGGTGCGCTCTACTCTAGCAGCGAAGACAACTCTAAAACTCAAGTGGAAGAGTTCAAAAAATTAGCTGAAGAGGCAGGCTACAAGGTAGAGGAATACTCTGTTCCTTCAACCAATGAAATTGCTTCAACCATGAATGTCATGACTGGCAAGGTTGATGCTATATGGATTCCAATTGACAATACCATTGCATCAGCTTTTGCGACAGTTGTGTCCAGCAATAAAGAAGCTAAGAAGCCGATTTATCCAAGTGCGACAGCCATGGTAGAAGAAGGAGGCCTTGCCTCTGTCGTTGTAGACCAGTATGACCTAGGTGTTGCGACTGGAAAAATGGCAGCTAAAGTTCTTAAAGGTGCCAAACCTGCTGACACTGCAGTAGATATTTTCGATACAGGTAAATCTGTAATCAATACCAAAAATGCCAAAGAGCTTGGCATTACTGTACCAGAAGATGTCCTCAAAGAAGCTGGCCAGGTTATCAAATAAAAAGAAAGAAGTCTGTTGTTTCACAGGCTTCTTTTTCTCGATAGTCTCTTCTTGTAAAACCTTTCCCGCAGTTGTATAATAGAATTGGCTCAAGTGAATGAGAAGAGCAAATGAAGTGCAGTTTGCTCCAGTAGATTTTACGAAGAGATAGAAGCGGAAAGGGAGTTAGTCAAGAAAGAATGGAAGAAGATATTCAAAAAAACCGCTATATGGGATCGGTCAAGGTTGGCCCCAAGGGGCAGATTGTCATTCCTAAAGAAGTGAGAGATATGTTTGAAATTCAACCTGGGGATGCTCTGGTCCTCTTTGCAGATGCCCAGCAAGGCATTGCCATCCAGCGTTACGAACTCTATGAAGATCTATTTAATCAGACCTTCAATGGAGACAAAAATTCAAAAAGTGATTTATAAAATCGGAATCTGCTTAAGCAGATTTTTTCTTTTGCTTTTATTTGCTACTACTAATGAATAGGTGTATAATATGTATAATAAGTTATACAAATCGTACCAAACTCTTTCGAGATTGAGTTAGAATAGCTCAGTTTTTAGCTAAATGAGTAAGTTGTGACTAGCTTTAGATATCAAAGTCATATCTTTAAAATAACATTTCGCTTTTTATTTCCTCATATCTGATGAAAGGAGATGTCCTTATGTATGCAGTTGAGATGCAGGATTTGACCAAGCAATACGGCTCAAAGACGGTTGTTGATGGTTTGAATCTAAAAATTGAAGAGGATGAATTCTTTGCCATGCTGGGCTCTAATGGTGCGGGAAAGACAACAACGATTAAGATGCTGTCCTGTCTAGTTGAGCCGACAGCAGGAGATGCCCTAATGCTAGGCTATAGCATTCGTAAGGAGGAAGATGCTATCAAGGAAATGATTAATGTTTCACCTCAGGAAACAGCTGTTGCTCCCAAGCTGACAGTCAGGGAAAATCTGGAGATGATTGCTCGTTTATATGGATTTTCTAAGGAAGAAGCGGCGCAAAAGAGAGAGCATCTGATGGAGACATTTGACCTGACGGATAGGCAGCATGATCGGGCCAAGTCCTTGTCAGGTGGCTGGCAGCGCAAGCTCAGTATTGCAATGGCTCTAATCAGTCAGCCCAAGATTTTGTTTCTGGACGAACCGACCTTGGGACTGGATGTACGGGCTAGAAGGGAGTTATGGAAGAATATTGAGCAACTAAAGGGAAAAGTTACAGTGATTCTGACCACACATTATCTAGAAGAAGCCGAGGCTTTGGCCGACCGACTCTGCATTATGGATAAGGGAGTGGTGCAGATTTTGGGGACAGCCGAGGAAATTATCCAAGCTTCCGGCAAGAAGGATTTTGAAGAGGCCTTTTTGTCCTATACGGAAGGAGGGGAATTAGCATGAGAGCCTTCATTTTTGCAAAGCGCAATTTCAAAGAAATCATGCGTGATTATGTCAGCAGTCTGATGGGAATTGGTTTTCCTGTCTTTCTGATTATCGCCCTGTCCCTTATGAAGCAGAGCCTCAAAGGTATGCCAGCTATATTTTCCATTGAAAATTTTGCCCCAAGTATGATGGTGTTTGGTGCTTCCTGGATAACTATTTTTGTTGGCAGTCTAATGACAACAGACCGCAATAGCTCTTTTCTCATGCGGCTACTATCTACACCGCTTAGAAGTGTGGATTATATCTTAGGGTATTCGATTCCAGTTCTGCCTCTGGTTCTTTTACAGGGCATAGCTAGTTTTGCAGCTGCAATGATTTTTGGTTTATCCTTAAATCTGGGAACTTTTTACGCACTCTTGGTTTTGATTCCAGTAGCTCTGCTCTTTATTTCGTTGGGCTTGCTTTTAGGCTCAGCTTTCTCTAGCAGTAATGCAGTCAGTGGTTTTGGGACTATTCTTGTCAACGCCACAGTTTTTCTCAGTGGGGCAGTGCTTCCGATTGAGATGATAGGAGGTGGTTTTGAAGCATTCTGCAATGCCTTGCCATTTGCCCATGCAGCAAAGGCTGTTCAGTTGGCATGGGCTCAAGATTTAAATTCACTTTTGCCTCATCTGTTTTGGGTTCTGCTCTATGCTTTCCTATTCTTTATCCCTTCTGTCTGGATTTTCAAAAAGAGGATGAAAGTGTAGAGGTTTAGTTCAATCTAGAATTCAGCTGGATTAGCTTGCGAAATGTTTGGAAATCTGTTAGAATGAAATATAACTGAATAGCAATCCGCAAGACCAGTAACCTAGGGGAAGTTTAACAGGGAAGGGAGCCAGCGACTGAAAGCTCTCTAAATGAAAGCTAGGTGAATTCACTTGCTGTAGGATTGATAAGTAAGGTCTGGCTTGCCAGATAAAAAACGGATGGTACCGCGTGTCAACGCTCCGCTTATGGAGATTGGCGCGCTTTTTATTTTGGAGGGAAAATGACGAAAACGATTGAAGAACAACTAAAAAGCCTGCGTGAAGAGACTCTAGCTTCTCTCAAGCAGCTCAAGGCTGAGAATCAAAAGGAACTGCAGGATTTGCGTGTAGCTGTCTTGGGTAAGAAGGGTTCGCTGACTGAAGTCCTGAAAGGGATGAAGGATATCTCTGCTGAAATGCGGCCGATTATCGGGAAGCACGTCAATGAAGCGCGTGATATTCTGACAGCAGCCTTTGAAAAGACTGCTCAAGAGATGGAAGAGCAATTAGTCGCTCTGAAACTGGCTGAGGAATCCTTAGACGTGACCCTGCCAGGCCGTCAAATTCCGGTAGGGAACCGACATATTCTCAGCCAGACTAGTGAAGAAATTGAAGATATGTTCATCGGGATGGGCTATCAGGTCGTGGACGGCTTTGAAGTGGAGAAGGACTATTACAACTTTGAGCGGATGAATCTGCCTAAGGACCACCCTGCACGGGATATGCAGGACACTTTCTACATTACAGAGGAGATCCTGCTCAGAACCCACACCAGTCCGGTACAGGCGCGGGCTATGGACGCTCATGACTTTTCTAAAGGGCCACTCAAGATGATCTCACCGGGGCGCGTTTTCCGTCGGGATACCGATGATGCGACTCACTCCCACCAATTTCATCAGATTGAAGGCCTGGTGGTTGGAGAAAATATTTCCATGGCCAACCTGCAAGGAACGCTGCAACTGATTGTCCAGAAGATGTTCGGCCAAGACCGCAGTATCCGTCTGCGTCCGTCTTATTTCCCATTCACAGAGCCGTCTGTTGAAGTGGATGTTTCTTGCTTCAAGTGTGGCGGTGCCGGCTGTAATGTCTGCAAGAAGACCGGCTGGATTGAGATTATGGGAGCGGGTATGGTGCATCCGCGAGTGCTGGAAATGAGCGGTATTGATGCAGAGAAATACTCTGGATTTGCCTTTGGTCTCGGTCAAGAGCGGGTAGCTATGCTCCGCTACGGTATCAACGATATTCGTGGCTTCTACCAAGGAGATATTCGTTTTTCTCAGCAGTTTAAGTAGAAACCTGTAATTATCAATGCAGCTTTTCTGAGAAAGGAGTGCAGTATGCTAGTCAGAGTCAAGAAAGAAGAAGCGAGTCTCTTGCGGGAGTTGGAGGTCGCGACCTATCAAGAAACCTTTGGTCCTTTTATCAAGGAAGCTGATATGGCAAATTATTTTGACAATGAGCTGTCGCTTGCAACTATCGAAAAGGAGCTGGAAGATCCTGAGTCAGAGACTTATTTTGTTGTCAAAGACGTTGAAATTGCTGGTTTTTTGAAGTTTAACTGGGGACAGGCTCAAACGGAGCAAGAACTGCCACAGGCCTTTGAGGTTCAGCGAATCTATGTCTTGAAAGCCTACCATGGTCAAGGCTTGGGCAAGGAAATGTTTGAATTTGCCTTAGATGAAGCCGAGAAACGAGGCTTTGACTGGGTCTGGCTAGGCGTCTGGGAAAAGAATTTTAGAGCTCAAGATTTTTACTTCAAATACGGCTTTGAAAAATTTAGCCAGCACGACTATATCACTGGTGAGACGGTAGACACAGACTGGCTGCTGCGCAAGAAATTGAAATAAACAAGAAAATTTAAAGAGAGGAAATGAATACGACCTAAAAGCTCGAAATTTAGATGATTAGTTTCTGAAATCAGGATTTCAGACAAATCCCTAAAATTTGGTCGGTCAAGTTCCTCAGCGATAGAATAGAGAAAGGAATTGAACCCGGGCTAAAAACTCGAAAAAAAGATAGACTTGCGATCATTCGTCGAATGTTTAGCAAATCTCCTATTTTTCAGTCGTTTTTGACGCCCTTGGTATCTTAAATATGCTAGTAAGTTATAAGTGGTTAAAAGATTTAGTAGACATTGATGTGGCGAGCGCTGAGCTGGCTGAGAAAATGTCAACGACAGGAATTGAAGTGGAAGGTGTGACATCACCAGCTGCGGGCCTGTCTAAAATTGTCGTTGGTGAGGTGGTATCGTGTGAGGATGTTCCTGATACCCACCTGCATGTTTGTCAAGTCAATGTCGGAGAAGAGGAGAACCGTCAGATTGTCTGTGGTGCTCCAAATGTTCGTGCAGGCATCAAGGTTATGGTGGCTTTGCCAGGTGCTCGCATTGCCGACAATTATAAGATTAAAAAAGGAAAAATCCGTGGCTTGGAGTCACTGGGCATGATCTGCTCTCTGGGTGAGCTGGGGATTTCTGATTCTGTCGTGCCAAAGGAATTTGCGGATGGAATTCAAATCCTGCCTGAAGAAGCAGTGCCAGGTGAGGAAGTCTTCTCTTATCTGGACTTGGACGATGAGATTATCGAGCTTTCCATCACACCAAATCGGGCAGATGCTCTGTCTATGCGTGGGGTGGCTCATGAAGTGGCTGCCATATATGACAAGTCAGTACATTTTAAAGATTTTCCGCTGGTGGAAAATGAAAAGCAAGCAGGTGACAGTCTATCAGTGGCTCTTGAAACCGAGAAAGCCCCTTACTATGCGGCTCGTATCTTGGAAAATGTCACTATTGCCCCAAGTCCTCAGTGGCTGCAAAATCTCCTCATGAACGAAGGAATCCGTCCGATTAACAATGTAGTGGACGTGACCAACTACATCCTGCTCTACTTTGGTCAGCCTATGCATGCCTTTGATCTGGATACGTTTGAGGGTGACCAGATCGTTGTGCGGGAAGCGCGTGCTGGTGAAAAACTGGTGACGCTGGACGGCGAAGAGCGGGAGTTGGAAGTGAGCGACCTAGTCATCACTGTGGCAGATAAGCCTGTTGCTCTGGCTGGTGTTATGGGTGGTCAAGCAACAGAAATCTCTGAGAAATCTAGTCGTGTCGTCTTGGAAGCAGCTGTCTTTGATGGAAAATCAATCCGCAAGACCAGCGGTCGCCTTAACCTGCGCTCGGAATCATCTTCCCGCTTTGAAAAAGGCATCAATGTAGCAACTGTTAATGAAGCTTTGGATGCGGCAGCAAGTATGATTGCGGACTTGGCAGGAGCGACTGTTCAGGCTGGGATTGTATCCGCTGGCAGCTTGGATACTAGCGATGTAGAAGTGGTGTCCAGTCTTGCGGATGTCAACCGAGTTTTGGGAACAGACTTGCTTTATACAGATATTGTGGATGTCTTCCGCAGACTTGGCTTTGGCTTGTCAGGAAATGCTGAACAGTTCACTGTCAGCGTGCCTCGCCGGCGCTGGGATATTTCAATTGAAGCAGATCTTTATGAAGAAATTGCCCGCATTTACGGCTATGACAAATTGCCAGCTAGCCTGCCAAAAGATGACGGAACTGCTGGTGAATTGACTGCAACGCAACAACTGCGCCGACAAGTGCGGACTTTAGCAGAGGGAGCTGGACTGACAGAAATCATCACCTACGCTTTGACGACGCCAGAAAAGGCGGTTGAGTTCACTCTCAATCCTAGCAACTTGACTGAGCTCATGTGGCCGATGACAGTGGAGCGCTCTGTTCTTCGCCAGAACATGGTTTCTGGCATTTTGGACTCCCTAGCCTACAATGTGGCTCGTAAGAATAAGAATCTAGCTCTCTATGAGATTGGAAAAGTCTTTGAGCAGACTGGCAATCCTAAGGAAGACCTGCCAAATGAAATCAATAGCTTTGCCTTTGCTTTGACAGGTCTGGTTAATGAAAAAGACTTCCAGACCAAGCCAGCAGCAGTTGATTTCTTCTATGTTAAGGGTGTAGTGGAAGCGCTCTTTGATAAGTTGGGTTTGACAGCTGAATACGTGGCTAGCAACCAGATTAAGAGCCTGCATCCTGGACGGACTGCTTTAATCTCTATCAATGGCCAGCCTGTCGGCTTTGTCGGTCAAGTCCATCCTGCGACAGCCAAGGCTTACGATATTCCTGAAACTTATGTGGCTGAGCTCAACCTGTCTGCTATCGAAGAGCAGCTCCAGCCAGAACAGCCATTTACAGAAATCACTAAATTCCCAGCTGTCAGCCGTGATGTGGCACTCTTGCTCAAGGCTGAAATCACTCACCAAGAGGTCCTTGATGCAATCCTAGCAGCTGGTGTGAAGCGCTTGACAGATATTAAGCTCTTTGATATCTTCTCTGGTGACAAGCTGGGTGTTGGCCTCAAATCTATGGCCTACAGCCTGACTTTCCAAAATCCAGAAGCTAGCCTGACCGACGAAGAAGTGGCTAAATATATGGAAAAAATCGAAAAATCTCTGACCGAAAAACTCGGCGCAGAGGTACGTTAATGAACTATTCCCCAGTCATGTGATTGGGGATTTTGATTAATACTCTTCGAAATCTTATTCCAATCATAGTTGATTTGCAGTTTCGCTTAGCTTTCTGTCTTGGCAAACTTATTACTGGGTTGCGAGCAATGATGTAGACGAAATGAGAAGAATTCGAAATTAAAAATCAGTAGGAAAACTAATCATGGAAAATGTAAACCAATTCTCCCAATGTCAGACTCTTTGGGCTAGAAATAAATATCTGGTTCTCAGTCATTCCAGTAAGATCTATCTGGAAATCCGCCAATATCTAAAAAGCGACTCGGTGGAAGCAGCACATGTTCAAGGATTGATTGACCAGGCGGTGGCTCTGCCTGAAAATCGCGGCCAGGTCTGCAATGCCTTTCAGCATGTTTGGGGCTATTTTAAGAAGAAAGCCAGCTCAACTGAAAAAGAAGATTTTATGCATCTTTTGCTTCGATATCAATCAGGTCAGGCTGAGAAAAAAGACTTGGTAAGAGCTGTAAGGGACCTGCTAGTCAAGTATCCCAATCCTTATCTGCAGAAATCCACTTTGTTATTTGGTGATGAAGAATGAGGAACTGAAATCAAGGGGAAATAATAAGCTTGCTCGTCTAGTAGCTTTGAGGGGTGTAGATGATAAGAATAATTTGTTAGGCTCATAAACAATATTATTTTGACTGGTTTCGATACAGGCTCCGCCTCGAGCAAAACGTGTCTTTAAGGTATGATTGGAGAAAAAATGTTTTTTACTTATCAGGGAAATAAATTATATTATAAAGTGATTGGTCAAGGAAAGCCAGTCTTGGCAATTCATGGTTTGGGCTGTTCATCTGAATTGATGGAAGGATGTTTGGAACCTATTTTTGAGAAACATGCTGACTATAAAAGGATTTATTTAGATTTGCCTGGCATGGGTAGGTCTGATGCCAATCCTGCTTTTGCAAGTGCGGATGCGATTTTAGAGATGCTCTTGAACTTTATAGAGACTGTAATCAGCGGACACTCCTTTCTCTTAGCTGGAGAGTCTTATGGTGGCTATCTTGCTAGAGGAATTTTGGCTAAGAAAAGGTCGGAGATTGATGGTTTGCTGCTTATTTGTCCAGTAGTTGCACCCAATCCGCGAGAAAGAATTCTGCCAAAAGACAGCCTGTTAATTAGAGAGGTAGGTTTTGATATAGCAGGCAAAAGCGAAAATTTCGTTGATTTAGCTATTTTACAGACTAAAGAAACTTATCAACGGTTTGAAAAAGAAATCCTAGCAGGGCTTCAGATGATGAATACTCCCTTTGTCCAAAAGCTGCAAGAAAACTATTCTTTTTCGTTTGAAGTGGATCAAGAGATACAGGAAAAGGGCTATGACGAACCCAGCCTTTTTATAGCAGGAAAGCAGGACCAAGTCGTGGGCTTCCAGCAGTTAGCGCAACTGTCTCACTATTATCCAAGGGCAACTCATGCTGTAATGGATCTTGCTGGCCACAATGCACAGATAGATCAAGAGGCTCTCTTTACGGCCTTGGTTGAAAATTGGCTCAAGCGAATTGAACTTTCCTGATACTCCAAGATTTAATATGTTGAACAGATGCAGATGAAACTGGAGTTTATCTAAGAGATCTAATACAATCCGCAATTGATTTTAAAAGCATAGAAAAAAGCGGTCACACCGCTTTTTTTTGCTTATTATCCCCAGAATTTCTGGGCGATTTCTTGGCCTTGTTTGATTTTGGCCCATTGTTGTTCAATGGTGAGTTCGTTTCCAGAGTCACAAGAGGCGAAGCCGCATTGGTGGGAGAGCAGGAGACGCTCTTTCGGTAGAACGGTTGCTGCTTTCTCGAGGAGGTCTAGGACACGCTTTTCATCATCCAAGCCTGTCGTCTTACTGGAAAGCAGTCCTAAAACAACTTCAGCATCCTTGTCTTTCAAAGCTGCTAGAGCTGATACATCACCAGCTACATCGCTGTCCCACTCTAGGAAGTAGCGATCATAGTGTTGGTCGCGCAGGAATTTTTCCGCGATAGCTTCGTAGGTACCTTCAGCAGCAGAGCGGCTTTCGTAGTTACCACGGCAGTTGTGGGTCCAGACAGTCAGTCCAAGCTCATGAGCGTAGTCTACGACTTCGTTATTAATAGCGACAAACTCGTCTGCCAGGTCAGCCAGACTGGCATTGCCCTCTGTATAGAAGCTAGCAGGGTTGGACTCGTCAAAGAGTTCCCAGAGACAGTCGTCAAACTGGATAATCTGTCCGCCAGCGGCCTTATAGTCGTCTAAAAATTCCTTATAAGCTTGAATCAAGCCTTTTTTCAAATCTTCATTGGTCTCATAAACTTGTCCTGGTCCCGCCAAGCGGTCAAAGACAGCTAACTCAGTATAAGCATGGGCAGGCCCCCAGACAGTCAGCTTGGTATCTTCACCAGCAGCCTCTTCCTTGACTAGCTTATAAATCTCGATAAAGTGATGGTTTTTCCCAGAGAGTGGTGCTGTGATGCGGATACCAATGTCCTTACGGGTCTCGTATTGTCCGCCGTCGTGGTCCTTGAAGGTGTAGCCGTGGTCAGCAATGTAGCGCTCAATTCCCTTAAGTCCCCAGACAAAGTCCAGATGCCACATGGACTTGGAGTATTCTCCATCCGTCAGGATGTCAATACCCTTAGCCTTTTGCTCAGCAACAATCTTCTTGATGTCAGCTGTCTCCGTCTCATGGTAGCCTGGGAAGCTGTCGTAGAAGGGGTATTGAATATCATCTCGGTGCTCAATTTCTGTCTTATACTGGCGGAGATTTTCTGGGCGCAGAAGTGATCCAACCAGTTGAAATTTTGATTTTGTCATAAGATTTCTCACTTTCATTAGGGATTACGGTCTATTGTATCGAAAATTCCCCGGCAAATAAAATAGTTAATTCTGCTGGTAGGGTATAGCCGAAAACTATTGCTAGCGCTTAAGGTGTATTTTCCTTATAATAAAAACTGCTTTTTCTTGACAAATGAAACAGACAAGTGTAGAATATAAGTATAAACTACAAATGTAGAAAAAGGAGAAAGCGATATGACGATTACAAAAAAAGCCTTTATCGGAATTCTATCTCTGACAGCAGCAGTCCTATTAGCTGCCTGCTCAGGCAATACCAACCAAGGAGGGAATACTAGTTCATCACAGAATACACAAGGCCAAACATCACAATCTGCACAAAATCAGACTTCGCAGTCATCAGCTGCATCTTCCTCTAACCAGCCTTCATCATCAAATGCAGGGCAGGCTACGAATCTAGACGGGCGCTACCAAGCAACCGACCATGATGGCGACCAGCATGTCCTGGAAATCAATGGTACGACTGGTACTTGGACTGAGACCGAGGTTGATGGCAGTAAGGAGATCAAGCAGGTACAAGTAGAGGCTGCTAATCAAAGACTGATAGTTGGTGATGATGTCAAAAGTTACCGCCAAAATGGCAATCAGCTGATTGTGGACGAATTGGATGATGATCCAGACACTTTGACCTTTACCAAGCAGTAAAGCGCATCTCAATTTGCTCTGGACAACAGGTGGAGCAGTGAAGAAATCGGATGCTAAACGTAGAGAAAAAGAAACAAGACTAGTTTCAGTATTTAAACTGAAGCTTATGCTTGTTTCTTTTTATTTTCATACTCTTATGGATAAGCTGAAGAGGGGCAGTAGTTCAGTTGTTTTCTAGCAGAACAAAGACTTGTCTACGATTATCTATGATACTGTCTAGGCACAGAGCGATGCTGATACCAGCTTCTAATAGCAGGCTTGTATTGTTGAGAAGATTATAGATCGCGACGATTCAGTAGTCAAAATTAGAAAGAAGCTTATTTAAAGCAACAATTCTTATGGTTTAGCGTTTTAAATAAAAGTTGAAAATGATATAATAATGGTACATTTAATATTTATTCTTAACTATTAATTTCAAGAAATGAGGATAAGGTGACTGAAAAAATTATAAAGTCCAAACATAGGGTACAAAAACATGGGGAAGTTTTTACACCATCGTGGATGGTACAAAAAATGTTAGATACTCCTGGGATAAGGGAAAAAACAGAAGATATTTATGCGACTTTTCTGGAACCTTCAGCAGGAGATGGGAATTTTTTAGCAGCAATACTTGAAAAAAAACTCTCTGCTGTTACTAGGAATTATGACAAGAAAAATTGGAAAACAAAATCTTTGTTTGCTTTATCATCAATTTATGGAATTGAATATCTTGAAGATAATCTTGAAGTTGCTAGGGCAAGAATGTTTCTGCGTTATCTTGATTGGATTGAGGAAACATTTGGAGAAAGATTAAGTAGCAGAAGTGATTTATATAAATCTGCCCATTACTTAATTACTAAAAATATTGTTAGAGGGGACACATTAACAAAGAGGCATCCTGATACAGATGAGCCTATCATGTTTAATGAGTGGAAACGTATAAAGGGTTATCCTAGTTTGGTTGAAAAAATTCCTTTTGCATTTGCTGAATTGTTTGGAGAAGTTATAAATGACAAGAATAAAGTTGTTCAAAGACAATTAAGTTTGTTTGAACAACCGGAAGAAAATACAAATGAAAATGGAACAAATCATGTAAGGATTCAGAAGGTTTATACATTAGGAGATTAAAATATATATGGCATCAAACTTTGATTTTTTAAAAATAGATTCAGAAACGGCTGAACTCTTTGCGACAGCAAATATGGCTGAAAATAACTATACTCATAAGGACTATGAGGGAGTATTAACAAAGGTTCGTAAGGTTGCGGAAAATACGGCACATCTATTTGCTGAGCGTATGGATATTGATTTTCCGACACACACAACCTTTCATAATGCATTGCAAACGATTAAGCACCATATTGATAATAAAGTGATTGTGGATGCTTTCTTTGATATTAAGGGTCATGGTAATAGCTCATCTCATGTATTAAATCCTAAAGATGCAACTCAAGAAAATGCCTTGAAATCGTTAGAGCAAGTCTATATGATTCTAGTTTGGTATGTGACTGAGTATGTAGCTAATAATATCAAGAGTGAGCTTTACGATAAGTTTCTGGAACCTCAGGCACAAGAGCGCTATACAACAGCAGAGCGTAAATTTATTTACGTTCAGACTGTCAATAACAATAGTGGTATGTTTCCTGCTTATGAAGGGACGCAAAAAATTGGTGAAGGAACGGTTGCATCGGATGATGTTGAAGCAGATTGGACTGCAAATAGTGACTTTTTGCGGACAATTGCTCCTAGACGAATCAAGCAATATATGACTACTTCAGGACTTCCTTACGAACTAGGATGGGTTGAACTTGCTTATAAGAAAAAGACTAAATCTTGGTTTCACGATTATGATGTTCACGAAGTATTAAAACGTTCAGGTGTTGAAAGGTCAGAATTACTTGAGGGAAATGAATGGTTTAAAACTGATTTAGAGACTGCCAAGGCTGCTATTAAGGCAGTAAAAGAGGGAAAATCCTATATCAGTGAACCATTAGCTGCATATCGAACTGAAAAGCAAACTATTATTTTACGTCCAGAACAGGATGCAGCGGTTAAACAAACACAAAAAACATTTAAGAAAAAGAACCGAATGTTATGGAATGCTAAAATGCGTTTTGGCAAAACCTTAACCTCGTTGGAACTTATTAAACAAGAAGGGTTTCAACGTGTCCTCATCATAAGTCATAGACCGGTTGTCCGTGATTCGTGGTTCGAAGACTATCAAAAAATGGACATGGCTAAAGCCGGATATACCTATGGAACAGTTGATAAGGGTGAGAAACTCTCTACTTTAAAATCTGGAGGCCGCGGATTTATTTATTTTGCTTCGATTCAACTACTTCGATACAATGGGGCTCAAACCAATCTTCCGGAATTTATGGATGTAGATTGGGATTTAATTATTATTGACGAGGCCCACGAGGGAACACAAACAGAACTTAGTGACACAGTAATGAAGGCATTGGTAAAAAAAGATACCAAGATTCTTGAGTTATCTGGTACACCTTTCAATCTTCTGGATCAGTTCGATCCGGAACAAGTGTACACTTGGGACTATGTCATGGAGCAGGAGGCAAAGCTGAAGTGGAGCTTGGAACAACCGGGGAAACCAAACCCATATGGAAAACTTCCAGAGGTATTGATGTATACCTTTGAAATGAAAAATAAAGAGAAATTCAGTGATGAAAATAAGTCATTTAATTTTCGTGAATTTCTTAGAGTGGATGATAGAGGGGATTTACTCTATAAGGAAGATGTTCGTCGATTCCTAGATAACATCACTAATCCAAGTAGTGAGACTAACTATCCGTTTTCAACAAAAGAGTACCGCGAGGAGTTGCGTCATACCCTTTGGCTCATGCCTGGTGTAAAAGAGGCAAATGCTTTTGAAAAACTCTTGAAAGAACATCCTGTATTTGGAATGGATTATGAAATTGTCAATGTTGTACGAAATGATAAGACAGACACAGTTGTTGAAACATCTGGTGTTGATTTGGAAAAGGTTCGTCAAGTGATTACGGATGATCCTTCACAAACTAAAACAATTACCCTGACTGTTCGCCGTTTAACGACGGGGGTTAATATACCAGAGTGGTCAGCTGTTATATTCTTATCAAATACAAATAGTGCTATGAATTACCTGCAGGCTGCTTTTCGGGCGCAAACTCCATTTTCACATGAAAAATTGGGGATGAAAGAACGTTGCTATGTCTTTGACTTTGCGCCTGACCGTGCTTTGACCGTTATGGCAGAGAGTGCGCAAATTAACTCAGGGGTCGGCAAGAAAAATACCAAAGAGCAAAAGCAAGCCATGACAAATCTGCTCAATTTTTTACCGATTTTGGGTAAAGGTGATAACGGCATGCAGCCTTTTAACGTAGACCGTATGTTAACGCAGATTAAGAAGGTCTACGCTGAAAAAGCTGTTCGTTCAGGATTTGAAGATGACAGTCTTTATAATGATAATCTGTTGACTTTGACTTCTGATGAAGCAGAATACTTTAATAATCTAAATGCTATCGTTGGTACAACGAAAAGACAGAGGATATCTACGGCAGTTACAATCAGTGATAACGGCTTATCAAATGAAGAGTACGATAAAGCTGAGCGAGCTAAGAAAAAGAAAGCTCGCGAGCGTACTCAAGAAGAAAAAGAAGCTATAGAGAAGCTCAAAGAGGCTCGTAAGCAGCAGAAGACCATGATCTCTATTCTACGTGGTGTCTCTATCCGTATTCCAATGATGATCTATGGGATGGATGTAGATTTAAGTAAAGATATCACTATCCAAGACTTTATCAAAGAAGTGGATGATGAATCTTGGAAAGAATTCATGCCTAAGGGATTCACAAAGGGAATGTTTAAAGAGATTACTAAGTATTATGATACCGAGGTCTTTATAGAAGCAGGACGGATTATCCGTCAACGTGCTAAATCATTTGATAATCTTGACTTTATTGAACGCGCAGAAGAAATCGCAACCTTATTTAGAAGCTTTAAAAATCCTGATAAAGAAACGGTTTTGACACCATGGCGCGTGGTGAATATGCAGATTGTTAAAGGTATTGGCGGACTTAACTTCTATGATGATGACTTTGAGTCTATGACAGATGGAGCGAAATCAAATCTTCATTGGGTAGAAAGTGATGTGACCGACAGCATTTATCATCCAGAAAGTAAGATTATTGATATTAATGCCAAGACCGGTCTCTATCCTCTCCATGCAGCTATGAGTCTTTATTATCAGTATGTGGAAAACAATGAAGACAATCATTTTGATGCGGAGCAAGTCTATCGTGGCATCTTGGAAAATAATATCTATGCTATCGCTAAAACTCCAATGGCTAAGACTATTACCGAGCGCACCTTAGCTGGCTATAAAAATTACAAGATAAATGTAGTTTACATTGAAAACTTTTCTGATATTCTCAAAGATAGTATCGAAGAGGGAAAAAAACAAGTTGAGGAGGCTTTTAAGCAAGTGAAATTTGATGTTGTGATTGGTAATCCGCCGTATCAGGACTCTGCACTGGGAGATAATGCGACTTTCGCACCACCGATTTATCATGAATTTATGGATTTAGCCTATGAAGTGGCGGATAAGGTAGTCTTGATTACCCCAGCACGCTTTCTCTTTAATGCTGGAAGAACACCAAGAGCATGGAATCGAAAAATGCTGTCCGATGAACATTTGAAAGTTCTTTACTATGAACAAGACTCCTCTCAAGTTTTTCCAAATACAGATATTAAGGGTGGAGTGTCTATCACTTATCGTAATGCTAAGGAAAATTTCGGTGCAATTGAAACCTTTACTTCTTATGAAGAACTAAATCAAATCCTTCATAAAGTGTCATCACATCATGAAGTTACGCTAGACACTATTATTAGCGGTCGTGGTGTCTACAAACTATCACAAAAAGCCATAGAAGATCACTCACAAATTGAAGAACTACAATCCAAAGGACATAAGTTTGATGTAGGTTCTGGGGCTTTCAAGATTTTAAAAAATGTAATTTTCTTTGAACATAAGCCTGAAGATGGTAAGGACTACGTCCAAGTTTTAGGCTTGGCTAATTCGAAGAGGACTTACTATTGGATAGATAGAGCTTATCTCAATCCTCCAGAAAGTTTTGAAAAGTACAAGGTATTCATTCCTAAATCAAATGGTAGTGGTGTTTTAGGTGAAGTCTTATCTACACCCCTCATTGGGGCCCCCTTCATCGGGGCAACAGAAACTTTTCTTTCAATTGGTAGTTTTGAGACTCAATATGAGACAGAATGTTGTATAAAATATATCAGAACAAAATTTGCTAGAGTTATGTTAGGAATATTAAAGGTAACACAAGATAATACTCGTGATAAGTGGAAATATGTTCCTCTGCAAGATTTCACTGAAAATTCTGATATTGATTGGTCACAGTCAATCGCCGATATTGACCAGCAGCTTTATCGTAAATATGATCTTAGCACAGAAGAGATTGTGTTTATTGAAGAGAAGGTAAAGGAGATGGAGTAAATCATGGTAATGGAGCTTCGCTTAAAGGATATTCAAGTTATTGATAGAGAAAATAATTTAACTCATTCAAAAGAAATCCCGTTAGAATTTTCTAATTATTTGCAACAAATCTTGGATATTATCACTAATAATGAAGTCGTAAGAGAGTATAAGATTCGAAATAACAATACTTTTGTTGTATCTCAAATTAAAGAAGTTTTAACGAATCAGTTAGATGCAGAGAAAATAAAAAATGTTTTCAGAATGTCGCTGAAAAACTTTTGGAAAAAGAGGTGATAGCACAACAAAAAATTAATAAAATGAATGTAGAAGTCCAAGTCGGGTCTCTTATACAAGCAGTCTTTTATGATGACGAAAAGAAAAAATATTTGTATTTGCTTGCAAAAGTTGAGCACATTAGTTTTGTAAATGATGAAGATTATTCGTTTCAAACAGGTTTTCAGAAAGAATTAAAGAAAGTATTTAAGTCCTGTATTTTTTTAATAAAAGACGCCCCCTATTCTGTTGAGGGTGCAAAAATTTATCTTGATAATGTTGCAAAATACTGGTTTAATGACTTCTTAGAGTTAGATGAAGTTACTACTGACGAGATAAATACAGAAAGAGCATTTAAGTCAATAGATTCTTATCTGAATAGATCATTAAAAAAAGATTATCCGGAAGATCGTTCAATTTTAAGAAATTCATTTATTCGTTATTTTAGAGCAAATGAGCTTATCAATTACAGGGAAATGATAGATACTATCTTGACTGATTATAAGCCAGAAACTCTTTCTAATGATAAAATAGAGAACATTAAGGATAAATTATTAGAATTGCCTAGTAAAAAAAGTTTTGATAGTCTATTTGAGGTATCATTGGACGCTTTAAAAGCTAGGATAAGAACTACTTATGATTTGTATCCTGGAATAAAATTAAAAGTAGAGGATAATCTTGAAAAAATACAATCAAAGGAAAGTAGTGACGGTAGACGTTACATTGTTATTGAAACAACAGATGAGAAAGCATTTAATGATTTTAAAATAAGTGAAGAGTGAAGTGAATGAATCTTGAAATATTTGATATTTTTGAATGTTGGGACCATCGCAGTCGATTCGAAGCTAAGGTAAGTTTTTTTAATCGAACAGATTTTAAAGATTTTAGTTTTTTTAGTCAAATATTGGATAGTCTATCATCGCGAGATGATGGAAAATTCAATTTTGAAAATGACTTGGAAGAACGTTTTGAATTTACAAAGAAAACTCAGGAGACTGAATTTCAACGGTTTATGAATTCATCTGAGCAGATGGATATTGTGCTTACAATTGATAAGAAAATTATTGATGGTAAGCAATCTATTTATTTTTTTGATTCCTTCATAAAGCATTTAATAGGGAAGCAAGTGGCAGAAACAATGTCTTATTTTCATAATCTATTTTCTAATGAGTGTGAGAGAATTTTTTTTGAAATTTTAGATCCCAATATTTCAGAATTTAATTTACACACAGGCTCTATTTACTTTGGAACTTCTTCTAGTGAATCTGATAATCGGTTTAATAGAATTTCTAAGTTGTTTAAAGTAAAAAATGCAAGTTCGTTCTATAATCTTGACAACTATGAACTATTGCCAGATGATTTCCATGTTAGTACAGCATACCCCAAAAATGATTCTACCAGAGATTTAAAAAAATATTTCAAAAAGATAGAAATGATTCTTTCGATTATTTATGTATCTGCTTCATCAAGAATAGACGAAAGAAGATTGTATTATCAGATAAATGATGTTGCTAATACTCATATTGTTAGTTTGAATAATGATTTGGCATATAACCCTGTTATTTTTGAAATTTACAATTGGATATATAGTACGGATAGCTATATTGATAAATCATCAATTGCTCGTTCAGTATTTGAATACTTAGCAGCTGAAATTATTGATTCTGATGATAGTGTTATTCGTGGTATTCAAAAAGCTTATAATATTTATATTAAGGATAAAGTGAGCGTTTATTTAGATGCTAAAAAAGAATTGTCCAGTTACATTATTGAATCTCTTTCGAGTTTGAAACGTTACCCTAATGCTATTTTAGATACTTTTCTTAAAAATTTGTATGCGATATCTGGATTTTTCTTCTCTGTTATTCTAGCAAATGTAATTTCTGAACGAGAATTAGATAAAATTTTCACAAATGATATACTTGTAATAATCATAATTGCTTTAATAGGTTCATTTATTTTTTGGGGAATCTCAAATTATAAATTTAGTGTTGATTTACAAAATTTTAAAGATATATTCAAGACACTGAAGAATAATTATCGAGAAGTTCTGTTGGACAATGAATTAGATACTATCTTTGGCAATATAAAACTTGATGATGAAATTATAAAAGTTAAAACATTTAAGAAAAAAGTCAATTGTGTATGGGGAAGCCTATTGTTTATTTCTATGGCCGTGACCATAATTGTTCTTTTGAAAGGAAAGTAAATGTTACTGTTTTCTACAATTTTAAAGATTAGTCAATCATTGACTAGGGATGATTTCTTAAAACTTGTTATTGAATGGAATCAGAATAATCTTCATGGGAACAATGTCATTCCTTATTTAAATTAAGGTGGTTCTTACAACCAAAAATTTGGAGATGAGACAATATCTCTCGAATTTAAAGAACACAGAAATGAGGAAATCATAGCTGTAATGTTTCAGAAATAAATAAAAAAGTATTCTAAGGTAATGATATGGTTTATATGTATTCATTTAAAACTATTTTTAATGTTTTTCTAAATTTACTATCACTATATCTTATTCTTAAAAAACAATTGTGAAGTAATTTTCAGATACATTTAATTTTAGAGATTTATTGGAAAATATAGTTGATTTAATGAACCAAGATCTATAGAGTTTTAAAGGAGAAGAAACGATGAAATCAGCAGTTTATACAAAAGCAGGTCAAGTTGGACTGACTGAGATTGACCGTCCGCAAATCCAAGAAGCAGATGATGCCATTATTCGGATTGTTCGGACCTGTGTCTGTGGATCTGACTTATGGCGCTACCGCAGTCCAGATATTGAAGCAGGCCATCAAAATAGCGGGCATGAAGCGATTGGAATTGTCGAAGAAATTGGCGATGCAGTAACGACTGTTAAACCTGGCGATTTTGTTATTGCTCCCTTTACTCATGGATGCGGGCAATGTGATGCCTGCCGAGCAGGATTTGACGGTACCTGTGATTCTCATATTGGGAATAACTGGTCAAATGGGGTGCAGGCAGAATATATGCGCTTCGAATTTGCTAACTGGGCTCTTATCAAAATTCCGGGCCAGCCCTCTGATTATACAGAAGGCATGCTCAAATCACTCTTGACATTGGCTGATGTCATGCCGACTGGCTATCATGCTGCGCGAGTGGCAGATGTTAAGCCTGGTGATAAGGTGGTCGTGATTGGTGATGGAGCTGTGGGACAATGCGCTGTGATTGCTGCTAAAATGCGTGGTGCTTCCCAAATCGTTCTCATGAGCCGACACGAAGATCGACAAAAGATGGCCTTAGAGTCAGGTGCGACAGCTGTTGTTGCAGAACGTTGCGAAGAGGGAATTGCCAAGGTTCGTGAGATTCTAGGTGGCGGGGCAGATGCAGCTCTGGAATGTGTCGGAACTGAAGCAGCCGTAGATCAAGCCCTTGGGGTTCTTCACAATGGTGGACGTTTAGGTTTCGTCGGTGTTCCTCATTACAATAACCGAGCGCTCGGTTCTACCTTTGCTCAAAATATTACAGTGGCAGGCGGATCAGCCTCTGTCACGACTTACGACAAGCAAATCTTGCTCAAGGCAGTTCTTGATGGTGATATTAATCCGGGTAAGGTCTTTACAAGTGAGTACAGGCTGGATGGGATCGATCAAGCTTATAAAGATATGGACGAACGCAAGACCATTAAGTCCATGATTGTCTTTGATTAGGCAAAAAAGAAAACAGCCTTGCTGCGGTCTCTTTAAGATGGCAATGGGCTGTTTTTGAATAGCTTGATAGTTCTTTTCATGAAAGGAAATTCATTCTTTTTGCTCTCTGCACCAAGCTATCCACTTTGACCATTCGGCGGCCAGATGGAGCTGGTGTTCTTTGATAAGGCTGTCTGGACAAAGGCTGGGGAATTCGACGCAGAATCGGGCTTCTAAGCCTTTTTCTGTGTCGCGAAACTGATGGCGAATACCACCGATATTGCAACCGTTCGCTAGACTGGCGGCACCGACGGTTTGGAAGGGATAAGACGCATCACGAGGCTCCTCTATCTCAGCTTCACCACCAAGGTCAAGAAAAAACTGTGTTGGCAGTGGGCTGTTTCCTGCAGTCTCAATGACTTCAAGTTTGCTGCTGTGGGGCTGCAAAGCATAATGGTCTGGACAGGCACCAAGATTGACTCTTTTATGAGTATCTGTCTTTTCTAACATTAATTTTTCTAGCCTTTTACTGAAAGAAGCAGCAGTCAGTCCACTTGCAAAAATCGTGATGATTGCTTTTTTTCTAGGTTTCTTGGACCATTTGGCTGCCCATTTCATCAAATATTGGCTCCATTTGAGTTTGGTTCCAATTTTATGGATTAGCTCCTCGTATGTCAGCTTCATTTTTGCTTCCAGTAGGGCTTGGTCTAAAATCTCCGTGTTGTCAGTATTCGTCAGCTGTAGATTAAGTATCTTAGCTGCTTTATGGATTCTCTGCTTCCGCCATTGCTCAATTCTTTCTTGACTGACTTCTTTTTGATTGATCATAATCTTCATCTTTTAATCCTCTTGTTCTTGTCTTCTGCTTATATTTATTATATAGTGGGAGCTGGATGGTAGACAAGCATCAATTTTAGATAGACTGTTGCATTTTGAGGTGAATAGCATGTATGAGAAAAAACGAAGAAAAACAGAAAAGCAGATAGAGGATAGCTTGCTGCAACTGATGAAGGAGCAAACTTTTGAGACTATCAGTATTCGACAGCTGATTGACTTGTCGGAGGTGAATCGCAGTACTTTTTATCGGCATTATCTGGATAAATATGATCTGCTGGAGAAGATAGAAGACCGCTTGCTAGATGATTTGCAGGTCTATTATCAAGAGGCTCTAGAATCTGCCTGCTTGTTCAAGTTAGAAAAGGATTTTAAAGTGGAAGACTATATCCATGAGAAACAAAATCTTTTTCATTTTTTTGAGCCTTACTTGGAAGACTTGGCCATTCTTTTAGGGCTGAATGGCAGTCCAACTAGTTCGCAGCGGTTGCAGGAAGCTTTGAGGGAGATTTTCTGGCAGAGTATTTCCTTGGGGAATCCACATTTAGAGGAGGTAGAAGCGGACTTGCTCCTGAATCATCAGGCTGCTTCCTTTATGGGAACCCTGACTTACTGGCTGGCTCATCCTCGCTATCAGGTTCAGCAAATGAGTGATTTTCATGCTAGGGTGACCGCTGTTGGTTTAGCAGGTTTTGTCAGAGAGCATATGGAGGGGGATTGACAGGATAGTTTTTCCAGTTTGTTTCTTTATGGTATAATAGTCTCGAATATCTCAAAGGAGGACAGCTTTGTTTTTAGCTTTTAAAGAGATTGTCTACAGCCGCGGACGCTATCGTTTGGTGGTTGCTGTGGTCTTTCTCATTACCTATATGGTTTTCTTTTTATCCAGTCTTTCCGTTGGTTTGGCTAGGCTCAATCGCTTGGCTTTGGACCAATGGCAGGCTGAGTCAATCGTATTGTCGGAGTACGCCAATAAGAATCTAATAGCTTCGACTCTCAAGGAAGAGGAATACAGCCGCCTGCTTCAAGGGGACTCAATCGCTGCTTTGGGACAAACGTCAGCAGTGGCCAATTATGAAGATGGGACTGATAAACTCAATGCTCAGGTTTTTGGTCTCTCTTGGGATAGTTTTCTAGCGCCTGACATTATTGAGGGACGTCCTGCTGAGAATGCTTATGAAGTTATTGCGGATAAGCGTCTCCAGCAAAAAGGTGTGAAGCTAGGCGACCAACTCCAGCTCAATGGCAGTGAGCGCCTCTATCAGGTTGTTGGTTTCACAGAGGATAATAGCTTCTTTACTCAACCTGTAATTTTTATGGATTTAGATGATTTCAGGGAATTAAAGTACGGCTCAAGTCAGGTTAAGAATATCAGCGCACTTGTGGTCAAGGATGGTCAGAAGATTGAAGAAGCAGGACTTAGTCAGCTCTCTATGAGTGATTTTATAGAAAATATCCCTGGTTATCAGCCTCAGGTACTGACTTTTTCCTTTATGATTGGGGCCATGGTTCTGATTACATTTTTGGTATTGGGAATTTTCATGTACATCATTACCATCCAAAAGACCCATCTTTACGGTATTATGCGCGCCCAAGGAATTGCCAGTGGGAAGATTATTGCTTCTATTTTTTGGCAGATTTTCATCCTGTCCACTCTGGGAATCAGCTTAGCTGTCTTGGCTCTCTTGGGAACCCAGCTCGCCTTGCCAGCTTCTATGCCTTTTTACAGTGATTGGCAAGCTTACGCAGGATTGATTGTCCTGATTGTTTTCATGTCACTGGCTGGCGGACTCTTGTCCATTCACCGGGTTCTGAAAATTGACCCTATCACAGCGATCGGAGGTGAGTAAATGTCAATCATAGAACTAAAAGGGGTTACAAAAGAATATGGTCAGGGGCATACTCTGGTTCAAGCCCTGAAACCAACTGATTTCCAACTGGAAGCAGGGCAGTTTGTAGCTATTATTGGGCCGTCAGGATCGGGGAAAACAACCTTTCTGACCTTGCTTGGTCATTTGCAAACTCCCTCAAAAGGACAGATTCTCCTACATGGGAAAGATACTTCCCAGCTCAAGGAAAAGGAACGAGCTGCTCTACGCTTCAATGATTTCGGCTTCATTTTGCAGGCCTCCAATCTCATACCTTTTCTGAAAATCGAAGACCAGTTTCAGCTGATTGACCGCTTATCTAAAAAGGAAAGGACGGATCTAGACAGTCTGATTGAGTTGCTGGATCTTAAAGGAACACTCAAGCAATATCCGAAAGAATTGTCCGGTGGAGAACGGCAGAGAGCTGCTATCGCTAGAGCACTTTACAATAGCCCAGATATTATCTTGGCTGATGAGCCGACAGCTAGTCTGGATACGGAGCGGGCCAAGCGCGTGGTTCATTTGCTCAAAGAGGTGACCCAGAAATTCCATAAGAGCGTGGTCATGATTACCCATGATACCCGCCTGCTGGACGAGGTTGACAAGGTTTATGAGATGCAAGACGGAGTGCTGACTCAAGTTCGATAAAGCTTTAGAATAGTTTAGGCAATCAAACAGAGAAAAAACAAGGAGAGGGCTATGATTCATTATAAAATAAATCCTCAGCTAGATTTTGCGGCAGTGCTAGACCTCTATGCTTCGGTTGGTTGGAGCAATTACACTAATCGACCTCAGCAGTTAGAGCAAGCCTTCCATCAGTCCTTGTTTGTGATGGCAGCTTATGACAATGAGGGGTTGGTTGGTTTGATTCGAGCAGTCGGGGATGGACTTACCATTGTTTTCATTCAGGATTTGCTGGTGTATCCACACTACCAGCGTCAGGGGATTGGCCGAAGCCTTCTTCAGCAGACGCTGGAAAGTTTTAAGGATGTTTACCAAATCCAGTTGGCGACGGAGCAGTCAGATAAAAATCTAGCTTTTTATCGAGAGCTTGGCTTTCGCCGACAGGAAGATTTTGACTGTACCGGTATGATTTATGCACCTGATAAAAAGTAAAATTATAGAGAGAGTGGGACAGAAATCGGTAATTCGTTAGAATTCGATTTCGTCGTCCCACCTCCGCACAGTTGAGTAGGACTGTAAAAGCTGATGAAATCAGCGTAGTAGAGCCCACTCAACCACTGCGTCTTGCTCGACAATCCAAAGACAATTGAGAGGCTAGGACTTTTGTCCCAGCCTCTTTTGTCATGTTTACAAAAGTAAGAGATATGGACCGATGAAAATATTTCTCGGTCTTTTTTTGTTTTTCCTTGACAGTTAAATTGTCAGAATTTATAATAAAAGAAGAAAGGTGATAACGGTGTTATCGAATTAAAATCATGAAAAAAGAAACAGATGAGTTAAATGAAAAAATCTTGGAAAGCGCGAGGAGTGAGTTCTTGGCTTATGGCTATCAAGATGCTTCACTGCGGAGAATTTGTCGCGCTGCTGGCTTGACGACTGGGGCTTTTTATAAGCGCTATGAGAGTAAGGACAGTCTCTTTGCTGCTCTGCTTGAGCCTACTCTGACAGCCTTAGACCAGTATGGACAAGAGCAGAAGCGACGTGACTATGATTTCCTAGAAGAGGGGCACCTGTCTGATATGTGGACTCATCGCTTGGAGGATCTCCAGTCCCTGATGCGGATTCTCTATGAGAATAAGGATATCATGCAGCTCTTGCTCTTTAAATCTCAGGGTTCTTCGCAAGCGGACTTCAGGATGCGTCTGCCTCATTTGGCTGCAGACGAGACTTATCGCTATTTGGAGCTGGCTTACAAAGAGGGAAAGATCAATCATTTGGTCAAACACGAGTTTCTGCGATCGTTCATGACGGCTTATTACACAGCTGTATTTGAGCCCTTGGCTCAAGACTGGCCCCAAGAGCAGGCGCTGGAATTTTGCCATTCCATCATGGACTTGTTTGACTGGGGAGGTTTGCTAGGTTTTTGATAGAAAGAAGGATATTCTATGAAGAAAAAATCTGTTCTTGCTTGGATCTGGGAATTTGTTTCCCTTCATAAGATATATTTTGTGCTCAGTCTAATCTTTGCCTTTGCCTCTGTGATTTCAGGATTTCTGCCTTATTTCTTTATTGGTGGAATGATTAATCAGCTCTTGGATGGCAATAAAAACTGGGATTTCTACTTGCAGCAGTCAGCTTGGGCAGGTCTGGCCTGGATTGGCTACTGGGGATTTCACGGTATTTCCACCATGCTGTCACATACGGCTACTTTTAAGATTCTAGCGGAAATGCGACACCGCCTGACAGATAAGCTAGCTAGCCTGCCTTTAGGTACAGTGCTTAGTCAGTCATCAGGCAGTTATAAAAACATTATCGTTGAGCGGGTGGATGCGACCGAAACGACCTTGGCCCACCTGATTCCAGAGTTTACTGCTGGGATTTTTGGTCCGATTATTGTTCTCATTGCTATGCTGGTTATTGATTGGCGACTGACCTTGCTGTCTCTCCTGACTATTCCCATTGTGGCGCTGGCCTATATGCGGATGGTTGCCAATAGCGAAGCTGACTATCAAAATACTCTGGTCAAGACCAAAAAGCTCAATGATACAGCGGTGGAATACATCAATGGGATTGAGGTTATCAAGGTTTTTGGTAAGGAAAAGTTCTCTTACGATAAGTTTGTGACGGCTGCTAGAGAAGGAGCAGACTGCTTTATTGAGTGGATGCGCAAGTTCAATCTGGAGATGGGCATTG
>NZ_CAUTAP010000010.1:0-97371 GCF_963536705.1 uncultured Streptococcus sp. | reverse complement strand
ACCTGTCAGTATCATGATGAGTACTGCAACTCCATTTCTCAACATGTGTGCCAAAATAGACATTTCCAAACGCTTAAATATATAAGCAACCGCAGCTAAAACAGCACCCATACCTGCATATATAACAAAACTGCCGATATTGGTCGGGCCATGAAAAAGACCGAAAAGAATGACTCCTACAACCAATCCCCAAACATAATGCTTGGTAAAAATCTTCTGAGGAATCAAGCCACGAAAGACCACCTCTTCCAAAATAGGAGCCTGAATCACGGCACCTACCACTAATAAAATCTTGGGTACATGCTGAAATAAAGCATTCAAGGCATCCTGATTGGCAGTGGAAATAGCCTGGCCTTCCAGCAGCATGATAATTGCTCCCAGCATGTTGACGCCAATCATGACAACATTAGAAACAGCTAACCAGCCAAACGAAGACCATTTGAAGAAGCTAAAGTCAAGGCTCAGCAGTTCTTCTTGCTTAGCCATTCTCAGAACAAAAAAGATAATCAAAAGATATACAACCAGCACAAAGATAGTCTGTCCAGCTGAAAAACTCTTTTCAGAAGCAGTCATCTGTCGGATAAATATAAATGGTATCTGGCTGAGAAATAAGACAAACAAAGTCAGTAGGATGTACTCTAATTTTTTTAGAATTGCTTTCATATCTTCCTCCTTTTCCTTCCTAGTATAGCTCAATTTTCTTATTTTGTATAGACAATTCTTAACTGCAAGCATTTTATATATCACGTATTGAGAGCCAATACTGATAGTGACTATGAGAACGAATCGCTCAGTTTTTCCAAGGTCAGCAACCAAGAAAATCCTTTCTTAAAACATACAAAAAGCCCAGTCAAACTGAGCTTTTGGATTTTTTGTTTTATTGATTTTTGAAACGTTCAACATCACGGGCGATGACCAATTCTTCGTCAGTCGGGATAACCAAGACTTTGACCTTGGCATCAGGACTGGAAATCACGCCTTCTGCACCACGCACATTCTTTTCTGGGTCTACGTTACAGCCAAACCAAGAAATACCATTAATAACCAGTTCACGAATGGTCACAGAATTTTCACCAATTCCTGCGGTAAAGATGATAGCATCAGCTCCATTCAAAACAGCAAGATACTGACCAATATATTTTTGAATCCGATCGACAAAAATATCGTTGGCTAATTGAGCCTTGGCATCACCTGCCCGCATCGCCTCATGAATATCGCGCATATCACTAGACTTCTCAGAAACTCCCAGCAGGCCAGACTCACGGTTCAGGACGCGACTAATATCTTCTGGAGTATTAAAGTCGTCTGTGTATTGCATCAGGTAAGGAATGATGGCTGGGTCGATATCCCCTGTACGCGTTCCCATCATGACACCGCCAAGTGGTGTGAACCCCATAGAGGTATCTACAGAAACGCCCTTGTCAACTGCTGTGATAGAAGCTCCGTTACCGATATGGCAAGTAATAAGTTTGAGTTCTTCAATCGGACGTCCCAAAATTTTAGCAGCTTCCTTGGCTACATACTCATGGCTGGTACCGTGAGCTCCGTACTTGCGGACCTTGCTTTCAGTGTAATATTTAGTCGGAATCGGATAGCGATAAGCTTTTTCCGGCATAGTTGTATGGAAAGAGGTGTCAAAGACTACCACGCTAGTGATGTCTGGCAGAATTTCTCTAAAAGCACGGATGCCTGCAGCATTGGCTGGATTATGCAATGGAGCTAGAAGAGACAGCTCCTCTACCTTTTGAATCACTTCTTCATCAACGAGGGCTGAATCCTTAAAGTGTTCACCGCCAGCCACAACACGATGGCCCACACCGGTAATTTCATCATAAGATTCAATGATATTAAAGCGTTTCAAATCATCCAGCAAAATTTTTACGGCCTGCGTGTGATCTGCAATATCAAGAACCTGCTTTTCTGAACGACCATCAAATTTCACTGTTGAAATAGAATCCTTGAGACCAATCCGTTCCAGCAAGCCCTTAGCCAAGACCTTTTCTTCCGGCATCAAGTAGAGTTGCCATTTTAAGCTTGAGCTTCCTGCATTAATAGAAATTGTTTTCGACATTTCTTCACCTCTTTAAGCGTTTTCAAAATTATTATATCAAAATTTTGTTTGAATTTCACTATCTTTGTACCAGTTTTGAAAACTTTGACGGAATTTAAACATTTCTTCATGGTCCTGCAAATCCCGCAGAGGATAGATAAAAGGCTGAATATTATTCGCTTCCTGTTTCCTCAAGACAAAAAGAGTTTTGGCATGCTTGCTGCTTGAGAAAATAGACTCTGGCAAGGTTATCATCGCGATGAACTGAGCTTTGGCTAGGAGCCATTTTTTCAGTAGGGGAGCTTGAGCACTGGTCAAGAGGTCATTCGGCGCCAGAAATATAGCATAGCCTCCCGGTTTCAGATATTTAAGCGACTGTTCCATTAGAAGATGATGGGCATAAGTGTGCTCATCCGGACTAGCCACTTCATAGCGGGAGGCGATACTGTCGTCTGGATAATAACCGACCGGTAAATCACTGATAATGATATCACTCTCTTTCAGAACCTGAGGCCGAACTGCATCCCCCTGAGCAAAGTGAGCCTTAGAGTTCGTAACCTCCGCAATACTGGCAGAAAGGTCAATTAATAAATCATCTAGTTCCAGACCCAGATAGTCAATCTTCTTTTGGGTATGATTGAGAATAGTCTCAGCCAAATTTCCAGTTCCACTGCCGATTTCTAATACATCAGCTTCCTCTCCGTGAGCTAGCTGATCCAATAAGAAAGTAATCAGAAAACCAATTGTATCAGGAGTGAACTGATGATTGACCTGCATGGGCTCCGTCTGGGCAGCCTTCATCAGAATAAACTGATAGGCTCTCCGCCATTCTTCTTTGGTCAAATGCAGAGCACGGATTTTTTCATCGTTGGTCAGAACTTCTTGTAAATCAGTATCCCCATCTAGGTAAATGCCGTTCTGCTCAATCAGAGCATCGTAAAAATTGGTCGCCAGAGCGTTTTGGATATTCTGGACGTTTTCGAGAATCAGAGTATAAGCTTGTTCTATCTTTTCAAAATTCATGGAATCCTCCGTTTATCCTATCATACCAAAAATAAGGCCCCATTCCAAGATATATAAAATTACAAAGATTTTACAGTTATATTAGTCCGACTTACCAGCTTCGTCCGAAATCGCTTTCTCTTTTTTGTCAGTTGCTTTCTTGTCTTCCTTTGCTTTATCCTCATCTTTCTTAGAAGTACTAAAAGTAAAAGAATAGGAATGCCCGCTGCTGAACTGACTGCTGATTTCCAGTTCCTTCCCTTTCTTACGGTAGACTGCCTTGCCCTGCTCAAACTCCATCTCACCGCTATCATCCTTGGCTGTAGCTTTTGTCAGAACCGCCATTGCATAGGCTTCCGTCCTTTCCCTGTTGAAAAGCTGCAAACGCTGACTGCTGACTTGACGGTTGAGATAAAACTGCAGGAGCAGGCTAAAGACTGCAGCCATCAGCAGCACATACAGTAAAATACCAGCCTCAACTTTCTTCTTCCACACGATAGACGAACTCCCTCTCTAAGCCTTTTTCAAAGCGAAAATGAAGATGGACAAGCTTACCTTCCTGACGAACGTCAGCTGCTTCTAAACCATAAATCATGGGCTGGTAGCCGCGACCACTCTTATCTGTTTTACGGAAATCATCTCCCTTGGATTTCCCCAAGGCCAAGTCCCTGCCATCTTGTCTGATGTAGATTTTGTTATCTTCAACCTTATCAAATTGACTTCGCGAAAGCTCTGTCTCCAGTTGGTCGGCAAACAAAAGCCACTCTTGCTGCTGATTATTCTCCTGCTGATGCAATTCTGAAGATAAGAGCTGGGTCATGGCCTGAAAGACCAGTATTCCACCACTAAGGACCAGTAAGGCTACTAAGGTCTCTAAGAGAGTAAAGGCCTTGACTTTAAGGTTTTTGGACACGGATGACTACCTCCCCTTCGTGATAGACTAGAAGCTGCTTATCTGTCTTAAGCTGACGTACGGTAATTCCGTTGATACGAAGCTCTTCTTGCCCTGTCTGCAGAGCCATGCGAGCCACCCGAAGCACCTCTTCCTGCTGCAGAAGAACCCGCTGCTCCTTACGAGACTGACTAATCTGTCCCAAAAGCAAACTGGCAATAGCCGCAAAAACTGCCATGGCCACTAGAGCTTCCAGCAGAATGCTAGCTTGAAGCTGTCGTCTTTTTAAACTTGCCATTGCCCATATAAAGCTGGTAAACAACTGTCCTGTCCTCCGTCTGAAAAATAATCTTGCTGAGCGATGAGTTCCCGCCGGCCCGGTCAAACTGAATGACCTGCTGCTCATGATTCTGCAGAGTTTGCGGAAAATCCAGCTCTTGATAGCCATTGGAAATCTGCCGGCCTGAAATCTTCAGAGACAGTTTCTCATGGCCGGCTAGACTTAGCCTCTGCGTCTCCTGATAGAGCCTCTCAAACTCTAAAAAGAAGAGTTGCTCTTGAACCTGATTGAAGCCAGCCCTTACCGAGCCTGACAAGCCCAGTAAGAGAAAACTAACAACAAAAAGAACCAGGAGACTTTCCAGCAGTGTAAAAGCCTTAATTGGCAACAGCTTGAGTTTCGCCACTGTGTTTTCCATAGTAAGCCTTATAAGAATCTGCCTGCTTCTGACTGATATTTCCTGCGCTGACTAGCTTGCTTAAGCTAGCCTTTTCATTGGTATTCTTGAGCTCATACAGCTCCGCCTGGCTTTCTACCACCTTGACCACCGCTGCAGTTCCTGTATCTGAAACAGCATCTTTTTGCTTTGTCAGATTAGGTACAAAGAGCAGCAAGAGCACGCTGATAACCAGCAAGACAATCAGCATTTCCACAAGGGTGAACGCTTGAACTTTTAAGGTATTAAGTTTTTTCATTACAAATGAACCTCCATATTCTGATAAATGGGCAAGAGCATTGCCGCATAAAGTAAAACAATCACTAAGGCAACAAAAATAAATACTAGGGGCTGAATGAAATTCATGGCTCGGTTGATACGTAGGAAAAATTCCTCCCAAGTCTTTTCAGCATAGACTTCCAGTTCACTCCCCAGCTTGGACTTAACCTCGCCGTACTCAATCATCAAGGACAATTCCTTTTTAAAGAAAGGATAGCTCGCCACCTTGTCCGCATATCCCTGACCACCTTGTAATGCAGCAGCCATGTCTGCTCCGATTTCTTTAAAGAGCTGGGAAGGTTGCTCCTGCATAATCGCAAAAATCTGACTCAGTTCCAAGCCCTGGCCAATCATATTTCCCCATTCACGAGCATAATAAGCGGTCAAGTAAGCCTGTACCAAATGTCCAAAAAAGGGCAGAGCTGCTAGTTTGCTGAAAAAACGAATCTTGGATGACTTTCGATAGTAAAAGAGAGCCACTGAAACCAAGACAACTAAAGCAAGGCTGCTCCACAAAAAGATCTGAGGCAGGTGATTAATCAGCTGAGTAGCTAGATTCTGGCTGTCCAATTGAGGCAGAAGATAGTTGCGCAATCCCAGCATGATAAGGACCAAAAAGCCCAGCAGCATGAGAGGATAGGTTCCTACCTCTATCAATTTTTTCTTAACCTTGGATAGATTTTCCAGATAGACCTCAATTTTTCCCAGACTTAGAGTCAAATTGCCATGCAGCTCAGATAAGGACAGCTGGGTTACAACACTGTCGGAAAATCCCAGTCGACTGACAATCTCTGAAAAGGACTGACCAGCTGACAAGCCTGCCCGCATTTCAGTGACATATACCTCCTCCAGCAAGGCACTTCGCCTCAGAAAGTCTACAATCTCTGCTAGGTGAAAACCGCTGCTGAAGAGATTATGAAAGAGCTCAATAATCTTTTTCTGCTTAGGCGTAGATAATTTTTTCGGTCTGCTTTTGCTCAGCACTGATATGTCCTTCTGCAAAAAGCTGATCAATCTGCTGATTCCAGACTGCGGCTTCGTGCTCTTGATAGTTTTGACTGACAAAATCAACGACACCTCCTCCCCCAATTAAACGCTGGTAACAAACACCTTGAAGCACCATTCTTAGCTCGTCCTCACTAACGCCTAATTCCAAAAGCCGCTCATAGACACCGCGAACACTCTTGGCATGAATTGTTGAAAAGACCGTGGCCCCAGTTAGACTTGCCCGAACCACTGCTCTAGCTGTCTCTCGATCACGGATTTCCCCGATAATCAAGAGATCAGGACGATGTCGCAGAGACAGCTTAATCAGACTGTCATAAGTCATGCCAATGGTTTCGTTTAGCTGCAGCTGCAGCATAGCCTCTTGCTTAATCTCAACCGGATCTTCAATCGACATAACCTGCTGGCCAAAAAATTTGAGCTGAGCCAAATGATACATCAAGGTCGTCTTGCCGCTGCCGACCGGACCCGAGAAAAGATAGAGACCGCGAGCCTGAATTTTCTTTCGCAGCTCCGGCAATTGCTCAAACCAAAAGCGCAGCTCCCTGTCTTCGTCATGAAGGAGTCGGATGACCAGACTTTCAAAACCACGGTAATCCCCAACTGTCGACAGTCGAATTGAAACCTTGGCTTCCCCACAGTCATAATCGCAAGACCCCAGCTGACTGCGGCGCTTCTCTCCAACATTCATACCTGCGACAAACTTAAAGTGGCTAATAACCGCTGACAGAAGCTCAAAATCATAAGTCTTTATAAAGCGGCGGTCATCACCGATTCTCATATAAAGCTCATAGCAAGTAGTCTTAGGAATGAGGTAAATATCCTGCGCCCCTTCTTGCCGAGCCTGCCTGATCATTTCTTTTGCAATTTCTTGAACCATACATCCTCCTCACCTTACTATTCGCAAAAAATCCAGAAAAAGAAAAAAACAGCGGAAAAAACTTAACTTCTAACAAGTTAGGTCTCTTCTGCTGCTCTAATATCAGATTTGCAAAATATATTCTGTCGATTTAAAGAGGCTTAGTGGTTTTTAGTTTGACTGAGCAAGCTCGATGCTTTTCAAGGCCGTTCTGCTTAGTATAGCCTGGCCGGTACTTACTCTTAGGAATCTGGCAGTCATTCTCCAGCAAAAACAGCGAGTGGTACTGCTGAACATTCTCATCACACTCCTCGCACCAGCGCTGATCCTCCGGATCCCAAAAAATTGTCATTAAATCACTGCGGCTCTTATACAAAGGTGACTGCTCTTCCATTTGCAGCCAGCGGCTTTTATAATACTTAAGGGCTTCATAATAATCATCAAACTGCTTCTTTGCAACGATATCATCTTCCCAGCCATCTAGGAACCACCACGGTTCATAGTCCCCGTACATCTCAATTACACAATACATACTCGTCCTCTCTTTGTACCGTATATTATATATGAATTCTTTGACGAACAAAACTATTTTGCTCAAAATCAGAAAACAAGAACTTTATTGGAACGGAGACAAGCACATCACTCTTCATAATATGAAGATTAACATCACGGATAGTATTCTTAACCATGCGAACAAATAGTGTTGGTCCATTTACACATACGACAGGTTTCTCAACATCTAGAAACTGGATAAGTCCTGATTTAGCATAAATACAAGCTTTCTATTTTGACAATTTCTGAAATAAATCTCAATCTTTTTCTTCAAAAAAGGTGAGACAAATGTCATTTTGTCCCACCCTATTGTCTGCATGATCTTAAGCAAAATTTTCATCTTGTTTGTTTCTGCATTATAAAGTTTCTAAAGCAATCATCGTTGTCACAGCTGCGTCATAGTAATTATCTGACGGCAAACCTTGCATGAAGAGATATTTATTCTGCTGCACCAATTTGCGGAATTCCATATTTTTATTCGCCGCATAGAATACTGGAGCGGTAAAGCTGCCAGCCTGATTACTATTGAGAGCCTTCCCTTTCAGAGTGTAGCCCGCATAGATCTTTTCTTGACTGAGGAAGAAGTTTAACATCTTCTTCAGCATTTTTTGACTTTTTTCATCTTTGCTTTGAGCCAGGTTGTAAGGAAGTCGGCAGGCATTATAAGAATAATAGCCATCATTTGCAGACTCAACCGTATCAGCATCAGCTGCCCGAATTTTGTCGCCTTCAACCCAGATAAAGTCTGGTATCAAACCAGTCTTATTATCAGCGCTGATTGCTTCAAGTTTGCTGAGCATGTTATCTCGGATTGTCAGCCACTGCTTATCCTTTGTCAGCTCATAGAAAGCTTGGAACTGCTGCGGCAATGTATCAGAAGTCCGCATGAGATTATAAAATTTCGATTCTGCATTTGCCCAGTTCCCAACCGTCAAAACGCCGTTGCTTTCATTATAGTTATATGCCAAGACATCTTTCAGAATAGCCTGAGCCTGATCTTGGTATTCTTTAGCCTTGTCCGGCCACTGTTTAGCCGCCTGAATCAAAGCATAAGCAATGTAGAGATCGCCGTCTGTAGCATTGTTTTCGTCTTCATGATTGCTCTTACCATCCTTAATCGTCTGTTTCCAAGACATGAGCTGGGTATCTTTCAGACGATGAGCTAGATAATATTGGTAGAGCTTTTCAAAATCAGCCGAACTGGCATCGCCTTGCTTAGCTGCATCCACAGCAATCACCATGCCATAACCCTGTGCCTCAGACAGCACAACATCTTCAGTCTTACTGTTTGTCGTCCTGATATAAGACAATTTGTCCTTGGTTACGACATATTCTTTAGACCATTGGCTGTATATCTTCTTTTTGATATTAGGAGTACTGCCCATGCGGGTGTACAACAGGATAGCAGCCAAAACAGCCAGAATTGTCACAAACCAAATAAATCTTAATCTTGTTCTTTTCACACTTTCTCCTAACCTGCAAATCGTTTTGTTTTAACCCACTTGGTTTCTTTCCGCTTCAAAATCTTGTCCAAGATAACAGATCCTACTGCATCTAAAGAAACAACGATAAAGAGCTGAGAGTAAGTCAAATAGGACACAAGGGCCAGCCAAATCTGTTTGGTGGTCGCCTGTCCAAACTGAGAAGCCAGGGCGATATTGATCTGCAAAAGATAAAGCAAAATCATCAGAAGCCAGTTAAAAAGCATCAGCTGGACGATATAGATATTCTGAGCATCAAAAGCGAAAGGAATCCGCACATCCGGTACAAAGAGCTGGGTAATCATTGCGGCTACGTTAGCAAAGAAAACCAAGTCAGATAAGACAATTGCCAAATTAAACCAGAAGAAGATACAAGAATAATTGAACACTTCCAGTTTCACGCGCCAGTTACCGCCACTAAAAAGATGTTTGAAGTTGGCAAGAACTACCTCGTAATTCCCCTTAGCCCAGCGCTTACGCTGCATGTAGTAGGACTTGAGGGTTTCTGGCTCTTGTTGGAAGGCCTCTGAGTTATAAGCCAAAGCAATCAGCTTGCCGCTCTGCATAATCTTAAAGGAAATTTCCGTATCCTCTGTCAAGGCACCATTTTTCCAACCACCGATACTCTTAACAAACTCAGTGTTAATCAAGAAGTTCGTACCTGGAATCCGCCCAATCTTAAAGAGGTGCCACATACCTACGTGGTAAACACGCTGAGTTACAACGATTTCTTGGTTGATACAACGTGTCAGGAAGTTCTGATTGGCATTCCGAGTCTTGTTGCGTCCGAAAGAAGCAACGTGGCGTTCTGGATCTTCCAAAACTTTCTTGACTAGGAAGTAAAGAGCATTCTTTTCTGGCATAGCATCCGCATCATAGACACAGATATATTCACCCTTGGCCATCTTCAGGGCGTCATTCAGCACCCCTGCCTTACCTCCCGTACCAGTACGGTCTGTAATTGTAATATTGCGTCCAGCGTACTCAGGCATAGCCTGAACTTTCAGCATTTCCTGATAAGTGTCATCCGAGCAGTTGTCCGCAAAGAGCAGAACTTCCACTCGGTCATGAGGATAGTCCAAGTCCAGAATGGCCTTAGTTGTCTGAGCGATAACCACATCTTCATTGTGAGCTGGGACAACGACAGTAACCATAGGATAATGTTCCAATGGGCTGGTATCCACGTTGAAGTCACTGCGTTTCATCCAGAAATGCACGGAAGAGCATAGAATAACCAAAGCCCAAGCCAGAGACATCCAGATGGAGAACAGAGTGACAATCATAATAAGTTGACTAATCATGACGAGTCACCGCCCTAAAATTTTTATTGACCCGATTGTAAATAACCAGATAATAAATGAAGAGGACCAAAAAGCTAATAGCAAAAAAGATACTTAGCACCATAGAGATGATAAAAAATACTTCTGTTAAAGACATGTGTTTACCTCCTAGTATTCTACGATAATGTCGGTTTCAAGCTGACGCTCCAGATTGCTCAAAGCGTCATCGAAATTATGGAATTTGTCAATATTTTGAGCGTTCAGTTTTAAACTGCCGGACTGAAACTGAATTTTTTGGTCAGTTTTCTTATTCTCAAAGTGCATCATCGTTAAATCTTCACGCACTTTCTCCTGGAAATATTCCTTGACTTCCTGATCCAGATCTTCTACCAGAACGAGAAAGTTACCATTGGATACATAGTAAACTGTTTCTACATTCTGGAAGTCCCAGTTAAGCAGTCGTAAAATTCTCTTGAGCATCCGCTTGTACTCCCGAGAGTGAATTTGATAAAAATGATGATTGTGCGCCCAATGGACCAACAAGGCCTGAAAGGCTGGAGCTTGTTTCTGATTTACTTTCTGAACCATTTCTTCATAGGCCTCAGCAGCATCTTCGCTATCATCCTGCACTAATCCTAAGCGCTGATGAAGATAGAAATTCACTCGACTGGTCAGCCAAGCGCTGACAGGGAAGACATAAAGCAAGAAGAGAACTTGATTGTCCGGTAGGTAGGTTACATCAAAGAGCAAGATCAGAGTTGCGATAACCACACCCAGAATCATAGCCCATGTCACCAAGAGATCGGATAGGACAAAGACACTAAAAATACCTAATAAAATCAGCGCGATTCCGATATAAAATATGTTAGCTGCAAAATTCCAACTGTAGAAAAGAATTAGTCCAATTGTCAGTACAAAGACTGCTAATGATTTTTCTAGTCCTTTTTTCCTAAACATTTTTTACTCCTGTCTTAAATTCTTCCGGCCTAGCTGTCTGCTTAAAATAGTGAGCTATTGCTTGAGCAATCCGCTCAGAAGCCTTACCGTCACCATACGGATTGCTGGCTTGGGCCATTTCCTGATAGAGTGACTCATCTGTCAGCAGGGCTTCCATTGCCTCTGCTACTGCTTGAGTTTCTGTACCGACCAGCTTCAAGGTGCCGGCTTCAACTCCTTCTGGTCTCTCTGTTGTATCACGAAGTACCAGTACAGGCTTACCTAAGGAAGGTGCTTCCTCTTGTACTCCGCCTGAGTCTGACATGATGAAGTAGCTTTTAGCTGCGATATTATGGAAATCCAACACATCTAAAGGCTCAATCAGATGAATTTTCTCATTGTCACTCAGAATTTCTCTAGCCGCTTCCTGAACCGCTGGACTCAGGTGAACGGGATAGACAATTTCCACATCATCATGGGCATCTACAATCTGCCGTAGAGTTCGAAAGACCCTTCTCATCGGCTCACCTTGATTTTCCCGGCGATGCATGGTCACCAAAATCATCTTGCGAGCTGGATTAATACGGTCAAGAACCTCGTGCTGATAATCAGCCTGGACTGTCAGCTTGAGAGCGTCAATAGCTGTATTTCCTGTCACAAAAACTGTTTCTGCTGGATGGTTTTCCTTGAGCAAGTTAGCCTTACTCTGATCCGTTGGCGCAAAATACAAGTCCGTCAAAGAGTCGGTCATCTGACGATTCATCTCTTCTGGGAAAGGAGAATATTTATTCCAAGTCCGCAAGCCAGCTTCCACGTGGCCGATACGAACTTGATTATAAAACGCTGCAAGACTAGCCGCAAAAGTCGTTGTCGTATCACCGTGCACCAGCATAATATCTGGCTTGTTTTCCTTTAAGATATCATCTAGCTTATGCAAGATCTTGACAGTAATATCTGTCAGGGTTTGATTCTTCCCCATAATATCCAAATCATAATCAGGCTCAATCTTAAAAGTCTCAAGTACCTGATCCAACATCTGACGATGCTGAGCAGTCACAACTGTTGTTGTTTCAAACAAGTCTGACTGCTTCTTCAGTTCAATAACCAGCGGAGCCATCTTAATCGCTTCTGGACGAGTTCCAAAAACAACCATTACCTTAATTTTCTTCATTTTTCCTCACCAAAAATCAACATTGTTATATTAACTTTTTACTAAAAAATGTTTGTTTTAAGTAACCTTAGTTATTTTACCATCAAGCGTTTCAATAATCAAAGCATGAACTATTATTTTATACTTTCTTAATAGTAATTTACATGTTGGTAACTTATTTAAGATTATTTTAATTTTCTTAACTTAACTGTAACTTAAAATTACTGAAATTTTTCGGTTTTCTCAAAAAAATAAATAAAAAGGAAAGAACTTATAGGCTTAAAGTCCTGTTTTATGCAGAATTTCTTGGTTTTTGCCTATATTTTTTAATATTTATTCATTGTAATAAAATATTATTCTATTTGTAATCTAATTGTTTTCTATTCTTTATATTTCAAAATCCTCCCTTCATGAATGAGCTGGCTAGATAAATGCCAGCTACTGTTCTCTACAATCTTCGACCACTACCATTAAAACCAACCTCCTCTTTTTTTAAATTTCAAACCTGCCTCTCCTACTATTTTAGGATTTTTAAAATAGTATAACCTAGCGCTATCATACTACAAAAAACCAGCTACCTCCCTGATTAAAAATAAATATGGCATCTTGCATCATAGAAAAACTGAAATAGAAAATATCGAGTGTTTCTTCTATAGTTGTTTATCCATAACGGAGAACTTAAAAACAACTTTCTAAGTATATTATAGGATGGTATTTAGTAGCTAGCAAGAAATTATCGGCTACAACAAAAAATCCCTCCCGATTTTCGGGAGGGAAAGTTCTTTATTTAAGAACAATATTTTCTTCAGTTTCAAATCCACCTGGCAGTTCTGTCACTTCGTCGATAATTTCAACTTCATTGACAGCCTGAGGCTCCAGATTGCGGTAGCGGGCCATACCAGTACCAGCTGGGATAATCTTACCGATGATAACATTTTCCTTGAGTCCGAGCAGATGGTCTTTCTTACCACGGATAGCAGCATCTGTCAGGACACGAGTTGTTTCTTGGAAAGAAGCTGCAGACAGGAAGCTGTTAGTTTCAAGGGAAGCTTTGGTAATTCCCATGAGGACTGGACGAGCTGTCGCAGGCACACCACCTGAGATAACCACATCACGGTTAGCATCTGTAAAGTCTGTAATATCCATGAGAGTTCCCATAAGAAGATCTGTATCTCCTGGATCCATGACGCGCACCTTGCGAATCATTTGACGAACCATTACCTCAATGTGTTTGTCGCCGATTTCTACCCCTTGGCTGCGGTAAACTTTTTGTACTTCAGCAAGCAGGTAAGTTTCAACAGACAAGACATCACGGACAGCCAGCAAGTGCTTAGGCTGGATAGAACCTTCAGTCAAGGCTGCACCACGAGAAACTTGGTCGCCCACTTCTACCTTCATGCGGGCTGTAAATGGTACCACATATTCACCTTCGCCAGTTTGGCCTTTAACAAAGACCTTCTTGGTACGAGTAGATGCATCTTCTTCGATAGCAGTAACTTCACCCTTGACTTCAGTGATGACCGCTTCCCCTTTCGGATTGCGGGCTTCAAAGATTTCTTGGACACGAGGGAGACCTTGCGTGATATCGGTATTAGAGGCAACACCACCCGTGTGGAAGGTACGCATGGTCAGCTGTGTACCAGGTTCCCCGATAGATTGAGCAGCGATGGTTCCGACTGCTTCACCGACTTCAACCGCATCACCAGTTGCCAAGTTGATACCGTAACAATGACGGCAGACACCGTGGCGGGTGTTACATGTGAAGACGGAGCGGATTGTCACTTCTTCAACACCAGCATTAACGATTTCACGTGCCTTATCTTCTGTGATCAATTCATTTGGACCAATAATGACAGCACCAGTTTCTGGATGTTTAACTGTTTTCTTAGTGTAACGACCATTGAGACGCTCTTCCAGAGACTCGATCATTTCCTTGCCTTCTGTGATAGAAGTGATAAGAAGTCCACGATCTGTACCACAGTCATCTTCACGGATAATCACATCTTGGGCAACGTCAACCAGACGACGAGTCAGGTAACCTGAGTCGGCAGTCTTAAGGGCCGTATCGGTCATACCTTTACGAGCACCGTGGGTTGAGAAGAACATTTCGAGTACAGACAGGCCTTCACGGAAGTTAGACAAGATTGGCAATTCCATGATACGTCCATTTGGCGCAGCCATCAGACCACGCATACCGGCAAGCTGGGAGAAGTTAGAGATGTTACCCCGGGCTCCAGAGTCCATCATCATAACGATAGGGTTCTTCGGATCCTGGTTGGCAACCAGACGTTTTTCCAATTTCTCACGAGCAGCACGCCATTCAGCAGTAACTGCGTTGTAGCGCTCATCGTCGGTAATCATACCACGACGGAATTGTTTAGTGATTTGCTCTACACGTTTGTGAGATTCTTCGATAATTTCAGCCTTGTCTTCAACAACTGGGATATCAGCGATACCAACTGTCAGACCAGCCAAAGTAGAATGGTGATAACCCAAGTTCTTCAAGCGGTCAAGAAGAGCAGATGTTTCTGTTGTACGGAAGCGTTTAAAGATTTCTGCGATGATATTACCAAGATTTTTCTTCTTAAACGGAACATTGATCTCAAGCTGTTCAATGACTTCCTTGATATCTTGCCCTGATTCCAAGAAGTACTTAGCTGGCACACCTTCTGTCAAGTTAGCATTGGTTGGCTCTTGCAGATAAGGCAATTCCTCTGGCATAATCGCATTAAAGAGAATTTTACCGACAGTAGTAATTAAAATCTTATGCTTCTGGTCTTCTGTCCAAGGCTTATTAAGACTGTCGGTTGCGATACCAACACGAGTATGCAAGTGAACATAGCCGTTGCGGAAGGCCATGACCGCCTCATCCATATCTTTGAAAATCATGCCTTCGCCTTCGCGACCAGCCTCTTCCATGGTCAGGTAGTAGTTCCCCAAGACCATATCCTGAGATGGTGTTACAACTGGCTTACCATCTTTCGGATTCAAGATGTGCTCAGCAGCCAGCATGAGGATACGAGCTTCAGCTTGCGCTTCCTCTGACAATGGTACGTGGATAGCCATCTGGTCACCATCAAAGTCGGCATTGTAGGCTTCACAAACCAGCGGATGCAAACGAAGAGCTTTACCATCAATCAGAACTGGCTCGAAAGCCTGAATTCCCAAACGGTGAAGGGTCGGTGCGCGGTTAAGAAGCACTGGGTGCTCCTTGATCACTTCTTCCAGAATATCCCAGATACGCTCATCTCCACGTTCTACCAAGCGTTTGGCAGCTTTCACGTTCTGCACAATATCACGGGCAACGATTTCCCGCATCACAAATGGCTTGAAGAGCTCAATCGCCATTTCACGCGGCACCCCACATTGATACATTTTCAATGTGGGACCAACGGCGATAACGGAACGACCTGAGAAGTCAACCCGTTTACCCAGCAAGTTTTGACGGAAACGCCCTTGTTTTCCTTTAAGCATGTGGCTCAATGATTTAAGTGGTCGGCTACCTGGTCCTGTAATCGGACGGCCGCGGCGACCGTTATCAATCAAAGCATCAACCGCTTCTTGAAGCATCCGCTTCTCATTTTGAACGATGATACCAGGGGCATTCAGCTCAAGCAAACGAGCCAAACGGTTGTTCCGGTTGATAACTCGGCGATAGAGATCATTGAGGTCAGAAGCCGCAAAACGACCACCGTCTAGCTGAACCATTGGACGCAAATCTGGCGGAATAACCGGCAGGATGTTGAGGACCATCCATTCTGGCTTATTGCCAGACTTGTAGAAGGCATCCAAGACATCCAAGCGACGGACAGCCTTGATCCGTTTTTGACCTGAAGCAGTCTTCAATTCTTCTTTGAGGACAGCAATCTCAGCTTCCAAGTCCACTTGTTTCAAGAGGTCTTGAATAGCTTCTGCTCCCATTTTGGCTACAAATGAGCCTGCGCCGTACTCGCGTAAACGCTCACGATACTCACGCTCCGTCATGATGGACTTATGCTCTAGCGGTGTATCCTTAGGATCAATCACCACATAAGCCGCAAAATAAATGACTTCTTCCAAGGCACGTGGGCTCATATCCAAAGTGAGCCCCATGCGGCTTGGAATTCCTTTAAAGTACCAAATATGTGAAACAGGAGCCTTCAGTTCGATGTGACCCATGCGCTCACGGCGAACCTTGGCGCGGGTTACTTCAACGCCACAACGGTCACAGACAATTCCTTTGTAACGAATCCGTTTGTACTTACCACAGGCACATTCCCAGTCCTTTGTTGGACCGAAGATCACTTCGTCAAAAAGGCCTTCGCGTTCTGGTTTCAGGGTTCGGTAATTGATTGTTTCAGGTTTCTTCACTTCCCCATAAGACCATGAACGGACCTTGTTAGGAGAAGCTAGGGTGATTTGCATACTTTTAAAACGATTTACATCAACCACTATTTCTTACCTTTCTTCATTTTCTAATCAGTGTGTATTCTTATTCTTTTCCTTCAGCCTCAAAAGCTGCTTTCGCTTCTTGAGCTGCTTTTTCACGCGCTTTTTCAAGATCATCAACGTGAATCACGTCATCATCCTCACCTTCGTCTAGATCACGCAGTTCTACTTCATTGTCATCTTCATCGAGAACGCGCATGTCCAGACCAAGAGATTGTAATTCTTTGACAAGAACGCGGAAGGATTCTGGCACACCTGGTTTTGGAATTGGTTTCCCTTTGGTAATAGCTTCATAAGCCTTCAAACGTCCGTTGACATCATCTGACTTGTAAGTCAGGATTTCTTGCAGAACGTTAGAAGCACCGTAAGCTTCCAAGGCCCAAACTTCCATCTCACCAAAACGTTGTCCACCAAACTGAGCTTTACCTCCGAGCGGCTGTTGGGTAACCATTGAGTAAGGACCCACTGAGCGGGCATGGAGTTTGTCATCTACCATGTGGTGGAGCTTGATCATGTACATGACACCGACAGATACACGGTTGTCAAATGGCTCACCGGTACGTCCATCGTAGAGAATGGTTTTAGCATCACTATCCATACCAGCTTCGCGCACTGTATCCCAGAGATCTTCTGAGCTTGCTCCATCAAAGACTGGTGTCGCAATATGGATGCCCAAGTTACGCGCTGCCATACCAAGGTGGAGCTCCATAACCTGACCAATGTTCATACGAGATGGTACCCCGAGTGGGTTCAACATGATATCAACTGGTGTTCCGTCTGGCAAGTAAGGCATGTCTTCCACAGGAACGATACGGGATACAACCCCCTTGTTTCCGTGACGACCGGCCATCTTATCTCCGACCTTGATCTTACGTTTTTGAGCGATGTAGACGCGAACCAGCATATTAACACCAGATTGCAGCTCATCACCATTAGCACGGGTAAAGATCTTCACGTCACGAACCACTCCGTCGGCACCGTGTGGCACACGCAGAGAGGTATCGCGGACTTCACGAGACTTGTCTCCGAAGATAGCGTGCAAGAGACGTTCCTCAGCAGAAAGGTCTTTTTCACCCTTAGGGGTAACTTTACCTACTAAGATGTCGCCTTCCTTGACTTCCGCCCCAATGCGGATAATCCCCATTTCGTCCAGATTGCGTAGGGCATCTTCCCCTACGTTTGGAATTTCGCGGGTAATTTCTTCAGGGCCAAGCTTGGTGTCGCGAGTTTCTGATTCGTATTCTTCCAAGTGAACTGAGGTGTAGACATCGTCTTTCACCAGACGCTCACTCATGATAACCGCATCCTCGAAGTTGTAACCTTCCCATGTCATGTAGGCAACGATTGGGTTTTGTCCCAGGGCCATTTCTCCATTTTCCATAGAAGGTCCGTCAGCGATAAAGTCGCCTTTTTCAACGACATCGCCAACTTTTACCAAGGTACGTTGGTTGTAAGCAGTTCCTGAGTTGGAACGGCGGAATTTTTGAATTTGGTAAACATCAAGAGAACCATCTTCACGGCGGACTTCAACCTTGTCTGCATCCGCATAGGTAACCTTACCATCATGCTGGGCAATGACCGCTGCACCAGAGTCGTGGGCAGCCTGGTATTCCATACCAGTACCAACATAAGGTGCTTTTGGATCAATCAAAGGCACAGCCTGACGCTGCATGTTGGCACCCATGAGGGCACGGTTAGAGTCGTCATTTTCCAAGAAAGGAATACATGCTGTCGCTACGGCAACTACCTGCTTAGGCGATACATCCATGTAGTCTACTTGGTCTGATGGGAATTCTTGGTTATTACCTTGGTGGCGTCCCATAACGATAGGCTCAGCAAAGCCGCCTTTTTCATTCAGCTTAGAGTTGGCCTGCGCTACGATAAATTCATCTTCCTCGTCAGCTGTCAGCCAAACGATTTCGTTGGTTACTACACCAGCTTCACGGTCTACCTTACGGTAAGGCGTTTGAATAAATCCGTATTTGTTAAGGTGTCCATAAGAAGACAAGTTATTAATCAAACCGATGTTTGGTCCTTCAGGCGTTTCAATCGGACACATACGACCGTAGTGAGTATAGTGCACGTCCCGCACTTCATAACCAGCACGGTCACGTGTCAAACCACCAGGTCCTAAGGCAGACAGACGACGCTTGTGAGAAAGCTCAGACAGCGGATTGTGTTGATCCATGAACTGAGACAACTGAGAAGAACCAAAGAATTCTTTAATAGCTGCAGTTACTGGACGGATATTAATGATTTGCTGTGGAGTTAGTACTTCATTGTCTTGAACACTCATCCGTTCGCGAACATTACGCTCCATCCGAGAAAGTCCAAGACGGACTTGGTTGGCCAAAAGCTCGCCAACTGCACGAATACGACGGTTCCCCAAGTGGTCAATATCGTCCACACGACCGATACCTTCAGCCAAGTTGAGGAAGTAGCTCATCTCAGCCAAGATATCAGCTGGCGTTACAATCCGAACCTTGTCAGACGGATTTGCGTTACCAATGATGGTCACAACGCGGTCTGGGTCAGTCGGAGCCACTACCTTGAACTTCTGCAATTCTACAGGATCTGTCAAAACAGCTGAGTCGTTTGGAATATAAGTGATTTTGTTCAAACCATTGTCCAACTGCTCTGCAATGCTGTCAATGACACTGCGGGTCATAACTGTACCAGCTTCAACCAAGATTTCTCCTGTTTCAGCATCTACCAATGGCTCTGCAATGGTTTGGTTCAGCAAGCGTGTCTTGACGCTGAGTTTTTTATTAATCTTGTAACGACCAACTGCTGCCAAGTCATAACGATACGGATCAAAGAAACGCGCTTCAAGAAGGGAACGAGAACTTTCAGCCGTCTTAGGCTCGCCTGGACGAAGACGCTCATAGATTTCTTTCAGGGCTTCATCCGTACGAGAGTCCATTGGGTTCTTGTGGATATCTTTTTCAATGGTATTGCGAACCAAGTCGCTGTCACCAAAGATGTCCAAGATCTCATCATCTCCTGAGAAACCAAGCGCACGCACCAAAGTGGTAAAAGGAATCTTCCGTGTCCGGTCAATACGAGTGTAGGCAATGTCTTTTGAGTCTGTTTCCAACTCTAACCAAGCACCGCGGTTAGGAATAACCGTTGAACCGTAGCCAACTTTTCCATTTTTATCAACTTTATCGTTAAAGTAAACCCCTGGAGACCGCACCAACTGGGATACGATAATCCGCTCACCACCATTGATGATGAAGGTTCCCATTTCAGTCATGATTGGGAAATCACCAAAGAAGACTTCCTGAGTCTTGATTTCACCAGTTTCCTTGTTAATCAGACGGAAAGTCACAAAGATTGGCGCTGAGTAGCTGGCATCGTGGATGCGTGCTTCTTCCAGCGTATATTTAGGCTCACGGATTTCATAGCCGACAAATTCCAATTCCATGGTGTCGGTAAAGTTTGAAATAGGAAGTACATCTTCAAAGACTTCCTTCAGACCATGATCCAAGAAATCTTGGAACGAATCCGTTTGGATTTCAATCAAATTTGGTAAATCAAGAACTTCCTTAATTCTTGAAAAACTACGACGGGTACGGTGTTTACCGTATCGAACTTCATGTCCTGCCAAGTTTTTACTCCTTTATGATAAGATACTAAGCCCTTGATAAAGCGAGAAAAGACGTATCTTTTTCTCAACGCTTTGAGGGCGAGTTCTGTGAAATGTTTTCAGAGGAAAATCCTCTTTCATTTACAATGCTGCAAAACAGCTACAATCAGTCCCTTTTGTATAATTTTCAGAAAAATTAAATTATGATTACATAATCCGTTTTTCCTAAAAATAGGCACAAAAAGAGCAGCTAAATCTGACTTATTCAAGTTTGATTTAACTGCTGTAAGCTTCTATTTGGACAATATTTCAAATAAAGCACACGACAAATTATTGTTATCATTATATCTTATTTAGCTAGAAATTGCAAGGATTTCATCCGCTTTCTGAAAAGTTAAAACTGTTCTTGATGCGCTAGTTCCCCTGCCGGTTATTGTTGGAATTGGAGCTGGAATTAGAATTAGAGGTAGAACCGCCCAGTATAGCTGACCAAGCCTTCTGATAATCCGCATCTGATGCCCCAATACCAAACCGGTAGGTCGTGGTCGGAGCACCATTTTTAGCCCAATAGCTAGGCACAGTCGGGCCACTGAGATTAACAGAGCGGCCGTTTACCGTTACTGTACCTGGCTTTTCCCCTGTGGACTTGAGCACATCAGACTTAATCACACTTGGATCAAGAGTGAACTTATCACCAACACCCCAGGCATTTGGATCTGCCTGATAGATAGCATCTGCCATATAGGCCATGTAGGAGGCATTATTATTATAACCAGTCAACGCCGCCATAGAGCTATTATCATCATGACCAATCCAGCCTCCCAAAGTCATCTTTGGAGTAGAAAGCATCAGCCACATATCACCGTTGGTGTTGGTCGTTCCAGTCTTACCAATCCAGTCGGCTCCAGCTAAGGTTCCGTTGACCTGACTGATTCTGGATTTATAGGTCGTAGTCGCTCCAGAATTGATAACGCCCCGCATGAGCTCCTGCATAATCGTAGCAGCTGCTGGACTGTAAATCTGAACAGGATTGGCCTTATGCTGGTAAATCACCTTGCCATCTCGGTCTGTGATTTTTTCAACCATGTATTTTTTCTGGTAGGTTCCATTATTAGCCAAGGTTTGGAAACCATTGGTGTGCTGAGCTACAGATACTTCGATTCCCCCGCCCATTGGGAGACTCTCAATGCTGTAGTCATCGATGTAATAGCCCATTTTTTCCATATAGCCACGGACATTGACACCTTTTTCGCGTAATCCGCGGTAAGTCCAATAAGCAGGGATATTCCAAGAAGTATTGAGAGCTTCTTGCAAGTCCATCATGGCTGTACCACGGCTGTCCACGTGCATGATTGGGTCACCACTTGAAAAGTTAGTCGGATAGTTAGAAAGAACGCTGGCGCTGCCCATCAGACCTTGGTCAATAGCAATCCCATAAGCCAGAATCGGCTTAATAGTCGAACCCGGTGAGCGTTCCGTATCAAAGGCGTGATTGTTCTGATTAGAAGCATAATCTCTGCCTCCGACAAAGCCAATCACAGCACCGGTTTTGTTGTCCAAGAGGACATTTCCCACTTCAATTGCACCAGTTCCGTCATCCAAGACGCCGCCATAGTTGGCTACTGCATTTTGCATAGCAGTATGAATGTTCTTGTTGATTGTGGTGGTGACAGTATAGCCGCCATCGCTCAGTTCTTTAGCAGCCAATTCCTTGTAGGCTTTGACAGTGTCGTTGTTTTTCAGCTCTTGCTGGGAAACATTGTCCCGCTGGATCAAGTACTCGTACATGGTCTGCTGGGCTTCTTCAATCGCTGTGTAATAAAGGTAGCCATGCGAAGATTTTTCCGAGCTTTCAGAAGGCTTGAAATCCTTGGTCAAGTCGTAGTCCTTGTACTCCTTGTACTCTTTCTCGCTTAGATGGCCCGTCCGGTACATATTATAGAGCACATCCTTGGCACGTTCCAAGCCCAGAGCCATATCCCCTTCACTCTTGAGACTGCCATCCGCTGCATAAGGCGAATAAACAATCGGACTCTGTGGCAAGCCGGCAATAAAAGCAGACTGGGGCACTGTCAAGTCCTTAGCAGAGACACCAAAAATTCCTTGAGCAGCTTCTTCCACACCAGCGATATTCTGCCCCTTATTGTTGCGCCCAAAAGGCGAAACGTTCAAGTAGGTCGTCAAAATATCATCCTTGGACATATAGCGCTCCAAAGCCAGCGCATCGACAATCTCCGCTGCTTTCCGCTTGAAGGTCGGCGCATCGCCCACTACCTGCTGCTTGATCAACTGCTGGGTAATGGTTGACCCACCGCTAGAAGATCCAACTCCGACAACAGAACCGAGCGTAGCCCGAAGCACAGCCTTGGGCACCACTCCGTTATGCGTTTCAAAGTTCTCATCCTCTGTAGCGATAACGGCTTTTTTTACATTTTCAGAAATGGCGTCACTCTTAACCGGAATGCGGAGCAAATCATTGTCCACTTCTGCAATCAAGCTGCCATCGGCATAGGTAAGCTTAGAAATACCAGAGATATTATTCACCTGCTTGACCAGCTCTTCCTGCTTGGGCACTTCCACCTTACTGAAAAGACTAGCTGCATAGCCTATCCCAATCCCAGCACCGATTACGCCACCGAAGAATATAAACACAAAAGCCATATTCATCAGAAGTTTAAAAGTCCGCAAGAAAACAGCAAAAACATCACCGATAGACCAGCCATTGTTGCCACTGCCGATCTTCTTGCTCCATTCTGGAAGATGTATTTTTTTGATAAACTGCTGGGCTTTTCCCCAGAACTCTTTTAATTTTTCTATTAATTGTTCCAAGTTCGATTCTCCTTGTTATCTTCCCATTATACCAAATATCTATGATTTATTTCAAGGAATCATTGCTATTTAAAAGCTTTATGATACAATAGAGTAACATAAATTTAAAATATAGATAAGCCAATTTCTTGGCTTTTAGAATAGGAGAGACATGATGCACATTTTTGATGAGCTAAAAGAACGTGGCTTGGTATTCCAAACCACTGATGAAGCAGCTTTACGCAAGGCCTTAGAAGAAGGACAAGTCTCTTATTATACCGGATACGATCCAACCGCTGACAGCTTACACCTAGGCCACTTGGTAGCCATTCTGACCAGCCGCCGCCTGCAACTAGCTGGCCATAAACCCTACGCTCTGGTCGGTGGAGCAACTGGATTGATTGGTGATCCATCTTTTAAGGATGCAGAGCGCAGTCTCCAAACCAAGGAAACCGTGGAAGGCTGGGTGAAATCTATCCAAGATCAGCTTTCTCGTTTTCTGGACTTTGAAAAGGGCGATAATAAGGCCGAAATGGTCAACAATTATGACTGGTTCAGCAGCATCAGCTTTATCGATTTCCTGCGCGATGTCGGCAAATACTTCACAGTCAACTACATGATGAGTAAAGATTCTGTCAAGAGCCGGATTGAGACAGGGATTTCCTATACAGAATTCGCCTACCAGATCATGCAAGGATATGACTTCTATATCCTCAATCAAAACCATGGCGTAACCCTGCAAATCGGTGGTTCTGACCAATGGGGGAATATGACAGCAGGTACAGAGCTCCTGCGCCGCAAGGCTGACAAGACTGGCCATGTAATAACCGTTCCGCTCATTACCGACGCTACTGGCAAAAAATTTGGTAAATCAGAAGGCAATGCTGTCTGGCTCAATCCTGACAAGACTTCTCCTTATGAAATGTATCAATTCTGGATGAATGTCATGGACGCAGACGCTATCCGCTTCTTGAAAATCTTCACCTTCCTATCCTTGGATGAGATCGAAGAGATTCGCCAACAGTTTGAAGCAGCACCACACGAACGCTTGGCGCAGAAAGTCCTAGCACGCGAAGTGGTCAGTCTGGTTCACGGTCAAGAAGCATACCAGGAAGCTCTCAATATCACTGAGCAGCTCTTTGCCGGAAATATCAAGAACCTATCTGTCAAGGAACTCAAACAAGGTTTGCGCGGTGTGCCTAACTATCAGGTCCAAGCAGAAGACAACCTCAATATTGTAGAACTGCTTGTGACAGCCGGTGTGGTAAACTCCAAACGTCAAGCTCGCGAGGACGTCCAAAACGGTGCTATCTACCTCAATGGCGAGCGCATCCAAGATTTAGACTATGTTCTCAGCGACTCAGATAAACTGGAAGACGAGCTGACAGTTATCCGCCGTGGTAAAAAGAAATACTTTGTCCTTACCTACTAAAGATAAAAATCCGATTACCTGAATCGGATTTTTCTATGTCTTACGAAGGAAAGGACATTCAACTTTATAAAAACAGATAGAAAGAGAGTTCTCATGAAACCAAAACTCGCCCGCTTTGCCCAAGCTTCGGCTCTGGCCTGCCCACTTTGCCAGCAAAGCTTGGCTATGGAAGAAAGCAGCCTCAAGTGTCTTAATCGCCATTCCTACGACATCGCCAAATTCGGTTATGTCAATCTAGCTCCCCAGGTCAAACAAGCTAGAGACTATGACAAAACGAGCTTTCAAAATAGAAAAGTCATCTTGGAAGCCGGCTTTTATCAGCATATCCTAGATGAGTTGCAGGATCTGCTGCAGACCCTGCCTGAAGAACAGACCATTCTAGACGTCGCTTGCGGAGAGGGCTACTATGCTCGAAAAATTCAGGAAAAATTCCCCAACAAAGAAATTTACGCTTTTGATTTATCCAAAGATTCTATCCAACTAGCTGCCAAAAGCGATCAGAGCCTGGCTGTAAAATGGTTCGTCGGGGATTTGGCACACTTGCCCGTTCAGGATCAAAGCATGGATGTCTTGCTGGACATCTTCTCACCAGCTAATTACCATGAATTTCAGCGAGTATTGAAAAAAGAGGGACTTATCATTAAAGTCATCCCAACAGAAAATCATCTGAAAGAAATTCGTCAAAAAGTTGCTCAATATCTGGACAAGAAAGATTATTCTAATCAAGATATCATCCAGCACTTCCAGAAGCACTTTACGATCCTATCTAGAAAAACCGTAGAATCAACCCATGCTCTGCATTCTGAGGAGAAAACTGCCCTGCTGCAGATGACTCCTTTACTCTTTCATGTTGAAAAAAATCTAATCAATTGGGAGCAGCTTACACATACCACCATTTCAGCTGAGATTCTTATCGGAAAACTAAAACAAGAAAAAATCTGATCACCTTTCAGTAAAAAATGATGTTATAACAGCCATTTTAAAAACGCAGACAAGCCTGTCTGCGTTATTTGTTTATCAACTGATTAATAGACTGTCTTCTCTGTCTCTGGATCAAAGAAGTGCGCTTTATTGAGGTCAAAGCCTAGGTCAATACCTGCACCAGTTTCTAGGTAATCGCGTGAATCCACACGCGCCACAAACTCACTAGAACCCACTTGGCAATAGAGATGAGACTCTGCTCCCAGCAATTCTGAAACAGAAATTTTAGCATGCACAACTGAATTCGGGAAAGTTTCCAAGAAAGCAGCTTCCGCATTGATATCTTCCGGACGAATACCGAAGATCAGCTCCTTGCCCTCGTAACCTTTCTCCCGCAGAACCTTGAGAGCTCCTTCTGGCACAGTCAAGCTCAACCCTTCTGCGACAATCTCATTCCCTTCAAGCTTAACTGGGATAAAGTTCATAGCTGGGCTGCCGATGAAACCGGCAACGAACTTATTAACTGGGTTGTTATAGACTTCCTGCGGTGTACCAATCTGCTCCACTCGACCAATCGTTCCAGTTCCAGCAGGATTCTTGGTCGCTGACATGATAACGATACGATCCGCCAAGGTCATAGCTTCAGTCTGGTCGTGAGTAACATAAATAGTTGTTGCCCCGATACGACGGTGAATCTTGGCAATCTCCGCCCGCATAGAAACACGCAGCTTAGCATCCAAGTTAGACAAAGGCTCATCCATAAGGAAAACCTTTGCATCCCGAACAATAGCGCGTCCCATTGCTACCCGCTGACGCTGACCACCAGATAAATCAGCTGGCTTACGCTGCAAGAATTCCTTCAAGCCCAGAATTTCTGCTGCTTCATTGACCCGTTTTTCAATATCTTCCTTGCTGTACTTGCGCAGCTTAAGACCAAAAGCCATGTTGTCGTAGACAGTCATGTGTGGATAAAGGGCATAGTTCTGGAAGACCATGGCGATGTCACGGTCTTTTGGCGCCACATCATTGACCACTGTACCGTCAATAGAGGCTGTTCCTTCGGTGATGTCTTCAAGACCCGCAATCATACGCAGCGTAGTTGATTTTCCGCAACCAGAAGGACCGACAAAGACGATAAATTCTTTGTCCTTGATATCTAGATTGAAGTCTTCCACTGAGTAGTGATCGCTGTTGGGATATTTTTTATAGATGTTTTTCAGATTTAATTCGACCATAATAAGCCCCTTCTTTTGAATAAAAATATTTTCTTTTAAGCTCTCGTTTGCAAAGCGCTTTCACATTGTCCATTATATCGTTTTTTTTTGACTTTTTCAAGCACTTTTAGTAAAACGTTTGCATAATTTTTAAAAATTTTCTCCATCAGAAAAGAGACCAAGTGGCCTCTTTAAAACTTATCCTTCTTTTTTTCTACCACGGAGTGACAATCCAGCTGCGCCTAAAGCACTGATAACTCCTGCAACTGTGAGAAGAGCATTAGAAGCTTGACCCGTATGCGGCAAGACTGACGCACCACTCTTACCTTCCTTGTTTTTAAGCTGAGCTGGCTGGGTGACCTTAGCTAATGAAGACTGCTCTTGTACTGATTTGGCCTCATCAACTGCTGGCAAAATACCGCTAGTTACTTGGTAAGCAGGTAAAGCATCAGCTACTGCCGCGTCAGTAGCATTGACACCGCCGGTAAATTCCGGAAGAGCCGCCATTTGAGGAGCGCTGTCTGGATGTGCACTCCTGACTGATGGCTGAACGCCAGCATCATAGGCGTTATTTTCTGCCATGGTTGGCTCAGAATCATTGACGCCTCCTGTAAATTCAGGCCGTGTTACTGTTGCCGCTTCTGAATCACTAACATTGCCACTGAATTCTGGCTGTGCAGACGCCTGCGGAGCTGTATCAGGATGGGTTCCAACCTCATGGCTAGATAAATCATACTCTGACTCTATCGCTGTTGTCGGTTCAGAATCACTGACCCCTCCACTAAATTCTTGCCTATCTTCCTGTGGTGAATCACTTGGAATAGAAGAAGCTGTCTCAGCTTTAGCAGCATTCTTGGCAATCGCTTCTAGATTTTCAAGAGCTTTTGTCTGCTCAGCAGCGATCTGTTCCTGCAGTTTCTCTGCTTTTTCAGCACTGTCTACACTATCATCTAGCTGCGCAATCGCATCTGTCACCGTCTTTAATACTGCTAGAATCTTTTCTTTAGCTTGCTTTTTATCGAGTTCTGAAAGTGTTTGATGATGTTCAATTGCTTCAATCTGTTTGTCGACTTCTTCTTCAAGCTCATCTAAAACCAAATCTTTGCCAACTGGATGAATCGTGTCCAAGCTAGCAATTCCAGCTTCCTCAATTCTCTCTAGTTCTTCTTCGGCATCAGCCTTTTCAAGCGCTGTTTTCGCATCTGCTAGAGTTGCTTCCGCTTCAGCTTTAGCCGTAGCCCGTTCTGCATCTGACAGATTCGGGTTGCTCCGTAAGTCTGCTAGCTTATCAGACAGAGCAAGATCTAGTTTCAGTCCAGTCGTAGCTTTCAGCAAACCTTGCTTCTCTGCCGCTACCTGTTCTTGAATTTTTTCGGCATCATCAGGACTTTCAACCCAAGCATTATAAGCTGCAATTGCTTTTTGAGCTATGGCTGCTGCATCTTCAATTTTCTTTTTAGCTGCAGTTTTTTCCTCAACAGAAAGACTTTGACTCTTCTCAACAGCCTCGATAGTAGCTGTTTTTTCTTCCTGAATTTCTTTTAAGAACTGCTCTTTGCCAATAGGGTGAATCTTGGCTAAGCGGGCTATAGCTGTTTCTTTTTCCCGGTCATAGACTTCCTGAGAATCTGCTCCTTCAATAGCCTTCTTGGCTGCTTCCACCACCTGCTCTATCTCGCCTCTAACTGCTTTCTTTTCTGCTTCTGAAAGATTAGGATTTGCTTCCAAGTCAGCTAATTTGGCAGCCAGAGTGAAATCTACGGTTGAACTTGCTATAAATTTGAAAAACTTATCTTCCTCGGTTACTGCCTGCTCTTGAATCACTTCCGCTTGCTCTGCTGTTGCTGCATTAACATCTAATTTCTGAATTGCATCTTCTGCTTCTGCTGCCTTCTTCCTTACAGACTCTTGGAAGCTTTTCTTTTGCTCCTCAAGCAGTAAATCGCTACTATCTACAAGTTTATCAAACTCTGCTTTTCCATTTTGGATTTCATCTAGAAGTAAATCTTTGCCGACTGGATTGATAGAGTTGATGTCTGCCAATCCATCTTCCTTAGCTTGATCAATCCTTTCTTTATCCTCAGCTGCAGCAATTTCATTCTGAGCCTTTGCAGCTGTTTGATTGACTTCCTCCTTAGCTGCTGCAAGCTCCTCAGCTGACAAATTTGGATTATTCCCAAGATCTGTCACTTTTTCAGCCAGAAACGTGCCTACTTCCGTATTAGCAGCCTCCTTGACCGTTATCAAATCCTGATTTACTGGTGATGCAGCGACCGGAGTCTCTACTGCATTTGCAACAGGCTGCTCCTCATCTGCCGCCACTATACCGTGACCTAAAAACAGAGCACAAATAAGGACTGAACCAACACCTAAAACTGACTTCCGAATAGAATATCGCAAAACTTTTTCTGTTCTTTTCATTTTATTCTCCCCTGAACATAGTTTATTATCCTGATCAGTAATCCTTAATAAAAAGTCCAGTCAAACCTCCCATAAATCTTTCAGATTAGGTAATCTTTAAACTACACTTTCTATTTGACTTCTGATAAGATTTTCTTTTTATTATTTTATCATATTAACTTGTTAAAATAAAAGAATTATCGGCTTGATTTATGTACATTTTTGTGAAATCGTCCAGTTTTTAAACAGACATGATGTCCAGAAATTAAACTAAAAATTTTTCCATTTAACAATGTGTAAACTTTTTTAGTAAAAATTCCGGGCTATTTTCTAGCTTATTTCAGACAGAAAAAGTAAAATGGTATAGGAGGGATAAAATTATGGCTCTTAATACACGAGATAGGATTTTAGATGCATTTTTTGAATTAGCAGATAAACAGCCAGACAGGTCGCGTTTTACCTTTACAGAAATCGCTAAAGAAGCCGGTTTGTCAAGACAGGCTATTTACAAACGACACTTTAATAACACTACTGAAATTATCGAATACATTCGCCAAGATATGGTAAAGCAAGCCTTTGCCCCCAACTGGAATAGCAACCATTCTGAAGCGGACTTAGATCCTTTCACTTTTTTGGCTCAAACGATTCTTCCCGCTATTTATGAGCAACGCCAACGCATTAAAATATTATATACTAGTTCTGTCGATCCCTTGTGGAGCGATTTTATTACTGCCAGTTACAAGGACTGGATCGAGCAGAATCTAAATCTGGACCACCAAAAATTAGGTATTCCTGAAGACCTGGCCAATCAACTGCTGGCCGGCTGGATTAGTTCTCTTATCGAGAATTGGATCACTCAGGATGACCCCGTTCCTTGCAAGCAGTTTTCTAAGACATTTCTCAACCTTGTATCTTCACCCCTAACCAGCTTTGCTGCCTATGATAGTCCAGCTGGTTCTTCAAACAAAATTGTTATCGCATAACCAACTAGAAGAAAAGCAGAGAAATGGCAGAACCAGTCCTTGTAAGGGAAGACTGGTTTTTTATATTAAATTTTAAAAATAATTGGACATTTTCTCTATAAAGTGTTATTATTTTAGTTGACAAATGGTAAACTGCTTTGTTGGAGTCTGCTCTATTTTTTTAGACATACCAGCAAGAACTTAATATAAAAGAAGGAAGGTACTTATGCCCCAAGATACTCGAGACAAAGTCGTCAATGCCTTAATTGAGCTGGCAGAGCAAAATCCTGAAAAGTCTTATTTTACTTTTTCAGAGATTGCTAAACAAGCCGGTCTATCGCGCCAGGCTATCTATAAAAAGCATTTTAGTAATGTTGAAGACATTATCCAATACATCCGCCAGACAATTATGACTCCGTTTTTGCCCCTGTATGAAAGCTACGAAGAAGGAAATGGAGAAAATCCATTCTGCTTCTTTGCCAAGCATATGATTCCTACCCTCTATAAACATAGGAAATGGATGAAGGTGCTCTATACTACAGCTATCGATCCTTTCTGGAGTGACTATCTATCCACCTTCTTCACTCAGTGGGTCGTGCAAAATTTAGAAATTGACTCTAAAAAATTGGGAATTCCAAAAGAAATGGCTACGGAAATTGTTGTTAGATGGATTAACTCCCTCATTGAAATTTGGATTATCAAAGAAGATCCTATGCCAGCAGAGGATTTCGCCAAGCTCTTCCTGAATGTGATTTCAACCCCTATGGATCAGTTTATAACACCTCACAGTGAATCCTAATTCAACTCAAAATTATGAAGCCCGCCTAATTTAGGCAGGCTTTTTTGTCGGTAAAATTTCTTACTCTCCCAAAGAAAAAAGAGCAGATGTTTTTCTGCTCTCATCAACTATATAGATTTTAACATCAAAAGCCAAGCTTCATTTAATCCACGCGATAATAGAAGCTGCCTTGTTCGTCAAAGCTATTCAGGCCAACACCTGTCCAGATTCTATCTTGGCCAGCATCGGAGTTGTCTGTAAAGTTTTCCTTGTCTGCGACCTTAACTCCCTTTGGAAGAAACTCAATCAGAAAACCTCCGCTTTCTCCGCCGTAGACACCACCAGCAGCAGTGCCATAGTCTGTCAGAGAAGCTCCGTACAATTCATAAACACTTGAAACCAAGCCCTTGTCATCAAAAACAAGCTGGTTGCCAGAAGCATCCTGCCAGGTTCCTTTAACGCTGGCATAATTGCCATTTGCAAGTGCTGAAATGTCCATCGCTTCCTTCTTCTCCTTGGTTTTTTCTGTGCTCGCACTCTCTGAGCTAGCGCTGCTAGCTGCTGAAGATGCTGCTGCAGTTGATTGACTGGATGCCTGCTCCACAGAACTTGTTTCTGAGCCCGTACTGCTAGTAGGCGTCTCTGATTGATTCGTAGCACTGCCCCTTGAGCAAGCTGTCATAGCTAATAAAGCAGCTCCTGCTAGTAAAAAAGGTAAAGCTTTTTTCTTCATTTTTCTCCTCTTTCTCACGGTAAGATAAATCATGTGATTAGTAACATTATAGATTATTTTATCGCTTTTTACAAGAAGAATCCTAGCAGCTGGGCAGGCGCACAGCTACTGACCTTATTTACTCAGCTTCTGCCACATCCAGAACCCTGTAGATTGTTTTTGCCAGAGCCGCTTCATAATCAGATGCACCATAAGGCTTATCAGTCGTGACTTGGGCTGTCTGCTTTTCTAAGTCCACAACCACATCTGACACTCCCTCCATAGATAGGAAGTGCTGGGTGACGTGTTTGACACAATTTTGACAAGATAAATTTTCTAACTGAATTGTTTGTTTCATAGATTCATTCCTCCGTATATTTAGTTCATTTTAAAGCGTCCTAGACGCAGAGCATTGACGACAACCGACACTGAGCTCAAGCTCATGGCTAGACCAGCCAGCATAGGATTGAGCAAGGGACCGCCGAAAAGATGCAATAGCCCCATAGCAATCGGAATACCTAGTGTATTGTAGGCAAAAGCCCAGAAGAGATTTTCCTTGATATTACGGATGGTCGCTTGGCTGAGCTTGATAGCCTTGACTACATCCTGCAAATCACTATGCATGAGCACTACATCTGCTGACTCAATAGCCACATCGGCGCCAGAGCCGATGGCAATTCCAACATCGGCCTGGACCAGAGCCGGCGCATCATTGATACCGTCTCCTACCATAGCCAGTTTTTTCCCAGCTTCCTGTAAGTTCTTGATAGCAGCGGCCTTCCCATCTGGCAATACACCTGCAATGACTTTTTGGATTCCAGCTTTCTGGGCAATAGCTGTCGCTGTTTCTTCACGATCTCCTGTCAGCATGATGACTTCTAGTCCCATAGACTGGAGCTCCTGCACCGCCTTCAGGCTGCTGGATTTCATCTCATCTGCTACCGCTAAAATACCTGCTAGCTGTCCATCTATTGCGACAAACATAGCTGTCTTCCCTTCTTGGGAAAGCTCCAATAACTGTTCTTGAAAGACACTGCTGTCAATGTGATTTTCTGCCATCAGAGACTCATTTCCCACCAGAAGCTGTCTCCCCTCAACCTGAGCTGACAAGCCTCGTCCAACAATGGCCTCAAAATGACTGACAGGCAGCAAATCAAGCTCCTCCTGCTGAGCAGCTTCTAAGATAGCCTGAGCCAAAGGATGCTCAGAATGCTGCTCAGCGCTAGCTATTAACCTCAACAAGTCAGAGCGATTAAAATCACCTAAAAGCACTAAATCCGTCAGGCTGGGCTTGCCAACCGTAATCGTCCCCGTCTTATCAAGAACAATAGTATCCAGCTGATAAGCAGCTTCCAAAGCTTGACCAGACTTAATCAGAATGCCATTTTCAGCCCCTTTACCAGTCCCAACCATGATGGCTGTCGGAGTGGCTAATCCCAGCGCACAAGGGCAGGCAATGACCAGAACTGCGATAAAGATTGACAGAGAAAAGCTAAGACTCTCACCAGCCAGAAAATACCAGCCAAGCGCGGACAAAGTAGCCAAGCTCAGCACGATTGGGACAAAATAGAGCGAAATCTTATCGGCCAAAGCCGCTATCGGAGCCTTAGACCCCTGCGCTTCCTCCACTAATCTAACAATCTGAGCTAAGGTCGTATCCGAACCCACCCTAGTTGCTTGATAGTCAATACTACCATTTTGATTGATTGTTGCACTGGTAATGGTATCGCCAACCTTTTTTTCAATTGGGACACTTTCACCAGTCATCATGGACTCATCCACAAAGGTCTGTCCCTCCGTCACAAGGCCATCTACTGGCATACGCTCCCCTGGCTTGATACGGATAATATCTCCAACTCGGATATCCTCCGTATCAATGGTCACAGCCTCTCCATAGCGAATCACTGTCGCCTGACTAGGTACTAGCTCAAGTAGAGACTGAATCGCCTGAGACGTTCGACCCTTGGCAGAACTTTCCAGATATTTACCCAGAAGAACCAAGGTAATAATCACTGCAACAGACTCAAAGTAAAGCTGATGAACAAAGGGATGATGACCAAGAAAAACCTGACTGACCGAGTAGAGGCTGTAGAAAAATGCTGCGCTGGTCCCCACTGCAATTAAACTATCCATATTGGGATGTTTCTTGATAAGATTGCGAAATCCTCTCTGATAAAAACCACGACCGATCCACACAGCAGGCAGAGTCAAAAGCAGTTGTGAAAGAATAAAGACCAAGGGATGCTCCATATGGTCCAAGAAACTGGGCAGCGGAAGACCGACCATACTTCCCATAGAGATATAAAGTAAAGGCAGAGCCGTAATCAAAAGAATCAGTAACTCTTGTTTCTTTTTTTGCAATTTCTGAGCTTTAATCACAGCTTCTTCGCTTACGTCAGACGGCTTGTTTTTTCCTTTTTCTTCAGCCTGATAACCAGCCTCGGCTACAGCATCCAGCACTTGCTGGCTGTCAAATCCCGCCTTAGGAAGCAAACTGAGACGTTCTGTCGCCAGATTGACACTGACGTCCTCGACCGTTTCCAAGTCCTTGACCGCCATCTCTACCGTCATAGCACAGGCAGCGCAGGTCATACCAGAGAGTTTGTATTCTTTCTTCTCGCTCATCAATGCGCCTCCTTTCCGTGCCCGCAACGACACTGACCTTGCGGACAGTGGCATTTGATTTCCAGCGGAGCCGAAGCTCTTTTTTTGTCTATAACCTGACTGAGCCGCTCCAAATCCCCCTGACTAAACTGATTGCCCTCAATCATTGAAATCAAAAGATCTCCATGTTTAGTATTACAGATATTGTCAAAAAGAGCCTGCCAAGTACTTTCCAGATGGTCCGCTTCTAAAATCCGAGCATCGTAGTAAAACTTGCCCTCGATCTTTTCCATGGCGATAAATTCTTTGGTCTTCAGACGATTCAAAAGAGTCTTGATGGTTGCCGGCTTCCAGGAAAAATCGGCTTCTAACCGCTTTATGATCTCTGTACTGCGACTGTGTGGATAGGCCCATAGCACGCGCATCACTTGCCATTCTGCTTGGCTAATATTTTGCTGTTCCATTGTTTAACACTCCCTTATCATTTACATTTGTAATCTAACTCTTTATTAGTTTACATTTGTAATCGTAATTTGTCAAGTGTTTTTATCGTCATTTCCTTATATGCAAAAAAAGAAGGCGGGATAGTCCCGTCTTCTTACTTTATTTATATTAATGCGCCAACATCTCTTGAGCAATTTCTTGACCGGTCAACTTACTTGGATAGTAGGTTGGCCAGTTTTCCAGCTCGTCAAAGAGTGCTTCCTGGCTTTCGCCACCATAGAAGATATGGAAGTGAGCCGCCTTGGTCGGTGCAATGTTGTGGTCGCTAAACTGAACATACTTGTACTCCCCAGCATCCTCGTCTGTCGCTTCAAACATGAAGCGAACTCCACGATTTCCCTTAGAGTAAGTCAAAGTGTGCTTACCAACGTATTTATACGTATATTTCTTGGATTTTCCATCTACCACAAATTCCATAGTCTTGTCTGTGATATTGATATTGGAAACATCTGTCTTGTAGCCTTTGTCATAGTAGTCCTTGTATTCAGCTGCTGTCATTTTTCCAGTCAGCTTAGCCTTGTAGTCAAAGACTTGGTCCAAGGTCCCGTCTTTCAGATAAGGGTAAACAGACTGCCACTCGCCAGCATAATCAGACAAGGTCCGATCCTTGACGGCACTGTCTTCAAAGTAGCCGTTTTGCACTGTCTTATCGTCTTCTTCTTTCTCGGCTGCAATCTCCGCTCCCTCTTGGTCAGTTGTCTTCTTGAGAGCCTTTAGATTGGCCTGCATGATAGAAACATAGTCTGCCCCATCCTTGGTCTGCTCCTCGGTCAAGCTTTCCAGCGGATTCAGGACATCAAGTTCTACCCCTGTTTCCTTAGCCAGAGTAGAAGCCAGAGCCTGAGAGGCATTCTCTTCAAAGTAAATATACTTGATTTTATTTTTCTTGATATACTCGGTCAATTCAGCCAAGCGTGAAGCGGATGGCTCACTGTCTGGTGAAAGGCCAGAAATTGGCACCTGCTTCAAACCATAGTCCAATGCCAGATAGTTAAAGGCTGCGTGCTGAGTAACAAAGCTCTTTTGCTTGGCATTGGCCAAACCATCTTCATATTCCTTGTCCAAGGCTTCCAGCTTCTTGATATAAGCCGCTGCATTTTTCTCAAAAGCCGCTTTCTTGTCAGGATAAGACTTGCTCAAGCTATCACGGATGTTCTCCACCATTTTAATAGCCCGCTTCGGTGACAGCCAGACATGGGGATCATAGGCATGATGATGTCCCTCTTCACCATGGTCATGGTCTTCTTCCTCTTCACCACCAGGCAGCAAGAGCATATTTCCAGTCGCCTTGATAACCTTTTCTTCCTTATTTTTCAAGTTTTTTAGCAAATCTGGAACCCAAGTCTCCATGTTTTCATTTTCATAGACAAAGGCATCTGCATCCTGAATCGTCGCAACTGCCTTAGCTGAAGGCTCATAATCATGCGGCTCTGTACCTGCCCCGATTAGAAGTTCAACATTGGCCTCATCTCCAGCCACCTGCTTGGTAAACTCATAAACAGGATAAAAAGTCGTGACAATATTGAGCTTGCCATCTGCATTTTTTTGATTGGAACAAGCTACTAAGAAAATACTCAGTAAACCTGCTAATAGTAAGCTAATTTTTTTCATTTTCTGCTCCTATTTCATAAATTTTTTGACCAGATTGACCAGCAAGAACAAGCTGACGAAGATAATCGTAATGCTAGCACTAGCTGGCGTCTCTGCATAGTAAGAAATATAAAGTCCGGCAATCATACCAAAGAAGCCGATGGCATTTGCCAGCAAAATGACCGACTTGAAATTTTTCCCAATCCGCAGGGCAATACTGGCCGGCAAGACCATAATGGTCGAAACCAGCAAGGCTCCCGCAGCTGGAATCATGAGAGCAATCGCAACACCCGTCACGATATTGAAGAGAATAGACATGGTCCGCACCGGCAACCCATCCACAAAGGCCGTATCCTCATCAAAGGTCAAGATATACATGGGGCGAATGAAGAGGAAGGTCAAGACAAGCACCACAGCAGCAATGACAAAGAGAGAAATCACCTGCTCCCTACTGATAGTCACAATGGATCCAAATAGATACTGGTCCAGACTCATCGAGCTAGAACTCTTGCCTTTACTCATAACAATCAAGGAAATAGCTAAGCCAGTTGACATGAGAATAGCCGTCCCGATTTCCATGAAATTCTTATAGATAGTTCGTAGGTACTCCAAAAAGACTGCTGCAACAATGACGACAAGCACCGTTGTGAGAGTGGGCGATAGTCCAAGAACCAAACCAAAAGCTACACCTGCCAGTGAAACGTGACTGAGCGTGTCACTCATAAGGCTCTGCCGCCGTAAAATCAGGAAAGTCCCCAGAATCGGCGAGAAGAGGCTCATGGCAATAACGGCCAAAAAGGCTCGTTGCATAAAATCATAGGAAAATAGATTAAGCATGGCTCACCTCCTGTCCATTGTCGCTTTCATGCACATTGAAACAGCGCCAAGGTGAGTCCTGGTTACGGACCAGATGAATGTTGCGGTCGGCATATTTACGAACTTCTTCCGGATCGTGTGTAATCATCAAGACAGCTTTCCCATGCTGATGAGCACTATGGTGCATGAGCTTGTAAAATTCATCCTTGCTGCCTGCATCCATACCTGTTGTCGGCTCATCTAGGACAAAAATATCCGGATCCGAAGCAAACATCCGAGCAATCACAGCCCTCTGCTTTTGCCCCCCAGAAAGAGAACCAATTCGCTTATCCCGATGTTCCCACATTCCAACCGACTCCAGACTTGCCTTGATATGCTCATCATCATGCTCATTCAAACGACGAAACCAACCCTTGCGCGGATAACGTCCCGACTTGACAAACTCATACACCGTACTAGGAAAACCTGCATTAAAACTAGCAATCTGCTGAGGTAAATAAGCAATCCGCAGTTTCTTGCCTCGCACATTGGTCTTGGAAATCTTCACTTCCCCATGCTTAGGCTGCAAAATACCCAAACTAGCCTTGATAAGCGTCGTTTTAGCAGCTCCATTTTCCCCCGTCAAAGTTACAAACTCACCACTGTCTAGAAAATAATGAATATGCTCCAGCACAGGCTCCTTGTCATAGTAAAAGGAAAGATTATCCACTGTGATATATCTCATTTACCAATCTCTCCCACTAAGGCTTCCAAGAACTTCGCAATCACCGCCTGTTCACTAGCAGCAAACTGCTTTGCCAATTTTTGATACGTCTCCAAAGTATGCGAGTGATGATGCTGATGTTCCTCTGCAATCGGCTGCGCTAAGTCGGTCAAACGGTAAAAGGTAACCCGTGCATCTCTCTTATCTTTAAAAGCTTGTAGCATCTCTTGCCTTACCAAAGATTTCACAGCCTTGGTGACAGCAGCTTGACTCACATTCAGTTTTTTTGCCAAATCAGAATTTGTCAAGGATTCCTCAGACAAAAGCATCAAAATATGCTCCTGCGTATTGGTTAAAGGTGCATCACTCGTGCAAGAACCAATCAGAATCTCATGCTGATTTTCTGCCTTCAAAATAACTTCATTTAAAAATTGATCGATCTTCTCTGCTAAATGAGTCATTTCTTCCCTCCTTCTCTTAACCAGTTAAAGCTTTACTGGTTAATTATACCACAAAAAAGAAAAGAGTCAAGAATTTTCAGTAAAAGTAAAATGCTTTTCACAAAAAATATTTAATCATACAATTAGATTCTTAATCCCTAAATAAAACTCAATCAGAGAATGAAAAGTAACAAACTAAGCTGCCTCTTATTAGCATTCTAGATCTTATAAACAATTTGATGGTGAATCAATTACATTAGTTGAGTGTGAATTTACAAGTAAAATCATGATTCAATCTTCCGCATTACCTTGCAAATAATTACTAAAGAGAAAACAAAAAAACGAAGTAAAAATACTCCGCTAAACTTAAGCTATACCGGCGGCCGGTAAATAAATGGAGAGAATCAAGTAAATAAGCAAATAAACCAGCGATATATCAAGGCTTTGTCTTTTTCTTGATAGTATTGAAATAATAAAGGTTGACCAAATAGGTGACCAAATTTTTCAAAATGGATAAAATAAGATGCAATAGTTTTGGGATTATACATTTTATTTTATCTATTTTGTGGTATAATATCTATAGAAAACATGGAGGTGGAGAGATGGAAGAAAAATTATTTAATAAAAAATTTGTTTGGAGTATTCTTGGAGGTATTGCAGCTGTAGCTCTTGTTGTGTATTTGATTATCATTAATAGTGCTGGCGGGGTAACCAATTTGGGCAATAGCTTAGATGGCACTTACTACGTTTATCACCGTCAAAGCAATACAGTCATTGAAGATAATACGTTGAAAATTGATGGGAAGATAGCTTTGTTTAAAGATGCTTATTCTACGAAATATGGTGACGAAAGTGAGGGGGACATGTGGCGTGTAGATACTGAAAAACAGGTGATTGAAGTTCAAGAAACAAATTTACATGAATATCCTTATGTTTTAAAAGGTGGTGTTTTAACATTTAATAATGATTCATACGTGAAAGAGGGTTCAGAGATTTATAAGAAGGCTAAAAAAATGTCTGAATGGGATTATGAAAACGACTAGTAAAGATTAGTCGTTTTTATTTTGTAGATCATATAAGGCAAAATTGACAGCTCGTTGAACTTCTTTTTCAGTCATTTTTTTGCTATTCCAGGCATACCAGAGAGTTTTACCTCGTTCATATTTGGACCAGGTCTTAATATTGGGGAATATTCTTCTTACTTTTTGGCAAAAGGATTGATCTTTTAGTTCTGGCAATGATTGGTGAGTGATGAAGTTTTTGTTTGTTAGAAGCTGCTGAAGTTTATCGAAAGGTGATAATTTGGCTTGTCGGTAATCTTTGATAATTCCGTCTTTTAGAGAATTGAAGATAGATTGAATGTCATTTCGATCTCGATTTGATTGGTAGTCCCATATAATGGAATTAATTTCGGTTGCATTTAGATTAGTGTTAAATGATAGAATGTCGTTCAGTCTTCTAAAGAGAGCGCTAGGTGATACGTCAAGACTATGAAAAATATCCTGAAAACTCTTATTTTCATGTAAAATATTACCTAAAAGAATGATATCCGGCATTAGGATAAAACTTGAAAAATAATCTGCTTCTATTTCTTGCAAGTTATTTTCGTTGTTATCAGTAAATACTTTTCCGTCATGGTTTAAAAGGTAGTGCCCGAGTTCATGGCATTTGGTGAAATTTTGCCTATGTTGATGGTGACTGCTGTCATAGGTGATTAAGTAAATACCTTGATTATCAATAATAGAGAAACCAGATATAGTATTTCTTAAATCATGTCCTATGACTAAAATATTATTGCTACTAATTTGAGATTCAAAAAAAGAATGATATGTATAGCTGCTCGCCTTCATATCATTCAGTTTCATAAAAGGGTATAGTAATTCTTTTGCTTTTTGGGTGACTTTGAAATAAGGATGTTTCATTAATTCCAGCCTGTTTTTTTCTTTTCCTCAATGAGCTTTTGTCTTTCAATCAGCACTTCTTTTAAGACTTCTTCAAGATCCTTTTTTTGTTGTTCAGTTAGATTTTTTGAAGTCTTTCTATATAAAATTTCAAACTCTGAGAGATTTATTTCATCCGATTTTCTATTGTCGGTCTTACCTAATAGATAATCAATAGAGACACTGAAAAAATTCGCAAATTTGTTTAGCGTCTCTTCCCCAGGCTTTCTCTTTCCACTTTCCCAGCTTTGATATGCTGGTTGGCTCATATTTAATTTTTCAGCAACCTGTTTTTGAGTAAGGTTGGCTTCTAATCGTAAAGATTTTAAGCGTTCTGGAAACATGTTTTTGTCCTTTTTTAAAAATTTTTAAATTTTTTCAAAAAAACTATTGACAATATAAGCAATGAGTTATATAATACAAATATAAGCAATAGCTTATAAAGCAAAAATCCAGTGAAACCTTATTCAAAGTTATGGTTATGTAAGTAAAAAATTGAGTAGTAAGGTTTAACGTAATGGATTTAAAGTTTGTACTTTGAAAATTAAATAAAAGTGCGTCAGACAGTTCCCACTGAAACCAACTAACACACTTAACTGTAGCAAGTTAATTATATCTTAAAATTGACGATATGTCAAACTTAAGTATTGGGGGGTATGTGGTAGAATTTTTTAGAAAGCCCATTTCTTGTAATATGAAAGGAGAACTTTGACCGAGGAGTGCAAAAAAAGACTGAACATTTTTCTTGCTCAGTCTTGACAGAATGGACTTTATCCTGTATCATTAGATGAAGACTGAGTAAGAAGGACGAGTTCTTACTCGGTAAGGCGGAAGGTGTTGACGCACCTTTCGTCTTTTTTTATTCGATTTATTTAATAAGTATTATAGCACACAAGTACCCACTATGCAAGTATTTTCTGTAAAAAAACAGCAGAAAAAACACTTTTTTGAAAAAGCGACTAATATATAACTTATTATATACTTTATTGTATAACTTACTTTTTCCCAAGACGACGTTTAGAAGGATAGCGAAAATTAGGCAAGCGATAGCAACGTTTTACCTTATTTTGTTTAACCTTGATTGTCCCTCCAGTTATATCATCAAGTTCCATCATTTCCTCATATTCCTCTCGCCAACAACCAAAGAAAAGCTCACGCAAGCCATCCTCATAATTCAGAATAATCATTTGGCTCATGGTCTGGGCGCCAAGTACCGTCCAGTACATACCACGCTTTTTCATGCGATAGGTGACTTTTCTGTGCTGGCTTTCCATAACCCCAATTCCTGAAGAACTAAGTCCTCTTAAATTAGCTGGTTTGGTGTATTGAAAATTTTGTAGGAGTTTATTTTTAAAGTGTTCAAACTCTTCTTCCTCCTCTTCTGTAGACAGTAAGCCCTCTGTCGTATCAAGGACAGTCCGCAGCTTTTCTTTGTCGTGCTGCTTGATCGCCTGGAAAGCTAAATCCAGGAGTTCTTCTGCATAAGGCCTAAAAGCAAGCTTCAGCTTCTGGTTGACATGGTAAGCGTCCCAGAAGTGCTCATGACGTTTTACCTTTAGGGCTTTGGCTATCTCTTTAAAGATATAGGGTGTATAACCATGACCGCCGTCCGAATTGGTAATCAGGATAGTTTCTTCCTTGATGTCAAAGTGGTTATAGAGGTAGTCTAGCACTTGATCTCTCGTCAATCGATTATCTAAGGAGATAAACTCTTTTTTCCCTTGAAGTTCAAAGCGGTTACTTCCTACCTTTTTGCTTCCCGTGTGAATGACAAAATGAGAGAGATCATAGTTTCGACTAGGATCTTCCTGATCACTCGCTTTCACCATCACCCCATCTCCTTCAATATAAATCACATCGACAGGCTGCTTTTCTTGAGCCTCTTCATCTCCATAAAAGCGATAAGTTGCTTTCTCCTTCAGAAGTTCATCGCAAAGTTTGACAGCCTTCACAACAATCGGCTTGGTGATACGGATATGATAAGTCAACTGAATAACCTGGATGACCTTATCATAAGGCATCATGGTAGAGAGGCAGGCCACCTGGTACATAAACTCCCAGGAGAAGCGAGTGTTCTTAGACAAGCCTAGCTTCTCATCGACAGGCACAACCCACTCACCCCCTTTCTTCCAACGGCGGCGTCTGAAGGTTATTTCTCCAAAAGTAAAGGCAACCGTCCGCTCCATTGAGTGAATACAGGTATAACCTCTGGCTTTCATGATGGGAACCATCTCTTCATCGTACTGAACGATGCTCTCATAAACATCTTTCGCATTTTGCGCAAATAATTGATCCTTTAATTCTCTTTCATCAAAAACAGTCATTAACACTCTCCTTGAAAGTTAAATTAAAATCTATTTTAATCAATTTTTACCTCTTTTTTCAACTAATAGACCTTAAATAAAAAAGAGCCTCACTTTGGAATGAAGCTCATTTTCTTATTTTTTCTTCTGGATAGAGTTCACCAGACGTTCAAAGACTGGATAAGCAATCATTGAGCAGGGGATGACTAGGAAAATAGCTACAATGGAGTCTGCTATAAAGGAGAAGTCCCCTGTAAAATGAACCATTATAGCAATAATGGCAATAGGAAGAACCAAGACTGGTACAAACTTCAGAGCCAGTAGCCCTACAATCAGCAAGAACAGCATGCTTAAGCCATAGGACTTATAAAAGACAAAGACAGCCACCGCTGCCAGAAAGATGAAGAACAGTCGAATTAAGTTTTTCATATTCAGGATAATCATAAGCTTATCTCCTTACTTTTTAAGTTTTCGCTGCATCCTTTCCCACTCCCGAATGATCAGATTTTCTAAATAATCTGAAGCTGATTTAGCTTGATGGTATTCCACCAACTCCTCCAGCTTGTCATAGCGGACATCTTGGTGTAAGGAAAAAGGATAGCGGCCTTTCTTGTTATAGTTAGACGCAGCCTTTTTAGAGTTGCGGGTGCTCTTTTGGTGTGTTGCTCTCACTTTCTCAGGTGAGGGCTTAAAGGTTTCTTTTACCTGGGCAAAACGATTTTCTGTCATACGGTTTCTCCTTCTAATACTCTTAATATATTTTCATAGACATAATCCATATTATCATAAAACTTCCGATGAGCTTCTTTTTGACTGTCTGTCATCTTTTCACGTTGTTCAAAGACGCTTTGACCAATGACCAAACTTTTAGCCATCAGTTCTTTCTCCTGGATAGAACCCAGGTAAGCAGGATCTTCTTCCACAACTTCTAAAAACTGCTTACAGGTATCTGTCACATTTTGGCCAACGTACTTAATTTTATTGCCAATCAGATAAGGTTCCGCTGTGACATAGCTCTTTTTAGAAATGACCTCAATCGCTTCATTCTTGATAAACTCAACAAATTTCTTCAGAGACAGCCAAGCCCGAAAACCGTTGAGAGAAGCATCGGATACCGCTAAGACCATATCCGAAACGGCAATAAAATTGGCCGTCACCAAACTTTCGTCATTATGGGTATCAATCAGGATCACATCAAACTGAGCGGCCAGCTCCTCATAGTGCTCACTAAACCACATAAAGAGTTGCAAGTATTTATTATTTCGACTGCCAAGATCCAGCTGCTCATCTGTTAGACGTTCATCTCCGCAGATTAAACTGAGATTTTCAGAAATTTGAACAATCTCATACTCTCCAGTCGTAAAAATATCATAAATAGTCTTTTCGCTGGTTACGTCAAAAGTGCGGGTTAGATTGCATTCCCAGGCGCCGTCAATTAGACAAACTCTCAATCCCTTTAGACGTGCCATCCAATCTCCCTCATTAAAAGTATCCGTGGTTTTCCCACCGCCGCCTTTTCCCAGATTTATTGTTTGTATCTTCATCTAAGACTCCTTTGCTTTTCATCTTTTTTGATATTGTTCCATGCTTCTATTATACGACTACACAAAAGATTTGTCAACAAAAAATACACAATAAGTTATATAACTTATTGTGTATTTTATTATATACTTAATTGTTTGTTTTGTTATCTATTATCTTACGTCCGAACTTAGCCAAATGTCGCTCCGATATTCCCGCCAATGTAGGCTTTCAATTGGATTTGATTGACTGTGGTATTGAAGTTTCCAATAAAATAACAATTCTCTTCATTCTCTTTAGTCAACACCACCAAGAATTGAACCACATCGTCACTCTCTGAAGGGCTGACTTCTAGTTTTGCCTTTTGATAGGTGTATTGATTGACTAAAATTGCCATCCCAAAGGTTTGTATCATAGCGTTATCGGTCATGGAGAGGTGATTTTCAATCGTCCCTTTTACATCAGCAAGAGTTTTAGCCTTTTGGATATCCGCCACTGCCTCATCAAAAGCCACAACAACTGCTTGCGTTTGAACCTCATCTGCTTGGCTATAGGGATGTTCCAGCTTTAATTTAGCTGTTCGATGGTTCTTTTCATCCACTGTCTCCTCTTCGACTGGAGAAACTGTTTCCTTCTTCTTTGAAGGTTCTGTCTGCTCTGTTTTAGGCTCCTCTTTTGATTTTTCTTTGGTCAGGTATTGGTAAATACCGACACCAGCTGAAGTGATTAAGAGAGCTGTTGCAATGATGAATACCATGTTATCTTTAATCCTTTTCTTCATTCTTGTTTCCTTCTATTTTACTAATTTTGGTGACTTATTATCTGGATAAGCAAAGGTCGTAATCTCCGCCTTTTGTTGGGCGGGACTCCAAATCCGATAATCCCATGTGTAGGGCTTTTTGAAATAGTCCCATCCACTGATTGGCGTGTTTTGTTCAACAATCAGGATAGAACCATCTTCAAAGACATGGCAGACGATACCTGTATGCCCATATCCGCCTCCTCCGTTTTGAGTAGAGAAGATAGCGCCCTTCTTAGGGGTCGTTTTGACGCTATTTCCGAATATAGAGGCCCAAGATGACGCCTGGTCTTTCCCGTTCCCTGAGACAGATCCAGAGTGGCCCCAAAGATGATTTCCTAAACTAATAGTTAAGTTTACACACTGGCCATCTAAGCTAGGCCCATACCCTGTCACATACCAGCCTTGAGAAGAAGCATATTCCATCCCCAAACTTTTTGGATCGATGATGTATTGTTTCAGACTAGCTGGAAGATTATCAGGACTATAGCCCCAGGCTGTTGCATCCCCTGGAACAGTTCCTGTCCCATCAGATACTCCACCTGAACTGTCATCATCGCTGCAATCAGTGTCGCTATCGCTGGAGCTATCCTCAGCTGAAGAAGTGTTGGGAGCTTCTGAAGCAGCTGTCGTTGTACTGCCCTTATAGGGTTTAGTTCCGTGAGCAGCAATAGCTTTGTCATCCAGCCACTTGTACTTCGTACCCAGAGTATCATACATAGCAAGCAGCTTAGTCTTATAAGTGCCATCTGTTGCCCAGCCACCGTCCGCAATCGCAGTCAAGGTACTCTTTCCATCTGTATTATTGATAGCGGCTGTGTAGAGGGTCTGGTGAGCCATGAACTCTGCCTTCCCTACAATCCCCGCATCATAGCTGGAAAACCAAGTATAAGCTCCGCCAGTTCCATCTCCGACGTTGGCACCTGGCTTGGTACCGCTTAAGTCAACACTATCTTCCCCATAAGTCGCAAGCGTGACTGGGAAATTACTTTTACTAGAGGTTTTAACTCCGCCCATATTGTGAGCCATCCAAAAGGAGGTACCATTTGGATTGGAGAAGTTAAAACCATTCTCTATCATTGTCTGAGTGATAGAAGCAGACGGTAGGAAACCACCTGCTTTCCAGGAGCTGATATAGGCTTCTTCATGTTTCTTGACAAAATCATCAATTGAGCCATCCCCTGAAGGGATTTCACCTGAAGAAGTAACCTGGGTATCAGAGCTAGAGCTACAATCTTTTGAACTACTGTGAGACACGGCACCAAATACTCCAGCCAATATACTTGTCAGCATCATCACCAAGATGATAAAAGCTCCTAGCGTGAGGCCGATTTTCCATACAAAAAGTTTCTTCACAGACTCCCTCTCTTTCTACCAGAGACCCAGAACTGTTTTTAAAAGAACATAGAAAATTAAAAAGATAATAAAGCCAAGCGCAACCTTCTTGAGACTATTGACAAACTCCTGATCACGAGCTTTCTGAGCCTCTAACCGTTCAGGGTCTGATTCTCCTTCAGAAGCGAAATAGTCTCGTTCCGCTTTCATTCTGGTTTTTCTGATCAGCACATACTCATCAAATGCTTGCTTCTTACGTCCAAAAAATCCTAATCCATCGTTTTTGCGTGACATCCTTTCTTCCTTTCTGATTACTGGAGCCCGCCATAGCGTTCTATTTCAGGGGCTAACAACTGCTGGTTAAAGACAATATTTCCTACACTGGAGATATTCATGAACAGCTGACCTTTCGTCAGTCGTGGTAAAGTTTCCAATTCTGATTGGTTCATAGATCCCGATAGCGCATTGGCCAAAAGCGGCACACTGGTATCATCCGTTTGAGCAAATACCCGATACTGCATCAATCCAAAGATACGTTGAACTGCTGTCACATACGGATCCTTAAAAGTAGCACTTCCTGACTCAAAGAGGATGCCTCGAAGGGAATTTACCGACAAGACCACGCCAGCAAAGTTCTCACCCATGGAGTCAATAATATCTGCCAGCAGTTTTACGCTGCTTTCATACTTAGGATTTATGAGCGTTTGTGCTTCAGAAATATTAACAATATAGTGAGGCATATCCATCTCGCTTTTCTCAGGTGAAGCCTTTAGGAACTGTTTGCATCGCTTCCCGTGGTTGACAATATCCGCCGAGACAAGAGACAAGACTGAGAAAATCTGCGCATTCAGCAAGTTTGGTATGGCTTTGAGCCCCGACAGGTCGAAGGTCACGACCTGCTCTGTTGAAATATCCTGAAATTCGGTTGTCCCTTCAAACATATCGGCATTGGTCGTCAGCAGCTCATTAAATGTATTGTAGATACGATTAACAGAGCTCAATTCAATCTTATTAGTATGCTTTTTACTCTGAAGCTTATCTTGATAGTCCTCTACGTACATCACAAAGTCAGATAAAATAGGGTATTCCTCCGCAACCAATTCGGTTGCCTTTAGCTTTTCAGGGTTCAACGTAGGATTACGAGCCCAGAGACCTTCCTCGATATAAAATTCGTTTAAAATCTGGCCAAGGCTAGTCAAGTCATCGCCGGTAGCTTCATCATTCAGCAATTTGAAGATATTCTTGAGCTTCTCAATATGCAGGTTGTACGATTTCTTCTTGTCTACCTCCGTTCCTTCTTCATTCGTTACAGTCGGAAAGACCTGAAAGATATTGATCCGATTAGCTTCACCTGAGAGGTCTAAAATCAGGCCGTGTTGTTTACGGGTCTGATCCAGAAACGTGCCATTGGCATCAAAATTTCGGATGAAATTGCCTTTGGCATACAAGCCATCTGTATGTTTGAGAAGAAAGGAGCGCTGGCCCATTTTAGGGTTGCCAGAGATAATCATAAAGGAACGGGTTCGACGTTCATCCCGTTCTAAGAAATTAAAGTTGACGGCTCCTCGGGTTGGCGTCCAACCCATATAGACGCCTCGTTTATCTTCCAATTTGGTATGATTGAAGAAATAGCCACCTGCCAGGTCATGAGGCTTAACAGGAATGCCTCGACGACGATTAGGAAGGTCAATCTGATATTGAGCTGGAATAAACGGAGCATGGTATTCAAAGTCTAATTCACCTGAGAGGATGGTTGATTTGAAGTTAGAGGTCTTATCCTTGATGTCCTCAACTCTGCGGAAGAGCCCTTCTTTCGTTGAGGCGGGCACAAAAATTCTCACATACATCCCCAGTATAGAAATATTCTTCTTCGTAATTTCACGGTTCAGTTCCTGCAAGTCCTTGATTTCATCTAACTCTTTCTGGTTATCCGTAAGCTTACTATTGCCAGTAATACGGGTTGATTTCTCCTCGATGGAGTCCGTAATCTCTTGACGAATGACCTTACTGTTTTCTCGGTAGATAGAAAGGAAAGCCTGTGTTCCAGGAATGAGCATCAGATCAGATAACCAGAACCGATCCAAGTCTTCTGACGGATATTCATAGAAATGAAGCACGGTATGGTAGCCGTCTCCACTCGTCCAATAGCGGTCATTTCTAGCAAAATCAATATTCCCTTGAGGTTGGATTTGGCTGAGAAAAGCTAAGTCATAGCCATCTGCTTTCAGTTGACGTTGGCGACGTTTTGATAATTCTGGCATAAGAACCTCCTATACTTTTTCGTTCATGTTGTTAAATTGCTTTATAATCTGGATTTTCTTTGTCTTCGTCACTTCCTGTGGAACAAAGTCATTATTCCCGTAAGTCTTAGCCTTACGCACTAACTCATCAAGTTCTGATGTCGTTGGAGCAAAGAGCCAGAGTATAAACTCTGTATTGTAGATTTCCTGTTGGATGTTTTCCTCGGTTTGGATTTGGGAGATTAACCATTCTTCACGGTCTTTCAATTGCAAGTAACGTCTTTCTTCAGGAAGCAACCTCGCTTTCTCCTGACGAACCTGACTCAGATGATGCCTAAGATCCATAATCTGCGTATCCGTATTGGTGGGAAGTGTTGTGGTTTCCACCTGAATATCCGTATTAAAATCTGTCAGCCACTTTTCAAAATTATCCAAGGTACGGCGGATTTCATCATAAGACAGGGAGCCTAGGTCTTTGCCTGGGATTTCCAAAAACTGCAAATAGCCAAAGTCCACTAGTTCAATGTAAGCTTTATGATTATTAATAATCTTTTTGGTATCCAGGAGCTCGACGCAGGAGTGAAGATCGAAGTATTCCTGTTTGAATTTCTTATCTTGGCGGATTTGACGCCCCAAAGGCCGTTTCTCTTGAGAAACTGGTGAGTAATGTTTTATTGCCATTAGTGTTTTTCCTCCTCTTTAGATCGTTGGTAATTGATACTGGTATAGTGTTTACGACGGCGTCTGAAGAAAAGATACATACTCTGCCAATTCTTCTTTCCGCCGTTGGTTGGCAAAACTAAATATAGACACATGAGAGGCGTTAGGATAATAAAGGCTAACAGCTGGGGCCACTGGCTCGTCGGAAATATCTTCGTGCCAATAGAGAGAGCCACAACCGCTGAACCGCCAACAAAAACAATATCTGCCATGAACAGTCCGATGATTTTGACTTTCGCATAGATGTCCCTAGGGACACCGTACTTTTCGTTCATATTTTCTTCTCCTTTATCATTGATAATCCTAGTGTAAAGGATAATTCAAAAGCGTGCTCTAAGGGGACAAGTCACCGCAAAAACTCTTTTCCAGCTGAAAGAGAATAGATTTTTATTAGCCATAAAGTTATATATCTTTTTATACATTTTATTACACACTGTCTGACAAATAGGAAGGCAAAAAAAAGAGCCTCACTCCTGAGACTCTTTCACGATAGTGAAGAAGGATTCTTCAGATAGAATGGTAATCTCCTGCCCTTCCTCTAACCTCTTTAAAACGGCTTCATATTTCTTAGAGCGGCGATCAGGTTTAAAGAGATCCAGTTGCTTATGGCCCGCTACTAAAATTTGTGTTTGAGCGGACACATACCCTTGAACGATAGCTCCTCTCTCGGTAAGAAAGGCTACTGCTTCATTTCGAGTCAGTGGCCTCAAGCTTCCTGTGATGACCACCACTTTATCTTTGAGATCAATCATAGGCACTTACTCCTCTGTTTCGTCAATCTCTGCCCCTCTGATATGACTTTGGCCTTGCATTCGTTGGCCTGCCTGCTGCATCTGTTGGCTCATATAGTTCATCTGGGACATAGACTGCTGGAAGTTGCTTTTCGCAGGTGAGGGGTTTGGAGGAGTTGTTGGATCACTCACTCCCTGAAATGATGCTTCTTCTGATGGAGTTGGAGGTAACGTCGGATCCGTCACTCCGCCACTTGGTGAAAGGGAGCTTGCATCATCTGAGAAGATCGGTTCTCCACCATATTGACCTGAAGGGTTCAAAGTATAGTCACCATCTCGACTAAATCCTGGCTCAGGGACAACGGCATCATTTTTCAGCCCCTTATAGACTGCATTTTGAGCATTTGAGGCTTTCTGATCAAGATTATCCGTCACTCCGCCCATATAATCTTTAATCTTGCCAGCTCCCTGTTTGGCCATAGCATCCGCCAAATCTACGGCATTACTTACACCGCCTTTGGCTGTATTCCAAATGCCTTGATCTCTCACAGCATTAGCAACACCACTCAAGCCACCGCCTGTCGCCGCCAGGCTATTGCCAAGAACTTTACTACCTGTCACCACGGCACCTGGGACTTTCTTAGCCATATCTACACCGAATTGACCAGCGCCAACCGCTCCATGAGCTAGGGCACCTGCACCAGTCGCAAAGGCATTCCCCATCATCATGGCTCCAAGAAGTTGTTGTGCGGTGTCGCTGTGACCTGTTGAGACTCCCAGCCAGCGTTCAATCATGCTCACTCCTTGCATAGCTGCAAAGAAGACTCCGATATAGACAAGCCCAGCAGCCAAACATTGTTCCCACATATTTAAGCCATCGAAGAAACCACCTGATAGTTTGGTAATAGCAGAAACAGATAGGGTAGGAAGGTCACGACAGATCTCCAGCGTCACACGCATGATGACAACTTCAAAGAAGATACCAGCGAAGGCTCCACCGATTGTCCGAAGCAGCTCTTTATACTTCTTAGAATTTGAAAGGGATGAATACCCCTGAATTGGCGAGATCATTGCTTCAATGACGATGTCAAAGACTGACTTTACAAACTTTATCGACATACTCACCAAGAGGATGATTAAAATGATATATTGCATATACATTCCAATCCAGTTGACCTTATAGCGCAGGTAGACTGACTCAAAGGCATTTAAACCTTTAGCAAATCTATGTTCTGTGATTGTTTCGACTCCTACTTGCTCAGAATCTAACTTATGAAGGAATAATCCTTTAATTCCTTCATAGCCAAATTTTTTCTTGTATCGTTCTTGTACTTGTTTTAGCAACTCGCTATTAGTAGCTCCGTATGTAGCTCCAAAATCAATCCGAGTCGCAAAATCAGATGTGTCTCGTTTGTCTGTGCTGTCTGTAATATTATTGACAGGAGTTGATCCTTTCTTAACAGGTTTGATATAACCATAAGAGTCCATAGGGAAGAGCTCCGTTGAAAAGTCATTATCAATCAAGACTTTCAAATCCACTACGTTATTTTTCATGGGTTGTATTGCTAGAGAAGAATATTGTTCACTTCCTTTTGGTGCTTCACTAGAAACAGTCTGAACAGACATCGCATCTTGCGCAACAACAGTAGCTATCGAGGTCAAGGCTAGCGGCATTACAGCTGTAACAAAGGTCACCAAAAGAAAATTGGTGATAACTCCTTTGTATTTAACAGGCTTTGTAAAGACTCCAGTTATAGCTGATACAACCAAAATTAAGCTAAACACCACAGTCCCCAGCACCTGGAAGCCTCGGAAAAACTGGCCAATAATCGTGTTAGAATCTCCCAAATAACCAAAGAGGCCAAAGAGTTTGAACATGTTATTAAAGACATGTTCTAAGCTAGCTGTAATTTGATATAAGGCTTTACCAATCCCACCTGGAATATAAGCTATAAAAGCCATAAAAGCAGGGGTAGGCTCCAGGTAATTACTCCAGTAAGAATAAAACTGAGCCAATTTTTCTGCTTTATCACCGCTAAGATCACCGTCAGTACTTCCAATCTCCTTCATGAGATCAGAAAAAGTTTGGTAATTCAATAAAGGCACCTACTTTCTTTTTTAGATACCTTTATCATAAAAGATAATCAAGATACCCGCTCTAAGAGGACAAGTCACCGCAAAAAAAGGAAGCCTCAAAATCGAGACTTCCTTTTTATAACACAACTAGTCAGCTTTCCCAGTGAAATCATAAAATGCATTTCCGTCTTTATATCCTCGACGTAATTCAATTATGCGAATTGTTTTTCCACTATCCGTGAGAACAATTTGATAAAAAGCTTTATCTTCAAACTTATCAAATTCCCCAACTGCAATCGTGAAATTATCTGTACCTTTTAGCTCGTTTTCCAATTCATCTAAAGCACCTTTAAACGAGGAAGGCAATTCTTTTACTTGTTTTTCCGAAAGAACTTGAAACTTATTCTCATTATTAGCTCCGTTAGTAATAACATGATTTTTCTTATCAAATTTCAACGTATCTCCGCCAGCTGAGAAAGGATATTCATAACCAGCTTCTTTTGAGTATCCAGTGTAACTATCCTTCAATTCTGTTTTCATAATATCTTCAGCGGATTTTTGGCCGCAGGCCACAAGGAGCACAGCCATGAAACCTAGCAACATAACACCAAATATCTTTTTCATTTTCATGAGTACTTCTCCTATCTTTTATTGAGTTTATTATAGCAGATATATCTTATTAATGCAAAAGGTATATAACTTATTATACAATTCTTTGTACCTCATCTTACATCACATCATCTGCAAACAGATCCTCATATTCATCCATATCCTCATACTGATAGCCGTCATAGAGAATTTCTTCAGCTGCAGCCGCAATCATTTCAGCTGGAGAGGAGAATTGCTGGTTAGGAGACGGCTTCCCTTTTTGATAGCGAGTCGCTAATTTGGCTGTTTCCCCGCTGTTTGAGCCAATCCGATTGCTTAGTGCTCTCCGCCAGTCAATGATATTATCAAAGCTCCTCTGAGCTCCTACAGCTATTTCTTGTAGGTCAAGATTGCGGTGCGGACTTTCCACTGGAATATCCGCAAAAGTCATAGACTGGTCAAACTCTTCCTGAAGGAACATGTATCGATACGGAAGACTGGTCTTTTCGTGCAAGAAGATTGGATCTGTTGTCACTTTACGGCCTGCATTATCCCGTCCTTTGACTCCACGCAGAATGACCGCTTCTCCCTCTTGGAGCTTGGCTAGCTGAGTTGGCGTCAGCAATTCCTGACGGGGATTTTCAATAGCTACGTTTGGATTGGCTTCATCCAAGATATTACTGGAGCGGCGACGCTTAGTAATCGTGCGATAGCCAATTTCTTTACTGAAATATTCATTGGTAGCAGGTTTGGTAGATTTGATATAAATCGTTAAAGAACAGTTCTCTTTAATCGTTGTAGCTGTTTTCTCTCCGTATTCATTATCCAGCTGTTCCAAGTTTTGGATCCATAAATAATACAAAATATTCTGTCCCAAACAGATGGAAATTTTCTTATCCATGTGAGGAATAGCGGGGTTGTTTGTGAACTCGTCCAGAATGTGAAGGATACGGTTCACACACTTTCTCCCAGCTGACAAAGCCAGCTCATAATTCGCATTAAATAGCTGGTCAAGAAAGAGGGATACGATGCCGTTATATTCAGCCCGATTAGGTGGCGTCACCAGGTAGATAATGGTTGGACTGTCAGAATAAACTAGCTCAATATCTTCTTCCTGAAGCAAGTGACCTGCTTGTTTATCAAGCACTGTTACTTTAATAGAGTCCAAGACTGGTTTCTTGGTGTACTCATCCAGATAAATAATTTTATCTTTTTTACGGTAGACTTTTTCAGCTGAGAAACGGTAAATATCATGATCAAGATGATTGAAGTCAATCGTAACTAAGAATTGATCAGGCAGTTTAGGTTCAATAGCATAAGTTAAATACCCTTCCCCATCAACCATAGCCGCTGCTTCCTTCACGTACATGACCTTCCCATCCGCTGAAGAGATGGAGACCTTGGCCGTTTGATGTGCAAACTTATTAGACATGGTGCTGGCTGTGCTAGATCGGAACTTGACGGATAAGCGCCTTGGAAAACCGACAGACTCCAGATCAATAGAATTTTTAGAAGTCAATTTGGCAATGTTGTCTTGCAAGAATAGGTTAATCCCTGACATCATGCTTGAGTAAACATTGCCCTTGGTTTCTTCGGCCGCAAAATCGGACGACCTGAAGTTGAGGTCGACCATTTCCCGAAACTTAGAGAATTGACAATGATTGATACTTCTTAAATTATCAAAATAAACCGTAATTTTAGATTTTTTCTTTACAGCCTGATCTTTACCGGGATTTTCAATGACTTCTCCCAAATCATCCACAAAGACTTCCTCAGATCCTAAATCCGTCAGGAATTTAGCCACATTTCTGACGGTTACAGTGTCCCAGGCATCTGACTCACCATTTTTAAAAGTTTCACTGGCCCGATCAATCAATGCCATTGCAATGGCATTGAAAAGAGAGATAGAGGTATCTTCCCAATATTTAGCGTTTCCATTTCCCGTACCTGGTTTGGTCTTGCGATAAATCGCTTCTGCTACTGCATTGACACGGGTTTGGGTTTTCTCATAATAGCCCTTTCTAGCAGCTGCAATCGCTAAAGCTAAGGGGTTATATGACATCGACCAATCCATATTCTGGAAGGACAAGACATTGACATTATAGCCACGGCGACGCATCGTCTTATAAGAGGACTGATAATGCTCTCCTTTCGGATCAGCAATAATCATTGATGGCTGAATAACGGCTCTACTGTTAATATCCATCGTAACTGCGATATGACCTTCTCCTTTACCTGAACGAGTGATCCCAATTCCTAACATGTTCGTGGTAGCATCTTCAATATAATAATCTCCAGATGGAGTTGCAAGCATGCCTAACACTCGCTCAGATTTAGTTAGAAGACGGCTAAACTTACGGTTTTGCCAAAGCATTTGGGAACCTAGCGTGAGGCCTGTCAAGTTGTTTCTGGTCTCATGAAGAACAGGCACACCACCTTCACCTGGAAAGGTTGTTGTTTTATTAGGAACCTTTTTATACTGTTGGTGAATTTCTTTGACCGTCGCAAAACGGTCATCTCCTTCTTCATTATTATTGTAACTGCGATATTGCTCAAAATTAACCCAGGCCGATTTCCAGGCAATAATCAAGCCGACAATCAAAAGTGGGAAGGCAAGAATAGGCGCCAGGACAAAGACTCGGACATTCAGGAGATTTTGGATCAGGAGGCTGTCCGTATCAAATTCAACCATTTGACTATTATCTTTTAAAGTCATCACGGCAAAATAAAGATAGCGAATGGCAGCACGCAAGACTGTCACTCCATAATTAGTTATCATAAAAGCAATCAAGCTAAACCCAAACCCCATGAGAACCAAGCTACGGTAACTATTGAAGTACAAGATTGGCTTCATCTCTTTGTCAAATCGCTTTCGTTCCTGTTTGACAAAGGGCAAGCGGTAGACTATCCGAAAAAGCAGATTTCCAAAAAGTAAAAAAGTAAAAGCTGGGATGATCTCTACCAAGCGTTTCATAAAAGCTAAGATACTGTTTAAGAATGTTTTCCGGTCAAACTTCTCTTCCCCTGTGACAATCGCTTTAAAGCGGCTCCATTTTTGGACAATTCTTATCTTGAGTATTGCTCTATCCTGATACACTTCTTTGAACCGCTTAAAACTTCTCCTGATGGATGGTCGCTGCCATTTAAACACCTGGAAAAGAAGATAGCCTAAGAAAGCTAAGATGATCAGCAAGTTGAAATAATTGACTTTGGCCAGCTGGATTATGGTGTAATAGATCACCTCCAACCAATTATTATTCATTCACTTCACCCCTTTCTATATCATGAACAATCTTTCTGTCATAGAAATTGGAATAAAGAAAGATTTTGAAGCGCAGCTCTGGACTGGCTTTTTGGTAACGATACAAATAATGATGAAGCCAATCTTCCAATCCCAGCTGTATAGTTGCCAGAGAGCAAGTTCTCCCCTGCTTCAGATAATTTTCAGCCTGAAGAGAGTCAGCTATCAAATCATCTGCTATTAGTTCTGTCTGTTGTTTTGCCATAGGCAAAACTCCTTTCCTTTTGATTTACTCCTTTAGTGTAAGGGATAATGAAAAAACCTGCTCTAAAGGGACAAGTCAGAGGAAACCCCTTCCCCAAGTGAAAAGGGACGCTCATTAGCGTACAATTTGTTGTATAACTTTTTGTGTAACTTGTTATTTAATTACTTATTCCATTGTCTGATGAGACAGCGTCTATTCTAGGGATTTTTCATGGATAACTTGTCAGCCTTCTTTCAAACAAAGTGTTAGAATAGCTTTCTCATCATACAATAAAAATAGCACCTGGCTTTTAAAGCCAAGTGCTGCACTGAACTTTAGAAAGGTTCATCAGCATCCATTGGGATAGGGTAAGCTGAACTTCCTTCAGGTTCTTGATGAGTTGGAGCTGGTTCAGACTGGAAAATATTAGTTCCTGGAACTTGAGCTTGACGACGCTTGACCGCCGCATCTTTACTTTCCAAGAAGGTGATCCCGTCAAACTGTGCAGGAGCAATATACTGATAAGAGCGACGTTGACCATCTTTATTGGTATAGCTCCGCTGGACAATCTCTCCCTTCAGCAAAATAGGAGACCCTTTAGAGAGGCTTTTTGCCATCACTTCTGCTTGTTTCCCGTACATTTTAACGTGGAAGAAGCTAGGCGTCGGCTTGCGGTTCTCATCCAGGAGACTGGAGTCACACACAAAATCAAATTTGAAGCTGACATTCCCATTAGAAGTTTTACCTACTGCATCTTGAGGAATATCAGAGACACGGCCATCAGCTATAAATGTTTGCATAAGCAATTGTCCTTTCTAGACTTCTTTAGCCTCACGGCATTTCTTCAGGAAGAAAGTACCTACACCCAGCAACAAGCTTCCAAGGACAGTCAATAGACTTCCTTTATCTCCTGTAGATGGAAGAGTGGTCATCTTTCCTACTTGATCTGTAACTGAAATTGTTTTATCTGAATTAACTGTAGCGCCAACTACTTCAGGAGCCACCGTTTGAGTGGAACCATCCGCAGTCGCAATCACGACTTGGCTATTTTGTGTAGAGACAATTTGATAGCCCGTGTTCGTAAAAATTGGTTCAGTCGGAGATACGTTAGAAACAACTTGACCAGTCACCTGGGAAGTTGTTCCTACCTGACTAGCTCCCACGCTGGCAGCTGTTTGAGCAGAAATAGTAGGGTCATTAGTTGGGGTATTGGTATTTGGTGTAATCGTAGCTGTACCGCCGTTAATCGTTGGAACAGTTGTTGGCTCATCCTGACTAGGAGGGGTCACAGGATCTTTTGATTTAGGATCTTCAGCAGTCTGACCTTTTCCATCAGCTGGAAGCGTTTCTGAAGAAGAAGATGTTGTGTTGCCTCCTGGCTTAGTTGGTTCCTCCGTTGATGTTGGAGGGGTATTCGAGTCACTTGGTGTTACCGTACTTGGAGGGGTACTTGGCTGTGACGGTTCAGATGGTAGCTGAACTCCTGGGGTAGTCGTTCCATCGACGGGATTCGTTTGAACTGTTGAAGATGGGGTTTCTGTTGGCTGCGTCACACTCGTACCTGGTTCAGCTGAAGGGGCTGGAACTGTTACTGAAGGACTGGAAGTGTTATCTACTGGAGCGACATTCTCAGCAGCAAATACAGCACCTGCCTGACTCAAAATGATTGTAGAGATGGCTAGACTAGCTAAAAGTTGTTTCTTTTTCATAAGATATGTTCCTCTTTCATTTATTTTTTGGGCTTGAGATAATCTGTTTCTTTCGGTTCTGTTATGACCACAAAGCCGTAAGTACTAGATTTATCTTCTTTGACAGAAAAACTCAAGCGGTGATTTGAAGCTTCTTCACCTTGTTTAACAGATAAAACATAGGTTGCTTGATAGCTTTTCTTTTCAGCATCATACGTGATTTTTTCTAAGATGACAGACTGCAAAGTACCCTCTTTAGGAGTGGTGTACTTAGCATCTCCAGCATCTAGGAACGGGGCCAGAGCTTCCTTATTTCCTGAATAATAGTTTGGCAGGAAATAGCGATTGAATACATCTACCTGGTGTTCAGTAGCTACTAAGTGTTGTTCTTGCTTCAACTCCTGGTAAAGATACTGAAGCTGCTCGTTTTGTTTGGTTAGGCGGCTGATTGATAGCATTGACAAGCTCAAAGCTCCTGCCGTCAACACCCCTATCACTCCCAGCAGGAGATAAACTTTTTTCAGATTTACGGGCTGAGGTGTCACCTGTTTTGAAGAAGCCATAGCTTGAGGCTCCCGTGGAGTTGTAAAATAGGAACTTTTTACAGGTTCCATCGCTTCACCTTCAGCTGGAAAGAGAGGGAGGGCCGACTCAGGAATACCTAAGCTTTGCCTATAAATAGGGTACACTTGATTTTCAAAGTATTCCTTTTTATCTGAATGAGTATAATTTCTAAAAGCTTCATCTGTCATAATCGCCTGGATTAATGGGATAAGCAAATTTTGATAGGTTTTGCCAATCACAAAGGGACTGGCAAATACTTCTCCTTCGGAAACAGCTTCTTTCCCTTCCAGGTGACAAACGGCTACCTTCTGAAAAGCAAATTCTCCATAGGCTTTTTTCAGTTCCTGAAAGAGTAGCTCTGCCGTCAAAAAACTCACATAAGGAAGAGAGTCTTCAACCGAAATCTGTCCTTCTGGCAGATAGCTATTATCTAACCCTTCAATAATGCCAAGCAGCTCTTTGTCATCCTCAGGAGATTTACCTTCCTCCCAGGTAAGCTCTAAAAACAAGTCATCCGTCATCAAGCATTTTTTGTTTTTTTGAAACGGGCTAAATGCCATAGGTTCTGACTCCTTTCTTAGTTTTTCACAAAGTTAAAGCCCCACTCCACGATACTTGGGCCAGCAGCTACTGCGATAATACCAATGGCAATAGCCACCCAATGTTTTTTGATAGCAGCCTTCATTTCGCGACCGCCCAGACCATAGGCAAGCCCAGTCGCTACAATAGCCAGACCAAAGGTGATAATCCCAATTCCCTGGATCTTTGAAATTCCCTGTTGAGCGAGATTTTGAGTTTTTGCGAATGGATCATCTGCATAGACAGGAGAAGCCAACAGCCCAGTCAAGAAGAGAGATAAGGTCAGAAAAAAAGGTTTCGTTTTTTGCTTAACGGTTTGAAGAGTGTTTGTCAATTTTTGTTTCATGTGAAATCCTCCTTAAAATTATTGACATCTTTAGTGTAAGAGATAATGAAAGTTTTCGCTGTAAAGGGACAAGTCACTGTAAAAGAAGTATTTTTTTCAACTGAAGAGAACTTCCAGGGGCTCTGTCACATCAAAATGAAGTTGGCGCTGATCGACACGGTGACTGCCATCTGGAGCCTCGCCCTCTACCCAAACATGGATATTGTAAGATTGAGTCGTTTTATTGAGGTCTAGGCTTTTAGCAGAAATAGGAGCCAAGACTTTCCGCTTAATCAAACGTTCCAGTGGACGGGCCCCATTTCTAACATCTGTTCCCACGTCGGATAAATAAGCAATCAAGCTAGAGTCATAGGATAGAGTGAGATTTTGGCGTTTCATCCGCAACGCAATCTCTGATAGATTTTTCTCCGCAATTTCTTCAATAACATCACTTTCCAGCAGATTGAAAATCAGTTTATTTTCAATACGATTTAGATATTCAGGTCGGAACTCTCTCTGGAGTACATTTTCCATACTGCGTTCAAACTGTTGGCGTTCCCGATCTGTCAGATTTTTAAAGTTGCCTTTCAGCTCCGCCTTATCAATGATTTTCTTCGCTCCAACGTTTGTCGTCATAATCACAATCGTATTTTTAAAACTCACAAGGCGGCCTGTGGCATCTGTCAGACGACCATCATCTAAGACCTGCAAGAAGAGATCAAGCACCTCACCATCCGCCTTTTCAATTTCATCCAGCAATAGCACACAGTAAGGTTTCTGTTTGACTCCTTCAGTCAGCTGGCCCTTTGTCCTGGTTCCTCTATTACCAATCAGTTTGGCAACGTCTTCCTTCTGTTTATATTCAGACATATCAAAGCGCAGCATGGCATCTTCATCATCAAAAAGTGCCTCCGCCACTGCTTTTGATAATTCAGTTTTTCCGACTCCTGTTGGGCCAAGAAAAAGGAAAGATGAAATTGGTTTATTTTCATCCTGAAGCCCTGCTTGAGCAATCGTAACAGCATCTACCACAGCGTCAATAGCTTCATCTTGGCCTTTGACCCGTTTCAATAGCTTTTCTTTAAAGCCAGCTAGGCGTTCATTATCACCTTTTAGAATGGTGGTAATCGGGATCCCCGTCTTATTCTTCAAGACTTGGGCAATTTCTTTTTCGGTGACCAGCTCTTTGTTTTCGGCTGAGGAAATAGTGGCAGCCTCGTCAATCAGATCAAAGGCCTTGTCAGGCAGGAAGCGGTCTGTAATATAACGAACTGAGAGCCTGACTGCCGTTTCTACGGCAGCTCGACTAATTTTGATGCGATGAAAGTCTTCATAGATTACCTTAGCTTGATCAATAATTGTGATCGCTTCAGGAATTGTCGGTTCTTCAACCATAACTTTTTGAACCCGCCGTTCCAAGGCTCGGTCTGTTTCCACGTAGTCGTGAAATTCGTCTAATGTGGTAGCCCCAATTAGCTGGAGCTCCCCACGTGCTAGGGCTGGCTTGATAATATTTCCAGCGTCAAGAGACTCCCCGTTTTGGCTTCCCGCCCCAACAATAGTATGGAATTCATCGACAAAAAGGATATTTTGGCCTTTGGTAGCAATCATTTCTTGAATGATGTTTTTAAATTTAGGAATAAAACCACCGTCGTCACCACTCATTAGACTGGAGAGCTCCAAAGAGCGGACAGTTAAGCCTTTTAGATCATTTGGCACCTGATCTCTTAAAATGGCTAAAGCAAGCCCTTCTACAATAGCAGTCTTCCCAACGCCCGCTTCTCCAACCAGAATTGGGTTATTTTTAGTGCGCCTGCGAAGAGAAGTAATGACATTCTGGATTTCCTCATCTCGTCCGTAAACCTCATAATCTGCTTCTTTTTTAGCAATTTTAGCCGATAAGTTATCCGTGTATTTTTCCAAAAATGGAGTTTTCACCATGTATCAGCCCTCCCTTCTTTGGCCTGCTCAATTTGAATTGTTAATTTATCTTTAATTGCATTTACAAAATCACGGGGATTAATCGCTCCCTCGCCAATCTGGGAGAGAAAAAGTTCCCAGCCTCCTGTCGTTTCAGGATTGGAAAATTCATTATCCCATAGATAGTTAATCAGCAAGTACCCCTTATCTGTCGGAAAGAGCTGATCCGTTTTCTTATCCTTCTTCACGTAACCACGGGATTGAATAGTTTGAATAATTGCCCCACGTGTAGCCTGAGTTCCTAGGCCGTATTTAGGAAAGACTTGACCAATCAGCTGACTCTCCGTCAATCGTTTAGGCGGCTTTGTGACACCGTCTACAATCGTTATCTGACAAGCTACTGGATCATCCACCCGATAGTTGGGCAACTCTACATCTTTCTTGACAGGCAAATCACTCCATTCTATCCAGCCTGGATCCAAGGTTCGTTTGCCTTTCGTTTGAAAGACTTGCCCCTTGTTTTCCAGCTGAACCGTTGTCGTTTGATAACGACAGTCAGCCGCAAACATCAAAATAGCTCGTTTAACGACCGCTTCATAAATCAATCGTTCATCTGGAGAAAGGCTCAGGAGATTAGGGATATTTTCCGTTGGGATAAGGGCATAGTGGCTTTTTTTAGCCACTTTGGCAGGGTCTACATAAAAATCCCTAGGCTCTAAGAAAACAGGCTCAAAATGGCAATGAATAGTGTTCTGATAGCTGGATAGATACTGCCTTAAATAATTAAATTCATCTTCAGTAATAAACCGACAATCTGTCCGAGGATAGGACAAGTATTTTTTTAAGTACAGGCCTTCAACCAGCCTCTCCGTTTTCGTTGCTTCAAACTTCCAACGTCTAGCCGCATAGCTTTGTAAATCAGAAAGATTGAAGAGTGCTGGAGCAGGCTTTGCCTTCTCTTCCGCTTCAACTGAGGAAACGAAAGCTACATCAGCAAGGCTCCTGGAAAGCTCCAAAACTTCGTCGCTATTGGTGTATTTATCCTTGTTAGTAAAGATTACCTCATTTTCTTTATCTTCCAGCTGAAGCTTCCAATAGGTTTGAGAGACAAAGTTTCGGATGGCCAGATCATTCTCACAAATCAGACGAACCGCAGGGGTTTGAACACGGCCAACTGATAAACTGTTTCCCTTTGCTTTAGGGAGCATTCCCTGTTTCTGAAGGTTTAGCGTAGCCATTGGGGATAAATTCATCCCTACCAGCCAATCACTTTGTGCTCTAGCTTCAGCTTCTAAATAGAAGCTGTAGGTTTCTTGAGGATCCCTCATATTCTGAAAGGCTCGCTGTAGAGCTCTTGTTGTCATGGAATTGACCCAGAGACGCTTTTTAATTTTCGCTTTACCTTCAGGAATATGAGATAAAATGGAATAAGCTATTCTCTCCCCTTCACGGTCAGCGTCCGTCCCTATAATCACTTCATCCGCAGCCGTCACCTCTTCATAAATCCGTTTAAACATTTCTTTAGAGGTAGGGTCTTTTTTGAGATATTGCTTGAAAGAGACATCGACCAAGGGGAGCTTGGCTAAATCCCAATTATCTTTTGGAAGGCCATATTCAAACAAGTGGCCTTCAGCGGATACAATATGCACTTCACCTAGAAGAAAGGGCGTTCGTTTGATAATATGCACTTTCTTTCTTGTCGTGAAGGTACCTAGTGCCTCTGCATAATCTAAGGCTTGACTTTCTTTCTCAGCCAGAATAACTGTTAGCATCTTTTTCTCCTTCCATTTGTTTTACTTCTTTAATGTAAGGGATAATGGAAAAACGTGCTCTAAGAGGACAAGTCGCTGCACTCAATCTTTTCCAGCTGAGAAAGGCGCCTTTTTTATTGTTCACTAAGTTATATAACTTAGTGTGTATCTTCTTGAACAAGAAAAGGCGCTCCGCATAGGAAGCGCCTTGACTTTTAAGGCTTCAGCCCTTTAGTTGGGCTTTTGGGAAAATTTGGCGATTGCCCTCTATTTTTGGGAGGTTCATAAGGTTTTGTGTGGTGTTCAATATGCTTAACCATTTTTGAGACGGTCTGATGGATCCGTTTCATGGACTCTGCCAGCTGCTTATCATCCAACTGTGTTAGATTTTTTGTCCAGCCAGCCATGTAATCGATGGCAGCCTCACTCGTATCTAAGCCAAAATGCTTCGACACCAGGTGACTGGTCATTTCAGCTTCTAGTTCCTTACAAGGAGTTGACACATCTTCCTTGTAATGAGCGGTAAATTTGGGATTATGGAGAGTGGCATGCGCCAACTCATGAATAGTTGTCGCAATTTGTTCTCCTGGTAAATTATTAGGGTTCAGGAGAATTTTTTGTTCTCCTGGATAAAAGGCCCCTTTAGCATTTCCCAGCTCATGAACCTCATCCCGTAACAGACGAACTCCTAAAGTCCCTGCATAATCACATAGACCATCTAATACCTCTTTCGTTTTTACTTGATCAGTGTCAAACTGGTATTGACGGTTTGGCATAGCCTTTGGATAACTCTCTGGCTTCAAGGTTGTTTGAGAAAGTTCAAACACCTTGTAAGTGGTGAACTTAGGCAGCCCTGTCTCTTGGTCTCTCTCCTGGAATTGAACCACCTTCAACTTTCCTTCCTTCAGCAAAGCTTTCTCTTGAGTGGTCGCTTCTGAAATCTTCTTGAACTTCGGATTGCCTTTACTGTTCTTAACCTGGTTTCCCTGATCATCCAAGACGGGGATCATTTTAGCCATGAGAGGACGGAACAGAGTAATCTGTGCCTTCTCACCTGACTTCACAGACAAGCCCTGGTGAACAACTTCTTTCGTCTCACCTGTCCGCTTATTGGTGTAGGTGTTCCTGGTCTCAATGACATCTTCAGGCTTAATCCCTAATGTTTTCCCTAGTGCCTGCCACTGGTTATACGTCGCCACTGCATTGGCCCCTTGCCATTGATCCTGGATAAGCGCCACGTTTCTTGGGGAGAGCTGTGGAAATTTACTCATGAAATCCATATACTCAGCTAAGGCTTCAGGAGAACGGGTAAACTCCCTAATTTTTTGAAAGGCAATTTCACTCAGTTCATGAGGCGAGACCAGGCTGTAATCAATTTCTCCTGGAGACTCTTTAGCCGGGGCCACTTCTTCAGCAGCTTTCTGATTATCTGCTACAATTTCATTCACCCGTTGTTCCAGCTGGCCCTTTGTTTCCTGCTTAGGAGAGCGAAATTCTTTTTCTTCAGCAGGGGAAGCTGTCAGATCTGTTTCTGGAGTAGCAAGTGAATTTTGAGGATTGTTAGCCTCTTGAGAAATTTCTTGATTAAGGGCCTGATTTTCCAGCTGAGAAAGAACATTCTCATCAATCGCTGCCAGTTCGGCTTGTCCTTCTAATCGACGATACCCCAACCCTAGAAGGCGAGAAACAGGCTCTGTTTCTTCTCCAATATCATATCGGACACCTTCTTTAACAATCTGTCCGCCTGGAGCATAAATATCAAACTTAATCTTAGTAAACGGTAGATAGGCTTCAGAATTACCTGCGATTGTCTGTTCAATACTTTCATGATGAGTCTGATAAAGGCCTTGATTAACCCTATAAAGCTCTTTTACAAAGTCTTCATAGGAAACGATACTCTGTTCTTCAAATGGCAGCCGTGGACTATTTGGCCACTCTTCTGACCATTGTAGGCGGACATGGTAATTGTTGTGATAAATCTGATCCTGGTGCCAATCCTGATAGAAGCTAGAAGTCTTATCAAGCAAACCTAGCTCTTCAGCTTTGACAACAACTGCATTAAAGTCTCCTGAAGAAGCTTCTAATAACTCTGTATATCGAGCCCAAGGTTCTTGAAACTCTTCCGGGATAGTCACGCCTAGTTCTATCGGGTTTCCCACATTATAAGCGGAATCTAACACTTGAGTAAAAACCACTGCTTCAATCATTTTTTCAGCTGGAGAAGGTGACAGGTTGTTTTCTTGATCAAGAATATCTGGGGGTGTCAGTTGATTCTTGAGACTATCCAGCATTTCCTCTCCGCCATCAGAGACAAAATTTTCATTGATTGATAACTGTTCAAGCTGGCCATCACGTTCACGGTAAACACCAAGGATAGGGGTTTTATCAACCTCCTCAAGTTCCCTGGTTAGTTTCGTCCTAGACTGAAAAACTGAGATTGGGATAAAGTTTTCGTCCTCTAGCTCTTTAAACAGCAAAATAATGTCTTTATCATCTGATTTTATGAGACTGTCAAAGCGGCCATTATAACGCCGAATATCCGTCAAATCGTCAAAATAGAAGGAGGTACTTTCTGTTGCGACTGAAAGATCTGACAGCACATTGAGTTTATCAAAAGCAGCATCATTATTGGCCAAAAAGATATTATCAAAGTGTCCGTTTCCTTCTGCAAAGTCATGCAAAGTTTTTTCAGGAGTCTGCCCTTCAGCAATCGGTTTGATCCCCGTCAGGTGCATGAAGTGTTGTTCTTCAAAATTCACCTGAACAGTCTTATCAGGAGTTACATAATAAATCTTGGAATTAGCTAGTTCATCCAAATAATACTGTGCTGCATTTTGAATAGTTTGACGGCGGATAGTGCGATTTAACTTCGCTAAATCACTAGGAGTAACCGCATGATAACGGCCGTCATTACTTGACTGAAACTCTTCATTTATGGTAAAATATAGTAAATGAGAGGATAATGTAGGACGACTGGTAACAGAGCGTTCAAAGGTACCAACTTCTGGTGCGGGTATGGGACTGCCTTCAGCCTTGGGCTGTAAAGACCCCTGACTACCATTGGTCCTCTCATTTTTTTGATGCTCTGAAAGTCTATCCGTCTCTTGATGATGTTCAGGAGACTTTTCTATACTAGTAATTGCTTCTTCTCCATACTGATATTGCAAGGTATCGTTCCAGTCAGCTTTATCTTGTCCTGACCTCCGTTCAGGCAAATCTACCGTAACTGCTGCTCCTTTAGCTTTCAGTTCCTCAATGAATGTTCTTCCTGCGGTGTCATTATCCACCGCAAGAGTAATCATATCAGAATGTTTCCCATCTGCAAAATACTGACTGTCAATCGCCGTTTGGAGACCCTTAGCTAGCTGTTCAGGCGTCCAATTTAGCGGACGGCCTGATAATTCTGATTGAAGCTGGGCCAGATGACGGCCAATCGTTACTTTTTTCAAGCCATCCATGGATACAAGCCGAACGTCTTGTAAAGTATCTTTATTGATCTCATAATAGGACATGAGATCAATCGGGCTTTCAGTGAAGATGAGCCGATTAGGCTTTCCAATATCCACGTGCAAGCCGTCCATTTCATCTGAATTTCTGATAATATTCTTGGCGTAGCCATGCCTCGGCCATTTATTCCAATTCTCTTCAATACCTTGCAAGGTTGCCCCAGTAATTTCACCTGAAGAAGTTAACATTTTGAAGACTATAACAGGTTCAACGCTATTATTCAGCATTGCATTAGCCTGAGCTAGAACACCTTTTTCTAAAAAGAAGTCAATCGTTTCATCAGAGAGACCACGATTTACTTTTAAATAATTTCTGGCTTCTACAAAGTCCTGCTCATACGGTTGAAGATGATAACGAAATGGCTCTTTTTCCCTCTCTACAGCGGTAAATTCTTTAAAGGTACCATCATTGAGATAGTCAATCGCTTGGTTAAAATTGATCTCTCTAATGGTCTCGACAAGTGCAATCACATCACCACCCTGGTGACGGGAAAACCAATTCCACATGTTTTTATCAGGTGAAATCACCAGAGAGTCGTGCTCTTTCCAGCGATAGTCTTTCCCATCTCGCACCAATTCCATGTTCAATTCATTAGCGACGTCCAGAATATCTCTGGAGCGGGCTATTTCTACCCTTTCCCGACGGCTGCGGCCACGGTTCCCTTGAGGTCGTTGTGTTTCTTCTGGCATAGTAGCTCCTTTCTTATATTAAAAAGGTTCACAGATCGGCTGGAAAGGTTCTTCTACAGCCTCTAAAAACAGTTCTTTTGGCAGCTGAACCAGCTCCCCAATTGAAAGTTCTTCAAAATCCTTTGGATTGGCCTGATAGTCAATCGTCATTTCAAGGTTTGCATTTTTGCCTTGACCCTCAAAAAGGACTCGGTGAGTCTCACTATCCAGCGCTTTGACAAGCCAATCAGCTTCAAAGTCAAAGTCATCTATTGTCACACTTGGAAAACATAGCTTCATGATGTTTTCTCCTTTCTTTTGTTCTATTCTTCTAGTCTAAGGGATAATGAAAAAACTTGCTCTAACAGGACAAGTCAACATAAAAAAAGCCATTGGTTGCCAATGGCTTTTAACGACGATTTTCACGGCGTTCTTCCTGTTCTTCTCGCTCATCACTCCTAGCTCTTTCCATAAGGGCTTTTTGACTGCTCCTTTGAGCTTGATTGAGAGAAGCTGTCAGATTTCTCATAAAGCTAGTATCAACCTTCAGGCTGCCCTGTGTTTGTTGGATGGTGCTGCGTCTGTTTTGTTTTTGAGACTGGATCTGTTTTTGTACCGTCTGAAGAAGAGCTTCTTTTTGTCCCTCTTCTTCAGGTCGTAATTTACCATACAATTCTTTCAGTTTGGAAAACTCCTTTGCATTGAATTGTTTATAGGCTTTGATTTGGGCCTCATCCGTGGTTTGGGCTATCTTCTGATTGGTTTTATAAATCCCATGTTTCACCTGGAAAATGGAGATTTGTGTCTCCAACTCTTCCTTGTAATCCTGCTTGGAAATAGGATAACCTTTCAGCAACATTAGGATCCCCTCATCCTGGAGTGGTTTCAACGCTTCCAGCTCTGATTGTAGGTGTCGGATAGGAAGTTGGATAGTGCCCCTATCTGCTTTAGAAATAGGGAGATTGACGCTCTCTACAAACTGACGGCTCAGTGATTGTTTTAGTTCCAATTCAGACTTAGACAAGCGATAGTTTGGTGTCAGCTGTAGTTCAACTAGTTTTAGTTCTGTGACCAGTCTTTCTTGTTTTAACTGGAGAAAAGGCTGATCAGACCGTAAAGGCTGCACCTGGTGAAGAAGCTTTTGACTGACTAGTAAAGCCTTTTGACGCTCTTCTAGCTTACTTAACTTTAGAGCATAGCGAAAGGTCCCCAGCTCCTGCCTTTCTTTCTCCGTCTGATTTTCTTTCTTTTTGGCCGCATCAACAAGCTCCTGTAGTTCAGCTGAAGAAAAGAGAGACAATTCTTTCAAAGACAGCCTTTTAGTCAGGATATTTTCTTCCATCTGTTTGATGTCGTAAACATAGCTGGTCTCAAAGCTCATTTCTCCAAGCCCATTTTCATGTTTATCATACTCTTTATAGACTGGCTTTATAATTTCAATCGGCTGCATCCCTTCCTTGGGACTGTAGCCTTTTTTCTCCCAGGCAGCTAAGGACTTTAAGTAGCTGGCTTCTGGAAACTGCTGGAGAATACGCTTTTGATTGCCTTTAGAAAAATCTGGCAAATTTTTTTCCAGCTGAACGTCTTCAATCTGCGGGGCCGCTTCTTTAAAAGAGCGTAGAATACGATTTCCTAGCCGTTCTCTCAATTCCAGTTCACGCCGATGGATCACACCTTCTAAGTCATAGCCTTTGGCCTGTTTTTCTGATCGTACCGTTTGGCCATTCACTTTTCGGACACGTTCATACGTTTGATTTTTTCCAGCTGAATAAGCCCTATCATAAAGTCCCAAGAAGTTTCTGGTCTCTTCTACAAACTTCTGGTAAAGCTCTTTCCCTTCATTCTGTAAGTAAGAGTCAATATATTTATCCAGGAAAAATTTACTAACCGCAAAATCTTTAGCATTCGAGCCATAGCGCCAATTTGTTTGGAGCGGCAAATGATTATATGCCTGCTCCAGAAAATTTTTCTCAGCTGAAGAGGTCACCTGTTGATTATGAAAAACTTGATCAACAAGATTGGATTTTAGGTTCGCCAAAATCTGCTCTTTTCTGATGAGGCGCTTGCGAGTCTGATCATTAAGCAACCCGTGAAACACATCACTTTTCAGTTTTGAAATGGTCTTCTGCGAAAAGTTGCCTTTATACTCCATCCGCCCTCTCGGTTGATAAAAGATTTTTTCACGGGCACTTTGAAGCTCAGACAGCCCAAAATGGACGTGAATATTCTCCGTATTCAAGTGAATGTTGGCCCACCAAAAAGAAGAGTCTGACAGTCCTTCTTTAGCAATCACTTTCGGCAAGGCGTCTCTTATCACCGATTTGATAGCCTGCTGGTCAACCTGACCCGTCGCAATATCATATAGCCCCTGTTGGGCCAAAAAGGCATTATCAAAAGAGATTACTCCCTGCCAAAGAAGGGAGCCGTTTTGACAAGCTGTTTCAAGATTTTCCTTTAGCTCATTGACCTTGCTTCTTTGAAGATAATTCGCATCTGCTGTAAAGATAGCCGTTAGCTCCTCTGATTGATTTTCTGTCGCATAAGAACGGTTCATATAACTCAGGTAGTCTCTAAAATTGAGATTGAGTTCAGGAACCGCTGCCTGCATGGCCAAAACTTGTTCTTCAGTCAATCCTTCGATTTCTTGACGATGAGTTTCAAGAGCTAATTCTTGATCCTGTTTGACTGCTTCAGAACGGTTTGTGTAATCTACAAATCCACTATTTGCCTCCGTGTACTGCAACATAAATGTCACGGCTGGACTGTTCATTTCCATAGGCATTTACAGCTCCTTAATGAGAATGTTTGATGGTTTGACCCCTGGCCACATCTTCTTGAATGACATCATCAATTCTGGCCATTAGTTCGTGCTGGTTAGGATCCATCCGTGAGTGAATAGACTCTAAATCCTGCACATCAAATTCTTGCCCTTTGGTAATAGCATGAAAATTAGTCAGCTCCAAATACTGCAATCTATTGAGCTGATTTTTCATCACTTTCAGATCCTGCTCTATATTTTCCAGCTGGTTATTTTTGGCCCCTTGAAGCTCAGCTAAACGTTGGATATAAGGCCGAGGGCGATCAATATCAAGGAACAATTTATAGAAAGCATCCAGGGCTAATTGAATTGTTTCTGACTTATTCAATTCTGGCCCGTGTGGGGATCCCTGATCTTGTAAATAATCAATAATCGCTGTAAATTTTTCAGCACCTTCATCTCCTAGGTATAGGCTAAACCGACGGATATTTGATTTTTTTCTTGGCATGAGTTCTCCTTTTTTGGTTCATCAAGGGGCAACTTTTTGAGAGTCCCCGGTTAAATAATTGAGTTCATATCCTGGCTGGATATTGAAAATATACACGTCAAAAGAGATGGTATCATCTTCTACACTTTGGGCCTCCAGACGGATGCCCCGACACACCAATTCCACATTTTTGAAAATTGGTGTGACCCTGTAGCGGACATGATGATTTGTTTCTTTGATATAGTTTGAGATAAAATTTTCATAGTAAAGCATAGAAGATTTTTCATCTTCAAAATTTGCATTCAGGGCCCGTGTCCCTGTGAATAGATTTTGCGGATTATCATTTTCACCACTCAACTGAAAAGCAATTAAGTGGGAACGATTGTAGAGGTAATCCGACTGACCGTTAAAATCAATCTTCTTGTTTTTCCAACCAGTCGGTGTGACGGTTGAAATATCTTCTCGCTCTTTTTTAGGCAGTAGGTCTTGACCTAACATGGCTTCAGCCACTCCTACACGATTGAGCAGATCAAGACTGGAAAATTTTTTCCAGGTGCCTTTTTCCAAATTCAATTCTTCACTCGTAAATTGAGCTTTAGAATGAACTTCAATGACTTGATTTTTTCCATCATAGATTTGTGATTTCAGTTCACTATTTTTAGAATGATAGGTGGATGAAATATCAGAATTTTTTTCTCCAGGTGAACCAGTAATATTGAGCTGACTTTTCAAATCATTTTGTGTAAAAAATGAGACGACCGCTTGAAAATTTTGAGGCTGTACCAGAAGGATGGCTAAAAAGATTATAGCGACAAAAACAAATTTATTTTTCTTCATCAGTAATCACCTGCCTGTCGTTCAGAAGTCACTGCTTTTTCGTCATTCATAAATCCAAGCCAATCAATCGTCAGCTGTTCTACCAGTTCTTGTTTTGCACCATATCCTGATAATTTGATTTCATTCTTCAACAGCAACTCTAAAATCTGGCTCTGTTGCTTTTTAATTTCAGCCAAAGTCTCCGCAAAACGATTTTCATATAAATCTAGTCCATCGTTCATCACGACAGACTCACATTGTGAGAGCATAAATTCATTGAATGATGAATACTGATATTTGTTCGCTATGGTGTGCAGCTGCTCAAACGTATGATCTGGAATATTTCTGATTTTGATTTCCTTAGTCATCTCTTTCCACCTCTCCCTCGTATTCCAACCAGCGGGAAATGTGATTAGCGTATCGGGCCATTTTCGTTTCAAAATCTTGTAAAATGTCGGACTGTTTTTCTGTCAAAAACAAAACGTGGTCAGATGTCAGTTTGATATTTTCAAGATGGGAGACGTACAAATCTTCTGCCCGATTGAATTTTCCTTTTTCAATTTTTTCACGGCACATTCCCAGCAAAAATTCATTAAATGATTTTGCCTTGGTATCTTTCGCAAGAGCTTTTAGATAATTCACCTCTTGGTGTGAAAGTCCTCGGATTTTGATTTCAACAGTTTGATTTTTGGTCGGCATTTCATCTCTCCTTTCTTCAAAAAATGAGCGCCCTTCTTTTTTCTTTTTACGAGGAAAAAGCAAAAAGAAGCAAAAAAGAAAACCTGAACCTCGCAACGTCACGAACCGAAACGGTTCTACTTTTGCGGTTTTTCAGCACACCAGCGCCCACCTGCAAGGCTTAAGGCCTTTTAGGGTCTTAGTGCTTGAAAAGAGCATAAGAGAAACTGTCCCCACATCCCGTGGGGAGTTGATAGTATCAACGTTTCCCTTGTCCCCAATTTTCTCGGCTACGCCTACCTAAGCACACCACTATAACACACCTATACTTACTCTTTTTTCTAATCAGCATACTTTCAGCCACTGATGTTTTAAGAGCAAAATCAGGTTATTTCGTGCTCCTTCAGCTGGAGAAAATCGGTCTGTTTTTAAGAAACCTGTTCACTTTCTTCAGTAGCTTTTTGAGCAGCTTGACGACGTTCTTTTTCTTCTTCTTTGAGAAGAGCGAGTTCTGTTTTTAGGTCATCATGAATTTGTTCATACGACAAATTTTTATCTTTTTTGAGCTGCACCTGGACGTACAATTTACCAATATTTTTTTGAAGCTTTTCTTCTGCTTCCTTACGAACCGACTCCAAAGCAGCAACTTTTTTCTTTGCTTCTTCCAATTCTAAATCAATTTTTTTAAGATCTTTTTTTGCCATCTTATAGCCTCCTTTTTAAAATTAAAATCAGTATAAGGGATAATTTTTTTTTGTGCTGTAAAGGGACAAGTCACCGCAAAAAGAAAACTCCCTAATATAAAATTAGGGAGAAACAATTTTAGGACAATTGCTTCTGAAATCCTTCAACTTCTATTGTAAAAGCAGCTCTTCGACTAAGTTTAAATTTAATCAGTGTATGACCAAAATCTTCTTTTATTCCAAAAGGATAAATTCTAAAAACAGGATAATAAATGGTATCATAATCACCGAAAGTACGCTCTTTTTCTTTTTCAAATTGAACTACACTATAGCGAATAGCTGTAAGCACTTCTCTGTTTAAATAGCTTAATTCGACAAACTCTTGATAAGGTTGTTTAATCACATTTTGGTTAATCATTTTCATCCGTTTGTCAGCTTCTTTTTCATCAGCATCCGTATAAAGATTACATTCAGGCGGCAGATGATCTGTTAGCTTTCGAATACCTAAGTACTCTTTATTGATAACATTTTTGAAGAGATAGCGCTTAAATAATATCGGCTGAATAAAAATTACAAGAGTTGCAAGAGAAAGACTAATTAGCCAAAATGTAAGAAGACGATTAACCATAGATTCTGTTAAAACATGTTGCTTAATATAATCATTTCCTTCTAGGAAAAATAGAAAGATTAAAACAAAATTGAAAGTCGTCTTCATACGTCTCAACTCTCTTGAGGAGAGAGTATAAATGACATCTATTAAGCACTTGAGCATGACTAAGGAAATCAAAACTATCACAGTAAATAGTTGTATATCCCGTGGCATATAATACGTCAGCAAGCCGAATAAAACAGCTGAGAAAATATAAAATTGAACCTTAATCAAGAATTTTACAAGCCAATTCAAACCACAAAACAGTGATAATTTGAGACCATTTTTATTTAGTTCTTTCCATTTTTGAGTGTGTTTTTTCATGATATCTTTCCTTTCACTATTTCATTTCCACCGTTTCAATCGGATTAGAAAATTCAAATGTACCATCTTTCACGGCTGCTTTTTTCTTGTTTAAGGCCTCAATCTTACCTTTTAGTTTTTCAATATTTTCTGTCGCTGTTTCAATCGAACGGTTCTTGGTTTCGATGTTACTATCAATGACAGAAATATCTTTTTGGTTGGCTTCCAGGTCATCACCTGTAAGATATTTTGCTTCAGTATTCAATCCGTCTTTGCGAGACTCATCATCTTCAATAGAGGTTTTCAGCTTAGAAATAGACTCATTCAATTTTTTGATTTGTCCTTCCTGATAGCTGATTTCAGCCTCGATTTCAGTCAGTGTAAACTCTTCACGAGACACCGCATCGATTGTCTTTTGTTTGAGATTTTTATTTTGAGTTGTTACAAAGAATTGAACGGTTCTTTCTGCTTCTTCCTCTTTAGGAGATAAGGATTTTGAAGTGGAACTATCGTCACTTGATGGTGATGTAATGTCAATATCAACTGAACTAGTTGAGACAGTTGTGTTGATAACATCAATCGCAAAAGCACCAAAATCTTCAGGTACTCCACGGATAATAACTGAAATTTTATTATCCACGATTGGGACAACTTCCATGCTCGTTTTAGCTGATTTATTTTGTGAGTAAAGCTTCCATTTTAAGCGCTTGGCATCAATTCCACGGTCAACAGATGAAGTCGCATCCCTAGTCTCAAACTGAAGAACAATGATACCTGTTTTGGGAGAATAGGTCTGACTGGTCAGCTTAATTTCTCCAGTTCCATTGACAAATGTTTGCTTGGTTTTTAGCTGATCATCTGTGTAGGTTTGACGTTCTGGAGAATAAAGTGCCCCAGCCAAAAGACTGATCCAGGCCGCAAATAAAATGGAAAAAATAACTAATTTTCGCTTGATCACATTCTCCTGAAACCATTTTTTAATGGCCAGAAATGGTTTTACAACGGGGCTGGATTTTACATTTTCCATCCAACGTTTTAGTATTTCTATCATGTCTAACAAATCCTTTCTATTTTGCTTTTCCCCACTTCACCTGGCTATTAGGCCAGAAGATTTTCAACATCATCATCAAGACGATAGACGCTTTCATTTGCTTTTTCTCATTTTCATATTTATCTCTGATTGTCACAGAACAAATAGGAAGAAACCAAGCGCATAGCAAGCCAGCCAAGATAATAAAATGACTGATAAAGTTCAATAAGCTATTCATGGAAAACCTCCTAGATACAAGACATTTTTTCCGGTGCAAGTTCGAGAGTCAGCCATAGGGCTTCACTCTCTGAGACATAAGTAAGACGCCCGCCATCGTCATGGAAACAGTGAAGATAGTAAGGCTTTTCTCCAATATGTCTACCTAAAGCAACCATACCTTCAGGCGTCTTAGCACGCCACAATTCATTGTCAAAACGAAACAAAGCTTCCGTCTTTTTGCTTACCTTTTTAGTCATTTCATTGCCTCCTTAATAGCAGACTCATCAGCCTTGATTTTGCCTTTACTGTCCTTAGTCGCATAGAGAGAAAGCTGCTGTTTTCCATCTCTCAGTGTAACAATCGTCGCCGCTTTTTTTACCTGATATTTCTTTACCAAGACCTGGCCTTTTTCCGACTCAACATTGATATAAAAAGTCGGATAAGCACTCTTTTCAGCAGCAAAAATAACCGCCTGTTTTCCTGCCTGGCAATAGGGGCAGCCTGACTTGTAAAAGACCAGGTTCACATTCTGATCAACTACCGCAGCTGTATATTCGTTTTGGGTCAGATGGCTGTCGTAATCTTTGAAAACAACCTCTTGCCAAACCGTCTTTACTCCAATAGCAGCAAAACTCAAAAGCATGATAAAAAGAACAATGCCAAAACCCAATTTGATTGCTTTCAAATCTTTCATAGAGAGTCCTCCTTATCCAGAAAATCAAAGAGATTGCCCTGAATCACTTGAAGTTTAGCCAGCCGTTTCATGTCTTGCTTTAGCTCTTGAAAACTGGTCATAATCTTATTAAAAACAAGCGGATCAAAATCATCATAAATCGCCACAATCGGCAACATAGGCAGATGATCTTTCTTCTCACTATGGAGAAATTCATTGACCTGTCTTTCAGCTACAATGACCCCATCAACTCGTACCAAAGCTGGTAAACTTGTGATGGTTTCTCCATTTTGATAAAAGGTCAGGGCTACATCTCCAGGAGCAATCGTTTCAAAGTCTGCATCGCTTTCAGACACCTTGAAGTAATAAGCTGAGGGCTCTTGTCCTAGTCCTGTCAGATAAGTCCCTCGTACAATCTTAAACGTTTTTGTCATCTTCCCTCTCCTCCTCGTCATCAAACTTAAACATCACCATTTTATTTCTTGATGACATCTCCATTTCAATTTGTTTCCATTCTCGCTTGGTCTTTGTCGTTTTCCATAATGGAATAATATCAAACAGATAAAGTCTTCCAGTATAAAGAACATCATCTTCATTTTTCACCATTAAAACCTCCCTTCTAACAAACCTTATGAAATCTAAATGGAGCCTGATAGTAATTCGGATACTGAATAATTCTCTTTGTCCTCGTTACTGGTACGGGTTTGTGATACCATTTTTGAAGATATTGAGAAGCCATCCCCTGAGTCTCAAAAACTAGAAGGTTCTTCTTCTCATCACGCAGATAATCTCCAATCTCAAAACTAAAAATAGCAATCATTTGACTTCCTCACTTTCTTGATCTTCCAAGTTCTTGACTAGCTCCAGAACATTGAGTACACCCAACTCTTATACTTTTTTACGTGTTAATTGTTCTCCTACCTAATGAATAGTTACTAGCTAGTTTTTCCCCGCCTCCGAATTGCCTCACATTATCCTAGATATAATGTAAAGGCACTTGACGGGTTTTATTTTTTATCCAATGTCGAGCTCAAATAAAGAGAGTTGTGATACTTGTTTAAGGTCATTTTTAACTCCTTCTATCACTCGCCGAGTGAGACTCAAGCTTTCTTCAAAGAAAGCAGCAATATAACCAACATACGCTTCCTGGCGTTCCTTTTTCACCTGGAGAAGGGACAGGAAGATAGCCTTGACGGAAGCAATACGGATCCCGCCGCCACGGCCAGATTTAATCGTGAAGAAGATCTTCTGATCTGCCTTTAGTGCTTTCAGTACTCTGTCTAAAGAGCGTTCAGGAATACTGAGAGCTTCTCTCAGCGCCTTTTTCGTTGTCTGAATAAATGGATCTTCTGACTGGTAAAAGTCCTCTAAATAGGCCATCACATCGGCTTTCCATTCATACAGATGACTGTTCTTGCGATCAGCCCGCTTCTTCTTGAATTTGTACCACCGCTGCTTGGTAAAGAGATCCGCAGCCTTCAAATCCTTATTGACCCAGGCCCGACACAGCAGCATGATATAATCTCTGCTGGCTGCCTCATATTTGCCTGAATAAGCACTGGCAATAATCTTTAAGAGTTCGCTTGTAGTGACTGGTTCGTCCAGTCGTAGGCTAAATTCGTTTAACACGACCTCACAATCGCCTTGTGAGACACCGCTGGAGAAATTAGCCAAGGCTAAAGTGAACAATACAGAATTTCGACCCATTAAGTCCTTAGTACCTTTGATGTTTGACTCATTCATCAACATCTTATACCAGGGCTCATCGGTCTGTTTTGCCCCTTCTGTTCCTGAAATAACCGTTAGGTTCGGTTTCTTACTTGGGAAAGGCAAGTCTGATTGTTTCATCGACCAATTCAGCCACTCCTGGAAAGAATAGGTGTACTCTTCGTCAAAGAATTCGATATTATCTGTACGGGGTATTCTGCAAATACCAAAGTGATTACAGGTCATATCAACAGGTAAAGTCTGACCAAAGTAACTTCTCAAGTTTTGAGAGATCGCCTTGGCCACCTTTACCACCTTGAACTGTGAATGGGCGGTCACATAGGCTGGCTCAGACAGAACAAAGTAAGCCTGGTATCCTTTATCTGACTTTAGAATTAACGTTGGCATGAAGCCTAAATCAAGAGCAGCCGTCAGGATGTCTCCTGATGTCATTACATCGTCTGAGGACAGGTCAAAATCAATCACAAAGGTATTGATCTGACGCAAGTTCTCTTCAGCATGGCCACGTGTAATTTGTCGTCGGCTGTCACTGTATGATCCGAAGCGATAAACGTTCGGCGTCCAGTGAGTGAAGCCATCTTGATTTTCTTTAATAGCTTCCATTGAGGTTAGAACAAGTCCACGGGCCTTGATCATGTGAGCTTTGGAACGGTAAGTGAATATAGCTCCTCGCTTACCTTCCTCAACTGAAGAAACAGGTTTCAAATGACTGTTTCTAAATTTATAATTCCTTAATCCATCTTTGAGAATTAAAGGATAGATTGTATTCAAATTCAAATTGAAATATTCCTAATTTTTTTCATCACTGAGCTAGCTGTTTAACAATTCATCAGTCATTAGCTTTGTTTCTTTTGCATGTTCAAGTCCTACAGAATAAGCTTCCAGGTCTACTTTTTGAATTGGAATTTTGGCAGATCTCTCATTGAGTTTTCCCATTCGTCTATACTGTTCTTCCAATACTTCAGCAGGAACCTGAACCATCAAAGCAAATTTTTCTGATGATTGAGTTTGTTTCTCAAAACGCTCATTCAACCCTGTAAGAAATCCAAACAAGTAAGACTTCTTGTAGTCTTTCCAGCGAGCTTTTGTAATTGTAGGGAAGAGACGTTTTAATCGATATTCCAGATATAAAACAGCACCTTCATAAACTTTGGTGCAAAATTCAGCATCACTATCATAGCCAAAGAAAATCATTTTCGTAATTCCTTCATCAACTTTCCTTTGTCTAATGACTTTACACCTGAAGTTTGCACCAAGAATACCAGCCAATTTCTCTTTCCACCAAACCATTCTATATTCTGAGGCTGCAACAGTCTCTCCAATATTATTCTTGTGGATCTTTTGAATATCACTCATGGCTAAATTGTGTTTTACCATCAACTTCTGGGCCATGAGAAGCGCTGACTGCCCTTCTTCATCGTTCGGAGCGTCATAGGCTAATTCAAGCAAATTTTGAACTTTTAGAATGATTTTATCACTCATTTTAAATTCCTCTGTACTTTCTAGGTAGATGACGGGCATAATGGTCAGCTTCATTTACCATAGCATTGTAGAAAATCATATTTTTAGAAATAATCTCTTGCCATTTTGGAATATCTTCTCGATAAATACGATCTAATCCATAAAAATGTTTAGCAAGAAATCTCACTGCACTGATATGGTTTCCTAATTTAACAACACAAAGAACATCATGCTTTGTATCCATAACCCAATGACTTTTAGGGTTGTTTAACACCTTTTTGGCGAACTCTTCATCACGTTCTAACCAGTCATGACCTGGTCTATAATAAACTTTCATCCTCTACCCCTCCATATCCAATTTCCAGAAACAATGGCTGCAAATTGTTTCTTCTTCATCTATCCACCAACAAGCCCCCTTGTCTGGAGTGTAGCAAGCATTGTTCCAAGTGCAGCCACAGATACAACATTTTCCCTGTTCTTTTGAACTCATGTCAACCTCTCTTAGTTCTCTTTCATACTCTTAGGAGGAGCAGCAACCGAAAAGAAGTAGCCGTCCTTTAAGTCCTCTTTACTGTAAAACTCAGTCTCTGCGGTCGTTACATAATCGCACCGACTCCAGTCACTCCGTAGCTTTTTGTAGGACAGTGATACTCTTTTTTCAATTTCTCTAAAGCGAAAACCTAGCTTCAAATACGTGGTCACGATTTCTTCAATATGTTCTTGCGTTTCTGGAACCTTGACCCTGGTTTGGATATTCTCTTTCTTGTCTTCTTCACGTAGGCTTAGCTGATATTGAATATAGAGTAATCGCATTTCCTCAATTTTCTCTTGCCAGTAAGGATTATAAGGCTGACCTGAATACTTGTTCGTTAAGCTGCGGACAGGTTTTCTGAATTTCATCTGAACCTTGTCAAACTCTCCTAGATCTGTCAGCGGATCAATAAATCCTAACGGCTCACTATTGAGTAACTTTTCATATAAATTTAAACTGTTTGTCATCATCGTTTGTCTCCTCTGATACAGTTCTTTACAATCTCCCCTAGGATGTGTTCTGACAGCTCATGCTTTCAAATAAATCAAGTTGAAAGGCACCTGGAGAAGCTTCAGAATCTTCTAGCGGTAATTTCTCTGACTGATTTTCTTTATCGTGATCAATCACTTCATAAACTTCCAATGTGTCAATATTCATGACAATCTCCAATCCTCGCATGATGATCTCCTTTCTCTTTAAATTTAAAACGAACAAAAAAGGAGAACAGATTTCTCCGTTTTCCTTCCTATACAAGATATTCAATTTATACTTTTCTAAAAACTCTTACCACTTACTATTGGGGGTTAAAAGCGAGGGAGGCTGGAGTTGTTCTAGATTCTGAAAATCTAAGAGCACACGCACCAGCTTTTAGCCTGATGAGCTGGCTTGGATGAATCATCAGGAACTGCTGGCCCTAGTTGGGTCGGAGACGCAGGCAGAGGCTCTGTTGGAGTGAGACAACAACCTTTATGCTGCGTGGGCGGTAGCCAGAGTATGACTTCTGGTGAAGAATGAATATGCGAAGATATGAGCATATACTAAATAGATTAGTCATCTGTTTAGGAAAATGGAAAATTTAAAAATAAAATTATAGGCAAATTGCTTTCGTAGTAATTTGCTTTTTCTGTTTTCTTAAGCAGATGATTGCTGATTATCTTAATAGAAAGGAGGCTTATCCATGAGTAAGTGGTTTTTAAATTGGTATCGAAAGCAATTGTTATTAAGTGTATTGAAAAATCGTAGTAAAAACAATGATGTGGGGTTATATTTTTCTGATCGTGGCTTTATCATTGTGAAAATGGAAAAGAAATCAAATATTTGTTTTGCTGCTGACTTACCCGAATTTGACCAAGAATATTTGAAAATGTATATTGAGGATGGTCAATTTATTATCTATAGTGGCCAAGTACAAACAGGAATGATGCGATTTTTGTTGAAAACAAAATCTAAATGGACCAATATTGTAATGTGGAAAGATTGAGGTGATAACATGCTAAAGAAAGGATTATGGTTTATGTTTGGAACGTTATTACTAGCTACTTCTCTTTCTGTTTTTGTCTTTATGCTGATGATTATGATAATTTTTAATTTTATGAAAGGGGTATAGATGAAAGTGAAATGAATTATAGTGATGAAGTAGTTGAATATTATAGAAAGGGTTATCGAAGAATTTTCGATAACTTTTTATTTTCCTTCGAGATATATGCTGCGGATCGTTTGATGCTCTTAAGGTTGTGCAAGTCTAGCTTGAACGAATTAAATCGATTGAATGAGAAATCTTTGAAACAAGATAAGATTGTCACAACTCATTTAATGCGACCCTATCAGCGAATTATTGAAAAGGAACATTGGAAAATCGAAAGGAGTTAGTAGATGGACTATTTTGAAGAACGATTTAAAGGAATCATAGAAAATTTCAAGTTTTCTATGAGGATGTATCGGGATGATTGGACACGCTGTGAAGCATGTTATCGTGCAAGCTTGGGCGAAATGGAAACTATTTTTAGTCGTCATGATAGCCATGATAGCTTTTCTAAGCGTCTGATGGACTGCAAGAATGACTATCAGCGCCTCTTGAAGAAAGAATATTTAGGGGTTTGAAAATGAAATACGCGGTAATTTTTAATAAAAGTATGTTTAATGCTCATAAAAGTATTGCAAGACATGCTGAAATTTTCAAAAAATATCACTACGAAATTGATGAAATTGATATTATGATGAATTTCCAGTCTTTGGAAGAACTAAATGACTTTTTGAATTTATTTGGCGGGAGAGCTTACTATAATTCAAAAAGAAAAGAAATTTGTATTTTAGATTAGAAATGGAGTAAGACTATGAAATTGCCTCGTGCTCCTGCAGTTATTTTTTATTCAGAATCAAATAAAAAAACAAAAACAGAAATGAGGAAAAATTAAATGGCTGATTTACAAAAATTGCCAATTCAGGCAAAGGAAGTTATTGGAGCAGATGTCTATGCTGTTCCAACTGTAACCGAACGGGTCCCAAGTGGGAGAACAATGTTTGATCCCTACCGGATTTTCACTGTAAGCGGCGAAAAACAACAGGATGTGCAGGTACGTGTAAACGGTTTGGATAATAGTTTCGTCCCTAACAAGCTGACTAAGGTTATTTTGGAAAATCTGACAATGACGGTTGGCAGCGTTCAATCTCGGGGCAAGACCAAGCGGGAAATTATCTTTACTGCTGATCGGATTAAACCTGCAAAATAAGAAAAGGAGTGATATTAAATGACTTTTAATGTGGATAAATTTAACCAAGGTACTGTTTATGATGTCCGGGCCAATCTCGGAAACTTGAAATTTCTTTCCCTGGAAAAGCGACCGGTCTTTAATGACGGTCAACGGACGGATGAAATGGAAGTTACCCATGCAATCGTGTATTCTGACAAAATCGGGGATAATCTACAGCTGAAATTAGCTCCAGGAAAAACCTATGAAGAACTGCCGTTTATGACAGAGATCCAGATTATTGGCACTGCTTCTCCTTTCATTTATAACTTTCCTAATGCGGTTGGCTTTGGGGACAACCGTCAAGAGATCACTGATTTTGGTTTCTCTTTGCGGGTTGATGGATATGAGCGCCTGGGTGGCATGAAGCAGCCACCTAAGGAAGAAAAAGCTGGTTAAAACTGGCTTTTCTTGCTGAAAGGGGGTGTCTGAAATATCGGTTATTCGTGAAGTGTTGACCTATCGAGGGGTGAAGATTCGTCCCTGGATGTTGAAGATTAATGCGATTTTGCAAGGATTTATTAGTCTTATCTTTTTGTTAGGGATAGCTTTTTTGGCTTATTGTAACCTGGAGCGGTTGATGGATATGGATAAGGTGCTCCTGGTCTTTCTTGGTAGTTTACTACTGCTGGTTCCGTTCTTAACAAGATTCTTACACCGTTATTTTGAGGAGCGTTTTCTCTTTTACAAGAAGTGTATCCGCTTGTATATCATGGCCCGCTTTCTCAAGGATCATAGTTTTTATATAGAGAAGGAAAAAAAGACAGAAAAGGGGGCAAAAAGAAAAATTGCCTTTCCGAAAGTCTATGTAAAACAGAAGTCTTATGAGTTGTTTATTTCCCTGGAACTCCAGGGAAATAAATTTCAAGAGCAGTTTCTGAATTTGGGTTCAGAGTTTGAAACAGCCTTCTTTATGGATTTTATGGATAAGGTAGACGGGGAAAAGTTTGTTGTCTATCAATTAGCCTATGCTGCCTTTCTCAATCGGATCCATGCTAGCGAGGTCACTTATGATCCCAAAAAAGGAATCAAACTGGCTAAAAATCTATGGTGGAATTTTGTTGAATCCCCCCATTTGCTTGTTGCTGGAGGAACTGGTGGCGGGAAAACAACTTTTATCCGTGCCGTCCTCATTGCCCTGCTCAAAATTGGTGTAGTGGATGCCTGCGATCCCAAGCGGGCTGATTTTGTTCCCTTGGAAAACCTGGAGGTTTTGAAAGGCAGAATCCATTACGATACAGAAAAGATTGTATCGTGTTTTGAAAATGGTGTAGAGATTATGCATAATCGGATGGCTACCATGCGGAAGCTGGCCGCTGAACGGGGAGAAAAAGAATTGGGTTCTTTTGATAAGTATGGGTTAGAGCCTTATTTTATTCTCTGTGATGAATTTAATTCCTTGGTTGCTTCCATGGAGAGCGGAAACTATGTATTAAGGGAGCGCTTTATGGCTGCAGACAAGCAGTTGATTTTACAGGGCCGGCAAGCCGGGGTCTTTCTGATTAAGCTCATGCAAAAACCTAGCGCCCAGGATCTCCCGACTATCATTCGGGACAATATGATGTTCCATATCTCAATCGGAAAACTCAGTGATACTGGGTATCCGATGATGTTCGGGGATGAGAATAAAAACAAACGGTTTAAAAATTATACTCGCCTAGCCGGTAAGCGGGTTTACCGTGGTTATGCGGCCGTTGTCGGTGAGTTGGCCCAGGAGTACTACAGCCCATTGGTCACTAAGGATTTTAATTTCTATGATGTCTATGAAGCCTATCCTAGAATTGCCAATCCTTTCAATCCTTTAGAAAAAAACAAAGAAGGACTCCCAAGTTTGCCAGTTGAGGCTATGGCTCAACAAACAAGCCTAGCTGATTTTGCTAAAGAGAATGATTTGCCTTTGTCTACGGCCAGAAAAATCATGGAACTACTGGTAGAAAACGGCTATGAGGTGGAATCTTCTGCAGGTGCTGCCCTGTCTGACCAGGTCCAGAACTTGTTAGTCCAGATTATGGCGGATAAAGAGTTGACTAATGACACCTATAAGGTCGTTGTCAAGCGGATAGTGGACCGTCAGGAGGAATTAGCATCCGGTGCTGTGCAGTGAGTGCAGTGCCCGCCTGGGCGGGAAAGCACGGCCGCACGGCTGCACAAGCCGGAGTGGTGAGGCCTGCCCAGGGCAGGCTGAAACCTTCCTACCCCCGTTTGGTAATACGGGGGTAGGGGTAGGTACAAGAAAGTGTGAAAAATAGTGTCAGCTCAAGGAATTTCGCCCTAAATAGCTGATAAAATTAGTAAGAAAGTGAGGACTATGTTTGATTACAAAGAATTGAAGCGAATCCGCCGACACCTGGGCTTTTCGCTGAAAGAATTTTCAGCGCTCCTAGATGTAAACTATAACACTTATAAGAAAATCGAGATTGGGGAGCGGGAACTTCCCAAGGTTTCCCAGAAAAAGTTTCAGCGGCTATTTTTCAACCAGCAGAAACTCAAGGGAACCCGGTTAGAAGGAAAGATTGACTATCTGCGGGTTCGATTTAAAACCTTAGATTATAAGACCATTATTGATAAGGTATTGCGCCTGGGGGAAAAACAATTTTCCGAACAAAAAAAGGGCCTTTATTCTTATCATTATAAGATTGAGTTCCAAAATATCAATATTTACTGGTCAGAGAATGATCATCACATGGGAACCTTGGTAGAGTTTTCGGGGGCTGGCTGCCGTCAGTTTGAATACTACCTGCAGACAGAACAAAAGCGAGACTGGAAGGATTTTGTTTGTTCTTGCGTCAGCTTTGCCCAAAAATCTACGGCTTCTCCAGAAGCTGCAGCGGATTTTTTGAAGTTTACTCGCTTGGATATCGCTTTAGATGAGCTATACAATCCAGAGGGCAACTATCCTCTGCCTGATTTAAAAGACCGTTACGATAAAGGCTTGATTGAGACAAAAGCAAAATCATTCCAGTTGGTAGATAAGTCATCTGGAAGCCAGTCTCAAGGCAAGTCTTTTTATTTTGGGTCAAGAAATTCTCCTGTCTTTTTCAACTTTTATGAGAAAGACCTGGAGCAAGCGGGTAAGTTGGATGTGCCTGTGGAGTTTGTCCGTGAGTATTACCAATTTAAAAATCGGTATGAGGTCCGTCTCAATGATGAAGCGGCTAACCAGTTTGTGAAAGAGTGGGCGGAAAGTTATCAATTTGATGTGGCCGGCAGAGCAGTTGGTCTAATCAATGATAAAATCCATGTCTATAAGCAGACCAGAGGCGGCCGGCAGTTGGATTCGGATTGGTATGCCTTGATGGGATCCTATGAGGCTTTTAAGTTCGTCATGTGTCCTGAGCTTTGTGAAATAGGAGTCAAGGAATATCGTTGGATTGAGCGGAGTGTGGCCCGTACCTTAAAAAGGGTCTTGATGTTGGAGGAAATCCGAGGGGTCAAAAAATTATCTCAGATTATCCGGGAGGCGGTGCTTTCAGATGATGATGAGAAACAGTTTCTTTCTCTAATCGAGGAGGAAGGTTATGCGGATTCCTATGAAAACTTAGTAAGAAAGGCGGTCCTATGATTGAGGCTTATTTAAAAGCATACTATGAAGCTTATGGCAATTATACAGGCTTGTTGGTTAATGTGGTCCTGGCGATTCCTAATCGGGAATACTATGAGCCGGAAGTTTCTAGTTTTCAGTATCAGGAAATGCGCCAGGAGCTAAATCTTCTACGTCAGAAGCGTTATTCTTCTGCCTATCTGAATGATCGTGCGGTTGCTCTCAAATTCAAGAACCAAACACGGGCTTACCTGCAGGCGCTGGATGATCTAGCTTTGGAAAAAAAGCAGGAGCTGCTTCTCTCTCTTTTCTCCTATGAGGAATCTGTTCAAGAGTATTTTTTGCGAATAACGATTGATAGGCATAGAATGATTCGTCGGTTGCTCTCAGAACTGAGAGAGTTTCTAAAAGTTTCTGGTTTGGGTCGATTGCAGTTAGACAGAGGGGGGAGTGTATGAAACAAATGACAGTTTGGGCGCTTTTTGACAGTGGCAATGGCAGTTATACAAAAGGTGTTCAGGCTCTAAATGATTCCAAGGAGACAAACATTGATATTTATCCTGTTGGGATAGACATTGAAGGCAAGAATGAGCATTTTATTAGTCTGGATCTTGCGGATTATGGACGGCTTTTCGGAGATAATAAGATGTTTGAAACGCTGGATCAGTTACCTAGGCCTGATTTGATTATTGCCAGTCCACCCTGTGAGAGCTGGTCTAATGCTTCCGCTATGGATCAGGGTAATGCCTGTTGGAAACGAAATGATGTATCAGACAGTCTATTTGCTCCTCAGGTGCAGCCGTCTCCTTTTACTATTCGTTCCAATGATGACTATGAAAAAGCTCCTATCAATTACCGATATGAGCACCAGTTCTTGAAACGAATCAATGGAGAATTGACCGCTTTTAATACGATTGAAATTATTAAGCGTTACAATCCTCTGTTTTGGGTCATTGAAAACCCTGCAGGTGATCGTTTATGGCCGTATATTGAAGATATTATTGGTTTCAAAATTCCATATAAAAATTTAACTAGGTACAACAATTATGACTATCCTTTGCAAAAGAGGACGACATTTGCAAGTAATGTCTATCTTAATCTAAAAAAAGAAATTATTAAGCCAGAAATGACTTTGAAAAATTTCTCCAAGTCTTATAATGAGCGTTCAAATATTCCGCAAAAGTTGGTGGCGGATATTTTTAATGTCATATATAAGGCTTATATTTTTGAATTAAAGAAAAAAGGAGCATAAAGGAAATGGGAAAAGAATTCATTATTAGAAGCCCATCCATAAGATAGTTATTTATGGATAAAATACTAGAAATGAGGTACAAGAATGGCACAAGGAACTTTGGAAAAAGAAATTTTATCATTGACAGCCCAGCTTTCAGAACTATTGATTGCTCACAATTACCGGGAAGCCTATACGATTGCAGGAACGCTTAACAGTAAGTTAAAAGGGGACATGGTGATTGCCCTTCCGATTGATCAGATCCGGGAAATCCAGACTCAACTGCGGATCTACTACAGGCAAAATGAGAAATTAAACACCATTTCTCAAAGCATGTACGGTACTGGCAAGCGACTAGCGGCCCTTGTTTAGGAGTCGGTGACATGGAATTTGCGATTGTGACAAATACGGAGACGGGACAAAGGGGGCGTTTCCCCTTGCCTTTTCAGATTAGCGCTTTGGAAAAAATCGGAGTGACAGAATCTTTCAAAGGCCAACTCTATGTCTTGCCAGAGGAAGATGATACTTTTGGTTACGGTCTGGACGGTTTTTTGGAATTATCTGAGCTAAAAGCCTACTTGGAAGATTACAAAAACCGCCAAAATCCTTATCATTTTGATTATATGATGTTAAGTAGATTACAGACAGACTGTGACTATTTTTTAGGTTATGGCGGTCGGTATGAGGGGCATCTTTGGGCTGGTAATGTCCCGGATCAGATTGCGGAAATGAAAAAATTGTGGAAGAAATTTCCAGAGGGTGAAAAGCCTGAATGGTTGACTTGGGAAGAAATTTTACAGTATGAAAGGAGAATGACTGAGGAGGACAAATGATTGCAAATATTCGGGTGCTGACGGATGGCAATAGCCGGTCTTTATGCCAGTTGGATTTGATGAAATTCAGTAAAGAGGCGGTATTGGCCAGAATGGAAGAAAGAGGAATTAAGGAAGATTCCTTTTTCATTTGTGGCTTTTCTGATTGGGAAGTTGATTCAATCATGTCCCTGCAGGAAGCCTATCTTTTAAAAAAAGTGATCCTGGAGTTGTACGACGGGGATGATTTCTTGGTACAACACATGTTAAAACATCATCAATCTCCCAGCTTTATCATGAGCCACTACTACCGCTTTGTTTCTAGAGATGAGACTGCTTTGATGAAGCAGCTCCTGGAGGGGGCTGATATGGATAGCGTAGTGGAATTTTTCTTCCAGGCTTCCAGCTGGGTTAGGGCCATCCAGGCTTATATAGATCAGGGAGTGGTACTTAATACCAGCAAAGGGTTCTATGTATCATGTGAATGAAGAAAGGAGGTAAGCATGCCTGTTTACACTATTCATAAGGATTTTTCGAAAGAAGAAAATCCTTACTCAGTTTGGCGTGATGACGGGGAATTGATTGAGGATGACTTATCGTACGGCGAAGCGGTTTATTGGTGCTTCCGGGAACTACAGGAATATGTAGACCAAGCTAGGATTACGAAGCAACAGATGGATGCCGTGATGGGCGACATTGAGGCTTACGATGAGCTTGTTCTTAATCTGGTTCCGGCCTAGCGTTAACTAACTTTCCGTTTTAGCAGACAATTTTAAAAATGTCCGTTTTAGTGGAAAATATATGTAAAGGAGAATAAATTTGAATGTAAAAAAATGGTTTTCTCAACTAAAAAAGGAGGTTGGGAAAGTAAAGTTTCCCAAACCAAACAAAAGCAAGGTAGAGCTGAAGCCCCGGAAAATCAGCCAGAAGGCGGCTAATCGTTTGCTTCTGGGCTTTGTGGCTGGGGTCGTACTCTTATCAACCCTAACCATTGTTTCCAACACCTTTCGTAGTTTGAGGAATGATAAAAACGAGATCCAGGTAACAAACAAAAATTCTCGGACCTATTCTAATCAGGTCAGTCTTTTTATGATGGAATTTTTAAATGTTTACTTCTCAGAAAATAATGCTGAAAATCAAGCCAAACTCAAGGAATACTACGGATCAGGCATTGACATTAAAAACACAGAAAACAACCGAATGGATAGTCAGCTAACAGGCGCTACCTTAGTAGAGGTAGCAGATAATTTAGCGACTTATCGGGTCACTTATTCTGTTAAGGCAGGGGAGGAATGGCAACCAAACTATGGCTTGCTTCATATCCCTTATGCCGTTAAGGATAATAAATTCTATGTTTCAGACTTGCCTTATTTCACTAAGGAAAATTCTTATGCGGCCAAAAATGTAAAAGCTGGTATCCACTTGCAGGACCAGCAGGATAGCAAACAAGAGTTTGGTAAAGCCAAAGAGTATGTTCAAGCTTTGTTTACAGCTTATGCCAGCGGTGATAAAACACAGCTAACCCCTTTTTCAAAGGATATTCAGCCCTTGGAAGGGTACAAACTGACCTCTATTGATTATTCTTATTTTATTACGGATAAGGATCATAAAGATAAGCTGGTAGATGTACTGCAAGTTACCTTTACGGACGGTCTGGGACTGTCCCATCAAGAAAACTTTGTGGTCATTTTGAAAGTAGACAAAGAAAATGATACGTTCCGTGTTCAAAGTTTTGAGCATGGGATTGCTGAAAAATACCGAAAACAAATGAAGTAAAGGAGAGTAGGTAACGAATGAAAGAAGTTATCCTTTTATTGTTGAAAGACGTAGGGGCTTGGGGTGCCCTTGGAATTGGTGCAGGAGCTGGTATTGTTACATTTTTAACAGATCGGTCCGGCGGAAAGATTTTGAAGTCTATTGGAATTGGTTTGGCCGTCGCTTTTTTCTGCTACCAACCAGAATTGGTGTTGAACAAAGTCTCTGAAATCTTGTCTATACTGGTCAATCTTTTCAAGATTGGTGGGTGAGGCAATGGCATTTGAGAAAAAAGATAAGCGATTATATCACTATCGCTCTGCTTTTGAGCAGCCAACTTGGATTCAAAAATTTTCCGATCGTTTTTCTCTGCCTAACGCAATCAAGCTGTCTACACTTGGCTGGACGGCTTTTTTGTTTTTGGCTTATTATTGGCTATTTTCAAATTTTGTAACGAAAGTTATTCCAATTCCTATGCCGTTTTGGATTGGGGTTGGGACACCTATCATTTGGAGTTCAGGGATTGTCCTATCTGATTTTACGATTGAGCAGCAGAAAATCAGTCGTTTTATCCGTGACTATCTAAAATTTTATCGGGTTTATGGCCGAAAACGTAAGCTGAAATATCTGAATGATGGTATTTTGTATTACAAACCAGATTATATCTTAAAGAAAGAGGGGAAATTGAGTGAAACTAACGAATGAAATTGTAGATATTGTTGATAACCTGATGTTAAAAAAAGATGGCAGTGTCTTTGCCTTGTATGAGGTCAATCCCCAAGACATTAATCCCGTAGACTTTACCAAAAAGGAAAAATTTAAGGCATCTGTTGAAGCCTGGCTAACTAATATTAAAAACTATGGCGATGTGGATATTGTCATGCTTCCTTTTCAAAAAGACCTACTGAAAAAATTTCAGAAGCTTTCTCAAAACTTTGCGACTGATACAGAAGAAATGGCTTATTCTGTCCTTGAAAAGTCCTATGATTATCTGTTAGCATCTAAAGAATTATGCGACTATCATTACTTTATCAGTATTCCTCTGAAATCTTTTACTATTTCCGTGGACCTAAAAGAAGTAATCCAGGATTCTATCAATATAGCTTCTGATTTTCTGGTAGAGAGCTTGGGGCTTCAAAAAAGCATAATGGAAGGGTGGGAATTAAAGTACGAAAAACAACGGGCAGAACTGGAAAAAGATTTATCCCTGCTCGATTATCGCCGGCTGTCAACTCGAGAGACGATTTTTGTTAATCGCTATTCATATTTACATTCTTTGAATGTTGATAAAGAATATGAAGTGAATTTGGTTGAAAACTGGATTGATAACTTGGGAGACAAGAATATTGATTACAAGCGTATTAATGTTCTGGAGTTCCAAAATGAAGAAGGCTCTCAATATGTAGCCTTTCTTCCAGTGGCTTATAAGCCAGAAAATGCCTCCTACCTGCATTTTATCGAAAAAGTGCAGTCATTAGGGTTTCCGTTAGAAGTTTGGACCAAGGCTAAGTTTGCCAAGGTCAAGGGGCTGCCCTTTAACAATATCCGGACCAAGGCCCGTAATGTTCGCTTGAAATTGAAAGGGGCTCAGACAGAGTCTGCAGAAGCAGATAGTGTACAGAAAAATTCTGTTGGTCAGAGTAAATATCTAGTAGAGGATATTGAATCCAAAATTGAAGATGGTATTCCTATTCTCAATTACCTGCAGACTTTGGTCATTTTTGATAGTGATTTGAGGGTTTTAAAGCAGAAAATTAACTTGCTGATGGAAGAAATGAAAAGTCGTAAAATCAAAATCTCTCGGGCCACTCCTTACCAATTATATCTGTTTGCCAAAAATCGCTTTGGAGAACTGCTTCAATCCGAGGATAAAAACTTTATCCAAATTGATGAAGTCGGAGCTTTAGCAGAAGACTTGTTTTTTGTCACTCAAAAAGTTGGTCAAGATACTGGCTTTTACTTTGGGATGATTGACAGTCAGCTGAGCTCTTGGCACGGTCGTTATGAAGAGGCTATAGCCGTTTCTGACAAACCGGTCTTTGTCAATATTCTGGAGGCGAATGAAAAGGTAGAGGGAAAAAGTACCGATAATCCGCATATCTCTGTTACAGGTGATACTGGTCAGGGGAAAACTTTTGCCATTTCTTACATTTTCTATTATGCTAGTTTGCTGAACTGCCAAACGCTCTACATTGATCCGAAAATGGAAAAGCGCTACTGGTATAACAAACTTTTGAAGGAGCTGGAAGAAAAGGATATCTATCCAGAAATTCAGGATTATATCCGGAGCATCCACTTTGTGACTTTGGATTATACAAAACCTGAAAATCATGGAGTGCTGGATCCATTGGTCTTTTTAAGCGGGGAGCAGGCAAAGGACCTGATTCTTTCAATGGTCAACGAATTCATGCCTCTGGATGGTAAGGATAAATTTGAGACTGAACTTTCTAAGATGATTCGGGTCTTTGCGGCCAAACGGGCCAATGGTGAAAAAGTAGGAACCTTGTCCGTCATTCAAGAATTGATGAAATCTGATGTTGAGAAAGTCCGAGAGACAGCTGAGAATCTATTGGAAAAAGTGACTGCTTCTGTATTGAGTTTGGTCTTTTCAGACGGTACCAATTCAGCCGTTGACCTGACTGCTCGTAATACGATTCTGGAAATTGCGCATTTGGATTTACCAGCAGATGAACACTCAGAATTGACCTTACAAAATAGAAAAGCTATGGCGGTGCTCTATGCTTTGGGTGATTTTTGTATTAAATTTGGTGAACGAGATTACGGACAAAAAACTGTAATTGGTCAAGATGAAGCCTGGGTATTGAGTATCACAGCTTATGGCCGAGGCCTCCAGGACCGGATCAAACGGGTTGGCCGCTCTCAAAATAATTTCTATGTTTTTACTTCTCAACTGCCGGAGGATTCCAACCGAGCAGACGGAGAAGCAACATCATTTGGAACTTATCTTTGTTTCCATAATGATACTCCTGGATCTGCTGAAAAGGTCCTCTCTCGTCTCAAAGTGGAGGTGACAGAAGATAGTAAGGCCTGGTTTGATAATTTGACCAAGGCCCAATGTCTCATGAAAGATACGCATGGTCGGGTAGAACGGATTACCGTTGATGGTCTATTTTTCCCAGAAGTTAGTGAACTTTTCAGAACCGTTCGCAATCAAGAAAATCAAAAAGAGGAGGTGGCTTAATGAACAAGAAACGGATGAAATGGATTTTCTTCATCCTCACCTTAACATGTTTTCCCGTAGTTCTTGTATATGCCAACGGTGCTCCGATGCCAGGTGCAAATAATTTTAATACAAATACTCCTGCTTCTAATACTGGAACTGGAGCTCCTCAACCAGGAGCCAACGGATTTAATACGAACACTTCACAGAATAATTCCAATACTGGATATGCTCCTCCTAATATACAGGAAGCGCAGTCTAGAGAGGCTCAGAATAAAAAGAAAAAGGAGGAAAAAAAGAAAAAAGACGAAAAAAAAATCGAAAAAGATGACGATTATCAATCTATTCAAAAGAAAGCTGAAAATGTTGACAAAACCCTTAAGAACAAAAATGCTTCTACCAAGGATATTAAAAAAGCTGGGGAAGATATAGAAGATATTAATAAGTATATTGAACAGAACAAGGACAAGGAAGATGCTTCTCAAATTCAGGGGCTGAAAACAACTCAAAATAACTACAATGAACAAGTGGGAAGTAAGCTAGATGATGCCAAAGCACGGGAGGAAGCTCAGGAATACCTGGACAATGCCAGAGAAACAGTCAATCCAGCAGATATGTCTAAGCTGACTTCTTACATTTATGTAGAAGGTGGCTTCTTTAATTCTGATGATCTTTTTCCTAAAGCCGTCAATGCAATTGCTCAAGGAATCTTTTTCTTGGTCAAAGCAATCTATTGCTTAGTTATCATCATTTTGGAACAGGTTTTTACAGCGAACACTTATAAAGAGCTAGATAAGGTTGTTGGTTTCTCGGCTAACTTTTTCAATACTTTCATGACGGATTACAAATATCTGGTTTATGGATTGGCTCTTTTTGGTGGCCTGACAGAATTTTTCAAAACTCGTCGGTTTCCTATTTGGTCTTTCCGCTTTCTTTTGGTCTGGTTTGTGGCGGCCTTACTTTATCAGCCAGCATACTTTCAGCCTAATTATGGTGATTCCCAAGTACCTGCAAGTTATAATCTTTCAGTCCTAGTTAAGATGGCAGACGGACTGGGACAAGATATGACTTCTACTGCTATAAAAGGATTTGATACTATTGATGCAGATAATGCAACCTTGTCTAGTCAAAATGGCAAGAATAATATTGATTCTGTTAAAAATGCAATTTTCGACAAATTGGTTTATGAGCCGTTTTTAGCCCTTAATTTTAATACAACGGATAAAAATGTTGTAACAGAAGATAAAATTAAAGAGTTATTTGTAACAAAAGGTGATCCAAAGGATGTTGAAACATTTGCTAAAAAAAATGAAAAAATTGAACAAGTTTCTTTTGGTTCGGTTGGTGTCAAGATTTTCACAGCCTTTGCGGCCTTTATAAAAGCGCTGGTTATTGGCTTTGCTTTAATTGTCATTGGGTTAATCTCAATTGTCTTTAAATATCTTGCTTTACTGATGATTGTTTGTTCGGTTATTTTGCTCTTTATTGCTATGATTCCAGGTTTTGAACAAGTTCTTGGCAACGCAGGTAAGAAACTGATGCAGTTTGCCTTATTAGGCGGTCTTGGTCTCTTCTTTGTGCGAGCTTTTCTGTATGTCAATGGCTTGGTCGAAGGTGCCGCTGGCGGTATGAACGATATTTATTTTTGGTCTGCTATTATTCAAGGGCTGATTTGGATTGCTCTCTATCGTTGCCGTCACCTGTTGGGCGGTCTCTTTGTCAAGGGAACCATTTCTGCTCAGGAGTTGGCTCAGAAAGCTCAGTTTAATTTTGATCGTTTTTCTATGCCAAAGCTTTCTACAGCTACAGAAAGCTATGGACCTAGTCAAACTGTTCGACCGTCTAACTTTTCCTCTGATACTATTCCTGTGGCATCCCCTCAGGCAAGTTTTAAAAAGTCCCTAGCTACCTTGTTTAGGGCCGGTAAAAATGGGACAGTGCAAGTCTATGACCGCTTAAGATATGGCAAGGAAGACACATTGGATAAGCAACTGTCTCAACAACGGAGGGCAGATTTCAAGCGTCAGTTGCAAGATCGAGCAGAAGGCTTACAGGACTTGTTTGCTGGTGCAAAAGGTGAGTCTTTCTGGGCTAAGGTTCATGACTTGGCTGGCGATTCTGATACACCAGTTCAATTAGCTCATCAAGAGCGACAATACCGTAGACAAGAGCGCTTGGAGCGTACAGAGAAGCGGCGACAAGATTCTATCAACTTTGACCGTTTCCGAGATGAAAGGCGTAGAAATATGGAACCAGGATTTAAGAATGATTGGAAAGAGCGTTTGTCAGCACCGAAGTTGAAACGAGAATGGCAAAAGCAGCAATACCAAAATAATCCAGCGGATGAATTATTTGAGAAAGGGGTAAAATGAAAGCAATTAAGCGAGGACTAATCGGGTTAGGGACTGTTTCAGTCCTTTTCTTTACTCTTGTTTTTCTGGTGATTGGCAGTGGTTCAGTTGATTCTCAAACTTATTCGGCTACTTCTGGAGGGATTTCTGTTTCTGCCCAAGAGTTTGCCCAGAAATTTACAGAGAAGACGGGCCGTCAGTTGAGTGAAGAAAATGCACAGACTGCTTTAGATTTTGGAGCCCGGCTAATGAACCAGCACCACTTCACCTTACAGGGGACAAGTGGCAGTCTGGCTGTAGCTTATCGGGAATGCGGCTTTGATCATACAGCCGTTAATCCTAGTGGTGGTGTTGCCGGTTTCTATCAGTGGTCTGGGTGGTCCAGTACCATTAATGGTGATCGCTGGGCCCAAGCCAAAGAAAAAAAGCTAGATAAGCAAATCCAAATAGACCTGATGAGTGCTGAATTAGAGGGGCATTATGCCCAAGTGGTCGAAAAGGTTGGACCTAGCACAGATCCTAAGCAAGCAGCCCGAGATTGGTCGCAATATTATGAGGGAGTAGCAATCAGTGATTCTCAGACCAAAGTCAGTGATATTGAACAATGGGCGGAGGTTATCTATGATATTTTAAAGGATGGCCAAGCAACCTTTAATCAGGATAATAATACAGGTTCTAGCTCGGTAGCTGTACCAGAGGGCTGGGGGAATATCAGCCAGTATGACGGTCATGCTTATGATGGTAGTGGCTCTTATCCAGCAGGCCAGTGTACATGGTACGTGTTTAACAGGGCAAAACAGCTCGATATCCAGTTTGATTCTTACATGGGAAATGGCGGTCAGTGGTGGCAAAAAGCTGGTTATAAATCTAGTCATACGCCCAAGAAGCATACTGCTGTCTCGTTTGTCCAGGGGCAGGCTGGCTCTGATCCTACTTATGGCCACGTGGCATTTTGTGAGGAGGTTAGGTCTGACGGTTCAGTCTTGATTTCTGAAATGAATGTTGTTGGGGTGCCAGCTATGACAGTGGGCTACAGGGTTTTCGATGCCAATACGGCTAAGCAGTTTTGGTATGTAGAGGGACATTAATAAGCAAGTCTAAGAAATAGGCTTGCTTATTATTTTGTGAAAGGTGAGACAAACTATGAATAAATTGATTGTTAATTTAGAAAATATTACTATTGCTCTTCCAGAAGATAAAGTCATTATTGAAAAGGGAGAGTATGAGGAGCTGAAAAAGAATGCTAACAAAGGGAAATATATGACCATGAGTGAGCTTTTGGAGCTGCTTTCAGTTAGTCGTCCTTGGTTAATTGAACATATCCTTTATCGGCCATCGATTAAACAGGAAATTGATATTGAACAAAATCCCAAAGGTTTTGTTAAGTATCCAAGCGCTCAGGGTGGGAAATATTTGTTTTTAGCTTCAAAAACAAAGGAATACTTTGAAAAGAATTTTCGGGAAATTCTTATTGGAGCATGATATAATAGTCGAGACAAAGTCTTGATTATCGCTTTTTTAGGAAGGGGTAAATATGGCTATATCATATAGACAGCGAGGTAAGAAGAAATTATGGGACTATAGGGTCTTTGACAGTAAAAAGAAAGTGATTGCATCTAATTCTGGTTTTCGAACAAAGAAAGAAGCTCAGATTGAAGCTCTTGCTTTTGAGATGAAAGTAAAAAATGGAGTAGTCGTTGATAGAGAAGTTACTCTGTATCAGTTATGGGAGCGTTGGTTTGAATTACAGATTCTACCTTTAGGAAAATCAGAATCTGCTTTAAACAAACATAGATTCCGTGGGAAGATTATACAGAAGTATTTCCAGGATAAGCCGGTATGTGATATTCGATCAAGTGAATACCAGGAAATTATAAATGTTTATGCTAGAACAAATAGTCGGGATAATGTTAGCCGTTTAAACTCTGAAATTAAGAAAGTCATTATTTTTGCAAAAAGGGATAAGATTAATATTCATGATTTTGCTGAAGGAGTTATATTGTCTGGGCGACCTTCTCCTAAAGGGAAGAAAGATAGGTATATTCATAGTCTAAAAGATTATGCACGCTTAGCAGTTTATCTTGAAGAACAATTGGATTATAGAAAATCTGTAGTTCCTTTCCAGCTATATGTGCAACTAAAAACAGGGCTGCGGGCTGGTGAAGTTTCGGGATTGAGTTGGGATTGTGTTCTCTGGGAGCGTCAAGGTATCCGTACCTATCGTCGTTATGATACAGTAAGAAGACGATGGACAAAGCCTAAAACTGAGGACTCTATCCGATTTATTCCAGTTGACTTTAAAGTTATAGAGATCCTTAGAAATTTGAAAAATATTCAGGAAGAATTATTGCCATTCTATGGACTAGAAAATCCAGACAATGTAGTTTTTTTTGATTTATTCAATGGTATAAGTAGCAATAATACGGTGAATAAATGGCTTAAAAATATACTCCAGGAGTTGAATATTAAACCATTAAATATGACAAGTACAGGGTTAAGGCATAGTTATTGCAGTTCTCTTCTAGCAATGGGGATTGATATTTGGGCTGTTTCAAAGCTTATGGGTCATAAGGATATAACTGAAATAACAGAAACTTATGGACATTTAATCAAAGAAAAAGCAGATGAAGAGAATAATAAAGTAAGAAATCTATTGTCTCGGCTAAATGAAAAAGTGCAAAGTTGACCAAAAGTTGACCAAAAATAAAAGAAACGCTGATAAACCAACGTTTCTAAAACTTAAGCTATACCGGCGGCCGGGGTCGAACCGGCACGTCCGTGAGGACACTGGATTTTGAGTCCAGCGCGTCTGCCAATTCCGCCACGCCGGCTCAAGTTTTTAACTGGGGTAGCTGGATTCGAACCAACGCATGAGGGAGTCAAAGTCCCTTGC
>NZ_CAUTAP010000009.1:0-98084 GCF_963536705.1 uncultured Streptococcus sp. | reverse complement strand
CATACGAGATCGCTCAGTGTCTCGTGGGCTCGGAGATGTGTATAAGAGACAGTAGTAGATGTCTACACATCCAATTCGTGTTTTCTCAGAAATTGGAAAACTGAAAAAAGTTATGTTGCACCGTCCTGGCAAGGAGTTAGAAAACTTGCAGCCGGACTATTTGGAACGTCTTCTCTTTGATGATATTCCTTTCTTGGAAGATGCACAAAAAGAACATGATAACTTTGCTCAAGCGCTTCGCAATGAAGGAGTTGAGGTGCTCTATCTTGAGCAGCTAGCTGCTGAGTCACTGACTTCTCCAGAAATCCGTGAGCAATTCATCGAAGAATATCTGGAAGAAGCCAATATTCGCGGCCGTGAAACCAAGAAAGCTATTCGCGAACTGCTTCGTGGTATCAAAGATAACCGAGAGTTGGTTGAAAAAACGATGGCAGGGGTTCAAAAAGTTGAATTGCCAGAAATTCCTGAAGAAGCAAAAGGCTTGACGGACTTGGTGGAATCTGATTATCCATTCGCTATTGATCCAATGCCAAACCTCTACTTCACACGTGACCCATTTGCTACAATTGGTAATGCTGTATCGCTCAACCACATGTATGCAGATACTCGTAATCGTGAAACTCTCTACGGTAAATACATCTTCAAATATCACCCAGTATACGGTGGAAATGTTGAACTTGTATATAACCGTGAAGAAGATACACGTATCGAAGGTGGGGATGAACTGGTTCTTTCAAAAGATGTGCTGGCGGTTGGTATTTCACAACGTACAGACGCAGCTTCTATCGAAAAACTCTTGGTCAATATCTTCAAGAAAAATGTTGGCTTCAAGAAAGTTTTGGCTTTTGAATTTGCCAACAACCGTAAGTTCATGCACTTGGATACTGTCTTCACTATGGTTGACTATGACAAGTTCACGATTCACCCAGAAATCGAAGGCGATCTTCGCGTTTACTCTGTGACTTATGTTGATGATAAACTTAAGATTGTTGAAGAAAAAGGTGATTTGGCAGAAATCTTGGCAGAAAACCTTGGTGTGGAAAAAGTTCACCTGATTCGCTGTGGCGGTGGCAATATTGTAGCTGCTGCGCGTGAGCAGTGGAACGACGGTTCTAACACCTTGACTATTGCACCTGGTGTGGTAGTGGTGTATGATCGTAATACAGTTACTAACAAGATTTTGGAAGAATACGGCTTGCGTTTGATCAAGATCCGCGGAAGTGAATTGGTTCGCGGTCGTGGTGGACCACGCTGTATGTCTATGCCGTTTGAACGTGAAGAAATTTAGAAATCCAGTATTTTACTGATACTCAAAGAAAAGAAAGAGGAAATAATAGAATGACACATTCAGTATTCCAAGGACGTAGCTTCTTAGCAGAAAAAGACTTTAGCCGTGCTGAGTTAGAATACCTTATTGGTCTTTCAGCTCACTTGAAAGATTTGAAAAAACGCAATATTCAACACCACTATCTTGCTGGCAAGAATATCGCTCTCTTGTTTGAAAAAACATCTACTCGTACTCGCGCAGCTTTTACAACAGCAGCTATTGACCTGGGAGCACATCCAGAATACCTTGGTGCTAACGATATCCAGCTTGGCAAGAAAGAATCTACAGAAGATACTGCTAAAGTTTTGGGCCGTATGTTTGACGGGATTGAATTCCGCGGCTTCAGCCAACGCATGGTAGAAGAATTGGCAGAATTCTCAGGTGTTCCAGTATGGAATGGTCTGACAGACGAATGGCATCCAACTCAAATGTTGGCTGACTACTTGACTGTTCAAGAAAACTTTGGCCGTCTGGAAGGCTTGACATTGGTATACTGTGGTGATGGACGTAACAACGTTGCCAACAGCTTGCTGGTAACAGGAGCTATCCTTGGCGTTAACGTTCACATCTTCTCACCAAAAGAACTCTTCCCAGAAAAAGAAATCGTTGAATTGGCAGAAGGTTTTGCTAAAGAAAGCGGCGCTCGAGTGCTGATTACAGAAGATGCTGATGAAGCAGTTAAAGGTGCTGATGTTCTTTACACAGACGTTTGGGTATCAATGGGTGAAGAAGACAAGTTTGCAGAACGCGTTGCCCTCCTCAAACCTTACCAAGTAAACATGGATTTGGTGAAGAAGGCTGATAACGAAAACTTGATTTTCTTGCACTGCTTGCCAGCATTCCACGATACAAATACTGTTTACGGTAAAGATGTTGCTGAAAAATTCGGCGTAGAGGAAATGGAAGTAACAGACGAAGTCTTCCGCAGTAAATATGCTCGTCATTTTGACCAAGCAGAAAACCGTATGCACACAATCAAAGCGGTTATGGCTGCAACTCTTGGAAACCTCTACATTCCAAAAGTATAATCTTATATAAGAAACCGTCTACCAACAGCTATGAGGGCTGCGACTAATAGCTTTAGTCCGGTCCTCTTTTATATGATAAGAAATGCTCATTTTCTTATTGAAAATTAAAAAATCTACTAAAATAAATTGGAAGCGCATTCATCAAAGCGCAATTAAGGAGAATTTAATGGGAAATCGTAAAATCGTTGTAGCCTTGGGAGGAAACGCCATCCTTTCATCTGACCCATCAGCGAAAGCACAGCAGGAAGCCTTGGTGGAAACTGCTAAACATTTGGTAAAATTGATAAAAAACGGGGATGATCTTATCATTACCCATGGAAATGGTCCGCAGGTAGGGAACTTGCTGCTGCAACAGTTGGCAGCAAACTCTGAGAAGAATCCTGCTTTCCCACTAGACTCTCTTGTGGCTATGACAGAAGGCAGTATCGGCTTCTGGTTGCAGAATGCTTTGCAAAATGCTCTCTTGGATGAAGGTATCGAAAAGAATGTTGCTTCTGTTGTGACGCAAGTAGTGGTGGATAAGAACGATCCAGCCTTTGTCAACCTCAGCAAGCCAATCGGACCTTTCTACTCAGAAGAAGAAGCCAAAGCAGAAGCTGAAAAGAGCGGAGCAACTTTCAAAGAAGATGCTGGCCGTGGTTGGCGTAAGGTTGTTGCTTCACCAAAACCAGTGGATATCAAGGAAATTGAAACGATCCGTACGCTTTTGAATCAAGGCCAAGTAGTGGTAGCTGCTGGCGGTGGTGGAATTCCTGTCGTCAAAGAAGACAATGGCCATCTTACTGGTATTGAAGCCGTTATTGATAAGGACTTTGCTTCTCAGCGCTTGGCAGAGTTGGTTGATGCAGACCTCTTCATCGTTTTGACTGGTGTGGACTATGTCTTTGTTAACTACAACAAACCAGACCAAGCAAAACTGGAACATGTGAATGTTGCTCAGTTGGAAGAATACATCAAGCAAGAACAATTTGCACCAGGCAGCATGCTTCCAAAAGTAGAAGCAGCTATCGCCTTTGTCAATGGCCGTCCAGAAGGTAAAGCAGTTATCACATCTCTGGAAAATCTGGGTGCTCTGATTGAGTCTGAGAGCGGTACGATTATTGAAAAAGGCTAGACATAGAACTGACTGCAAGACAACAGCAACTGAACTCTGTCGCTGCTGCAAGTCTTTTCCTGAAAATCTTTGATTATTTTCAAAAATACTGGTTTTTTCAATGTTAATATGGTAAAATAGAAGCAAAGTAAGCGTTTTCTTGTTTACTCATACAAGGAAATGTAGGTTCGTAACCTCGTTAAAAAATTTTTAGGAGGGAATACAAATGAGTGAAAAAACAAAAAAAGGGTTTAAGATGCCTTCATCTTACACCGTATTGTTGATAATCATTGCCATTATGGCAGTGCTGACTTGGATTATCCCAGCAGGGGCTTTTGTAAAAGGTGTTTATCAGCCTCAGCCACAAAATCCACAAGGGATTTGGGATGTCCTGATGGCACCGATTCGTGCAATGTTGGGTACGCATCCAGAGGAAGGATCCTTAATCAAGGAGACTACTGCTGCGATAGATGTTGCCTTCTTCATCCTCATGGTTGGTGGTTTCCTTGGTGTTGTCAATGAAACTGGCGCTTTGGATGTGGGAATTGCCTCTATCGTTAAGAAGTACAAGGGGCGCGAAAAGATGCTGATTGTTGTCTTGATGCCTCTCTTTGCCCTCGGTGGTACTACCTATGGTATGGGTGAGGAAACCATGGCCTTCTATCCGCTTTTGGTGCCGGTGATGATGGCGGTTGGTTTTGACAGTCTGACTGGGGTGGCCATTATCCTGCTTGGTTCGCAAATCGGATGTTTGGCTTCTACGCTAAATCCATTTGCAACTGTTATCGCTTCAGAGACTGCTGGTGTTGGAACTGGTGAAGGGATTGTCCTTCGTCTTATCTTCTTTTTTGTCATGACAGCTCTCAGTACTTGGTTTGTTTATCGCTATGCGGATAAGATTCAAAAGGATCCGACCAAGTCACTGGTTTACAGTACTCGCGAAGAAGATTTGAAACACTTCAACGTTGAAACTTCTTCATCTGTTGAGTCAACACTGAGCAAAAAGCAAAGACTTGTCTTAGTATTGTTCATTTTGACATTTGTCCTTATGGTATTGAGTTTCATTCCTTGGACAGATCTCGGTATTACTATCTTTAAGGATGTCAATACCTGGCTGACAGGTCTTCCAGTACTCGGTAAGATTATTGGTTCATCTACTTCTGCACTGGGTACTTGGTACTTCCCAGAAGGAGCGATGCTCTTTGCCTTCATGGGAATCTTGATTGGCGCTGTTTACGGTCTCAAGGAAGACAAGATTATCTCAGCATTTATGAACGGTGCAGCTGACCTGCTTAGCGTAGCCCTAATCGTAGCAATCGCTCGTGGTATCCAAGTTATCATGAATGACGGTATGATTACAGACACTATTCTCAACTGGGGTAAACAAGGACTCAGCGGTCTGTCATCACAAGTATTTATCGTCTTGACCTACATTTTCTACCTGCCAATGTCCTTCCTTATCCCATCATCATCTGGTTTGGCCAGTGCAACTATGGGAATCATGGCTCCGTTGGGAGAATTTGTCAATGTCAAGGCAAGCTTGATTATCACAGCTTATCAGTCTGCTTCAGGTGTGCTGAACCTGGTTGCTCCAACTTCTGGTATCGTTATGGGGGCTTTGGCACTCGGACGTATCAATATCGGCACTTGGTGGAAATTTATCGGTAAGCTGATTGTAGCTATCATTGCTATCAGTATTGGTCTCTTACTCCTAGGAACTTTCTTACCGTTTCTATAAGCTAGAAGCTGAGGTGATTCCATGAAAAATTTTATAACGGAAGAAGTTAAAGAAGATTTTCTTGAATCTTTGAAAACAATCGTTTCTTATCCTTCAGTACTGAATGAAGGTCAAAATGGAACACCTTTTGGACAAGCTATCCAAGATGTCCTAGAAAAAACTTTAGAAATCTGTCGGGGGCTAGGTTTTACAACCTACCTTGACCCTAAAGGTTATTACGGATATGCAGAAATCGGTCATGGAGCTCAGCTCCTGGCCGTTCTCTGTCATTTGGATGTTGTTCCATCAGGTGATGAGTCGGACTGGCAGACGCCGCCCTTTGAAGCCACTGTCAAGGATGGCTGGATTTTTGGTCGTGGGGTGCAGGACGACAAGGGACCTTCTATGGCTGCTCTTTATGCTGTAAAGGCATTGCTAGACAGCGGAGTGGAATTTAAAAAGCGGGTTCGCTTTATCTTTGGTACAGATGAGGAGACGCTTTGGCGCTGTATGGACAGGTATAACCAGCTAGAAGAGCAGGCTGTACTTGGCTTTGCACCAGACTCTTCTTTCCCTTTGACTTATGCTGAGAAAGGGCTTCTGCAGCTTAAGCTGGAAGGGCCAGGCTCTGACACTTTAGAGCTCGAAGCTGGTCAAGCTTTTAATGTCGTTCCTGCCAAGGCTTCCTATTCAGGCAGCCTACTGGAATCGGTCGTCACAGGGCTGGAAGATTTAGGCTATGAATATGAGCGAACGGCAGAAGAAGTAACGGTTATCGGCTTGCCCAAGCACGCTAAGGATGCCGCTCAAGGAGTCAATGCTATTATTCGCCTAGCCAAGGTCTTGCAGCCCCTGGATTCGCATCCAGCTCTTGCCTTTCTGGCTCAGGCGATTGGTGAAGATGCGACAGGCAGCCATCTCTTTGGTCCTGTTTCTGATGAACCGACAGGCTTTCTTTCCTTTAATGTTGCCGGTCTGACTTTAAGCTCTGACCGCTCTGAGATTCGGATTGACATGCGGATTCCAGTCTTGGCGGACAAGGAAAAGCTGGTTGAAAAGCTAGCAGAAATAGCCAGTCGGTACGAGCTGACCTATCAGGAATTTGACTACTTGGCTCCCCTCTACGTACCTTTGGATAGTGAGTTGGTCAGCACTCTGATGGCAATTTATCAGGAGAAAACAGGAGACAACAGTCCAGCTATGTCTTCGGGTGGAGCGACCTTTGCTCGTACGATGCCTAACTGTGTTGCCTTCGGCGCTCTCTTTCCGGGAGCTGATCAGACAGAGCATCAGGTCAATGAACGATTGCGCTTAGATGATCTGTATCGGGCCATGGATATTTACGCGGAAGCCATTTATCGTTTGGCTACAACACCTTAAATGCTGACTTTTTAAAACCCTCTTCAAATCTTATTTGTACTGCCTTGCTCTGTTCAAGTATGGCTTGCTGATTTGCTGATGATTTTCATTAAGGCAAAAATCGTAAATAGAAAAAGCTGAGACAAAATTGTCTCAGCTTTTATTTACTAAAGAAGAATGGTGGGGTGAATTCTTTGAGCTTCTCAAAGCAGTCAAGGGCCCCTTGATCATCCTCGCAGATAATCAGACAGACGTCATCACCACAGACAGTAGCAACAATCTGAGGCAGTTCTAGAGCATCTAAGATTGCACCGAAAGATTGAGCCAACCCAGGCAGAGTTTTCATAACGACTTGATTTTGAACTGGCCGCAGCATGACCAAAGCATCCTCCATGTAGAAGCGGAGGCGTTTTTCCCAACGGGATGGCGCGATGCTATTGATGATATAGTAGGAAGTATCGTTCTCACTGACCTTGACCAGATTGAGTGCTTTCATATCTCGTGAAAGAGTGGACTGGGTTACAATGACGCCGTTTGCTTCCAAATGCTCCTGAAGTTCTTGCTGGGTATGGATTTTCTTTTCCATGATTAAGGAGCGAATAAGACGGTGTCTGCTTTCAATTTTATTCATAAATTTTCACCTATAGTTATTTGATAAACATAGCATCACCAAAGCTGAAGAAGCGATAGCGCTCAGCAATAGCGTGCTCATAAGCTTTAAGTGTTAAGGAACGTCCGGCAAAGGCAGAGACTAACATGACCAGAGTTGACTTTGGCAGGTGGAAGTTGGTTGAAAAAGCATCAACGACCTTCCAATCGTATCCCGGCTTGATAAAAATATTGGTCCAGCCAGAGTCAGCCTGAATCTGCCCCTGGAATTTACTGCCAATCGTCTCCAAGGTGCGGATAGATGTCGTGCCGACTGCAATGACACGTCCGCCATTAGCCTTAACCTGACGAAGTGTCTGGGCAGCTTCCTCGGACAGACTGTAAAACTCGGAGTGCATCTCGTGATCATCTAAACTGTCTACAGAAACCGGTCGGAAAGTTCCCAGTCCGACATGAAGGGTGAGATAGACTAGCTTGACTCCCTTAGCAGCGATCTGCTCCAGCAACTCTTCTGTGAAGTGAAGTCCAGCAGTTGGCGCAGCAGCAGAGCCATTTTCTTTAGCATAGACAGTCTGGTAGCGTTCGCGGTCTGCCAGTTTTTCGTGGATATAAGGTGGCAGCGGCATTTCTCCCAAACTTTCCAAGACTTCTAGGAAAATCCCTTCATAGCTAAAGCGTACAATTCGACCACCATGGTCAAGCTCCTCTACCACAGTAGCAGTTAAGCGGCCATCGCCAAAGGAAATTTGAGAACCTACTCTGAGGCGCTTGGCTGGCTTGGCTAGCACTTCCCAATCATCGCCCTGGGTATTTTTGAGTAGCAGCAGCTCGACATGGCCCCCTGTCTCAGGCTTGATACCATAAAGGCGGGCAGGAAGGACACGTGTATTATTCATCACTAGGGCATCGCCGGGCTGGAGCTGATCAATAATCTGGTCAAAATGCTGGTCGGAGAAGGCACCCGTTTCTTTATCGACCACTAGCAAGCGGGAAGCATCCCTTTTCTCCAAAGGTGTCTGAGCAATCAGCTCTTCGGGCAAGTCAAAATCAAAATCAGCGGTATTCATCGTATCTCCTTATATTGTTTTCATCAGCCAGAGTAGGTAGGCAGCGAGTAGGAAGGGACTGGCTGTCAGCAAGCCTCCTAAAATCAAACTTACAATCTGCCAGCCTGGTTGTTTTTTCATGAGGAAACTCAAGCTGCAGAGTAAGACTCCGACTAAAAATAAAATCAATAAAACAATCAGTAAAAACATGTCTCTATTATAACACGATTTGCTGCAAAAGGAAGCGAGCATGACTGAAAAGTATGTCTATTTTGCATACTTTTTCTTGACAAAAATTGGTCTATACCATATAATTAAATTAAGAAAAGAAGTGGAGGTAGAAAATGAAAATTATTCAAGTGGAAAACCAAGTAGAAGGTGGTAAAGTGGCTCTCGAGCTGCTCAAAGAAAAGCTGGCTCAGGGGGCAAAAACTTTAGGCTTAGCTACAGGCAGCAGTCCAGAAGGATTTTACAAGCAGATCGTTGAGAGTGACCTTGATTTTTCAGAGATGTTCAGTGTCAATCTGGATGAATATGTTGGTTTGCAGGAGGACGATCCTCAGTCTTATCGCTATTTCATGAATCAACACCTCTTTAATCAAAAACCTTTTAAAGCAAGTTTCCTGCCTAATGGCGCAGCGAAAGATTTAGAAGCGGAAGTGGCTAGGTACAATCATCTTCTAGCAGAGCATCCGGCTGATTTGCAGATTTTGGGAATCGGTACGAATGGTCATATCGGCTTTAATGAGCCGGGGACTAGTTTTGACAGCCAGACTCACTTAGTGGATTTGACACCGTCCACCATTCAGTCCAATGCTCGATTCTTCGACAAGATGGAAGATGTTCCGACTCAGGCCATTTCCATGGGGATTGGCAATATCCTCAATGCTAAATCCATCATTCTCTTTGCTTATGGTTCAGCTAAGGCCAAAGCCATAGCAGGGACTGTTGAGGGTGAGGTGACAGAGGAGCTGCCAGGCAGTGCTCTCCAGAAGCATCCAGATGTTGTGATTATCGCTGATAAGGAAGCACTTAGCTTGTTAAATCACTAAGATTTTGACGTTGTTGCTAGAAAACTGGCTTTGCCAGATAAAAGTCTCTTAATTTCCTATCTATTTTTTAGGTAGGATTTTTAGATTTATGGTTGACTTTGCGTAAAATATGATATACTAGATAGGTATAATTGTTCTTTGGAGGATCTTGTGAAGAAAAAGCTTTTGTTATTGGGAATTGTGTTCCTGACCTCTTTAGCGCCACTAGCTGCTAGGGCTGATGAATTGGTGGATATGGCTAAAAAGATGTATCCGCATGATAATGTTCAGGCGATTAATCGTCCCAAGTCTTCTCTCGTTATTGATGGCAGTACAGGTGACGTTGTCTGGGAGGATAATGTCGATGAGGTGCGTGATCCCGCTAGTATGAGTAAGCTCATGACGCTTTACTTGGTCTTTGAAGCGATTAAGGAAGGAAAAATCAGCGAAAAGACGGTCATTACAGCTACACCTCAGGATCAAGCTACCGCTAATATTTATGAAATTTCTAATAATAAAATTGTCGCTGGTGTGGACTATACCGTATCTGAGCTGATTACCATGACAATCGTGCCTTCATCCAATGCGACAACAGTCATGCTGGCCAATTATCTATCGGACAATGATCCAGATGCTTTCTTGGATCGGATGAATGCCAAGGCTCAAGAGCTGGGTATGACGAATACCAAGTGGTTCAATGCCAGCGGTGCAGCAGCGATTTCTTTCAAGGGATATTACAATCCTCAGAATTACGATAATACTCTCAGCAATCAAACAACAGCCCGTGATTTGGCGATTCTGGCTTACAATTTTGTCAATCACCATCCTGAGATTCTAAACTATACTAATAAAGCCAAGGTTACAGTTAAAGCTGGAACTCCTTACGAGGAGACCTTTGAAACCTATAATTACTCCCTGCCGGGTGCTAAATACGCACTCAAGGGCGTAGATGGTATGAAGACGGGCTCTAGTCCTAACGGTGCTTTCAACTATATCGCGACCATTAAGCGTGGAGATCAGCGCATGATTGCTGTGATTATGGGAGTCGGTGACTGGTCTGACCAAGACGGTGAGTATTACCGCCATCCTTTTGGTAATGCTTTGATTGAGAAGGCTTATGCGGACTATGAGTACAAAAAACTCTTATCCAAGGGTGAGCAGGAGATTGATGGACAGAAGTATAAGCTGCCTGAAGATTTCTACGCTACTGTTAAAAAGGGAACCAAGCCTAAAGTCAAGGTTGAAAACAATGTTCTCAAGGCTGAAAATGGCTTGAAGACCTTGTCTAGCAAGATCTCTGATGAAATGAAAGTCGAGAAAGTTGAGAATCCAGTTGCTCAGGCCATTGAAAATGTGACTGGAAGCAAATCAGAAAGCAAGCCTTGGTATGGCGTGTTCTTCAGCGATAAGATGTTGATTCTGCTGCCTGTTGGTATCCTGCTAATAATTCTGTACTTTGAATACCGCAGTCGTCAAAAACGCAGGGCTGCAAAACAGGAACGTCGTAGAAATACAGATGTTGAATAAAGGGAATGTCCTCTGTCACATACGAACGGAATGACTTTCCAAGCTAAAACTCAGTGATTTTGCTGAGTTTTCTTTCTGTCTTAAGGAGATTTTGATGCGAAAAAAGTTTCACAACAGCTATCTAGCTCATTTTTTACTCTTTAATTTTTTCTTTCTAGCCTACTCTCTTTTTTCGACCCTGATATCAGTCTATATGCAGGACTTAGGCTATTCTAATGCCCAAGTATCGATGGTAGTGTCAGCTTCCTTCTTTGCTTCCATGTTGGCTCAGCCGATTTTTGGAGTTCTCAGCGATGCTTTGGGGATTAAAAAGATCTTCCTTTTTAGCTTTCTAGTTATGATGGTTGGGGCTGTATTTTTCATGAAAGCGACTCAGCTTTGGCAGTTACTGGCCTGGTATAGTCTGGTCCTCATGCTGGTTAACGGGGTCAATCCAGTCATGGATGTTCTTGCGGCTCAAAGTCCTTATACTTATGGTAAGATTCGGATTTGGGGAACCATTGGCTATGCCTTAGGCTCTCAGCTAGCAGGACTAATCTATCAAAGAGTCGCACCGCAGGCTATTTTCCCAGTCTTTATTGGTATGATGCTTATCAGCAGCCTAGGACTTTTGGGAATCCAGCCCAAGCATGACCGAGCAGCCTTAGATAAAAAGGACATCCGCAAGCAGATAGGTCTGGGGAAACTCTTGACCAACAAAACCTATCTTTTTTACCTCCTTTTGGTCGCCCTTTACTCTGGGGTGGGGAATACTGGTCATACCTATATCCCAGCCATGCTTCAAAATAGTGGCTTAGAGGTAGATAGGGCTTCGACTGTCGTTGCATTATCAGTTCTGGTTGAAGCGCCTTTTATCTTTTATTCCTATCTCTTTATGGACAAGATTTCGATGAAGAAGCTGCTTTATATCTGTCTGGGAATCATCTTTCTCCAGTACAGTGTTTATGCCTTGGACCTAGGTTTGATTTCGAAAATCGGGATGACTCTCCTTTCCAAGCACGTGACAGGCATGGTTTTGATTATGGTGACCCTGAAAATCGTAGCCAGCTTGGTCGATGAAAAATATCTGGTAACAGCCATTGCTCTGGTCCAGACCGCCCGCAGTCTAGGAACCATTATCATTCAAAATCTGGCCGGCCATTTTCTGGACAATTGGGGTTACGAAGGAATGAACTTCTTTCTAGCAGCAGTCATCTGCCTAGTCTGCCTGCTGGCCCTCTTTCTGAAATTACCAGAACGAAAAGGAAATCAGTTATTTGGATAATGAAAAACGAGTCGGAGAGGTGTTCTCTTGACTCGTTTTTGGTGGTGTAGTTCTTTTCTCTTTTCTTTTGCGAATATTCTAGTAAATGAGAGAAATTTTAGAGGGGGCTAGGATATGTTTGTGGCGCGAAATCATAAGGGACTTTTGTGTAATGCTCTGGAGGAGAAGATTGAAAAGGGGGCTGATTTCGTTTGCCCAGCTTGTTCGGGGGCAGTCCGTTTTAAAAAAGGAAAGGTTATGCAGCCGCATTTTGCGCATGTTTCGTTAGAGCAGTGTAGCTTTTACAGGGAAAATGAGAGTGCTGAGCACCTCAACCTTAAGGCCGAACTTTTTCGCTGGGCTGTCCAGACAGAAGAAGTTGAGGTGGAGGCATTTTTGCCTGCTCTGCAGCAAATTGCTGATTTGTTGATTAATGAAAAACTGGCGCTTGAGGTCCAGTGCAGTCCTCTAAGTATAGAACGGCTGCAGGAACGGACGCTTTCTTACCGCCAGCATGGCTATCAGGTCCTCTGGCTCTTGGGACGAAAACTTTGGCTCAAGGATTCCTTAACCCGCCTGCAGAAGGATTTTCTCTATTTTAGTAAAAATATGGGCTTTCATCTTTGGGAGCTGGATCAAGAAAAGCGAGTTCTGCGTCTCAAATACCTGATTCACGAAGATCTGCATGGAAAAGTCCAGCACAAGACCAAGAACTTTCCCTTTGGTCACGGCCGGCTTTTGGATATTTTGCGTTTGCCCTTTCAAAAGCAGGGGATAAACAGCTTTCTGGCCCAGCAAGATCCCTACATCTGCAGCTATATCCGTCGTCAGCTTTATTATCAGCAGCCTAGATGGATGAGGCTGCAGGCCCAGCTCTATCAGGCTGGAGATAATCTCTTGACTAAGACTGCAGAGGATTTCTATCCACAGGTTCGACCAATACAGGCTGCCTCCTTCTGTCAGATAACTACTAATCTGACTGGCTATTACCAGCAGTTTGAGAATTATTACGCCAATCTCCAGCAAAAAAATCTGCAAATTGTTTATTCACCAGCTTTTTATGAGATGACAAGAGAAAATTGCTAAGTATCGTTAGTTTCCCATTGATGAAGCCATAAACTTTTAGCTATCCTTTCAGTTTTAGAATATTTAAGAATCCTGTATAATATAATAAAGTAATAAGTAAGATAGTTAAAAATTCTAAATCGTGCTAATTCAACCAGCTTTAGCAAAGAGGAGAAGTGAAAGGAGCTATCGTGAAGAAAATTTTTGTCATTTTTCTGAGTATCATCACGCTCAGTTCAGCTATGCTTCTAGGGGGGTGTAGCATGCTAAACAGTCGGTCAGAAAAAGAAGAAATGATTCAGATTTCAGAAAGTAAAAAGATGAAGAAAGCCTTGGAAAATTTTCTCAAAGGTTTAGATTCTAAAGCTTTGACACCAGAAGGAAAGATTCAATCCTATGAAATTCAAAAGGAAAAGTTAGATTATAATCCCATGGGTGGACTAAATGTTTATATAATTATTAATAGGGAAGAAAAACTATATATAAATATGACTGTTCAGGAAGAAGAAGCAGGTAATTATGAAGTAGTCAGTTATGGCGTTTCCCAGGAATTAAGTCTGTTAACTGGAGAATAATATGGCTAATAATAAAAACTACACAGATTAACAAATATAGAGGCAGCTCTGGTGGAATATAGACCTTTGAAAGTGGGAGAAAACAACTCAATTAAAGGTGAAAATGGTTATATCGGCACTATCTCCCAAATTTACGAAACGTACACGTCAATGAAGAATAAGTTTTTTCTACATAACTTCCTAGCAATGATTGTGTTATCATGTTCTTTTTAAAAAACAATGATAATATAAAACATGAATCTAAATCCAGTTTCCCATTTTTGTTAAGGCATCTCGCTTTAGCAAAGATGAGAAGTGAAAGGAGCTATCATGAAGAAAGTTTTTGTCATTTTTCTGAGTATCATCACGCTCAGTTCAGCTATGTTTTTAGGAGGTTGCAGTATGCTAAACAGTCGATCAGAAAAAGAAGAAATGATTCAGATTGCGGAGGGGAAGAAATCGCGGAGAGCAATAGAAGAATTACTGAGACAGGAAGATTCTAAAGCATTGACTGAGGAGGGGATTATAAAAGAATATTCAATAAATAAAGATAAATTAGAGTATAATCCGATGGGTGGCTTAATCGTTGAACTTATAATTAATGATGATCCAGAATTAACAATTACCACAACATTGATGGAAGAGTCTGATGGGAAGCTAGAACATACAGGGTACGTAATTTCTGGTGAGCTGTCAAAGAAGTTGAGGGGAGAATGACATATGATAAAGCATTTAGCGATAAGAAAAAATGAACTCTTTGAAATCTAATTTTTGTTTGGTCAGGAATTAGGTTCAAAGAGTTTTTTTAAAAACTAAGTCAGTCTGCATAGCTACTAAGAGATTTTGGTACTTGAGTTTTATAAAAAGTGGAATTTTGTGATAGAATAGGGGAGTCGGAGGATTTTTTTATGGCAAAACAAAGAAATGAAATTGAAGAAAAATATACTTGGGATTTGAGTACTATTTTCCCAACAGATGAAGCCTTTGAAGCGGAGTTGGCTCAGGTTTCAGAAGAAGTGAAGAAAGCAGCTAATCTAGCTGGACATTTGCTGGATTCAGCGGATAGTCTCTTAACAACGACTGAAGTACAGTTAGACTTGATGCGTCGTATTGAAAAGCTTTATTCTTATGCTCACATGAAGAATGACCAGGATACACGTGTGGCTAAGTACCAAGAGTATCAGGCTAAAGGCATGACCCTTTACAGCGATTTTGGTCAAAGCTTTGCCTTCTACGAACCCGAATTTATGGCGATTACAGAAGAGCAGTACCAAGCTTTCTTGTCTGAGCAGCCAGCCCTGCAGCTGTATCAGCATTATTTTGACAAGCTTTTGAAAAAGAAAGACCACATTCTGACACAGCGCGAAGAGGAGTTATTGGCCGGGGCTGGTGAAATTTTTGGTGCAGCAGGCGAAACCTTTGCTATCTTGGATAATGCAGATATTGTCTTTCCAATGGTGCATGACGAAGATGGAAATGAAGTACAGCTCAGCCACGGTAACTATATCACCTTAGTTGAGTCTAAGAACCGAGAAGTCCGTAAGGAAGCTTACGAGGCCCTCTACAGCGTATACGAGCAGTATCAGCATACCTATGCCAAGACTCTGCAGACCAATGTCAAGGTTCACAATTACAATGCGAAAGTCCGCAAGTTTTCATCTGCCCGTGAAGCGTCTTTATCAGCGGACTTTATTCCAGAAAGTGTCTATGATAGCTTAGTTTCAGCTGTCAATAAGCATTTGCCTCTTTTGCAACGTTATATCGCTTTACGAGCGAAGATTTTAGGCGTTTCTGATTTGAAGATGTATGATATGTACACGCCCTTGTCAGAGACAGACTACAAGTTCACTTATGAGGAAGCCTTGGCTAAGTCTGAGGAAGTTCTGGCTATTCTGGGTGAGGATTATTTGAGCCGAGTCAAGACAGCCTTCTCAGAGCGCTGGATTGATGTTCATGAAAATCAAGGCAAGCGCTCAGGAGCATACTCAGGCGGTTCTTATGATACCAATGCCTTTATGTTGCTCAACTGGCAGGACACGCTGGATAATCTATTTACCTTGGTGCACGAGACAGGCCATAGTATGCACTCAAGTTATACCCGTGAGACCCAACCTTATGTTTACGGTGATTATTCTATCTTCCTAGCTGAGATTGCTTCGACGACTAATGAAAACATCCTGACAGAGAAGCTCTTGGAAGAAGTAGAAGACGATGCTACCCGCTTTGCTATCCTTAATCACTTCTTGGATGGCTTTAGAGGTACGGTCTTCCGTCAAACCCAGTTTGCTGAGTTTGAGCATGCGATCCACAAGGCTGACCAAGAAGGTCAAGTTTTGACCAGCGAGTTTCTTAATGAACTCTATGCAGACTTAAACGAGAAATACTACGGCTTGAAAAAGGAAGATAATCCACAGATTCAGTACGAGTGGGCTCGGATTCCGCATTTCTACTACGATTACTATGTTTTCCAATATTCGACAGGATTTTCAGCGGCTTCTGCCTTGGCTGAAAAGATTGTCCATGGCAGTCAGGAAGACAAGGATAAGTATCTGGACTATCTCAAAGCTGGGAACTCTGACTACCCACTTAATGTCATCAAAAAAGCAGGTGTGGATATGGAAAAAGAAGACTACCTAAATGCTGCTTTTGCTGTCTTTGAGCGTCGCTTGGACGAATTCGAAGCCTTGGTCGAGAAGTTGGGACTGGCATAAGATGGTCGAGACTTATAATCAAAACTCTAATCCCAATATGCGCCGGCCAGTGGTCAAAGAAGAGATTGTGGACTTTATGAGACAGCGTCTCCAGCCGGTCACTGGTGGCCTCAAGGAATTGGAGAATTTTGCCAAAGCTGAAAATGTGCCCGTGATTCCCCATGAGACAGTGGCTTACTTCCGCCTGCTACTCGAAAGCCTGCAGCCAGAGAAGATTTTAGAAATCGGGACGGCTATTGGTTTTTCGGCCCTTTTGATGGCAGAACATGCTCCTCAGGCCCAGATTACGACTATTGATCGCAATCCAGAGATGATTGAGCTGGCCAAGGCTAATTTTGCTAAGCATGACAGCCGTCAGCAGATCACCCTGCTGGAAGGTGACGCAATGGATTTGCTTGAGACACTGGAGGATTCTTACGACCTTGTCTTTATGGACTCTGCCAAGTCCAAGTATGTAGTCTTTCTGCCCCATGTCCTCAAGCGCCTCAATCCTGGTGGTCTGGTCCTCATTGATGATGTCTTTCAAGGTGGCGATGTTGCCAAGCCTTTTGAAGAAATTAAGCGTGGTCAACGGGCTATTTACCGAGGCTTGCACAGCCTGTTTGACGCAACTTTGGACAGTCCAGATTTAACTGCGAGTCTGCTTCCCTTGGGAGATGGGCTGCTTATGATTAGAAAAAAATGACATCTATGATTTTTTCCTAATTTCCAAAAATTTTTAGTAAAATTTAAGATATCAATTCAAATTTGTGCTACAATAGAAAACATGAACTTTTAAGAATAAGGAGTCAATATAAAATGAAGAAAAAAATATTTGCAGGAGCTGTGACGCTCTTGTCAGTTGCTGTGTTAGCAGCATGTTCTAACTCAGAAGGCAAGGACATCGTGACCATGAAAGGAAACACGATTACTGTCAATGAGTTCTACGATCAAGTGAAAAACAATGGTGCAGCTCAGCAGGTCTTGCTGCAGATGGCTATCAAAGACATCTTTGAAGAAAAATACGGCAAAGATGTCAAAGACAAGGACGTTAAAGATGCTTTCGAAAAGTCTAAAACTGCTTACGGTACAGCTTTCGCCCAAGTCTTGGCTCAAAACGGATTGACCGAAGATGCCTACAAGGAGCAAATCCGCACCAATATGCTGGTAGAGCATGCCGTTAAGAAGGCTGCTGAAAAAGAGCTGACTGACGAAAACTACAAGGCTGCCTTTGAAAACTACACGCCAGAAGTAACAGCTCAAATCATCAAGGTTGACAGCGAAGACAAAGGTAAGGAAGTTCTTGAAAAAGCTAAAGCTGAAGGAGCAGATTTCAGTCAAATCGCTAAGGAAAACTCTACCGATGCTGCCACTAAGGAAAAAGGCGGAGAAATTAAGTTTGACTCTGGCTCTACTGATGTTCCAGATGCTGTCAAAAAAGCTGCTTTTGCTTTGGAAGAAAATGGCGTTTCAGACCTTGTGACTGTTCCAGATTCACAGTACTCAGCAAGCTACTATATTGTTAAGCTGGTCAAGAAGTCAGAGAAATCTTCTAACTGGAAAGACTACAAAGACAAGCTGAAAAAGATTATCATTGCGCAAAAAGAAAAAGATACTAGCTTCATCCAAAGCGTTGTGGCGAAAGAGCTGAAAGATGCTAACATCAAGGTTAAGGACAGTGCTTTCCAATCTGTCTTTGCTCAGTATATTGAAACGACAGGCTCTTCAACTTCTTCATCAAGTGCTGCCAGCAGCTCAAAGACTTCTGAGTCTAGCTCAGCAGCTGAAAGCAGTTCAGCGGAAGCTTCATCATCAGCCGCAGAATAAGGTTGACGAAAAGACAATAAGCAAGTATAATAAGACTGGTGAGAATTGATTTTTCAAGTTCTTAGTTCAGAGAATTGGCGGTGCTGCGAGCCATCTGAGACGGAGAATCATGCTACTCATCTTGAAAAATAGAATACGAAATGAGAATGACAAGTTCATTGAATGAAGGTGGTACCGCGGTTTTTCGCCCTTCGGACAAGGAGCTTGTCTTTTATGTTGACTGTGGAGGTAATATAATGAAAACCTATCTTGTCAAACAGAAATTTCGCTTAGGCGGCGAACGCTTTGATATCAAGGACGATCGAGGAAATGTGGATTATCAAGTGGAAGGCTCTTTCTTCCAGATTCCTAAGACCTTTACTATTTATGATAGTCAGGGTCAAATCGTCAGTCAGATTACCAAGACCCTTTTAACCCTCTTGCCCCAGTTTGAAATCAAACTCAGCAGCGGGCATAGCTTTTATATCCGTCAGAAATTCTCTTTTTTGCGTGATAAATATAAATTTGATAATTTGGGTCTTCGAGTTGAAGGGAATATCTGGGATTTAAACTTTCGTCTGCTGGATGACAGCAATCAAGTCGTTGCAGAGATTACCAAGGAGCTCTTCCATCTAACCTCTACTTATCAGGTGAGTGTCTATGATGTGACTTATTCAGATCTGGTCATTTCCCTCTGTGTCGCTATTGATTATGTCGAAATGCTGGAAAGTTCGTCGTCATAATGCAATTATTTTTAGAAAAAATTAAGGAGAAAAAGAAATGAAACAAATGTCAAGTGCTCAGGTTCGTCAAATGTGGCTGGATTTTTGGGCAACTAAAGGTCATGCAGTAGAACCGTCTGTCAGCTTGGTGCCGGTCAACGATCCAACCTTGCTCTGGATTAACTCTGGTGTAGCGACTCTCAAGAAATACTTCGATGGAACTATTATTCCGGAAAATCCTCGGATTACCAATGCTCAAAAGGCCATTCGGACCAATGATATTGAAAATGTCGGAAAGACTGCCCGCCACCATACTATGTTTGAAATGCTGGGCAACTTCTCTATCGGCGATTATTTCCGTGATGAAGCAATTGAGTGGGCTTACGAGCTTTTGACTAGCCCTGAATGGTTTGATTTCCCCAAAGACAAGCTCTACATGACCTACTATCCAGACGACAAGGATTCTTACAACCGCTGGATTGCTATGGGCGTTGAGCCTAGTCATTTGGTTCCGATTGAGGATAATTTCTGGGAAATCGGTGCGGGACCTTCTGGACCGGATACAGAGATTTTCTTTGACCGGGGTGAGGCTTTTGATCCAGAAAATATCGGAGTCCGTCTCTTAGAAGAAGATATTGAAAACGACCGTTATATCGAAATCTGGAATATCGTTTTGTCACAATTCAACGCTGACCCTGCTGTACCGCGTAGCGAGTACAAGGAATTGCCACATAAGAACATTGATACGGGCGCAGGTTTGGAGCGTTTGGTCGCTGTTATCCAAGGGGCTAAGACCAACTTCGAGACCGACCTCTTCATGCCTATCATTCGTGAAGTAGAGAAACTGTCTGGCAAGGTCTATGACCAAGATGGCGATAATATGAGTTTCAAGGTTATCGCAGACCATATCCGCTCGCTTTCCTTTGCCATTGGGGATGGGGCTCTTCCGGGAAATGAAGGCCGTGGCTATGTGCTTCGTCGTCTGCTCCGTCGTGCTTCAATGCATGGTCAAAAGCTGGGGATCAATGAGCCTTTCCTTTACAAACTGGTTCCAACTGTGGGCAAGATTATGGAAAGCTACTATCCAGAAGTTCTTGAAAAGCAAGACTTTATCGAAAAGATTATCAAGAGTGAGGAAGAATCTTTTGCTCGTACTCTGCACTCTGGTCAACACTTTGCAGAAACAATTGTGGCAGATTTGAAAGCTAAGGGACAAACTGTTATTGCTGGTCAAGATGCCTTCAAACTCTACGATACTTACGGTTTCCCACTGGAGTTGACTGAGGAAATCGCTGAAGAAGCAGGCATGACTGTAGACCGTGCTGGCTTTGAAGCAGCTATGAAAGAGCAGCAGGATCGAGCGCGTGCTTCTGTCGTCAAGGGCGGCTCAATGGGCATGCAAAATGAAACCCTGCAGGCCATCACAGTAGAAAGTGCCTTTAACTACGAAAAAGAAGAGCTGACTGCTGAACTTCTTGCTATTGTGGCGGATGATGCAGCAGTGGAGTCTGTTGAGACAGGCACAGCCGCCCTTATCTTTGCAGAAACACCATTCTATGCAGAAATGGGTGGTCAGGTGGCCGACCACGGTCAAATCTTTGATGCAGCAGGCAATCTGGTAGCGCAAGTAAGGGACGTGCAAAAAGCACCAAATGGTCAACCACTGCATACTGTAGAAGTCTTGGCTCCTCTGGCTCTCGGTCAAAACTATAAACTGGAAATTGACCACAGCCGCCGCCATCGTGTGATGAAAAACCACACGGCGACTCATCTCCTGCATGCAGCCTTGCATAATGTTCTTGGTAACCATGCAACTCAGGCAGGCTCTCTGAACGAAGTAGAATTCCTGCGCTTTGACTTTACGCATTTCCAAGCGGTGACAGCAGAAGAGCTGCGCGCTATCGAGCAAGAAGTCAATGAGAAAATCTGGGAAGCCCTTGCCATTGAGACAGTGGAGACAGATATTGACACGGCTAAGGAAATGGGTGCCATGGCCCTCTTTGGCGAAAAATATGGTAAAGAAGTTCGTGTCGTAACCATCGGTGACTACTCAGTCGAGCTTTGCGGAGGAACTCACGTAGGCAACACTTCTGAAATCGGTATTTTCAAGATTGTCAAAGAAGAAGGTATCGGATCTGGAACTCGCCGTATCTTGGCAGTTACCAGCAAGGAAGCTTTTGAAGGCTACCGTGAGGAAGAAGAGGCGCTTAAGGCTATCGCAGCGACCCTCAAGGCACCGCAAATCAAGGAAGTGCCTCACAAGGTAGAAGCGCTGCAAGAGCAACTGCGTCAACTCCAAAAAGAGAACGCAGAGCTCAAGGAAAAAGCAGCAGCAGCGGCCTCTGGTGAAGTCTTCAAGAATGTTCAAGAGGCGAATGGATATAGCTTTATCGCTAGTCAGGTATCTGTGTCTGATGCTGGCGCCCTGCGTACCTTTGCGGACACTTGGAAGCAGAAGGACTATTCAGATGTTCTCGTACTGGTCGCAGCAATTGGAGACAAGGTCAATGTTCTTGCAGCCAGCAAGACCAAGGACGTCCATGCTGGTAATCTGATTAAAGAATTGGCACCGATTGTAGATGGTCGAGGCGGCGGTAAGCCAGACATGGCTATGGCTGGCGGCAGCAAGCAAGCAGCTATTCCAGATCTGCTAGCAGCAGTTGCTGAGAAGTTGTAATATTAGATAACAGATAGATGAAAAGGTCTGCTCTTTGGGCAGACTTTTTTCTCTGCTCTCAGCCCTCTTACTTCTCTATATGATAAGCAAATAATCCGCTTTAAGGCAAGAAATCATAAATGTTCTTTCACATAATTAATGATATTTCCGAAAATATTGCATAAAAATACAGAAAATGCTTGACAAAGAGAAAATATGCGCGTAAAATAAAACGCATATTTATACGGAGGTGTTTTAAAAATATGCGAATTTCGATTGTAGGAATTACTGGTTACTCAGGAATGGAACTCCTCCGTATTTTACTGCAGCATCCGCAGGCGGAAGTCGTTTCTCTTCATGCCAGCAAAGATATGGAGTCTCCTGTGTCAGAGCTTTATCCTCATTTGAAGGGGATTTGCGACCTGAAAATAGAAGCTTTTGACAGTCAGGAAATAATGCGACGAGCGGATCTTGTTTTCTTTGCAACGTCAAGCGGAGTAGCTAAAGATTTGTCAAAAGACTTTGTAGAAGCGGGATTTCCAGTCATTGACCTATCTGGCGATCATCGTTTGCCAAGGAATATTTATAAAAAATGGTATAAGAAAGAGCCGGCAGAAGACTACGTTCAAAAAGAGTTTATTTATGGGCTGTCTGAGTTTACAGATGTCAGAGGACAGCGATTTATTGCCAATCCTGGCTGTTATGCAACGGCTACAGAGTTGGCCTTGATTCCTTTGCTGCAGGCTCAGGCTATTGAGCTGGACTCCATTATTGTCGATGCCAAAAGTGGCTTGACAGGGGCGGGGAAAAATCCAACTGCATCCAGCCATTTTGTTCATGTGCATGACAATTATGTGACTTACAAGCTGAATCAGCATCAGCATATTCCTGAGATTGTGCAGCAGCTGCAGCGTTTTGATGAGGGATTGCAGCAGATTCAGTTTTCAACTTCCCTCATTCCGCTCAATCGTGGCATCGTGGCGACAGTTTACAGCAAGTTAAAAGAACCTTTGACTCAGGAAGAGCTGACTGCTATTTACCAAGAATGCTATCAGGACAAGCCTTTTGTCCGTATCCAAGCTGCTCTGCCGAATTTGCACCAGATTGTCGGTACTAATTATACAGATATTGGTTTCGACTATAATCCCGTGACAAATATTTTAACTGTCGTGGCTGTGCTGGATAACTTGATTAAGGGGGCTGCTGGTCAGGCGGTTCAAAATATGAATCTGATGCTGGGCTTCCCTGAAACAGATGGCCTGCTCAGTCAACCGTTCTATGTCTAGATGAGAAAGGGTTAGATATGAAGATTATTGATGGAACGATTGCCAGTCCGCTAGGCTTTTCGGCTGATGGCTTACACGCTGGCTTTAAGAAAAAGAAGTTGGATTTTGGCTGGATTGTCTCAGAAGTACCAGCCAGTGTGGCAGGAGTCTATACGACTAATAAAGTCATTGCTGCTCCGCTTCTAGTGACCAAAGCCTCAATCCAAAAGAGCCAGAAATTGCAGGCAATAGTTGTAAATTCTGGTGTTGCCAATTCCTGTACAGGTCAGCAGGGGTTGGACGCTGCCTATGATATGCAGCGATTGGCTGCTCAAAAGCTGAAGATTGAGCCCGACTTGGTAGGTCTGGCTTCTACAGGAGTCATTGGCGAGCAGCTTCCAATGGATGCTCTGAAAAATGGTCTGTCACAGATTCTGGTGAGTGGCAAGGCAGAAGATTTTGCTGAAGCTATCTTGACGACGGATACTTGTACCAAGACCTGTGTAGTCACAGAAGAGTTTGGCTCAGATCTGGTGACGATGGCGGGAGTAGCCAAGGGCTCGGGCATGATTCATCCGAATATGGCGACCATGCTGGCCTTTATCACCTGTGATGCTAATATTTCCAGTGCTACCTTGCAAGCGGCTCTCAGCCATCATGTGGAGACGACTTTCAACCAAATCACGGTGGATGGAGATACATCGACTAATGACATGGTGCTAGTCATGGCTAACGGCTGCCGGCAAAATGAAGAAATTCTGCCAGATACGGAAGAATTTGAAAAGTTTTCTAAGATGCTCCGCTATCTTATGGCTGACTTGGCTAAGAAAATTGCCAAGGATGGCGAGGGAGCGACCAAGCTGATTGAGGTCAATGTTCGGCATGCTAAGGATGAACAGAGCGGGCGTATGATTGCTAAGAGTGTCGTTGGCTCTAGCTTGGTCAAAACAGCTATTTTTGGTCAAGATCCCAACTGGGGTCGTATCTTAGCAGCTATCGGCTATGCGAGAGCAGATGTCTCAGTGGACAATATTGATATTTGGATTGAGGGGATTCCAGTCATGCAGGCTTCTAGCCCTATGGCTTTTGACCCGGAGGAGACAAGTGATGCCATGGCTGGGGAGCTTCTGACCTTGACCATTGACCTGAACGATGGGGGCGCTGAAGCTCAGGCTTGGGGCTGCGATTTATCCTATGATTATGTGAAAATCAATGCCCTCTATAGAACCTAAGGAGAAACGCAATGAAAGATGTGATTGTTATAAAAATTGGCGGTGTTGCTGCGCAAAAGCTGTCTGATAAGTTTATCAAGCAAATGCAAGCGTGGATAGCAACTGGTAAGAAAATCGTGGTCGTTCACGGGGGCGGTCTGGTCATTAATCAACTTATGAAAGAGCGCCAGCTGCCTACTCACAAGGTTAAGGGGTTACGGGTGACAGCTAAGTCTGACTTGCCTATCATTGAGCAGGCCTTGCTAGGTCAAGTCGGCCGGACGCTGACACAAGAACTGAACGATTCAGATATTGAAAGCCTTCAGCTGGTTTCACATTTGGGAAAGACAGTTTCGGCGGATTTTATCGACAAAGACCTCTATGGCTATGTCGGTGATGTGACGGCGATTCAAACTGCCTATCTAGAGCAGTTGCTAGCTGAGGGCATAGTCCCAGTGCTGGCTTCGCTGGGGGAAAATGATGCTGGTGAGCTCTTAAATATCAATGCAGACTATCTAGCTGCGGCAGTTGCCAGCGGCTTGCAGGCAGAGAAGCTGATCCTGATGACAGATATAGAAGGAGTTTTAGAGGATAAAAAAGTCCTGCCTCAGCTTCTGACCAGTCAGGTTTCCAAGAAGATTCAGACAGGTGTCATCAAGGGCGGCATGATTCCTAAGATCGAGAGTGCTGTTCAGACTGTGCTTTCCGGTGTCGGGCAGGTTTTGATTGGCGATAATCTTTTGACGGGCACCTTGATAGCAGAGGGATAACGATGACTTATTTATTTGAAAACTACAAGAGGGCACCCATTGAGTTTGTTAAAGCAGAGAGCTCCTATCTGATTGACAGTGAGGGAAAGGCTTATTTGGACTTTTCATCGGGTATTGGCGTAACCAATCTTGGCTTTCAACCGCAGGTCCAGCAGGCTTTGATCCAGCAGGCCGGGCGCATCTGGCACAGTCCCAATCTCTATCTTAGCTCTCTGCAAGAGCAGGTGGCTCAGGAACTGGCTGGTTCTTATGATTATTTGGCATTTTTCTGCAATAGCGGAGCGGAAGCCAATGAAGCAGCTATTAAGCTAGCCCGCAAAGCTACTGGCAAGCAAGGCATTATCACTTTTCAGCAATCCTTTCACGGTCGGACCTTTGGCGCTATGGCCGCAACAGGACAGGATAAGATTAAGGAAGGATTTGGTGATGGGGTGCCCCATTTCAGCTATGCGGTTTACAATGATCTTGCCAGCGTAGAAAAGTTGGTCAATCAGGATACGGCAGCTGTCATGTTGGAATTGGTCCAAGGAGAATCAGGAGTTCGTCCAGCAGAAGCAGCTTTTGTCAAAGACTTGGCTGATTTTTGCCAACGAGAGGAGATTTTGCTGATTGTTGATGAGGTCCAGACAGGTATGGGGCGCACGGGTCAGCTTTATTCCTTTGAGCATTATGGGATTATACCGGATATTGTGACACTGGCTAAGGGTCTGGCCAATGGCCTGCCCGCTGGCGCTCTATTAGGAAAATCTAGCTTGGCTCCAGCTTTTGGACCTGGCAGTCATGGTTCTACCTTTGGTGGCAATAAATTAGCTATGGCAGCCGCCTTGGAGACCTTGCATATCATGAAAGAAGCGGGCTTTCTAGAAGAAGTCAGGTCTAAGAGTGCCATCTTACTGGAGCAGTTGCAGTTTGCTTTTCAGGACTATCCAAAGGTTTCTGCTGTTCGAGGCCTGGGCATGATGATTGGGATTGAAACAAGTGTCAGTCTGTCAAGGCTTGTTGAGACTGCTCGTCAGAAAGGCTTGATTATCCTGACAGCCGGAGAGAATGTTATCCGTCTCCTGCCTCCTTTGACTATCAGCAGGGAGGAAATCCAACAGGGGATTGCTATTTTAAAAGAAGTATTTTCAGAAGTAGATGAGTAAAGGAAAAGGATTCAGTTTGAGCTGGATTCTTTTTTGTCTATGATAATAGAAAATTTGACAACGATTATTATTTTTTTGACAAAGGTACTTGTCAAAAAGAAAAGAATCTGTTACAATGATTTTATCCAAGGGAGAATAATAAATAAGGAGTTTATGATGCAGCTTAGAAATCGACTCAAGGAGTTGAGGGCGCGTGACGGTCTCAACCAGACAGAACTGGCTAGGCTGGCCGGTGTTTCCAGGCAGACAATCAGCCTTATAGAGAGAGGCGAATATACCCCATCGATTGTGATTGCCCTTAAGATCGCCCATATTTTCAATGAAAACGTTGAGAATGTCTTTCGGCTGGTGGAGGAAGCAGAATGAAGAACCAATTAAGATTCATTTCAACAGGAACTAAAACAGTCCTTCAGCCTCAGCATTCTTGTATCATCTATTGTAAAAAAATAAAGGAGAAGAAGTCGTGAAAGAGCAAAAACGTATATCTACACAGAAAAGAGTTTTATATAATGTCCTTATATTTCTAGCTGGAGCTTTAATAGGTGGTCTGTCTATTTTGTTTTCTGAAACTGGTCTGCTAAAAAACATCAGTTGGTCGACTATTTTTTCTGTTCAACTGCTGCGCCAGCTAGGTAGGGCCAGCCTTATCATCCTCTATCCCTTGGTCTTTTTCTTGATTTATCGGACTCGTAAATACAATGAAGCCTATGAAAAAGAAGCAGATGAGGATAAGAATTATGAATGGTACCGGCTAACCTTTAAAAATCTGGAATATGCGACTATTGCCTTTAATATCAGCAGTGCTATCGTTCTTTTTACGATTTTAGTTGGAGTTGTTTATATCGGAAATATCACTAATCATAAGAGCCCTCTTCAGTGGAGTTTTATAGATTATGCGATTGCCTTTCTTTATATTATTTTGCAAGTTGTCTTTTTAAAGACAGTTCAGAAGGTGCGGCACTATAAGCTATCAGCCTTTCCGACTACTGAGGAAATAAAAGAATTTGCCCTCTCTTATGATGAGTCAGAGCTGCAAGCCAATTATGAACAGTGCTATCTCATTCTCTTTAATGTAAATCAGAGACTTCTGCCAGCCCTCTATGTTATTTTAGGGATAGTGGGAACTTTCACACCCCTCAATGTCGTTTCTGGTTTTGTCGTCCTAGTGGTGATCCATATCTATATCAATCTTATGTATTATCCAATGGTAAGAAAATATTTCAAATAAGCTTATTTCCCGATGAAAGGCGGAAATTATGAAACTACTGAAAGAACTTGATTTTATCCATAATAAAAAGGTCAATCTGACTCTGAATATAACGGCTGTGTTGCTGATCTTCCCTTTTCTAGCCCTCTTTACTTGGATTGCTATTCTAATGTATGGCAAGGGTAGCGAAGTTTTTCATTTTTTTGACTTACTCTACCTCCTTGTTCTAATGGTCATCCATGAGCTGATCCACGGCTTTTTCTTTAAGGTCTTGGGAGATGAAAATACCAAGGTCAAGTTTGGTTTTAAGAGCGGCATGGCCTATGCGACCAGCCCAGGGAGTCGTTACAGTCGGAAAAGGATGCTTGTCATCATCCTGGCACCTTTCTTTCTGATTAGCCTAGCCCTGACCTTGATCTATGGCTTGCATATTTTAACTGCGGCTTCTTATATCGTTCTTGCTAGCTTCCATGCAGCCGGCTGTGCAGGAGATTTTTTCCTGGCTGTCGCTATTCTTCGGCAGAAGGGTGATATCGCTGTTGAGGATACGGAAGTCGGTATCAATATTTATCAAAAGGAGAATACAAAATGAACAACTTCAAATCAATTGCTTTAGGACTTGGAAAATGGATAGGCTTAATTGCTCTTAGCCTCCTTATAAATGTTGCTCCAATGCTATTCTTAAGGCTCGGGAAGAATTTACCTATTTATGCAGAAATCTTATTGGTAGCCTTGTATCTGATTTTAGTTTTCCTGATTTTTCGTGTCTTATGGCGGCGATATCAGAAGCATGTGCCTGAAGAAAAGAAGAAATTTAAACTGTCTGGCAAGGATATCGGTTTTGCTTTTCTATTCTTTTTCCTTGCCAGAGTGGCTGCTATTGTCGGTGTTTATCTCAATCTCATCCTGAGCGGCAATTCCCAGACCAGTAATGACAGCGCCATACAAGGGCTAGGGGGAATGATGTCTTCGCAGCATATCTTCTTTGCCTTGCTCTTTGTTGCAACGATTGCTTTTATTGCTCCTATCATGGAAGAATTAATTTTCCGTGGTTTTGGTACTGCCTTCTTTTTCAAAAATAATCAAAAGGTTTTGCCTGCTATTGTGACTTCTGTGGTCTTCACTCTGCCTCATATCACCCAATTGACAGAGTTCCCAATTTATTTTGCACTTGGACTGGTTCTTTATTTATCCTATGCTCGTCGGGGGAATATAAAAGATTCCATGTTGGTTCATATCCTGAACAATCTCCCCATGGCTATAATACTGCTGCTAGCCATGTTTAAGTAAATCAATCTATAAGGAATCACTATGAAATTAAAAACTTTCTTTACTAATTTTGGTCTTTATATACTTGTTCTCTTGGCCTATTTCTATATTTTTTCGACTATAGTTGTTTTCACTATAGGTTCTCTGACAGGGGGATCTTCTCAACTATTGATTTTGCCGATTTTTGTCATACTTGCAAGTCTCTATTCTTTTGCCATGTGGAAATGGTACCAGCAAGATTTGAAACTGGAAATCAAAAGCACCAAGCTGACTAGTTCTATCTGGCTTCCCACTGTCCTCTTGCTTGCTTTTATCATCTTCCAGCAGCTCGTTCCTATTGAATCTTCTGCCAATCAGAACACTGCTGTACAGTTGATTCAGCAGCAGCCAGCTTTTGCCTTCCTATACATGGTAATCTTTGCTCCTATTCTTGAAGAGTTGCTAACACGAGGATTTTTGGCTAAGTTTCTCTTTCCCGACCAAAATAGCTTGGCGAAAATCCTGCTCTATTTAACTGTATCTGCCAGCTTTTTCTCTCTGCTGCACATGCCGGGCAATCTAGTCCAGTTTCTGGTCTACTTCATCTTGGGAGCTATCTTTGGCCTAGGCTATCTAGCTAAGAAGGACCTACGTTACTCAATGGGGCTACATTTGGCCAATAACCTCATTGCCTTTGTTCTCATTGTCTTCTTTTAATAGAAAAACTAAATATAAGACAGCACTTCTAAAGTTAGACAGAAAAATCTAACGCAAGAAGTGTTTTTCTGTGGAATCAATTCGAAATACCAAGTTGATTTTCTTCTGCATAGAAAAGTCATAGTTTCAAATATTTGTGAAAGTGTTTTCCAGATGGTATAATGAGCTATCAAATGAAAAGAGGTTTCCTTATGTCTAAAGTCCTATTAATTGTCAATCCTAGCTCGGGAGGCGAAAAAGCCAAGTCCTATGAAGACTTGGCAAGGGAAAAGCTGGCTGAATGTTTCGATGAGGTAGTAGTCAAGCATACTGAAAAAGGCGGAGACGCAACAGCTTTTGCTAAGCAAGCCGCAGAAGACCATTATGATAGCGTCTTTGTCATGGGCGGCGATGGAACAGTCAATGAAGGGATCAGTGGTCTGGCTGAACTAGACTATCGTCCGACCTTTGGTTTCTTTCCACTTGGTACGGTCAATGACTTGGCGCGTGCTCTCGGCATTCCTCTAGACGCTGAAGAAGCCATCCAAAATCTGGATATCAACAAAGTCAAGCCACTTGATATCGGCAAGATTAATGACCAGTACTTTATGAATGTGGTTGCTATTGGAACCATTCCAGAGTCGATCAATAATGTAGATTCTGAAGACAAGACCAAGTGGGGTAAGTTTGCCTACTTTATCTCTGGCTTCAAGCAGTTGATGGATACTAGTTTTTACGAATTTCACTTGAAGATTGATGGAGAAGAGCGTACAATAAAGAGCAGCACACTCTTGATTGGCTCTACCAACTCAATCGGAGGTTTCGAGAGCATTCTCCCTGAAGCCACTGTCAATGACGGCTTGCTGCATCTCTTGTACCTTAAGGATAAAAATCTCTTGGACACCTTGGTTTCTGTGCCGGATTTGATTTCTGGCAATGGAGAAGAAAGTGATAATATCGAGTACTTGACCTTTAAGGAAATCACAGTTGAGTTGGCTGATGCTGAGCTTAGTGTCAACGTTGACGGAGATGAGGGCGACCAATTGCCAGTGACGATTCGTGTCCTGCCATCTCATTTGAATGTGTATTGCTAGTTTTTTGTGTTTAGGTTTAAAAAAAAGAATATGGTAGAAGGACTCCAAACTTTTAAGTTTGGGGTCCTTTAATACTTGTAATATACTAATTTTTAGATTTACATCCTTTTCTCAAGTGATGGCGGACGTCAGCGACCTCCTGCAGAGTTCCATGACTAGCTATTGAGCCTAAGGTCTCAATAGCTCCGCTCTACCTAACTGTTGCATCAGTTAGGTAGATTTCATCACTGAGAAAAGGAAGTAATCTTTTTGGAATTTTATTAGTAAAATCTCTCCAGTTATGCTATAATAAATCTAGAATAACATGATAACATAATCAAAAGTTTCCTGATTTATTTGGGAGGGGAATTGGCGATGCAAGGAAAAGAATTTGGACAGCATTTGAAACAGCTTCGATTAAATAAGGGCTGGACTAAGGAACATCTGTGTTGTGATGAGTCAAAGCTTTCTATACGGCAGTTAACGCGTTTGGAGTCAGGCATTTCCCAGCCGACTCTCTCTACTTTAGAATATCTGGCTTCCTGTCTAGAGGTCGATTTGGCAACCTTGATAGGAAACAAAAAAGAAGATGTAGCTCTACCTGCTGATTACCAGCGTTTGAAGTATAAGCTGATTCGGACGACCACTTATGGCAATCCCGAAGTCTTATCTGAATTGGAGCATATCATAGATGAGATCTTTGAAGTTTATTATGATGATTTGCCAGAAGCTGAGCAGAATATAATGGTTATTTTGCAGTCAAAGATTTATACCTATACTTCTGAGAATTTCCAGAAATATGGAATGACTCTCTTTGCCCAACATTTGGATGATTTACAGAGTAAAAAGCATTATGATGTAAATGATTTGCTCTATATTCAGCTCTATCAGATCTATGTGGGAGATGAAGAGGAGATTAGGTCAGCTAAGTTTGATAAGGAATTATATGCAAGAATCGCTCAGCGATTACTGCAGTCAGTTGACTATATTCCAAATGAATATCTCTTTCTCATGCGGGATGCTTTACTGACAATCCCAGGTATTGAGTGCGAGCGAAAAGAGTTCATTTATACAAAAGATACACTCAACAAACTTAATGTAATTATGGAATTGACAGAGGACTATCAAAAGAAACCGCTGATAAGAATGTTAGAGGGAGAATATGAGCTTTTTGTACACAAGGACGAGAAAAAGGCACAACAATACTATGAAGAGGGACTGACGCTGGCAAAATTGTTAGGTCATACTTTCCTATCTAAAAAAATGGCTGAGGAATGGAATAAAGAACTTCGGCTCTATCATCAAGGCTAGCAGGACATGGATGTCCTGTTTTGGCAAAATCTTTCGTGTTATAATTAGGCAAACCTAAAGGAGGTCCTTTTATGAAAAACGCAAAATTAATGTTTCTTGCGACTGCACTCACTTCTTCCATTATCTTGCTTGGTGCTTGCAGTAAACAGCAGGACAAGCAAACATCTCAAAGTAGTAGCTCTAGCCAAACAGTTCAAACTTCTAAATCAGATTCTAAGTCTGAAGCGAAAGCTGTTCCATCAGCTAGCCCAGATGAAACTGATGCAGCGTCAGTATCTTCTGAAGCTCAGCCTAAAAATGAAACAAAGTCTGACACGAAAGACCCAGCCACTCCAGCAGCGGGTATCGATGTCAATGCTTTGGCAGCAGGAGATTTTTCGACTGTAGCCGGTACTTGGCAAAATGATTTGGGGGATGCGATAGTATTGAATAATCAAGGGGTCGTTTCTCATACTCTGAATGGAAAAGAATCCAGCGATTATACTTTACTAAAAGGTCAAGTAAGCGATGGTAGTTATGTATCTACTCTTGCTTATACTGCTGGTAGCAGTAGCGCAACCTTTTTAGTAATTCCAGAAGGAGCTGTTTTGCCTGATACTGGAAACGAGAATCCTAAAGCACAGATTCGAGTTGGACAAGATGCTATCACTGCTTCCCAGCATCCGTATTATCGCGTATCTAATTAGTGACTGCATAAGTGGAGTTAGGGATGATGTTCCTAGCTCCACCTTTATTTGGATAAAAAACATGAAGGGAGGAAAAGATGGCTACTTTAATGATGAAAAAAATAGCTGAGGATTTAAATAAGACTAGAGTATTGGATGAAAATGGAGCTTTGGTAGCTTATTATGCCCTTCTGCCAGCTGACTTTTCTGGTGGTGACAGCAAGCTTTATCTTGAAAATCCAACGAGTCAAAGGCGGATGTATAGAATTTATCAAAATATGAAGCCCTTTTTATTTCCTATTGTCCCAGCTCATGACTGTACCGTGATTTATCTAACATCTGATGTTGGAGTTGAGATTACAGTCGCAGAACATCTGGAAGAATATATCTATGATAGTCAATAGATTAATAGTCAGTCAAAGACCCCCTCTTTCCGTATTTTGGAAAGAGGGGGTCTTTGTCTTATAAACCGTAATTATAGTCGTCATCCTGCATGGCTTCAACTTCGCCTAGCAGGTAGCCGTTACCCACTTGGGAGAAGAAGTCATGGTTGGAAGTACCGGTTGAGATACCGTTCATGACGATAGGATTGACATCGTCTGCTGAGTCAGGGAAGAGCGGATCTTGCCCTAGATTCATCAGAGCCTTGTTGGCATTGTAGCGCAGGAAGGTCTTGACTTCTTCAGTCCAGCCGACTGTGTCATAGAGGCTTTCAGTGTAGCCTTCTTCATTTTCATAGAGGGTGTAGAGCAGGTCGTACATCCATTCTTTGAGTTTTTCTTGCTCGTCTTCTGGCAGCTCGTTAAAGGCTAGCTGGAACTTGTAGCCGATATAGGTTCCATGGACAGACTCGTCACGGATAATCAGCTTGATAATTTCAGCAACGTTGGCCAGTTTGTTATTACCCAGATAGTAGAGCGGAGTGAAGAAACCAGAGTAGAAGAGGAAGGTTTCCAAGAAAACGCTGGCTATTTTCTTTTCCAGAGCTGTACCGTTCAGGTAAATCTCATTGATAATCTCAGCTTTCTTTTGCAGGTATGGATTGGTGTTGGTCCAGTCAAAGATTTCATCGATTTCTGACTTGGTGTTGAGCGTAGAAAAGATAGAAGAGTAGGACTTGGCGTGAACGGACTCCATAAATTGGATGTTGTTGAAGACAGCTTCTTCGTGGGCTGTGCGGACATCCTTGCGCAGGGCATCCACACCAGACTCAGACTGGAGGGTATCCAGCAGGGTCAGGCCACCGAAGACCTTGCCGACTAGGTCTTTTTCCTTGTGGGACAGCTTTCTCCAGTCATCCAGGTCATTGGATAAGGGAATCCGCGTATCCAGCCAAAATTGCTCAGTCAGTTTTTCCCAGGTGGACTTATCGATGACATCTTCGATAGCGTTCCAGTTAATGGCTTTGTAGTAAGTTTGCATTCTTTCTCCTTTAGTAGATGGTACGACCTGATGGGGTATCAGCTATCACTTCTTGGATACTACCCCAATACTCCACGATTTTACCTTCCTGTCAATGATGGGGAAGGTAAAATTGTGACATGGTCGAATTTCCTTTTCTTTTTCTAAAATCTCTTGTTAGATCACACAGCTTTCACAATGGTTGGCACCTACTTCGCCACCATCATCGGTGAAGGTGCGGACGTAGTAGATGGACTTGATACCCTTGTTGAAGGCGTAGTTACGTAGGATAGAAAGGTCGCGGGTTGTTTGCTTGCTTTCTTTTTTCCATTCGTAGAGACCTTTAGGGATATCGCTGCGCATAAAGAGAGTCAGGGAAAGTCCTTGGTCCACGTGCTCAGTTGCGGCTGCATAGACATCGATAACCTTGCGCATGTCCATGTCATAAGCACTGGTGTAGTAAGGGATAGTCTCAGTTGACAGACCAGCAGCGGGATAGTAGATCTTACCGATTTTCTTTTCTTGACGTTCTTCGATCCGTTGAGTAATTGGATGGATTGAAGCAGAAACGTCATTGATGTAGCTGATAGAGCCATTTGGTGCAACAGCCAGGCGGTTTTGGTGGTAGAGACCATCAGCCTTGATCTTGTCACGCAACTCTGCCCAATCCTCTGCAGATGGGACAAAGATGCCTGCGAAGAGTTCTTTGACACGGTCAGACTTAGGTACAAATTCACCTGTCAGGTATTTGTCAAAGTAAGTGCCGTTAGCATAGTCAGATTTTTCAAAGTTATGGAAGGTCACGCCACGCTCGCGAGCGATATTGTTAGACTCAACCAAGGTCCAGTAGTTCATAAGCATGAAGTAGATGCTGGTGAACTCTACAGCTTCCGCAGATCCATAATCGATCAACTGCTGAGCTAAGTAGCTGTGCAGTCCCATAGCTCCCAGACCAAAGGTGTGCGCCAGACTGTTACCATTGTCGATAGAAGGCACAGCTGTGATGTGCGAGCTGTCTGTGACAAAGGTCAAAGCGCGTGTCATGGTCCGGATGGATTTTCCAAAGTCAGGTGAAGTCATCATGTTTACAACGTTGGTAGAGCCTAAGTTACATGATACATCTGTTCCCAAGTGGAGATACTCTTGCGCATCATTCAAAAGGCTAGGCTCTTGTACCTGCAGGATTTCAGAGCAGAGGTTGCTCATGATGATTTTACCGTCGATTGGATTTGAACGGTTGGCTGTATCAATGTTTACAACATAAGGATAGCCAGATTCTTGTTGGAGTTTGGAAATTTCTGTTTCCAAATCACGGGCCTTGATCTTGGTCTTAGTGATATTTGGATTAGCGACCAACTCATCATACTTTTCAGTAATGTCAAGGTAGGCAAATGGCACGCCGTACTCGCGTTCAACAGAATATGGGCTGAAGAGGTACATTTCTTCATTCTTGCGCGCCAACTCGTAGAACTTATCCGGAATCACGACACCAAGTGAGAGGGTCTTAACCCGAACTTTTTCGTCAGCATTTTCTTTCTTGGTAGAAAGGAAGGCGATGATATCTGGGTGGAAGACATTGAGGTAAACAACCCCAGCTCCCTGACGTTGGCCCAGCTGGTTAGAATAGGAGAAGCTGTCCTCAAAGAGTTTCATAACAGGTACAACGCCAGACGCAGCTCCTTCATAACCCTTGATAGGTGCTCCAGCTTCCCGCAGATTGCTGAGGGAAATACCGACCCCGCCTCCGATACGAGACAACTGCAGGGCAGAGTTAATGGAGCGGCCGATTGAGTTCATATCATCTGTTACTTGGATGAGGAAGCAGGAAACCAATTCGCCGCGACGAGCCCGACCAGCGTTGAGGAAGCTTGGTGTAGCCGGTTGGTAGCGCTGGTGGATAATTTCATTGGCAATATCCTTGGCAATGGCTTCATCTCCGTTAGCAAAGTAGAGGGCGTTGAAGAGTACCCGATCTTCCATGCTTTCCAGATAGTATTCACCATCATTTGTCTTCAGTGCATACTGGTTATAGAACTTATAGGCTGCCATGAAAGATTTAAACTTGAAATCCTGAGCATGGATAAAAGCAGTCAGCTCCTCGATGTATTCTGGAGAGTAGAGCTGGATAAATTCCTTCTCCAAATAGTTTTCTTCTATTAAATATTCAATCTTTTCTGTAATAGAAGAAAATTGCTTGGTGTTCGGCTCAACGTTTTCTTTAAAAAAAGCTTTTAAGGCTTCTTGGTCTTTATGAAGCATAATCTGACCATTAACTGGACGGTTGATTTCGTTGTTGAGTCGGAAGTATGTCACATCCTCTAAATATTTGAGTCCCATGTTTTTCCTTTTCTATATAAATAAGATAATTAGCTAGCGGAAAAATATCCGCTTTACAAAAGAAACGGCCCCTATGAGCATAGGAGCTGCAGTTTGCCCTGATAATCTGTCTTTTAGTTTATCTCCCAATCAAGGCGCGCTGCCCTCAAAATAAACTACATTAAGACAGTTTTTTCAATTTACCAGGTTGGAAACCAGAAAATGCCTCAGTTGCTGTCTGAATCACAGGAGCAGCGTTGAAACCAAGATCTTTGACATGGTCAATGAATTCTGGCTGTTCATCCAAGTTGATTTCGCGGTATTCTACATGATTAGTATCTAAGAAGCGCTTGGTCATTTTGCACTGAACGCAGTTGTTTTTTGAGTAAATAGTTACCATTAAAAATTCCTCTAAACTTTCGTTTTTTCTTTTAAATAATACGAAACTAGTATATCTAAAAGAAAATAGAATGTCAATAGTTTTGAACTAAATATTGTGTGATATTTTGTTATAGGATAGATTACAATACAATATATAGTGTTTGTATAAGCGGTGAAAAGAAGTGAAAAATTGCAGAAAAGGAGCAAAATGCTGATGCGGCAATGCTTAAACAAGTCTTAAAATGTTAGAAAAATGACTAGTAGCTTTTCCGCCAAAAACAAAAATCCAATATCTTGTGTTACAGAATTTAGGGAATCACTAGGAGGAGTGGAGGGGGAGTTTATATTCTTATTTTATAACAATTAGTTTCTATAAAATAAGAAATTTATGATTAAAAACTTGGTGGAAGCCATTTTTGAATAAAGCTTGGGGAATGTGGGATTTAGCTCGAAAATTCTCTCTTCAATATAATAAGAAGAGTTTTCATTTCCCAAGAAATATTTTGTAAGCGGGCTATAAAATTCTTGAAAAAGATTTCAAAAGGTGATATAATATCAACTTGTAAGGGTTATCACAATAACTCAAAAAGAATTATTTAAAAGGAGAGTCTAACTATGGCTTCTAAAGATTTCCACATTGTAGCAGAAACAGGTATTCACGCACGTCCAGCAACTTTGTTGGTTCAAACTGCTAGCAAATTCGCTTCAGACATCACGCTTGAATACAAAGGTAAATCAGTAAACTTGAAATCTATCATGGGTGTTATGAGTCTCGGTGTTGGCCAAGGAGCTGATGTTAAGATCTCAGCTGAAGGTGCAGATGCAGACGATGCTATCGCTGCAATCTCTGAAACAATGGAAAAAGAAGGATTGGCTTAATATGACAGAAATGCTTAAAGGAATTGCAGCATCTGACGGTGTTGCCGTTGCTAAGGCATATCTATTAGTTCAACCGGATTTATCATTTGAGACTGTTTCAGTCGAAGATACGAATGCAGAAGAGGCTCGTTTGGATGCAGCTCTTGAAGCTTCACAGAACGAGCTTTCTGTTATCCGTGAGAAAGCAGTAGATAGCCTTGGTGAGGAAGCCGCTCAGGTATTTGACGCTCACTTAATGGTACTTGCTGACCCTGAAATGGTTGGGCAAATCAAAGAAACAATCCGTGCGAAAAAGACCAATGCAGAAGCTGGTCTGAAAGAAGTAACGGACATGTTTATCACTCTCTTTGAAAACATGGACGACAATCCATATATGCAGGAACGTGCGGCAGATATCCGCGACGTGACAAAGCGTGTTCTTGCTAACCTTTTGGGCAAGAAATTGCCAAATCCAGCGTCTATCAATGAAGAATCAGTTGTGATTGCTCATGACTTGACTCCTTCTGATACAGCACAGCTGGATAAGAAATTTGTTAAAGCTTTTGTAACCAATATCGGCGGCCGTACAAGCCACTCTGCTATCATGGCACGTACGCTTGAAATCGCAGCAGTATTGGGAACTAATAATATTACTGAGCTTGTAAAAGACGGCGATGTGATTGCAGCTAACGGTATCACTGGTGAAGTGATTATCAACCCAACTGAAGAGCAAATCGCAGCATTTAAAGCAGCTGGTGAGGCTTATGCTAAGCAAAAAGCTGAATGGGAATTGCTTAAGGATGCTCAGACTGTGACTGCAGATGGCAAGCACTTCGAATTGGCAGCCAATATCGGTACGCCAAAAGACGTTGAAGGTGTCAATGCTAACGGTGCAGAAGCAGTTGGTCTTTACCGGACTGAGTTCCTTTATATGGATTCTCAAGACTTCCCGACAGAAGATGAGCAGTATGAAGCATACAAGGCTGTGCTTGAAGGCATGAATGGAAAACCAGTAGTTGTTCGTACAATGGACATTGGTGGAGATAAGGAGCTTCCTTACTTCGATATGCCGCATGAAATGAACCCATTCCTTGGTTTCCGTGCTTTGCGTATCTCTATCTCTGAAACTGGCGATGCTATGTTCCGTACACAAATCCGCGCTCTCTTGCGTGCTTCTGTACATGGACAATTGCGCATCATGTTCCCGATGGTAGCCCTTCTGACAGAATTCCGCAAAGCTAAAGCGGTTTATGACGAAGAAAAAGCTAAGTTGCAAGCTGAAGGCGTTGCAGTAGCAGACAATATCCAAGTAGGTATCATGATTGAAATCCCAGCAGCAGCTATGCTCGCGGATCAATTTGCCAAGGAAGTAGACTTCTTCTCTATCGGTACCAACGACTTGATCCAGTACACTATGGCAGCTGACCGGATGAATGAGCAAGTCTCTTACCTCTATCAACCATACAACCCATCTATCCTTCGCTTGATTAACAATGTTATCAAGGCAGCTCATGCTGAAGGCAAGTGGGCAGGTATGTGTGGAGAAATGGCCGGCGATCAAACTGCGGTGCCATTGCTCGTAGGTATGGGCTTGGATGAATTCTCTATGAGTGCGACTTCAGTTCTTCGGACTCGTAGCCTCATGAAGAAGCTGGATACGAAGAAGATGGAAGAATTGGCTCAGCGTGCACTGACCGAATGTGCAACGATGGAAGAAGTTCTTGAGCTTGAAAAAGAATATCTGGACTTCGATTAATCTGAAAATTAAGATCAGGGAGATTTTCCTGGTCTTTTTTAGTTTTCTTCAAAGGCATAGTGAAGTTTGTTCAGAAAGTTGAAATCAAAGAAAATAGAAATAATCAGATATAATATGAACAAACTTAGACAATCTATCTTAATTGTGAAAAAATTCTTTAAATTTATAACTTTTGGTTGAAATTTTCAGAAAATTTGGTAAAATAATATTTAATAACATTTTGGAGGGGACAAGTGACACAATATAAAAACTATATAAATGGAGAGTGGAAAGTTTCTGAAAATGAAATTACCATCTCATCTCCTATCAACAATGAGATTTTAGGAACTGTACCTGCCATGACTCAGGCAGAGGTCGACTATGCTATGGCGAGCGCTCGTGCGGCTTTGCCAGCTTGGCGAGCTCTTTCAGCAGTTGAACGTGCAGCTTATTTGCATAAGGTTGCGGATATTTTGGAGCGCGATCAGGAGAAGATCGGCGAAATTCTTGCAAAAGAAGTTGCCAAGGGTATCAAAGCGGCAGTCGGAGAAGTCGTCCGGACAGCAGACTTGATTCGCTATGCGGCTGAAGAAGGGATTCGTATTCACGGTCAGGTTATGGAAGGTGGCGGCTTTGAAGCTGCCAGCAAGAAAAAACTGGCTGTGGTCCGTCGTGAGCCTGTAGGAGTTGTACTGGCCATTGCGCCATTTAACTACCCAGTCAACCTGTCTGCTTCCAAAATTGCTCCTGCCCTTATCGGCGGAAATGTCGTGATGTTTAAGCCACCTACTCAAGGTTCAATCTCTGGTCTGCTCTTGGCTCAGGCTTTTGCTGAGGCTGGGCTGCCTGCTGGTGTTTTCAATACCATCACAGGACGTGGTTCAGAAATCGGAGATTACATCATTGAGCATAAGGAAGTAAACTACATTAACTTTACTGGCTCCACTCCAATCGGTGAACGCATCGGTAAGTTGGCTGGTATGCGTCCAATTATGTTAGAATTGGGTGGTAAGGATGCTGCAGTTGTGCTGGAAGATGCCGACTTGGAGCATGCGGCTAAGCAGATTGTTGGCGGGGCATACAGTTATTCCGGCCAGCGCTGTACGGCTATTAAACGTGTCATTGTCATGGAGAGCGTAGCAGATAAATTAGCGGCGCTGATTAAGGCAGAGGTAGAGAAACTGACGGTTGGTGATCCCTTTGATAATGCGGATATCACACCAGTCATTGATGATGCATCAGCAGATTTCATCTGGGGCTTGATTGAAGATGCTCAGGAAAAGGGAGCGTCAGCCTTGACAGAAATCAAACGTGAAGCAAATCTCATCTGGCCTGCCTTGTTTGACCATGTGACACTGGATATGAAATTAGCTTGGGAAGAGCCATTTGGTCCTGTTCTTCCGATTATTCGTGTGACTTCCGTTGAAGAGGCTATTCAGATCTGTAACCAGTCAGAGTTTGGTCTTCAATCTTCAGTCTTTACAAATGATTTCCCTAAAGCATTTGAGATTGCTGAGAAACTGGAAGTGGGTACTGTACACATCAATAATAAGACCCAACGTGGTCCAGATAACTTCCCATTCCTTGGTGTTAAGGGATCTGGAGCAGGAGTCCAAGGGATTCGTTACAGTATCGAAGCGATGACACAAGTGAAATCCATCGTGTTTGATGTGAAATAATGAGAAAGGCGGCTTTGTGCGGCCTTTTTTCTTACATTGATGAACTTGTAAATTTAACAAGATTATCGAACCATTTGAAAAGAATCAAGCATTTATATGTTTAATTGCTTATTATTTTAAAATGTAAATTTACATATTGGTCTATATCTTTATGAAAATTTTCATCTTTTTCTTGTTTTGGATAGCTCCTATATTTAGTGAAAAAGGAATAAAAACATATCGAGAGACACAAAATACAGTGTTTTCTTTCTCATTTATTACTAATTTCAGCTAATGTTCGGTTTTAGTAATTTTCCGTAAGGATATTTGAAATTTACTTGAAAAAGAGATAAAAATAATGTAGAATAGTATTATAGAAAACGCTTACAAATAGAAAGGTGATCGCATGGATAAGAACGAAGCATTAAGAACCTTTACAACAGGTGAAAACTTTCATTTACAGCATTATCTAGGGGCGCATCAGGATGAAGTGGACGGCAAGTCTGGCTATTCTTTCCGCGTTTGGGCGCCTAATGCTCAGAGTGTCCATTTGATTGGAGATTTCACCAATTGGTATGAAGAGCAGATCCCTATGGTCCGAAATGAAGCGGGCGTTTGGGAAGTCTTCACAGAACTGCCTAAGGAAGGAGATATTTACAAGTACAATATCAAGCGCAGCAGTGGTCAGGAAATTTTGAAAATTGATCCGCTGGCTATCTATATGGAAGAGCGTCCGGGCACGGGAGCAGTTATCCGCACTATTCCTGAGAAGAAGTGGAAAGACGGTCTTTGGCTGGCACGCCGGAAACGTTGGGGCTTCTTCTCTCGGCCAGTCAATATCTATGAAGTGCATGCCGGCTCGTGGAAACGCAATGAAGACGGCAGTCCTTATAGCTTTGCCCAGTTAAAAGAAGACTTGATTCCTTATCTGGTGGAGATGAACTACACACATGTGGAATTCATGCCGCTTATGGCTCATCCGCTGGGACTTAGCTGGGGCTATCAGCTTATGGGCTACTTCGCCTTTGAGCACACCTACGGGACTCCTGAGCAATTTCAGGACTTTGTCGAAGAATGCCACTTGAACAATATCGGTGTCATTGTGGACTGGGTACCAGGTCACTTCACTATTAATGATGATGCTTTGGCCTACTATGATGGGACACCGACTTTCGAGTATCAGGATCACGACCGGGCTCATAACTATGGATGGGGAGCTCTCAACTTTGATTTGGGCAAGAATCAGGTTCAGTCTTTCTTGATTTCTAGCATTAAATTCTGGATTGATTTTTATCATCTGGATGGGATTCGGGTTGATGCTGTCAGCAATATGCTTTATCTAGACTATGACAGCGGTCCATGGCAGCCAAATAAAGATGGCGGTAATCGCAATTATGAAGGCTATTACTTCTTGCAACGCCTCAATACGGTTATCAAGTTAGCCCATCCTGATGTCATGATGATTGCAGAGGAAAGCTCCTCAGAAACCAAGATTACTGGTATGAGAGAGCTGGGTGGTCTTGGATTTGACTACAAGTGGAATATGGGCTGGATGAATGATATCCTTCGTTTCTACGAGGAAGATCCGATTTATCGTAAGTACGATTTTAATCTAGTGACCTTCAGCTTTATGTACGCTTTCTCTGAAAACTTCCTCCTGCCATTCTCGCATGATGAAGTGGTTCATGGCAAGAAGAGTCTCATGCACAAGATGTGGGGTGACCGTTACAATCAATTTGCAGGACTCCGCAACTTGCTGACCTATCAGATTTGCCATCCGGGCAAGAAATTGCTCTTTATGGGCTCAGAATTTGGTCAGTTCCTAGAATGGAAGTCAGAAGAGCAACTAGAATGGTCTAATCTGGACGATCAGATGAACAAGAAGATGCAGGGCTTCACTGCAACGCTCAATGCTTTCTATAAAGACAATCGTCCGCTTTGGGAAATTGATTTGAGCTACGATGGTATCGAAATCATTGATGCGGATAATACCGATCAAAGTGTCCTCTCCTTCATCCGTAAGACGGAAAAAGGAGATATGCTAGTTTGTGTATTCAATATGGCGCCGGTAGAGCGGAAGAACTTTACCATTGGTGTTCCAGTGGAAGCCATTTATGAAGAAGTATGGAACACTGAATTAGAAGAATGGGGAGGTGTTTGGAAGGAACATAACGAAACAGTTCAGTCTCAAGAAGGACTTTGGAAAGATTATCCACAGACCTTGACCTTTACGTTGCCAGCTCTTGGAGCCAGCATCTGGAAGATCAAGCGTCGGATTGCTCGAAAAAATGTTAAAAAAGATTCCACAAAGGAGTAATAGTCTATGAAGAATGAAATGCTAGCTTTGATTCTTGCCGGCGGGCAAGGAACTCGTCTTGGAAAGCTCACACAGAGTATCGCAAAACCTGCGGTACAGTTTGGCGGCCGCTATCGTATTATTGACTTCGCCTTGTCTAACTGTGCCAACTCCGGTATTCACAATGTCGGTGTCATTACTCAATACCAACCACTAGCTCTGAACAGTCATATCGGAAATGGTTCTAGCTGGGGTCTCGATGGTATAAACTCAGGCGTGTCCATTCTTCAGCCTTATTCTGCGAGCGAAGGAAATCGTTGGTTTGAAGGTACCAGCCATGCGATTTATCAAAATATCGACTATATCGACAGCATCAATCCTGAGTATGTCCTGATTTTGTCTGGGGACCATATCTACAAGATGGACTATGATGACATGCTTCAGTCTCACAAGGACAACAATGCCAGCCTGACAGTTGCCGTTCTGGATGTGCCTCTCAAAGAAGCCAGCCGTTTTGGTATCATGAATACAGATGCTAATAATCGGATTGTTGAATTTGAGGAAAAACCAGAAAATCCTAAGTCAACCAAGGCTTCGATGGGGATTTATATCTTTGACTGGCAGCGTCTGCGCAATATGCTGGTAGCTGCTGAAAAGAGCAATGTGGATATGTCTGACTTTGGTAAGAATGTTATCCCTAACTACCTTGAATCTGGCGAAAGCGTTTATGCTTATGATTTTGAAGGCTATTGGAAAGACGTTGGTACAGTAGAGTCTCTCTGGGAAGCCAACATGGAATACATCAGCCCAGAAAATGCTCTGGATAGCCGCAATCGTCGCTGGAAGATTTATTCTCGCAACTTGATTTCTCCGCCAAACTTTATCAGTGAAAATTCCCATGTAGAAGATTCGCTGGTCGTTGATGGTTGTTTCGTTGACGGTACAGTAAAACACTCTATTCTTTCTACTGGTGCTCAGGTCAAAAAGGGCGCAGTCATTGAAGACTCTGTCATCATGAGTGGAGCTGTTATTGGCAAAGACGCTAAGATCAAGCGGGCCATTATCGGTGAAGGGGCTATCATCTCTGATGGTGTAGAGATTGATGGTACAGAGGAAGTATATGTTGTCGGATACAACGAGAAAGTGGGGGTACCAAAAGATGAAGATTGATAAATACTCAGCAATTTTAGGAAACACAGTCGGCTTCCATGATATGTCAACTCTGACAAATCATCGTCCAGTAGCCAGCTTGCCATTCGGTGGAAAATACCGCTTGATTGACTTCCCGCTTTCAAGTCTTGCCAATGCTGGTATCCGCAGTGTCTTTGGTATCTTCCAACAGGACAATATCAGCTCTGTTTTTGACCATATTCGTTCTGGCCGTGAGTGGGGTCTGTCTACTTTGCTTAGCCACTATTATCTGGGAATCTACAATACTCGTGTAGAAAGCTCTACAGTCGGTGAGGAATACTATAAGCAGCTTTTGACCTACCTGAAACGTTCTGGTTCCAACCAAACGGTCGCTCTTAACTGCGATGTCTTGGTTAATATTGACCTCAATCAAGTTTTCCATTTGCACAATACAACAGAACAGCCAATCACAGTTGTCTATAAGAAATTGCACAAGGAAAATATCTCGGATGTGAATGCTGTCCTAGATATTGACGAAACAGACCATGTCAGAGGGCATAAACTCTTTGATGGCCGAGAAGATGCTGAGCTCTTCAATATGTCTACAGATATCTTTGTAGTGGATACTCCTTGGCTAATTGAAAAGCTGGAAGAAGAAGCTAAGAAAGAGCATCCGCAAAAACTTCGCTATGTCCTGCGTGATTTAGCAACTCAGGAAGGGGCATTTGCCTACGAATATACAGGCTATCTGGCGAATATCTATTCTGTAGAGACCTACTACAGATCCAATATCGATATGCTTGAAAGTAAGAAATTTTACTCTCTCTTCAGTCCGAACCAAAAGATTTACACCAAGGTTAAGAATGAAGAGCCAACTTACTATGCTGAGTCTTCAAAAGTATCTCGCTCCCAATTTGCGTCAGGAAGCATTGTGGAAGGTGAGGTCATCAATTCTGTGATTTCACGGAATACCAAGATTAAGACTGGAAGCAGTGTCAAACACAGTGTTCTCTTCCCTCGAGTGAAAGTTGGAGAAAATGCAACTGTCGAGTATGCGATTGTGGACAAGGGTGTTGAAATTGGCGAAGGAGTGGTGATTCGCGGAACAGCAGAAGACCCAATCGTAGTCAAGAAGGGCCAAAAAGTTACAGAGGACATAATTCGATGAAGATTTTATTTGCAGCAGCAGAAGGAGCCCCATTTTCTAAGACAGGTGGTTTGGGAGACGTTATCGGTGCTCTCCCCAAATCACTGGTCAAGGCTGGCCATGAAGTTGGTGTCATTCTGCCATACTATGACATGACTGATGCCAAATTTGGCGACCAAGTGGAAGACCTTTTCTACTTTGAAGTCAGTGTTGGCTGGCGTCGCCAATACGTTGGGGTCAAGCGGCTGGTCTTGAACGGTGTGTCCTTCTATTTTATTGACAATCAGCATTATTTCTTCCGCGGCCATGTTTACGGGGACTTTGATGACGGTGAGCGCTTTGCTTACTTCCAGTTAGCAGCAGTAGAGTTGATGGAGCGGATTGATTTCATTCCGGATGTTCTGCATGTTCACGATTATCATACAGCTATGATTCCTTTCTTGGTTAAGGAAAAATACCATTGGATTCAAGCATATCAGAATATCAAAACCGTCTTGACCATTCATAATTTGGAATTCCAAGGTCAATTCCCTGACAGCATGCTTTGGGAACTGTTTGGAGTGGGCTATGAGCGCTATGCAGACGGAACCCTGCGTTGGAATGACTGTCTCAACTGGATGAAAGCTGGCATTCTCTATGCGGACCGAGTGACAACTGTATCACCAAGCTATGCAGGTGAAATCCGTACACCAGAATTTGGCTGCAATTTGGATCAAATCCTGCGGATGGAGTCCGGTAAGCTGGTCGGAATTGTCAACGGTATTGATACAGATATCTATAATCCAGAAACGGATCCGCTCTTAGCCCATCACTTTAACAAATCTGACTTATCTGGTAAACTAGAAAACAAGCGAGCTTTGCAAGAGCGAGTTGGTCTGCCTGTGCGTGATGATGTGCCAGTAGTTGGGATTGTTTCCCGCCTGACACGTCAGAAAGGCTTTGATTTGGTAGTGGAAGAGCTGCACAATCTCCTCCAGGAAGATGTGCAGATTATCCTCTTGGGAACAGGCGATCCGGCTTTTGAGCAGGCCTTCGCTTGGTTTGGTCATGCCTATCCTAATAAGCTTTCAGCCAACATCCTCTTTGATGTGACCTTGGCTCAGGAGATTTATGCTGCCAGCGATATTTTCCTTATGCCAAGCCGTTTCGAGCCTTGTGGCCTGTCACAAATGATGGCTATGCGCTACGGAACCTTGCCTTTGGTGCATGAAGTGGGCGGTCTACGTGATACCGTAGAGCCTTACAATGTCTATACAGGACAGGGAACTGGCTTTAGCTTCAATAACTTTTCTGGCTACTGGCTGACTTGGACCTTTAAGGAAGCACTCAGGCTTTATGCCGATAACAAGGAAGCTTGGAAATCTCTGCAAGAGCAGGCGATGGAGAGAGACTTCTCTTGGGATACAGCCAGCAAGGCATACAGTGATTTATATCAATCACTCCTATAACATTTACTTTGGAATCAGTATAAGCAAATCCTCTCTTGCCCATTGGACAAGGGAGGATTTCCGTGAGACTTACATTTTTATATATTATCATACTGTGTTGGAGCCCTGTTTTTAGCTTGTGGCTGAAGCGAGCGTTTCACATCTTGATTGAAAAAAGTATTTCTACGTTTAAATCTGCTTCCCGCTATTAAGAAAGGGAGATAACCATCCACTATGGAACTAACAAAAGAACGTTTTATTCGAGATTTTAAGGATATTCTACATGAAAGACAGCTGATTAAGGTTGCCGATGCGACTTCAGTGGAGCTTTTTCAGGCTTTAGCCAGCACTGTCCGCAAGTATATCACGCCCCTTTGGTTGGAGCGTCGCAATCAGTTGATTGAGCAGCAGCAAAAGACAGCTTATTACTTTTCTATTGAGTTTCTTCCAGGGCGCATGCTGGAAACAAATCTGCTCAACTTAGGTATCCTCGATACGGTCAAGGAAGGCTTTGCCGAGTTGGGCGTTGACTTTGAGGATGTTAAGAATGCGGAGTATGACATGGCCTTGGGGAATGGCGGTCTGGGCCGCTTGGCGGCTGCCTTCATGGACTCGCTGGCAACCACTGGCTATCCAGGATTTGGAAATGGGATTCGCTATCGCTATGGCCTCTTTAAGCAACGCATCGTAGATGGCTATCAGGTAGAAATTCCTGATGCTTGGTTTGGCAGTCTAGGCAATGTCTGGGAGACCCGTAAGGACCATGATATTGTTGATGTTAAAATCTTCGGAAATGTTTCCCTCCATGCCAATGAAAAGGGCCGGATTGTGCCACTTTATGAGAATTCCAAAATCTTGCGGGCCGTTCCTTACGATGTGCCGCAGATTGGCTTTGGTAATGACAATGTTAACAATCTCCGCCTTTGGGATGTTGAAATTCCAGAAGAGCATGAACTGGACTATCCGACCATTGAAGCTCGTCGCCGGGTGCAAGATATCACTGCCATTCTCTATCCAGACGACTCTAGCTACGAAGGAAAAGAGCTGCGCTTGATCCAGGAATATTTCATGACCAGTGCAGGTCTGCAGACCATTATCAAATCCTACCTCAAGCAAGGGCGTCCGCTCAAGGATATTCATGAGAAGGTCTCTGTCCATATCAACGATACCCATCCAGCGGTTGCACCGGCTGAGTTTATGCGTCTCTTGATGGATGAGTACGATTTGGAATGGGCAGATGCTTGGAATGCTACGGTTAAAACCATGAGCTACACCAACCACACCATCTTGTCTGAAGCCTTGGAAAAATGGGATGCAGAGCTCTTTAAGAATGTCCTGCCGCGGGTTTATCAGATTATCCTAGAGATCGACAACCGCTATGTAGCTGAAATGGCTGGGCGTGGCCTTGATCCGCAAGTCATCGAAAACACTCGGATTGTCAAGGACAATCAAATCCACATGGCCCACTTGGCTATCATTGGCGGTCATTCAATCAATGGTGTTGCCAAACTTCACACCGAACTGCTCAAAGAAGACACCTTGCGTGATTTTTACAGCATTTACCCAGAGAAGTTTAATAACAAAACCAACGGGATTATCCAGCGCCGCTGGCTGCAGATTGCGGATGAGCCTCTGTCAGCTGAGATTGATAAGCTGATTGGCAAGGGCTGGAGAAGTGATATCCATGAGCTGCGTAAGCTTTTGGAATTCAAGGATGATCCGCAAGTGCTGGGCGATTTTTATCGAGTGAAGCAAGAAGCTAAGGCTCGTCTGGCTGACTTCATCAAGGAATCAACAGGAGTAGAAGTTTCTACAGAAGCCATCTTTGATGTGCAGGTGAAACGTCTCCACGCCTACAAGCGTCAGCTGCTCAACCTGCTTCATATCATCAAGCTCTACTGGGACCTCAAGGACAATCCTAATAAGGATATGGTGCCACGCGTCTTTATCTTCGGTGCCAAGGCTGCTCCAGGCTACCACTTTGCCAAGTCGGTCATTAAGCTGATCAATGAAGTGGCTAATCTGGTCAACAAGGATGAAAGTCTGCAAGGTAAACTCAAGGTTGTTTTCCTAGAAAACTACAGGGTCAGCCTAGCTGAGTTAATCATTCCTGCAGCAGATGTATCAGAGCAGATTTCCCTGGCTTCCAAGGAGGCTTCTGGCACTTCCAACATGAAGTTCATGATGACAGGTGCCATTACTCTGGCTACTCTGGATGGAGCCAATATCGAAATCAAGGACGAGGTGGGTGACGACAACATTGTCATCTTCGGGATGGACAAGGACCAAGTTTACGAGCATTATGCCCGCCATGATTACTATTCACGCGGTGTCTATGAAAGCAATCCAGACATTCGCCGAGTGGTCGATACCTTTGTCAATGGCACCATTCCAAACGTCCGTGAAGAAGGCTCTGAAATCTACGAAGCCCTCATCACCCACAATGATGAATATTTCCTCTTGGAAGATTTCCATGCCTATGTAGAAGCTCAAGAGAAGATTGATGCTCTCTATCGTGACAAAGAAAAATGGGCACGCATGAGTTTGATTAACATTGCTACTTCCGATAAGTTTACCTCAGATGATACCATTGAGCAATATGCCAAGGAAATCTGGAACTTGGAGAAATAATACTCTTCAGAAAACATGAACAGTAAGAGATTGGGGCCTGGGTCTCAGTCTCTTTTGCTATCCATCTACCATCTTGTCTAGAAATATGCTATAGTAGAGAAAGTATGAGAGTCCAACTTTTAGAAAAGCAGGGTAAGCAAGCATGAAAGACTACACAATTTTTTATCAACAATTAACAACTCCTTTTCGCAGTCGACCTCAGTGGCTGAAAGGGCTGGTTTACTTCAATAGGGGAATGACCCTCTTCATACCTATTGTTTATGGTCTCGTTCTAATTAGTGCCTTTCTGACGGAAGGCTGGAAAGGGTTGCTTACTTTTTTCTTCTTACCAGCCATTGGATTTGCTCTGTTGTCAGCAATTCGTAAACGGCTGAATCAAGCACGCCCTTACGAAAAATGGGCAATTCAGCCCTTGTTGGCCAAGGATACATCAGGCAAGTCCATGCCCAGCCGCCATGTCTTTTCGGCGACAGTGATTTCCATGTGCCTACTCTACTTTTTCTGGTTGCCGGGACTCCTCTGCCTCTTACTTTCAGCAGGGCTGGCCGCAGTGCGCGTGATTGGAGGAGTACACTATCCAAAGGATGTGCTGGTCGGCTATCTTTGCGGCATTTTCTGGGGAGCTTTACTCTTTTTATTATAAAGGACCTGTTTTTGGCAGAGAGTAGACAAAGAACCTCCAGCTATATTATAATAGAAGCAGCAACAACCGTTTCGACACCAAGGGTTATTCCTTGCTGGATGTGAAAAATATTTAAGGAGAATACTATGTCAGAACCATTATTTCTACAGTCTGTGATGCAGGAGAAGATTTGGGGTGGGACCAAGCTGCGCGATGTCTTTGGCTATGAAATTCCCAGCGACCATGTAGGGGAGTACTGGGCTATCTCGGCTCATCCCAATGGTGTGTCAACCGTCAAGAACGGACGATTTGCCGGCCAGAAGTTAGATGTTCTCTATGCCGAGCACCGTGAGCTTTTTGGCAATCGCCCAGAGCCAGTCTTTCCGCTTTTGACTAAGATTCTAGATGCCAATGACTGGCTCAGTGTTCAGGTGCATCCTGATGATGCCTATGGACTAGAGCACGAAGGGGAGCTTGGTAAGACTGAATGCTGGTATGTCATTGCTGCAGACGAAGGAGCAGAGATTATCTATGGTCACAATGCCAAGAGCAAGGAAGAGCTGCGCCAGCAGATTGAGAGCAAGGACTGGGACCATCTTCTGACCAAAATTCCAGTAAAAGCTGGCGATTTCTTTTATGTGCCAAGCGGAACCATGCATGCCATTGGATCAGGTATTCTGATTTTGGAGACTCAGCAGTCTAGTGACACAACCTACCGTGTCTATGACTTTGATCGTAAGGACGATGCTGGCAATCTTCGCGAGCTGCATTTGGAGCAGTCTATTGATGTTTTGACTATCGGTGGACCAGCTAATAGCCGTCCTGTTACCATTCAGGCAGATAGTTTGACTTCTACTCTTTTAGTGGCCAATGACTTCTTTGCTGTTTACAAGTGGGATATTGCCGGTTCAGTTAATTTTAAAAAGACAGCAGATTATAGCTTGGTCAGTGTCTTGGAAGGTCTTGGTGAGCTGGAAGTTGATGGAGCTGTCTACCCACTCGAAAAAGGGGAGCATTTCATCCTGCCTAGCGATGTCACAGAATGGACCTTGTCTGGAGATTTGCAGCTGATTGTCAGCCATCCATAATCGTAGAAAAATCAAGAGCAAATAATCACTTTGCTCTTTTTTCTTTTAAAAATATCGGAAATAAGTAAAATTCTAGACAGTTTCTTCTTATTTATATAGCAGAATAGTTTGTATGTTGATAATTATTTAATTGCTTTTGGTAAAAAATTTTATATAACAAAAGAAAAAAATAAAAAACGCTTACAAGTGTGTAAAAGATTGACTATTCGATATTTTAGGAGTAAACTAAGGAAGTAATTTAAAAAATATTAAGGAGAAGTCATCATGAATTTAACATATTTAGGACTTTGTTTTGCCTGCTTTGGCGTATCAATTGCTGAAGGTTTGATTATGAGTAATTTATTTAAGGCAGCGTCTCGTCAGCCAGAAATGATTGGTCAATTGAGAAGCCTCCTAATCTTGGGAATTGCCTTTGTCGAAGGTACTTTCTTTGTAACGCTGGCTATGGCCTTTGTTATCAAATAAGAAAGAATTCTCTTTAGAAAAGGGGGTGTCATCTGTTGGAAGAAAGTATCAATCCAACTATCAATGTCGGTCCTGTGACCTTTGATTTGACCCTGCTGGCCATGACTCTGCTGACGGTGTTTGTAACTTTTGGACTTGTTTATTGGGCAAGTCGAAAGATGACGATTAAGCCGTCAAGAAAGCAGAATGCTTTGGAATATATCTATGATTTTGTCATTGATTTTACCAAGGGAAACGTTGGCGAGCATTATATGAAGAATTACTCGCTTTTTCTATTCTCCCTCTTTCTTTTCGTGGCTGTGGCGAATAACTTGGGATTGATGGCTAAGGTTCAGACAACCAATGGTTTCAATCTCTGGACATCGCCGACAGCCAATCTCGCTTTTGACCTAGGCTTCTCTCTTTTAGTGACGATTTTCTGTCATGTGGAAGGAGTCCGACGTCAAGGGATAAAAGGATATCTAAAAGGTTTTGTGACTCCAGGTATCATGACACCCATGAATATCTTGGAAGAATTTACCAATTTTGCTTCGCTAGCCTTGCGGATTTATGGAAACATTTTTGCAGGTGAAGTATTGGCTGGTTTGCTCTTGACTTGGGCACATCAAGCAGCATATTGGTATCCAATTGCCTTTATTATGAACATGGTTTGGACTGGTTTTTCCATCTTTATTTCCTGTATCCAAGCCTATGTTTTTACCATGCTAACATCTATGTATCTTGGTAAAAAGATTAATGGTGAGGTAGAATAAAAAGAAAGGATAGATAAAATGAATATAACCGTAGGTGAAATTATTGGTAACTTTATTTTGATTGCCGGCTCCTTTCTTCTTTTAGTATTTCTCATTAAGAAGTTTGCTTGGGGCAATATTATCGGGATTTTAGATCAGCGTGCTCAAAAGATTTCAGACGATATTGACGGTGCGGAAGCGGCCCGTAAGAAAGCTGAAGACTTGGCGCAAAAGCGTGAGGAAGCTCTGGCAGGCAGTCGGGTCGAAGCAGTTTCTATCGTTGAGACTGCTAAGGAAACAGCTGAGAAGAATAAGGCTGGAATCCTAGCTAATGCAGCAGAAGAAGCAGGGCGCTTGAAGGCTAAAGCCAATCAGGAAATTGCCCAAAACAAGGCAGAGGCTATGAGCAGCATCAAAGGAGAAGTAGCTGATTTGACTGTGACTCTGGCCAGTAAGATTCTGAGCCAGGAGCTGGATAAGGAAGCTCAAAGCGAGCTCATTGACCGCTATATCAAACAGTTAGGAGATGCCTGATGGATAAGAAGCAATATGCAATCATTGAGAAATATGCTTTGCCTTTTGTTCAGACGGTCTTTGAAAAAGGTCAGCAAGAAGATGTTTTTGAAAAACTGAGTCAGATTAAGGCTGTTTTCGCGGAGACCGGCCTTGCTGACTTTTTGTCACATATCGGCATCAGTGACCACGAGAAAGAAAAGAGTCTGCGGCTCTTTCAAAACTCAGGCTCCCAGCTGCTTGATAATCTGATTGAAATTGTCATTCTCAATCATCGCGAGGACCTCTTTTATGAGATCGTGCTGGAGAGTCAGCACCAGCTTGAAAAGATCAGCAATGAGTTTGAGGTGACGCTGCGCTCTGTTCAGCCTTTGACAGCCAGTCAGAAGGAGAAGATTCGGCCGATTATTGAGCAGAAGATGGGGCTAAAAGTCCGTTCGCTCAAGGAAGAATTGGACAGCAGCTTGATTGGCGGCTTTGTCATCTCTGCCAATAACAAAACAATTGATGCAAGCATAAAACGTCAATTGCAAGTCGTAAAAGAAAAATTGAAATAGAAAGTGGTGTGAATTTTGGCGATTAACGCACAAGAAATCAGCGCTTTAATTAAGCAACAAATTGAAAATTTCCAGCCAAATTTTGACGTCACAGAAACAGGGGTCGTCACTTATATTGGTGATGGAATCGCGCGTGCTCATGGACTGGATAAGGCTATGAGCGGAGAGCTCTTAATCTTTGAAAATGGCTCTTATGGTATGGCGCAAAATCTAGAGTCAACCGATGTTGGGATTATCATCTTGGGAGACTTTACAGACATTCGTGAGGGAGATACCATTCGCCGGACTGGTAAAATCATGGAAGTTCCTGTGGGAGATGCCTTGATTGGGCGGGTTGTTGATCCGCTGGGTCGTCCTGTTGATGGACTTGGTGACATTGTCACGGATAAGACACGCCCCGTTGAAACACCGGCTCCGGGTGTCATGCAGCGTAAGTCAGTATCTGAGCCTTTGCAGACAGGTCTCAAGGCTATTGATGCCTTGGTTCCGATTGGCCGAGGACAACGGGAGCTGATTATCGGGGACCGTCAGACTGGGAAGACAACCATTGCCATTGATGCCATCCTGAACCAAAAAGGTCAGGATATGATTTGTATCTATGTGGCGATTGGTCAGAAAGAATCTACAGTCCGTACACAGGTAGAAACGTTGCGTCAGTATGGTGCTTTAGACTATACCATTGTCGTGACAGCCTCTGCTTCACAGCCGTCGCCTTTGCTTTTCTTGGCGCCTTATGCTGGTGTAGCGATGGCAGAAGAGTTTATGTACAATGGCAAGCATGTTTTGATTGTCTATGATGACTTGTCCAAGCAGGCTGTGGCTTACCGTGAACTGTCCCTCCTGCTCCGTCGTCCGCCAGGCCGTGAGGCTTTTCCAGGAGATGTTTTCTATCTGCATAGCCGTCTCTTGGAGCGTTCAGCTAAGGTTTCTGATGAGCTGGGTGGTGGTTCGATTACAGCTCTGCCATTTATTGAAACGCAGGCAGGAGATATTTCAGCCTATATCGCGACCAATGTGATTTCAATCACTGATGGACAAATTTTCCTCAGCGACAGCTTGTTCAATGCTGGGGTACGTCCGGCCATTGATGCAGGTTCTTCTGTATCACGGGTTGGGGGCTCAGCCCAAATCAAGGCTATGAAGAAAGTAGCTGGAACCCTGCGTATCGACCTGGCTTCTTATCGGGAGCTGGAGGCCTTTACTAAGTTTGGTAGTGATTTGGATGCGGCAACGCAGGCCAAGCTCAATCGTGGCCGCAGGACTGTAGAAGTCTTGAAGCAGCCGATTCATGAGCCGCTGCCGGTTGAAAAGCAGGTCGTGATTCTCTATGCTTTGACCCATGGTTTCTTAGACAGTGTGCCAGTAGACGATATTCTGCGCTTTGAGTCAGAATTATTTGCCTACTTTGATGCACATCAAGAAAGCATTTATGAAACCATTCGGACAACGAAAGACCTTCCAAGTGAGGAAGTCTTGGATGCTGCCATTACTGAGTTTATTGACCAGTCTAGCTTCAAATAAGAATAGAGGTGTCAGATGGCAGTTTCATTAAATGATATTAAAAATAAAATTGCATCCACGAAAAACACCAGTCAAATCACTAATGCCATGCAGATGGTTTCTGCTGCTAAGCTGGGAAAGTCTGAGGAGGCAGCCAAGAACTTTCAGGTCTATGCCCAGAAAGTTCGTAAGTTAGTTACGGATATGCTGCATGGCCACGAGGCAGAAAATGCTCGTCATCACTCGATGTTAATCAGTCGGCCAGTCAAGAAATCAGCCTATATTGTCATTACTTCTGACCGCGGTCTGGTAGGCGGTTATAACGCAACCATTCTCAAGGCTTTGATGGAGCTGAAAGCTGAGTACCATCCGACAGGAGAGGACTTTGAAGTCATCTGTATCGGAAGTGTTGGTGCTGATTTCTTCCGAGCTCGGGGCATTCAGCCGGTTTATGAACTACGTGGTCTAGCAGATCAGCCTAGCTTTGATGAGGTTCGTAAAATCATTAGCAAGACCATTGAGATGTATCAGAATGAGCTCTTTGATGAGCTCTATGTCTGCTATAACCACCATGTCAACAGTCTGACCAGTCAGATGCGGGTGGAGCAGATGCTGCCAATCATTGACTTGGACCCCAATGAAGCTGATGAAGATTATACGCTGAATCTGGAACTGGAGTCTAGTCGGGATTCTATCTTGGACCAGTTGTTGCCCCAGTTTGCAGAGAGTATGATTTACGGTGCTATTATTGATGCCAAGACGGCTGAGAATGCTGCCGGTATGACTGCTATGCAGACAGCGACAGACAATGCTAAAAAGGTCATCAGTGATTTGACTATTCAGTACAACCGCGCTCGGCAGGCAGCCATTACGCAGGAAATTACTGAAATCGTGGCGGGTGCAAGTGCCCTAGAATAAGGCCACAAATGAATTAGAAATTAAACGAGGGAAAAAACATGAGCTCAGGCAAAATTGCTCAGGTTATCGGGCCGGTCGTAGACGTTGCGTTTGCTGCCGGAGACAAACTACCTGAGATAAATAATGCACTTGTAGTCTATAAAAATGATGAGAAAAAATCAAAAATCGTCCTTGAAGTAGCTCTTGAGCTTGGTGACGGTGTGGTGCGGACCATTGCCATGGAGTCGACCGATGGTTTGACGCGTGGTTTGGAGGTCTTGGATACTGGTCGTCCGATTTCTGTGCCGGTTGGTAAGGAAACGCTTGGCCGGGTGTTCAATGTCCTAGGAGACACTATTGACTTGGATGCGCCTTTTGCAGAGGATGCAGAGCGCCAGCCGATTCATAAGAAGGCACCGACCTTTGATGAACTATCAACTTCATCAGAAATCCTGGAAACAGGAATTAAGGTTATCGACCTGCTAGCTCCTTATCTGAAAGGTGGGAAAGTCGGTCTCTTTGGCGGTGCCGGAGTAGGGAAAACAGTCCTGATTCAGGAATTGATTCACAACATTGCCCAAGAGCACGGTGGTATTTCTGTCTTCACAGGTGTTGGTGAACGGACGCGTGAAGGAAATGACCTCTACTGGGAAATGAAAGAGTCTGGCGTTATCGAAAAGACGGCCATGGTCTTTGGTCAGATGAATGAACCGCCAGGAGCTCGTATGCGGGTTGCTCTTACCGGACTGACCATCGCGGAATATTTCCGTGATGTGGAAGGTCAGGACGTGCTGCTCTTTATCGACAACATCTTCCGCTTCACGCAGGCTGGTTCGGAAGTATCTGCCCTCTTGGGACGCATGCCATCAGCCGTTGGTTACCAGCCAACACTTGCGACAGAAATGGGACAGTTACAAGAACGGATTACCTCAACCAAGAAAGGTTCCGTTACTTCAATCCAAGCTATCTATGTGCCAGCGGATGACTATACTGACCCAGCGCCAGCGACAGCTTTTGCTCACTTGGACTCTACGACCAACCTAGAACGGAAATTGGTTCAGCTGGGGATTTATCCAGCCGTGGATCCATTGGCTTCCAGCTCTCGTGCCCTTTCACCAGAGATTGTCGGAGAAGAGCACTATGCAGTGGCAGCAGAGGTTAAGCGGGTTCTGCAACGTTATCATGAATTGCAGGACATCATTGCTATCCTTGGTATGGATGAGTTGTCTGACGATGAGAAGACTCTAGTTGCGCGTGCGCGTCGGATCCAGTTCTTCCTGTCACAAAATTTCAATGTGGCAGAGCAGTTTACCGGCCAGCCAGGTTCTTATGTACCAGTAGCTGAAACGGTTCGTGGCTTCAAGGAAATCCTTGAAGGTAAGCACGATAAGCTGCCGGAAGATGCCTTCCGTGGTGTGGGCTCCATCGAGGATGTATTGGCCAAGGCTGAGAAAATGGGATTCTAAGAGGTGAATAATGGCTCAAATGACAGTACAAATCGTGACACCGGATGGTCTTATTTATGATCACCATGCTGCATTTGTTTCCGTAAAGACCATTGATGGTGAGCTGGGGATTTTGCCCCGCCATATTAATACCATCGCTGTTTTAGAAGTGGATCAGGTTAAGGTGCGCCGAGTTGATGATGACAAGCATATCGACTGGATTGCGGTCAACGGCGGAATCATTGAAATTGCAGATAATGTCATTACTATCGTGGCTGATTCAGCTGAGCGTGCGCGTGATATCGACATTAGTCGGGCTGAGCGTGCTAAGCGTCGGGCTGAGCTGGAAATTGAGGAAGCCCATGACAAGCACTTGATTGACCAAGAACGCCGGGCTAAGATTGCCCTGCAGCGGGCAATCAACCGGATCAATGTCGGAACAAGAATCTAAGAAGCTATTCTTGCCTGGAGATAGAAGTCAACCTTCATCTGACGAGACTTGGCTTCATGAATACAAACTGAACACGCAAAACTGGGGCAGGAATGTCTCAGTTTTCTTTTCCAAAGAAAAAGGGAGAACTGTTTAGTTCGTCCCTGACTGGAGTCTTGTGGTATAATAAAAGTTATGGTAGAAGTTATTTTTAAATTATGCAGTCATTTGCTCTTTATTTTCTTTGCCTTTCATCTGCTGTCAACGGTTGTTGAGTGGGAGAGATTTTTCAAGGTTAATGCAGATAATGCGATGAAGATTCGCTTTTTGATTCTCTTGTTTAGCATTGCCTTGGGCTATTTAGTCAGCCTTTTCTTCATTGGTATTTACGATATGAGCCGGGCGATTTTTAACGGTACTTTATAAGGTCATATTTTTGATTTTATGGTATGATAGTATGGATGATTTTAAAAATTTAGAGTAAGGAATCGGTATGGAAAAAATTATTATTCAAGGTGGAGATAATCGCTTGGTCGGAAAGGTCAAGATTGAAGGAGCAAAAAATGCGGTCCTGCCTCTTTTAGCAGCGACAGTATTGGCCAGCGAGGGCCAGTCAGTTTTGAAAAATGTTCCGGTCTTGTCCGATGTCTTTACCATGAACAATGTGGTCCGCGGTTTAAACACTCAGGTGGATTTTAATCAGGAAGAAAATACAGTTGTTGTAGATGCCACTCAGCCTTTGTCTGAGGAGGCGCCTTACAAATACGTCAGCAAAATGCGGGCGTCTATCGTTGTTTTGGGTCCAGTCCTGGCTCGTAATGGTCATGCTAAAGTTTCTATGCCAGGCGGTTGTACGATCGGCAGTCGGCCTATTGACTTGCACCTGAAGGGCTTAGAAGCCATGGGTGCTCAGATTACCCAAACAGCGGGTTACATCGAAGCGAAGGCAGAGCGGCTCAAGGGGGCCCACATTTACATGGACTTTCCCAGTGTGGGAGCAACGCAAAACATCATGATGGCTGCAACGCTGGCTCAAGGCACGACAGTGATTGAAAATGCTGCTCGGGAGCCTGAAATTGTTGACCTAGCCCTCTTTTTGAATGAAATGGGGGCCAAGGTCAGAGGAGCAGGTACCGAAACTTTGACCATTGTCGGAGTGGATCAGCTACGTGGGGCCAAGCATAATGTGGTTCAAGACCGTATCGAAGCAGGAACTTTTATGGTTGCTGCAGCCATGACCAGCGGTGACCTGCTGATTGAGGATGCCATTTGGGAGCACAATCGTCCCTTGCTTTCCAAAATGCAGGAAATGGGAGTGGAAGTGACAGAGGAAGATGAAGGGATTCGGATTCGTTCCGATGTTTCGAAGCTGAGACCCGTTTCGGTCAAGACTCTTCCTTATCCGGGCTTCCCTACCGACATGCAGGCTCAGTTTACAGCGCTGATGGCTATGGCCAAGGGCGAGTCTACGATGATTGAGACTGTCTTTGAGAACCGCTTCCAGCATCTAGAGGAAATGCGTCGGATGGGGCTGCACTCTGATATCATGCGTGACACAGCTCGCATCTGGGGTGGCGGCAGTCTTCAGGGAGCTGAAGTCATGTCAACAGACCTCCGAGCTAGTGCGACTTTGATTCTGATGGGCTTGATTGCCGAAGGCGAGACCAAGGTCAGCAAGCTGGTACACTTAGACCGAGGCTACTATAAATTCCATGAGAAATTGGCAGCCTTGGGAGCCAAAGTGAAGCGTGTAAAGGAAGAAGACGATGAGTGAAAATCTTAAATATTTAGGCCGGCAGATTGGCCTTGTTTTACTGGTTCTCCTGGTAGCTGTGATTCTCTTTTTCGTGGCTCTGATGATTGGCTATAATGTTATCGGAAACGGTAAAGGCTCTATCTGGTCACCAGAAACCTGGCAAGAATTAATCGGGAAGTTTACTGGAAACTAGCTCCTAGTCAAAAAGACTAGCTGAAATGAATCCAGTTTGCTAAGTTGAAAGAAAGAAGATGAAAAGAAAGACTAGTCAGAAAAGGAATTCTAAGAGCCTACAAGGCTGGGCTGGGCTGACTCTGGCCTTGATTTTGGCGTTGGCTGGCTATTTCTGGGGACAGGATGGTCAGCAGCCACTTCAGAGTCCAAATTCAGAAATCAGGGTTGGGCAAGTCCAAGATCAGGGCACCCCTAGTCAGGAACTGGCTGAGAGTGTTCTGACGGATGCTGTCCGAGCTCAGCTCAAAGGCAGCATTGAATGGAATGGAGCTGGCGCCTTTATCGTGAATGGGAATAAGACGGATTTGGATGCGGGTATTTCTAGTAAGCCCTACGCTGACAATAAGACCAAGCTTGTTCAAGGGCAAATCCTTCCGACAGTGGCGAATGCCTTTTTATCCAAGTCTACCCGCCAGTACAAAAAACGAGAAGAAACTGGAAATGCCAATACTTCATGGGTACCAGCAGGATGGCATCAACTCAAGAACCTCCCTGGTGAGTACAATCATGCTGTGGATCGAGGACATCTCTTGGCCTATTCGCTGATAGGTGGTTTGAAGGGCTTTGATGCCTCCACCAGCAATCCTGCCAATATCGCCGTGCAGACGGCTTGGTCCAACCAAGCCAAAGAAGCGGATTCGACAGGGCAGAATTACTATGAGACAAAGATCCGGAAGGCTTTGGATAAGAACAAGCGGGTGCGCTACCGGGTAACCTTGATTTATGCCACGGAGACAGATGTAGTACCGGTTGGGTCACATTTAGAGGCCAAGTCCAGCGATGGCAGTCTGGAATTCAATGTCTTTATTCCGAATGTGCAAAAAGGGATTCACCTGGACTATAATAGTGGCAGGGTCAGTCTGGACACGGGTTCTTAATTTTATACTCAAAAATGGATTTGCAAAGAGTATTCATTAGTATGAAAAGAAATGGTTGCAGATTTGTAGTCATTTTCTTTTATACTAATAGATAGAAAGAAGGCTAATTTTTCAGTCTTCTTTAAGAAAGCGGTGGTAAAATCAACGTTCTCTTACAATCTAGTAAAGGAGGTTGCGATGGGACTTATTTTTAAAAGCATCCGGTTCCTCATGCGTCTGATTGGGCGCGTGGTTTGGGGACTTGCCTGGTCCTTTGTCCTGAGCTTTATGGTTATTGTCGGAATTTTCTATTTTACCACTTCGACAGAACCGGGTACAGAGGGACTGACGCAGGCTGTTCAGACTGCTGTTGGCAGAGTGGATCAATTTTTAAATCACCAAGGCATTTCCACGGGGCTTCACAGCAGTGAGGAGACGCAGACGGATCAGCTGACAGATGAGCATGCAACAACAGGGGCTCGTTGGGATCAGCCAAGCGCTACGATTTATATTGATACAAATAATGAAACCTTCCGTTCAGCCTATAAGGAGGCCATTGATTCTTGGAATCAAACAGGTGCCTTCACCTTTCAAATCATCAATGACAAAGACAAGGCGGACATTGTTGCAACGGAGATGAACGATGGCAACATCAGTGCAGCTGGTGAAGCTGAGTCGCAGACCAATCTCCTAACCAAGCGGTTTACCCATGTCACGGTTCGCCTTAATAGTTACTACCTGCTGGACAGTCGCTATGCCTATTCTCATGAGCGGATTGTCAATACAGCAGCGCACGAATTGGGCCATGCTATCGGATTAGACCATAATGAGGAGGAATCAGTGATGCAGTCAGCAGGCTCATTTTACAGTATCCAGCCGACAGATATCCAGGCTGTAAAAGACTTGTATCAATCGTAAGCCTATGTTAAAATCTATTTTTTACTTGATTCGACACTTTCCAGAGCAAGTTTTTCTCTTTGTTTTTAACTCAGGAATTTTTGTCTGGCTATGGAAAAGCGGCAATGAGATTGCCAACCAGCTAGGAGTGACAGCGGCTTGGGAAAATCATGTTCCAGCGCCCATTCAGGTCTTCTTCGGTCAGAATATTGAGGCAGTTCAGGGATTTTTTCACAATTCCGCCTTTATGTGGCTAGTCGGATCCATGATTATCCTTCTGGTTATTCGTCTGATCAAGGGAATGATTAAATTTGTTGTCTTTGCGGTTCTGATTCTGCTGGGAATTTACCTGATTTTGCAGAATCAATCTATTCTCAATAGTTTTATGTAGAGGCTGGGACAAAAGTCCTAGCCTCTCAATTGTCTTTGGATTGTCGAGCAAGACGCAGTGGTTGAGTGGGCTCTACTACGCTGATTTCATCAGCTTTTACAGTCCTACTCAACTGTGCGGAGGTGGGACGACGAAATCGAATTCTAACGAATTACCGATTTCTGTCCCACTCTCTTTTTCTTTTGGGGAGCTGAGTTCGCTTTCTCTTGAATTCTGATAGCTGTGCTTCTGGAAATCTGCTATAATGGTCTTATGATTATTTTACAAGCAAGCAAGATTGAGCGCTCTTTTGCAGGGGAGCTTCTTTTTGACAATATTAACCTGCAGGTGGATGAGGGTGATCGGATTGCTCTCGTCGGTAAAAATGGAGCTGGGAAGTCAACCCTGCTCAAGATTTTGGTGGGCGAGGAAGAGCCTACTTCTGGTCAGATTAATAAAAAACGAGATCTTTCCCTGTCTTATCTAGCTCAGGACAGCCGCTTTGAGTCGGAGAATACTATCTACGACGAGATGCTGCTGGTCTTTGATGGCCTGCGTCAGCAGGAGAAGAGGTTGCGGCAGATGGAGCTGCAAATGGGAGAATTGGCAGGAGAAGAGCTGACTGCTCTCATGACTCAGTACGATCAGCTGTCAGAGGACTTTCGCCAGAAAGGTGGTTTTACCTACGAGGCCGATATTCGAGCTATTTTGAATGGCTTCAAGTTTGACCAGTCCATGTGGCAGATGAAGATTTCTGAGCTGTCGGGCGGGCAGAATACCCGTTTGGCTTTGGCTAGGATGCTTTTGGAAAAGCCAGAATTGCTGGTCCTGGACGAGCCGACCAACCACTTGGATATCGAGACCATTGCCTGGCTGGAGACTTACTTGATTAACTACAGCGGTGCCCTGATCATCGTCAGCCACGACCGCTATTTCCTAGACAAGGTTGCGACCGTCACGTTGGATTTGACCAAGCATTCATTGGATCGCTATGTGGGCAATTACTCTAGCTTTGTGGTCCAAAAGGAGCAGAAGCTGGCCACTGAAGCCAAGAACTATGAAAAGCAGCAGAAAGAAATCGCTGCGCTGGAGGACTTTGTCAATCGTAATCTAGTTCGGGCTTCCACAACCAAGCGGGCTCAGTCCCGTCGCAAGCAGCTGGAAAAGATGGAGCGTTTGGACAGGCCGGAGACCAGCAGTCGCTCAGCTAATATGACTTTCAAATCGGATAAGGTTTCAGGCAATGTTGTTCTGACCTTGGAAGATGCGGCTATTGGCTATGGCGAGGAAGTCCTGTCGGAGCCGATTAACCTGGACATTCGCAAGTTCAATGCGGTAGCCATTGTCGGACCAAATGGGATTGGAAAGACGACCTTGATCAAATCACTAATCGGTCAAGTGCCCTACATCAGAGGCAAGGAGCAGCTGGGGGCTAATGTGGAAGTGGGCTACTATGACCAGACCCAGAGCAAACTGACTGCCGGCAATACGGTACTTGACGAGTTATGGAATGACTTCAAGCTGACGCCAGAGGTCGAGATTCGCAATCGCTTAGGCGCTTTCCTCTTCTCGGGAGACGATGTCAAGAAGTCTGTCGGTATGCTATCAGGTGGAGAGCGGGCGCGGCTGCTTCTAGCCAAGCTGTCCATGGAAAACAACAACTTCCTCATCCTAGATGAGCCAACCAACCACCTGGACATTGACAGCAAGGAAGTGCTGGAAAATGCCCTGATTGACTTTGACGGCACCCTGCTCTTTGTCAGCCATGACCGTTACTTTATCAATCGTGTAGCCACCCAGATTATCGAGCTTTCTGAGACAGGCTCCACCCTTTATCTAGGTGATTATGACTATTATCTGGAGAAAAAGGCAGAGCAGGAAGCCTTGCGTGAGGAGACGGAGCAGGTCAGTCCTGACAAGCCAGCACCTGCCAATGACTATCAGCTTCAAAAGGAAAACCAGAAAGAACAGCGCCGGCTGGCCCGCCGCTTAGAACAATTGGAAGCGCAAATCGAGGACTTGGACAGCCAGATCAATCAGCTTCAGGAAGCCATGCAGGCCACTAATGACGCCGCCGAACTCATGGAGAGCCAGCAGCAAATCGACCAACTGACCGCCGCCCAAGAAGAAGCTATGCTAGAATGGGAAGAACTGGCGGAGAAGGTGTAGGTAAAGAATAGAATCAGACGAGCAGCCTGTAGGAGTGAGCAGTTTCCATGAGGAATGAGCTTTATAGAGTCTGTAGTAAACATCAGGAAAAAATCGTACTCAGTGTGTTTCAGTTATTATGCTCGTTAGGGTTTTGATAACTGAAGCACTTTATTAAGGAAAACAAGGAGATAATGATGGATTTTCTAGTAATATTTATGATTGCTATGCTAGCCATTTTTGCTTTCGTAGGTTGGATTGTTTATTGGGCGATTAGTCGTTCTGCTAAAAAGAACAAAGAATATCAAGCCTTTGCTTCTAGGCATGGCTATCAATTTGATAAAGCACAAGGTAACGATTATTACAGAGATTACTCTAAGCAAAAAACAAGTAACGATCTCACGATAAAACTTTCCCAGAATCCGTATGTAGCAAAATACGCTAATTTTAGTCATTATCCATTTGGTCGTGGAAATCTAGTAAAAGTTGCCTATGTAATTTCAGGTAACTACAATGGTTCTCAATTTCGGGCTTTCACCTATCATTTTGAGGGGAATGCAATTGAGAAGACTGGTCCTGGTGGAGTGTTCAGTATTGTTATGATTCAGTGCCCTAATGAACCAAAAGGTCAGCTTTCAGAGCAAATGTTTTATGAAAATGGAGTGCTCTGTGAATACCTTCGAGAAAATTTGAACGTAGAAACGATTCATGAGAGAATTGAGAAATTGGCTTATATTGCAAGTACAAAATAAGTTTGGGAATAAAAAATAAGAATTTTTCTACAGTACAGATGTTGAATGAAAAAGTTAGCTAATTCAGTTTTTGGAACAGAGGTTTGCTGACAGAACTAGAATAAGGATTAGAAAAAGGAGAAATATGTTTTTTATAAGACGTCGTATGTTTTTTAATCAATATGGCGATAAAGCTATTTATTTTGATTGTAAGACCCACGAACTTTTAGAGGCACCAAAGAGTAAACTATTAGATACAGAGAAATCAATCAGGATGAATCGGCATATACCTCTTTTAGTTGTCCTGTTTTTGTCTAGTGGAGGAGGAATAATTTCTTTCTTTAGATTATTCTTGCATGGAACATATACCATGACAACTTTTTGGAGTGTTATTCTTATTTGGATAGCAGAGTTTGCCTTTATTACTATCCTCGTAGAACGCGCCTTGTATCGAAATGTCAACAGAGCACAAGTGACCTCTCAAACGGTTTGTCGGGTGATTATGGAAAAGTCAGACGAAGCCAAGGAAGTGGAGGCAGAGATGGAGATGAGTGAAAAAGATAGCCGCAATGCTACACGATTGATAAGAGGTTTAATTTTTCTAGTACCCTTAGTTGGATTCTTTTATGCCTATGATTTTATTTTTAATTATCAAGACTTGTTAGGTAATCCTATTGGAGGAGAAATATTTAAAATTATTGCAACTGGACTTTTATTAGGTATTTCTTTCGTATTATATAATCAGAACAATCTTCCCAAAAGTTTTGATATATTGGATTTATTCCGTGCTGGAAAACTTAATGTGATATGTAGAGCTGACGACGATCCAGATGTCTATCTAGAAGTGAGTGTTGGACCAGATGGAGCTATTTTGACAAAAGAGCTACATGATTATAAAGCTGGAGCTTAGCTGATTTGAAATTAAATAAAAGTGAGTGAAGCAGTAGAGAATATAAAGTTTAGTAACAGAACTTCAATAAGTAATTAGAAAGAGGTTAGAATGTTTTTTCTTAGACGTCGTCGAGTATTTATTGGCGAGTGTGATGGTCAGGCGGTCTATTATGACCAGCAGACTGGAGAGGCTTTAGCAGCTCCCAAAAGTTTCCTGCTCAATACGGAAGGAGCTAGCAAGACTAATTCCTTTATTCCTGAATTAGTGATTCTCTTAATGGCAGGCGGGCCTGCTGTCTTTGGATTCTTTTCAGTAAAGTTTATAGGTGTCTATAACTGGACTAGTTTGACCTATATCTTGCTATTGAACTTGGTTGAGTTTATAATATTAATCGTTATTATTGAGAGAGCGCTTTATAAAAATTTTCGCAAAGCATTACCAATAACAGAGAAGATGTTTTATTATGCAGCTTCCCATAATTTGTTTGTGAAGAACAGATTTGATTCAAGGATGCTAGCTGCTACGCCCTATCGTTTAGTTCGCTATCTAATAAATGCAGTGAGTATTTTCTATTTATTATATTTTTTTACTATCCCTCTAAAATTTAGCCAAAAAATTGATGAAAGCTATGGTGTTTGGCTTGCAGGAGTTCTATTTTTCACAATTTTTCTGATGTATAATCAAAACAATCCAGTTCGTTTTGTAAAGATTATGGATCTATATAGTCAAGGGAGGGTACGTTTTAAGAAAAAAACAGAGAGCGAAACTTGTAACTAGGTGTTAGGTAAAACAGTCGAATCGCAGAAGGCAAGTGCTATATCTTTAGCGAAGCGAGGAGTAGTTGTTGCGACAGTTGCTGTTTTGTGACACAATTTGTTGTCTATCCTCAAATGGAAGATTCTCAAGGATATGAGCCTTTCTACTAGATAAAATTTGGAGATTAAAAATGAAAAAAATCAGTATTTTCGGTGCAGACTTTGAACGAAGTAAGAAAATCGTAACGAACGGAAAGTTTGTCTTAACCGCCGGTATGCCAAATCCTATTCATATGGGGATCATCAATCGCCTCTTTACGGTCTTATTTTGCATATTTATCTTTTTTGGAATTATGGTTTACTTTCTATTAATTGCTTTGCCAAGTAGTGTAGGTCAAAGTGGAGAAGTACACTATCTTTCTCATCAATCGGTTTCTTTGTTTCAAACAATTGGGGAAATAATGCGACCAATCAGTATTGTTTTCTATCTGATTTTCCTTTTTGGTTCTATCCCTGTTTTTTGGCCCAAGAAACGCTTGAGCAGTCAGATTTGGACCTATTTTCCTTTTTATTTTTCAATGTCAGTTTGTGCTTTTATATCAGGGTTTTATTTTGCCAGTGCGGTAGCTTACGATGCTTATACAGTTGTGGGATTCTGGTTTCAGCTCGTCTTAGGAATCGTTCTCTTTTTCTGGATTATTATGAATAGTATCCAGAATCTGAAAAGGAGACTGAACGATGAAGAAGAAAAGTCAATTCTTAAGAAAGTGATGATGATTATAGTCGGAACGATGGTAGTTCTCTTTCCGGTATCACTGGTCTATCATCTAATGAATCAACTACCGGTCCTTTGGTATTTTTATATTTTTGGATTATTTTTGGTGGTTTGGTTTGTCATTGGAGCCCATTTTATAGCTTTTATGATGAATGTGCATATTTTTCAAGCCTACTATATCCACAAGTACCCGGAAGAGTATAAATCCTACTTAAAGATTTCAGACCGAGAATGGTATAGCAAACGATATTATAAAAAGCTGGTCAAAAGCGGCAAGCTAGAAGAAGAAACAACACAAGAGAATGGAGAAGAAAATGAGTAAAAAATTATTGTTTTTAGGAAGTGATGTCAATAAAGAACTAGATCGAAATATTAAGTATAAAAAGCTAATATGGAGCTTTCCATTGTGAAAAAGATAAGATTATTATTTGCTGTTGATAATGGCATGGGGATTAATTTAAAAGGAACAGGCCTAGCTGCAGAGTACTATCTTTTATCAGGAGATATTATTTGGAGAAAGCTCGATAAGGAAAGCATAAGGAATCACCAAAACATAGCTAAGAAAATTGGCAGATTAACTTGGATGTCTTCGCCATTTTTGATTGTCCCGATTATGGCTTTTATCGCTGGTTATTCTGATAATTACATTGTTCCTCAAATTGAGTTCGGTCTTTTTTCTTTTCTGTTACCGATGATCTTAGGAATTTGGTTTTTTATACTTTTTGAATTATGGATGGTTTCAATTAGAAATACCTATCCTTTGATTGAAGCTCCTAGTAGTACTGTCCAGAAAGAATATTTTGAAGTTATACACGATATAACTTTAAAACATAATGATGTTTTGAAACAGATAAAAACACCTTATCTTGCAAACATCTTAGTATTTTTGTTTATTGTCTTTGCAGTTATTCCTTTTGTTTATTGGTTTTATTTTATGCCAAGTACAATCATAGAGTTTATAATAAAATTAGTTGTGCTTGCTATATTACTTTCTTTGGTTCCAAATATTATATGGAATGGCATAGTTAAAACTGTTATAAATAATAAAATTATAAATGAATTAAATGATGAGTTAGAGAATGAAAATTGGGAATAATAGCCCAATGTTACCAATTCGTTCGATTATCATAAACCAGTTTAGAACTATATCAACCTGACTTGTTTTAATTGTTGGTATATAGAAATGAAAGGATGAAGGATGTTTTTTAGGAAAGTTATTTATATCGGGGAAAGTGATGGTCAGGCTATTTATGTAAATGTAGAAAAGCCAAGAGATCCCTTAGCAGCTCCTAAAAGTAAACTATTGAATACAGAGGCATCGCGTGGCAATCGAAAACAAATCATTTTAATTACATCATTTCTGATTGCTTTTAGTGGTGTGATGCAGCTTTTTCCTGAGACACGATTATTTGGTGGTGTCTATGGTTATGGTACTTTGATTTATTTTCTAACTGTTTGGCTTCTGGAAGGTAGCCTTTTGCTGGTCATAGTAGAGCGAGCCCTTTATAAGAATGTTAAGTTGGCACAGCCAACCAGTAAAGAAAATTTTAGACGGGCAGTTGATACTAATCTTATTTGGGGTAATTTTGGCGATAAGAAGGTTACTCTTGGCAAGAAGATATTCGCTTGGATTTTCACAGTATTTATGGCTTTAATGGGGCTGATTAGTCCAATTTTAGTTATATCTATTCTAGTTTTTAATATGATAGGGACACCTATCGGCAGTGAGATTATTACTTTAAGCTTTATAGGTATTTTACCAGCTGTAGCAGTTCTGTTATTATGGCAAAACAATATGGTTCGATGGTTTATGGCTGTTGAAAGATATAGAAAGAATAGATATAATAAAATTTCATAATAGGAAGTATGAGTTTTGAAAATTATTGCTGTAATGAATTCCAAAGTGAAAGATTATTTGAACCCTTATGAAGGTGTGGTCGTTATGGCAGCAATTTCTAGACATCGTATGGAATAGGAAATGTATTGATAGTTTGGGTAAAAAAATGAAGAAAAGATCTATTTTTAAGGCTAGTTTTGAAGAGAGTTTGAATCTGGAAGATGATGGATTCCGAAAGTTACAACAGGAGCAACATGATAAAATTGCTAAATATTTTAAGAAAGGCCAAACTTCCCTTTGGTTTCGAATTCGAAGTTTTATTTTAGGTCTAATTTTTCCTGTTGTATTTAACTTCATGTTACTTGTTGTATCTATGGAATTTCATGATAGTGAGACTTTGACTCTTCCGATAGCAGAGCACGTGTCGTTGACGGTAAATGTTTTTTTGATTTTTCTTATACTTTGGCTACTATTCGTAGTGATTGGGAAATTTATTAAACGAACTTATCTTTTGCCTTATCGCTATCAGTTTCATGCTTTTACCTTTATGCTTTGGTTTTTATTAGAAATAGATCTGATAGTTAATGACATTCTATTAGCAAATTTGGCATTTTGGGAAATTATTGCTATCTATGGAGTAATAGTAATCTTCACTTACATGGTGGTTAGTATGGAGTTAACAGGATTAAGAAAGCTTATGTATGATGAGGATAGACAAGTGACTTTCCGTGATAAGATTGCTAAAATGATTTCTATTTACGGCATGGGGATTTTAGGGATTGGTATTGTTATAAAATATATTTTTGGAAGCTTTACTGTAGATATTTCAAATTCCATGAAAGCATTGGGTTTTTTACTTCTATGGGTCTTTGCTAATATTGTGGTGATTGCAATAATTGTTTTTATAGGTTTACCATATTTTCTCCAAGCCTTCTACAAATGGAAATATTCCGAAGAATACCGAGAATGGGAAGGCAAGTCCGTAGAGGAATGGTATGGGAAGAGGTACTTGAAAAAACACCCTGAACTATTACAAAAGAAGATTGGTTATCAAAGTTATGACTAAAAGATCTATTTTTAAGGCTAGTTTTGAAGAGAGTTTGAATCTGGAAGATGATGGTTTTTTACAGTATCAGAAAAAAGATGTCTATGGCAAATTAGAAAAGTATTATAAAAAAGGTAATCCTTCTATAGGATTAAAAATTCAGAGTGTTATTCTGGCGTTGATATTTCCAATAAGTTTAAATTTCATACTTTTAGTAATTTCTATTTATCTACATGATTCCAACCCAAAAGATTTAGCTGTTTCTATATCTAAAACTCCCTTATTGTCAGCTGAAATATATGTTTTATTCCTGTTTGTATGGTTACTCATTGTCTTAGTTGGAAAGTTCATTAAAAGAAATTATTTATTGCCTTATCGTTATCATTTTCATGTTATCACATTTTTAATTTGGCTTAGTTTTGAATTTAACCTGCTAGCCATTGATATGTCATTACCAACTTTATCTATTTGGATGGTTGCTGCTATTTTTGTTTTTATTTCTATATTAGCCTATTTTATGTTTAGCCTTGAAATTGAAAGTCTCAAAAAACTGATGTATGGTAATGGAAGTGGCTCTTCTCTTCGCAAGAAAATTGCCAATAAGATAGCGATTTATGGAATGAGTTTTTTGGGAATTGGAGTAATTATAAACTTTATAATAAAGAGTTTTTCCATGAAATTTTCAACTTCGTTGGAAGGCTTAGGTCTTTTGATAACATGGATTATCCTAAATATTGCTGTGATTGCTATGCTAATCTACATCGAATTTCCTAGTTATTTACAAGCCTTCTACAAATGGAAATATCCCGAAGAATACCGAGAATGGGAAGGCAAGTCCGTAGAGGAATGGTACGGGAAAAAATATTTAAAAAAACACAAGGAGTTATTAAGAAACAGATGAAAAGAACGATTGGTATGGGTAATAGAGATAAGTAGATAGAGTTCTTTTAGCAGAATCTAGGCCGAGTTTTCTCAACGATCTACACGCTGGCAATTCTTTTCATGCCTCCTGCACCTTTCTGATGACGCTTCTGCCGAGTGTCCACACCCTTTCCTTACTCCTGCTTGGTTTCGGAGTGATGGGATTGGCTTTGATTTCCTAGCTCTATCAAAATAGAATACAAAAAGACTAGGCTGGAAAATCCAACCTAGTTTTGTCTTATTCAAACTCAGCCTTGCTTTTGATATCTCCGTATTCTTCTGGGATTTCTTGGGCAAGGATATCTTCATAAGCAGCCAGTTTAATATCTGAGCCATACTTATTTTTCAGGGCAGTGGTCACCAGACGGTAGGCCAAGTTGGCATTGCGGGACAAGATGGGGCCGTGAAAGTAGGAGCCAAAGACATTCTTATAGTGAACGCCTTCATTGCCGTCTTCTTGGTTGTTGCCATTTCCATAGACGACTTTGCCCAGAGGTTTTTCGTCGTCAGAGAGGAAAGTACGTCCTTGGTGATTTTCAAATCCGTAGTAGGTTTCATCAAATTCATCATTATGAATCTTAATGTCACCGATATAGCGGTTTTTGGTCTGGTTGAGGGTATAGTGACCCATGATGCCCAGACCTTCGATTCGTCGGCCAGAAGCTTCGATATAGTATTGACCTAAGAGTTGGAAGCCGCCGCAGATAGCTAGCACTACGCCGTTTTCATTGATAAAGCTTTCCAAAGCTTCTTTTTTAGCTGGCAAGTCGCGGGCCACGATCGTTTGCTCATAGTCTTGACCTCCGCCAAAGAAGACGATATCGTAGCTGTCCTTGTCAAAGTCATCTTCTAGAGAGACGATATCGACTTCAACTCTAGCACCTAGCTTTTCAGCCACATACTTGAGCATGAGAATATTGCCGTTGTCGCCGTAGGTATTCATGAGATTGCCATAAAGGTGGGCAATTTTAATATCGTAACGGTAATCCTGGTTTTCAGGAGAAGTGAGGGATCTGTAAACCATTAGTTCATCTCCTTTCTGACCACTTGTCGTTCTGCCAGCAACTCGCGGAATTCCAGCATAGCAGTATAAGTTGCTAAGATATAGGCATGCTTAGTTTCTTGCTGTTCAATGGCCTTGAATACGGCTTCTAAATCTTTGACCTCAGTAATCTGATCTGCTGGATAGCCCGTTACCCGGAGTCGACGAGCAATCTCAGAGTGGCGCACACCGCCTGCAATGACATGAGGAATCTCCATCTCTAAAATCTTCTCAAAGTCAGCATCCCAGATCCAGCTGGTATCAATGCCGTCTGCATAGTTGGCATTGAGTAGGACAGACAAGCTAAAGTCAAAGGGTGCAAGCCCAATCATATCAAGTGCTTGAGTCGCTCCAACCGGATTTTTAATCAAGACTAAGGTACATTCCTTATCGCCGATTTTGAAAGTTTCCTGACGGCCAAAGACAGCTCGGCTCTTGTCAAAGCCAGCCTTGATAGTAGCCGGCTCGACACCAAAGAACTGAGCTACTGATACAGCGGCCAAGGCATTGTAGATATTATAAAGGCCACCAATATTGATCTGATAGTCTTGTCCATCAATGGTAAAGGCAGAGCGGTTATGCTCAAGTGTTTTGAGAGCGGTCAGGCTGTAGTCAAGCTTAGGACGCTTGAAGCCGCAGTCCTCACAGATATAAGCCCCCAGATTTGCATAGGTGTTGAGCTCATACTTGAGGATATGCTCGCACTTGGGACAGAGGATGCCCTCAGTATTATAGTGAGCCAGCTGAGCCTGGCCTTTCTCGGTATTAAATCCATAGTAGCGAACAGGATTCTTCAGGCTTACTGAGTTAAAGAGGGGGCTGTCACCATTCATCAGTACAGTCGCTTCAGGCACTTTAGCTGCAGCATCCAGAATCATCTGGTAGGTCGTGTAGATCTCACCATAGCGATCCATCTGGTCTCGGAAAATATTGGTAAAGACGAAGAGGCTAGGCTTGATATAATCACAAATCCGAGATAGGCTGGCTTCATCTATTTCCAGAACAGCGATATTCTTGCCAGATTTGCCTTTCTTAGCGGTTAGGAAGGTTGTGGTAATCCCTGTAATCATATTGGCCCCGCTGGGATTGGTCACCACTTGTCCGAAGGCTTCCTTGAGAATACCTACTGTCAGAGCTGTAGTCAGTGTTTTACCATTGGTTCCGGTAATAACCACGACCTCATAGTTCTTGGCTAAGTTTTGTAAAATATTTTTATCAAATGTCAGGGCAACTTTCCCCGGCAGAGTCGAGCCGCGTCCCATTTTGCTGAGAACAAAGTGGGAGGACTTGCCTGCCAAGAGGCCCAAGGCTGTATTTATCTTCATAAGAAATATTTTATCATAAAAAAGTAAAGAAGGTTACAGAAAAATATTGACAAACGTGATATAATGGGTTGGTAAGTCTTTAAGCATTAAGACCCACTGTAAAATAAAAAGAGAGAAGTTAATTGAGTGAACTCTAATTACAAGATAAAATCAGGCTGATACTAGATTTCATAAGTTCGATTTGTTGCTACAGCTGTTTGATTTTCCTTGTAGAGGAGTAGGAAGTCTAAGTATGAATTTTCAACAACTAACCAATCTCCAATATTGGGCCAGTTTGTTTTCTGACCCTTGGAGGATTGTAATTAATATTATTGACGTCGCTATCGTCGCATGGATTCTATATTATCTGATCAAGGCCATTGCTGGTACGAAGATTATGATTTTGGTCCGCGGTGTGCTCTTCTTTATCTTGGCACAGTTTTTTGCCAATATCATCGGCTTGACTACCATTTCTTGGCTGATTAATCAGGTCATCACTTACGGGGTCATTGCGGCCGTGGTGATTTTCTCGCCTGAGATTCGGGCAGGATTAGAAAAGCTGGGCCGAGCAACGGATATTTTTTCTGCGACGCCCATCAGTAACGAAGAAAAAATGGTTCAGGCCTTTGTCAAGTCTGTTGCCTATATGAGTCCGCGGAAAATCGGGGCTTTGGTGGCCATTCAGGGAACCCGCACCTTGCAGGAGTACATTGCAACAGGGATTCCTTTGGATGCAGATGTGTCCGGAGAGCTGCTAATCAACATTTTTATCCCCAATACGCCATTGCACGATGGAGCTGTCATCATAAAAAACAATAAGATTGCAGCTTCCTGTGCCTACTTGCCTCTGACAGAAAGCAGCGGCATCTCCAAGGAGTTTGGAACCCGGCACCGCGCAGCTATTGGCCTATCTGAAGTATCAGATGCTTTTACTTTTGTCGTTTCAGAAGAAACAGGTGGGATTTCCACCACGCAAAATGGAATTTTCAAGCATGATTTAACTTTGGATGAGTTTGAGACAGAGCTGAGAAAGGTCTTCTTATCAGAGCAGGACAAGCCAGCAGGTTTGAAAAAACGCTTCATGGGAGGATGGAAGAAATGAAAAAACGTAAAAAAATTCTTTATATCATCTCTTCGTTTTTCTTTGCCCTAGTGCTTTTTGTCTATGCAACCTCTAGCAGTTATCAAAACAATACTGGAGTTCGACAGGTCACATCTGAAACTTATACCAATACGGTTTCCAATGTGCCAATTGACATCAAATATGACAGCGAGAATTACTTTATCAGCGGCTTCACTTCTGAAGTTTCCGTTGCCCTAACAGGCTCCAACCGGGTCAATCTAGCCAGTGAAATGCAGGAAAGTACTCGGAAGTTTCGAGTCGTAGCTGATCTTTCCAAGGCTACAGAAGGCACAGTAGAGATTCCTCTGAAAGTGGAAAACCTACCGAGCGGTCTGACTGCTACAGTCACCCCACAGAAGATTTCTGTTAAGATTGGTAAAAAAGCCAGCAAGAAGGTTGAGGTCCGCTACCTCATCACAGACAGTCAGGTGGCTGAAAATGTGTCTATCAGTGGTGTAACCTTGGAAAATAAGGAAGCTACAGTAACCAGTGACGAGGAGACCCTATCTAAGATTGAATATGTCGTAGCTATTCTCCCGACCAATGTCATTATCACCGGCAACTACAGCGGGACAGCGCCGCTGCAGGCTGTTGATGGACAGGGGAATGTCATGCCAAGCGTGGTGACACCATTTGAAACGACTATGCGTGTCAACACTAAAACAGCAGACAACTCTGGCTCGTCCTCCTCTAACAGCAGCTCAAATACGAGCTCATCAAATAAAAACTAACTAAAATTTTGAAAATAAACTTGGATTAAAGCGTCCTGCCTTGCTTGCAGCCTAAATCTTTACATCCAGGTCTTATGAAAGGAAACTATTTATAATGGGTAAATACTTTGGAACCGATGGTGTTCGCGGAGAAGCAAATGTGGAATTAACGCCGGAATTGGCCTTTAAACTCGGCCGCTTTGGTGGTTATGTTCTGAGCCAGCACGAAAGTGAAGTTCCTCGGGTCTTTGTTGGCCGTGATACTCGAATTTCAGGAGAAATGCTGGAAAGCGCCTTGGTTGCAGGACTTTTGTCCGTTGGGATTCATGTTTATAAGCTGGGTGTCATTGCAACGCCTGGTGTAGCTTATCTGGTTAAGTCAGAGAAAGCTAGCGCAGGAGTCATGATTTCTGCCAGCCACAATCCGGCTTTGGATAATGGTATCAAATTCTTTGGTGGTGACGGCTATAAGCTGGATGACGAGCGTGAATTGGAAATCGAAGCTTTGTTGGACGCAGCAGAAGATACCTTGCCACGTCCAAGCGCCGAAGGTTTAGGTGACTTGGTTGACTATCCAGAAGGGTTGCGCAAGTACCAACAATACTTGGTTTCAACTGGTTTGGAACTAGAAGGAATGCATGTGGCCTTAGATACGGCTAACGGTGCGGCTTCTACCAGCGCCCGTCAGATTTTTGCGGATCTCGGCGCACAGTTGACGATTATCGGAGAAAATCCAGACGGCCTCAATATCAATCTGAATGTCGGGTCTACACATCCAGAAGCTTTGCAGGAAGTTGTTCGTGAGTCTGGTGCAGCTATTGGTCTGGCCTTTGATGGAGATAGCGACCGCCTCATTGCCGTGGATGAAAATGGTGAGCTGGTAGACGGTGACAAGATTATGTACATCATCGGTAAGTACCTGTCTGAGAAAGGCGAGCTGGCGCAGAATACCATTGTTACGACTGTCATGTCCAACCTAGGCTTCCATAAGGCTTTGGATCGCGAAGGTATTCAAAAGGCTGTGACAGCAGTTGGTGACCGCTATGTAGTAGAGGAAATGCGCAAGAATGGTTATAATCTTGGTGGCGAGCAGTCAGGACATGTGATCATCATGGACTACAATACGACAGGTGACGGTCAGCTTTCAGCTGTGCAATTGACCAAGGTCATGCAGGAAACAGGTAAGAAACTATCCGAATTGGCCGCTGAAGTAACCATCTATCCGCAGAAACTAGTCAATATCCGTGTGGAAAACAGCATGAAGGATAAGGCGATGGAAGTTCCACCTATTAAGACGGTCATTGAGAAAATGGAAGCTGAAATGGCCGGCAATGGCCGGATTTTGGTTCGTCCGAGCGGAACAGAGCCTCTGCTGAGGGTCATGGCTGAAGCACCAACTGACGAAGAAGTAAATTATTATGTAGATACCATTGCTAATGTTGTTCGAGATGAAATTGGAATTGAGTAATAAAACGTAAAGAAACTGAGACACAACGTCTTGGTTTTTTTACATTGTTATGAATTTTTAAACACTATGAATAAAAATGTTGATAAATTGCAATACTCTTGGTATAATAAGCTACGAAAGGAGAAAAAGATGAAAAATAAAAATACAATTATTTTTAAAATTCTTATCTTATTAACAGCTATTGTTACAGGTTTAGGTTTTGCTGCTCGAACTCAGGCTTCTGAAGTAACTGAATACAGTCAGCAAACCAGCATTACTAAGGATGGTGAGCCATTAACAAGTGACTCAACTGTTAAGACTAATGAAACCTTGTCTGTAACAACCAACTTCACATTTCCTGCGGCTCAAACGATCGCTGAAGGGGATACCCTGACTTTTAAACTTCCGGAAGAATTAAGTCTGATTACTGCCTTAAACTTCGATGTCTATGATGTTGTTAATCATACGGGAGAGTTAGTCGGTACAGCTCAAACTGACCCAGCGACTCAGTCAGTTACAGTGACTTTCAGTAACTACTTTACAAACTATACTCAAAAGAAAGAGCTATCTTTGGGCTTTAATGTTCGCATCAATAACGAAAAAGTCAAAGAAACAGGTCCTGTTTCCTTCAAATTTGGCCAGACAGACTTTTCTTTCCAATACCAGAAAGAAGAAGGAACTGCTGGTGAGTATGAAATGAAATATGGCTACCAGGACAGCACTGATCCGAGTATTGTTAAATGGCGCATTATCCTGAATGCAAGACAGGACATGCTTCGCAACATGGTAATTTCAGACAACTTTGGTGATGGTCTGACACTGGTACCGGGTACTCTACGTGCAGTTCGTTATGCTCCTGTTGCAGGTGGTATTCGCAATGAAGCTCATATCCTGACTCTGCCAGTAGTTGATAACTTTACTAACAAGGCAGTTCTAACTCAAAACGCTAATGGCGATGCTAACGGTTTTACCATTAACTTTGGCGATAACTACAACTGGCCAATGTACATCGAGTACTCTACTCGTGTACCAGAAGGTACTAAAGTGGGGGATGTGGTTAACAACACCCTGTCTTGGACAGCAAAAGGCTTCCCAGAACGCACTATTACTAAGTCAGTACGCTTGGAAGAGGGCTCTGGTAAAGGAAGCGCTGTGCTAGCAAAAGATGTGAAGATTCAGGCACAGAAAAAACTCGTCAATAAAGTGTTAGAGAAGGGTCAATTTACCTTTGGTCTCTTTGACGAAAACGGTGTTTTACTTCAAACAGCTACCAATGAAGCTGATGGTTCTATCAATTTCAAAGCCTTGAACTATAATGCAGCTGGTGACTACCGCTACAGCATTAAGGAAATTCCGGGCAATGATGCTAACTACATCTATGATGACAAGGAAGCTCAGCTGACAGTTACTGTTAAAGATGTGAATGGTGAGTTTTTGGGCTCTGTTAAATATGATTTGGATCCTGTCTTTACAAATACCTATAGAGGTAATGATCCAGGCAAGGCAGTTCAGCCACCTAACCCTGGAAATAACAACAATCCAAATAACAACCCTAACAACAATCCAAACAATAATCCGAATAATACCCCAGGTAATGGTAACAATACCCCTGGTAACAGTTCCGATAATCCAAAGGGTGGAACAGACAATCCAGGAAATGGAAATAACAATTCAAACAATGGTACCAATGATCCGGGTGCTGCAGGAGGCAACAAAAAAGTTCTGCCTAAGACTGGTCAAGAAACTACACTTTGGCTGTCAGTTGCAGGTTTGGCAATCTTAGTTGGCTTTGGAAGCTATGTCTTTCTTCAAAAGAAGACTAGATAAGATTCAAAGGTTTTAAGAGTTTTCTCTTAAAGCCTTTTTACATACTTTTCCATTTGAAAAAACGGAGCAATCATGTTAGAATAGACCTAGTAATTTTTAAAGGATAGAGGTGTTATCGTGGCTTTTGGAGATAACGGACAACGCAAAAAAACAGGATTTGAAAAATTGACGATGCTAGTCGTGATTATCATGCTCATCGTGACAGTTGGAGCTATCTTTGCTTCTGCTCTCAGCGCAATCTTTTAATCCAAACGCTTCAGGGCGTTTTTTTAGACTAGAAAAAGAGAATAGAAAAAATGAGTATGTTTTTAGATACGGCCAAGATTCAAGTTAAGGCTGGCAATGGTGGTGATGGCATGGTGGCCTTTCGCCGTGAAAAATATGTTCCTAACGGCGGCCCTTGGGGTGGCGATGGTGGCCGTGGCGGCAATGTTGTTTTTGTTGTAGACGAGGGCCTGCGTACCCTGATGGACTTTCGTTACAATCGCCACTTCAAGGCTCAGTCTGGTGAAAAGGGCATGACCAAAGGGATGCATGGCCGAGGGGCAGAGGACTTGATTGTTCGTGTGCCTCAGGGGACGACAGTTCGTGATGCGGAGACTGGCAAGGTACTGACAGACTTGGTAGAAAATGGTCAAGAATTTATCGTAGCGCGTGGTGGCCGAGGCGGTCGTGGAAATATCCGCTTTGCAACGCCTAAAAATCCTGCACCTGAGATTTCTGAAAATGGAGAACCAGGTCAAGAACGGGAGCTTTTGCTGGAGCTCAAGGTCCTAGCAGACGTTGGTCTGGTCGGCTTTCCTTCTGTCGGAAAATCCACTTTGCTCAGTGTTATCACAGCAGCTAAGCCTAAGATTGGTGCCTATCATTTTACGACAATCGTGCCTAATCTAGGCATGGTTCGCACTCACTCTGGAGAGTCCTTTGCAGTAGCAGATCTACCAGGTTTGATTGAGGGGGCCAGCCAAGGGGTTGGACTGGGAACCCAGTTTCTCCGTCATATTGAGCGGACACGGGTTATCCTGCATGTCATCGATATGTCAGCAAGTGAGGGGCGCGAACCTTATGAGGACTATCTAGCTATTAATAAAGAGTTGGAATCCTACAATCTTCGTCTCATGGAGCGCCCGCAGATTATTGTCGCTAACAAGATGGATATGCCAGATAGTGCTGAAAATCTTAAGATATTCAAAGAGAAATTAGCGGCTAATTATGATGAATTTGCGGAACTACCGCAAATCTTCCCGATTTCTAGCTTGACCAAGCAGGGACTTGCGACCCTCTTGGATGCGACCGCAGAATTACTGGATAAGACGCCAGAGTTCTTGCTTTACGATGAGTCTGAAATGGAAGAAGAAGCTTACTATGGCTTTGACGAAGAAGCACCAGCCTTTGAAATTTCTCGTGATGATGATGCGACTTGGGTGCTGTCGGGTGACAAGCTGGAGAAACTCTTTAATATGACTAACTTTGACCGCGATGAAGCAGTCATGAAATTTGCCCGTCAGCTTCGTGGTATGGGAGTTGATGAAGCCCTTCGCGCTCGTGGAGCCAAGGATGGTGACCTGGTCCGCATCGGCAAGTTCGAGTTTGAATTTGTTGACTAAGGAGGCTTGCAATGGGTGATAAACCAATATCCTTCCGAGATGAAAATGGAAACTTTGTCTCTGCAGCCGATGTCTGGAATGCAGAAAAGCTAGAAGAGCTCTTTAATAAACTCAACCCCAAACGCAAGCTGCGTTTAGAAAGAGAAGCATTAGCGAAAGCAGAAGAGGAATAAGACTTCTGATTTTGAAACTATAAACGCTGGGAAAAATTTCTCAGCGTTTTTAAATCTTAAAAAATGGGTTCTGATAGGTAAGTCGATTTCCTTTTAGCTTCTAAGGACCTCATAAATGAAAAAATGGAAAAAGTCAGGGCTTATTAATCTGTCGTGGCCATTGCCTGCTATTTTATGGTATAATGAAAAAAATAAGTAGGAGAAGTGATAATTATGGCAAAAACGATTCATACAGATAAAGCACCAGCAGCGATTGGACCTTATGTTCAAGGAAAAATTGTGGGCAATCTTTTGTTTGCGAGTGGGCAGATTCCCCTGTCTCCTGAGACTGGAGAAATTGTTGGGACGACTATTGAAGAGCAGACCCAGCAGGTACTGAAAAATGTTTCAGCCATTTTGGAAGCCGCTGGAACAGATTTTGACCATGTAGTCAAGGCTACTTGCTTCTTGAGTGATATCAATGATTTTGTGGCCTTTAATGAAGTTTACAAAACGGCCTTTACAGAAGCATTTCCAGCTCGTTCAGCAGTCGAAGTGGCTCGCCTGCCTAAAGATGTGAAAATTGAGATTGAGGTTATTGCCGAGATTCTCTAAAAAAGAGCAGGGGAAAACCACTCTTTGACGGATTCTATCTGATGAAAGGATTATTATGTCTGAGAAGAAAATTCAGCTTGTCATTGTGACTGGAATGAGCGGGGCGGGGAAAACCGTAGCCATCCAGTCTTTTGAAGACTTAGGTTATTTTACCATTGATAACATGCCGCCAACTCTGGTGCCGAAGTTCTTGCAGCTGGTCGAAGGGACTACTGACAATGATAAATTGGCTCTGGTTGTCGATATGCGCAGCCGTTCCTTCTTTTTGCAAATTCAGAACGTTTTGGATGAATTAGAGCAAAATGAGAATATTGATTTTAAGATTCTTTTCCTAGATGCGGCGGATAAGGAGTTAGTGGCTCGTTACAAGGAAACGCGTCGCAGCCATCCGTTGGCAGCTGATGGAAGGATTTTAGATGGGATTAAACTGGAGCGCGAACTTTTAGCTCCTCTGAAAAATCTTAGCCAAAATGTTGTGGACACAACAGATTTGACACCACGGGAGCTCAGAAAGACCATCTCTGAGCAATTTTCAAATCAGGCTGACATGCATAGTTTCCGCATTGAGGTCATGAGTTTTGGTTTCAAATACGGTCTGCCTTTGGATGCAGACTTGGTCTTTGATGTGCGCTTTCTGCCCAATCCCTACTATAAACCTGAACTGCGCAATCAAACTGGCTTGGACAAGGATGTCTTTGACTATGTCATGAACCATGCCGAGTCAGAAGAATTTTACAAGAACCTGCTAGGCTTGATTGAGCCGATCTTGCCGGGCTATCAGAAGGAAGGAAAGTCTATTCTGACTATTGCTGTGGGCTGTACGGGTGGTCAGCACCGCAGTGTAGCCTTTGCTCAGCGCTTAGCAGATGATTTGGCTAAAAATTGGCCGGTCAATGCCAGTCACCGCGACAAAAACCGTCGGAAAGAAACGGTGAACCGCTCATGAGAAAGCCACGAATTACAGTCATTGGCGGTGGAACAGGAATTTCAGTTATTTTAGACAGCCTACGTAAAAAGGACGTAGAAATTACAGCCATTGTCACAGTAGCAGATGATGGAGGCAGTTCTGGTGAGCTGAGAAAAAACATCCAGCAGCTGACTCCGCCGGGTGACCTGCGAAATGTCCTGGTAGCTATGTCCGACATGCCAAAGTTTTATGAGAAGGTCTTCCAGTATCGCTTTGCGGAAGGAGACGGCGTTCTAGCGGGGCATCCTTTGGGCAATCTGATTATTGCCGGCATTTCCGAAATGCAGGGCTCAACCTATAATGCCATGCAGCTTTTGACCAAGTTTTTCCATACGACAGGAAAAATTTACCCTTCTAGCGACACTCCTTTAACTCTGCATGCTGTGTTTGCAGATGGGACGGAAGTTGTCGGTGAAAGCAATCTGACCAGCAAGAGCGGGATGATTGAGCGGGTCTATGTGACCAATACCTATGATGACAAGAAGCCTGCTGCCAGTAAAAAAGTGGTCGAGAGCATATTAGAAAGCGATATGGTGGTTCTGGGGCCAGGTTCGCTATTTACCTCTATCTTGCCTAATCTCGTTATCGAGGAAATTGGCCAAGCTCTTTTGGATACCAAGGCAGAAGTGGCCTATGTCTGCAATATCATGACCCAGAGAGGCGAAACAGAGCATTTTTCAGACAGCGACCACGTCCAAGTCCTACACCGCCATCTAGGCAGGAAGTTTGTAGATACAGTCTTGGTTAATATCGAACCTGTTCCTCACGAGTATATGGACAGTAATCAGTTTGACGAATATCTGGTACAGGTGGAACATGATTTTCAAGGCTTACAAGAGCAGGTTCCGCGCGTTATTTCTTCGAATTTTCTGCGTTTGGAAAATGGCGGAGCTTTCCATGATGGCGAGTTGGTCGTTGACGAATTGATGCAGATTATACAGGTGCGCAAATGAGCTTTACAGTAAAAGTAAAAGAAGAACTGCTGAGTCTGGCAAGCAGAGATAAAAATGAGCTGTCAGCCATGATCAAGATGTCTGGCAGTCTGGGCTTGGCCAGCAGTGGTTTGACCCTGTCTGTCACAACAGAAAATGCCAAGATTGCCCGCCATCTCTATGAGTTACTGTCGGACCTTTATCAGGTCAAGTCAGAAATCCGCCACCATCAGAAGACTAATCTGCGCAAGAACCGTGTATACACAGTATTTCTGGATCAGAAAGTGGAAGAAATCCTATCTGACCTGCACTTGGCTGACTCCTTTTTTGGTATCGAGGCCGGGATTGATCAGACCATTTTGTCAGATGACGAAGCTAGCCGAGCCTACCTCCGGGGAGCCTTTCTCTCAAATGGCAGCATGCGAGAGCCAGACTCAGGCAAGTACCAGCTGGAAATCTTGTCCGTTTATCTGGATCATGCTGAGGATTTGGCTGCCTTGATGCGGCGTTTTCTGCTGGATGCCAAGACCATTGAGCGTAAGAAAGGGGCTGTCACTTATCTGCAGCGGGCTGAGGATATCATGGATTTTCTCATTGTCATCGGGGCTATGGAAGCCATGGCTGAGTTTGAGTCTCTTAAGCTCATGAGGGAAGCGCGCAATGACCTCAACCGCGCTAATAATGCGGAGACAGCGAACATCGCCCGAACGGTCACAGCCAGTATGAAAACCATCAACAATATTGCTAAAATCAGCGATAATATCGGCATTGAGAGTTTACCTGTAGACCTGCAGGAGGTAGCCCAGCTTCGCATCCAGCATCCAGACTACTCCATCCAGCAGTTAGCCGATAGTTTGAGCCAACCTCTAACTAAGAGCGGTGTCAATCATCGCTTGAGAAAAATCAATAAAATCGCAGATGAATTATAAAAGCTGCCGAGTTTAAGCTCGGCAGCTTTTTTTATAGGCTTGTAGAATGTTTGGGTTGGACTTTTTGCTCAGGATAGATATGGTTAATGGCATTGTTGACAGCAGTAGGTGCCTCACCTAGCCCAGTCGCAATCAAGTCAATCTTTCCCTCGTAGCTGCAGCAGTCACCAGCTGCATAGATACCTGGCACGGAAGTTTCTTGCTTGCTATTGACCAAAATTTTGTGACGGTTGAGCTCCAAGCCCCAATCTTTGAGATTGCCGACAGAGGATTTAAAACCGTAGTTGACAAAGAGATGATCTAGAGGCAGGTTCTGGCTTTCCTCTCCCTTGACTTGGCTGATTTCCAAGTGGGTTATCTTGCCATTTTCGCCGACCAATCGACTAGGTACAAATGGTGTCTTAATCTCAACACTAGAAGCCTTGAGTTCTTCCACACTATGCTCCAAAGCCCGGAAGTTGTCCCGACGATGAACCAGACTAGTTTCTGCGATTTTTTCAAAAGCTAGCGCCCAGTCAACAGCCGAGTCACCGCCACCCAGTACAACAACCTTTTTGCCAGCGTACTGGCTGATGTTTGAAACGTGATAGTGGAGGTTACTGTAGCTTTCAGCATCATCTAGCTCCAAAGCCCTTGGTTTGAAAGCACCGCCACCCATGGCGATGATGATGGTTTTGGTCTGATGCTGGGCTTGAGAAGTCGTGATGGTAAAGCCATCATCCGCTTTGACGATATCCAGCACCGTTTCATTGAGGCAAATCTCAGTCTGGAAAGTTTCCAGCTGCTCAATCAAACGCTGAGTCAACTCTTCACCACTTAAATTGGTAAAGCCTGGCACATCCAGAATCTTCTTCTCTGGATAGAGAATGGCTGGCTGACCACCCAGCTGAGGCAGGGAATCAATGATTTTAACCTTGGCTTGGCGCAGATGGGCGTAAAAAGCTGCGAATAGGCCAACTGGACCGCCGCCGACAATCGTAATATCATACAGTTCAGACATAATTTTCCTCAATCTTTTTAAAATAAACTAGCATTATTGTACCACAAAAAGGGGTTGAAATGTAGGCAAATGTTTTGAAGCCATCTTAAAAGCCCCTGTTGGGGCTTAAAATTAGATAGCAAATAAATCATTGAGGTTTTCCGCCAACGTTGGGTGGGTGAAGATTTGCTTGCTCAAGTAGGTATAAGGAATCTTATTATCCATGGCTACAGTCAGGATATTGATAATTTCCTGAGCCCCTGCTGAGAAGATTGTTGCTCCGACAATTTCCTTGGTTTCAGTGTTGACAACGGCCTTGAAGGCACCACGCAAGTCAGCATTGACATGACCACGAGGCATTGCTGCGACTGGAATCTCCTTAACTGCAATCGGTAGGCCTTGCTCTTGGGCTTCCTTTTCAGTCAATCCGATTTGAGCTAAAGGCGGTGTGATGAACATGCTGGTAGGAACGTTCTTACGGTCTTCCAGTGTGTAGTTGCCGTCACCAGCCAGATAGCTATAAAGGATACGGAAGTCATCCAGTGAGATATAAGTGAACTGTAGACCGCCATTGACATCGCCCGCTGCAAATACACCAGGTACAGATGTTTCCAAGTGCTTGTTGACCTTGATAGCTCCGCGCTCTGTCAGCTCAATGTCAGTATTTTCCAACTTCAGTGGTTCAACATTTGGCTTGCGGCCAGTAGCATAGAGCAAGGCATCAAAGCGGAATTCTCTATCCTCTGTCACAACGACAACTTCAGCACCATCATTTTTAATCTGCTTGGTTTGCACATTTTGCAGGAGCTGGATTCCGTCTTCTTCCATGTACTGCTTAGCTAGAGCAGCGATAGAAGGCTCTACTCGAGGGAGAAAGACAGGAGCAGCATCCAGCACAGTCACCTGACTGCCCAATTTGTTGTAGAGTCCGGCAAATTCTAGGCCGATGTTACCGCCACCCAGAACTCCTAAGCGTTTAGGAAGTTCTTTCAGATTTTGGATGCCAGTTGAGTCATAGACATGCTCAGTTTCAGTCAGTCCTGGAATTGGCAAGACATTGGAAACAGCACCGGTATTGATGACAATAGTTTCAGCAGTCAGTTCCTCTTTTTCATCGCCAGCTGTGATTTCGATGACTTTATTGGAAAGGAAATGAGCTTCCGCATCGATGATGTCAACACCAGCGCCACTGATTGCTGCGTAGTTCTTCCCGTTGAGACGGCTGGTTACAGCGTTCTTTTCAGCCATGACTTGGTCGAAAGCCAGGCCTTTTTCAGCTGCGACAAGCAGGGTCTTAGTTGGGATGCAGGCGATATTAATACAGGTTCCCCCATACATAGCCTTGCTTCGCTCAATCAAAGCAACTTTTTTTCCTTGGGCCGCCATTTTGGCTGCCAATGTTTTACCGGCCTTCCCAAAGCCGATGACAATTAAATCATAGGTTAACATAATTTACCTCCATTTTTCAAAAAAGATTGTATCACATCTAGTCAGAAATTGCTTATTTCTGCTACGCTTTTTTTCTTCAGTATTTTTAGCCTTACTTTTTGTACAGAATGTCCATTTTTGATCAAGATTTTCGCAGTTCCAGTCAGTCTGTGTTATACTAAGTTTCGTTATTTATTTTAGGAGGGTAAAATGTCTATTATTACACTGATTTTGGCAAGCTTGGTTGCCTTGGAATTTTTCTACATCCTGTACTTGGAGACCTTCGCGACAACTTCTGCAGCGACAGCTCGTGTTTTCGGTGTGTCACAAGAGGAGTTGGAGCAGCAGTCAGTCAATACTCTTTTCAAAAACCAAGGAGTTTATAACGGATTGATAGCTGTTTTGGTCTTGATTGCGGCCTTTGTACAGCCTAGTTCGTTTTGGCTGGGAATTTTTATGGTTTATATCATCTTGGTGGCAGCTTACGGTGCAGTGACCAGTGACCCCAAAATCCTGTTCAAGCAGGGAGGGCTGGCTATGCTGACCCTGCTTAGTTTATTTTTCTAAAATAGAGTGAGGAAGTGATTTCCCGCTCTTTTTTATATAATGATTGACTTTTATGTTAGACAAGTGTAGAATAAAGATAGAAATAGCATTATTTAGAAAGCGCGTGGGAACGATGAAAAGATCTATTAAACGTTTGCCAGATGGGGAATTTACTATTTTAAAGGTAATTTGGCAGCTGCCTACCCCGACGACCTCTGCCCGTATCATGGAAAAGCTGGGACCAGACAATCACTGGAAGCCTCAGACTTTGCTGACAGTTTTGGCTCGCTTAACGGAGAAGGGCTTTTTAGACAGTGTCCGCAAGGGACGTGAAAGGCAGTATACAGCCTTGATCTCAGAAGATGAGTATCTGGAAGTTGAGGCTTCGGATTTCTTGAAGCGTCACAGTGGCCGTTCTATGGGCGGGTTTGTCAAAACACTCTTTTCTTCTAACTCCTTTTCGGAAAATGAATTGGATGAGCTGCGTAGTTTGCTCAACCAAGGAAAGTAGGATGGAGGAATAAGCATGAAACAGTTCCTTCTTTCTTTTCTGCTGTCCAGTTTGTCAACATCCATTTTGGTGCTTTTGCTTAGTCTGCTTTTTACGGCCTTTAAGACTAAGATTTCGGTCAGAGTGAAGTATTTTATTTGGTTTTTGATATTGCTGAGTTTTCTGTTTCCGTTCCGTCCCCAATTTGGCTCAGGCCTGATTCGGCTGAATACAGGATCGGTAGTTCAGACAGCAGTGACTGCCACCCAGACAGGTGGAACGCAGGGCGCCTCTCAAACTGTTGAAAAGGCTGCCCAGACAAATCTGTGGGAGGCTTTTCTAAACCTGCCTTGGTTTGAAATTCTCTTTACCATCTGGCTGATTGGCTTTGTCTTTAGCATAGGAAGATACGCTTATTCTTATATTCGCTTCAGAAAGATGCTGAAGCGCTGGGGCACGGAGTTTCAGGACGAAGAAGCGATGGCTCAGCTGCGGGCTGTTCAGCAGGAGATGGGAGTTAAGGGCCGGATTCGTCTGCTCCACTATCCTATGTCCCAAAGCCCCATGCTGCTAGGTTTCAGAGATATTTTAATCGTGCTGCCAGAGTTGGACTACACAGAAGAAGAGCTGCAGCTGATTTTTAAACATGAGCTGACCCACTATAAGCACCGTGATGTTTTAGTTAATCTCTTGGGGATTTTTGCTAAGAGTCTGCACTGGTTTAACCCAGTTGTCCGCTTTGCCTGCCGTGAAACTCAGGAAGCAGGAGAAATGTACTGTGACTATGATGTTCTGAGCAGTAGAGATACAGAGTATCGGACTTTCTACGGTGAAACGATTTTGACCATGATAGACCGCAGTAAGAAGACTCCAATTGCTCTGACGACCTGCTTTTACTCAGACAAGTTTAATCTTAAGCGGCGGATTGTCGGTATTATGGATAACCGCCTGCCTAAGAGGTTTCTGTCTGCTGCCTTTGTAGTAACAGTCCCTCTCCTTTTGCTCTTGACTAGCTCGGTCTTTGCCTTAGAAAGCCCAGAAGCTCAACAAAGCAAGCCTGTGGCGGGACAAAAACAGTCTCAAGGGCTCAGTCAGCGTCAGGCACTAGCATCCGTCTTAAAAGAGCTGTCGCTTTCTGAAACAGATATTAAAGATTTACAAATTTCGCGTGAGAAAGACACCTATAAAATTCGCTTCTCACATGGGCAAACAGCCCATGAAACCATTGTCAATGCTAAGGATGGAAAACTGATCCAATCCAAGCAGCATACTATTGTCGAAAAGACGGTAACGGTCGAAAAAGAAGTCAACCCATCCTCGTCAGCTGCATCAACTCCAGCTGATAACAGCTCTACTGCAGGCTCAGGGAATACGGGAGCAGCGGGCTCTACTGGAGCTAGTACAGCAACAGTTCAAACTCCGTCTCAGAACAGTTCCTCTCATACGACAGACACTGATGATTCGGACGATGATGATGACCATGATGACGATTAAATAAAGGATTCTGCCAGTTTAAGTTTCTTAAAAGCTTAGACTGGTAGAATTTTATTATCTTCTCAAAGGGGGATTTGGTAATCCTCCAAGAGCAGTTTGTCATCAGTTTATCTTTATTTTAGGACGATTTTGCTTACAGTTTGTACTTCGTTTCCTAATGCTAAAAAAACTGAAAGATTATTTATCTTTTTTCTTGACATTCATAAACGACAATTGTAGAATATATTTATAAACTACATTTGTAGAATGTTTTTGAAATATACTGCTTGGAAAGGAGAAGAAAGCAAAGCTTATCCAGACGCTTGTAGGATGCAGAGCGGAAGCTCTATTTCTTTTAAAAGCACAAACTACATTTGTAGAATCAAAGGAGAATTCAAATGAAACAAAAGCAAATCCAAACAAACTTCCAACGGATCGAAACGAAGTATATTCTTGATCGAGCAATGTTAGCTCGTCTTGAAGCTGATATGAGACCTTACCTAACCGCAGATGATTATGCGACATCAACCATTTCTAATGTGTATTTTGATAATGATGAGTTCCAGATGATTCAGGATTCCATTGCCAGAAAAGGCGGTCGCGAAAAAATGCGGATGAGGACTTATGCTGAGCAGCCGAATGATGATAGTCAAGTTTTCTTGGAAATCAAGAAGAAACGTGATGAAGTAGGCTTCAAATACCGTTTGGTTTCGAATCCTCTCTCTGTGACCAACTATATTGTGAACGGTGTGGCAGACCATACTATTTCTGATAATCGGGTCAAGGCAGAAGTGGAGCAGTTGCAGGAGCGCTATATAGATTTGAAGCCAAAAATGGTGATTAGCTATGACCGCTACTCTATGAGAGGCTTGGAAGATAAAAAGGTACGTGTGACAGTTGATTCCAACATCCGCTACCGAGATTATGATGTAGACTTGGCTTTAGGCCGCTATGGACTGCCCTTGCTGGAAGACGACAAGGTGATTATGGAAATCAAGGTTCCTGGTCAATATCCTCAGTGGTTGGCTGATATTCTGAACAAATACGGTCTTGAAGACCAGTCCTTCTCAAAATACGGCAAAGCCTACCTGAAAACTAAAGAAAGGCTGACTCAAACAGTCAAGGCCTAAGGAGGTAGTCTATGCTTAATCAGTTATTTAACAGTATCTACTCCTCTACGGAGGTCAAGATAAATCCTTTAGCATTGATTTTTTCACTAGCAACTAGTGTGGTTTTAGGAATTATATTGGCCAAGGTCTATAAGCGCCAGACTATTTATACCAAGGAATTTGTCGTCACTCTCTCCCTTTTGCCAGCCATTATTTCCATTATCATCTTCTTGGTTAATGGAAATTTGGGTACCAGTGTCGCCGTAGCAGGGACTTTCAGTTTGATTCGCTTCCGGTCGGCCGCAGGTGGCTCCAAGGAGCTCTTAGCTATCTTTATGGCGACGGCTATCGGGATTACAACAGGAATGGGATTTGTAGCACTGGGAATTGTCTTTACTCTAGCTATTTCAGGCATCTGGATGCTCTTTGAAAAGATGAGCTTTACTTCAGTCAGTCCGACCAGACGTTATGTCCAGGTTCAGGTTCCAGCTGATTTTGACTACGAAGTACTCTTTGATGCTATCTTTGCAACGACTTGTAAATCAGCAGAACTGACCTCTCTCAAGTCGGCTGAAAAGAAGTCTATCAAGCTGGACTATGTTGTTGACTTGAATCCTGACATGAGCGACAGGGAGCTTATTCAGCAGTTCCTGTTCTACGATAAGGTTCAGGACATTTCCCTTTCCAAAGCCGCTAAAAAGCGCAAAACTCTATAAGCAGAAGAAGACCAGCTGCAGCAGAGCAGTTGGTTTTCTTGTTTTTGTATAATAAAAAGGAGCTACATTATACTTACAGAAAATACTTGACACTCTTTTCTATATGTGGTATGATTATATAGATTTTGGACTTGAAGGGAGTGAAAAAAATGTCAAAAACAGTAGTACGCAAGAATGAATCACTTGATGATGCACTTCGTCGTTTCAAACGTGCGGTTACTAAAGCTGGTACTCTTCAAGAAACACGCAAACGTGAATTCTATGAAAAACCTTCTGTAAAACGCAAACGCAAATCAGAAGCAGCTCGTAAACGTAAAAAATTCTAATTAAACAAAAAAGCAGACCCCGGTCTGTTTTTTGTTTTGGCTCTTTGGAGAGAAGAGGATGATCATGAGCAACAGGCAAGAAAAAAACACTGATTTTCATCAGTGAATTCTCTTTATTTTTTCTCAGCCAACAAAGCTTTGATTTCTTGCAGGACTTCCAATTCAGTTGGTCCAGCCGGCGCTTCTTCAACTTCTTCCTTCTTCTTAGCAAGGCTTTGTGCTTTTTCAGCAGACTTGACGATGAAGAAAAGAACAGTACCGATTACCAAGAAGTTAATCACGGCGCTCATGAAGTTACCATAGGCAATCCCGTTCCATTTCAATTGAGAAATTTGCTCCAAGTTTGCAGCTTTCAAAATTGGGTTGAGGAAGAGAGGAGTGATTACGTCAGTAATCAATGAAGTGACGATTGCTCCAAAAGCGTTGGCGATGATTACACCGACTGCCAAATCAATCACGTTCCCGCGCAGCAAGAATTCTTTAAGATCCTTTAACATTCTTTCTTTCCTTTCAAGAATTTATTAATGAGATTATATTATAGCTTATTTATATGACATCCTCAAGATATTTGTTTGTCAAATATTTTACATTTGCATCATTTTAGTATAAAATATAGAATGATATTCTATGATAAATTGGAGGTATTGTCTCTTGATTGATAAAGAAATCATTTCTGACATTAAAAACAGCGTCAATATCGTCGATGTCATAGGAGAAACAGTGGCCTTGACTAAGGCCGGGCGGAATTATCTGGGACTCTGTCCCTTTCACGGTGAAAAGACGCCCTCTTTTAACGTTGTAGAGGACAAGCAGTTTTATCACTGTTTTGGCTGCGGCAAGTCGGGCGATGTTTTCAAATTCATTGAGGATTACCGAGGCGTTTCCTTTATGGATGCTGTGCAGATTGTGGCAGAGCGGGCAGGGATTCCTCTGGCTGTGGAGACAGCGGGCAATGACCGACCGAGACAAAGCCATCCGCATCAGGATCTCTACGATATTCATACTGAGGCAGCCAAGTTTTACCATGCGGTCCTGATGACGACCAAGATGGGCGAGGAAGCGCGGACTTATCTCTACCAGCGAGGTCTGACAGATGATGTTCTCAAGCATTTTCAAATCGGACTGGCTCCAAATGAAGGCAATTATCTTCATAAGAGTATGTCTGGCAAATTTGATGAGAATACCATTATGAACTCGGGTCTCTTCAATCTGGCGGAGAATAATCTGGTTTATGATGCCTTTCAGAACCGGATTATGTTTCCACTGACCAATGACAGCGGTCAGGTTGTGGCCTTTTCCGGACGGATTTGGCAGCCTTCGGCTTCAGATGGTCACCAGGCCAAGTATAAGAATACCCGCAGCACGGCAATTTTCAATAAAAGCTACGAGCTTTATCATCTGGATAAGGCCAAGCCGGTTATTAAGAAGAGTCATGAAGTCTATCTGATGGAGGGCTTCATGGATGTGATTGCGGCTTATCGGGCTGGGATTGAAAATGCTGTGGCCTCCATGGGAACGGCTCTGACACCCGAGCATGTCCAGCACCTGAGCAAGTACTGTAAGAAGATCATCCTATCCTACGATGGAGATAAGGCAGGGCAGGCAGCGACTGCTAAGGCTTTGGATGAGCTGAGAGATATGACGGTGGAAATTGTTCGGATTCCCGATAATTTGGATCCGGATGAGTTTCTCGCTAAAAATTCTGAGGAAGACTTGCAGCATTTGCTGAGCAAAACGCGAATAAGTAATGTGGAGTTTCTGCTGCATCATCTGAAACCAGATAATATTGAAAATCTACAGGCTCAGATTGAGTTTGTAGAGAAGATGGCGCCGATTATTGCGAAGACCAAGTCCATCACAGCTCAGAACTCCTATATTTACATGCTGGCTGAGTTGCTGCCGGACTTTGACTATCAGCAGGTGGAACAGACGGTGAATAACAGCCGGCTGGCTGAGCGCTCTAGTCGCAGTCAGGAGGTGCCCACTCAGCAGTCTCAGCCAGTCGTCATGCAGTTTTCGCCTTCGAATCGGCTGACTCGTCTCATGAGGGCGGAAAATCATATCTTCCACCGCATGCTGCATCATCCTTTGATTTTGAACCAATATCGGCTGAGAGAAGACTTTGCCTTTGACTCGGAAGACTTGCAGACCTTGTATGAGATTTTATTGGCAAACGGCGAGCTGACTCCGCAGGATTTGTCCCAGCTGCCGGATCATGTCCAGCAGGCTTGGTACCGCGTCTTGGAAGAAGACTTGCCTGATGAGGTTTTGGAAGATGAGTTGAAAGAAGTGGAAGAAACCAGAGAGCGGGAGATTTTGCGCAAGCATAATCAGTATATTAGTAAGAAGATTCGAGAAGCCTCTCACAGCGGAGATACGGATACAGCCCTGTCCGAGCTAGAGCGCTTGATTGAGCAAAAAAGAAGAATGGAGTAGGAATGGCTACAAAACAAAAAGAAGTAACAACATTAGACGTTCAAATTGCAGAATTTATCCGCAACCACAAGCAGACAGGGGTTGCGACCGATGATGAAATCAATGACCAACTGGTCATTCCTTTCACTTTGGACGCTGATGGGATTGAGGATTTGCTGCAGCGCATTCAGGATGCTGGTATCTCAATTACAGATAAAGAAGGAAATCCCAGCGCGCGCGTCTTAAATAACGAAGAGGAAGAAGCAGAGCTGACGGATGAGGAGCTCTTAGGTAGCAATTCAGCCAAGGTCAATGACCCAGTCCGCATGTATCTGAAAGAAATCGGGGTTGTGCCGCTTCTCAGCAATGAAGAAGAGCAGGAGTTGGCTATCTTGGTAGAACAGGGAGACTTGGAAGCCAAGCAGCGTCTGGCTGAGGCCAATCTTCGTCTGGTTGTTTCCATTGCCAAGCGCTATGTCGGCCGTGGTATGCAGTTCCTTGATTTGATTCAAGAAGGAAACATGGGGCTGATGAAGGCCGTTGATAAGTTTGACTACACCAAAGGATTTAAGTTTTCAACTTATGCGACTTGGTGGATTCGTCAGGCTATCACCCGTGCGATTGCCGATCAAGCTCGGACTATTCGGATCCCAGTCCACATGGTGGAAACTATTAACAAGCTGGTCCGTGAGCAACGCAATCTCTTGCAGGAATTAGGTCAAGACCCAACACCAGAGCAAATCGCTGAGCGTATGGATATGACACCTGACAAAGTTCGTGAGATTCTCAAGATTGCCCAAGAGCCAGTTTCCTTGGAGACACCTATCGGTGAAGAAGATGACAGTCATCTGGGCGACTTTATCGAAGATGAAGTGATTGAAAATCCAGTCGACTATACAACTCGTGTCGTCCTTCGTGAGCAGCTGGATGAGGTCTTGGATACGCTGACAGACCGCGAGGAAAATGTCTTACGACTGCGCTTTGGTTTAGACGATGGAAAAATGCGGACACTGGAAGATGTCGGCAAGGTCTTCAATGTCACCCGCGAGCGTATTCGCCAGATTGAAGCCAAAGCCCTGCGTAAACTTCGCCATCCAAGCCGCAGCAAACCACTCAGAGACTTTATTGAAGATTAAGAAATGAAGAGCGTAACGAGGGGCAGAGCAGGAAAGCTTCAAGCCGGCAATCCTAGCTGAAAACAAAAGTTCTCTCGAGCTAACTTGAAATTTCTGCTATATCTATAAGGAGGATATTGCATGTCAGAACAAAAATACAGCCCTGAAGAGGTTGAAAAGATTAAAACGCGTATTTTGGAGAGCTTGGAGCAGGTCATTGACCCAGAGCTGGGGATTGATATTGTCAATCTAGGCTTAATCTATGAAATCCGTTTTGACGAGACCAATGGGGAAACGGAAATCGATATGACCCTGACAACCATGGGATGCCCTCTGGCGGATCTTCTGACTGACCAGATCTATGATGCTATGTCAGATGTTCCCGAGGTTACCAAGACGGATGTTAAGTTGGTTTGGTACCCAGCTTGGACGGTGGAAAAGATGAGCCGTTATGCTCGAATTGCTTTGGGGATTCGCTAAGAACTAATAGTAAGTAATGGCCTGCTGCGTGCAGGCTTTTGCTTTTTTTAGCAGATTCTGTTATAATGTTCCTATTGTCTTGGGGTCGTTACGGATTCGACAGGCATTATGAGGCACATTTTGCAACCCATCTAGCGGATGTAAAACGCCAGTTAAATATAACTGCAAAAAATAACAATTCTTACGCTTTAGCTGCCTAAAAACCAGCCAGCGTGACCCGATTCGGATTGCTTGTGTCTGATGACAGGTCTTATTATGAGCAAGCTACGGCAAAATCTGGTCTAGGGATTTTGCAAGAGATTGATAGACTCGCTTGACTTGGGCTTGAGCTATGTGTCAAAGTTAAGTTAAATCAATACATAGCCTATGGTTGTAGACAAATGTGTTAGCAGGTGTTTGGACGTGGGTTCGACTCCCACCGGCTCCATTATTTTAAAGCCTTTCTAAAACGTTGAGAAATCAGCGTTTTTTGCTTTTGCTATGTTCAGGAAATCTTGATTTCTGTTTGAAAAAGTAATACAATGATGTTAGTGATGACAAAGGAAATATTGGTATTTCTAGTTGGTCAATTTCATAAGTATTAAGGGAAGTTTGATATGAGTTTTTTTAAGAATCTGTTTGGTAAGAAGCAAGAGGAAGAGAAAGTAGAAAAGGTAGAAGAAGTAGTGCTTGATGTGCCTTCTGAGAATCCTTTTCCAAGTGAGTGGGGGTCTTTCTCGACCTATATTGACGACAAGTTGGCTAGTATCCGTCTGAATCTAGCTCTTGCTGATGAGGCACCCTATCCTCTCTATGCCTATGCTATGAGGCTCAAAATATCGCTCCTCCAGTACGATGGGGAGACGGGTTTTCCATCTAGTGAAGAGTTTAAGGAGTTGAATGTGATTGAAGATCGGCTTTCTGAGGCTTTGGGACAGGTCGGCGGCATTCATGTTGGCGTAATTACGACGGATGGAAATATTGAGTTTTATTATTATCTGCAAGACAAAAAGAGCCATCTGGAGCCGATTGCAAACGTGATGCGCGACTTTCCAGACCGCCGCTACGACTCAGCGACCTTGGAAGATGAGGAGTGGGATCAGTACTTTGACTTTCTCTATCCTAATGAATACGAGTATCAGACCATTCTCAATCAGCGGGTCTGGTACCAGCTGGAGCAAGACGGCGATGACCATAGTCAGGAGCGCGAGATTGACCATTGGGCATATTTTGCCTCTGAGCAAGACCGAGATGGCTTCCTAAAGGAAGTAGAAGAGCTGGGCTATAGCCTCGTATCTGCTGAAAAGATAGAAGATGCGGACAAACCTTATCAACTGCATGTGCTTCGTATGGATACGACAGAAATCTTTGATTTGAACCAGAACGTTTGGACTTTGGTCGAATTTGTGAAAAAATTTAACGGAAACTATGGCGGTTGGGGCTGTAATGTGGTATAATGATTAAAGTTTTGAGAAAGCTGGGCTTTCTCTTTTGTGGAAGATTACTCAAGAGGCTTAAGAGGCTGTGTTGGAAACGCAGTAGGCGTGTAAAAGCGTGCGTGGGTTCGAATCCCATGTCTTCCGTCATCATATGCAAGAAACGCTGTTTGGCGTTTTTTTATTTGTTGAAGGAGATGAAAGTTGCTTTAATATGAATATTTTTTGGGAATACTTGAAAACAATTTCAGCAAAAAAATAAGTAAATTATTGTTCACTTTATCAAATAGTGTGGTAAAATGGGATTAATGGATTTTTAAAAAGGATATAAATTAAAGGGAGAATTATGTTTTTTAAACGTCAAAAAGGTAAGTACCACGAAGTAGAGCGTGTGACTCGTTTTAAGCTGATTAAATCGGGTAAGCATTGGCTGCGTGCTGCGACATCACAGTTCGGCCTTTTTAGATCAATGAGAGGGGGAGGCCTTTCATCGATCGAGCTCAAGGTAACGGAAGAACAAGTTTCCGATAAGAAGAGCGGCATAGACTTTTTGAGGGGCATTGTCGCCACGGGAGCCGTGCTGGGCGGAGCTGTTGTGACAAACACAATTGTCCATGCGGAAGAAGAGCAGGCTCTGGAAAAAGTCATTGACACGACAGACGTTTTAGCGACACGTGGTGAAACAGTTTTAGGAGAAGAAAGCAGTGCTGCTGAAGCAGCGACCGCAACGGCAAGCTCACATACTGAGTCAGAGTCTGTATCAGATACATCCTCAGCCAGTGCCAGTGCTTCTGTCAGTGCATCTATCTCAGCCAGCATCTCAGCTTCAGAGTCAATGTCGCAGTCTAGCTCTGCCTCTATCAGTGCCAGCACATCTCAAGTAGTCTCAGATTCCTTAAGTGTATCTGAGTCTCTTTCAGTGTCTTCAAGTGCATCAGCTTCAGTCAGAGCTAGTACTAGTCAGCCAACCAGTTCTTCTCAGTCAGTTTCTGCCAGTCAGACCTCTGCATCGTCTGCATCAGAAACCGGCAACTCTACAAGCAGCCAGCAGTCTACAGAATCCTCTAGTCAGACTGGGCGTAGAAGAACGCGTCGTGACGTAGCAAATGCTGTTGATACAGAGAGACCTGTTGTTAATGTTCCAAGTGAAATTACAGTTTATAGAGGAGAGTCATTCGAATATTATGCGACTGTTACAGATAATTCGAATGCTTTTGATATATCCAGAACACGATATCGTTGGCTATATAATAATGGCGATGATAGAGCTACTAATTGGGTTCAACATTCAGTTCAACAAGAAGGTAATCAACTAAAGGTTCGAATTTATGGAAATGTTCCTGTTGATACAGCTATTGGCGACTATACGCGTTATATCGTTGCTACAGATGCCGCGGGTAACGTGAATGTAACGCAACAAGAAATGAATGCTGCGGCTAAAAAAAGAGAAGTTAACGGTCAGTTTATGTTAATTATTCGATACAGACCAAACCTTCCTGAGAATACTGTTTTAGTCAATAATCCAAATCAATTATCTGAAACTGAAAAAAATCAGGTCAGAGAAGCAATTAAGCAGAGTAATCCAAACTTAAGACCACAAGACGTTGCAGGTAACAATTTAAATACTGCTATTTCCGTTTCTAATAATGGTACGACTACTATAACATTCAGAGATAGTCGGACGGCTACTGTTGAGGGCAGTAAGTTGGTAGATACAAGAGAAGGAAGTACTTCCAAATCTGCAAGCACCTCCGCATCCGTCAGTGCCTCTACCTCAACAATCGAATCTATTGCGGAAAGTAAGTCAGCCTCTGTTAGTGCCTCAACTTCAGCAAGCAGTTCCGCGTCAACGAGTGCTTCTGTGTCAATTAAGACCTCTGCGTCAACGAGTGCTTCTGTGTCAATTAAGACCTCTGCGTCAACAAGTGCGTCTGTGAGCGCAAGTACATCTGCTTCAACAAGTGCATCTGTGTCAGCAAGCACCTCAGCATCTACAAGTGCGTCCGTAAGTGCAAGTACATCTGCATCAACCAGCGCTTCAGTGAGCGCAAGTACTTCAGCGTCAACGAGTGCCTCAGTGTCAGCAAGTACGTCCGCTTCAACGAGTGCGTCAGTCAGCGCAAGTACCTCAGCATCGACGAGTGCGTCGGTATCAGCAAGCACGTCCGCTTCAACAAGTGCGTCAGTGAGTGCAAGTACATCTGCATCGACGAGTGCGTCGGTATCTGCAAGTACCTCAGCCTCAACAAGTGCAACTGTATCTGCAAGTACGTCCGCTTCAACAAGTGCTTCAGTCAGCGCTAGCACGTCTGCGTCGACGAGTGCGTCCGTAAGCGCAAGTACCTCAGCTTCAACTAGTGCTTCAGTGAGCGCAAGTACCTCAGCGTCGACAAGTGCATCCGTATCTGCAAGCACGTCCGCTTCAA
>NZ_CAUTAP010000008.1:0-99334 GCF_963536705.1 uncultured Streptococcus sp. | reverse complement strand
CGCGACAACTATATTAGTATATCACCTATACCCACCAACTGTCAATACCTTTTTTGAAAAAAATTAAAAAAATATTATTTTTAAATTGATGGATTGTTTTGCATACCTTCGAGGCTGGTAAATTGACCTACACTCTTTCTTTTAAAGGCGCAAAAAATGCCCTTTCGGACATTTTTTCTATTTTTGCTCTTGTTTATACTTTTCAAGTTCAGCTTTATTAGCCCAGACATAGTGTCCCGGACGAATCTCTGCCATTTCTGGTTTATCAACTGAATAATCGTGCTGTTCAGGATCATAGACCTTCAACACTTTTTTACGCTCCAAGATTGGGTCTGGAATTGGAACAGCTGAGAGCAGGGATTGTGTATAAGGGTGGACAGGATGGTTGAACAATTCCTCTGTCTCTGCCACTTCTACAATGACACCTTTGTAAATCACGGCGATACGATCAGAAATAAAACGAACTACCGAAAGGTCATGGGCAATAAAGAGATACGTCAAGCCAAGCTCTTTTTGAAATTTTTTCAAAAGATTCAAAACCTGAGCCCGAACAGATACGTCCAAGGCAGAAATCGGCTCATCTGCAATTACGAAGTCTGGTTGCATGACCAGAGCACGAGCAATCCCAATCCGCTGACGCTGTCCACCAGAGAATTCGTGAGGATAGCGAGTTAAATGCTCAGCTAACAAGCCGACTTCATTGATGATATCTTTGACTTTTCTTTGACGGTCTTCTTCACTATCAAACAAATGGTAATTATAGAGCCCCTCAGATATGATATAGTCAACCGTTGCACGTTCATTCAGACTGGCAGCCGGGTCTTGAAAAATCATCTGAATCTTGCGAATCAAGTCCGCTTCTTCTGCTTTTGACTTTTTACCATTAATCTTTTTGCCTTCATAGAAGATATCACCTGCACTGGTATCATTAAGGCCAATAATAGCTCGACCAATAGTAGTCTTACCAGAGCCTGACTCTCCTACAAGAGAGAAAGTTTCTCCCTTATTGATGAAAAAATTTGCATTTTTAACTGCCACAAATTTCTTACTTCCTTCACCGAAGGAAATTTCTAAATCTTTAATTTCAACTAATTTTTCAGTCATTTCCTTCCTCCTAAGCTTCTAATTGATTGAAGCCCATTTTTGAACGAATTTTTTCATGCAGGTTTTCGATAATCTCTGGTTTATCAACCTTAGGTGCATCTTCGTGCAGCAACCATGTCTTAGCCCAATGAGTATCTGACACATTGAAAGCCGGTGCTTCTTCTTCGAAGTCAATTGACATGGCATAGTCAGAACGCAAAGCAAAGGCATCCCCTTTGATTGGTGAATAAAGTGACGGCGGAGTACCAGGAATCGAGTAAAGTGCACCATTCGCATCTGCCAACTGAGGCAAGCTGGATAGCAAGCTCCATGTATAAGGATGTTTTGGCTCGTAGAAGATTTCTTCAACTGTACCGTATTCTACAATTTCACCGGCATACATGACCGCAACCTTATCTGCAATACTGGCCACAACACCAAGGTCGTGCGTAATAAAGATGGTTGTGAAATGATATTCTTGCTGCAAGGATTTGAGCAAGTCAATGATCTGCGCTTGAATCGTTACATCAAGGGCCGTTGTCGGCTCATCACAGATAAGAATATCAGGACGGCAAGCCAAGGCAATAGCAATAACAATCCGCTGACGCATACCACCTGAGTATTGGAAAGGATATTCTTCGAAACGTTTTTCCGCATCTGGAATCCCAACCTTACTCATGTAATCAATGGCCATTTTTTTAGCCTCTTTGGCTGATTTTCCTTGGTGCTTGATAATGACTTCTGTAATTTGGCTTCCAATCGTATTAATGGGATCCAAGCTCGTCATCGGATCTTGGAAGATAGTCGCAATTTTTGCACCGCGAATCGGCTCCCAATCTTTGTTACTACGAAGAGTTGTCAAATCTTTACCGCGGTAGTCAATGGTTCCTTTAGCTACACGGCCGTTTTCTTCTAACATACCCGTAAAGGTCTTGGTTAAGACAGACTTACCTGAACCAGATTCACCAACAATAGCCAGTACTTCACCTTCAATCAAGTCCAGAGAGACTCCGCGAATGGCTGTTAAAACTCGGTCGCGAACATCAAATTCCACGACAATATCGCGAGCAGTCAATATTACATTTTCATTCTTTGTCATATTTACTCCTATCTATGTGTACGTGGATCGCTAGCGTCGGCTAAGTTTTGACCAACTACGAAGAAAGTAAGGGATACCAAAATCAGAGTTGTGAGTGGAATCCAAAAGAGGTAAGCATTTGTCGTCACGTTTTGAGAATAATCTGAAATCAAGCGTCCCAAACTTGGCACTGTTACAGGAAGCCCTAATCCAAAGAAGGACAGAAAGGCTTCGTAAGAGATAAAGCTTGGCAACATTTGTGAAGTGGTGGTCACGATAACAGATACCAACTGCGGCATAATGTTCTTCGTTACAATCTTGAGAGTTGGTGTACCAAGAGTACGAGAGGCAAGGTTGTATTCCAAATCCCGATAGCGCATAATCTGCACACGGATAGTGTAGGCAATACCGACCCAACCAGTAATCGTCATGGCAAAAATAAGATTCCAGAAACCAGCACCGATAGAGTAGGTCAAGACAATGACAATCAAGAGGGCTGGGATGTTTGAAATGATATTGTAGACTTCCATCATGACACGGTCAACTGTTTTGGAAATTCCCCAGATACCGCCGATGATAACACCGATAGCCAGATTAATAACCGTCGCAATAATCGAAATAAGAATAGAGTTACGGGCACCAAACCAAACACCATCAAAGAGAGACTTACCATTACTATCTGTTCCAAACCAGTACTGGGCACTTGGCTTGATATAACGCATGCTAAAATCATTTACCTTGCTCACGTCATTAAAGTCGAAGTTTGAAAACATAGGATAAATGAAGCTCATGAGAATAATGGCAATCAGAATCCCCAGCATGGTAATGGTTGATTTCTTTTTCAGAAATTGACGCATGACTGATTTCCAGTAAGAATAGGCTGGAGCATCAATCGTTTCAGAGGCAAAATCGTCACGTTTGACAAATTGGAATTTGCTTTTATCAATTGTAGCCATTATTTACCTCCTTTTGATGTTAACTTAATACGTGGGTCCAGTACAGTCATCAGAATGTCACCCAGCAAGAGAGCGAAGATAGACAGACATGTGAAGATGAATACAAGACCAACAACCATAGAGTTATTGGATGCCTTAACAGAATCAATCAGCATCTTACCCATACCAGGGAAAGCAAAGACAGTTTCTGTCAGAGTCGCACCTGCAATAACACCAACGATAGAAGCTGGGATACTAGATACCAGCGGCACCATAGCGTTTTTAAAGATGTGCTTGTTAGAAATTTCTTTTTCTGAGAGCCCCTTCGCACGGGCAAAGCGGACAAAGTCCTGAGACTGAAGGTCAATCATATAACGACGAATCCAAACCGCTGTCCAAGGAGCACTCAAAAGCCCTAGAATAACAGCTGGAAGGACATAAGAACGCCAATCTCCCGCTCCCAAGATTGGGAAGGAGTCTGGAAGACCAACAGCAGAGCCCGCCAAACGGACAATGTAGACCAAGGCAATGGTTGGCAGTGACATCATAAAGGTCAAGCCAGCAGTAGAAATGCTATCAAACCATGTGTTCTTGAGTCGAGCCATGTAAGATCCAAGCGGAATAGCAATCAGATAAGACAGAGCCACACCAATCAAACCGATAATAGCTGAGCTGGTAATCATGGATGGATTTTGATAGTTGCTTTGAGTCGCTGTATAGGCATCTCCCTTACCAAACTTAGCAATGTCCTGTGAATCGGCTTTGCTTGGCGTCTTGTAAGTACGAGAGTAAATGTTAACAGACGATGTCTTTTTACCTGTTGGAAATTGAACTTCGGAAGACTTAGTTTGTCCTTGTCCTTGAGTAATAACCTGCAGAACAGGGATATTGGCATAGGTTGGATAAGAATTACCTAAATTAAAGGTAATAAAGTTCTGGTGGACAAATGGGAACTGACCATTAAAGTACAGCAGATACTTATGCTTGGTACCAGAACCCACAAGAGACCAGCCGACAGAAGGATCATTTTCAAACCGGATATAACGCTCTAGGTTTGGATTTTCCTCATCTTGGATAACATTTGGATGGTCAATTTGAATCAAATTAGCATAGAACTCAAAGACACGTTCATACACAGGCACTTCACGTACAGCATAGAATTCTCCGCTCAGTGGGAATTTCTGCAATTTCCAACCATTACCAAGTTTATCAACATACTTCTGATAAATCTTCTCGTTTGCTTCAGTAGCTTCTGTGGTAACAGAAGAATCTTCCTTGCTGGCCTTCTCCTGAAGTTCCTTAGTATCATAATAGTCAATGTAGCCCATCCGCTCAAAGATAGTGTTTTCATAGTTAGCTTTTTTATCTTTATTGGTAGCTATCTTATTATAGTTAGGATCCTGCTTGAAAATCAACCTTCTTGGCACCATAGTATAGATAATGGCATAAGTCAGGGTCGTCACCAAGAAAATCGACACAATTGAGCGTAAGATACGCATAAAAATATATTTTTTCATTTATCGTTTCCTTTAAATTCCAAAAGAACTTTCTCCTCTAATAGAGAAAGTTCTCTTAGCAAGCTTATTTCACGTGGTCTGCTAATTCTTCTTGAGCTTTTTTATTAGATTCCACACGTTCTTTATTCCATTTTTCCTGAGCGCTATTATAATCTTTTGTCGTTACAGTCTCATCCTGTAATTTCATGTACTTATAACTTGCTGCTTCACGCGCCTTAGCACCAGACCAAGCAAACGGCGCTGAGAATGGTACTACCTTAGTCAAGGTTGGACGGCCTGTTCTAGAAGTTACCGGAATCAACAAAGCACTATCAGTTAGCCAAGCCTGAGCTGCCGCATATTTTTCATAACGCTTGTTCAAATCTTGCTTTTCTGCACCCGCTTCGTCCACCAGCTTGGTATATTCATCCAAACCAACTTGTTTCGCTGCGGCATTATCTGTGCCATCAAATCCTAAGAAGGTCTTGGTATTTTCACCACCAGGTTTGATGATGTCAAGATAAGTAGATGGATCTTGATAGTCCGGAGTCCAGCCGACATTGTCTGAAATATCCCAGTCTTCTTCAGCAGCAGAAGGAGCAAACAAGGTAATGTTAGTCACTTCATCCTTAGACAATTGGTGAACATCAATCACAACATTATCTTTTCCTAAGGTCTTTTCAATAGACTGCTTGAGGGATTGAACACGTTGTACTTTAGAAGTAGCTGTTTGATCAACCGGAATGTCCAGATGGATTGGGAATTCTACGCCATCGGCTTTCAAAGCTTCTTTTGCTTTAGCAAATTCAGCCTTTGCTTTATTCTCGTTATAGAGACCATCTTGACCATCTGAGAAGTCAACATCTTTCCATTCGTCGCCATAAGTTACTACTTTTTCCTTAACTAGCTCACCGAAGGACTTGTCACCAGCCTGCACAAATGTAGGTGGGATGTAAAGGTTACGAAGAAGTTTGTCTGCTCCGTCCTTACCATTAATCTGAGATGCATAGGACTCACGATTGAAGGCAAAGGTCAAAGCCTGACGGAAGTCCTTGTTAAGCAAGGCTTTCTTAGTTGAAGTTTTTTGAGCTTCTGACGTCTTAGCAGTATGGTTGTAAGACTGACGATCAATGTTTGTACCTACTAAGAAAGTTGAGGCATCTTGAGGTGTATAGACGATATTATCTTTAAAGTCTTTTTCAACCTTTTCATAGGTCGCACTAGTTGGGAAGAGTCTGGCTGTTGTCAATGCGCCTTGGCTGAACTGATCAGCTAGTTTCCCTTGATCTTGTCCATCATAGAAAGAGAGTTTCACTGCATCTACGTGAACATTTTCTTTGTCCCAATAATTAGGATTCTTCTCAAATTGGATTTCCGATTTTGAAGTCAATGATTTGAGCAAGAAAGGTCCGTTATAAAGCAAGCTTGTTGGATCAGTTGCTTGAGCGAACTTATCACCTTGGTTTTTCAAAAAGTCTTTGTTTACTGGGTAGAGAATTCCCATTGTAGTTTTAGAATTCCAGAAGCTTTCTGGCTCATTAAGAGTATACTCAACAGTATGATCATCCACTGCTTTGATTCCTACTTCTGAGAAATCAATCTTCCCAGAAATATAGTCCTTAAGCCCTTTGACAGAATCCTGAACCAAGTAGATTGTTTCAGATTTATTGTCTGCTGCATACTTAAGACCTGTAACAAAGTCTTCTGCTGTAACATCTGCGTATTCTTCACCTTCGGAAGTATACCACTTAGCGTCTTTGCGAAGCTTATAAGTATAAGTTTTTCCATCTGGTGATACAGTCCATTCCTCTGCCATTGAAGGAACCAAGTTTCCATATTGGTCGTTTTCTAAAAGACCGTCAATGACATTGGCAGTCAAGTCTGTTGTAGCAGCTTTACTTGAAGTGAGATAGTTCAAGTTTTCAGGATCTGTCTCGTAGATATAATTAAAGGTGTTTGAAGAGTCTGAACTGCCTGACTTTGTGTTTGGCTTAGAGCCAGAGCAAGCAGCAAGAAAGCCAGCTGCAAGAAGAGTGACTCCTGCTAGCGCAAGGACTTTACTTTGTTTCATATGGGTTTCTCCATCTTTTAGATTTTTAGATTTAATTAAGATTATAGCATAGATAGTACTAAAAGTAAAATAAATTTTCAGAATATTAAGTTAGCTCACTAACACCCTAAGATGTTTATGCAATTGGTTTTCCCGCATGTCTGTCATCTAGGATTAGACAACCTTAGTCTCGCCCATTCCGCCTCTAAAATCATCAAAAATCCCATTGTAGCTACAATGGGATTTTCTTGCTTTATTTGATATGTTCTGCGAGTTCTTTTTGAGCTTTTTTGTTGGACTCTTCCTTTTCTTTTGCCCATTTTTCACGCGCTTTTTCATATTCTTTAGTCGTTATTGGTTTATCTTGGATTTCAACATATTTAAAGCTATATTCACCCTTGTTTCCAGTCCAAGCAAATGGTCCTGAGAATGGAACAACCTTACGGACACTTGGTGTTGCACCAGATGACCAAGCTGGCATCAACAGAGCACTGTCTGTCAGCCAAGCCTGAGCTGCAGCATATTTTTCGTAACGTTTGTTAATATCCTCGTTTTCCGCAGCTGCGTCTTCCAAGAGTTTGTCATATTCTTCAAAGCCAGCCTCTTTAGCTGCCGCATTGTCTGTACCAGGATCAAATCCAAAGTAGCCGTCAACATTCTCACCAGTCTTAGAGCCAGTGATTTCCAAATAAGAAGATGGATCGTTATAATCTGGGCTCCAGCCAAGATTATTATTTAAGTCCCAGTCTTCTTGAGATGCCGAGGTCGCAAAGTAGGTGATGTTATTCAACTCATCATCTGTCATCTGCTGAATGTCAATCACCACATTGTCAGAGCCAAGATTGGATTCAATAGACTGCTTCAGTGACTGAACACTCTTAACACCATTGGTATCTGCTGAGCTAACCGGAATATCCAGATGAATAGGGAATTCTACTCCCTCTGCCTGCAGCGCTTCCTTAGCTTTGGCAAATTCTGCCTTGGCTTTTTCTGGATTATAAAGACCATCCTGAGCGTCGTCTAATTTGACTCCCTTCCACTCATCACCGTAGCTAGCCAGATTTTCTTCTACAATGCTGCCGAACTCTTTACCATTAGCTTGTACAAAGGTTGGCGGAACAAAGGTATTACGAAGCTGCTTGTCTGCTGCTTCTTCACCATTGGTTTGTGCAGAATAGGCAGTACGGTCAAAGGCAAAAAGCAGAGCCTGACGGAAATCTTTATTGAGCAGTGCTTTCTTAGTAGAAGATTTCTGTGCATCCGTTGTCTTAGAAGTATGCTCGTAAGACTGACGGTCGATATTAGTTGTGACAAAGAAGGTTCCTGAACCTTGAGGAGTGTAGACGATATTATCGCCATACTGTTTCTTCACACTGGCAAAGTTGGAGCTATTTGGGAAAAGACGAGCAATGGTGTAGTTGCCGTCAGAGAAGCCACGCACTAGAGATTCTGTATCTTGACCATCGTAGTAAGAAAATTTGACAGTGTCAATTTTCACCTTTTCCTTATCCCAATAGTTTGGATTCTTCTCTAAGCTAATTTGAGATTTGGAAGTGATAGATTTCAAGATAAACGGACCGTTATAGAGGACACTGGTCGGATCCGTTCCCTGAGCAAACTTGTCACCTTTTGATTTCAGGAATTCTTCGTTAATTGGGAAAAGAATCCCCATGGTTGTCTTAGAATTCCAGAAACTTTCTGGCTGATTCAAAGTGTATTGAACAGTAGAATCATCCACCGCCTTGACACCCACTTGGGAGAAATCAGTTATTTTACCATTGACATAGTCGTCCAAGCCTTTAACAGATTTTTGAATGATATAGAGACCCTCAGACTTGCTGTCTGCGGCATGCTTCAGACTGGTCACAAAGTCCTTAGCAGTCACATCTGCATACTCTTCACCATCAGAAGTATACCATTTCACTCCCTCACGAAGCTTATAAGTATAGGTTAGACCATCTTTTGAAACGGTCCAATCTTCCGCTAGAGAAGGCACTAAGTTACCATACTTATCGCTTTCTAGCAAACCATCCACTACATTAGCCATAATCTCATTGGTTGCCCGCTTATTGGACACAGTGTAATCCAGCGTATCTGGATCTGCCGTATAAACATAGCTATAGTTTTTCCCAGATGAATTGGAGCCACCAAACGAACAGGCAGCCAGAATTCCTGCAGAGAGAATGACAAGCCCAGCAGCTGCAGCTAACTTAGATGTTTTCATAAACTTCCTCCAGTTTTCATTAAGATTACTTTCATTATAGCACTTCTGCGACAGGATGTAAACGCTTCAATGCAATAGAGAGTCATATAAAAAAGAGACTGGGACAAAATGTCTCAGTCTCGCTTTATCGTATTCACAAACTTTTGATTCCAAACTGTTTATAAAGAATCAAAAGCTCGCGGTTCAGAACCTTATTTAATGTGTTTTTCTAAGTCTTCTTGGGCTTTTTTATTGGATGCTTCCTTTTCTTTTTCCCATTTCTTAAGAGCCGCTTCATAGTCTTTAGCTGTAACAATATCATTTTGGAGCTCCATGTTCTTAAAGACATAGGCATCTCCTTTGATTCCGACATAAGAGTAAGACTTGGTAAATGGCACAACCTTCTGAACGACTGGTGAACCACCACCAGAAACACTAGGAATAACAATGGAGCTATCCGTCAACCAAGCCTGAGCTGCTGCGTATTTGGTGTAACGAGCATCTGTATCTTGTTTTTCTTGATCAGCTTCATCCAGCAAAGCCTTGTATTCATTCAAGCCAACCTTATTTGCCACATCAGCATTTTTCCCTTTTTCTATACCAATATTATCTGCAGCATCACCTGTTTCAGGGTTAAAGATATTCAGATAAGTTGATGGATCTTGGTAGTCTGCTGACCAGCCAGACATGTTGAGATCGTAGTCTTTCTGAGCTGCTGTTTCTGCAAAGTAGGCAGAATTATCAAAGTCATCTGTTGACATTTGCTGAACATCAATAACGACATTTTCTTGGCCAAGCGCTGATTCGACAGACTGTTTGAAGGAATTCGTCCGTTGTACCAAAACCTTGTCAGACTGATCGACAGGGACGTCAATATGGATTGGGAATTCTACACCTTCAGCTTGCAAGGTTTCTTTTGCCTTGGCAAATTCCGCCTTGGCTTTATCAGCATTGTAGATGCTGTCTTGGGCATCTGTCAGTTTGACACCGCTCCACTCATCACCGTATGTAGGAAGTTTGCTCTCTACTACATCTGAAAAGTCTTTGCCATCAACCTGCACGAAGCTAGGAGGAACTAGCAAGCTACGGATGAGTTTAGTCGCCCCATCTTTACCATTCATCTGAGCTCCAAAAGATGTCCGGTCAAAGGCAAAGTTGATTGCCTGACGGAAGTCTTTATTTTGAATAGCAGCTGTAGTTGATGCCTTTTGAGCATCTGATGTCTTAGACGAATGATTATAAGTCTTACGATTCAGATTGAAAGCAAAATAGAAACTAGTTGAATTCTGTGGTGTGTAAATAATATTGTCTTTGTACTGCTTTTCTACAGAAGCATAGTTAGAGCTCGTAGGGTAAAGCCGTGCTTGAGAATAAGCCCCGTCTGAGAAGTTGCGGATCAAGGATTCCTGATCCGAACCATCAAAATAAGTCAGTTTTATATTTTCAACCTTGACATTGTCCTTATCCCAATAGTTCTGGTTTTTAGCATATTCAATGACAGACTTAGAAGTGAATGCTTTCAGAACATAAGGTCCGTTATAAAGAATGGAAGAAGGTTTTACGGTACCAAAATCTTTGCCTTGTGACTTCAAGAAATCCTCATTGATGGGGAACAGAATCCCCATGGTCGTCTTAGAGTTCCAGTAGCTTTCTGGCTGGTTGAGCGTGTATTCGACCGTGTGGTCATCAACTGCTTTTACTCCAACTGTTGAGAAGTCTTTAGACTCTCCTTTGACATAGGCATCCAAGCCTTTGATAGAGCTTTGGACGATAGGAAGAGCTTCAGAATTTTCATCTGCCGCGTGCTTCAAACCTGCTACAAAGTCTTGTGCTTTAACCTCTGCATATTCTTCACCATCTGATGTGTACCACTTAGCATCTTTACGAAGCTTATAGGTATAGGTCAAACCATCCTTTGAAACAGTCCAGTCTTCCGCAATAGATGGAACCAAATTGCCATATTTATCATTTTCTAAAAGGCCGTCCACCAAGTTTGTAATAACATCGGACGTAGTAGCCCGATTTGAATTGACATAGTCCAAAGTATCAGGGTCACTCAAATAGACATAAGAATAGGTATTGCTGGCACTAGAGTTTCCACAAGCAGCTAAAATCAGTGTTGACACGACTGTCAGTCCAGTAATGGCCAACCATTTAGATTTTTTCATGAGCATTCTCCTTCTCAATTTATATTGTATTATTATACAATATTTTTTTATAAAAACAAACGCTTTATGTAAAAAAATAATAATTTTCTATTTTTCAGTCCGTTTAACTGTGTTTTTTCAAATATTTTTCTATTTTGTGAGATTTTGTGAAAGATGCTTTTATAAAAAATCTTTTAAAAGAGATTGCTCTACTTTTCTTTACATTTATTTTGTAATCTTTTATTATCCTTGATTTATAAAAGAAAAGAGAATTTTATGATACAATGGTTATATCTTGTTTTAGGGGAAAGAAATGAAACGATTATTCCTATGTTTACTAGTTTTGGTCGGAATGACCGCCAGCAAGGTTGCAGCAGATGATTTCAACATTGCCGCTAAGAGTGCAATGGCTGTGGACGCTACTTCTGGAAAGATTCTCTACGAAAAAGATGCTAATACTCCAATCGAAGTCGGCTCCATCACCAATCTTTTGACCGTCTATCTGGTCTATGAAGCCATTGACAGAGGAGACCTGACTGCCGATACCTATGTTGATATCTCAGACTACGCCTACAATCTAACATCTAATCCAAATATCAGCAATGTCCCTTTGGAAGCCAAACGTTACAAAGTCAAAGACTTGATTGCCGCTTCCTTGATGTCCAGCTCCAACAGTGCCACGATTGCCTTGGCTGAGAAGGTTGGAGGCAGCGAAGAAAATTTCGTCGAAATGATGAAGGCTAAGCTTAAAGAATGGGGAATCAAAGATGCTACTATTGTGAACTCCACAGGGCTGAATACTCTTCTTCTAGAATACGCAACTGAAGAAACAGAGTATAGCGCCTCAGCTAGCACATCTAAAAAAAGCAAGGACACTGAAAATAAATTCAGTGCCTACGACTTGGCTGTTATCAGCCGGCATCTGATTATGGACTTCCCTCAAGTGACAGACATCACTTCCAAGTCCACAGCTAAAATTGCAGGGACGAGTCTGGAAAATTATAACTTCATGTTGGAAAACCAGTCCAACTTCCGCTCAGGTGTAGACGGACTCAAAGCCGGCAGTTCGGATAAGGGTGGCTCTTCCTTTGTTGCGACGACTACTGAAAATGGCATCCGCATGATTACAGTTGTGCTGGACGTTGAGCAAACTGACGGCGACCCCTACGCACGCTTTGTAGCCACAGCGTCTTTAATGAACTATGTTTCGCAAAACTTCACCCAGACGACTATTGTGGCTGAGGGGGAGGCCTACAATAAAAGCAAGTCAACCGTTATTGACGGCAAGCAAAAGACCGTTCCAGCCGTTGCCAGAAAGGATTTCACCATCATTGAGCGCATCGCCAATCAGGCTGAGCACAAGGTGGAATTTTCTACCAACGAAAAAGGCTTCCAAGCTCCGCTGAAAAAAAATACTGAACTTGGTACCCTGACCTATACCGACCCTGAACCGATCGGTCAAGGCTATCTGGAAAACAAAGCACCTTCTGTCACAATGGTGGCCGGCCAAGAGGTGGAAAAAAGCATTTTCTTTAAGGTCTGGTGGAATGACTTCGTCCGCTATGTTAACGAGAAATTATAAAAACAGCCGCGAATCAAATGATTCGCGGCTGTTTTGTATGTTTTGATTAAGAAGAAAACAATTAAATTTCGAAGTAGGGCAAAGCACTATCACTGTCTAACGGATGTGTTGGAATTGCCTCTTCCAAGACAGCCCACCAACCAGCTGCTAATTCTTGAAAAGTGAGACTCGATTCTGGTGAAACAGTCATAATCTTACGACCAAACCAAGCCATCGTTTGAGTTTCAAACTGAAGCATAGCATAATCAATTAAAGGAACACCTGCATCTTTATACTCAGAATTAACCGCACGCGCTACTTCTGGCGCTTGAGGAATAAGCTGATTCTCAAGCTTTTTCACTACATCCGAATCCATTTCTCTCCACGATATTAGTTTCCCATCAACTTGATAATATAGTTCGAATGTTTCCTGTCCCTGTTTAAAATTAACAAGAACAAAAGCTCGCTCCACCTTATCAGGTCCACCCGCTGCCTTAACAGCATTTATCAAAATATTTTGTTCCATTTGAAACCAGTAGTTATCTGCCTCTTCTTCAAGACTAGGAGCAAAGGGTTGGTTCAATTCCTCTATCGTCGCCTCCCCCTTATTAACTTCTTCTACCTTACCAAATAAACGTTTTAAAAAACCCATTCTAACCTCCAGATAAGTCAATGCTATCTTTCATTGCGAAAATTAACCAAACACTATTAGCACTTTTTAACCAACTGATCCTTCCATTTCATAGCTGATCAAGCGGTTAAGCTCAACAGCATACTCCATAGGCAGTTCTTTGGTGAATGGCTCGACAAAGCCCATGACAATCATTTCAGTTGCTTCGGATTCAGACAAGCCACGGCTCATGAGATAGTAGAGTTGCTCTTCTGAAATCTTAGAAACCTTGGCCTCGTGCTCCAGAGCTACCTGAGAGTTATGGATTTCATTAAAGGGAATGGTATCTGACGCAGAAATATCATCCATGATAATCGTATCACACTCAATATGGCTGACAGATTTCTGAGAATTCTTTCCAAAGGTCACTTGGCCGCGGTAGTCCACTTTACCTCCGCCCTTAGCAATGGACTTAGACACGATAGATGAGCTGGTATGCGGAGCATTGTGAATCATCTTAGCACCTGTATCTTGATGCTGATTGGTATTGGCAAAGGCAATAGACAACATGGTTCCACGCGCTCCAGGTCCATCCAGATAGACAGACGGGTACTTCATAGTCGTTTTCGCACCAAGGTTCCCGTCAATCCACTCAACTGTCGCATCTTTCATTGCCCGCGCCCGCTTGGTCACGAGGTTGTAGACATTATCTGACCAGTTTTGAATAGTGGTGTAGCGCATATAGGCACCATCAAGGGCAAAAATTTCAACAATCGCAGCATGCAAGCTATTGCTGGAATAAGTCGGAGCTGTACATCCCTCAACATAATGGACGCTAGCGCCCTCATCGACAATAATCAAAGTCCGCTCAAACTGACCAGAATTTTCATTGTTAATCCGGAAATAAGTCTGCAAGGGAACATCTACCTTGACACCTTTTGGTACATAGATAAAGGTACCACCAGACCAGACGGCGGAGTTGAGAGCTGCTAGCTTGTTATCTGTTGGAGGGACCAGCTTAGCAAAATACTGCTTGAAAAGCTCTGGATATTCCTTAAGAGCTGAGTCGGTATCCGTGAAAACGATTCCTAGCTTTTGGAACTCTTCCTTCATGTTGTGGTAAACCACTTCGGACTCATACTGGGCAGCCGCACCAGCTAGGTAGGCCCGTTCTGCTTCTGGGATCCCAATCTTCTCAAAGGTTTCCTTGATCTTCTCAGGCACTTCATCCCAGCTTCTAGCAGGTTTATCAGAGGCCTTTTGGTAATAAATCAAGTCATCAAAATTAATTTCCGACAAATCCGGCCCCCAAGTCTGCATCGGCATCTTTTTGAAAGCCTCGTAGGATTTGAGGCGGAAATCCAGCATCCATTCTGGTTCATCCTTGGCTGCAGAAAGCTCACGAATGACCGCTTCATTCAGCCCTTTCCCTGTCGAGAGAACAGGTTCAACATCGTCATGGAAACCAAACTTGTATTCACCGAGATCAATCGGTTTTGGTTCTACTCTTTCTTCTGACATAATTTCCTTTCACATTCTTACTTTTTATCTTCTTCAATTGCTCGCTTGAGGGCATTCCAACCCAAGGTCGCACACTTAATTCGCTGCGGGAATTTGGCAACGCCTGCTAAAAAGGCTCCATCTCCTAATTCTTTCTGGCGACTGTCTTCCTGGCCCTGAACCATCTGCGAGAAGACCTCTGCTAATTCCAGGGCCTGCTCTTTTGTCTTGCCCAGAACCGCATCCGTCATCATGCTGGCCGAAGCCGTTGAGATGGTACAGCCGGAATTCACAAAGGCAATATCTTCAATCTGATTTTCAGCATTAAACTTCACAGACAGGCTGATGACATCACCGCAGGTTGGGTTATTAAGGACTACCTGCTCCACATCTTCCAGTTTCCCATGATGATGGGGGTGAGCCGAGTGGTCAGTCACAACCGCCTTGTAAAGACTGTCTAACTTAGAAAGTGCCATTGAAAAACTCCTTTGTCTTTTCTAAAGCATCTACCAGCTTGTCGCAATCCGCATAGGTATTGTAGATATAAAAGCTGGCTCGCACAGTCGCTGGCACCTGCAGATAGGCGAGCAGAGGCTGGGCACAATGGTGCCCTGCCCGAACAGCCACTCCTTCGTAGTCCAGAGCCGTCGCGACATCATGCGGATGAAGCCCCTCCAGATTAAAGGCAATCACGCCTGAGCGCTGGGCCAAATCCTGAGAGCCATAAATGGTCAAACCTTCCACTGCCTGCAGCTTAGGAAATACGTAGGCAATCAGGTCCTGCTCATGCTGGGCAATGGCATCCATACCCAAGTCTTCCAAATAATCAATGGCCGCCGCAAGACCGATTGCTCCTGCCATATTCGGCGTTCCAGCCTCAAACTTCCAAGGCAATTCCTTCCAGGTCGCTTCCTGTTCATAGACGAAATCAATCATTTCGCCACCGAATTCGACAGGCGACATCTGCTCTAGCAGCTCTTCCTTGCCATAGAGAACTCCGATACCAGTCGAGCCTGCCATCTTATGCCCCGAAAAGGCGAAGAAGTCCACATCCAAATCCTGCACATCAATCTTCATGTGCGGAATGGATTGAGCTCCATCCACCACCAAAAGTGCTCCTCGCTGATGAACCAGTTGGGCAATCTCCTTGATGGGATTGATAACTCCAAGGACGTTAGAAGCATGAGCCAGAGAGACAAACTTGGTTCGCTCATTGAGCTTGGCACGGAAATCTTCCATATCCAGAGCACCGTCTTTGAGATAGACATAGACCAACTTGGCTCCAGTCTTCCTACAAGCTTCCTGCCAAGGGATGATATTGGAATGGTGCTCCATGATAGAAATCAGCACTTCATCACCAGGCTGCAACCTTTCAGTCGCAAACTGAGCCACCCAGTTAAGTCCCGTCGTGGTTCCTCGCGTAAAGAGGACTTCTCTACTAGAAGCCGCATTGATAAAAGAACGAACTCTTTCCCTGGCTGCTTCATAAGCTGCTGTCGCCCGCTCGGCTAGCGTATGCACACCGCGGTGGACGTTGGCATTGTCTCTAAGATAGTAGTTTTCAATCGCTGCCAGCACCTGCTTGGGTTTCTGGGTTGTCGCCGCATTGTCCAAATAAACCAAAGGCTCATCATTGACAATTTGGTCCAAAATGGGAAAATCTTGCTTGATTGCTTCTGCATTAAATCCAGTCATGAAGACTCCTATCTACTTACAAGGGACAAGGCCCAGCTTTTTATCTTTTTGCGAGAATAATATCGATATTTTCAATCATTTCATCACGAACTTCTTTAACAGGGATTTCTACAATCACTGAGCCCAAGAAGCCGCGCACGACCAAGCGTTCAGCCGTCGCCTTATCAAGACCCCGACTCATGAGATAATACATATCTTCTGGATCTACCTGACCGATAGAAGCCGCGTGACCAGCTGTCACATCGTTCTCATCAATCAAAAGGATGGGATTAGCATCTGAGCGAGCCTGGTCAGACAGCATGAGAACCCGACTTTCCTGCTGGGCATCCGCTCCCTTGGCACCTTTGATAATATGTCCAATACCATTGAAGGTCAGGGTTCCTTTTTCTAGGATAACCCCGTGCTGCAGGATATTTCCGATAGAGTTGCAGCCATAGTTAGTTACGCGGGTATCAATCCCCTGAACCTGCTTACCGCTTGAGAGAGCCACCACTTTCATATCCGCATGGCTACCCTTGCCATAGAGGTCACTATCAAAGTCAGCCACGACATTGCCTTCGTTCATAACGCCAATAGCCCAATCAATCATGGCATCATTATCCAGCTTGCCACGACGACTGATATAAGCCGTTACATTTTCGCCCAAGCGATCAATAGCTGAAAACTTAATCTGAGCTCCAGCCTGAGCAATAACTTCGACAGTGATATTGGCTGTTACTGGAACAGAGCCCTCGCCGTAAGTTTCCAAGCGTTCCAAGTAGTTAACCTTGGAATGCTTGCCCGCGATAATCAAAATATGCTTGTTAAAAGGAACATCGCTTTCGCTGTCCTGATAAAAAATTCCTTCAATTGGCTGATCAATCTCAACATTGTCCGGCACATAAAGAACGGCACCGCTGTTGAAATAGGCAGTGTGGTAAGCTGCCAATTTGTCCTCGTCGTACTTGACCGCAGACATAAAATGCTTCTCTACCAGCTCTGGAATCTCTTCTAAGGCAGTGTGGAAATCAGTGAAAACCACACCTTGCGCTGCCAAGTCAGCTGGCAATTGCTCCAGAACAGTATGAGTTCCCAACTGAACAAGTTTGAGATTGTCATCTAGAGCTGTAAAGTCTGGAACACTTGTCAGTGGCTCACTCTCTGAAATACGGCCGTCACCCAGATTCCAGCGGTGGAACTTAACCCGCTCAATACGTGGTAATTCTAACTGGTCAATTTTATCAAAGGCCTGCTGGCGCAGTTGAAAGAGCCAGTCTGGCTCTGCATGTAGCTGTGAAAATTCTTGAATCAATTCTTTAGTCATGTCATTCTCCTATCTTTTATCAAAGTCAAAAGAATGTTTGACTAGGCTTCTTCAGTATAGGTGAAGCCCAACTCTTCAGCCAATTTAGCATAGCCTTCTTTCTCCAAGCGGACTGCCAATTCTGGGCCGCCAGAAAGAACGACTTTACCATCCATCATGACATGAACCACATCTGGAGTGATGTAATTGAGCAAGCGTTGGTAGTGAGTGATAATCATAGCACCAAAGCCTTCACCACGCATAGCATTAACCCCTTTGGACACAACCTTAAGAGCATCGATATCCAGACCTGAGTCAATCTCATCCAAGAGTGCAAAAGTCGGCTCAAGCATGAGCAACTGCAGGATTTCATTGCGCTTCTTTTCACCACCGGAGAAACCTTCATTAAGGTAGCGCTCAGCCATTTCTTCTTTCATGTTGAGCAGTTCCATCTTTTCATCCAGCTTCATGATAAAGTCGCGGACAGAGATTTTTTCTTCGTCTTCTTTGCCAGCATTCATAGCAGCACGGAGAAACTCTGCATTAGTAATGCCAGGAATTTCACTAGGGTACTGCATAGCCAGGAAGAGTCCCATGCGAGCACGCTCGTCTACTTCCAGCTCCAAGATATTGACTCCATCAAAAAGCACCTCTCCTTGAGTCACTTCGTAGTTAGGATTACCCATGATAGCTGCAGACAAGGTAGACTTCCCTGTTCCATTTGGGCCCATAATAGCTGCAACCTCTCCCGTTTTCAGAGTGAGATTCACCCCTTTGAGAATTTTTTTCCCTTCGATTTCAACATGAAGATCTTTGATTTCTAAGACAGACATTTCTTTTTCCTTTCTTTGCTTAGCTGATTTACATACTTTAGTATACCAAAAAAAAGCCCAAAAGGCTTTTATTTTGTTTAGAGCTATTCTTATTTATTCCGCTTTTGACGCCATTTCCGCCGAACTTCCTCTCGGTAGGAGGAGTTGCCAATAAAGCGGAGAATATTGAGCAAAGGAGTACGATTGGGCCCCAAAACTCCGACCAACTCAGCAAAGAGTTCAACTCCCAGAAGTAAGCCTATCATCAAGAGCACGCCACCAATTCGACTGGAAACATTCAACAAGAGAGAAATCATGGCAAAGACCAGCGAAATTCCGTAGATAACCAGCACTGTCCCTCGGTGAGTCAGTCCCAAGGACAAGAGTCTATGATGGAGATGGTGCTTGTCAGGTGTGTAGAATTTCTGGCCAGATAGAGTACGGCGGATAATCGCCAGAAAAGTATCCGTAATCGGCACTCCTAAGATAATCATAGGAGTCACTACTGCAACAGCCGTCGCATTTTTCAGCCCTTGCAAAGACAAGACGGCAATCATAAAGCCGATGAAGAGGGCTCCTGTATCACCAAGATAGATGATAGCTGGGTGGTAATTGTAAGGGAAAAAACCTGCAATTGACAAGACCAAGACAAAAATAGTCAAGGTCAAAAAGAGATTGTGCTGGGGCAAAAAGAAGTAAGAAACAATCCCCATCGTCACCAAGGAGATGATGGACACCCCGCTCACCAGACCATCCAAACCGTCAATCAAATTAACTGCATTGGTGATAGAAATAATCCATACCACTGTCAAAATATAGGACAGCCAAGACTCAAAGTGCAGGAAAGGTCCGCCAAAAGGAAGCTTAAAATCATCCAATCGGAAATCCGTCAGCCACCAGATTAGACTGGCAGCCAGAACAATCCCCCCCATTTTCAGCATGGGCGACAGCTCTTTGATATCATCGACCAGGCCTGTAAAGGCAATAATCAAACCACCTAGAACGACTGGCCAAACATAATCAAAATAAGTCTGTCCAAAAAAATCTACAGCAACAATCTGCGGCATCAAGAGCAGAGTAGAGATAGAAAAGGCCGCTACAATCGCCAGCCCCCCACTGCTAGGCATGGGCTTTTTATTGATGCGGCGAGCATTGGGATAATCTACCGCACCAATCTTAAAGGCTACGAGCCGAACCAAGGGTGTCAGAATCACCCCGATAAAAAAAGTTCCCAACAATACCAAGATAAACTTTAAAGGAAAAGTAATCATATGCATTCAACCTTCTGCAGGCCGGAGACCGCATCTGTCACCAAAAGCAGATGACCGTGCTCCTGCAACACAGCCCGAGTGATATCTGAATCATCTGCGAATTCACGCATTTTGGCCAAGAGCCAAGCTGGATAACGCTCTGGAAAACCCTCAACATCTACTAAAATCGTCAAATAATAAGCCGAATCATACTTATAAAGTTCTGATAAGTCAATCTTATAGTCCACCGTCTGGGCAAAGGCCGCAGCAGCCTTAATATCTTCAAAACGCAGGATATAGTAAATGTAACGCTCTGCATTTTCTGCCGACTGCTCATCCACCGGCTCCTGAGAAAGCTGCTCCCTTTCCTCTGCTTCGGCTGTTTCCAAAGATTGGACTGCTTCTATGTCTTCCTTGCTCTTTTCAAAAATGCTCTTTTCCAGTGTCTTGAGGAATTCATCCGGAGACATATGAGACAGCTCATCCATGTCTGGCAGATCTGCCAAATCCTCAAAACTCAGATTCTTATCCAACTTAGACTTGGTAACAAAAACATCCACCTTATCTGGCTTAGGCGTCACACGGAAACTCAGCATACCGCTGTCCAAAAAATTATCCGGCATTTCCAACTCATCTAAGATGGTATAGAAAAACTCTTCCGTCTTTTCTTGGGGGACCAAGAAATCAGCCATTTCCATGCCGCGCTCTTCCAAATCTTCCAGCTGAATCGTGATTTTTATGGTCGAATCACTAATCTGTTTCATTTCCATATCTCTACCTCATACACTTCTAGTCCTACTATTATACTAAAAAATCCCCCGTATTTCAAAAAATAGCTAGTATTGGTCTGAAAATGGAGGTTGCAAGAAAAAACTCTCAGAAAATTCCGAGAGCTTATTATTTCACTACATGAGAGAGTCAGGGAAACATTAAAATCTCCCCCTTTTATCCCATCAAGGCTTTGAATGCTGCATAAACCAGAAGCACGCCGCCTAGGCCAATCCGATATTTCCCAAAAATTGTAAAGTCATGCTTTTTGACGTAGTCTGTCAGGAAACGAATCACGACTAGACTGACACCGAAGGCCACCCCCATGGCAACTAAGAGCAAGAAGATTTGCCCAAATCCTAGACTGTTCCCATTCTTGATGAACTTGAGAATTTTCCAGCCGCTAGCGCCAAACATAATGGGAATCCCCAGGTAGAAAGTGAACTCTGTCACGACAGAACGACTGACACCATTTAGGAGACCGCCGACAATGGTGGCACCAGAACGGCTAGTCCCAGGAAAGAGAGCTAGAATCTGAAAGAGACCAATTTGCAAGGCAGTCTTGTAAGGAAGAGAGGCCAAATCTGTCACAGCAGGCTCCTCATGCTCGCGCCTTTCCAAATAGATAAAAGCCGCCCCATAGACAATCAGCATCACTGACACAGAGACCAGATTGTAGAAATGCGCTTCAAACCAATCATCCAAGAATAAGCCGATAACAGCAGCCGGCAAGGCTGCCACGACCACCTTGGCCCAAAGCTGCCAGGTCTTTTGAACCTGACGTGCTGACTTGCCCGGTTTAAAAGGGTTTAGCTTGTCAAAATAGATAACGACAACCGCCAAAATAGCTCCCAGCTGGATAACGACATTAAACATTTCCATAAAGGCTGGACTTTGATTTTTAAACTGGATAAAGTCTTGAATCAAAATCAGGTGCCCCGTACTGGAAATCGGCAGCCATTCTGTGATTCCTTCGATGATACCGTAAATAATAGAGATGAAAATTTCAATGATAAACATAGAATACTCCTGAAACAAGGGTTTACTCAAGGAAAGTCGCAGTTAAATTCCCAAAGAGTATTAGGTCTTATTATATCACAATTTTAAGGCTAGGAAAAGCCAGTACTAAGACTTTTCCAGATAGGCGAGGGCTTGTCTATCAGAAAGCTCCACCGCCTCCACCGCCTCCGCCGCCGGAGAAACCACCACCTGAACTTCCGCCAGATGAGACAGAGAAATTGCTGGCTGTGGTGGCTACATGGCCGTAGTTTGAGAAACTGTGCATACTGCTATAGAAGGCATAATGCAAGTTAGCCTGAACATAGCTGTCCATAGATGGATTTTCCAAGTGAATCTGACGCAGTGCCATGACTCGGCTGACGCGATCTGCATAGCCAAAGAGGGTCGCATAGACCAAGAGACGGTTCCACAGGATAATGCCTTCGATTTCTGTCTTGTCCAGATGAGCAATATCTCGCAGCATATTTGAAAAACTTCTCCACAAATAGTAATCATGCGCACCTTCATCATTCAGGACACCGTCTCGCCAATAAAGCTGTGCCTTACTAGCAAAAATGCAAATCATAACAAGTCCCACCAATGCTAAGGGAATATATATCCAGATAAGACTTTCAAAAGCGGCCATATAGACAAACAAAACTCCAAGAGAGAACAACAAAACAGCACTAGCTAGAATAATGGCAGTAATCAGCAATCTCTTTTCCTGAACTTTAAGAGGCCGGTAGTGACCAAAGAGACCCAAACGCTTGCCTTCCGAGCGCACTTCTTTAGATAGGGAGCGCAAACTGTTAGTAAATAAGGACTTGATATTACTACCGATGTTACGGATATAGGACTCATCTGCAGAAGACTTGTGCTTATAAATATCTTCTGAAATTTGATAGGCTGAAAATAGATCTTTCACACTGGCTTGGGATTGCTTGTTAAAAGCCATGCCCAGAAAACGTCTCTCAAAGTCCGCCAGTCCATCATAGGTCGCTATTTGCAGAACAGGATTTTCAGCATCTCCCTGCAGGAGGAGATTGCCCCTATCCAGCAGGTCTAACAAAGTCGCCTGAACCATGTTTTCAAAGTTCAGCACTGCCTTACCGCCCCTAGTCGGATCGACATCCTCCATGTCTACCGCGTAAATATTTTCCGCCAAGACAAGGGGAGCCAAGTCCTGAGGAGCTTCGTATAGACGGGCATTCTTGGGATAAGACTGCTTAGGCTTGATCTTCTGGATAAAGACAAAATAAAGAATAGCCGCTACAAGGATGGCACATAAGAGCAGCAAGGGCATATAAATCTCTCCTAGCTGCCGGTAAAAGACCGTCTTGCGGGCAATCTTTTCTTCCTGAGCTTTAAAGGTTGGCAAGTAGTTACTCTCGTCTTCATTCTGGGACACAAGAGAGACCGCTTGTCGATCCCAATAGCCGTGGAGCTCGACATTATCGCCCGAGCCAATTCCATTGAGTTTGACCAGATAGTCAGTGCCATCCTTATCCACGAAAGGCTGGGTGCCAAAGTAGCCACTATGAGCAAAGAGCTCGCTCTTATCTGGATTGCTCAAGCCAGAAACTGTCAAGACGACCTCTCCTATCCCCTGGTCCCAGTCGCTGATAGGAGTCCAGTTGAGCTCAGCAATATCCCTGTGAAGAAAAAGGAGATTTCTCAGCTGCCAAGTTACAGTGACAACAACTCTGTCACCGTCGTTTCCGGAGTTATAGATTTTGACTTCATAGCCATCTCCCAAGTCTTTGACTTGGGGGTTAATGTCCATATCTGGTTCACCATTCGTCAGAACCGAGACCGTCGGATTCCCATCAATGGCAAAGCCATTAGGCATCTTTCCAGCAGAGCCCAGCGAAACAATCTGACCATTATAGTCGTCATTAAACTTGTAGGTCACTTTCTCTGTGTAGGTAGCTGTATTGTCCTCACGCAAGGCCAGATCGCCTTGATAGGATTCAATATCATAGTCAACAGCCGAGACAACCCGACCAAAACAAAGGCAGGAAAATAATACTAACAGGAGATAAAAATATCGTTTCATACTCAACCTCTCTTTACAGATATTTTGTTCTATTATATCATTTTTATCAAGTAAGGGCTTACTTGGATTGAAAAGAACGGTAATTTTCGATAGAATAGGAAGAACTATTATTAGATAAGCAGGAGAAACCCATGAAGAAATTATTACTCACTTTATTTACTGCCCTCCTGGTCGCTTTAGGAACAGCCCAAGTTATCCAAGCCGATGACTACCTGAGAATCGGTATGGAGGCAGCCTACGCCCCCTTCAACTGGACTCAAGATGACGATTCCAACGGTGCTGTAAAAATCGAAGGCACCAACCAATATGCCAACGGATACGATGTGCAGATTGCCAAAAAAATTGCTCAAGAGATGGGCAAGGAACCTCTGGTTGTCAAGACTTCTTGGAATGGCTTAATTCCTGCTCTGACCTCCGGCAAAATTGACATGATTATTGCAGGTATGAGTCCAACTGCCGAGCGGAAAAAGGAAATCGCCTTTTCTAACAGTTACTACACCAGCGAGCCAGTTCTCCTAGTTCGTAAAGATGGAAAATATGCATCCGCTAAGACTCTAGAAGACTTCAAAGACGCTAAAATCACTTCCCAGCAAGGAGTTTACCTCTACAATCTCATTGACCAACTGCCTGGTGCCAAAAAAGAAACAGCTATGGGCGATTTTGCTCAGATGCGTCAAGCCTTGGAATCTGGAGTTATTGATGGCTATATCTCTGAGCGGCCAGAAGCCTTGACTGCTGAGACTGCCAACTCCAACTTCAAAATGATTCAGTTTGAGAAAGGCTTTGAAGTTGGCGAAGAGGATGCTTCTATTGCCATTGGTATGCGCAAGGATGACAGTCGTATCGAGCAAGCTAATGCAGCAATCGCTAAGATTTCTACGAATGATCAAGTCAAGCTGATGGATGAGATGATTCAGAAACAGCCTGTTGATACGGATAGTGAAACAACGAATGAATCATTCTTCAGTCAAGTGGCTAAGATCCTGGCTGAAAACTGGCCTCAATTCCTACGCGGAGCTGGTTTGACTCTACTCATTTCGATTACAGGGACCATCGCAGGTCTCATCATCGGACTGCTGATTGGCGTTTATCGGACGGCACCAGCTTCTAAGAATAAACTCCTAGCATCATTGCAAAAAATCTTCGGCTGGTTCTTAAATGTCTATATTGAGATTTTCCGCGGAACTCCAATGATTGTTCAGTCTATGGTTATCTATTACGGAACAGCCCAGGCTTTTGGAATTTCTATCGACCGGACTATCGCTGCCATTTTCATCGTCTCCATCAATACTGGAGCTTATATGAGCGAGATTGTCCGCGGTGGTATCTTTGCCGTTGATAAGGGGCAATTCGAGGCCGCAACAGCACTGGGTATGACCCATGGCCAGACCATGCGTAAGATTGTACTGCCTCAGGTTGTCCGCAATATTCTGCCCGCAACTGGTAACGAATTTGTCATCAACATCAAGGATACATCCGTGTTGAACGTTATCTCGGTAGTTGAGCTTTATTTCTCTGGAAATACTATCGCTACCCAGACCTACCAATACTTCCAAACCTTTACCATTATCGCTGTAATCTACTTTGTCCTGACATTCAGCGTGACACGCATCCTGCGCTATGTTGAAAAACGCTTCGACACAGACAACTACACGACAGGTGCCAATCAAATGCAGACAGGAGAAGTGAAATCATGACAGAAACCATTTTAGAAATTAAAAACCTCAAAAAGTCCTACGGTGAAAACCAAGTCCTCAAGGACATCTCCCTCACCGTTCATAAAGGAGAAGTAATTTCCATCATCGGCAGCTCTGGCAGTGGAAAGTCAACCTTCCTGCGATCCATTAACCTTCTGGAAACGCCAACTGGCGGACAAATTTTCTACCGCGGCAAGAATGTCCTGGACGAGAATTACGACTTGACCCATTACCGTGAAAAGCTGGGCATGGTCTTTCAGTCTTTCAATCTCTTTGAAAATCTTAATGTCCTAGAAAATACCATCGTCGCTCAGACAACTGTCCTGAAAAAAGAACGGTCAGAAGCCGAGAAAATTGCCAAAGAAAACCTCAACAAGGTTGGCATGGGCGAGCAATACTGGCAGGCCAAGCCTAAGCAACTCTCAGGCGGTCAGAAGCAGCGGGTCGCTATTGCCCGCGCCCTCTCCATGAATCCTGACGCCATCCTCTTTGACGAGCCGACTTCAGCTCTCGACCCTGAAATGGTTGGTGAAGTTCTGAAAATCATGAAAGAACTGGCTCAGGAAGGGCTGACTATGATTGTCGTAACCCACGAGATGGAATTTGCCCGTGATGTTTCCAGCCGTGTTATCTTTATGGACAAGGGCGTCATTGCTGAAGCTGGCAGCCCGCAGGATATCTTTACCAATCCAAAAGAAGAAAGAACCAAAGAATTCCTGCAGCGCTTCCTCAGCTAAACTATTATTTTCAAAATCAAAAAAGGAATCTGGAACTAAGTCCAGATTCCTTTTTTGATTTAATGAGCAATATCAGTTGCACAATTTTGAAGTTTAGTCTTCAAATTTTTCATGGTTTTTGTCGTAGAAATCAATCAAGCCAAGAGCTGTTTCAAAAGAGATATTTTTCACTTTTGCACGTCCTTGAGCAAGAGCAATGATAGACATTTCACGTGCATTTGTTTCTTTACTAATACGGTAACCGGTGATCTTCTTATCACGTACCCAACTAACAACAGATTCTACTTTCTCGAAATTAGATTTAGCCATTTCTTACTCCTCTCTATTCTAGCTACATCAACTACTATAATTGTTTTTATACAGTTTGTCAACTTAAACAAACCAAATTCGAACAAATTAAATAATTCTGAATTTTCTTTACTTAGCTTTGAGGGCTGAAAGTATCTGAGTCCGAATACTTTCGACACCTTCTGGATTTGCTGGAAGGAAGATGGTATTATTACCCGAACTATCTGCAAAATTATTCAGCGTATCCAGGTACTGATTGGTCAAAAGAATAGACATAATCTGCTCTTCTGTCAACTCAATGTTGGCGCCCTTCAATTCCTTGATCGAATCTGCCAAACCATCCACAATGGCCTTACGCTGCTCGGCAATACCAACCCCATGCAGGCGGTCTTTCTCAGCTTCTGCAGAGGCAGCTGTCACAATCTTAATCTTATCCGCTTCAGCCAATTCCTGAGCAGCCACACGCTTACGCTGCGCCGCATTGATTTCGTTCATAGACTGTTTAACTTCAGCATCAGGCTCAACCTTGGTAATCAAGGTTTTGACAATGATATAGCCATAGGTCGACATTTCTTCAGCTACCTGTTTTTGGACCTCTAGGGCAATTTCGTCCTTCTTTTCAAAGAGCTCATCCAAGGTCAGTTTTGGAACGGAGGAACGAAGGGCATCTTCAATATAGGACTTAATCTGTGCTTCTGGCCGCATAAGTTTGTAATAAGCGTCAATCACGTTGTTCTCATTTACGCGATACTGGGTCGCAACATTCATAGTTACGAAAACATTATCCTGTGTCTTGGTCTCAACGACAATCTCGCTCTGCAGCAAACGCAGCTGAACACGAGCCGCTATCTTATCAATCCCTAAAGGAAGACGGAAATTGATACCGCTGCTGCTAGTTTTGTGGTAGCGTCCAAAACGCTCAATGATTGCCACAGATTGCTGACGAACCACATAGACTGCACTAAGCAACAAGAATATAAAGATTATGATCAATATGATAAAGAAAAATGGAATAAACAACATGTTCAAGCCTCCTTGATTCACTATAGTATATTCTAACATATTTAATTTGCAGTTTCAAACGAAAGCATACAAATTAGGCTAAAATATATTTACAATTAGACAAGCATATTGTAGAGTGTTTCATTCCCGTTCAGATTGATAAAGGAGGGATCAAACTGCTCAATACGGTTAATCAAAGAAGCATAATCATGCTTATCAGCCAGAGAAATACCAATGAGAACTGGACCCGTTCCCTTGCTTGCCCGCTTGATATATTCAAAACGAGTGATGTCGTCATTGGGTCCTAAAATATCATTTACGAATTCACGCAAGGCACCCGGACGCTGCGGGAAGTTAACCACGAAATAGTGCTTGATACCATCATAAATAAGTGCCCGTTCTTCCATCTCTGGCATCCGGTTGATGTCATTATTACCACCTGAGATAATGCAGCAGATAGTCTTCCCCTTGATATACTCGCTCAGTACTTCCAAAGCAGCAACACTTGCAGCACCAGCTGGCTCTGCGACAATTCCTTGCTTGGAATATAGGTCAATGATGGTCTCTGAAATAAGACCTTCATCTACACCAATAAGGTTTTGAACATTCTTTTGTGTAACCTCATAGGTTGACGCACCGACCTTCTGAACTGCGATGCCGTCAGCAAATTTGTCGATTTCTTTAAGCTTGACCGGACCTCCAGCTTCAAAAGCTGCTTTCATACTGCGGGCACCGTTGGCTTCCACACCAATAACTTCGATAGCTGGTTGACTTTCTTTGATATAGGTTGAGACTCCTGATATCAGTCCGCCGCCGCCAACTGGTACTAAAACTGCATCAAAATCGATAGCTTCTCTCTTAGCCTCTTCTAAGATTTCATAAGCCACTGTTCCTTGACCAGCTTGGACATCATCATTGTCAAAAGGATCGATAAAGGTGCGATTTTCAGCCTTAGTATAGTCAAGCGCAGCCTTGGCCGAAGCATCAAAGGTATCTCCAACCAGCTTGATATCCACAAATTCACCGCCAAAGAAGCGAACCTGACCAATCTTCTGCTGAGGAGTCGTGATAGGCATAAAAATAGTTGCTGGAATTTTCATTTCCTTACAAGTATAGGCCACTCCTTGGGCGTGATTTCCCGCAGAAGCACAGACAACCCCACGCTGACGTTCCTCTTCATTAAGTTGAGAAATGGCATAATAAGCCCCGCGGAGTTTAAAAGAGCGTACCCGCTGCATATTTTCCTTCTTCAGGTAAATCTTGGCCTGGTACTTCTCCGACAAATAGTGGTCGTAGTCAAGCGGAGTATTGACAACCACATCTTTTAACACTTTATGAGCATGAGTGATATCTTTTGCTCTGAGCATATTTTTTCCTTCCCTATTCTTCCAGTTTATTCTCTATCAAGCAAAACAAGGGGCTGGGAATTCGCATTCCAACCCCTAATGTCTTATCTGCTCTTTATCTTAATTATAAATCTTGAAAGCATCGTCGTCGTTTTTACCAACGAATGGCATTGCTTTACGCAATTCTGCACCAACCTTTTCGATCTCCAGATTAGCCGCTTGCTCACGGTAAGCAGTGAGTTTTGGACGACCAGCTTTATAGTCATCAACGAAGTCATTAGCAAATTTACCATTTTGGATATCAGCCAAGACCGCTTTCATGTTTTCTTTGACTTGCTCAGTAATCACGCGCGGACCAGATACATAGTCGCCATATTCAGCTGTGTTTGAGATAGATTGGCGCATCTTCTTGAAGCCACCTTCATAGATCAAGTCCACAATCAGTTTCATTTCGTGCAGCACTTCAAAGTAAGCCAATTCTGGCGCATAACCAGCTTCGGTCAGAACTTCAAATCCTGCTTCAATCAGGGCAGTCAGACCACCACAAAGGACAGCTTGTTCACCAAAGAGATCTTCTTCTGTTTCTTCTTTGTAAGTTGTTTCAAGTAAACCAACACGAGCCGCACCAACACCCTTACACCAGTCCATGGCGATGTTTTTGGCATTACCAGTTGCATCTTGATATACTGCGTAAAGTGCTGGAACACCAAAACCTTCTTCGAAAGTACGGCGAACCAAGTGACCAGGGCCTTTCGGTGCACACATGAAGACATCTACATCGGCAGGAACTTTGATAAATTCAAAATGGATGTTAAAACCATGAGCAAATCCAACTGCGTTTCCAGCTTCCAAGTTTGGAGCGATTTCTGCTTCATAGAGATCTTGTTGGATTTCATCTGGAGCCAAAATCATGATAACATCAGCCAACTTAGCAGCTTCTGCTACTGTATAAGTATCAAAGCCATCTTCTTTAGCCTTGTCAAATGACTTACCAGGACGAACACCGATAATCACGTCGTGGCCTGTATCGCGCAAGTTTTGCGCATGGGCATGACCTTGTGAGCCATAGCCGATTACGGCAATTTTCTTACCGTCAAGTGCTGCTACTTTTACATCTTTTTCGTATTCCATTGTTACTGCCATAAGTTTTACTCTCTTTTCTATTTTTATTGCCTGTTAGGCGGTTTTAACAAATTAAAGGTTTGATTTAATCTCGGGTAAAGCCTGTTGCTCCAGTCCGAGCAATATTTTTGATACCATATGGGCGAATGACTCGAAGCAGAGCCTCGCTCTTCTCCGCATCACCAGTCATCTGAACGGTAATGGAGCTAGGTGCTACATCCACAACTGTTGCCCGGAATGGCTGGATAATAGACAGAATCTCTGCTCGCTTATCAGCTGGAGCCGAGACCTTAACCAGAATCACTTCACGCTCTAAGTGAGGACGGTCCGTAATATCTCGAACTCGAATCACATCAATCTGACGATTGAGTTGCTTGATAATCTGCTCGACTTCTGCCAATGAAGCCACATCAATGATGATGGTGATACGGGATACTTCTGGATTTTCCGTCGTTCCGACTGAGATACTCTCGATATTAACCTGACGTCTGGAAAGGACACCCGTGAAGCGGTTCAGAACCCCCGAACGGTTTTGGAGTTTAGCTGTCAACATTCTACGCATGGAACTTCACCCCCAACATCTCATGATTGCTCTTGCCAGCTGGCACCATTGGAAGAACGTGCTCCTTGCGAGAAATATCTACCTCAATAAACATCGGTATATCTTCCTTCAGGACTTCCAAATCCTGGACAATAGTCTCTGGATCGTCAAATTTATAGGATTTAACACCATAAGCCTGAGCCATGAGCTGGAAATCTGGCAATGTTTCAAAGACAGACTCAGAGGTACGACCATCATAGAAAGCTTCCTGCCACTGGCGCACCATGCCTAGCGAATGATTGTTAAGCATGATGACCTTAATCGGAATCTTATAGATATTGAGAATAGCCATCTCTTGGTTTGTCATCTGATAGCCACCATCTCCGACAAAGAGCACCACTTCCTTATCCGGGTTGGCAATCTTAGCCCCAATCGCTGCTGGAACACCGAAGCCCATGGTTCCTAGACCACCAGACGTTACCAGTTGACGCTCGTTTTTATACGGATAATATTGGGCGGCCCACATTTGGTGTTGACCCACGTCTGTTACGACGATAGCATCACCCTTGGTCAGCTCACCCACGCGCTCAATGACAGCTTGAGGCTGGACGACACGTTCTTTCTTATCATATGAGCGAACCCGTTCCTTATCCTGAGTTACTTTTTCAATCCACTTGCTGGTATTATTATGCACCTGCTCTTCATTCAGCAGCATCTGCAGGGCTTTCTTAGCATCCCCTACGATAGGAATATCCACGCTGATAATTTTTCCAATTTCCGCTGGGTCAATATCAATATGTGCTACTTTAGCGTTTTTAGCAAAGGTTTTCGGATTACCAGTCAGACGGTCATCAAAGCGGCAGCCGATACTAATCATAAAGTCGGCCTCAGTCATAGCAATATTGGCCGCAAAAGAACCGTGCATTCCACCCATACCTAAGAACAAAGGATGGTCTGTCGCAATGGTCCCTTGCCCCAACAAAGTAGTGACTACTGGAATCTGATACCGCTCCGCAAACGCAACCAATTCCGCTGCTGCCTCGGCATAACTGATACCCCCTCCCGAAAGAAGGACCGGCTTTTTAGCCTTAGAAATCTGCTTGATAATCTTCTTAATCTGCAATTCATTAGGCTCAATAGTCGGCTGGTAACTCGGCAGATGCAACTTGCTATCATAGATAAAGTCCGTTTCCAGAGCCGATACATCCTTAGGCAAATCAATAACGACTGGCCCAGGACGACCTGTCGTCGCAATGTGAATAGCTTCTGTAATAATACGCGGAATGTCTGCCGTCTCCCGAACCTGATAATTATACTTGGTTATAGGAGTCGTAATCCCAACAATATCCGCTTCCTGAAAAGCATCTTTACCAATCCCAGCCTTGGCTACCTGACCAGTAAAGACTAAAAGGGGGACGCTATCACTCATGGCATCAGCAATACCGGTAATGGCATTGGTCGCTCCCGGACCACTGGTCACAACTGCTACTCCGATTTTCCCAGTAGACTTAGCATAGCCTTCTGCTTCGTGAACACAACCTTGCTCATGGCGGCCTAGGATGTGACGGATGCCTTCAAAACTATAAATAGCATCATAAAGCGGCAGTACAGCACCGCCGGGATAGCCAAAAATCGTATCAACACCAAGACTTTTCAAGGTTTCCAAAACAAGCTCTGAGCCTGTCTTAGAAGTTTCTAATTTGATTTTCTCCATTCTTCCCCTTTCATTTATTTACAATTTTCTAAAAATTCAAAAAGCTTTCTACTATGATAACATTTTTGAAAAAAATTGCAAGCCATGCAGAATGTTTTTCTACATTTTTTCTCTAAATCCGAATGTTTTTTCTAATAAAAGATAAAAAGTCAGAACTATATTTATAGTACTGACACTTCATTGGAATATTCCTCACACAGATATTCACTTTAGCTAAAAACTAACTTATCTCACCTTTTCTCCAAAGCTGAATCTTATAGCTATAACCAGCCTTTCTCTTGGCCGATTCGGACGGCTTCTGTTCGATTTTCAGCATTTAGCTTGGTCAAAATAGCAGACATATAGTTACGAACCGTTCCATTTGACAGGTAGAGTTTTTCAGCAATTTCTTTATTGGACAGGCCAGTCGCCGCAGCTTGCAGGACTAGCCTCTCCTGCTGAGAGAGAGGGTTCCTACTGGTCATTAGCACCTCCATCAATTCCGGCGAATATTCCTTTTGCCCATCTAGAACGGTTTGGATGGTTTTCATCAAATCCGCAATGCTGCGCTCTTTGAGCACATAAGCATCTACATCCGCCTTAACAGCTCGCTCAAAGTAGCCCGGTCGCTTGAAGGTTGTGACGATGATGACCTTGATGTTGGGTCGATTGGCCTTGACCCATTCGAGAACGTCTAGGCCGGTTTGGTGGGGCATTTCCACGTCCAAAATAGCTACATCAACAGTTTCTGAGCTAAGACAGTCAATAGCCTTCTGCCCATCTGCGGCCTGATAGACTTCTTCGACATCTGGCTGCAGCTGCAAGAGCTGAGCTAGAGCATCTCTCAGCATACTTTGATCTTCTGCTAACAAAAGTTTCATGCTTCCTTCCCTCCGTATGGCAATTCAATCCGAATCCACGTCGGATCTTGGCTGCTAAGAATCTCAATCGTTCCTGACAAGGCAGACAGTCGCTCTCGAATACTATGCAACTCCCGACCAGTCAGCTTTTGAAAACCACAACCATCATCCTGAATGTCTAAAACAAGTTTTTCGTTTTTCTTTACCAAAGAAAAATTACTCTTTTTAGCCTTGGCATGCTTGATGATATTGGTCGCTGCCTCCAGCAAAATCATACTGATTGTTGACTGCTGACTCGGTGGGATACTGGCAACATTGAGCTGGTTATCTATTTTTACCTGAACGCCGCTCATCTCCAGCATGGCTCGAATGGTCACTAGTTCCTCGTCCAGCGTCCGATTCTTTAGATCGTTAATAATCCGCCGAACATCAGCCATGGACTTCTTGCTGATCTCTTGCACTTCCTGCAGTTCTTTTGCTGCCTTTTCATAGGCTTCCATCTGCAAAAACTGCTGAGCTAGCTCCGCCTTAACACTGAGCATAGCAAAGGTATGTCCTAGACTATCATGTAAGTCACGGCCAATCCGATTGCGCTCATTTTCTGCTAGAAAGAGATTCAGCTGGGCATTTTGTTTGGTCTTTTCTTCCTTGATTCGCTCGGTCGTCTGAATCCGATGGAGACCAAAGGTCAAACCATCCGAAAAGAGAAAAGTGACAATAAAGAAGAGTAGTTCTGCTGGACCAACATTCCCCATCAAATAATTAGTCAGCACAATAGCAGGCTGCAAATCAATAAAGGTCCAAAAACGCCAGGATTTAAACGAGACATCATCCAGCTCATAAATCAGCAGATTAGATAGATAAAAAATATACCAGGTAAATCCTGTATTTAACCAGACAGAACCATAGTATATGTAAGCAACCAAAAAACACCAAGAAAAAAATTGAATAAGGCGATGGTTACTTAGCAAAACCGCATAGTAAGCCACAACAAAAATAGCTGTCCAGAGCAAGAGGAAAAGCGGGTATTCCCCGCTGATTACTCCCGCCACTGGAAAGATGATAAAGACCAGCGCAATATGAAACATATAGTGAACTTGTTTAAGTTTTTCCCACATGCTTTTATTTTACCTCAATTCGCTTTTTGAGCTGCAGCACAAGAATGCTAACCAAAACCGTATAAATCAGAACAATCAAAGCAGCCTTGCCATTAAACTGATGGTGTTCTAAATAAGAAGACACGACTTGCATCAGTTGATAACTTGGCGTCAACTTACCGATTGGCTGGAGCCATTTTGGAAACATAGTCAGAGGGAACCATAGACCGCCCAGAACAGCCAGTGCCATATAGACAATATTGCCCACTACAGACATGAGTTGAGCACTTGGCAAGAGGCTGACCAATACACCCATGGCAATAAAGACCACACTTCCTACCAGAAGTATCAAGGCAATAACGAGCCAGTCCACCATTGGCAGATTGACCCCGCGTACAAAATGCCCGACTGAAAAGACCACGATAATGGAAAGCATGAAAGTCAACAGCGTACTACAGAGTTTTGATATATAGTATTTTACCATAGAAATCGGCGAGTGCTGAATCATTTTTTGCCAGTTATTATTTTTATCAGACTGCAAAGTGCTTGGAATGCTAAAGAAAGCACTAGACATGATACTAAAAAGAGTCATAGAGAAGAGGTAGCCTCGAAGCACATGTTCAGGCGTATCACTTCCAGACATCATTCCTGAGAAAATCAGGTAAAATACGCTGGGCAGACCAATAGACAAGAGATAATAAGCAGCCTGCCGCTTCATTAAAATCAACTCAATCTTCATAAGACTTGCCATATTTTTCATGATTACTCTCCTATTCTTGTGTCGTTTCAAAAATACTATCCAAGAGGGTACGGTTACGTACTTCAATCTCTTCGATTGTACAGCCGTTTTCCTGAAGAACCTGCCAGACCTGTCCAGCATCCCTAGTAGCAAAAGATAAAGCCTTTTGCTTGATTTCTAAATCAGTCACATTATCCAGTTTTTCCAGCACAGACTGATAAGTCAGCGGCAAGGTAAAGTGTTTTTCCTGCTCCTCACTGCGCATGGCATAAGGCGTTGTATCGCGAATCAACTCGCCCTTGTGCAGCACCAAAATCCGATCTGCCGTATGCTCGACTTCTTCGATATAGTGCGAAGAATAAACGATGGTCACTCCCTGCTGCTTGAGCTGATTAACAATTGCCCAGAAATGCTGACGAGTAGAGGTGTCCATAGCAGAAGTCGGTTCGTCCAAGAATAGAATCTTAGGACGGCCAATCAGACTCAGAACAAAAGAGAAGAGACGCTTTTGTCCACCAGACAGCTTGCTGGCCAACTGATTCTTTTGCTTGTCTGTAAATTGCAGCAAGTCATCAACTTCTTGATTGGACAAACTATTTGGATAAATAGCTTGGAAGAACGTCAAGAGTTCCTTGACCTTCAAATCCTCCACCACTGTATTTTCCTGTGGTAAAATCGCTACCGACTGCTTGAGATGATTGTCAGTCGGCTTTAGTCCCTGAATCCTTGCTTCACCTGCTGTCAGAAACTTATCGCCCAGCAAACAATCCATGAGAGTCGTTTTACCTGCTCCGTTGGGACCAATCAAGGCCACACAGTCACCTTGGGAGATTCCAAACGAAATATCCTTTAAAATCTCCTTACCATGAATGCTTTTAGAAAGCTTCTTTACTTCAATCAGTTCCATTTTACTCCTCCTTTGATTCAATAAAGCGCATGTGCATCTTTCCTTTATTTTTCCAAAGCCGGAAGAATAATAAAGACCAAATGCTTTTTGAATTCTTACAGCAATCTTTTATCATTTTGTTAACTATATTATAAGGCAAAGAAATTTTTCCTACTAGTTAATTTTGTCACCAGCTGACATGACAAATGTCACTATTCTGCTTTTAGAGCACAAAGCTAGCAAATATTGGAATAATCTGTTTATCTCCCTTCTGCATGAAGACACAAAAAAGCCGGTCCCCCTCGTTGAGAGGAGCCGACTAGTTGTATGTCTGTTGCAATTTAGATAGAAGCTGGAATTAAAGCAGCTTAATCTAAAAAATTTTTCAATAAACTAGCTACTCAATTTGTAAGATGAGGTGACCAACGCTTTTTAAACTTTAGCTCTGCACCTCTTCTTTGAGACCATTGAGCTTCAGACTCAGAATGAACATCTCAGGTGTAATATCCTTAATGTCCTTCAGTCCAAAACCTTGGAAGAAACTGTTCTTTTCCACCTCTTCGACATTGACCTTTTGCAAATCAATTTCAATCAAGGTCTGCAGTTTTTTATCCGCTGTAACTGAATAGTCAATATTAACACCTTCCAAACTCTTAGCTGCTACATAGTTTGAATCAGACTGCATTCCTTCACGAATGATAGTCGTCATTTCCTCTGGAGTCAAAGTAGCTGATGCCGCACTAGCTTCTTCTGGCAAGGAAGTAAGCAATTCCATCCGAAGATTCAAGATTTTCTTGCCCTGATAGGTAATTGTATCACGATGATGGATTTCTTCAATGTCTCCAACCAAGGTTTTAGAAACAATCTCTGTACTTTCAGAAGAAGAACTGGATGACTTGCTAGAGCTGGAGCTAGAGCTGGATTTAGTCCGCCTAGAAGAAGCTGCTGATTCAGAAGAATGTCTAGGACGATGCTTGCTGAAGCTAGGAAACACACAGCCCGTCAAGAGTACCGAAGCAGAAATAACAAGAATGAAAAATTTTTTCATAGTTCACCTTTTTTACTTTTTATTTGTTACAGTATAACATAATACCAGTTTCTTGTCTAAGTATTTTCTATAAAATAATAAAAGACAACCTTTCGATTGCCTTTTTATGCTATTCAACACTAAAAATATATGGATAAACCGGCTGACTGCCCTGATGAATTTCTACTTCGACATCCTCGAATTGTTCCATCAAATCTTGAGCAAGACTGCTAGCCAACTCTTCGCTGCCGTCTTCACCGATATAGATAGAGACAATCTCGCTGTCTTCATTGAGCATCTTGCTGAACGTTTCTTTCAAAGCCGTCAGCATATCTGGATTAGAAACAACAATCTTACCATCCACCATACCGAGGTTGTCATTTTCATGAATTTCCAAGCCATCAATCGTCGTATCACGAACCGCAGTCGTCACGCTGCCGCTGACTACTTCTGCCAAGGCTGCAGTCATACGCTCTTGGTTTTCCTCGATAGTCTTGCCGCCATCAAAAGCTAGGAGACTGGTCAAGCCTTGAGGGATCGTGCGAGTCTCAATAACAGCTGCAGGCTGTTCAATCACTTCTGCTGCTGATTGGGCTGCCATGAAGATGTTTTTATTATTTGGCAAGATAATAATATTACGAGCATTGACTTGCTCCACAGCTTTGATAAAGTCTTCCGTTGATGGGTTCATAGTTTGCCCGCCAGAGATGATGTAGTCAACTCCTTGAGCCTTAAAGATTTCAGCCAGACCATCACCAGCCACTACAGCAATAATCGCAAACTCTTTTTCTTGAGCCGGCTTAGCTGAGCGCTCTTCCTTTTCAACCTGGGCTTCGTGTTGGTTGCGCATATTGTCAACCTTGACCTTGACCAAACTACCGTACTTGAGACCTTCCTGCATAACCAATCCTGGATCTTCAGTATGGACATGGACTTTGACGATTTCATCATCGTTGACTACCAACAGGGAATCTCCCAAATCGTTTAGGTAGTTGCGGAACTCATCATAATCAAAATCTTTTACATAGGTTGGTCCTGTCTTAAGGGCCACCATGATTTCAGTACAATAGCCGAAAGTGATGTCTTCTGTCGCAACATGGCCAGCTACAGACTTATGATGCTCAGCATTAATCATCTCAGACATGGTCGCAGGTGTCGCCACGAAGTCCTCGGAAGCAATATATTCGCCTGTAAGAGCAGACAGGAAGCCTTCGTAGATAAAGACCAACCCTTGACCGCCAGAGTCCACAACACCGACTTCTTTCAGAACCGGCAGCATATCCGGTGTCTTAGCCAAAGCAGCCTTTGCTCCTTCAAGAGCTGCTTTCATAACTTCTACAGCATCATTAGTGACTTCAGCTTTCTTCTTGGCTCCGATAGCCGCACCGCGGGAAACAGTCAAAATCGTTCCCTCAACCGGCTTCATAACTGCCTTGTAAGCCACTTCTACACCAGACTGAAAGGCCAGAGCTAGATCTTCACCAGTCAGCTCTTCATGCTCTTTCACACTTTGAGAAAAACCGCGGAAAAGCTGGGAAGTGATAACTCCTGAGTTACCACGCGCGCCCATCAAAAGGCCTTTCGCAAAGATACCCGCCGCTTCGCCAACTGTTGAAGCAGACTTATCTGACACTTCCTTGGCACCATTTTCAATGGTCATGCCCATGTTGGTCCCTGTATCGCCATCTGGAACCGGGAAGACATTCAAAGAGTTTACATATTCAGCCTGTTTATTTAAGCGAGTAGATGCCGCCTGCACCATTTCTTGAAATAAACTAGTAGTAATATTTGCCACGATTATTCTCCTACGACTTTAATATTTTGGATATAAACATTCACTGCATGGGCAGTAATTCCGAGCTTGTTTTCCAAACTGAATTTAACACGCTCTTGGATGTTTTTGGAAACTTCGCTGATTTTGACTCCATAGCTTAACACAGTGTAGACATCAACTGCGATATCACCTTCATCAGTCGCTTTCACAACCACGCCCTTAGCATAGTTTTCTTTTCCTAAAAGGGCTTGAAAATTATCCTTGATTGCATTTTTGCTGGCCATGCCAACTACACCAAAAATTTCAGTCGCTGCACCGCCGACGATTGTCGCAATCACATCATCAGTCAGCTCAATTTGACCATCTTTTGTATTAATTTTCACAGTCATAATTTGTACCTCAAAAGTATTTTATAGTTTATTCTACCATATTTTATACAGGGTGTAAAAGAGGAAGGGTCTAAATCAACTGTCTAGGCGGAAATTTACAAGCAAAAAAGGACGGAAAATTTCCATCCTTTTAAATAAAAATTAAACGCGTTCAACTTTACCTGATTTAAGGGCACGAGCTGAAGCCCAAACTTTTTTAGGTTTACCGTCAATCAAAACAGTAACTTTTTGAAGATTTGGTTTAACAGCGCGTTTTGTTTGGTTCATCGCGTGAGAGCGGTTGTTTCCTGATACAGTCTTACGACCAGTAAAGTAACATACTTTAGCCATTATCGTGTTTCCTCCTATTAGATCTAATATTACGGATGTGCTAGCACCACATACCTTCCTATATTACCAAAAAACTTGACGTTTGACAAGTACATTTGTCCAAAGTTTCGAAATTAATCCGTTTTCCTAAACATAGCTAATCTTCAAAGAACCGAAAGCTACGTTGCCTTTGACATAGAGAGTTTTTCTCTTTTCATTGACATTGCGGGGATTGTAGACAGAGCCAAAGGCATTATCTACATCCAGCTCTACACGCCAGTCGCTGGGCACATAAAGCATCACACTGCCAAAAGACAGATCCACTTCAAAAGTTGCTGAGTCCCCTTCGATAGTCGCATTATCAAAATAAACCGATGCACTGCCAAAAGCACAGTCTAACTTTTCATAGGTGAAGTTATCTGAGTTGATATAGCGCGTGCCGCTGCCAAAAGCAATATCATCTTTTGAGGAAGAAGAGGCAGTTGAGAAGATACGCCCCTTAAAAATGCGCCGGGGCTTGAAAATCATATTGAGACCGATGCAAGCCAGAATACCACCCAAAACCAAGGTTCCTGTTGAAATAGCTAAAAAGTGGTAAACGGCATTGGCAATAATCAGCGCAATAACTGCCATGATCAGCCCAGTGCCAAAGTCTCTTTCTAAGAAATTTTCCAAGGCGAAATAGGCAAACATTGCAACTACTAGCATGGGCCAAATATTAAAATTGAAGGCAGGAATCCCAAAATTCCCCTGCAGCAGAACCCAAGCTGCCAAGACTAAAAAGCCGATTCCAAAAATTGTTTTTTTCATGAAAATTACCTCGTTTCGTTTAACTTTTCTTTTAAAATTTGATAGTAGTGTCGGGAAACGTGCACTTGTTTATGTGTGTCATAAAATTGGATAGTACTGGTTCCCGAAAATGATTTATCCAAAGCGTAAATAGCCTTGGCATTGGCAATAGTAGACTTTGAAATGCGACAGAAATATGCCGGAAGTCTCTCTTCTAATTCGTATAGCTTCAATTTGACTTCATAAGCATCATCCCTGCTATGAGCATAAATTTTGGTAGCATCCGTTTCAAAAAATAAAATATTCTTCAAATCGACAAAATATTCACTTGTATCCTTATAGAAAGCTATCGGTTGACGGTTGGCTTGTTCAAGAGCTGCTTGAATCCGAGCCACCTCTTCACCATATTGAGCCGTTCGGATAACGACTTCAGTTTCTGCCATATCTGTATCAAGCTCAATCCTAATCTTCATAGCCACTCCTTTCCTTGCTTCTGACTTCATTATAACAATTTTCAAAAAAGAAACAAGGCATTTTCAGTAAGTGGTTATTTTTGATAACTAAGTGGTAGCTTACCCTTCTCAAAAAATGTTAAGCAAATTTGATTTCTCATCCTAGACTCTCCAATAGATTCGTTTAGTATAAAAGCACGACTTACACATATTGAATATCTGTCTTATTTTATGATCAAACAAATTTGAAAACTTTTTTCCTTCTGATATAATAGTACCTCAGGAGGTACTATATGTCTAAACAAAAAATTAATCGCTTTGTCGGATCTATTGGAGCTTTTATTGGGATCCTTGTCTTTATTGCATATATTCCACAAATTATCGCTAACTTACAAGGAGAAAAAGCTCAACCATTCCAACCACTATTCGCAGCAGTTTCTTGTTTAATTTGGGTAATCTATGGTTGGACCAAAGAACCTAAAAAAGACTGGATCCTTATCATTCCCAATGCGGCAGGAGTGATATTAGGCGGTCTAACTTTTCTTACTTCTTTATAAGAATTAGATAAACAAAACCAGCAACCCATGAAAAAGTTGCTGGTTTTCTTTCTGCCGATTGCAGGGATCGAACCTGTGACCTACGCGTTACGAGTGCGTTGCTCTACCAACTGAGCTAAATCGGCGTCTTTTCCCCTTTATTTTAGCATCTTGAGTTTTTTTGTCAAGTTAGAATTTCACAATTTCTTAACCCAAATCAAACAAGGGTTGCTTTTATCCCAAAGTTCAGGAAAAATTTCTAACTTTTTAAAGCCCTGAGCCTGATAAAAAGCGTTAGTTCTGTCATAGGTAGGATAATAACCTGGTGCTACCGTTTTTACTTGCAGATAGGATGCTTTTTGACGAGCAGATTTTTCTAAAACTTCTAGAAGTTGACTACCAATTCCCGCTCTATGATAGAATTTCTTAACAGCTAAGCAGTCAATCTCTGCACAATCTTCACTAGAATAAGATAAGCTTACAAAGCCAGCCAATTTACTCTCCTGATAAGCAACCCAAACTTGTAAATCCCTAGCTCCTTCAATGTAAGCTTGTGTACTTTCAGGTATTCCAAACCATTCTGGTAGATCCTTTAAAACTTCACTGACTGCTATCATCTTTTGTTTTTCTTCCTTCACTTCTTCAATCGCTACCATCTTTAAATCCTTTCATGTTTTAAGCTTTAGGACTAAACATATTTTCCATCTTACGAACCCGCACTTTCGTAGGCATCCAATCCCCTATCCCAGAGTTTGAGCGAAATGAAAAAGAAAACAAGGGAAATCAGAATCAAACCACCAATGTTAAAGAGCCCATTTTTGTCCTGCAAGAAATAGCTAGCAGGATAGTAGGCTGTAAAAGCAAAAGGAACGATAAAACTAATCAACCAACGAAGGAGCGAATTGTAAATGGAAATCGGGTACTTGGCAAAATCATTAAACATATAGAAAATGTAAATCATAGCACCTGACTGCTTGGTCCAAAAAGCGATACTGGCTGTCGCGATTTTCAAAGAAGTATAAATCAGGGTCGCAAAAGGAATGCAGACTAGGAAAAGCAAGAACTTGGGAATAGTCCAAGTAATGCTAGAGAACGTTGTCGCTAGTAAAATTCCACCGACCAAGAGCTCACCCAAGGCATCAATCTGAAAAGTCTCGACTAGGATGTGAAAGAGAGGATTGATAGGACGAGTCAGATACTTGTCAAACTCTCCCTTTCTCACCAATCGTTGCCCCAGTGCCCAGAGATTGTCAAAAAAGAGATGGTCCAGTCCCTTGGGAATCAAGGAAAAACCATAGATAAAGGCAATCTCTTGAAAGGTCCAGCCTTCTAGCGAGGGGATGTGTTGAAAGATGACATTGAGAAACAAGAGGTTCAAGCCTTGGGTCAGGAAGACACCTAAAACACCAACCACAAAATCAACCTTGTATTCCATGATTTGCTTGATGTACTGTCTGATAAAAATCAGATGCATGCGCTGATATTTTTTCATACTAACCTCCTTGAATGGTGATAAATGACTGGACTCTTTTCCAAATCAACTGAGACAAGCCCACCATCACTAAGAGCCAGAAAAACTGTAGCAAAAGCGCTTGATGAATCTGACTGGCATCGTATTTCCCAACGATAATCATAACCGGAGTGTAAATCAAGGATGAAAAAGGCAAAAAGGAAAGAATATTTGAAACAATTTTAGGAAAGAAAGCCAAGGGAATCAAACTCCCCGACATAAAGGCCACTATAGAAGTCTTGAGTAGATTAGAACCCCATAGATTTTTAAATACAAAGGCTGAAAATCCAAAGCAGATATTAAAGAAAAAGTTAATCAGGTAGGCCAGCGTTAAGCTAAAGAGATAAAGGACAGTTAATCCCAGCACTTCTACAATCCCTTGCCCAGAAAGGATTTTTACCAATACAATGACACATAGAAATGGAACTCCAACAGAAATAAAAATCAACCACTTGGAACCAAGTTCGGTGAAGAGATAGGAGGCCGCAAAATGAACTGGTCTCAGCAAGCGCATGATAATGGAACCATCCTTGACCTCCTCCCCGATCATAAAGGAGCTATCCGACCTGGTCAGAAGATTAGTCACAAAACTCATGATGATGTAGAGGGTGATATCTGCCATACTAAAGCCTTGAATCAAGGACTCTTGCGAGGAATCAAAGACCGCCTTCCAAAGATAGAAAGCGACAAAAGCTCCCATGACATCACCAATCCGATAAAGAAGAAAATTGACTCGATAGGTAATCAACTCCTGAATCCCTGCATTGATAAAGGGTTTATAACGTCTCCACAATTTGACCATCTTAGAGCTCCTTTCGGTAGAAGCGACGGATAATATCCTCAATATCCGTATCCACCATCTTCAAATCGCGAATCTCAAAATCAGACAAGGTTTGCTTGATAATATCAGCTGACTGGTAGCGGGAACTATCGTATTGAATGTTGAGGCTATTTCCTTGTCTATCAATGGTCATATCAGGCAAGCCTTCAAACTGAGAGACGAGATGACTTTGGCCTGGCACCAGTTCAAAAGAAAGAGTCTTCATCTTTCCAAAGGTCTCTTTAAGCTGGCTCACCGTTCCATCAAAAATCTCCTGCCCCTTGTCAATCATAAAAATTCGATCACAGAGTTGCTCAATATCACTCAAATCGTGAGTAGTCAATAGAATGGTTGTTTCTTCTTCCTGATTGATCTGGGTAATGGCCCGGCGAATGTTATCCTTGACCGAAACATCCAAACCAATGGTCGGCTCATCTAAAAAGAGAACCTTAGGATTATGGAGCAAGGAAGCAGCAATGTCCGCACGCATCCGTTGACCCAGTGAAAGAGTCCGCACGGGGTCTTTGATAAATTCCTTCAAATCCAAGACTTCATTCAAAAAGTCCATGCGCTTATGGAAAAGTGAGTCTGGCACATCATAAATCTCCTTTAAGACCGTGTAGGTCTCTTGCAGAGCCAAATCCCACCACAGCTGGGTTCTTTGTCCAAAGACAACTCCAATGTCCTTGACATAATCTTGACGATTGTCCTGCGGAATTTTACCGTTAATCCGACACAAACCAGAAGTGGGCTTCAAAATCCCGGTCAGCATTTTAATGGTTGTCGACTTCCCAGCACCATTAGCCCCGATAAAGCCTAAAATCTGTCCCTTAGGAACCTCAAAGGTCAAATCCTTGACCGCCTCAAAGGTCTGCTTTTCAGGATGAATAAAGGAGCGCAAAGCCCCCTTCAAGCCTGGTTCCTTAACCGTCTTCACAAAATTTTTCTGAAGATGCTCTACTTCTATCATTGCCATACGTTTCTCAATATCCTATCATTCAATTCATGTTACAGACCATTTCCCCACCTAACTCAGGAAAAACAGAATCTTATCTCCTCACTATACTACCACTTTTACCCCTAAAGGAACATAGATATTTAAAATTTATTTTATTTTTACGAACCAAAAAAGCCTGCCTATAAGGGCAGGTTAGTATTGTAAAAAGAGAACTATTTTGAACAATATAATTCACTATTTAAGCAAGTCGCTAATCTTTCATAATTCTTTTCACAATCCCATTTCTATCAATTAGAAAACAATCTGAAAAGGTCATCTGTTCCCATTTTTCATAATCAAAACTGGAATAAAAGTGATGAAGTAGTATTCCTATCAAATTCCCGTGTGAACTAAGTAAAATCGTTTTTTCTGATATCATAGACACTCATTAGATGTCTATTAACTACGAATTTTTGACTGATAGATGTTAGTAATTCATTTTCCTTTTGTAAACTGATTTTGTGAAATACAAATGTGGAGACTAAAACACAAGAATGAAACTAAAAAGCCACTACTACATTATTTTAGTTTTTTCAGAATATTATTGTACGAAAAATAGGTTGTGTATGTAAGATCCTAGTGACTTCTGAGATTAGTCTAGCACCTTACTTTCTAAACTATAACAATGGTTTGTTTAAAATACTTTCTAATGTATCACTTTCTTCTGTATTCCTTTCTTCAAGTTGCGCATCTCTCCATCTATCATAGTCTTCATCCGCATATAAAAAGCTATTGTATTTCTGTTGCAGATATTCTTCAAGATTGAATTGTAAACTGGAATAATCAAATTTCTCCACTTTGATATCATCCCATTGATAAATATCCGTTAACTTTTCAGTTAACTTTTCTTGAAATTCTGAAACCTGTCCTTCAACTTCCCAATCCAAATCAAAGCCATCTGGGTCATTAGTAAAATCAACGTCTTCCTCTTCCAAAGTATTGCTACTGTCTAAATAATCTTGGAGCAACTCAATTTTTTTCTGTCTAAAAACGCTATAGCAGTACATCTCTTTTAAAGAACCCTCTTGATAATCATCATTTTCTATACTTACCTCATAAATTATCTCACTTATTGCATTTACAATAGCATCTAGTTCTTCCGAGTCAAGATAAGGACTATTTACTAGTTTATCTAAAACACTTTTATCATCAAGAATACTCAGAAATACTCTTTTCATTGCTTTATCATCAGAAAAATAAATCTGACTAATAATATTACTCCACCCATTCTGATAAATATTTAAATTATTCCGCCCATCATATATTCTCAGCAACTCCTCAAAATCAGTCTTAAATTTTGAAAATTGATTTAAATATATAATAGATAGGATTTTTTCGCCAATAAAATCATCTTTATCTTTGAAGTTGTTCCAATCAGCCAATAGTTTACTAAAAAACATAGCCTGTGTGTCATTTAATTCACCTAAAATATAACTACCACATCCTTTACATAATTGATGAAGATAAATAGAATTCTGAGTTAATTTTTGGGTTATATTGGGATACTCTTTTAATTTATCATTTAAAAAGTCAATAATACTAGGATTAAAAAAGTCCACCTTACTTATACTGTCAAAGCTTTCCTTTGTAAAAGCTAGCCATGAGCCATCTAGTTTTTTTAACGATTTTTTAAAATCAAATATTGGATTAAGTTCCAAAGTATGAAGTGAATTTATTAACCACTCTTCTTCAACAGGATAAGCATCGAATTGTAATAAAGAAAATAGCAAATATTTCTCTTCAATCTTCAGATTATCGAATAAATTATTATAAAGCTGATTGGGATGGTCAAGATAATACATTACATAATCATAAAAACTTCCGCTAGCTTCCTTGAAATTATTTGCTATTAATTCTATTGACCTAGGAAAATAATTTCGGTGTCGTACAATTTTCCTCCAATCCTTTCCAATAAGGTTGTTATATTTTCCTACAAGTTCTACTTTATCGGTATTTGTAAGATATTGTACTTTTCGTTCAAATACTTTCCTGAAAATGTAAGCTCTGTCAATAACAGAATACTTAGATAAATCAATGATAAATCTTCTTTGCTCTGTGAATTTTTCATCTATTAATTTTTGAAACTCAAAATTTATCAATGTTGCATCTTGAAGAATTTGAGTACGAGAGTTTAAACAAATAAAAAGGTTATTGGTGTTAGTAGAGGCCGAATATAATTTTTTTATATCTTGTAATACCCTCTCTCCAACATCAAACTTATTACGCCCCAAGAAATCATCAAAAACCACAAAAAGATTTCTATCCTCATTATCTCGATAATTTTCATTATATAATCTAAGAACTTCATTAATATCTTCTACCCTACGCATAATGATATCAAAGATATTCTTCTTATTATTTAAAAATAGATTTCCAAGCATTGAACAAGTTGTTGTTTTACCAATTCCAGCTGGCCCTTGAATTAATAAAATATGTTCCCTTTGTAAAATATGATAAGCTTCTCCTAGAAAACGTGTTTCAACAAAATAGTGAGCATCAAAATCTGAAAAATAGTCTTTTGATTCCGCCTCTATATTTTTCAACTTAATATTTCTCAAAACATTTGTTATATCTTTCTCCAGCAATCCATACTTTATAAAAATCTCTCTATATTCTTTCTGTTGGGAAAGAGTTATTAACGTAGAAGAGAATATAATATAATCATCAGTTGGAATAGCATTAGGAATTTTTTTATTTGCGTAATCACGAATCTCCTTTAAACCCGCAGGAGATAGCCCCATACTTGTAACAATAACGTAATTGAAACCAGCTTCCCAACCATATTTTTCTTTGGTCAGAGCAATCTTATCAATTTCCTCTTTCAAAAGTTTTACAGCTGTAGCATGATTTTTTGTTACCTGCCATCGTTTAGCTTGGATAACGAGAGAGGGAGAAGCAATATCATCAATGCCGTCAATACCATCATCTTTGCCTTCCTTAAACCCATGAAGACTACTATTCTTAAATTTTTTCTTTACAATCTCAATGGCAAAATTTTCAAAGTCTGATGTAGTCATTCCATCAGCACGAATACCAATATCCATAGTTCTCCTAATTCTAAAATCCCTACAAATGTTTAATCACATAATACGCTTCGGACTATTCTATGTTCTTCTTATTCTTTCTTTAGTAAGACTAATAAGATTTGGATACCTATCATTCAATTCATCAAGATATCCTGCCTCTAAGCCGCATAAATCCTCAATTAAAAAATTCGGCAACAATTTATTGTATACTCTATAAATATCAGCGGATATATCCATTACAATTCTATTTTCCACTAATAGCTCTACTGACTGTTTTAAAGATAGAGGATTGCTAATCAATTTCGTTGAGTCTAAGGGCTCATTTTTTCTCCAACCTCTGTAACTAAGTTTCTTATACAAGTTTGTATACTCATTGGAATCTATGATATTCAATGACTTAGCACGCATTATCATCATACTAATTGAGACTTGCCAAATTCTTTTTAGATACCTGTAGTACTCTAGATCATTTTCATGCCCAATGATAGAAGCTTTAAACGAATCCTTTGGCAATAGAAATTCAGCCGCAAACTCATTCGCTTCGTCTTCCATTTGCTTATATTCAATTGCTCCCATGTCTTGAGGCGACTTACAATTTTCATGCATTAACCAATGTCCTAATTCATGGGCTAAACTAAACTGCTGACGATAGAATGAATACTCTGTCCCTTCTAATATAACAACATAATACTCATTATTATTTACTTTAACAGCTGAACCAAAAGCATCAACTTTATCACTCTGAGTGTCTATTCTAGAAATAACAAAACCTTTTTCTTCCATCAACAACGACAAGTTATCAATTGGTCTATCTCCAAGTTCCCATTTCTCTCTTATGTAGCTTGCGTATTCTTGTGGAGTATAGTCTAAACCAGAAAGGCCCCAGTCAAGATTTGGAAAATCAATAAATTTTCCCAAATAATCTCTTATTAAAGCAACATAGTTTTTATTTATTTCTGCAGGCATTTTTTCTGTTTGAGTCGCTGTGTAACGACTTCTAAAAAATGTGCCTGTAGAACTTAAGCTAAAATTATCATTTCCAAAAAAGAAATCTCTCGGAAACTTTAATTTCTTTTCCAATATTTCTAACGATTCTTCACTTGGCGTTGCTCGTCCTTTTTCATATTTAGAAACCATTTGTTTTGAAACGTTTAAAAACTCTGCAATCTGAGTAATACTTTTTTTGTTAAAAAGTCTTGCCTCTTTTAAGCGAGCACCATTAAAACTAATCTGAAGCATTATTTACTCCTGTTTTATATAAAATATCATAATTTAGTATTCTCTTCCTTCTTTTCAACAGGAAGACTAACATGCTTTTGTGACTCCAATTGTTTCTGTACGCCAGATTTCAATGCCACAAGAGGTTTTTCAGGATTATTTCCACGTCCATCTTCTTCAAGTTTTGTAAAATCAAATTCTGTGATATTTACAGCATCAATAAATTCACAAAAGGCATTTACCTGATTAACAATCACTTCTTTAGTTTTTTTATCAAAGGTAACGACCCTAATCTCATCAATAGAATCATAATAATCTCCCAATAATTTCTTAGCTTGTTCAATTTGAGAATTGCTCATCCCATCATCATCTAGGTCATTGAATAATTCAATGGATAGTTTACCGTCTTCTTTTCCATTTAAATGAGAATTTTTTGCACGTGCTATACAAGTAAGATAGTGATGCTTTTCGTATTTATTAGTTACACCTTCAAATCTTTTCTTCATCATAAAAACATACAGGACACCCTCAATAATTATTCCTCTTGCCGTCCACAGAGCACCCATACACATAGTGGGTGATATTAAATCATTTACTTTAGCAGTATTTACAATATCACGATAAATAAAATCCCAAATTAAAATTGGTAGACTATTCTTAGTTTCAAACTCATTATCAAAAAATATTTTATCAATATCTCTCTTGTGACTTGTTGAAAATACTTGAGCAAACTTAAAGATTTGGATTGGTAAATTTTCCATAGAGCACCTCGTTTAAATTTATAGTCTTATTTTAAGATTTTCTTGCAAAAAAGTCAACTATTATTGGTTTTTATTATTAATTTTTTATCTTCCTTATCTATCAGGATACTTTTAATACTTAGATCACAAAACTAGAAAAATCATATTGTTATTTTGAATGAAAGTTCTATCATTAATTTAGCTACTTTGTATTCCTAAAAATTAGATGTTCCAATTTACTTTGGAAAAGACAGTGATTTCCTTTGAAAACAGGCGTAAAGCTGTTATATTCGTTCTCCAAGGGTAGTCTTAGAATCATTGTAAAAAATTACATTCGTTTAACAATTTTGGATATAGTAGTCTTAAGTATATCCTCTATAAAAGCAAACACAAAAAACCCACCCTTACGGGCAGGTTTCTGTTTTGTAGTCTTCAGCTAGATTAAGCTTTACCTTCTGAACCGAATACGTCGATACGTTCTTCAACTGATGCTTGGATGGCTTTTACACCGTCAGCCAAGAATTTACGTGGGTCGAAGAGTTTTTTCTTGTCGTATTCTGCTTCGTTTGCTTCGTAGTCACGAGCAAATTTACGAGTTGCGTTAGCGAATGCGATTTGGCATTCAGTGTTAACGTTAACTTTCGCAACACCAAGTTTGATAGCTGCTTGGATTTGGTCATCAGGAATACCTGAACCACCATGCAATACGATTGGGAAGCCTGGAAGAGCTTCTGTCAATTTCTTCAAGTGGTCAAGGTCAAGACCTTCCCAGTTTGCTGGGTATGGACCGTGGATGTTACCGATACCAGCTGCCAAGAAGTCGATTCCAGTTTCAACCATTGCTTTAGCGTCTTCGATTGGAGCCAATTCACCTTTACCAATGATACCGTCTTCTTCACCACCGATAGTACCAACTTCAGCTTCTACTGAGATACCTTTAGCGTGTGCTTTTTCAACGACTTCCTTAGCCAATTTAAGGTTTTCTTCTACTGGAAGGTGTGAACCATCAAACATGATAGAAGTGTAACCAACTTCGATACACTCAAGTGCATCTTCGTAGTGACCATGGTCCAAGTGAATCGCAACTGGTACAGTGATGCCCATTGATTCTACAAGGTTAGCGATCAAGTTGCGAGCAACTTTGTAGCCACCCATGTATTTAGCAGCACCCATTGAAGTTTGGATAAGCACTGGTGCTTTCTTAGCTTCTGCCGCACGCAGGATAGCTTGAGTCCACTCAAGGTTGTTTGTGTTGAATCCACCAACTGCGTAACCATTGTCACGAGCTGCTTGGACAAATTTTTCTGCTGAAACGATTGCCATTCTTATCAGGCCTCCTCTTATTTTTTGTGGTTAAACCACTTACATTGTTTATTTTATCACTTTTTCACTAAAATTGCTAGTTTTTCCTGAAATTTTAAAGAATTGCAGGTAGACACTTAGCCTTTTTAAGCGTCTCTATTGCAAAAAGAAAAAGCTGGCCGAAGCCAGCTTACTTGATGCGGAGAGAGGGACTTGAACCCTCACGACCTAAAGCGGTCACAGGATCCTTAGTCCTGCGCGTCTGCCAATTCCGCCATCCCCGCGATTGAGTACCTTACTAGTATAACAGGACAGCTAAGGCTTGTCAAGAATATTTTTTAGTTTATTTCAAAAAATCAACTTTCTACTCAATCAGCAAATCTAGGAAATCTAAGCGAAATGAAGCTAAAGCAGGAACACAGAAAACTCAAGGCTGCTGCGTTGCAATAAAGACAGCCACCGTTTGGCCGGGATCGTATTTTTCAAAGTCAATAGTGTAGTCCCGACGAAGCTCACCTGTTTCTTCTGCCTGCCAAATCCTCTGCCAAGCATGAAGAATCGCTTGCGGATCTTCCTTATCAGCCTCAAATACTTGATAGGTCTGCTCGGATGTATCAAAATCATAGACTTCCCCATCTGTCAAACGGCAGATAGAGAGACTGTAGTCTCCTTTGTAATCACTGGCATAGTCATGATAGACGGCATAAACCGGCTCCCCTTGGGCAAAAGCTTCTTTCACAGCTCCCTCTTGTTCCTGCCAGAGAGCTTGGATTTTTTCTATACAATGCTCATCTTGAAAATTATTAGTACGAATACTAGCTAAAATGTTTAGAAACATCTTCTTCCCTCCTTTTATTTTTCATTACAACATTTCTCTAGAAAAATCGCTTATCCTAGAAAAAGCAAGTCTATCTCTCCTGGCTCTTTTCTACCGCTGCTGTGACAAAAGCCCTATAAAGACCTTCAGCTCGGTTCGGTCGGCTGGAAAGCTCTGGGTGATACTGACAAGCAACGAAGAATTTATTTTCTGGGATTTCCACTATTTCGACCAAGCGATTGTCTGGTGAAACTCCAGAAAATACAAATCCAGCTGCCTCAAACTGCTCGCGGAAAGCATTGTTAAACTCATAGCGATGACGGTGACGGCGCTTAACGACTTCTTGATAGTCGTAAGCCGCTGCTGCCTTAGAGCCACGCTTAAGTTTAGAAGGATAGAGCCCCAGTCTCAGCGTTCCACCCAAGTCTTCGACATCAATCTGATCACGCATGAGATCAATAATCGGAAATGGTGTGTCTGGATTGAGCTCCGCTGAGTTAGCATCTGCCAATCCCAGGACGTGACGGGCGAATTCGACACAGGTTAGCTGCATGCCCAAGCAAATCCCCAACATAGGCACATCCTGCTCACGCGCATAGCGGATTGCCTGAATCTTACCCTCAGTTCCTCTCTGACCAAAACCACCCGGAACGATAATCCCATCCGCACTTCCAAGAAGCTCTGCTGCGTTTTGGGCAGTTACCTGATTCGCATCAATCCAGTCAATCTTAACCTCCGCATCATTGGCATAGCCGGCATGCTTCAGCGCTTCGACAACTGAAATATAGGCATCTGGCAACTCAACATACTTACCGACCAGAGCAATATGAACCTGCTTTTCCAGACTCATCACTTTCTCAACCATAGCTGACCACTCTGTCATATCCGCTACCGGTACATCCAGTTTCAGATGGTCGCAGACGATTTGGTCCATCTTTTGGGCCTGCAAATTAAGAGGAATTTGGTAAAGATGCTCTACATCCAGCGACTCAATGACCGCATCAGGCGCTACATCACAGAATTGAGCCAGTTTGTTTTTGATGTTTTGTCCAACTGTTTGCTCAGTCCGAATGACCAACATATTTGGCTGAATCCCCAGACCTCGCAGCTCTTTGACAGAATGTTGAGTCGGTTTGGTCTTCATTTCACCGGCTGCCTTGAGATAGGGCAGGAGAGTTGTATGGATATACATGACATTGTCTGCTCCGACGTCAGCCTTCATCTGGCGCAAAGCTTCTAAGAAAGGAAGAGACTCGATATCCCCCACTGTACCACCGACCTCTGTGATAATCACATCCGAGTCCGTCGTCCGTGCTGCCCGCTTGATCTTGTCCTTGAGAGCATCCGTAATATGCGGAATGACTTGGACCGTCGCCCCCAGATACTCGCCTTTACGCTCCTTGCGTAGGACTTCGCTATAGATCTTACCAGTGGTGACATTGGAGTATTTATTGAGATTAATGTCAATAAAACGCTCATAGTGCCCCAGATCCAGATCCGTCTCAGCTCCATCATCTGTCACAAACACCTCCCCATGCTGATAAGGGCTCATGGTGCCAGGATCAATGTTGATATAGGGGTCAAATTTCTGAATCGTAACCTTGAGGCCTCGGTTCTTCAAAAGCCGACCCAAGCTAGCTGCCACAATCCCTTTCCCGATAGAAGAAACTACACCGCCAGTGACAAAAATATATTTAGTTGACATACGTGCTCCTTTTCATAAAACAATTCATTTCAGCAACCACGTCGTTGCTGGAAACTTATCTAGAGGAGGATTTCCCATATTCTGTCTGAAAAAGAAAAATAGCTCCCTGAAAACAGGAAGCTCTGACCTCTAAAAGAGGTGCCCGAACAGTATGATATCGCAAACCTAAAAAATTGTCAAATGTTTTCATTCGGTTTTCATTCATTCTCACCAATACTAATAACATGTATTTCAAATTCTACATCAGGCATGGACTCTGCTAAATCGTGTCGGATTCCTTTCAAGATGTCCGACTTCTTATCTTAAAAATCTTCATGCCGTTTCTCACCATTCTGATAAGAATTCTTCCTGCCGATTATCCTCCCTGATTTTTTTAACCTTTCGAATAAATAAAAATCTAATGATAAAACATAAGGCATTCAAGATAACAAACATATAAACGAAAGTAATCCAGTTGATCTGGAATGGCATATAGTCCCCTGTCTGAAGAGAAGTCATAATCTGGATATTCCTTGCAGCATAGACGGCCACAGGCAGAGTGAGCAAGAAAAGTAGATTGCTAATCACAATGTAGGGGTTAAGCAGGATACGATAAACCTCTCTCTCCTCATATCCTAGTAAATCAAACATCAATAGAGTCTTCATATTACCATTCAAGCCAATAAACACCGCTAGGTAAATCAATAAACAGCCTGTTATAACACCGATACTTTGGTTGATAATAGCGCTTGCTTTGTTGGAAGTTTGACTTCTTTGAATCGCTGATAATTTTTCCTCTAGGGAGCGAGTTTTTCCCTGACCTTTTTCTTGAGCGTTATTGGTCAATCTGCCATTAAAACGATCGTCAGCTTCATTTACCATAGCGGATGCTTGGCCTCTTGGAATATATATCGTCTTTAAATCAGCATTCTCCGCAAATCCAGCTATCTTTATCTGATGCCGCTTTCCCTTTACTCTTAACTCTAGAGTATCCCCAACTTTAAGACCGTAATTCTCCCGCAATTCAGGGTTTACAAAGACACCTTGTGTGGGATCTAGAATTTCTCCCTTACTGTCAATCAGCTGAAATAAGTCATTTTGACTGGTAAATGAAAGCGCCTGATAGGCTATAGTTTCGCCTTTTATCATTAAATCAACATCGTATCTCAGATAGGTTACAGAATCTGAAGCTGACTCAGCCTCCTCCTTTCGGTAGTTATCATAGCTGATATCATAAGAATAGTGCCGGCCGACCTTCTGAGATTCAAGGATTTTAGAGGAGCTAAAAGTAAGAGACAAGCTTAAGACAAACATGATGCTAAATGTAACGATAGCAATCAACAAGAGACCTAAGGTGCTAAAATGATTTAGAGTTAGCTTAAATTTGAATTTATGCTTCATCGGCAGCTTTTGAATCAACTTCTCTATCAAACCGGGACGGATGCTTTTCCCGTCTGTCTGTTTCATCATTAAAGCCAGATCTGTTTTTCTCACCGTCAGTCCTGCCAAATAAGTAAGAGCTCCTAGGAAAAGACTTAGGAAGAGGGTTCCCGTCATAACCGACTGCAGAGAAAGTCCTTTACTCAATCCTTGTACGAGATAGGTCTGGCTATTAGCAGAAAGGAGGATGTCAGACCCCCAGAAGCCCAAGACTAAGCCAAGCAAGGAACTGAGCAAGGATAAACCGCTGATTAATAGCGCATAGCTTGCTAGCACACTGGAGAAAGAAAAGCCAAGGGACATCAGCTGGGCTAGCTGCACTCGATTTCTTTGGAGCGTCCCTCTGATGAATAAGGATAAAATGAGGGAGAAAATGGCTACCATGGCGACAGTAATGTTTCGAATCAAGACCTGATTGCTTTTCAATGCTGTAAGATAATCTGACTCATTGCCTGATAATTGCTCTCCACCTAAACGAAGTAAATTGGCATCAATCGCGAAATGAACGAAGAAGTACATAAAGGAAATGAATATTAAAATCAGAGATAGAATGGACACCATTGTCCTCTTAGCAAAAAAGTCTCTGGATAGATATTTAAATAGCAACCCCATATTAAATCTCCCAACTCATTTGATTCGGTGACAGCTTCTCCATATTCATGTCGTCCCTAACAATACGGCCATCTTCTAAGATCAGTATTCGGTCAGCTGTTCTGGCAATTTCTCGATTATGTGTCGTAAAAAGGATACTGGTCCCGTAGGTTTGCTTGATAGCATGCAATAAAACAATAATGTTCTTACTATTTTCGCTGTCCAGAGCACCCGTCGCCTCGTCACAGAATAAGACAGCCGGTTTCTTGATCACAGCTCTGGCAATGCAGACCCTCTGTTGCTCACCGCCCGACAGCTGATGAGGATATTTGTTCAAAAGTTTCTCAATTCCCAGTAGCGAAGCCAATTCTTCTAGGTCCGCTGTCTCTGCGGCATACTTGCTGCCCAGCTGAATATTCTCCTCCACTGTTAGATTAGGAATTAACATATAGTGCTGAAAGACCAAACCAATGTCTTCTCTCCTAAACTTAGCCACTGCCGATTTGCTCAGCTGACCTATCTCCTTTCCTTTGTATAAGACCTGTCCAGAACTTGGTTTCAGTAAAGACGATAAGATATTAAGCATAGTTGACTTTCCTGAGCCGCTGTGACCCAAGATTGCTACAAACTGCTGATGATCAATTTTTAGGTCCGTATTCTGCAGGACATACCTGTCCTCATATTTTTTACTGATTGATTTAGCTTCTAATAGCGCTTCTGTCATGGCACACTCCTTTTCTTTGTTTATTATACCATTTTTTATTGAGTAATGTCTCCTATTTTCAGAAAAGCAAACTATAATCAATTCCCACCTTTCTAATTTTTTCAACTATGACTCTGACAAAAGAAATCAAAAGCATGCAAAAAAGCTCCCTAAAAACAGGAAGCTGATAGTCTATAAAAATCGGAAAGCCTCTTCCATTTAATTTTCCTCAATACTAATAACATGTGTTTCGAATTCTACATCAGGCATGCACTCTGCTAAATCGTGTCGGATTCGCTCCAAGGCTTCCAGACGCATTTCGACAGAGGTATTGGCATTCCCCTGAATGATGAAAATAGCATCCTTGGTCTCCTCATCAAACTTATAATACTCGCTGTCACGAACATCCAGCCAAGCCAAAATGCCTTTGGCATCCCGATAGACATAGTCCGTCTTGGCAACATGCTTCTCCTTGGACAAAATAGGCAAAAAAACATCTTCCTTTTGGCTTACGGTGAATTCTATCTGATCTTCAATCTTATCAAAATCATGCCCTCCAATAGCCAGTAGGGAATGCAGGGCTTCGACATTATAAATATCAATAATGCTATTAATATGAGGGAGCGAGCCTCGGTGCTGGATATTGCGAATCAGCGCGGGAACCGTCGGAGGATTTTTCTTGACACTGCGACCTACGCGCTGCAGTATTTCTATATAACCTTGAACCACTGGCGACTCAAGCACCTCATCCAAGTCGCATGCCAGAGCCCAGTCTTCCATTTCCTTTTTCTTTTTTAGAAATGAGGAAGACAGTTTTGCATGAGGATTGACATTCTTGGCAATCCCGATAACGACACTCTTAATGCCTAAATCACTCAGACTCTTATCAATGACAAATTTCATAGCAGCATACCTCCATCTTTTCTTCATTAAATTTTATTAGTATTCTACACCTTCCGAACTTATATTTCAAGGAATATTAAAAGAAACAAGGGACGAAATCCCTTGTTTCTTTTGGTTGATTTATTCTTCCTCTTCGGTCTCCGTATCTTCATCAGAGTAGTCGTCATCTTCTTCGTTGAGTTCGACTTCTTCACCTAGATCATCTGGAGCGATTTCGTTGATTTCAGCATCGTAAGCTTCCACTTCATTCTTCTCATCGTCTGGATTTTCCTCATCGTATGAGAGAGCTGGATCTGCTTCGTAGCCGTCCTCATCTTCTGGATCGTCATCGCTGTAGTCAATGGCATCCTCGTCGCCATCCATAAAGGCATTGACGCGTTTCTTCTTGCGTTTCTTAGGTGCGTCGTCCTCATCAGTCTCTTCCAAAGCGATGATTTCTTCATCCACTTCGTCAATAGCATACCATGAACGCAGGCCCCATTTATTATCTCCCAGCGGAATAAAGCTGCCGTCTACATTGAGTTCTGTGTAGAATAAAGGCAGAGCATCACGAATCTCACTGTTTGATTTTTCCAGATAGTTTTGAATTTCATTGACCAGATCATTAAAATACATCTCATGGTCGCGGCCGCGGGCTTCCAAAATGGCACGCGCCACTTCAATCATAGAAAGCTCACTTTTTTCCTGTCCAGCAAATACTTCTAATTCCAAAGTTTATCTCCTTTAAGATTAAGTAAAGGCTTATCGCCCTCTTGCAATTTTTCGCTACTTTCTATTGTACGATAAATTTCTATTTTCGTCAAAAGAAAATCCAGGAAAAATCATGGAATAAGTACAAAAAGAAACCAGTGCATTTATACACTAGTTTCAAGCAATCTCATTTTGAATGATGAAGCTTACTTCACTTTCGCAGTGCTTGTAATCACTTCAACAGCTTTCTTGATAGCAATGTCATGTTTCAGCATGTCTTCTGACAGCAATTGACGAACACGTTCCACTTCCATGTTGTAGTCTGTAGCCAGTGAAGTTACTTCTGCTTCGATTTCTTCTGCGCTAGCTTCAAAACCTTCTGCCTTAGCAACAGCTTCTACGACAAGGTTTGTCTTAGTGCGTGACTCAGCATCTGCTTCGTATTGCTTGTGCAGGTCTTCCTGACTAGTTCCAGTGATTTGGAAGTACATGTCAGGTGAGATTCCTTGGCGTTGCATGTTGCCCAAGAATTCATTAACAGCGCGGTGTACTTCTTCGTGGACCATTTCTGCTGGCAAGTCAACGATTTCAGCGTTTGCTACTGCTTGATCAATAGCTGCTGCTTCTACCGCATCATTATAAGCTGTTTCCTTAGCTTCTGACAATTCTTTGCGGTACTTTTCTTTCAGCTCGTCAAGAGTTTCCACTTCTTCGTCGATATCTTTTGCAAGTTCATCGTCCAATGCTGGAACTTCTTTTTCTTTAACTTCGTGAATAGTTGTCACAAACTTAGCTTCCTTGCCTGCCAAGTCTTCTGCTTGATAGTCTTCTGGGAAAGTTACGACAACATCCACTGTTTCGCCTGCACTGTGACCAACCAACTGCTCTTCAAATCCTGGAATAAATTGGCCGCTGCCTAGTCCAAGTGAGAAGTTGTCACCCTTGCCGCCGTCAAATTCAACGCCGTCAACAGATCCAACAAAGTCAATCACAACTGTATCACCATCTGCTGCTGGACCTTCTTTGAGAACCAACTCAGCCAAGTTGTTGCGCTCACGCTCAATGCGCTCATCTACTTCAGCGTCAGTCACTTCTTTGCTAGCTTCAACAGTTACTTCCAAGTCTTTATAAGCACCCAGCTTAACTTCTGGCTTAGTGACTACTTCAGCTTTGATGACCCAGTCTTGGCCTTTTTCCATAGACTCGACATCAAACTGAGGTTGAGCAACTACTTCGATACCTGCTTCTTTGACAGCCGCTTCGTATGCTTCTGGAAGAAGAGCGTTCAAAGCATCTTGGTAGAGGGCTTCTTCACCAAAACGTTGGTTGAAGATAGCACGTGGAAGGCGACCTTTACGGAAACCTGGTACAGCAATATCTTTTTTTACTGAGTTAAATACACGGTCCAAGGCAGGCTTGATTTTCTCTTGACTGATGCTAAAAGTCAAAAGACCGCGATTTGTTTCTTTGTTTTCAAATGATACAGACATTCTGTCATTTCTCCTTAAAATTTATTGAATACAACCCATTATAGCATAATTAGAGTTTTTTTCAAAATTATTTTTCCTTTTATCCCTTCCTGATTTTATCCTCTAGATAGGCCGCTCTGACCCCGCCAATTAGCTTGGGACGGCTGGCTAAAGCCGTGACATGGGCAGCTCCCAATTCCTTGAGAATCGGTCGGATAGGAATCTGCACGTGCTTGATGTGCATGCCGATAGCAGTATCGCCAATATCCAGCCCCGCCTGAGCAACGATAAACTCCACCTCGACAGGATCCTTCATGTATTGGAAAGCTGCTAGCTGACCGCTGCCTCCAGCATGAAGAGTAGGCAGAACATTGACTATCTCCAAATCCTTCTTGTTCGCCAAGGCTCTTTCGACTACGAGGGCGCGATTGAGATGCTCACATCCCTGAACTGCCAGAAAGATCCCCTTCTCTTCTAAGATATCCAGTATGGTTTTGACAATGACTTGTCCGACTTCCAGACTAGAACTCTGACCGATATGGCCTCCGACAACCTCACTAGAGGATAGACCCAGAACAAAAATATCTCCCTTCACCAAGGCAGCCTTGTCCAAAACATCTAGAACAATCTGACGAGTTTCTGCTCCAATCTTAGCTAAGTCCATGTCTCACCTCGTTTATTTCACTGCGACTGTCTTTTTCAAACTCTCTGGGAAGGCCTTGTAAAGAGCAAATCCAACTGCTAAACCAAATGCATTCTGCATAAAATTACTTGAGATTTCGGCTAGGGCAGTCCCGACACCATTCATGATACTACCAAAGAGGGCATAGCCACCGACCATAGCTGCTGCAGCCAAGACCAGCCCAAGGTAGCGTTTCTTGCCCTCAAAGCCAGCAAAGAACCCCTGAAGTCCATGACAAATCAGGCTGAAAATCATCCACTGAGGATAGCCGGCAATCATATCAATCAAAAAGCCTGAAAGGCCTCCGACAATAGCCGCTTCCTTGCGGCCAAAGTAGAAGGCTGTAAAATAAATCCCTGCATCCAACAAGGTCAAAAAGCCTGTCGGAGTTGGGATTTTTAAAAAATTCCCCAAAACCACAGACAGTGCTGTAATGAAAGCTAAGATAACTAATTTTTTAACTTGATTATTTCTCATACTGAACTACCCCATATTGATCTGAGCGCTGAATCGCTCGGTAAACAAAATCTTTAGAAAATTGAACTGCTGCAAGCGGAGACTTGCCGAGAAGCAGCTGACTGGCAATGCTGGAAGCAAATGTGCAGCCCGCTCCGGTATTGTTACTGGCCAGCACTGGCGATTCCATGATCTCAAAATCTTGACCGTCATAGTAAACATCCACCGCCCGCTCCTTGCTCAAGCGATTGCCGCCCTTAATCACCACATGCTTGGCTCCCAGCTCATAGAGCTCCTTGGCTGCAGCCTGCATATCCTCCAGACTTTTGATTTCTTTTTGGGTCAATAGCTGAGCTTCTGCCAGATTTGGCGTAATGATGCTGACATAAGGGAAAAACTTGATGATTTCTTCTCTCAGCGCACTGACTTCCAAGTCATGATTTTCCTTGCAGACCAGAACAGGATCCAGCACTACTGGTATATCCCCATGCTGCTTGACAAAAGCCAAAGTCTGCTCTGCTATTTGCAGATTGGGCAAAAGTCCTATCTTAATAGCAGAAAAAGGAACATCCTTGAGACTGGCTAACTGCTGGGCAAAAACCTCTTCCTCAACTGGAAGAATCTCAAATCCCTTGTCAGTCATCGCGGTCAAGCAAGTCATAGCTACAAAACCATGCAGACCATTGACCGTATAGGTAGCTAAATCGGCATGCAGTCCGCCGCCGCTGAAAATATCATTGCCCGAAAAGGCTAAAATCAACTTATTCTTCATAACGAATCTCCTTTAGATAGAGGCCGTTTGGACCGGCTGTTGGCCCTGCCAGATGGCGGTCTTTCTCCGCTAAAATCCTCTGAATCTGCTCTACTGGCATACGCTTATTGCCAATCTTGAGCAGGGTACCTACCATATTGCGGATCTGCTTGTAGAGAAAGCCATTGCCCGAAAAAGTAAAGACCAGAAAATTCCGCTCTGCATCATAGCGAACCTTGGCCTCAGTAATGGTCCGAACCTTGTCTTCCACACTGGTCCCCGAAGCAGTAAATCCAGTAAAATCATGCGTCCCTTCAAGATGAGCAATGGCTTCTTCTATCAGACCCAGCTCCAAAGGATATGGATAATGCGTGGCATAATGGCGCATCATAGGATTTTTAGGGCGGCCGATGTCCACCAAAAATTCATAGGTCTTGCTGTGCTTATTGTAGCGAGAATGAAAATCGTTCGACACCTGCTCCACACTAATAAAATCAATATCTTCCGGCGTCTGGGTATCCAAGGCAAAACGCAATTTCTCTTCATCCCGCTCTTCTGGTAAATCAAAATGCAGCACCTGGCCCAGAGCATGGACACCGCTGTCGGTCCGGCCCGCTCCATGAATCACCACAGGCTGGCCTTTATTGATACGGGTCAGGGTCTTTTCAATCTCTTCCTGAACACTTCTGGCATGAGGCTGTCGCTGAAAACCAGCAAAGTTATAACCATCATAGGAAATAATAGCTTTATAACGTGTCATGTGTTTATTTTAGCAGGAAAAAAAGCCCCCAGCAAGCCCTAAAAGCAGGAACTGTCTGGGGACAGATTTTTTTGAAAAATATCGTTTAAGAATCAGGTTTTTTTCTGTTCCGGCTTGCCATCATGCAACAAAATAACCCATCTGAATCAGACTGTCAGTGACGACACAAACAGAACAAATTCAAATGGGTTATTGATTATATATTGCTAAAGGTCATTATTTGCAGTTACACATGTAGGCAATTAAACACTTTTTCTTAGGAACCCCAAATGGAGTTTTCATCCATAAAACTGTTGGTGTTCTTGAGCAACTGCGTAAAGACAGCGTACTTGAAGTCCTTGGTTGCCCGTTCATCGACACGAGCCTTCTTCAGATCCTTGTCAACGGCTTCTGCAAAGCCAGCTTTCAGCTCTTCAAAAGTGCTGTAGACTTTTCCATTGACTGTCACTGGCTTAATTCCTAAGTTTTGAGCTTTCTCAGCAACTTGTCTGAAGTAAGCTTTCTTGAAGGCTTCCATGGTTTCAAATTCGCCTTCAGAAATTTGCTTGATGATAAAGTTGTCGCTCAAACCAGTCACACCTTGTTCATTGGCTGTCTTGCGGTGTTTATTGGAAGCATAGCTTACAAAGCCTTTTTCATAGCCATAGTAACCCCAAATTCTGAAGGTATTATGCTTGAACATCAAGGCTCCTGGCGCTCCAGTATTGTTTTGACCGCCACCATAGATACCCGTCATGAAGTCGATAGCAATGTAACTAGAGTCATAGTCAGCAGGATTATAAGTTCGATTGTCAACTGCACGGTTAGACAGCAAGCCTTGATCAACCAAGTCCTCTACAGATGAGACTGACATGGCCGCTTTCTCCTCTGCCGTCAAGTCTCTTACGACGTCGTATTGGGTTCGAGGATCCACAACTTTCGGTTCAACCTTCTTGAACCATTTGGCTACTGCTTCATTTCCTTTGGCAACAACGGCTTGTCCCTCAAGGTAATCCAGCAGCATGAGGGTATCATTATAGCCCTTCATGTAATGGTCGATGTCTGCTCGGTTCTTGAAGAGACTTGGCGAGCTATTGAAAATGAGACTGCCATTATTTGGACGATCAAAGGCCATATTGAGACCCAAAGCACCCCAACCTGGCTGATCAGGAACAGGTGATTGGAGCAACCCTTGGGCATAGCCTTCTGGTCCGATACCTTGTCGTCTGCCATGTCCGCCCAGATAAATATAGCCGTCATTGACGTGGGTAAGCTCGTGCGTGAAGACGGACACACCGTATTCCGTCAAGAGGTCAAAGGCCTCAAAGTTCACACGGATTGAACCAGCAGCATGGGCACCATAGCCATTTGACTTGTACCAGCCACCAGCTCTGCCGCCAACTAGGTTAAAGAACTCGCGGGATGGTGCATAAGGATTGCCCTTATTATCATTTCCGTTGACATCAATCCAGCCACGTCCTTCCACATCGAAACCATCCCATACAGCCGTTACATTTTGCTTGACCATTCTGGACTTGATATCATCTGAGAGCAGTTTGTACCAAGTGTCTACGTGATTTCGATGCTGGGTCGCTACTTCCTTGATGCGCGCATTAAATCGTTCATCAGACCATGACCGGCGCTTGTCTCTGTTGACAAAGGCCATCGTGCTATAGTTTGATAGAATGGCTAAACGCGTATTCTTCAAAGTTAGAAGTGGAAGGATATAGTTGCTGAAATATTCAGAGTTGAGGTTATCAAAGACGCGATACTTAGCAGACTTAATCTCCTCGACTTCGGACTGGCGTTCTTCAAACTGAATAAAGCCTCGTGTTGCATCCTTGAACCAAGAATCCATGTCTTCAAAGTCAGTCAGCAGGCGACGGTTGTAATCCAAGTAAGCGACCAAATCACTAGACTTGGACTCAGCCTTCAACTGACGCGCAAACATATTGACATTGTCTGCCCCTTTCAGTTGATTTTCTGTCGAACGACCAATCTTAATCAAGCGATCCAGCAATGACACTTTTTCACCATAGAAGTCTGGTTTGAAGAGCACCAGCTCCTTGAGGTTGTAGTCGCCAAACTTGAGATCGTAATAACGGTTGAGATAGGTCAGACCGATCATGATAGCTGTCTTGTTCTCTTCAATTTTAGCTTTCAGAGTTTCGTTGGCCGCTGGATTATCAGCATGGAATCTTGTCCATTCATTGGCCAGGAGCTTACCAAGCATGTCCTGCAAGTTGGCTTTCACCTCAGCTAAAGATTCATCCAAGAAGAGGCGCTTCACTTTGTTGACCCTATCATTATCATTAGGCAGGCCAACAGAACGATAGACTTCATCACTGTACAGGTCAAAGCTCTTCAAGCTCTCAGTCAGCTGAGTCAGCAAGTCTTCTTTGACAGCCGTTGAGTGATTTGGAGTATAGACTGTACCAAGCTCTGCAATCTGATATTCCGGCAGAGCCGTCTGTTCAAATCGTGCTTGATTTTGAAGATTGTAGATGGTCTTGCTTCCATCTTCAAAATGGACTAAGATCTTATCTGCATCCCTTCCGCCAGCAACAAACTGGTTGCCCTTCAGCGCTTGAACTGATAGAACTTTCTTAGTCAACAAATCGCCCGCCTTAGCAGCATCCACCAGCTTATTGGCCTCATGAATCAAGAACTCTTGATTGTAGAAAGGCATAAAGCGCTCTAGGTTCTGATAAAGCTGTTCATTTTCTGCCTTGTATCCTGGTTTATCTTGATAAGTACTTGTTCTCAGGATAGCAGCATTTAGCTTCTCAGTTGTTACTTCATTTGCGCTGGTTTGTTCAAGAGCCGTAATCCGATAGCTCTTGACTTTTTGCTCCGCTTCAGCTTCTGTCAAGCGGCGGAACTTGGCATCTTTTCCTGTCTTGGTTCCAGAGCTGAGTCCCTGAACACCAAAAAGGTTTTGGAGTTTTTGCCCCATCCAAGCGTCGGTAATCTCATTATCTGAGCTAAAGAGCTCTTTACCGTTCACTACTGTGGCATAGCTGACTGTGTCATTGATAGTTCCATACGGCCAAATGGAAGCAGCGATACCAGCTGAATTTCTTGAGCCTGCATCCTCTAACTTACCTTTGGCAACTGATTGCATCAATCTGCCCCAATTACCCCAGCCTGAACCTGAATAGTCAGTGAAGTTTTGAGCGACCAGCATACCTGCATTTTGGCCACTCTTGACCCAAATATCGGCTTCGACATAGGCGCGTTTCACCAAGGACATAGCGTTACTTCCTGCGATACCGCCTGTCACAGAGTTTCCACCCTTGGACTTAATTCGTCCCTTAAAGGAGACATTTTCAACTCGAGATTGGCCTTCTATATTGTTAACCAAACCGGCAATATGGTCTCTTCCTTCCAAGTATCCTTGGACATTGACGTTTTCGATTACTCCTTTATTCTTCAAGCGAGCAGCAATTGTCGCAATTGTATCGCCCGCTTGCGAATCTGGATAAATCATATTGACTCGCTTAAAGTCAATATCCTTGACCGTTCCGCCAGTAATCGTATCAAATAGAGGATGTGCCAAGTCTAAAATCGCATGGCGCTCGCCATTTTGACCACCAATCAGCTGGCCTTTGAATTCACCTTGCAGATAAGACTTGCTGTTGGCAGGTTTATCAATCAACTTGGCACTGATACTGCGACCCAGAATAAAGGTTCCAGAAGGATTTTCCTTGATGCCGTCCAAAAGGTCTTGGAAGTCATAGTAGACATTTCCTTCACGCTTCTTGGCTTTTTCCAGATAGAAATCAAAGCTATTTTGAAGACCCGTTGCGCTTCTTTGCAGCAAGTCTGGCAGCTGAGCCTGGATCTTGAAGACAGGCTGGTTATCAACAACCACTTCCTCGATAGAGGTAACTGGCAGGACAGTGTCCTTGAACTGGTCGGATGTAAAGTGCAGGTAATATTGATCCAGATTTGCTGGTTTTTCAGCCAGAGTAGGCATCAATTTTGTCTGACCATTTTCAACTTTCATCAAGGCGACATTAGTAATGGACTTGAGCTCCACCTTCTTCAGGTCCAGCTGGACTGTTTCTTGAGCTAATTCTTGACTTTCAGGGCCATTTCCTAAGTCATAGGACAGAGTCGTCTCAATCTTATAAGGTGTATAGTAGTCCAAACCAGTGAAGTTGGCTGCTAGTTGGCCTGCAGCCAAGTTCTGCTCTGCTATCAGCTGGCCATCCTTCTTCAGACGAACATGAGCATTAGTAAAGGCTTGATCTCTGTCCGTTAGCTGGTATTGGACCTGAACTGATTTCTGCAATTCATCCTTCTTAACTGCTGAAACAGTCAGAGTCGGGGCTGCTTTAAGGGCTAATAAGTCAGCCAAAGCCTGCTTGAGTTGGTTGACACCCGCATCTACTTCATCTTGACTTGACGAAGTTTGATAAACCGTCGCAGCCATATTCTTAATTGCTTGCAGCTGCTGGTAGGATTGATTGGTGTAAACTCCTGGATCCACAGCCGCTGCTAAAGCTAGCTGCTTGCTCAATTCTTCTTTATTGATGCGAGCCTTGCTACCCCGAGTGACCACTGTATCAACTGCTTCATGCAAGATTCTTTCAGTTGTTTGTGGATCCGATATGCGATTCCCGTCCAAGACTTCATAGCTGGTTACAATTTCTTTTTGTCCTGGAGTTCCATCGACAGTGGTCTCTTCATCAAGGTACTTGCTATCATCTGTCTTGTTGACAACTTGAGGTTCAATCGTTTCTAGCTTGATGTCTGTATGCAGACTAGGCTGTTCTGGCTGAACTGTTGACTCACCATTAACGCCACCTGTGTATTCTGGCAAAGCTGGCTCAACCGGAGCCGTGTCACTAACTGTAGCTACCGGAGCATCATATACTGGATTGTCTGCTTGAACTGCCGACTCGCCGTTAACGCCGCCTGTATATTCTGGGAGGGCAGGCTCAACCGGAGCCGTGTCACTAACTGTAGCTACTGGAGCATCATATACTGGATTGTCTGCTTGAACTAGCGATTCGCCATTAACTCCGCCTGTGTATTCTGGGAGGGCGGGCTCAACCGGAGCCGTGTCTCCAACTGTACCAACTGGGGCAGTATAGACTGGAGTTTCCGCTTGAACTAGCGACTCACCGTTCACAGCACCGCTGTACTCTGGCAAGGCAGGTTCTTGTAAACTTTCCCCTTTTGCCGTTTCTATAGGTGGATTTGACGGCTGAGGAGCTGGACTAAGATTTGGAGTTGGAGCTGGAGTTGGAAGATTCCCTATATGGCCAGAATCACTTTCATCAGGATTCAGCTGATACAGCAACCCTGCTTGAGCAGCTCGATCAATAGAATCAGAATCCTCTTTTGCAGCTTCTGACACTTCTGCTTGCGCTTGAGCCTCTTGACCAGCTGGCAAAGAGGTTATCTTGGTCTCTGTCAAAGTACGCAAATCAGAAGCGGTAAAGTAACCGATATAGTTATAGCCTGCAATAGTCACATCCGCTTCAGAAACTGCTGACGAAACCGCAACTTGACGGTTATAGGAAAGCAATTCCCGATTTTCTAGCGCAAACGCTTGAGGAGACTGCAACACAGTTTGTCCCAAGCTACCTAGCAAAAGCACTCCTAGTAACTTACCAGATTTCTTTCGTGAGAATACCAAGACAGCCAAAATAGCCGTTCCCGCAAATAAGCCGAGAAGCGGCTGACCGTTATTTCCTGTACTCGGCAAGACAGTTTGCCCATCTTGCTTCCGATAAATCAAGTAATAATTTTCCCCTGTTTGCAGATTTTCAGGCAGACCTTTCTTAATCAGACCTTTTTCCTGCTCTGTTAGCTCTTGCTCTTCAACATAAGTATAGTGAGCAGTCGCACCGCCTCCAACTTCATCCGCAGCAACAGTCGAACTGGACAAAGAGCTCCCAAAAATCAGAGCTGCAATGGCAACTGAGCCCACACCGACAGACAATTTGCGAATCGAATATTTCTGAATTCGCTCCTGCACTTTTTCAAAACGTTTCACTTTATAAATCCCCTTTTTCCTAAAATGTATAAAGTTAATCTCCCATTATCTTCCTAACCAACTCCCCAGCAGGCTAAAAAGATGCGTTTTATACATATAGTATTATCATATATCTTTTAGGAAATTTTTACAATAGATTTTACTTAAAAAAACAATTAATTTTTGTAAAAGTAAATAGAGAAAATCTCTTTACGCTTTTTATTGTGAATTTCTTTTAATTAAAAGGCTGATTAGAGCTGCTCTCTTACTTGGCTACATTTGCCAAATGTCCTTCTAGAAAACATAAAAAGAACAGCATTAGGCTGCTCCTTTTTATATGATTACAAATCTTCCAAGGCATCTTTCATTTTGTCGAAGAAGCCTTTTTTCTTAGGATTGACCGAGATATTGCCAGCTTCCGCAAATTCTTTGAGGGCCGCTTTTTGACGGTCGTTGAGGCCAGTCGGTGTCACAACATTGACAGTAACATACTGGTCACCCATGCTTCCACCACGCAGACTCGGTGCTCCCTTGCCACGCAGACGGAAACGCTTGCCAGTCTGTGTTCCTTCTGGGATATTCAGCTCCACATCCCCGTGAACAGTTGGAATATCCACACTGTCACCAAGAGCTGCTTGGACAAAGTTGAGATTGAGCTTGTAGTAAATGGTAGAGCCATCTCGCTCAAACTTGTCACTCGGCTCAACTTGGACCACAACATAAAGATCACCATAAGGGCCGCCATTAAAGCCTGCTTCACCTTGACCAGACAGACGGACCTGCTGACCAGTTTCCACACCAGCTGGGATTTTCACCTTAACGCTGTGAGCCTGTTTTTCATGACCCGTTCCGTGACAGGTTTCACAAGGACTTTTGATTTCTTTTCCTCGGCCATGACAGACATCACAGGTCACTTGCCGACGCATCATGCCAAGCGGTGTCTGGGTATCAACATTGATGACACCTGAGCCATGGCAGCGACCACAGGTAACAGGGCTAGTTCCTGGCTTAGCACCAGACCCGTCACAGGTACGACAAGTCGCTTCGCGGTTATACTTGATTTCCTTCTCAGCTCCGAAAATCGCTTCTTCAAAGCGGAGATTTACACGATACTGAAGATCATCCCCTTGGCGCGGAGCATTAGGATTACGCGAAGCGCCACCACCAAAGAAGCTGGAGAAGATATCTTCAAAGCCGCCAAAGCCGGAGCCATCAAAGCCACCGAAGCCGCCTGCACCACCGCCAAAGCCACCATTAGCTCCCGCTGCACCGTATTGATCATAGGCTGCCCGCTTTTGCTCGTCGCTCAGCGTTTCATAAGCCTCTTGGACTTCTTTATATTTGTCCTCCGCCCCAGCTTCCTTATTAATGTCGGGGTGGTACTTTTTAGATAATTTCCGATAGGCTCTCTTGATCTCATCCTGAGAAGCATTCTTAGAGACACCTAGACGGTCATAATATTCTGTATTGTTCATATAAGATACCAAGACCGTAAAATTCGACTGAAAAATAGGAAATCAGGCAACGGAGCGATGCTCCTAGGCTGATTTCTCTTTTTTTCCAAGAATTTAGGTCGGGTTCAGTTCCTTTCTTTAAATTTTAGAAAATATTGATCAGAGGGTATTTTCAAATTCATGCTTCATTTCAGCAAACTCTTCTTCTGATAAAGTGAATATCAAGTCCTCTTCCGAATATTGATTCCGTTCTTTAAAATAGTTGTCAGCATTATCTACCAAACCTAGACTAAGAAGCACTTTTCTCGCAAACGCTTGATGTGCAAAGCCAACAGCCGTAATGATGTTCTTATCTTGCAGGACCGCTTTAGCTTTGAAATTCTCCCGTGGAAGAAATTCAAAATAGTCAAAGAAGTTTTGCCAAATCCCACCAGTAAATTTAGTGTCCTTCAATAAACCTGCTTTCGCCAATAAAATGGGCGCTGAGGAAATAGCTGCAATTAAAACTTCTTGCTGCTTCAAACTTCTTAGGAAAGAAATCAATTTTTCATCATGCAGAGTAGGGACAATATTTATCATTCCTGGCAAAATGACACAAGAATAGTCTTCGATAACTACTTCATCCAGTGTTCCAGTAGGTTGACAGGGAAGTCCATCTTCCGATCTTATAACATTTCTATCTGTACCAACATAATCAACCTCAACACCAAAAGATAGAGCTAAAGTACTGGTCAGACCAACTACTTCATAAAGTGAAAAATTAGGATAAATTAAACAGAGCACTTTCTTCATAAGCGTCACCCTCTAGTTTAGCGAAAAACAGAGGCTGGGTTGCAACCTCTGGATTTCTTCCTATCATTACGACGTGAAATTTTCAAAACAATATTTTTTGAAAAATTTTTGACGCGGTAGCTGATTGGATTTTAGGTTCGTCTTTCAGACTCCCAAAAATCCTAATCATCCTCGCGGGGGTTCGACTACGAACTAAAAACTTTCAATTTTTAGTTCTGTCTCACCGCCTATTTCTCAGTAAACTCTCCGTCTACAACATCGTCGTCTGCTTTAGTTGAGCCCGCGTTTTCAGCTCCTTCTGCTCCTGCTTGGGCTTGTTGAGCCGCAGCAGCTTGTTCATAGAGTTTCACTGCCAACGCTTGAGCTTTTTCGTTGAGAGCTTCCAATTTCGCTTTCATGTCGTCCAAGTTATTATCTTCTTGCGCTTTCTTAAGTTCATCAAGAGCAGCTTGGGCAGCGTCACGCTCTGCGTCGAAGCCTTTGCCTTCTGTTTCCTTGATAGTCTTTTCAGTCGCAAAGATAGCTTGGTCAACTTCGTTACGAAGGTCAACTTCTTCTTTACGTTTCTTATCTGCTTCAGCATTTGCTTCCGCATCCTTCATCATACGGTCGATTTCTTCGTCAGTCAGGCCGCTGTTAGATTGGATAACAATGTGTTGTTCTTTTTGAGTTCCAAGGTCTTTAGCCTTAACAGATACGATACCGTTCTTATCGATGTCAAAGGTTACTTCGATTTGAGGGATTCCACGAGGAGCTGCTGGGATATCTGTCAATTGGAAACGTCCAAGAGTCTTGTTGTCTGCTGCCATTGGGCGTTCACCTTGAAGAACATGGATATCAACGGCTGGTTGGTTGTCCGCTGCTGTAGAGAAGACTTGTGATTTAGAAGTTGGAATTGTTGTGTTGCGGTCAATCAGCTTAGTGAAGACGCCACCCATTGTTTCGATACCAAGTGACAATGGTGTTACGTCAAGAAGTACAACGTCTTTGACATCACCAGTGATAACACCACCTTGGATAGCTGCTCCCATAGCAACTACTTCATCAGGGTTCACTGATTTGTTTGGCTCTTTACCAGTTTCAGCCTTAACAGCTTCTACAACAGCTGGAATACGAGTTGAACCACCAACCAAGATTACTTCGTCGATTTCTGACAAGCTCAAGCCTGCGTCAGAAAGAGCACGGCGAACTGGTTCTTTAGTGCGCTCTACCAAGTCACGAGTCAAATCGTCGAATTTAGCACGAGTCAAAGTCATTTCCAAGTGGAGAGGTCCAGCGTCGCCAGCTGTGATAAACGGCAAGCTGATTTGAGTTGAAGTTACACCTGAAAGATCTTTTTTAGCCTTTTCAGCTGCATCTTTCAACCGTTGAAGCGCCATCTTGTCATTTGACAAGTCGATGCCGTTCTCTTTCTTGAACTCAGCCACCATGTGGTCGATAATCTTTTGGTCAAAGTCATCACCACCGAGTTTGTTGTCACCAGCAGTTGCCAGTACATCAAATACACCATCACCTAACTCAAGGATTGAAACGTCGAAGGTACCACCACCCAAGTCAAAGACCAAGATTTTTTCTTCTTTATCTTGTTTGTCAAGACCGTAAGCAAGTGCTGCTGCAGTTGGTTCGTTGACGATACGTTCTACTTCAAGACCAGCGATTTTACCAGCGTCTTTAGTCGCTTGACGCTGTGCATCGTTAAAGTAAGCTGGTACTGTGATAACCGCTTTGCTTACTTTTTCACCAAGGTACTCTTCTGCATAGCCTTTCAAGTATTGCAGAATCATAGCTGAGATTTCTTGTGGAGTATATTCTTTACCGTTAGCAGCTACTTTTTCAGATGTTCCCATTTTTGATTTGATGGAAATGATTGTATCTGGGTTTGTCACTGCTTGACGTTTTGCCGCATCACCAACGATGATTTCACCATTTTTGAATGACACTACAGATGGTGTTGTGCGATTTCCTTCTGGGTTTGCGATGATTTTGCTTTCAGTTCCTTCAAGAACTGCAACTGCTGAGTTTGTTGTACCTAAGTCAATACCAATAATTTTAGACATATTTTTACCTCTTTTTACTTTAATTTTATTTTTGATACTCTTTGGTTCGCTTCGCTCACTATTGCAAAGCTGAACAATTTTTTATCTTTCTTCATAGTTTATTGTCGTTTCGGACAAGATTTTTCAAGTTTTCTAGCCTAGTTATAGACCACTACCATTGCTGGGCGCAGGATACGATCATGAAGTTTGTAGCCTTTTTGGAAGACCTGCGCGATAGTGTCAACTGGGTGCTCATCGTCGGCTGGAACTGTTTGAATGGCCATGTGATAGTTATGGTCAAAAGTTCCGTCAGCTGGGATTTCTTCGATGCCCTCTTCTTTGAGAGCATGAATCAAGCTTTCCTGCACCATTTCCAGTCCTTTTTTGACATCATCTGTCAGACCTTCAACGGCAAGCGCGCGCTCCAGATTATCTATCGAAGGCAAAATAGCTTTTGCCAAGTCCTGGCTGCGGTATCTTTGCAGCTGCTGGCGTTCTTCATTTGCTCGGCGCTGGATGTTCTGCATTTCTGCATGAGCGCGGAGATATTTGTTTTCAAAATCTTCTGCCCGTTCATTGGCTAGTTCTAACTCTGATTTTTCAGGGCTTGCTGATTCAGCTTGTTCAGCTGTTTCTACAGCTTCCTCTTTTACTTCCACATCTTCTGGATGTTCTTCTTGTTTATGTTTTGCCACAAGGCACCTCCTTTTTAGGAATATTTATACTATATTTAATGGACTTCATAGTGATTACTGCTAAGGTAACGATAGAAGTCGGTCAGTTTCATGGTCAGCACGCGGTTGACGACATTCATCTGACTGACCAGCCGTTGATAGTCAAGATTGACTGGACCGACAACTGCCAGCACTCCAAATCCTCGATAAGGAATCAGAAATTTGCTGGAAATCAGTGTTAGATCAGCCAAACAGCTTTCTCTACTGTCTGCCACGCGCACGCTTTGCATCTGATCTTCAGCCAAACTGTCGCGAATTTCAAATGCTACTTTCTGCGGGTCATCAAAAAACTGATAGGCCGTCAGATCTGAGAATTCCAAGAGCTGAACCTTGCCAGACAGAATCACATTTTCCTTGAAAATATCACCAAAGATATGCTCAAAGAGCTGGATGACATTGTCCGTCGTAGTGAAATAGCGCTGGATAATCTGCGGAATTTCCGTCCGAATCTTGTAATGGATGTCCAGCACTGTCTGTCCCAAAAACCGCTCCCTTACTAGGCCTTTAAGCCTATCCAGGTCTTCTTTTAAGAAGTTGCGCGGAATCATAAACTGACTAGTAATGGTATTGGACTCATCCAAGGTGAAGACCGCCAGAGCCGTGTGCTGACTGAGCACAACGATGTCAAAAGCTGTCAAACGCTGCCGACTGGGTTCTACATCCAGTGCAACAACCGTGCATCCACTGAGCTTGGTCAAAAGGTCTGCTGCCTGTTGAAGAATGTCCTCCAAGTTGAAAAACTCATGGTCAAAGGCTTTGATAACCTCATAAAGTTCATTCTCAGCGAGACGATCAAAGGACAGAGAATGCTTGACAAAGTACTGAAAACCAGCCACGCTAGGCTTACGGCCGCTGGACGTATGCGCCTTTTCCAGAAGCCCCTGCTTTTCCAAAGCTGCCATATCGTTTCGGATGGTGGCACTACTGGAATTGATAGAATCCTGCAGGGCTTTGGAGCCGACCGGCTCGTGAGTCTTGGTAAAGATATCAATAATCAAATTCAAAATCTCATTTTGACGCTCCGTGACCACGGCATCACCTCCAATCAAGATTCCAATCTCAATTAGCACTCAACCGGCTCGAGTGCTAACTCATGATTCTATTATACACTCTTCCACACCAAAGTCAAGACAAAAACTCAAAAAATTAGCACTCTTTTTACAAGAGTGCTAAAAATCGGTCTGGCGACCTAGATTAGTCGTCCAAGATTTGCAAACGGCGCATCAAATAGAAAGAAATTCCTGCAAAAAGAAGCAGCCAAAGTAGCAGAGCCAAAAATTCTCCGCTCCATAAATGGAAATGAGACCAATCTTTCATATAACTAGTAAAGAGGCCCATAAAGCTATAACGCAGCACCTTAAATAAATCCTCGCTCATATTTGAAAACATAGGAATAAATGCCGCCAAGAGCATGGCTGGAACACTAAGGGATTGTGCCATGACCTGATTTTTACAAAACAGACCAACCATTAAAAAGAAGAAAATCAAGACCAGCATGGTCAATAAGAGTACCAAACTATAGCTGAATACCTGATTAGAAAGCTTGGCTCCCACCAAAATTGGGGTAATAACGATATAAAAAATCCCAATAATCGCTGGCCAGATTAAAGCAGAAAGAATGTATTGACCAGCTGTCACACCAGCCAAGCGCAAACTTTGCAAATTATGTTTTTCTCTTTCCTCAGCTAGAATGATGATAATGGGTGTTCCAACTGACATGGCTAGAGAGAAAGGCAGAGAGATCGTAAGCAACATAATAGCTAGTTTATCCACTCCAATTTCCTTACCTGCTCCATTCAGAGAAAAAATAAATTTATAGAGAAAAATGAGGAAAATCGGCATAAAAACCTGCAATAGAATACTTTTATTAGCTAGTGTCACTTGACCTCTCAGCCAAATCATACCTTTGAATTTATTAGACATTTAAGGTACCTCCTGTCAACGTGATAAAAACATCTTCCAAAGTTGGTTCGCAGGAATGAATACTGATAACGTTGGACAAATCCAAACCACCTTGCAGTTCATCAAAGGTAACTGTCTTCATCGTCAAATCTTCATATTCTAAACGAACCTTCTTATCTGTATTATACTTTTGGATTATCTCATGCGGACTGCCCACTTCGACTAATTTTCCTTTACTTAGCAAGGCCAAGCGATCACACAAGAGGGTAGCTTCTTGCATATCATGAGTCGTCAAAAAAATAGTTGTCCCCTGAGCTTTTAGTTCCAGCAGCAATTCGTGAATGGTGCGAGAGGTTGACGGATCTAAGCCACTGGTTGGCTCATCCAAGAAGAGCAATTTAGGTCGATTAATCAAGGCACGCACCAGTAACATGCGCTGCTTCATACCCGTAGATAGTTTTTCAGCCACCTTGTTGCGACTATCATAAAGCCCCACTTTTCGGAGAAGTTCATCGACTTCTGTCATCTTAACACCAAAGAGCATAGCATAAGCCTTGAGATTTTTATAAAGTGACATCTTTTCATAAAAACCGCTGCCATCGCTGACAATCCCAATCTGCTCCAGGATTTCTACCTTTAAATCCTCAACCGGTGCAGACAGCACATGAGCTGTCCCAGCATCTGCAGACAACTGACCAGTCAAAATATTGATAGTCGTGGTTTTACCAGATCCAGAAGGCCCTAGAAAGCCAAAAATCTCTCCCTCTCGGATGGAAAAATCGATTCCTGCCAGGGCTTCTTGCTCCTTGAACTTCTTTTTCAAGCCTTGCACTTCAATAATGGTCTTGTTCATTGTTTTCCTCGCTTTCATAACAGTATTTAACAAAACTGCAATCAGTCTTTCAGCTCCTGCCTCATTTTCCAAAAACGCAAGGCAATATGGACCAGTTGACAGAACAGAATGAGCAATATAAGACAGTCTATTACTAAGATTGATTTGAATAACAGACTTGCTTTCAAACTTCTCTGGGAAATATCTAGAATGAGATAGGTAGTGACACACAAAACCATGATGGCTGGTAAAAACCGCCATACAAGTAAACGTTTGACCATTTCTAGCTTAGACCATGCGTCATTATAGATTTCAAGATTGCTCTCCGCATCAATCTGAGAAACTGGCTTGCGGAAATAAGAAAATTGATTAAAGTTTGTAATATGCTCCCAGCCACAATCCTCAAACAGTTGATAATAGGATTCTTGCTCCGCCTTCTTCATGGGGCGAAAATCTAATTGATAGGCCACTTCCTGAGGCGGACATGCTTCAAAAGTATAACGAACTGCAACAAGAAAGGGAGAATAACTTACTTTCTTCAATTTCCAGCCCTGGATGTGCATTTTTTTAAAATAAGCTGCTTCTCTGTCATAGTCTGCAATGGTAAAGATTTTATAGACAATTTTCTTTTCCATCAAACTTCCTCCTTACTATTGCGGTAAAGGCGCTCAATCCGCTGGATTTCCAACTCTAAAATCTGTCTTCCAAGCTCTGTGATAGAATAGAGTTTTCTCTTTTCTTCCTCACGAACAAAGGCAATCAGACCATCTTTTTCCATCTTTGCCAAGGTTCCATACATGGTTCCAGGGCTGATAGATAGCTGTCCTTCTGTCAGATCCTTGACTTTTTGAGTAATACTGTAGCCATGCCTTTCTTTCTGAAGACAGAAGAGGATATAAAAACCTGTCTCTGTCATTGGCACATAGACTCTCCTAAGCTTTTCTGTCAATCCACTCATCTTCTCATCTCACTTTCACCTCGATATATCGAACCTTGATATAAAAATTATATCGCAGTCCGATATAGTTGTCAAGGATTTATAAATATTTTTTACAGAAAGTGGTTCGTTTTTGTATCTCTATGTTTGTTGCTAAAGCTGCTTTAATCAGAAGCTAAAAGGATTAGAAATCTAAATCAGCATAAAAAAAGCCAGGAACACCTGACTTACTTTTTTATTTTCCCGCTGCCTTGAGTAGGGCGATGTATTCTTCCAGAACCAGATTATGCTTCTGCATATACTGGGCATTCTCCACACCGACATAACGGTAATGCCAGTTCTCAAAATCAACTCCAGTAACGTCACTCTTGCCATCCGGATAGCGAAGGACAAAGCCATATTGGGGAGCTAGCTCAGCAATCTTGGCTGCCACTTCATCCTCCTGGCCTTCTGGAGCACTCATATCAATAGCCAAGCCCGTTTGATGCTCACTGGCTCCTGGAAGCTGCACCTGTTTCAGCACGATGCTAACTGCTTCTTCATTCGACAAGCCTTTGGCGACTTCCCCAGCAACTTTTTCGTTATAGAGTTCCTCCTGCTCTGCTCGGCTGCGATAGCCAGAGATTAGAGTTTCTTCAGGAGCTATCGCCTGGGCTGCTGCTAGAAATTGCCGAGTATTTTCAGCAATGCGGCTGTCGACCTGTACCTCTCCGATCTGAATCAGATTAGGTGTTTTTTCTTCTTGCTGGTTGTCACGATTGACCAAAATCAAATTCCAGTCAGTAGAAGACACCTTGGGCAAATCAGACTGCGAGCTCTCTGAGCCAGAAGAGCCTTTCGTAGCAGAACTACTAGACGAACCTGAAAACTGAATCTTTGCAAGCAGATCTTGTAACAAGGACGGACGGAAATAAATCGCCGTTCCTCCAGCTGCCAGACACAAGACGATTAACAGCAAAAGTGTCAACCCAATCTTTTTAGACTTCGATTTTCTCTTTTCTTTGCGATGTTTAGCGCGCTTCAACTTCTTCCTCCATTACTTTGGCACCGGCCTCTCGATAAGACATGTCTCCGACGCAAGCTACTGTGAATTTACCGTCTTCATAGTCTACAACCGTCACACTGCCATTGTCCAAACCATGAGGCCGAGTTCGATTGATTAGATAGACAAAGGTTCCGATGGTCATGCCGTGGCTGACTACAAGGGCATTGCCACCGCCAGCAGCTTCCAGTTCCTCAGCTATGGCTGAAAAGCCTTCCCAAATTCGGCCGCTAAGCTTTTCCCAATTTTCTGCCCAGCCCGCTGTATCGACTTCTACAAGGCCTTCTGCCAACTCAGCATAGCTGAGCTGATGAACGTGCTCAATATTGAAAACCCGAGGCATCACACCCATAAAGAGCTCTCCATCATAACCACCATCAAAACTGCCAAAACACCATTCACGAATCCGTTTGTCAAAGGTATAAGGAATCTGATCTGTCAGGCCCAGTTCCTCTAGAATAATGCCCATGGTCTGAATAGTCCGGCCACTGTCGCTGGAACGGGCCAATTTGAAATCAAGCCCAGTTTCTCTCAAGCCAATGCCCAACTCATGAATGCCACGTTCCCCGACTTCTGTCAATGGGGTATCAGACCAGCCTTGAGCCCGGCCGATAGTATTAAACATGGTTTTTCCATGACGAACCAAGTATAATCTTGTTTTTGCCATTTCATTTCCTCCGTTATTCTTTTCATATTATACCATTTTATGAAGAAATTGGCGCCATCTGGCTTTCAAAGCAAAAGCAGGTGTCTCAAAACTCCTGCTCATTCTTGATTTTCTCGGTCTAATATGGCTGCGCCGACCTGACGGTAAGTCACATTGCCCAGAGCTTGAATGCTAAAGCGACCATCTTCATACTCCAGCACTGTGACACTGCCGTTTTCGACATTAGGATTTTTCGTGATATTCTCATCAATCAGATAAGCCAAGGTACCAATGGTCATGCTGTGGCTGACGACCAGAGCATTTCCGCCACCAGAGGACTCTACCTCTCTAGCAATGGCTTCAAATCCTTCTAAAATCCGACCGCTTAGCTTGTCCCAAGGCTCAGCCCAACCTGCCGAATCCACTTCTACCAGGCCATTCGCCAAATCTGGCCAACTGAGTTCTTTGTAATTATCCGTCTTAAGAACACGTGGGATAACGCCATGAAAAAGCTCACCCCCATAAGCACCATCAAAACTGCCAAAGCACCATTCCCTGATGCGCTTGTCATAGCGATAGGGAATCTGGCCAGTCAGGTCCAGCTCCTCTAGGATAATCCCCATAGTCTGAATGGTCCGGCCGCTATCACTGGAAAAGGCCTTAACGAAAGGCAAGCCAGACTCTCGCAATCCGATACCCAGCTCACGAATACCGCGCTCACCTTTAGCAGTCAGCGGGGTATCAGACCAACCTTGAGCCCGGCCGATAGTATTGAACATGGTCTTGCCATGACGGATAACATAGAGTCTTGTTTTTGACATACTTCACCTCTTTTATTTTTTCTTTGTTTATTATAGTATAGACCTTCGGATTCTTTAGGATAAAGAAGAGGGAGAACACGCTTCCTCATCTTGATAGACTGCGGCTCACCGTGAAGTCAGCATCTAATTAACTATAGAGACTTAATATGAACTTTTACAGCACTGACACATCCAAAAATAATGTACAGATAATGGAGCCAATAATTAAGACCAAACTGTCCGGATAGATCCGCTTTATTAATAGCGATAACGGCTTGCAAAATATTGCCTTCCCCTTGATAAAAAGAATTGGCATAACCAATTTGAACAGCTACAAAGCTCATTGCTAAAGTAAAAAAGAAACTTGCTACAATTCCTAAAACAGAAATGCCTTTGACAAACTTTTCATAGCAAGCAATGCTAAATAGCAGTGTAAAACCTGATATGAAGCCCATGGCCAAGGATGCACCTGTCAGAAAGAAGACAAGACATGCACCAAGTAAGCTCGTCAAGAATGCTCCGAGAACACCCAGAAAATAATGTATTTTCTGCGGACTTTGATGAGGAAGGGAGCGCTTTGTCACCTTATCCTGCGAGATGGAAACCATCCGTTCATAGCTAGATGGCGTGAGAAAGAGCCAATCTCCTTTGATCTGATACAAGTCCACATCTCCGGTTTCACCGGTTTTTTCACAGGCGCTAACCAGCCCTTGCTCCTCAAAGTAGCGGGTGCAGTCCTCGATAGCCTCCTCCAAAATATCCGGCAGCAGATCCCGATCCTGATTAGCTAAAATCTGACAGGCCAGGTTATAGCCAGCTCTCTCAAAATCAATCAAAACCTCAGAATCATTGATCAAAGCTTCCAAGGCATCTCGACCGATATAGCCCTGCTCACATCTGACTGAAAAGAAAATCGCAAATTCATCGCCATCTGTTATGGTCTCTAGATAAAAAGCATAATCCCTTCTACGGCCATATATAATGCCGCTCTCCTTATCAAAATCCAAACCTAAATCAAGGGCCAGCTCAGCTAGCTCTCTTTTATTCATAACCTAAACAATCTCCTTATAATCCCCTATATTTCAAGCATCCAGCTAGATTCAATCCCGCAAACTCCTACTCGGAAACTGAATAGCTGTCCTTGACGATGCTTTCTTAAAAGCTGTTTCAAATCTAGCTTTTTAATTTTTAAAGCTGTGAATAGGCGCTGGAATCTGACCACCCCGCGCAATAAAGGCAGCTGACGAAGCCTGATTGACCTTCATGACCGGAGCTGTTCCCAAGAGCCCTCCAAATTCAATCATATCGCCTTCCTTGCCCTTCGGAATAATCCGCACAGCTATCGTCTTTTGATTGATAACGCCAATCGCCGCCTCATCCGCAATCATGGCCGCGATGGTTTCAGCAGGTGTCGCCTCTGGAATGGCAATCATATCCAAGCCTACCGAGCAGATAGCTGTCATCGCTTCCAACTTTTCTAGATTGAGCGAGCCATTCTGCACTGCCGCAATCATGCCCTCGTCTTCTGACACAGGAATGAAAGCACCAGACAGACCACCAACCTGATTGCAGGCCATGACACCGCCTTTTTTAACTTGGTCATTGAGCAGGGCAAGTGCCGCTGTCGTGCCATGAGTACCAACTGTTTCCAAGCCCATTTCTTCCAAGACACGAGCCACTGAATCTCCGACTGCCGGTGTTGGAGCCAGACTCAAGTCAACAATCCCGAACTTGACGCCCAGACGCTCGCTGGCCATCTGACCGACTAACTGACCGATACGAGTGATTTTGAAGGCTGTTTTCTTGACCGTTTCAGCCACCACGTCAAAGCTCTCACCACGTACCTTTTCCAAGGCTCGCTTGACAACACCTGGCCCAGAAACACCGACATTGATGACCACATCTGCTTCACCGACACCGTGAAAGGCGCCTGCCATGAAAGGATTGTCCTCTACCGCATTGGCAAAGACGACTAGCTTGGCCGCCCCCATGTCAGAAAACTGGGCTGTTTCCTTGATAATCCGCCCCATATCCGCAACTGCCGTCATGTTAATACCGGTCTTGGTCGATCCGATATTGACAGAGGAGCAGACCTTGTCCGTCTCAGCCAAAGCACGTGGAATAGAATTAATGAGGATTTCATCGCCTTTTTGATAGCCCTTTTGAACCAAGGCAGAGAAACCACCGATAAAGTCAACACCGATTTCCTTAGCTGCCTTGTCTAAAGCCATAGCCAGAGGCACGTAGTCACTGCTGTCTGTCGCTGCCCCAATCAGAGAAATCGGAGTCACTGATACCCGCTTGTTGACGATGGGAATTCCCAGCTCAGCAGAAATTTCATCCCCAACTGCCACTAGGTCTTTGGCTTTGGTCGTGATTTTTTGGTAAATCTTCTCCGCCGCCCGATCAATATCTGTGTCGATACAGTCCAAGAGTGAAATGCCCATGGTGATGGTCCGAATATCAAAATTCTGCTCCTCAATCATGGCAATGGTTTCTGTTACTTGTCTAATATCCATCCTTCACTCCTTAGATATTGTACATGGCATCAAAAATGGCTGCGCTTTGAATGTTGATTTTGACATTGAGCTCTTGGCCGAAAGCTTCAAACTCATTGCGAAGGGCCGTAAAATCTTGCTTTTCATCGCTTGAGACCAAGGCCATCATGGTAAAATATTCCTCCAAAACGGTTTGGGAAATATCGTCAATATTCAGCCCCAGCTCCGCAATCTTAGTGGAAACTCCGGCTACAATCCCTGTTTTATCTTTTCCGACAACGGTAATAATTGCTTTCATGCTTGGCTCCAATCATTTTTAGTTTGTCTCATTGTAGCATAAATTCGAGGATTTTGTATACTATTTCAGAAAATAAAGACAGAAGGTTCGGATATTGCAAATAGCACTCAGAACAAGGAAAATCTCATATGCTCAGCAATTCACCTGAGAAACTATTTTGAACATCTTTGTATGTTTTTTCTATTTTTGTTTGAAAGCGCTTTCGACATTTGTTATACTAAATATAGAATATTTTACACAAAGGAGATTTCCTAATGAACGATTCATACAAGAAGCGTCTCTATACTCAGGCTTTGAGTTTATCAGCCGCAGTATTGATGGCTGTTTTAGCTCAGGGCAAGGCCGCAGCTGACCAGCAGAACAGCACTGAGTCACAGCCGGCTGCCAATCAGGTAGAGACTGTAACTCCTGCGACAGAAGCTGCTCAAGCTGCTCCAAATCAGACAGGAGAAAAAGAACAGAATCCTGCTCCTGCAGCGGACAATCCAGCTGTCTCTGCAGCAGCTCAAACAAGAGCAGCTGCTTCTGAAGAAGCCAAGACCCAGCTGTCTGATGGCACCGTTTATATGTCTGAGTCTGCAGAGCTCAAGGATACCGTCCAAGGACAGGGCTCTCAGGCAGGCAAGCTGACCTGGACTCTGGACAATAAACCGATTGCTGACTGGAAAACCTGGAACATGGACAGCGGCACCTTTACCGGCCAACCCTTTGTCACAATTGAGGAAAAGGCTGACGGAAATGACCTTCATCTGAATCTGCAGTTTAAGGAACTTTTCGGACAAGATCTCAGCCTGCGCTCTCCCAACAATATCCGCCGCACTTATCGAAACTTTATCGGGAGCCATGAATTGGTCGGTACGAGTCAGGACCTGAGACTGACCATTCGTAAAAATATCATCTTGCGCCCTTACGAAGACTTCCACAGTCATGAGGAAATGCTGGCAGCTATTGAAAAGAGCAGACAGGATGCTAAAACGGACCGCTTGGTACAGATTGAGAACATAGGAAAGAGCGCTCAGGGTCGTGATATCAAGCTGGGTATCATCAGTTCTGACCAAAAGAGCATTGACGACTACCTCAGCACAACTAATCCGGAGGCCTTGACCAAACCAGCAGAAATGCTGGCAGCTCTCAAAAATGGCAATCTGGACTACAAACTGCCTGTGCTCATTAACAACACCCACGCTGATGAACAGCCTGGGATTGATATTATCACAGGTCTATTTAAGACCTTTGCGACCAAAGACCAAGTCAGCTTCAAAACAACCGCTGCCGATGGTTCTGAAAAACTTGTCACTCTCAACATCCAAGATTTACTGAAGAAGTTTATCTTCCTCTTTGACTTTACGGAGAACCCTGACGGCGATGTCCTCAACACGCGGGCTCTGGCCAATGGCCTTGACCCTAACCGAGATACTGGCTACCAAGCCAATCCTGAAACCCGCACCGTTGCTGGATTGATTAACAAATGGAACCCAATTGCCCTCTATGATATCCATGGCTTTGTCAAGGAATTCCTGATTGAGCCAGCAACCCCGCCGCATGATCCTAACTTTGAATATGACCTTTTGGCAGACCTCATGCTGGACAATGCCCATCATATGGGGCGGGCCGGCGTTGCCAACTCTGGCTACGACAAATACATCATTCCAAAACTCGACTGGGGAGACGGATGGGACGATTCCTTCTCCGGCTACACAGCGGTTTATTCTATGTACCATGGCATCCTGGGACATACTATCGAAATCCCAGAGGGCAATCAAGAGTCCTACAAGGCTGGATATTATGCGGTCCTAGGAGGTCTGGACTATCTCGCTAAGAACCCAGATAAACTCATGGAGATGCGTCTCAACTTCTACCTGCGCGGTATTAATAAGGTCGAAGATCCTAAGGCAGAAAATGAACTCGTCGGACCTGATGGTCAGGTCGTAGGCCGGATTAAAAAAGGCCAGGAAAAATTCTTCCCAGACTACTATGTCATCCCGATGGGGCTAGATAAAGATAACGATAGCCAAGAAGCCTTTAATATGATTGACTATTTCAAGCGCAACGGTGTGCTTGTCAAAGAACTCAAAGAAGACAGCGGCAACTATAAAAAAGGTGATCTGGTTGTCGATATGGCGCAAGCTAAGCGTGGCTATGCCAATCATGTCCTCTACAAGGGCTCAGATGAATCCAAGTGGGCAGCTATGTATGCGGAATTGGTTGTCAATTTCCCTGATATGAAAGGCTTCAAAGCCCAGCCAGTCTTTGGCGACAAGCTCTTTGAAGGCAAGCTAGGAGAGGTGACAGCCCTCCGTGCTGCACGTACCAGTCTGGTTGACGAGAAAGCTCCTTATTATGTCATTGCCAATACGTCTGAAAGTGCCGTTAAGGCCGTCAATCAAGCGCTTGCAGAAGGAAAAAAGGTCTATCTGACAGACGATGGCTATATCGTTGATACGCCGACCTTTACCAGCCTTCTGGATCGCTATGCCATTTACGGTGATGCCCTCTATAAGATTCCACAGGGACCAACTCTGAAGCCTCTCAAGGTCTACGCACCACCGCATCAATTTTCATGGGCAGGTGTGGACGCACCAGCTCATACTGCCTTAGCTCTGAAGAATATGGGCTTTGAAATCGTTGACCGCCCAGAAGAAGCGGACGTCATCGTCCTTGAAAGCAACAACTATGACAAGTCACTTGTCGGACTTAAGCCAACCATCGTCGTCGGAGGCTCTGCTATGCAGCGCTTGGAAAAACTAGGTATCCTAGATGGATTTGACGCTGAGCGCTTCAAGAACGGCAGTGATTATGAAGGACTGATGAAGGCCGTTATCCAAGACCAAGACCCGCTGACCAGCGGCTACAAGAAGGATGGACTCTTTTACTCCAACTCTGGTAACTGGATTGCTAAGATTCCTGCCAACTTTAGAACTCTTGCCAGCATTGCCGGAAGTGACTTCTATATCGCTGGCTGGTGGCCTGGCAATGAGCAACTAGCCAACAAAGTCGTAGCCATTGCTGGTACCTATAACGAGAAGCCTCTCTTTGTCTACGCCGGCAATCCGACTAACCGCCTTCACCCTGTTCATTTCTACCGCTGGATTTCCAATGCTATCTTTGGCAGCCAGTTGGCCGAGCTGACAGACCTCCCAAGTCCTGCGACACCTGACCCAACCTACCAAGCGCCAAGTCAGACTGTACTTGACTGGAAACCTGCCACTGTCAATCCGCCGGCTCGGACAGTAGCCCTGACCTACAACAATCAGACTCTACCAGAGACCGGAAGCCAAGAAACACGTGCTAGCTTCGTGCTAGCTGGACTTCTGGTTGCAGGAGCAGCTGGACTCTTCCTCTTAAAGAAAAAGGAAGACTAATACTTAAAAATACACCTCCCAATTGATGCGGGAGGTGTATTTTTAGTTATAAACTCTCTATTTTTCCACATAGGTATGAAGCGGATAGGTCGGATAGGCCAACTCACGCGCCAACTCTGAAGTCACATAACCTGCCGGTGCGTCTAACACAGAAGGGATTCGATTGACGATAGTGGCACAGGTCAAGGCTACAGTATCAGGCTTGCTGACTGAGAAGACTAGATTTGGCTCACCAGTAATTTCCCAATCACACATATCTCCGTCATTTTCACGATAGACCTTGCCAATACACTCTACTTCCAACTCAATTCCTTGGTGGGTATGAATGGTCGTCACAGCTGACATCCCCGTTACTTGCCCTGCCGGGACTGTGCGTCCCAGCGTTTCAGAATAAACATCTTCATCCAGAATATAAGGAACGCTCTTTTGCGAAATATCCTGAATAGTCCAGTTCATCTTAGAGCAGATAGCTTCAGCAGCATTCCACATATAGGACGGCAGACTCTCAGCACTGGCAATTTCCTTTTCAAATCGCTCTGAATCGTAACCAGCACCATGTGCTTCTGCGAGAGCCAGACCATAATCTTCCACATTATAGCTGACAATCCCTTTCACCTTTTGAATGCGATTAAGGCCAGACATAGCCAAGCAAGGCATATTAATCCAGTAAATATCCTGCATGCCTGAACCCATTACAGTGACACCATATTTTTTAGCCAGCTTGTCCAAGCGATTTGTTTCAGACGGTGAGGTCGTCCAAGGGTAGATCGCTTCCTCACAGGTCGTGATGATATTAACTCCATGCTTGATGGCTGTTTCAAAAAAATCATACATTTCCGGCATATAGGAAGCAATGGTGACAATGGCAATGTCTGGGTCACACTCTCCAAAGACACGTTCAGCATTATCAGAAATCAGGACACCAGTCTTATGGCCTAGCTCTGCAAAATCACCAACATCCTGTCCTACTACAGCAGGATTGTTATCAATAGCTCCCACGATTTCTACACCGTGATCCAGTAGGTACTTGAAAATCACTTTAGACATCTTGCCGCAGCCATATTGGACAGCACGAATTTTTGTATTTCTCATGGCAAACCCTCCATTTATTGTTATTTCTTTCACAATTATAGTATAATATCTCTAGTAACTAGAGAGTCAATAGAGGGTTTGAAAAAATGAAAAAAATTTTGCGCATCGGAGAGTTTTCCCAAATAAATCAGATTTCCATCCAATCTCTACGATTCTATGACCAAATCGATCTTTTAAAACCCTATAAAGTCGATCCAGAAACCAACTATCGCTACTACCACATCAATCAATCTTCTCTGGTTGACTCCATTCAGTACCTGCGTCAACTGAATTTTTCTCTAGAAGACATCAAAGAAATCCTATCTGACAAAGACCATTTCCAACTGCACCAGCTTATCGAGGAGCGCTATCAGCGCCTTCTAGAGGAAAAAGAGAATTTAGAAAAACAAATCCAAGAAATCGAAATTTTTCGGTCTGGTGCACGGATTTATGGCGAAAAACAAAGGGAGCATGAACTGGAGATCCTAACTTTTCCTGAGCGTCAGCTGCTTATTTTTGAAATTGATCAAAATATTTATCAAATGAAAAGTGAAGAATACGAACTTGCTCTCCGCTGCTTCAAGCAAGAAATTATGCGTTACAGTCCTTTTTTTACCCATTTCAGCCGCGTCGGCTCCATTATGAAACAAGAAGATTTCCAAAAAGAAAGATGGATTTCCAAGCAACTCTGTCTCTTCCATCATACTCCCAATGAACTCCCTCACTTAAATCGAATATTGCTGCCGGCAGGAAATTATGCTGTTGCTTATTGCCCTTCCTTTGCAGATGAACTTAAAGCTCTGCCGCATTTTTACCAGGCTCTGTCCCAAGCTGGATATACTCCTGTGGGGGATTATATCTGCGAGGTCATCCATGAACAGCCACAACTCCAGGAGCAGCACCGCGATATGTTCATCCGGATGCAAGTTCAGATAGAGGATTAAAAATCAAGCAGATGGATGTAGTAGAATTTCTTGCCAGATACTGGAGCGTGCTCAGCTAAAAACTAATCATTTCACAGGCCGTATCTATATCAAAAAAGGATGGGAAAACACCCATCCTTTTTATGTGCAAATAACCATCGCTTAGCATCTTAGTCTTCTTGTTTCTTCCTTCCAGCTAGAAGCCCCATTCCCAGAAAAGCTAAACCAGCCAGAGGCAGAAACTTATCTTCTTGAGTGCCAGTCTTAGGCAGAGCTGAGTCGGGAGCTGGCTGCAATCTTGGCGACGAAATAACTTTCCCTTCCTCACCTTGATTGAGAGCTTGAGGCTGGGTCCTTGTCAAAGGCTGTTTAGCACTTTCAGCCACCACCTTGCTGCCAACTTCTACTAGTTCATCAACTGCTAGAGAGAGCACTTCCTGACCGAGGACGGTTCGCTGACCGTTCAAGACTTCTACAAAGACTCGCTTTTGACCCTTTTGACCAGCTACAAGTATCCGCCGCTGCCCTTGTTCCAGTTCTGGATTTTCCTGTTCTCGAGTCCGATATGCAATTTCTTCCATTACGATTTCTAAGAAAGGCTTTTCTTCCACTAGGTCCTTTATCCCTTCTTCCGGAGTGACCTGATGACTTGGTTTCAGATCCAGGGCAGCTAAAGCTGTCCTCAGATCCTTCTCTGCTCTATCTAAATCTGCCTGCTCCGCTTTTTCATCTGCCAAGAGAGACTGGGCTCGAGCCAAGGCTGACTGGTAAGCCTGAACTGTCTCATCTGTGTAAAGGCTTGGATCTAGACTAGCCGTACTGTCTACCACTTTCTGCAGAGAAGCCTTATTAACTGCTGGGGCATGAAGATTGGTCACAAAGAAATTGCGTGCTTCCAAGTCCCCATCCCAGAGTCCCAGACCGACGTAGGCATCATTATAATAAGGCTCAACCGTATCAAATTGGTGGTTCAGGTATTCTACACCGTCCACAGATACACTGACACCATTTTTAGTTTTCACTAGCTTAACATGGTGGAACTGGCCGTCATTAAGATGCTTGCCATTCATGCTACTTTCTGCAATCGTTTCTCCCATAAAGCGGTAAAGTCGAATCTTATCATTATCGCCAAATTGAATAGAATAAGCATTGCGAGGGTCAACATTTTCAGACGCATAGAAGATGTTAATCAAGCCTTTTTGATACTTGAGATCCACATCCAAGTTATACTCAGGGAAAGGAATCTTCTGACCTCCCATATAATAATCATTGGAGCTGGTATTCTGATTATAGAGGCTTTCACCGTCGACATACCACTTACCGGAAACAGCTTTTAGATCTGGAACATTGGTCTTAAAGTCATTACGGCTGATATTGATGGTGAAAACCTTGGAAAGAATTGGATTTTCCTTAGAGGTTGCCCTTACCTTGACCACACCCCTTTGCAGAGCAGTCACTCGTAGCTTGTTGCCATCTTCCGTGACAGAGACTAGGTCTGGCTGATCCACACTCCAGCTGACCGCTTGAGAGACGCTTGCTGGCATGACATATGCTTTCAAATCCAAACTATCACCGACATAAATATTATTTGTTACAGGAGAAGCCTGCACTAGTTCCAGTGGTTTGGTCACTACCTGCTTGTCTTTCCAGATGCCCTTCAGCGGATAAAGAGCAATGTCAGCCTTAGCAGCACCACCTTCTACAAACACACTAGCCGCAAGGCTATTTGGCGCAGGGAAAATCTGATTGGCACCCGCTACAGTATACCCTTTGGCAAAGACTTCTAGGCTGGAGCGATCCACATAGAGATGCAGATCTATGCTGCCATCCGCATTGCGCTTGACGGACTGACTATCCACCTGAGCAAATTTATTACTGAGAAGAATGCCGGACTGGCTGCGGTCAATAGAGAGAGTTTCCTTTTCTAAATCATAGGTAACTCTAGTCACTTCTCCATCTCCAACCCGCAGGTTAAAACCGACTTTCTTGGTCGTTTCACTTGGCCGGAAAGTAGAGACAATTTCATACTGATCACCGGAAAAATCTTTCAACAGCCCATTCTCCTCACTAACTTCCACGTCTTTATACAATACAGCCTTGTCTTCCTGACGCAGAGACTGATAGGCTGCTATTGGCGTCTGAGTCAGCCGATAGCTTCCGTCTTGCTTGATAAGGCCTAGTTTGAGGTTAAGATTGAAGGTCCCGTTGAACTTCTGACCGACGGTATCGGCTACCAGATTACAGTAATCTTCCCAGGTATTCATCCAGTTAGACTCAATAATGTCGGGTAGGATTGGATTAGCCTTGCTGCCAAAGTCCTGAACGTAGTAAGTCATGGCCGCATAAGAGTCTTTACCAAAGTTCATGACCTGATCAGCCTGAGCAAACTCAGCATCTGGGACGAAAGTCCACTTGCCCTCCACCTGTCTAAAATCACCAACCTTATAGGAGCGCCCGCCACGAGACAGGACCCATTTTAGGCTACCATCATCTGCCAGTAGAGGATAGAGATCTGGACACTCCGTATGGAGATCCGCATAGGTTGACTCAACCTTCCAATTACGCAGATTATCAGACGAATAAATTCTCAGCGGTCCGCCTGCAACGACCATAAACCATTTACCCTCCCAACGGAAGACCTTGGGGTCACGAAAATCCTGAGATTGCAGTGGATCATCCGTCCAGTCAGCTGCAATTTGATCAAGCTTCGTCCAAGTCCGACCCTCATCTTTACTATAGGCCAACTTGATGCGCTGACCATTTCCATCGGCAGTAATCAGCGCGACTAAACCGCCCTGGTCATTGTCAAACAAACCAGAGGAATTGGTGGTATCTGCGACGATAGAGCCTGAGAACATAGCTCCATTAGCATCCGGATAAAAGGCAATCGGCTGTTCTTCCCAATGAATCAAATCCTTGCTGGTCGCATGACCCCAGTGCATAGGCCCCCACTTGGTATCGTCATAAAACTGATAGAAGAAATGATAGACTCCCTTGTAATAAACCAGCCCGTTGGGATCATTGGCCCAACCGTCCTTGACCGAATAATGATACTGACCGCGATAGAGCTCATTGTAGTATACCTCATCTGCCTGCCGACGATGGACATTAAGCCGGTAAGTCAGGCTGACCTCCTGCCCATCCGCATCCGTCACAGTGCTGGTCACAGTCAAATAGTTTGCCCCCACTGCCAGCGGGATATTCTTCAAATCACTATAAACCCTACCTGCAGCATCGGTCACGCTTACCTTGGCAGCAGGATTTTTTGCTACGACGGTCAAGTCTACCGTCTCAGCATCATGTTTGACATACTGGATGGTAATAGGAGCACTAAACTGACCTTTCTGCTCTACTTTCCCAACCGAAGAAGTTACCCTTATATCCTCCAACTCGGGATTAGACTGAGAAGTGATTTCTTTATAAAAGGTATTTTGAAAAAGCAGCTCACTATTCCAGTTAAGTAAGCCAAAATATCCTTCTGACAAGTAAGTATTCTGCCCCTTATCATCTCTCTGAAGTGTGTAATCTCCTGAACTGGCTACTAGAATATCATTGACATAGTAGGATACCCAAGAGCCGATAGAAACGACCTTGAGACGATATTTATTATCATCCGTTGGCTCGATATGTTTTTCATTGATAAACTGATAGTCACGCCCGCCTTGCCAACGCCAAAACTTCACATTGTTGCTACTACCATCAATATTAACTGCATAGCTGCTCTTGTCATCCGGATTATTATTACTGCGGAAAATGAGGGCTGCCGCCCCTTCCTTACTGAGGAAAGTTACATCCGTTGAGTAAACAAAATCCTTGCCCTGACTTTGTGAGTAAAAGAAACTATCACCTTTGCCTCTGGCATCACTATAAAGACCTTGCTCCCGGACTTCCCAAACTCCATTTTTGTCTCCCTTGGCTTCTGCCAAATTAGTATTGAAGCCTGACTGCTTATCTACAGTCTCTGCGGCAGGGAGTTTTTCCGAAGCAACTTCCTTCGCTGCTGGCTGTTCGTCTTCTTCCTGTTTGGTCTCTTTAGCGTTTGCTGTGACTTGATTATCCTTATCAGCCTTTTGGTTGGCTGACTCTACTGCTGCATCCTGACCATCCGCTTCCGTCGCTGCAGTTGGAGCAGTCTCCCCAGCTACAAGATTCTCTGTCTTATCGGCATTCCTTGTAGGAGCAGCTGTTTGTCCGCTCTCAGGCTCTGAGACAGCTGATGAATCAGCCTGCAAGACCTGCGCAGGAGCTGGATTAGCCTTAGCCTCATCCGCATAAACCACTCCACCCCCATCTAACAAGAATGCTCCAAAAGCCAGCAGGGCACACCCAAAAACCCAACGCTTGCCGCTTTTTCTCATAAACCAATTTTTACACACTTTTTCCAGATGATTTTTCATGACACACCTCAATATTCTAAAAATAAAATCAGACTCCTCACAACCAAATCACTTCTACATAACGCACTCCTTTCACCTTTTCTTGTTCAAAATGAACACCTCATTTAGCACCTAACTCCTTTATAAAAAAGAAGCAATCTCAATAATCTAAATATAACAAATTTTTGTAAGCGCTTCACCTAACGTTTGTCATAAAAACAAAATGACAGATGTCATATTTTCGAAATGAAAAAAAACAAAAAGCCTCCTAAACGGAAAGCTTTTGTTTGTTTTAAATTTATTCTGGATAGGATGCTGCCAGCTCGTTCTTTAGATATTCTGCCAGATGCTGATGAGCAAAAATTCCTGCTTTTTCTTCTGCTGTCGGATTATAGTTGGTATTGGTGTTCACATCATAGACATAGATCTGACCTGCCTCCGACTCTACCCACTCAATAGCCGCCACATCAATACCAGCCTGAGCTAGAAATGTCTCGTAAGCCTGCCTTTGACTAGCAGGCAGCGGCTCCGTGATTTGAAACTTATCCGAGGTCTCTAGCTGAGCAGGCCTTTGTCCAATCTGACACCCATCTGCCGGGCAAAGCTGAAAGCCTTCTGATGAATCGATGGACACTGTATAAAGAAACTTCTGGTTGATAAACTCCGAACGACGAATCCGACCATCCGCAGGCTTGATATAGGCCTGAAGCAGGGTAATCCCATCCACAGAAGGCTCAAAAGCAGGACCGTCTACATAGGCTTCCAACTCTTCCTCACTATTGAAGAGCTGTACTCCCAAACCTTTCCCAGCCCGATTATGCTTGGTAATCAGAGGATAAATATTAAGCTTTCTAGCCGCCTCAAGAATATTCTCCTGTCCCAAAACGGCTACTGTCTCTGGATAAGCAATTCCAACTTCAGAAAGCTTCAAATATTGTTTAATCTTACTTATTTCTAAATTAATAGCCCCGCTGCCGTTGATGACTTTACGACCGTGAGCTTCCAGCCAAGTTAGAACTTGCTCTGTAAATTCAGGTGCATAGCGGTGTCCACGCGTATGAGAAGAAGCAGACATCCGATTGTAGAAAATTCCTGTTGGGGGCGGACTCTGCAAATCTAGAATCCCACTTGACAAATCCCATAGTTCATAGGGCACATCTTTTTCCTCCAGCCACTTGACCAAGTGCTGCGTCCACTCCAAATTTTCATGAATAACGTATACTTTTGCTTGGCTCATAAGTCTCCTCTCCATTATGAATACCGAACAGCCAGCTTGCTGCTTTTCGATTCTTCTACTACATTGCCTTCCGTCTTTTCAATAACACTGACGGCCAAGACCTGGCCTAGAACATTGAGGGCAGTTCGACCAGCATTGACAAAGAAATCAACCGCAAAAATCAAGGCAACGCCTTCCACCGGTAGGCCTAGCTGAGGCGCAGCTGCCAGCAAGACAACAATCGCTCCAGAAGGCACCGTCGCAGCTGTTTTACCAATCAAAGTCAAAAGCAAAACAGTAAAGAAAAGTCCTGATACAGAAAAAGCAATCCCATAAGCATGGGCAATAAAAATAGTTGCTACAGAGAAATAAACAGCAGCCCCTTCAAGATTAAAAGTGTAACCCAAAGGCACAACCAAATCTATGACATGCTCATCATAGCCCTGCTTCTTTAAATCTTTCAACAGCGGCGGCAGGACAACACTGGAACTGCCAGAGACAAAAGCCAAAGTCAAAAGACTCCAAATCCGTTGCAAGCTTGTTAGATAAGGAATTCTGAAAGTAAGAGCAATCAAAGGAAAAATCACTAAAGCTAGAACCCCATAAGCCAGATAAGTCCCTGCTACAAATTGCCCCAAACCGGCCAACTTGTCAACTCCTGTCGTAGCCACATCCTTAGCAATAAAACCAAAAATACCAATCGGAGACAGCTTCACAATCACACCGACAATTTTATAAATAGCCTCAATCCAAATTTGTAATAAATCAATAAACTTCTGTGACTTGTCTTCCTTAAGACTCCCAAGACCATAACCCAAAAATATCGCAAAGACGATGATAGGAAGCAAAGCCCCTTCTGAAAGCGACTTGACGATATTAGAGGGAATGAAGCTAAGCAAAAACTCATCCAACTGAATACTTTTGGCAATCCCGTCAATGCTGGATCCCGCCTGACCGATATTGACTCCCTGACCAAAGCCCAGATAATAAGATGCAAAGACAAAAATAAAAGTAATCGCCGTCGTGACCCCAAAGAAATAGAGCAGACTCTTTGACAAAAGCTTCCCGAAAGATTTCTTGCCGATCACACCAGCCACAGCTACGACCACAACTGGAAAGACCAGTGGAATAATCACCATATTAATCAAACTGATAAAAGCTTGACCCAGAAATTGGTAAAAAGCCGAAAACTGCGGCCAGATAAGAGCAACAAGAACACCCAAAATCAAAGCAATCAAGAGTTGCAAGCCCAGAGAAACCTTTGACCATAAAGAAACTAACTTCATTCCAAACTCCTTTAGTCTATTTTGATAGCTATTTTACTATGATTGCCCCTATCTGGCTAATATATAATTTCTATGAAAGTAATAGAAGAATTTTATGGGAAGTTGAATAATGGAAAAAAGACATCCAAGAAATAGCTCTTGAATGTCTATTAGTTTTATGCCTATAGAATGATTCCTCTAACGAAGCATATATTATTAAAACTTTTCAAATTCTAATTAGTCAATCGGTTCACCTCCGATACTTATGTAATTACCTATAATCATTTCTTCAAGATTTACACTTTCATCATCATTAATCGGTATATCCACTCCCCAACCCGATTCTTCAATATTATTGATTCGCCCAAAAACATTAATATAATACTCGGGATTTGTAAGCCCACCATCACTCCATTGCGTCTCTTCCCAATCAATCTGAACTGATTCGACTTTTGGACTTTGAGCTTTTACCAAATCTATAATTTCTTGCTCATGTTCTTTGAGATAAGCGAGCTGTTTTTGCTTGATAGCTTCTTTATCATCTTTGATAGCCTTTTTTGAAGAAGTAATTTTCTTATCTTGTTTATTACTTTCTTTTTGAGTCATGGCACATCCTCCCAGACTTACGAGCGCAACTATTGTTGCAATTGTTGCAATTATGATTTTCGTTCGTTTCTCCATAACGTCTCCTTAATTTTTTTGATACCACATTAATTCTCTAAAACAACTGGTACGATCCATACTAATTTTTCAGTCACTCAAAACCCAATGCTACACATCTAGTTTACTATATAAATTTTTTAAAATCTATAAATTACTAAATCTTATCAAGCAATTTACTTAGACTTATTTTACAAATCATAGCCACCCATCTAGGGACCACACACGCAAGGCAGGTGGTTTATTTTTCTTGTACCTTGGAGAGCCAGACAGGCTGAAAACCACATAACTACTTCTCTATCTTCAAGATCTTTACATCCTCTTCATTACACCTAATAGAACTCTGCTAACATTACTTCAATTTCTATCGGAGAAGTTGTTCTAAAATCTTTAAAACAAAGAGATAACCAAAATCATTAAATTGACTCTTTTAATTTCTTATATGATATAATTATTTTAAAAATCATATTAGTGAGAAATATTATGTCAAAGACAAAAGGTAACAAAAAAAGAAATTCTTCTAAAGTAAAATATATCTTAGGAAGTGGAGTTTTAATTCTAGCTTCTACAGTGATTCTGCCTAAAGTTTTGAAAAAAACTACAAATTATTTGTATAAAAAGCAAGTAAAAATAACTAATCATCGAAAAGTAACTTTTGATTGCAAGGACAAATTGGTTAAAAAATCTGAATATAAAAAGGTAGAAGAACATGCAAATTAATACTGACAATATTGCGCAACAATGTCTCAATGCGATTAATGATAGAATTCACAATTTAAAAAGATTAAACATCATCGTAATTGGGAAATCAGGTGTCGGTAAAAGCACACTAATCAACAGTTTGTTTAGAGGTAATTTTGCCGATACTGGATTGGGTAGACCAGTAACTCAGGAAATTCGCAAAATTGAAAAAAATGGATATCCTTTGGCTATCTATGATACACCCGGCTTTGAATTATCATATACCCAACAGGAGAGTGTCAAAGATGAAGTGATTAACCTAATTAACAACGGTTACTCTTCTAATGATATCAATGAGGTGATCCACTGCATTTGGTATTGTATTAATGTCGGTTCAAACCGTACTTTCGATAGTTCGGAAGTGGAATGGCTTAGAGAGTTTTCTGAGAAGAATAAAACGTCTAAGGTACCTATCATTGTTGTCCTTACTCAATCTGTACCTAAGAAGAAAGCACTAGAAATGAAAGCTCATGTTGAGCAGGAAAACTTAGATGTTTGTAAAGTTGTGCCAATTTTAGCTCAAGATATGGATTTTGATGAGGAATATGTCGCTAAAGCTTTTGGATTAGATACTTTGATTGATGTAATGTCTGAGGTATTGCCAACTGAACTACAAGATACTCTCCAAAATATCCAAAAAGTATCTCTGGAATCTAAAAAAAAACATGCTAGGGCAGTCATTGCGACTGCAGTAGCAGCAAGTTTTGGTGAAGGTTTCGCTCCAGTTCCATTCGCAGATGCATTCATGCTTGTTCCAACCCAGATAAGCATGATTACTGGCATCACTGTAATATTTGGCCTTGATATAAATAAAACTTTTCTAACCGCCTTTGTATCCTCAACCTTAGGGTCTGGGGGAGCAACATTCCTCGGAAAAACAATTGTCTCTAATATACTCAAATTTATTCCCGGAGTAGGAACAGCAGTTGGCGGAACGATTTCTGGAACCACTGCTGGATTAATTACAACTGCTTTAGGCGAGGCTTACCTATTTTTAATGGAACAAATATTTAAAGGAGAAATAAGCAAAGAAGCACTAGGTACTCCTGCCGGACAAAAACAAATGACAAAACTTTTTAGAGAACAATTATCTAAAAAAAGATAATACACCAAGATTTTGAATCTTGGTGTATTTTTAGGTTAAATTGTTTTTTACATCAAAAAAGACATCCAAGAGAAATTCTTGAATGTCTGTAAATGTTGATAGTATCGTATTGATTAACGTTTTGAGAATTGTGACGCTTTACGAGCTTTCTTAAGACCTGGTTTGGAAAGTATGAATTTCAGTTGGACTAAAAACAGCGTAATATCAAGACTTTTCTCCGCTTTTATAAAAGCTTTTTTCCAATCAAATTCAACTAATTTTATCCGAATGGTGTGGATTTTACCCCCAAAATTACAGAGAATGGAGCTGATAAACACTAAACGTTCACACCATTAGTTAAATGATTTTTTGTTCATCATTTTTCTTAGATGATAGAACTTCTAATTTATTTCTTATTCAAGCAAAAACAACCTGCTATAAGTAAGAAAGAGGAAGATACAAGAAAAACACGGCGTAAAAACCGATTCAGTTCATTGTCCTCAATCCTTGTCTGCTTCATTTTCTTTTACGAGATCGTTTTGTGAATCTTTTTCAGAGAGTTTTTGATCGATATACTTGTCAATGTTTTCGTAAAATTCCTTAATCGTCTCACTATCTAATTTTGCCGAATTATGGAATTGCTTGACTTTCAATTGAACAGATTGAATACCGTAAGAGGCTTGTTTTTGGCGAATTGTTTCTAATTCTTCTTCTGAAATCGGATCTCCAACAACCGTCAAGACCAATTCATTGTTACTTGACTTGTAGACTTGATTAATAACCGTATAATTGGCGAACTCTTTTCCTACAAACTGTTTGATCCCTTCTTTGCGCGCTTGTTCTATTGTCAGAGTAACTGCCGAATAGCTAGCTGGAAGAATCAACAATACAATCAAAGATATCAAGCCAATTCTCATTTTAATGCTCAGCTCTTTAAATGAAGTTAAAGGAGATTTTCTCATCAAAATTCTTGTTCCAACAATGTTGGCTAGCATGATAAAGACACAGTTGATCAAGAAAAGATAGAGAGCCCCCAATAAAAATCGTACATTCCCATTAGCTAAACCATAGCCAGCAGTACAGATAGGCGGCATCAGAGCTGTAGCAATGGCTACTCCTGGCACGATATTGTTTGCTTCTTTTTTCCTTGAACCGATCACACCAGCAATCCCACCAGCAATAGCAATGAGGACATCCCAAATGGTTGGAGAGGTTCGTGCAATCAACTCGCTACTTGCATAAGACAAGGGAGAAATCCAGAAATACAGAGTCGAGACAAGCAAACTGACCAACACTTGAGTCAATAAAACCTCTAGAGATTGCTTGATTAAACGCGTATCAAAAATAGCTAAACCGAATCCCAGTCCAACAATCGGTGTCATGAGAGGTGAAATCAACATGGCTCCTATAATGACAGCTGTTGAATTCATATTTAGTCCGATAGAGGCAATAAAAATTGCACACATCAAAATCGCTGTATCTCTCAATCGAACATGAAGGTCATCGTATAATTTCTCACGGTATTCCCGTGTTGAATAATTGGCAGTCATTTGTCCTCTCCTCTTTCCTTATTTAAATCGGTATAATAATTAAAAATAACAGCTGATAAACAGCCAAAAAATATGAGCCCATAAATCGTCAAGAAGACACTGGTAATCCTTCCAATCAAGGTCACAGCTAGGAGATCCCCGTAGCCGACAGTCGTCGAAGTCACAAAAGCATACCAAAGACCGTCTCCGTAATTTGTGATAGCAGGTTCAACTAGGAAAAGCACGCCTCCTGACCCAAAAACAAAGGTCACAAAACTCAGAGCAAACCGAGTAAAACCCGTAACCTGCATAATATGCCATAACATTTTTAAACGTTTCATTTGTTCTCCTTATTCATACTAGCTCCTGACCGAGCCGTTTTTTTCCAATAATCAAAGTGAAGATAGGACATGATCTCCATCAGAGAAAGATAGACAAACTGATAGATCTGATTTAAGCTGATTATCAACTGATATTGTTTGAAAAATGACTGGAAGAAAGACCAGATATGACTGTCTTGAATCAGTCCCTTCTTAATATCAGACAGGATATTAGCTAAAGCTCCCAAGGACTGAAACGGTAAATCCTTGACATTTATATAGATCCGGTCCACCACATCATTCAGACTGGTATCTTGGATGGCATGAAATTCTCCAAAGAGAACTCCTGCCGCTCCAAGAGTAGAAACAAATTCCACCAAATAATTTCTGAGGAAATTTTCTCAACCTTTTCCCATAATGTGTTTAGTGCCATCCATAACGATCCCAACCAGAAAAAGGAAAGAAAACAAGCAAAGAAATTTTGCCGTAAATCCCAAAAAGCTTCAAGACTTGGTGTTGTTGGTTTTTCTAACTCTAAAACCAAGATGGTCATAATAATTGCTAGAACAGCATCTGTCAATACAATTAATCTGTCTTTCTTCATCGGATTGCATCCCCTTTCTTTTTTGTAACATTCTATCTTATCGCATAATATTGGATATTCTTTCATAATCCGACTACAAACAAAAATAAACCAAAAAGTATGTCCCTATTATACTATATTTAACTCTAGAAGTATTCATCCATCTAATTAATAAATATATCATATTTCACAATAAGTGAATACTATCAAAGATTCATCCCCTTTCACTTCATCATGTAGTGTTGCTTAGATTTATCAAAAACAACCAAATTTGTATTAATTTCAAGTATCACCTAGTTACAAAAATTTGGGGTGAACAGAAAAAGCATCCCGTATTTTTGATACGAAATGCTTTCAATAAGTTTAAATAAGTTTTAACGTTTACTAAATTGTGATGCTTTACGAGCTTTTTTCAAGCCTGGTTTGGAAAGTATGGGTTTCAGTTGGACTAAAAACAGCGTATTATCAAGGCTTTTCAGAACGATATCTACTGATTAATTTCATAAAATATGAATCAATAGATTATAAATAGGGGAATAGTTTAGGTCTGTAAGCATTAAAATAATACACCTAACTTTGGTCACCGTTTTTTAGTTATTCACTCTTTTTTCAGATAGTGTTTTTAAAGTTATGATGTAAAATGCCGCAATTAAAACACTATACATCATAATCGGAGGATAGAGAATTAAGGATAGAATCAATCCCACTCCTTTAATTATTAGGTCAGGTATCAATAACTTTCTATATTGTGCGGTAGCTTCAAGTAATTCTTTCTGATCTATATTGGGTTTATCAATTACTTTATGTAAAAACCAGTTTGCTACCGTTGAAACAACAACGATTATAATCTCCCTATAATCATGGAAAAGTAGTAAAAATAGTTGTTATCCTAGTTGA